>DATKHY010000007.1:0-1200000 GCA_035544215.1 Candidatus Binatia bacterium | reverse complement strand
GGGCGAGAAGCAGAAACTGCTCCATCTCGAGGACGAGCTGCACAAGCGCGTGATCGGACAGAACGAGGCCGTCGACGCGGTCGCGGAGGCGGTCCTGCGATCGCGCTCCGGGCTCTCGGATCCGAATCGGCCGATCGGTTCGTTCATCTTCCTCGGCCCGACCGGCGTCGGCAAGACGGAACTGGCGCGCGCGCTCGCCGAGTATTTGTTTGACGACGAGCATGCGTTGATCCGGATCGACATGTCGGAGTATCAGGAGCGCCACACCGTCGCGCGTCTCCTCGGCGCGCCACCCGGATATATCGGCTTCGAGGAGGGCGGTCAGCTCACCGAGGCGGTGCGGCGGCGCCCGTACTCCGTCATTCTGTTCGACGAGATCGAGAAGGCGCACCCCGACGTGTTCAACGTCTTCCTGCAGATCCTCGACGACGGACGGTTGACCGACGGTCAGGGCCACACCGTCGACTTCAAGAACACGATCGTGATCATGACGTCGAACATCGGCAGCCATCGCATCCTCGATTACAAGGGCTCTTTCGAAGGCGCAGACTACGCGATCATGCGGGCGACGGTCCTCGACGAGCTGCGCCAGCACTTCCGCCCCGAGTTCCTCAATCGCGTCGACGAGATCATCGTCTTCCACGGCCTCAGCGAGGAGGATCTGATGAAGATCGTCGACATCCAGCTGGGGCATCTGCGGCGGCGACTGGCGGAGCGGCGCATCACGCTGGCGCTCTCCGACGAGGCCAAGCGCCACATCGTCAAGGTCGGCTACGACCCGGTGTACGGCGCGCGTCCGCTCAAGCGCACCATACAAAAGGAAGTGGAGACGCCGCTCGGGCGCAAGATCCTCGCCGGGGATATCAACGAGGGCGACAGCGTGGACGTCGGCTTCGACGACGCCCGCGGCGAGCTGACGTTCAGAGTCGGGGAACGGGTGCCCGCGACGGCGTAGGAAGCAGCATGCTGCTTGCCGCTTTTACGCTTGCCCAAATCTTGAGTTATCCATTCCCCGAAGCACTCGCGCGAGATAAACAGGGAACGGCGATCGTCTATACGCTCGATAAGGAAGGTGTGCGAACGATTTGGTTCGCGCACGCGCCCGACTTCGCTCCGAAGGAGCTGTTTTCGTCCGGCGCCGACGATGGCCAGGAGATAACGAATCTCGTCATCTCCAACGACGATTCGCACGTCGTCTACGTGCGCGGCGGCGATCATGACGCGAACTGGCCCGACCCGCTGCAGCCCAATCCCGCCTCATATCCCACGCAGCAAGACATGCAGGTCTGGTTGGTCTCTACCAGCCCTTCGACTTCGCTCAGGACCGGCTCGCCGAAGCTGCTGGGTGCGGGCGATACGCCGGCCATCTCGCCCGACGGCTCACGCGTCGCCTTCACGAACAGCGGCGCGGTGATGATCGCGCCGACCGACGGCGCCGCACCGGCGAAGCGGCTGCTCTTCGATCGCGGCCAGGACTCCGATCTCCACTGGTCTCCGGACGGAACCGCGCTTGCCTTCGTCTCGACTCGGACCGATCACAGCTTCATCGGAATCTATCGCAACGATGCGACGCCGATCCAATATCTTGCGCCGACGACGTCGCAGGACACGATGCCGCGCTGGTCGCCCGACGGCGCGAGCGTCGCGTTCGTGCGGCTGCACGGCGACGGCGGGCCGCCGCAAAATCCGCTCGACTGGAACCTGACACCGTGGCAGATTTGGGTCGCGGACGCGCGCTCCGGCGCGGGACGGCTCGTGTGGTCGAGCCCAAATACGCCGCGCGGCTCGCTGCCGCAGACCGGACTTGGTCCGTTTCTGGAATGGGTCGCCGGCGATCGTCTCGTCTTCAACAGCGAAGAGGACAACTGGCCGCACCTGTACGCGGTCGCGGCCGCGGGCGGTCCGGCGCGGCTGCTAACACCGGGGTCTTTCATGGTCGAGGACGTTTCCGTTTCGCCGGACCTTCAGTCCGTCGTGTATTCGGCCAACACCGGTGCGACGCCCGGCGACGACGATCGCCGGCACATCTTTATGGTTGACGTTGGAACCGCAAACATCTTCCAGCTGACGAAAGGAGCCGGAAGCGACTGGCAACCGGTTGCGCTCGCGGGCGGAGCTATCGCCTTCGACCACGCGACCGCGCAGCAGCCTCCGCTCGTTACGTTGCGCGTTCCTTTCCACACGCTCTCGAACCCCAGTGTCGGGATCGCAAAGCAAACCGCGCTTGACGGCAATATGCTTCCGAGCGACTTTCCCTCCTCGCAGCTCGTCACGCCCCGCGAGGTGACGTTCCGCGCCCCGGATGGCGGACGCGTCTACGGCCAGCTGTTCGTACCGAGCGGCGGCGAAAAGCACCCGGGCATCATCTTCGTGCACGGCGGTCCGCCGCGCCAGATGCTGTTGACCTGGCACTATATGGACTACTACTCCAACGCGTACGCCGTAAACCAATATCTGGCCAATCACGGCTTCGTCGTGCTGTCGGTGAACTATCGGCTCGGCATCGGTTACGGCCACGACTTCAACTTTCCGCCGCGCTGGGGGCCGACCGGCGCGTCCGAGTACCAAGACGTCGTTGCCGGAGCGCGCTTTTTACAGCGCCAGCACAGCGTCGACCCGAAGCACATCGGAATCTGGGGCGGCTCGTACGGCGGATACCTCACGGCGCTGGCGCTGGCGCGCAACTCTGACATCTTCAAGGCCGGCGTCGACTTTCACGGCGTGCACGACTGGTCGCTCGACATCGACAATCCGGTGTGGGGATTCACGCAGCTCAAGCGCTACGAACAGTATGACGCGCGAGCGTTGATGAAGCTGGCCTGGCAATCCTCGCCCGATTCCTCGATCGCGACGTGGAAGTCGCCTGTGCTGCTCATCCAGGGCGACGACGACCGCAACGTCGAGTTCCACCAGATGGTCGATCTCGTGGCGCGGCTGCGGCTCGCGCGCGTTCCATTCGAAGAGATCGTGATCCCCAACGAGATCCACGGCTTTCTCCGCTACGCGCCCTGGCTCGAGGCCGACACGGCAACGGCGGACTATTTCGCCCGGCAGTTCTCGGTCGCGCGGTGAGGCCTTAGGCTTTCGCGGCCTCGCGCTTGCGCAGCCGCAGCCGCGCGGTTTCGTCGAGGATGCGCTTGCGCAGGCGGATCGACTTCGGGGTGACCTCGACGAGCTCGTCGTCGTCGATGAACTCAAGCGAGCGCTCGAGTGAGAGCTCTTCCGGCGGCGCGAGCTTGACGTTCTCGTCGGAGCCCGCGGCGCGCATGTTGGTGAGCTTCTTCTCGCGCACGACGTTGATCGCGACGTCGTACTCGTCGCCGGCGCGGCCGACGATCATCCCCTCGTAGACGTCGATGCCAGGGCCGATGAAGAAACGGCCGCGCTGCTCGAGGCCCATTAGGGCGTAGCCCGTCGACCGCCCCGTGTCGCTCGCAACCAGCGCGCCGACGTTGCGGCCTGGCAGCTCGCCCTGCCACGGCTGGTGGTCGTAGTAGGTGTGCGAGAGCACGGCGGTGCCGCGCGTCAGCGTCAGCAACTCGCCGCGCAGGCCGAAGATGGCTCGCGTCGGCATCGTGTACTCGAGCCGCTGCACGTCGCCGACGGTCAGCATGTTCGACATCGTCGCCTTGCGCTTGCCGAGCGCCTCGATCGCCGCGCCGGCGTACTCCTCGGCAACGTCGACGACGACGTACTCGACCGGCTCGTAGCGCTTGCCATCGCGCTCCGTGACGATCACCTGCGGCTTGGAGACGCCCAGCTCGTAACCCTCGCGGCGCATCGTTTCGATGAGGATCGCGAGGTGCAGCTCGCCGCGCCCGCGCACCTCGAACGTGTCGGGCGACACGGTGTCCGCGACGCGCAGCGCCACGTTCGACTCCAGCTCGCGCATGAGGCGCTCGCGGATCTGGCGTGACGTGAGGAACTTGCCTTCCCGGCCCGCGAACGGCGAGTTGTTCACGGAAAAGAACATCGAGACGGTCGGTTCGTCGACGGCGACCGCGGCGATCGGCTCGGGTGCCTCCGCGTCCGCGATCGTGTCGCCGATGTTGAGATCCTCGATTCCCGAGACGCACACGATGTCGCCGGCTGACGCCTCCTCGACGTCGATGCGCTCGAGCCCGGCGAAGGTCAGCAGCGTCGCGAGGCGCAGACCCGTCGTAACGGCGCCGTCGCGCGCGAGCTTGACGATCGGCTCGTTGCGACGCGACGTCCCGCGGAAGATGCGGCCGATGCCGATGCGCCCGACGTAGCGGTTGTGGTCGATGGCCGAGATCAGCAGCTGAAACGGGCCCTCCTCCGACGGCGGCTCCGGCACGCGCGCTACGATCGTCTCGAACAGCGGCTCGAGCGAGTCGCCGGGGTCGTCCAACGAGCGCTTCGCGATGCCGGCCTTCGCGTTGGTGAACAGCACGGGAAAGTCGGCCTGCTCGTCGTTGGCGCCTAGCTCGACGAAGAGGTCGAACGTCTCGTTGACGACCTCTTGCGGACGCGCGTCCTTCCGATCGATCTTGTTGACGACGACGATGGCGCGCAGGTCGAGCTCGAGCGCCTTGCGCAGGACGAAGCGCGTCTGGGGCATGACGCCCTCGGCGGCGTCCACGAGCAGGAGCACGCCCTGCACCATCTGCAGCACGCGTTCGACCTCGCCGCCGAAATCGGAGTGCCCCGGGGTGTCGACGATGTTGAACTTCACGTCGCCGTGGCGCACGGCCGTGTTCTTCGCGAGGATCGTGATCCCACGCTCGCGCTCGAGCGGGTTAGAGTCCATGACCCGCGTGGCTACCTGCTGGCCCTCGCGGAAGACACCGCTCTGCTTGAGCATCGCGTCCACGAGGGTCGTCTTGCCATGATCGACGTGTGCCACGATCGCCACGTTGCGGATGTCTGGTCGCGTCTTCACGGGAGTCTGTTTCGCTATCCTAATCCGCCGCTCATCGAAAACTCAGCAGCTCTCTAGCCGCCGGGAGCATCCTGGAAACATGAACATTTTCGATTTTTGCCGCGCCGTGCCGGCGGTAGCTCTCTTTGCCGCCGCGTGCCTAGCGGCGCCCGCCCAAGCGGTAACCAATACGGGCGAAACGACGTACGCTCCGTACGTCACAGCGTTGAGCCCGGCGTTCGGTCCGTTTGCCGCGCCTTACGTCGGCAAAATGCTACTGGTCGTGCACGACGGAACTATCCAGGGGACCTACACGGCCATCTCGGCACGCCCTGATCAGCTGACCGGAAGAATCGAGCCGGTGATCGGCAGCGTCAACCCAAGTGACGGCTACGTGCTGCTGCACGTCGGCGACGTGCTCGCCCTCACCGGCACGATGGCCGCCGACGGCACGATCTCCGGAACGGCGCGATACGCGGGCGGCCTGTACGACTTCGTCGCCAAACCTGGCTCGCCCGGGATGCGATAGTTCGCGATAACTAGTGGTGGAAGCCGGTTCCTTCGGACGGGCGTATCTCCGGGCGGGGATGGCTTTCGAAGAATGCCAGCGCGGCCTTGAAATCGCGCATCAGTAATGCGGCGAAGTCCTTCTCGAAGCCGCGGCGGCACATGATCCGCATGACGGTGATGTCCGAGGCGCGGCCACAGAGTGCAAACGCAGGGACTTGCCAGCCAGTCATGCGCAGCCGGTCGGAGAGGTCGAGCAGCGTGTAGCCCGGGTCTGCGCCCTCCTTGATGCGGAAGCACACCGCCGGGATTCCCTCTTTCGGATCGCCGGTGCTGATGAACTCGTAGGGTCCGAGCGGAGCTATGGCGTTCGCCAAATACGCCGCGACTTGATACGCGCTCATCTGCACGTTTCTGTAACCCTCGCGGCCGAGCCGGATGAACGTGTAGTACTGCGAGATTACCTGGCCGGCGGGCCGCGAGAAGTTGATCGCGATCGTACCGACCTTGCCGCCGAGGTAGTCGACGTTGAAAACCAGGTCGTCGGGGAGCGCCGCCGCGTCGCGCCAGATGATCCAGCCGGTGCCGAGCGGCGCGAGGCCGTACTTGTGGCCCGAGCTGCTGATCGACTTCACGCGCGGCAGCCGGAAGTCCCAGACGATCTCGGGCGCGCAAAACGGGGCGAGAAATCCGCCGCTGGCGGCGTCGACGTGCATGTCGACGTCGAGGCCCTTGGCCTTCTGCAACTTGTCCAACGCGTCGTGGAGTGGCTCAGGGAATTCGTAGTTGCCGGTATAGGTGACGCCGAACGTCGGGACGACGCCGATCGTGTTCTCGTCGATGGCGTCGACCATGCGCTCCGGATCCAAGAACAGCCGGTCCGGCTCCATCTGGATTTCGCGCATCTCGACGTCCCAATAGCGCGCGAACTTGTGCCAGCAGACCTGGACCGGTCCGCACACGAAGTTCGGCTTGTCCGCCGGCTTGTTGAGGGCTTTCATTTTCGTGCGCCAGCGTCGCAGCATCGCCATCCCGCCGAGCATGCAGGCTTCGCTCGAACCGATCGTATTGGTGCCGGTCGCGTCGTCGCAGGCCGGCGCGTTCCACAGATCGGCGACCATGCTCAGGCACTTCCGATCGATCGCGGCGGATTGCGGGTACTCTTCCTTGTCGATCCAGTTCTTGTTGAGCGAGATGTCCATCAGCCGATGGACGTACTCATCGTCCCAGGTTTGGCAGAACGTCGCGAGGTTCTGTCGCGCCGTGCCGTCGAGGAAGAGCTCGTCGCTCACCATTTGGAAGGCGCTCTCCGCCGGCATCTCGTCCTGGGGGAAGCAGCGGTCCGGGGCGGCCTCCTGAAGCCAGCGCGACTCGAACACGGAATCGTAGGGGGAACTGGTCAGCGTACTGTCAGCCATGAAAGCAGCACTTCGGGCCGAGCCCTATGGCCCTCCCCCGCTGCTGGCCTCGGCCGCCCGAATCGTATACCATAGGCACAACCCCTTTGGATGGAGCTTAACGAAGGAGGTTCGTCGTGAGGCAAATCGTCGCGGATGCCGCGGAGGCCCAAAAGAATTGGGGCTGGTACGTCGCACTAGGCATCCTGTTCATCCTGGTCGGGATCTACGCCATTTGGGCCGAGGGCGCGGCCACACTGGCATCCGTTTTCGCCCTCGGCATCGTACTGGTCATCGCGGGGATCGGTCAGCTCGTTGCCGCCTTCATGGCGCGCGGCGCGGGCCACATAATTTTGTTGCTGCTGGTCGGAGTTCTGGACATCATCGTCGGATTGATGCTGCTCGAGCATCCCGTCGGGGGCGCGCTCATAGTCACTCTTCTGCTCGCCGTGCTGTTCGTGTTCGGCGGGGTCTTCCGCTTCATTACTGCCCTTTTGATGCAGTTTCCGAATTACGGTTGGGTGGCGACCAGCGCCGTGCTCAGCATCATCTTGGGCATTCTGCTCTGGGCGCAGTGGCCGATATCCGCGATCTGGTTCATCGGGTTCGTCGTCGGACTGAACTTCATTTTCGCCGGTATCTCGTGGACCTGGCTGGGCTGGAAGTTAAAACCAGCATAACGATCTAACCGGCGACCGCTACGGGGATCATGAGGTGGGCATACGGCGTGCCCGCCCACATGACGTTGGAGCCTGCGCATCGGGGTCCGTGTTGCTGGATCCCGAATCGGCGCCCAGCAAATACGCGAAGCCGACGACCGACGGCGGCATGCCTTGCGTCGCCTCCGCGCGCATCCACGCCAACTCTCTTGCACGCCGGAGTTAGTGCGCCCTAAAATGTAGTCGATGGACGCCGCAAGCCTCGGCGAGATTGAGTCGAACCCCACGCTGACCTATCGGTTTGGGCCGTACATGCTCGACGTCGGCCACCGTCGTTTGCTCTCGGGCTCGAACACGAAGATTCTGCCGGAGAAGATCCTTCAAATCCTCGTCATGCTGCTGCAAGTTAAATGCCGCGTGGTAGAGCGGCGCGAGTTTTCACTTTGAGCAAGCTTGATTTCTGGTTTGACTTTGCCAGCACATATTCGTATATCGCCGCTATGCGCATCGAGCAACTCTGCGCGGATCGCGGCGTAGTCTTAACGTGGAAGCCATTCTTACTAGGCCCAATCTTTGAGTTACAAGGCTGGAACGATTCGCCATTCAACATCAACGAGCGACGCGGCCGCTATATGTGGCGCGATATGGAGCGGCTAACCGGAAAGTACCGGATACCGTGGCAGAAGCCGACGGTCTTTCCACGAAACTCGGTGCTCGCAGCTCGCGTCGCGTGTGCTGCTTCGGAAGAGCCCTGGTGTGGAAGCTTCATTCGGCGGACTTTTACCGCCAATTTCGCAGAGGACCGCGATATTAGCGATCGTGCCGTCGTGGATCGTTTGTTAGACGAGACCGGGGGAAGCGGCTGGATTGCGCGAGCCGAGGCTCCAGACATGCGAGGCATGCTCCCTGAAAACGTGAGCCATGGGATCGAGCTTGGCATCTTCGGCGCCCCCAACTGCGTCGTCAACCAGGAACTCTTTTGGGGAGAAGAGGCGCTGGAAGATGCCCTCGATTGGGCCGTCGCACACCCCACGCCCAAGCGATGAAGCAACGTTTTTCGTCCGCATTCACCGGCCTCTCCCCGCGCTTAGTCTATCGCTTTACGAAGGCCGCTAGCCAGCCGTACCGAACCCGCGGTACATGAGAACGGCAACGCAGTCTGCATTCCAAGCTGAAATCCGCGAGATCATCCAACACCGCCATCTACTCGGCCATCCCTTCTACGTCGCGTGGTCGAAGGGGCAACTGTCGCGCGATCAGCTCCGGCAGTACGCCGGTCAGTATCTGCAGCATGTGCTAGCAGAGCCCACTTATCTCAGTGCTGTTCACTCGAACACGCCACACTTTGCCGCCGACGGAACCTGCGACCTAAGTGCGCGTCAGACAATTCTCGAAAACCTCTTGGACGAGGAAATGGGTCCGGACAATCATCCACGGCTCTGGATGCGCTTTTGTGCGGCGTTAGGGCTCACGGAGCGCGAGCTCGCCGCAGTTCAAGCGATGCCGGCCACCGCGCGACTCGTGCAGACCTTTACGGAGCTCTGCCGTAATCGCCCGTTCTATGCCGGTCTGGCTGCGTTGCACGCCTTTGAATCACAGGTCCCGGCGATAGCGCAAGTGAAGATCGAGGGGTTACGGCGCTTTTACGGATTTGCGGATCCACGCGAGTTTGAGTTTTTCACCGTGCACAAAGACGCCGACGTCGTTCATTCGGCCAAGGAATGGCGAATCATAGAGCGGGCCGCCGGATCGTCGGCCATGCGTGGCGAGGTTTGCGACGCGACGATCGCAGCGTGCGAAGCCCTCTGGTGCTTCCTGGACGGTGTTTACCAAAAGTAACTACCGGTCGCCGCACGGCTAGGTATCTCGAAAAGGCTGGCAAATAAGGCGATTCCGTCACCACGGGAGCGTACGGGTCTGGTGGCTCGCACGGTCTTCAAAATCGCTGAGGTCGTCGCAAGGCGACTGGTAGGTTCGATTCCTACACGCTCCCGCCAAGCTTTATTTTATCGAGGTTTTCGCTTGAAGTAGCGCCGAAAGCAACGTGTCGCTCGCGCTGAGCGATGCGGCCAAGTATCCCAAGTGTATCCCAAGCTCACGAAGTCGCTCCGCCGGCCGTCTCACTGAGCGGTCAGCGCGGACGCCGCGACGATCGCGCGGCCTAGGTTCTAGGTACACCCCTAAAGGCGCACCGGGAAAGCTGACCTACCGCAACGAGCGCGTGGGAGCCTTAGTCTCCTCATACTATTGGAAGAGATTTCCGAAGCGGGTCAGGGCCCACATAGCGAGGAGATAGAGACTCAGGAGCGACTGTGCTCCGGACACAACGCGAACCCACCCAAGAGGTAGGAGCGTGAATTCCGTCGGCTGGAGACGGCGAATCCAGTCTCCGGGTGTGAGCTGCTCAAAGCCGATGTTGACAGAGGACAACAACGAGAAGTACGAAGCCCAACCAAAGGCTCGCCAACCATTAGCAGATACGAGCCTTACCGCGTTGGTGCCGCCCCCTGATCTTGAGGCTCCCTCATCATGTGATGGCTGGTTTGCTGGCATAACTTTGTAGATTCCCGCAGTGCGCTCACCGGTATTTGGCTCTATGAATATCTGCCTCAAGTATATCGGAACAAGAAGGCTTCCAAATACTACAATCAGTATCAGTGCGCGCTCAGGGTACAGCCCATACGACGTGGGGAGATCGAACGCCACAGTCCTCAAAATTCCGGAGCTGACCGACATTATTGATGGGTTGAGAAAAAAGTCGCCGCTTGTCTTGCCACGTTCGATTGACGAGCTAATGGCCCGCACGCTGTCTTGTAGACCAGCTGCTGACAGCAGTATCCGTAATCGAACCATGCCGCTCACATTGCCGTCAGACTTGAGCGTACCTAGCCCCTTAATATTAAAGACTTCGGAATTAGGGGCATTCAAAACGGGTTCGTAAAGAGCGTTTGTCAAATCGGTTCCAGCGAGTTCGGCGTTCGACAAACTAGCGTTCAACAGTGATGTGTTAGCCAGGTTTGCAGAAATAAGATTCGTCCCGTCGAGATTCGCCTCACCCAAGTCCGCATGATCGAAGTCAGTCCCATTTAGGTCAGCTCCTTGCAAATGAGTCCCCTCTAGCCTAGTCCTACTAAGGTTAGCCCCGTTCAGAACTGCTCCAGTTAGGTCGGCATTGGAGAAGTCCGTATTTATAAAGGAGCCGAGAAGCGTCGCTTTGGAAAGATGAACATCTTGAAGGACAGCGCTATCTAGATCTCCGACGATGTATGCCCCGCTCAGATTGGAACCGGGAAGCATTGCGCCCGGAAGAACCGCGCCTTCGATTCCTACTCCCGCAAGATCGGCATGGCACAACATTGCTGGTCGGGGATGTTCGATTCTAGGTCCACGCCTCGAAGGATATCGTAACTCGAAGGTGCTTTTACCTATCCTAACGCTAGAGACGCTGTCTTTTAGGGCATAATGGTGTGCTACCGCCCAATCGAGGTTTTCAGAGAGCTCCCGATAGAGGTCCATCGGGCGGGGCTTCCAGGGTTTGTAATAGTGACAGTGACCACTGACCTCGAGTGATCCGTGCAAACCATATAGCTGTTCCTGAGGAGGCGGCGTTGGTAAAGGCGTCGGTATCGATGATTGCGGGTGATCACACCTCTGCATTGTGATGGCTAAGGCGAGCAGAGGGAGTGCTATGAACGCTTTGGTCCGTCGCAGTATTCGCCAAATCATCTTTAAGTAAAACAAATCGCCACACGTGGAAAACGCAGCATCTCCGCGGCTCCCATGGCGTACCTTTCTATTGGTCAGGGATCTTGCTTTAGTGCCGGTGTCGACAGCGAATTGGTCGCGGACGAACTCCTAACGCCATAATTCAACAATACGCTCGCTCACCGTCAACGTCAAGGGCGCCATCCGCCTTCGGGCTAGTTGCCCTTTTGCACGAGCGCTACAAAAGCTTCCGAACGCCTACGATGCGGCACGTGTTTTTCTGGCTTGTATATGTGAGCAAGCCGTCAACGATCGTCCCCTCGCCCGCGATCAGTGTCGCAGACGTCGCCTACGCATGGAACGCATCGAACTTCAGCGACTTGCTACGAGGCGAAATGAGGCTTCAGAGATTCGATTCCTACACGTTCCCGCCACCTCTTAGTTATGCTGTACTTATCGCGTTTCGCAGCGCGACATGTCTTTCACTAGACCATTTGCTGTTTCAGACTCCCTCCAACTCCTGCGCGGAATCCGGTTTCGTTTACCTGCGAGGACCACTGCGGCACGCGGGCGGCCTCACGAGGAAGGCACGCCAAGGGGACGTTTGCCTACTATCGAACGCTTGCGTTCATGCGCACTGTTGCCCTTTCCCTTGCCCTGGCAGCACTCGTTTCGACGGGTCCCATCGCAGCGGCCGAAACATCCGATCCGGGCGCTCAAATCGACGCGTACGCCCGGGCGTTCATCGGCACGGGAATCGCGCCAAGCGTCTCGATCGCGATTACTCGCGATGGACAGGTCGTTTATGCCAAGGGCTTTGGGGACCGCAGTATCGACCCGAGGCTGCCAGCTTCACCCAATACGGTTTACGACGGCGCATCACTGATGAAACAGTTCACCGCAGCCGCACTAACATTGCTCGCGACGCAAGGGAAGATCGACCTCCACGCGCCTCTCTCGCGCTACGTCCCGCAGATTCCGCACGCCCGCGAGGTAACGATCGCGCAGCTCTACGGCATGACTTCGGGTTATCAGGACACCGGCAAAGGCTCCGATGATGCTACCGTGCCTCTTGCCACGCGGATCACGCGCGATACGGCGCGTCCCCTGCTTTTCCAGCCCGGCACACGATTCAACTACTCGAACACCAACTACGAGCTGCTCGGCCTGCTGATCGAGCGCGTCGGCGGCGTGCCGTACGCAACGTTTATGCAAACGTACATCGTCGAACCGCTGCAACTGCGCAATTGGACGCTCCTCGGCACCGGCACGCTGCCGCGGGATCGGGCGACGAGCTACTTCTTTCCTACACCGATTCGTGGTTATCCCGATCCGAATGGCGGAAAAAGAAATTTGCTCGGCGCTTCCGGCGATATCTCGATCGACGTGCGCGACATGGCTGCGTGGGATGAGGCGCTGCTAGCCCACCGCGTCGTTTCCGCTGCGATGTGGCGTATCATGACAACTCCCGGCACGCTCCGCAACGGATCATCGACTGGGTACGGCGCGGGCGAGTACGTCACGGAGTTTCGTGGCCATCGCCTGATCTGGCATGGCGGCAACCACGTCGGCAGTACCGCCGAAAACTGGATTCTTCCCGACGACCGCATGTCGATCACCGTGCTCTGCAACGGCGGCTTTACGGCAGTGCCGCAGTTGATCCGCGCAATCGCTGCGCTCTACATTCCGGAAAATGGTGCAGCAACCCCAACGCCCGCGAAATCACCGAAACCTTCGTCAGCAATGCAGTCACAGGCGCTCGCGTGGCTACAGCGCGCGTTGAAAGGCCGTGAAATGGCCGCAGAGTTCGGCGGCGATTTTGCTGCGATGGGGCGCAAGTATGGCCCGCCGCAACACCTCACGCCGCTCGTGTTGGACAACCGCGGCACGGTGCAAATAGCGGCTTTTTCCGTGGAGCTGATGGGCAAGCCTTACACCTACTATTACGATGCCACGAAAAAAGCCGGCTTCGCGCTGCTCCCGGTCTGGAAACCTTAAGCGCTACAAGGCCTAAACTAGCGGTGCTCGATAGAAGCACGGATCTGTTCTCTAGGCGTAGGCTGTGCGCAGAACTTCTCGCGGAAAGCTGGTTCGCGCATATCGTGGGATATGTCTTCTACGATTTGACGCGCGTTTAGCCCGCCGCGCTTGGCACAGGAATCGTATGGATTATGTCGGCCCGAAGCATGGCTGCAGCTTCGACCGAAGCCAGCTGGTACAGCGACGACGGACCGCCGATCGGCTGGATACGCGAAGGTCGCTGAGCGCCCAGTTACCAGGAGATGATGATTAGGCCGCCGGTGCTCCCGCCTCGCTGATTGATGACGTGCCGCGCGCTCGGTTCGGTGTACGACGAACCGCCACCGCCACCGCCGGCATTGACCGAGCTGGCCCCCCCGCCGCCGCCGCCGTAGTAGCCGCCGCCGCCGCCCCCACCACCACGGCCGCCGCATATGTCACGGCCGCCATTCCCGCCGCTGCCGAGTGACCCGCTGGCTCCGCTATTCACACAGATGCCGCAGCAGCCGCGCCCGCCTGCACCTCCTGCGCTCTGCGAACCGCCGCCGCCGCCACCACCGGAGTTACGGCAGGAACCGCTGCAGCGGCCTCCGCCCTGGCCGCCGACGAGGCCGCCGCCGGCTCCGCCATAGTTGAAGTTGCCTCCGCCACCCTCGCCGCCCGCTACGACAACGCGGTTGGCGAGCGTGCTTCCCCCCTGGCGCACGTCGGATGCGCCGGCGCCCCCGTTCCCAGGATGCTGTTGTGTTGAGCCGCCGTTGCCGCCACCGTTAAAGCCGCCTGAACTGCCGGAGGAGTTGCCGCCAACGAAGACCGCCAGTGACTCTCCCGGCGTGACCGGAATCGTAGCCTTAACGTAACCACCGCCGTACGTCGACCCCGAGCTCGCGCCATCGGCCTGCACCGTGACGTGCGTCACGCCGATCGGCACCATGAAGTTTTGCTGTGCGCCGGTGAAATTGAAGGTCTTGCTATGGTGGTGGCGCGGCGCGGCCGCGGAACGTGCAATCGCGGATTGAGCCGCACCGATCGGCGGCGCTGCCGCTATCGGCGGCTGCTGTGATCCGCTGCACCCCGCGAGCACGGCCGCAGCAATGCCAAAGCCTAAAGCATGACTGCAAAAATCTAGACTCTTCATTTGGGTCGCTCCTTTGCCAAAATTGCAACGGTTAGAGCCAAATCTGAGGCGCGGCCTAGGGGCCTACGCTTAAATACATCTTAACACCCAAGCCGCGATCTCTAAAGCCGTCTCAGTGATCTCAGCTTGGTGGGGACCGTCCCCGAAGCGTTCCGTGGGCCCAAAACGCTACGTGTCGCGAAGCCGCCCCAGCCCGCGGCTCAGCGGCCACCTCGCCCGAATCGGCGGCGCCTCGTCGCTGCACACCGAGCTTTTATTTCGAACCGTTTTGTTTAAACTAAGGCCTTCCAAAGCGAGGGGCCTCGCTGCTACGCGCGCGCGTAGCCGCGAAGCAGGGGAAGGTGTCACCGATTTTGAGTACGTTGGAAACGTAAGCATCGTTAAAGAACCGAGGAGGCCGGGATGGATCGGATTCCGCCGCGGTGGAACGTTGAGGTCGAGGGGATTTGCTGGCTCCCGCGGATGATCGAGAAAGCACGCATGCGCGAACGGGGCACTCTGGGCGCTTACCTCATTGGCCATTCACCCGTGGATGCGGCGCTATTGAAACAGCTGAACATAACCACCGAAGCATTCGTGCAGCTCGTTTGCGAACAGCCCGACGATAGAAGCGTGCTCGTTGCTTTGCGCGCGCGGGGCTTCGATGAACCTGCAGTGCGCGGCTGGTCCGATACCTTTCCACGTCGCTATGCCCTCTACATCACGCTCTGGGATCTCGACGAAGGCTACACGCCTCCAAAATTGTGGCAAGCCCTGCTGATCGCCGGTTTTCACCGGCTCGAGATGCCACTGATGCAGGGCTTCCGGTGCATCCGGCGCGCGCCGTAGCACCTTCGCTGGTTCGGCCTAAGACTATTGGCTGGTCGCTGCACGTGCTCGGCCGGCTTGGCCCACCGCCGGCAGAGATACGCCACGATGCGAATCTTTCGTCTTGGGAGTCTCCGTGACGGACGATAAAAGTTCAGCAGAGTAACGGGACGCGCTCATTGCGGTCGTGGATGGGCGCCGACTCAAGATCGACGAGCTACACCCCGATGGTCTGGAACCCCCGCCGGGCGTACCGCACGGCCTGAAAGGCTGGAAGATCCGATATCGTCGAGCAACTTTTGAGCGGTCGCCTGCCCCACTTGATCGTTCGCCGCTTTGTAGTAGCGTAATGCTGTCTCGGCGGACGCCCGCGCTTGTGTCCGGCTCCCGAGCCGAAGCTCTAGCCTTGCCTGAAGGAGATACGCGTCCGCGCTGAGCGGGTTCGTTCTCAAGTAGGTTTGAACGTCCGTCAAGCCGCCCACGTAGTCGCCGGTGTTCAAGCGCGCGTCGGCTCGCCAAAGGTGCGGCAACGAGAGCTGCGGATCGCGCGCGAGCGCCGTGCTGCAATCGGAGATCGCTTCCTCATAGCGGCTCGCCGAGTAGTAGACGAAGCACCGCGTCGAGAAGCTGCTCGCGGCCTGCGGCTCCAGCGTGACGGCACGGTTGGCGTCGCGGCTTGCGGCGGCGAGCTGCTTCAAGTTGCTGTTTCCGACGCGCGTGACGTTGATTATCGCGCGCTGTCGCAATGCCGAAGCGAGCCTCGGGTCGAGCTCTGCTGCCTTGTCGCAATCGGCTAGTGCCGCGTCGATCGTTCCGTTCTCCCCTTCTAATCGGCATTTACCGGCGAAGGCAGATGCGTCGGACGAGTTTGCGGCAACTGCCGAACCGTAGTCGAAAAGCGCCCACTGGCGATCGCCGATCGTTTCGTACACGCGACCGCGATCGGAGTACGCGCGGGCGTCGTGGGGATTGGCGAGAATCGCGTTCGAGTCGGCGGCGAATCGCGGGCCAAAGCCCTTATTGCCGATGGAAGTAACGTCGTCGGCCACTACCAGCGCCACCTTCTTGTCGTCTGCGGCCGGAAGCAACGACGCGGATTTCTTCGAATTGGCCGAAGCGTCGCTCCACTCTCCGGAGTTGAGCTCGATTCTCGCCAGCATCAAATAGCCGTCACCACGGGTGGGATTTTGACTTATGTAGCGTTGGGCATCCGGACGCGCGCCGCGATAATCGCCCGCACGCAGCTTCGCATAGGCCAGGTAGTAATACGTGTTCCACTCGTGGGTATGGGATAGGTCGTTGATCGCCGCTTGCCAGTTTTGCTGCTGTATCAGCGCCCGACCGAGCCAAAACATCGTCCAATAGTCGTTGGGCTTGCTTCGCAACGCGGCGGTGAGATCGGCGACGGCTCCCGCGTCATCGTTCTTTACTTCGGCCACGCCCAGCCAGTAATGCGCGTTGTAGAAACCCTGGCCGGTGCCGTACTCTTGCGGGTCATTCTTTATGACGTAGGCGAAGTCTCGCTCGGCGCCGGGCAAATCGCTGCCGCCGATGGTTTCGGCCTGCGCTCTGAAGTAGTAGGCGTCGTAGTACTTGTTGTCGATCTCGATCGCGGCCGTCAAAGCGGCGATGGCGGCGGGGTATTCATCTTTATCGATCTCCGCTCGCCCAAGGCCGAGGTACGCGACCGGCAACGTTGGGGACGATTTGCGATACGCCTTTGCCGCGCGCGTGCAATAAGCGACCGCAGCGTTGTAATCTTTCGCCGTGAACTGCAGCTCGCACATATACCGCAGACTGACCTCTTCGCTCGGGTCGATCGCGAGCGCGCGCTGCACGCTGTCCACCGCGCCAGTCCGATACCGGTCGCCGCCGGGCAAGAGGCTGAGATCGTATTGAACGTCGGCGCGCGAACGTAGAGCGTACGTCATGTTCGGCGACAGCCGAAGCGCGGTGTTGCAATTGTCGAGCGCCTGCAGAAGTAGGCGCTTTTTCTCAGTTGCGGAATGCTTGTTGGCGGGAGCAACTGCCCGGGCTGCGATTACGTCGCAGAGCGACGCGTCTACGAACGCATCATTTGGGCTGTGCGCCGCGAGGAACTGCTGCTGTGCCCCCGCCATGTCGCCGGTTACTTCGTCGTAAACGCCGAGGCTGACGCGAGCGGAGGTATCGTTCGGATGCTGCGTCACGTCCGCACTGAGCATCTTCTTTCCGGAGGCCTGCGAGTGAGTGAACTCCTCTTCCCAAAGAATGATCGAGCGCTTATTCGTCGCAGCAAGCTGCGCGGCGGTGACCGTCAGCTTCGAGTTTACCGTAGCGAGGTTCGCTTTTTCCAACATGATCTTCGCGCCGGCTTGCGCCAGCTGATTCTTTTGCGCTGTGAGCTTGTCTTTTTGCGCGGCGAGAACGCGAGCTTGCGTCGTCTTGACCTGGATGTCGGCGTCCTTTTGGCCGTTGAGTTGCTGAAGCTGCGCGTTGGCGTGAGAGAGCTTCGCGTTGAGCGTGGCCGCGGCGTCGTTGGCGACCGTCAGTTCACGATCCTTAACGAGCGCCCAGGCCGCGCTGCTGAGCGCGATAAGCGCGAGTACTGCCATGGCTACCGCGGCGATGAGCGTGCGGCGAGCCCGGACCCGCGCAAACTCTTCTTCAACGCGGCGCACCTCTTCGTCACGTCGAGCCTTCTGGGCTTGCGCCTCGCGTTCGCGCTCTGCCTGCGCCTCCTGCCGCTCGCGCTCGTTTTGTTTTGCCAGCTCAGCTCGGCTGTCGGCAAAGAGTTTTTCGACGAGCTCAAATCCGCCGCCGTAGCGTTGCGCCCACGCTGCGGTTCGCGCGCGCGAACGCCACCACTCGTATCGCCGCTCGACCTGTTCGAGCGGAAGCGTCACCGGCGCGCCTGGCGGGCCCGATCTAACGAGACTCAGGAGCGCGCGATACTCCCACCCATCCGTGGCCTCGGCCGCGAGCCAACCGCTCTCGCGGCGGCCGTCTTTTACGCTGAGCGGGGCGCTGATCTTCGTCCAATTTCTCAGCAGCGCTTCGTGCGCGACGTCAACCTGCGTTTCTCTCGTCAACGCCGGAGTCGACAACACGAGAAACGAGCAGTCCTCGGCACTGAAGCGCTCGACGACGCGGCGCAGATCCGCTTCGGGAATGCCGGTTTCGGCCAACAGCTTTGAAAAGGAGAGCGCGCGCCGGGTCGCTCGTCCGTCGGCGTCGGTCTCGCTTAACGCGCGAAAGACCGCTTCGACCGCCGGCTCGAGCGGCTTACCGAGCTCCGCCATGATCTCATCGGCGTGTTGCGAGAGCGCGTGCGCGATGCCGCCGATGGCGTCGTACTCCTTTTCCGTGAGCCGGCGCGTTTCGTTGAGGACCGCGGCGCTCTCCCACAGCCGCAACAGACAGTGCTGCAGGACGGGGAGCTGGTCCATTTCGGCGCCGCCGTCGTTGAGGAGGCGCTCGACCAACAGCGGCTCTATTTCAGCCTCGCCGAGCGCGATCGGCTTTAGGACGACCTCTTCGCGCTGCTCGCGGTCGAGCGCCGGCACCAAAAACTGCGAACGGCTGACGGCCTCCGGCAACCGCTGAAATTGCGCGCAATCGCCGATGAAGTCCGAGCGCATCGTGATGAGAACGTGAATCGTGCTCGAGTAGCTTCGGGTGGCTTCCAGGAGGCTCTGCACGAAATTGATCGCCTCGTCGCGGCTTCCTTCGTAGCGGAAGAGCTCTTCGAATTGGTCGACGACGAGCAACAGCTTTCGGTCCGAAAGCCCGGGAATCTCGGCGACCGCCTTCGACAAGCCGAAGCTCGACGTTCCGAGCGCGGTCTCGACGTCTTTTACGAGAACGTCTCTCTCGAGATCGGCGCCGGCCGCGAGCGAGACGAGTGCGTCGCGCAGCGCCCGCATCGGGTGGTCGCCGGGATGAAAGGTGGCGCATCGCCAGATCGGGAGACCTGCTTCGTCGAGCTCCTGTCCCAGCAGCGGCAGCAAACCGGCGCGAACCAAGGATGACTTGCCGCTCCCCGAGCTGCCGACGACCGCGACGAAGCGACTTCGATCGAGGAGCCGGTAGAGTGCGTACGTATGCTTCTCGCGACCGAAAAAGAATTCGCGATCGCGAAAATCAAACGGCCGAAGCCCCGGAAAGGGATGCTCGCGTGAGAGCTCCACTATGCGTCCGTCTCCGGAAAGAGCGGGTTCAGGTCGTCGGGCGACGGCTTTTCGTTTTGCGTGAGATCGAGCACGACGTCGATGGACTCGCGGGGCGGAAAACGCCTGAATGAGGTCTTGTCGGCGGCGGTCGGCGGCCCGGTCACGACGCAGCGCTGCAAAAACGGTTTGTCGCGCCCGAGCTCGTGCCAATCCCGCAGCTGATCGCTATTGCTGAATACCCAACCGGGCTTTGCGGTGGCCCACGGAATCAGCACCGCATCGCACGTTGCGAGCTGCTTCTCATGCCAAGCGTTCGAGGTGTCGTCCCGGTTGTCGAAGATCGTCGGAATCGGCCTCGTGCCGCCTTTGTCGAGCGCGTCGGCAATCTCGAGCGCGTAATCGGCATCCTCTTTGGGTGCCCAGACGTAGACCCTTGCATTTTGTGCGAGCGCACTATACTGCCGCACCTCTGCCTCCGGCCGTTTCGGCGGATGATCGACGAGATGCTTGACGACGAACTCGACAAAGTTGCCGAGCTCGCATCCTTCAATCTTGTCGCCGTCGATCGCGCCGAATCGCTTGACCACCTCGAGCGGATCGCGAGCGTTGCTCGCCGCGCCGTTAACGGCAAGCGCTCGAGGCGCCCAAATGATGCGGCAGAAAGTCCCGCCTTCGGGCGCCGAGGCGGCACGCTCGGCTGCGAGGCGGAGTTGGAGCGGCAGAATAGGCTCCTGCTCTTCTGGCGCCGGACCGGCCTTTTCGCCGATCAGGTGAATCGAAATTTCAGAATCGCGCAACGCATTCTCGATAAAATCGACGGCGGTCGAGTCGCTGGGCATTTTTGCGGAGGGATCCGGAACGGCTCGATAGCCGCGCCCTTGCAGCTCCGCGGCGAGCCGATCGTAGGCATCCTTCATGTCGCTGGCAGGTGCCGCCAAAAAGACGACGCGCTCTTGACGAGCGGGTACGCCGGAACGATCCGGGACCGGATTCTGCGCTGCCTGACGCTTTTCGCTCGATCCCTTGCTAAGCTGCTCTTCCGTTCGCTCGCGTAGGTCCCCCGTCAGCTCGCGGGTGGCCGCATTGAACTCTTTCGATTGCTCGCGCTGGCCTTCGGCGAAGTACTCGTCGTACCAGCCGCGCCGCTCTGCGTGCTCCGCGTAAAATTTATGGCTCTCTTGAAAGCTGAAGCCGGCATCGTCCTTTAGCAACTCCGGAAGGTCGCCTTCGGAAACGAATTGCTTCGAGACGACGATCAGCCGCTGCTGAAAGGTGCTCTTATTCTCCCGAGAGCGAAAACTCCTAAACGTCTCTAGCTCGCGGTTGCAGTAGGCCGAGGCGACCCAATTGCGAGAGAGGACGATCATCAAGGCATCGCACGTCTCGAGGCCCTCGTCAATGATCGGTTTGTACGCGCGACTCTTGCGGATATCGTACAGATCGCGGAAGAATTCGGGAACGGGCGGCCCGTCTACGACAAAGTAGTGGCTGACGCGCCGCATGAGCGCGCTAACGAAACCCTCGCCGCCGCCGTCTATAGGCTTAGCATCATCGTTGTGAGCGTACGAGACAAAGACGCGGTAGGGCATGCCGTGCCTCCCATTTTTCGGAAAAATCCTTAGCCGCTGGGCGCTTAATTCCATCCTAGGAGGTTAGGCCTCTAGGCGGGCCCGGTTGCCCGGTTTGCTCTCCCTAAAACCGTTTACTACACAGAATCGGCAAAGCTGCTCTTCGATATCTACCGACGCTCCCAACAGCGGCGTGAACATCGCAAGGAATAAAGGCCAAACGGCGGTACTTACCGCGCGAGATGCGGCGTAGCGGTAGCCTCAGCGACGAGGAGACGCCATCCTTCGAGCGCCGTACCTCGGAGGTCGAGGTTCCGAACCAATGCCGCTAGACGCAGCGCTGCCGGACCGCTTCCTCTCGTGAGGTCCGCGAGGTAGTACGGGCAAACGACTGGTAGTAGAGGCGCGCGGTGACCTTGAGGTGCGACCCATCGACGCCCGGAGGTAATGCGACGACGTACCGAACTATGGCGTGACCCTCGCCGTCCAAGTAGCGTGGGTCCGCAGCAGCGCGACCTTTCGGAAACGTTGCCTCGAGGAGGTACGCTGGAATATCCGCCTCGGGTGCGGTTCGCTTCCAACCGATCGGCAGAATGCGATTGTCTTTTGGTTCGCGATCGCGCCTGACAAAGCTGGTCGTGAATCGGCCGCCGGCATCTTGCGTCAGGTCCTCGAAGATCTGTACCTGATCGCCGCTCGTGATGGGGTGGGCTTCGTCGAAGTGCTCCTGGTACGTCTGACGATGCCGCTCATCTTCGGTAAAGCTTTCGCTGCGAAGCGGAAGGCCGTTCGTACCGAAAATCCGTCCGCGCGAATCGCTGCGTCCCGATGCAAAGATCGGTGCCGCATCGGGAGGCTTTGACGAATCGCGAACCTCGACGTTGAGGAAGGCGCGCCTGAAAGCCACACCGGTGGGGAACCGATGGCCAGTCAGATTGACGACCTCGACGTCTGCGATTAGCCGGCCGCCCTCGACGTGCGCCCGCACCGCCACCGTTGCGGTTGCGTGCCGAGCCAGCCGGACGATGTTTCCAATGGCGCGTTCGAGGTCGCCGGTTGCGCCCGACATATAGTCAGACGTGCGTACACCCGTGACGCCGGGAAACTCGCGGAACATCGACAGCAGCAACGCGTTGAGCCCCAAGAGTTCGTGCCGGCGAAAGCCCACCGTACGCGATCGCACCGTGACGCCGTCGCGAGCTGCCAGGTACGTCGTCGCGGGATAGCTCTGATCCTCAATCAGGGCGATCTTCGCAACGCCGCCTGCGGGCATATGGCAGTCCTGACACGAGCGCGCTCCCTTCAAGGGGCGATACTCGGTCTGATATTTGCTGTTCAGCCATTCGAGATACGTCGCTTGCTCGATGTTGTGAACGGCAGCCAGACGAGGCTTCGCATCGATGGGCGGAAGGTCGATCGTGTGGCAGCTTCCACACATTCGTGAGGATTCGATATACGACGAAAAGCGCGGGGTTATGCCAAGCGCCTCTTTCATCGGATGCGTCGCAACGGCGTCGTCGTGGAACGGCCCGTACTCCGCCGTAGACGGTCCGACGTCGAAGCGCCCATTGATGACGTGATTGAGATAAAACTGCAGCGAGTTGGATCCCTCAGGCGGACTCTTGCTCACCGCGTGATGGCACGCCGCGCAGCTCACCCCGTCGCGGGCGAGGCCGCCGTACGCAGCATCGGCATGATGCGGCATTGCATCGAAAATAGCGGCAATGGGAAACATACGGCCGGGGAAATCTTGCGCAAACATCCGTTCTCCCATGACGCCGTGGCAGCTTAAACACGTATTCGTCAGGTCGCGTTTGATCGCGACGGCCGTCCGTGCATCTTCCCATGATACGAGCGAGGCGAGCTCGCTCTCGAACTGCGCGTAGAAGACGGGATCGCGGCCCGCCAGCGCCATCGGCGACCAACGCCACTCACCGTACTCGGAGATATTCGCACCGTGCGCCCACATCGTGGGGCCGAACGGCGGCTTGGCCATGCCGCTGTGACAGCCCATGCACTGGTCCGACGTGATGAACTGCGGCACGTGGTGTGCTCGCGAGAGGAATGTATCGAGCGGCTCGGGCGGAAACGTTTGGACCGCAAGCGTCGTGGGCGGTGCGGGAGCCGATTCCGATGGCGGCGCTTCAGGCGAGGCTTTGACCTGCCACGACGCATCGACCTGGTAGGCGATCGGCCGGCCGGGATAGCCGCGAATGTTCTCGAGTGACGAGAACGTCAGAGCTTTCTCTGCAGAAGCGTGGCAACGCAAGCAGTAAAGGCCGTATCCGGCATTCGGATATTGGACCGTAGTGGCCGAATCGAACATCCCGATGTAGAGCTCGCCCCAGAACCACCCATCGTGCGACGCGGACGAGCGGCGGATCATGATCGTCCAATCGGTCGGGCGCAGATCGTCTTCGGCTATAGCGGGAAAGTAGCGGGCCGGCTTCGGACCGTACTGCTCTTTGATGATCACCGCGCCGTCTGCCGGGACGCCGCGTCGACCGTTGCGGAGCCACGCCATGATCTCCGGCGAGTAGTAGACGCGCACGGTCGGGTGAGTTCCGTAGGACACGCCATGGAAGAATGGACCGGTGTCGCGTACGCGCTTGTCCACGCACCATCCGAGATCGCGATATCGGTACGATGAAAGATACGCGAGCAAAGTACGCTCGACGGCGACCGGTTCGCCCAGCGGTAATTGGGCAGGAAGCAGCAGCGCCGCCGGAACGGGTTGGGCATGCTCGCAGGGGTTGGGTTGCGGTTGATTCATCGCGCGCAGCGCCGGTCCGACCACGAAGATGGCGATACAAACGAGCAAAAGGCCCGGAATTAACCCGCGCACGCGGGATGCTTCCCTGACCCAAAAGGTTGGACCTTCGAGCGCTTAGCTAGGTTGCCGCGCTTTCGTTAGTACGCTATACGTCTTTTCTCGTTTGCGTGTCATAAGAGGAGTCGCGGCTCATATCGTCTGCAGCGAACTTGCAATGAGGAGGGTGCTTCCCCCCGATTGGATCTCGCGATATGAGACGCGAACGCGGGTTTTCCCGATCGTGACGGGAGCCCAGCCTGGGCAACCGGGCATGGTGCCCTTTGTAAAATCGCCGAAACCGGCCATTCCTTGGCAATTAGGCTGATGTCCGTTGATTGCGAAGTTGGAGGCGTTGTCGAACCAGAACCGTACGGGCACGCCGCTGATTCTCATGTAAAATTCCGTGCCTTGGTTCCCGCGCCCGACGTGCGTTATAACGCCGTCAACCTGGTGCACCGTGGAGCCGCCTGCGTAAGCCGGCGATGGACTCCAGAACGGCGAAGCCGCTATCGCACAGAGAATCAGTACAGCTTTCATGGCAAGGCCTCAAAGACGAGTTTTCTCACAGTTCGTTACCACCTTTGGGAGCAAAACGTGCGCGTTAGAGTTGACAGGGCTTCGCGCTGCCCCATCCCAAGCAAAGTTTGTGCCCGATCGAAGTCGGCACCCCATGCTGGGCCATAAGACTTACATTGGTCACGCCGCCGCTGAAGTCGATCTGGTTCCATCGTTCACCCGAGGTGCGCTTGTACAGCGCATACCCTCCCGATTCTTGATCGTACCAATCGAGCAACGCATAATCGCCGACCACGTGCACCGCGTCCACGTGTCTGCTCGGGAACTTCTGATTCGACGCCGCGCGCACGGCAGCGACGTCCGCCTTCGGCCCCACATCTGCAGCAAAAGCTGAACCGGTCGTTAGCACGGTCAACACAACCAACCCAGTCACGAACTTTCTCACTCAAGAACCCCTCTCCGGCTACCTTCATACAGAAGCCCAGCCGAGCGCACTCGTTTGAAATACACGATCTGGCTTCGGTATAAGGGTGAGGCGCTCCCCGCGGCTAAATCCCGATTCGCATCGCGTGCGATGCGGGCGCATCATGCCGCCTGCGCATTATTCTCCGATCGCTAGACTCCGGGATTCCGATTTGCGGGAGCGGTTCGGCCTTGGTGTTCGCTTTGCGCTTCCTGAAGGAAGCTCGGCTCGAGACTTTCCCGTCGCCTGTCGTTCCTGGAGTTAACCCGGCGCCCTTCCGCCGGATCGAAGTAACCGCCTCTCGAATCCTCGCTACCCCATTCACTACACGGAATTGGCTAAAGCGCCGCGGCCGTTTTCTCCTCTGCCACCCGATCAGGCTACCGCGCTGGCGCATCCCGCCCGCAAAGCACTCGCGGCAGACACGGGATTAGGCTCCGCGGGTGCTGCTTGAGCCGCCCCAGCGGTCCTAGAGAGGGTGCGCAGTGACGACGTGTGCTGCACTATGAGTTTATCCCATGGAAAGTCGAGCTCGCTCTAACAAAATCCCTTGCGCTCGCGTCACCCATTCGCAGAGGAACCTCCAGCCTATGCCTGAAGCTGCGAAAAAGGCGCGATGGCGGATCGGAGCACGAAATGAATCGACGGGCGCTACTCTTTGTCACCTTACCACTGCTGGTTATAGCCATGGCGCTGTCGCTGGTCGGTTTCTACTTGGCGTTGCAACGCTCGCAGTACGAACGGCAGCAGGCTGAATCAAACGCGAAGGCCCAGAAAGATGCGGAAGTCGCGGCCTCAAGTGGCTTCGACTTTCTCGTGCAGGGCCGATCGGTTGCGGCGAGATTAATCCCCGCTTCGACCGAGATTCGTCGTGGGGACTCTCTGAGCATCACGCTGCGCCTCGACCCGGGCTCGTCGCGAAGTACGGCCGGCTTGGGAAACGAATACGATGGCGCCCTTACCCCGACGCTATCGGTCGGCGGCTGCACGGTAACGCCGGCGCTGGCAAGTTCAAAGTCGACGAAAGCGATGCTTGCGGCGTTCGTCTGGCAATGGAGTGTCGACGATTGCAAGAGCGCGGGCAGCAAGGCCGTGCAGGTGCTCCTTGCGTTTCGCCCTGATCGGATTGATAATGGATCTGACCCGGTCGCATACCGCGGCCTCCAATTTGTCCGCTTCGATGACCCATTTTCTTGGGGCCAAACCCTCCAGGTCCTCGGCGTCGTTGCCGGCCTATTTTCGGCAGCCTCGGCGCTAGCCGCGGTCTTTATTCGGAAGGTATCGGGGTCCTAGATTTGCTGGGTCGTTTCCGATGTTTCGTGATGGGGATAGCCTCCCGGGTAGAGCACACGAGAGAAAACCGAGTGACTTTCGGAACAAACTCGAGCGAGTAACGAGAGCCTCTTGAGACCGCGCCGGGCTAAGCTCGGGTCAGGCGGAAACTTCTCTTGAGGAGAGCCAGTGAAAGAACGGACCACCGTCGTCCTTTCGGTGGAACCGACGAGCGATGGGCACATCACGGTTCGCGCGACGCCGATGAGCGACCCGGCGAGGCTGAGCGTTGACCACTCCACGCTCGTCCTAACCTACTGGCGCGAAGACCAGGGGATCCTGCGAGGCAGCGTGGAGCACGCCGACACCGGAACCGTCGCGCACTTTCAAAGCTCTGTTGATGCCCTTGGGAAACTCGCATCCGCTATTAACTTGAGAGCCGAACATTCGTCAGTGAGGTGATTGGCGATGCCCATATCTCCAACGTATCCGGGTGTCTATGTAGAAGAAGTTCCGAGTGGCGTTCGCACGATTACCGGCGTCGGCACATCGATCGCATTGTTTCTCGGGCGGACAATGCAAGGCGAGGTAAGCCAGCCAACGTTGTGTCTTAGCGAAGCCGCCTTCGAGCGTGCCTTTTCTACCGACGCGACGCTGTCCGATCTGCCCCGCTCGGTTAACCTATTCTTCGGAAACGGTGGAACGAGTTGCTGGGTCATGCGTATCCTCGGAGCCGGTCATGCGCCGGCTTCAGTAACACTCGAGAATGAAGCAAACAACATCGTGCTCAAGGCGACCGCGACGTCGGATGGCGTAGTGGGCAATGATATACGCATCGCCATCACCTACAATTCGGCAGATCCAGAAGGGTCCTTTAATCTCGAGGTCTTCAGCTGGACCACCGACTCGCGCGGACAGTTGGTAAAAACCGGGCGCGAGCTTTACACAAATCTCACGATGGACCAAACGAATAACTCAACATACGCGCCCACAGTCGTTAGTCAGTCATCCCTTATCACGCTTCAAGATGTCGCAGTGCGCAATCCCCGCTCCGGGTTTTCGCAATCAGGTTTCCCTCTGGCGGCAAATACTTTTCCCGACTTGCAAGGTGCCGTGGTCGGTATATTCGGCAAGGCGCTCGGCCTGACGACAAATCACTTACTCATGAGCGTTGACGGCGGCGCCTTCGCTGATTTCGACCTATCAAGTGTCGATGTCGCTGGGAGCGCTAATCAGGGCGCCCTCGAACTCGCGATACAGACCGCTCTCAACAATCAACTCCTGGGGACAACGAAGGTCACGGTGAACTTTATCGCCGGACCGAGCGACACCCAAGGCGGCGCGCGAGCGCCTTTTGGTAAGACGGCGTTCTTGAGAATAACCTCCAACAAAAGCGATAATTTTAACGCCGATGTGCGAATCATGCCGGCCGCGGCCGGTGATGTTGCGGTGCTGCTTGGCCTCGGGGCCGGCCAGGGTGGCATCGAAGTGCCAGTATCGTCTAAGTACCGTCCGGCACCCACTGGCGTAACCATGCTGTGCGATCCGCTGGCCGCGAACCCGCAGTTCGTCACGTTTGGCGCTCTTCTGCAAAATCAGGTGACCAATCTATTAATCGGTGCAAAGACGATTCCGCTCTCGCTC
Organism: Candidatus Binatia bacterium; assembly: GCA_035544215.1. Lineage (GTDB taxonomy): Bacteria > Vulcanimicrobiota > Vulcanimicrobiia > Vulcanimicrobiales > Vulcanimicrobiaceae > Cybelea. The sequence goes on along the minus strand of DATKHY010000007.1, from coordinate 1,172,460 downwards.
ATCACAGTCCAAACTGTCCCTCCGGGTACGGCACCTATATTTGAAGACCAGAACGCGGGCAGCGATGGCGTTCGTGAGAAGCTCGGCATTATGCGCGATGCGATAAACGCGTTCGCGAATAGTGACCCGACATTTGCATGGCAAGCCGCCGTGATTGGCACCCGTCTAATGCTCACGCCAACGGCTCCCGGGGACAACAACATCGGAACGATTGCGTCGACTCCGGGTGCGCAGAACATCGGAAACCTCTTTGAGACAAACGTACGTTATTACAGTCTAGGGACTGGTGGCGCAGCAAAGTTTCAGACGGCACCCGTAGACGGAAACAACGGTGGCACATTGGCGTTGTCGGATTACGCGAATGCGTACCCGATCATCGATCAGGAAGTCGATCTCTTCAACTTGATGGTTCTACCCGCGGACGCGGACTCGGCAGCTCCCAACCCCCTGACCATTAATGGCCCTGCCAGCGTGTTTTGCCAGCAGCGCCGTGCGCTGCTGCTCATTGATGCGCCCAAGAGCTGGCAGCAGGTGACGGACGCGCTCTCGGGGATGGGCGCCGCGAGAATTGGTCTAGTGAAAGACGCGAGCGCGCTATTCTTCCCTTGGATCACCATTCAAAATGGTGTGGGAACGGTCAATGTAGGACCATCCGGAGCAGTCGCCGGCGTTATGGCGCGCATCGATGCGACCAGGGGCGTTTGGAAGGCGCCCGCCGGAACAGAAGCGGACATTCGCGAGATCACCAACGTCCAACAACGGTACAGCGATGGTGACAACGGTTTTCTTAATCCGCGTGCGATCAACACTATCCGCGTGTTTCCCGATGGCATCGTGATCTGGGGTTCGCGCACGGTCGATGGGGACGACGACTTCGGTAGCGAGTACAAGTACATCCCCGTGCGACGCCTCGCATACTTCCTCGAAGAGAGTCTGTATCGCGGCTTGAAATGGGTAGTCTTTGAGCCTAACGATGAGCCGCTTTGGGCTCAGATCCGCCTCAACGTCGGTGCCTTTATGCACGAGCAGTTCCGAAAGGGCGCGTTCGCCGGGGCGACGCCGAGTCTTGCGTACTTCGTCAAGTGCGACCAAGATACGACGACGCAAGACGATCAAAATCTTGGGATCGTAAACATCGTCGTCGGCTTCGCGCCCCTCAAACCGGCGGAGTTCGTACTTATCCAACTACAGCAGATGGCTGGACAGATTGGAGTGTAATTAGCGATGGGACAGTTCAACGTTAACACCTTTCGCTTCGACCCCTATAAGAACATGAAGTTCCGCTTGAAGTGGGACGGGCGGTACGTTGCTGGCGTAAGCAAGTGTTCGATGCTTAAGAAGTCGACCGAACCGGTGACGCATCGCGAGGGTGGCGATCCCAGCACCGGTCGCGTGTCACCCAGTATTTGGAAATTCGAGCCGATCAGTTTGGACCGGGGCGTGACGCACGACCTCGAGTTCGAGAACTGGGCCAATCTCATCTACAACACTGATGGGGACGCTGCTATCTCGCTCAAGAATTTTCGAAAGGACATCATTATCGAGCTGCTCGACGAGCAAGCCGTGGTTGCCAAAGCGTATAAAGTCTATCGATGCTGGGTTTCGGAGTACCAAGCGCTACCCGAACTTGATGCTAATGCACACGTTATCGCGATCGAGCACCTCGTTCTCCAGAATGAAGGCTGGGAACGTGACCTATCAGTCAATGAGCCGACCGAGACTTAGAGTGACATGCCATGGCGCTCACATGTGTTCCGCTCCATCACGCAATCGACCAGCGTTCCGCGGTGTACGTAAGGGGACTCACCGGCGAGGATGAGCAGGCCGTGGCTTCGAGCGATACGCTCGCGGCAGTGGAATTTATCGATCGCGTGTGCGTACGCGCCTGCGAGGATGCGCTCGCACCCGGTCAGGCGATCGACCTCACAGCCCACGATCGAGATCGCATCCTCGCGGCGCTATATAAACAAGTCTACGGCCCGCAAGTCCAAGGCGTAGCTACCTGCGACGCGTGCGGAGAGCCATTCGACTTCAGCTTCGCGCTGGACGACCTCCTCGCGAGTCTCGAATACTCGCAAGTGAGCGTGGCCGACGCTCCCGCTATCCACATACCGACCGGCCGCGACGAGCTTTCCGTCGCGGGGCTCTCGTCAGCCGAAGCCGTTAGGGAGCTAGCGCGCCGTTGTCTCGGCAATGATATTGGTGGCGATCAGCGGATCGATGGAGTGCTTCGCGCGCAGGCGCCCATTTTGGCGCTTGAGCTCGACGCACCGTGTCCGGAATGTGGCGCCGTCTGTCACGTCGACTTCGACATCCAGTCGATCCTGCTCGGGTCGTTGCTCCGGGAACGTTCACTGTTAGTGCGCGAGATCCATCAGATCGCTCTCACATATCGCTGGAGCCTGAGCGATATTTTGTCTTTGCCGCGCGGGCAGCGTCGACAGTTTGCCGACCTTGCCGGAAACGGGCCGGAGCCAGCGACGCGATGACCGGCAAGAGCCAGTATCTCTCTAGGTTAGTGGAGCGAGTCTCCGGTGTTGTTCCGGCGACGGCGCGACAGGCAAGTGTCGCGTACGGTGGTCACGCCAGTGACGGATGGGGCGAGGTCATCATCGAGCCGCCACCCCGACCAGCTCAGGAATTGACGCACGAAGGTTCCGGCTTTCCGTCACTTCGCCCAAAAGATCTTCCGCACACCGAAGAAGAGCAACGGCCATTCCGAGTGCACGAACCGACCCCACCTATGATGCCCCGTGCGGACGCGCAACCCGTCACGCCAACATCGGAAGCGATGGAAGAAGAGAGGCATGCCTCGTCCGGCGATGCCCTACAAAAAAAGTCGAGCACTGAAACGGCGCCGCCCAGATCACCTGACGGGGTGATTCCGCCCCTGCCGGCGCCGCGTACCTTTGGCGAGCGGTCCAAACAGCCGTTCGAGCATGCGTCGTCTACCCCAACCTGGCCGCTGAAAGAGGTTGCGCGCGCAGCAGAGTTACCAATATTTTCCGGCGAGCCTCCGCGTTCTACATCGCCGCCGGTTCGACCACAGGCTACCATTGCGCTTGCGCGGGTCGCTCGCGATTACCAAGTCCCGACGAACACCGCGCGCGCTGATGTGAAAAACGACGTGCGCTTTGAGACGCCAGATTACCGCCGCAGAGCGGTGCCTGAGAGGCTGGGTGCAGGTTCTTCGAGCTACGAAGCGCCCTCAATCGTTATCGGCGAGGTCCGCGTTGAGGTCTCCGAGGATCACACGGGCGAATCTCGTCGAGCGAAGGCGATCCGGCAACCATCGCGCCTGGAGCGCGGCTCCGATGCTGGTACTAGCATGCGGCACCGCTTCGGCCTGAAACAGCTGTAGCGATGCTCCTGGACCTATCGCTTGTGACGCAGAGTCTTCAAACGCTTCTCAGGACTAACATCCCGGTAATCTGGCCGCCGCTAGCCGGGATCGCAGTTAGTCCGCTCCCCCCAGATCTATTCAAGGACGAGGGGCTTGCGATCTATCTCTTTCATTTAGGAGAAGACCCTTATTTTAAGAACACGCCGCCGCTGAGCAGGGACGTCCCGCCGGTTGCCTTTGCTCCGATGGGGGTCGACCTTTACTTCCTTCTGACCGCCCATTCGAAAGCGCCCGGCGACCAAGCGGCGCTCAACGAGCAGACCATGATGGGCCTCGGGGTCAAAACGCTCCACGATTTCAGCATCTTGGACGATCAAACGCAGGCCGGAAATCCAAACAATCCGGTCACGGTTTTTCCCGCAAGCCTGCGCGGCTCCGGCAATCGCTTTCGCCTTAGCATTGAACCTGTCACGTTCTCGGACGCTCCGCACTATTGGACTGCAGGTCAACAGCCGCTCCGTCTCGCCGCATACTATCACGTTTCTGTGATTATGCTCGAACCCGAACGCACGACCGAATTTGCTGGTCGCGTGCTACGCTACGGCGTGTTCGCATTTGACCGTAGCGGTCCGCGATTGGAAGCCTCCACGAACACAGTGAGTTTCATCTCGCCTGACGACGGTGCAATTCACTCGATTCAAGCTCAGCCAGCCGAGGTCCCCATTGGCTCAAGCGTTTCCTTCATTGGCTCAGGCCTTACAGGCGATGCAACAACACTCACAGTCAACTATCCGTCGTGGGGCGCTCCGATTCAAGCAGACGCGGCATGGGCGGTTGCCGTAAGCGACGATCAAATCACAGCGACCGTTCAAGCGACAATCGGCGCACCTCCGCAAACGATGGTGCCAGGCATTTACTCGGCTCACGCGACTGTTGCTGTGACCCGGCGGCTTCCCGATAGTACCTACAAGCAGTTCCTTAACGTCTCGAACGACACCCCGTTCTCGATTGCGCCCAAGGTTACGAACTCGCCCGTGCCAGATGGAACTGGCACCGCGACGATCACCGGATCAACATTCGCAGACCCATCTCTAATCAACCCGGATAACGTGGTTATCGTGTTTGGTATGGATCGCTTCGCCCGGGCTGCCACGCTGGCAGCGCTGGAGCGCAGCGAGTTCTTCATCCAAGATGCGGCCACAATCATCTTCAAAATTCCGGTGGGTCTAAATTCGGGCACCTTTGTGCCGCTACGTGTCATCGTGAACGGCGTCGAGTCCTGGCCTCAGTGGGTAAAGATCCCATGAGTGAGTTGACGCGAGTACGCGATGTCGAGGCCGGCTCACTCGCCGAAACCCTGGTCGAACGCATCCGCCTGCGCGTACGCCGGCGCTTCGTGTGGCTGCAAAGCATCGGCGCATTATACGAGAACGCCGAGCGTCTCGAGGCACTACTCGAGAATCGTGATGCAGCGGACGCAGAAGCAGCATGGCAGCAGTCGGATCCCGCGGGGCGAGCACTCACATCCGTTGTGGAGGTAGCCGATAGGGCGTTCGTGACGCACGCCGCCCGCTTGGCGCAGCTGTATTCAGTGTTCGCCCTCGCCGACACCGAGCAGGCAGTTTTGGAAACGGCACTTGCGCTGTGGCTGGACGAATCGCTGGCGCAGTTATGCGGCGTATTGGAGCGGCGTGCCGGCCGCGCACTCCCGAGCGTAAGCCTCGTAGCGCGCCTTTTCGGGGGCGGGCGTCCGTCAGCACTCAACCCTGATCAGTCTCTGCTGCGCTGGGGTTTCGTGAACGAGATTTCCAGCCAACCGTGTGAGCCGCCTGCGATGACAATCGACTCGTATATCGCGCGATGGGCATGCGGTGAAGACGTCATCGACCCTGTACTCACCCCATTCGCCACAATTATCGAACCGCACGATCCAATGGACGCGCGCTTACTCGATTCGGCAGAAGCAGCCATCGAACGCGTGCCAACGGGTGGTCTGCGCATTCGTTTGATTGGCGCGAACGGCTCGGGACGGCGGACGCTTGGCGCCTGGATTGCACGGCGGCACGGAATGCCTTTGCTGGCGATCGATCTCAGCGCAATCGAAGAGGGTTGGGCATCGAGAGTTTATAGGGCGGCGCAGCGCTACGCGCACCTGACCGGTACAGCGCTGGCGTGGTGCGGCAATCTCACTTCCGCGTTTTGGTGGCCTGGCTTGCTTAGGGTGCCGCTCGAGTTCTACATCGGGACGCGCGATCAAGTCGCAACGACCGCGACGCTGTATGATGCGTCCATCGAAGTCACGCCGCTCACGGTTGCACAGCGCGCGCGAGCGTGGCGGTCCCTTGCTCCCAGCAGCAGGAAGTGGCCGCAAGACGCGATCGAAGTTCTTGCACGCGACTATCCTGCAACTGTTGGCGAAATTGCAGCCATCGGACAAACGCAGCCTCCGGACGCCGACTTCGCGGCGCGTCGCTTGCGCATCGCCCGGCAAGACCGCTTTGGCGGCCTTGCCCAGTATCTCGAGTCTCCCTTTGAATGGGATGACCTGGTGATCCAGACGTCGACACGCGTGCTGCTCGAGGAGCTCGCGTATGAGGCACGTGCACGTCGCGCGTTTTGGGATCGGCCGGCAGCCCGCCGCCTTTTTCCACATGGACGCGGTTTGCTCGCGCTGTTTAGCGGGCCCGCCGGGACCGGAAAAACCATGGCGGCCCAGGTGCTTGCCAGGACGCTCGAGCTCGATCTGGTGCGCATCGAGCTTTCGGCGGTCGTCAGCAAGTACATCGGCGAGACGTCTCAGAACATCGAGCGGATCCTAGCGCGCGCGCGTGAGACGCAAGTCTTGCTGTTCTTCGACGAGTGCGACTCATTGTTCGGGCGCCGGACCGAGTTGCGTGATGCGCACGACCGGTATGCAAATACGGACACCAACTATTTGTTGCAGGCGATCGAGTCGTATGACGGCGTGGTCCTGCTTGCCACAAACCAAAGGCAGAACGTCGATCCGGCGTTTATCCGGCGGATTCGCTTCTCCATCGACTTCCAAGCTCCGGACGCTTCCCATCGCCTGGAGATCTGGCAACGCGTCATCGGTGGTCTGACCGATGGGGAGACCGTTGAAGTTCTGCGTCCGACGTTCAGTCGCTATGCCGCCGAACTGGAGACGACGGGTGCTCACATTAAGTTCGCCACGTTGGCCGCGGTGATGCTCGCGGAACGCGATGGAACAGCCGTTGGTCCCGCCCACCTCCTGCGCGGTCTGGAGCGAGAGTTGCTCAAGGACGGGCGCGCCTTTAGCGAACGTGAGCGGCGGAGGCTTCTCTATGGCGCTGCCTGATCGACGTATAGACACGTTGCGCATACGTATGCCCTCGAGCGCCGGCGATCGCGCACAGGCGGCCCGATTCGGCGAGGCGGTCGCGCGCGATATCGCTCAAGTACTGGGAACGGCAAGCCGTAGCGTGCACGCGCGTAGCCTGGATCTTCCGGTGCGAATCTCGGTCGGCGCGCCGTGGCAACAAATCGTGCCGCGAATCGCTTCGGCCGCCCGTGCGCGGCTCGGCGCGAGACTAAAGACATGAGTCTCTCTAGCTCGCCCAAAGTAATCAAAGGCGCACTTATCCAGTTTCCGACGGGCGGTCTGATTCCAATCCCGAACCTGATCGTCTTTCAGTACAACCCCGAATCGGTGACGCGGACCTTGACGACGTGGCAACCAGTGCAGAACGAGCGCTTCGACGCCACGCGTGCCAACGATACGTCTCAGCCGTTCGAGCCTGACGAGACCCTTACGTTGCCCCTTGAGCTCGACGCTGCCGACGCACTCGAGCAGCCCGATTCCCACCCGGTCGCGACTATCTCTGGTGTCGCCGACCGGATCGCGGCGCTGGAGATGCTAACTTATCCGCAGTTCGAAAGCGCTCTGAGCGCACTTGTGGGAGCCGCGACGGCTGCCATTAGCGGTGGTGGACTCAGTCTCGGCGGGCTCACAAGCGCTGCCAGCCCTGTGCCGAGGGGTAGCGTCCCTGTTGTGCTTTTCTTTTGGGGACCAGGTCGAATCGTGCCGGTGCGCCTGACTAGCTTTCAGGTCGACGAGCAAGCCTATTCGCCGACCCTGTATCCGTTGCGTGCCAAGGTTACTGTCGGTCTAAAAATCCTCACTGACAAGTCATTCACCTCAAAAAAGCCCAGCGCTGCCGAAAAGATCGCGATTGCCGCCTACCAATACACCGTGGCCCAAAAGAAAGTACTCGCCGCGGCCAACATGGCCAACAGTGTCGAGTCCATCGCCAGCATGTTGCCGTTTTAGGAGACGCGCTGATGTTCGATCAGAAGAGCCGTTACGCGAGCCTTGTCCCATACCCAGTTCGGGACCATCGTGGACGCATCGTGCTCGCCGTGCCGGTCGCGCCGGCGCCCAACCAGATGTTGCTTGGCACCCACAAACGCGTGGGTGATCAACGTCTGGACTATCTCGCAAACCTATACCTCAGCAACCAAACTGGTTTTTGGCGCATCGCTGAAGAGAACGACGTCACGCTCGCCGAGACCTTGACCGAAACCCAAAACATCCTGATTCCGAGGCCTTAAACGATGACGCTTGGTGTGTCGGTGATGATCGGCGGTAGTCAGGATGATGAGCTGTCAGCAGCGTCTGTGGTGGAGGTGGTCGAACGCATGGGCGAGACGACGACGTTTCGCCTACGCTATCCGCTCAACATCGATAACAATGATTTTCCCTTGTTGACCGACGACCGCGTGAGCCCGGGGTCGGTCATCTCAATCCTAGTGCCCGGCGGAAGCGAGATGGTTTCGCTCGTCAAGGGACCTGTGCGCGTGCAGCGTTGCCATTTCGTGCACGGGGGAGCCGGATCATATGTTGACGTCGAGGGTAGCGACTCATCCATCAAGATGGATCGTGAAGACCGAGCAGCCGTTTGGGACAGCAATCTCGACAGCGATTCAGTCTCGACCGTCATTGCGAACTACGGTCTCAACGACGATGTCGACGCGACGGATGGTCACCACGATGAGACGAAGCATACGTTGGTTCAGCGTTCGAGCGATCTCGCGTTCGTCAGGCTCCTGGCGCAGCGCAACGGCTTTGTGTTTTGGATAACGTCCGACAAGGACGGCAACGAGACCGCGCATTTCAAGAGGCCTCCGTTCGACGCCGACCCGGCTCTCACGCTCACGATTAACCTCGATACGCCATCGCTTGACAATCTCGACCTGGATTGGGATGTGGAGCGGCCCACGAGTTCCCTTGCAGCTCAACTGAACCTCAACGATCTCAGCACCATAGATGGCGAAGTCGATGACAGCCCACTCGCGCTACTCGGTGCGTCGAGTCTGGTCGCGATCACCGGCGACACCCGTTCGGTACATCTTATAGTCCCGGCGGACGACTCGGGAGACTTGAGGGCGCGAAGCGAGAGCGTGCTGCTCGATGCGACGACCTTCGTACACGTGGCATGCCAGACAACGATGGGAGTGGTTCCTACACCGATACGTACGCATACGGTCATAAAACTCGATGGGCTCGGCAGCCGGCATAGCGGCAAGTACTTCGTATCGAGCGTCCGTCATACCATCAACGAGCTCGAGCACCGTATGGAGAGCGAACTGGTTCGCAACGCCTGGGGAGCCACCTGATCGATGGAGACCAAAGAGACTCTCGACTCGGTGGTCGCTTGGGTGCGCAGCCACTATTTCGGTAAGTACCGCGGCACCGTCAGCGATACCGGCGATTCGACGAGTCGAGGGCGCCTCAAGGTGAAAGTGCCCGCGTTGCTCGGGGATCTGGAGGTGTGGGCGATGCCATGCACACCATACGCGGGCGATGGCGTAGGTTTTTACAGCTTGCCGCCTAGTGGATCGGGCGTGTGGATCGAGTTCGAGGGCGGCGATCCGTCATATCCTATTTGGAGCGGATGTTTTTGGGCGGATGGCCAGCTGCCGGATCAGTCAGACGAGAACATCAAGATTTGGAGGACCAAGAACACAACGCTGCGCTGCGACGACGGCGCGGATGAAGTCGCGATCAGCGATTCGAGCGGATCGAAACTCACGCTAGGCGCGAGCGATGCGAAGCTCGAGCACGGCGAATCATCGGTCGACTGCTCCGACAGTTCCGTCACTGTCGATAGCAACGGATCCGAGCACGTCGTTGGCGTGGAGGGCGTGAACAGCCAATCGGCCGACGGCGCCGGCGTAGACATAACCGCAGTCGTCTCGATCAACGACGGCGCTTTTGAGGTGGCCTGATGGCCGGAGGTACCCTTACCGTGGCTTCGGTGCTGATGTGCCCGCATGGCGGCGATGTGAGCGCCATCCCAAGCGGTCCACGCCCGCTTGCAGCCGGCGTGCCGCTCGTGCTCGCGACCGACACCTTCCTCGTCGCTGGATGCCCATTCTTACTCGGCGCTGTGCCAAGTCCATGTCTCACAGTGCTGTGGATCGTGCCTGATATCTTCTCGACGGTGGCTGGTACGCCAACGCTGAGCCAATCAAGCGTCGGTTTGTGCATGAGCCCGGCGCTGTTGCCTCAAGGTCCGGTCATCGTCGTCGACTGCCAACCACAGGTGACCGGCTCGTGAGTTCTCAGATGCGCATGGTCGCCTACCCCTTCGCCATCGATGCGGGCCTGGGGATCCTCGCCGAAGAGCCGTCGTATGAGCAGCATGTCGACCAGCTCATGAAGCAAGTGTTGCTTACCGCACCTGGGGAGCGAATCGATCGTGTGGAGTTCGGGTGCGGTCTGCGGCGCATGCTGTTCGCGCCGAACAACGAGGTCGCCGCAAGCCTCACTCAAATCACGGTGTACGAGTCGATCAACCGCTGGCTCGGCGACCTGGTCAGCGTCAACAACGTGACAGTGCTGGCTAACGATGACAAACTCGACGTCACCGTTGTTTACACGCTCAGAGTTCTCGGCACGCAGCACTACTTGAATATATCGGTGGGTCCATGATCGACCGTAAAGAAGTGCTTGCCAAGCAAGTCGCGGTCACCGGCATCGACTTCGTGCGCGTTGCGGTCTCCCAGATCAAACTAAGCATCTATTTCCTTGCTCCGGATCCCGGCACGCTTACAGACCCGAACACGCACGTTCCGAATCCGCTTACCAACCTCGTCGATAAGACAAAGGTCAGGATAACACTAGACCCCATCCCCAATGCCCCTGAGGCACCCTCTTACCCCGATGCAATCTCTCCAGCCGTGCGAGCGACGCTGCCGAGCGTGACAATAACCACGATTCAGTGGCAGAATGTCGGCGGTCGAGAAGTGCTGGAGATCGACACCGATAAACCCGGCGGCTTTTCTCTCTACAGACTATACATCGACGATCCTCGCATCGATCCCTATTTCAACAATATTCAGTTCAGCTTCAAAGCCAACTGCGAATCGACGCTCGACTGCGCTCCGCCCGATCATGAATGTCCGCTCGATGAAGTCGTCGACGTGCCCATCGATTACTTGGCGCGCGACTTCGAGAGCATACGGGGCGCACTGCTGGACTTTGCGGCCGCGCGCTATCCGGCGTGGCAGGATCGAACTGAGGCCGACGCGCTCATGATGGCGGTCGAACTGCTCAGCGGTCTAGGAGACGAGATGGCTTATTATCAGGATCGGGTCGGGCGCGAAGCATTCCTCGAGACTGCGTCGGAGCGCCGCTCGATCCGCAAACATGCGCGTCTACTCGACTACGACCCAGACGACGGTCGGTCTGCCACCTCGTGGATCGATGTCACTGTCGCCGCTGGACCACCGGGCAATATTCTGGCCGGCACACCAATCGTCGACGTGCTGCCTGACCCGGTGCATGGAACCCAGCCTGCATGCTGGTACGAAGTCGGTCACGGCCTAGACGAAGCGATCGCGGTGCCGCAGGTAACGTATGGCGTTGCAAGCGCCCTTAACGAGTTCAATCCACACATCTGGGATAGCACAGCGATGTGCTTGCCGATCGGCTCGACTGAGTTATGCGTTGAGGGTGACCAGACGGGAATTGTGTCGTTCAACGACGGGCTGAAGACGCCCAGTCCTGGCAGATGGATGCTCTTACAGACCTCGCCGACCGATCCGTCAATCCCGCCGCGCGCGTGGATGGTACGCGTGATCGATGTCGCGCTCGAACACGATCCCCTAGCGGCGCCTCCACCCGGCCCAGTCACGCGCTTCCTCTGGGAGGACGCGCAAGCCACGCCGTTCGAGCTCGATCTTGCGCTCCTGCGAGTACGGGGAAATCTTCTGCCCGTTACGGCTGGCAAGACCCAAAGCGCGCAGTTCGCGATCGGCCCTTCCAGCGACCCTCAGATTCCGTCCGCGCTCGAGCGCGTCGGTCATGACGATGCGCGCACTTACCTCTTTTCGCTGCCCGGCAGCGACGCGGCGCAACTTGCCGTCCTCTCATATCCACCTGGAACACCCGATCGTGGCGCGACGTATCGCAAGCCCGAAGTCGCATTGCAAACGGTACCGCCGACCGATCCGTGGCGTTACGAGAAATCGTTTTTCGGGATCGACTCAGTATTCGGTCTTGATTCAGCTGAGCCCGACGACGCGGTCTTCACGATTGAGGACGGCATGTGGCGGCGCGTTGTTGAGTACCGGCTCGGCAATCAAGATTTTGTGTTTTCGGATTTTGCCGGCGCGCAAGGCGCAACGATCCGCTTCGGCGACGGTCAATTCGGTGAGATCCCGAGCGAGCCGACGACGTTTCTCGTCACATATCGGCTCGCCCAGGGCGCGGCCGACAACATAGCGGCACACGTGCTCACGCAGATGATTCCGGCTGGCTTGGGCGGCCTTGTTGTTAGCCTCACAAACCCGCTGCCGGCGTTAGACGGCGCCGATCCTGAATCGAACGACCGCGTCAAGGGCTTGGCTCCGTACGCATATCAGAATGTCACTTATCGTGCCGTGCGCCCGGAAGACTACGCCGAGGCCGCGACCCGGCTTTTATGGGTGGAACAAGCCGGCGCGAGCGTGCGCTGGACCGGCAGCTGGCCCACCGTCTTCGTGACGGCAGATCCTCGCGACACATTCTCGATCAGCGATGTGCAAGAGACCGACCTCGCGCAGCAGATGGACCGTTTCCGCCAAGCCGGACGTGAGGTCTACCAACGGGATCCAATCTACGCGAACCTCGATCTCAAAATCTATCTATGTGTTACCGCCGTAGCGATGAGCATCGACCAGAACAATGCCAGCAGCATCGATGTCGAGGCCGATGTGCTCAAGGCTCTCTTCGGAGCCGCCGGCGTTCGCCCATACTCGGGCTTCTTCGCGCACGACAACTTCACGTTTGGCACGCCGCTCGAGCGCTCAGCGCTCGAGGCGATGATCGCAGCGGTGCCCGGCGTCAAAGCGGTCGAAAAGATTTCGATCAGACGGCGAGGCTGGCACGACTGGCGCGATTTCTCAGAACTCGAATACAAGGTCGGAACGAACGAGATGATCCGCGTGCTAAACGACCCCCGTTGGCCGGATCGCGGCTCGGTGCAGCTCTTCGAGGAGCTCAGCGTATGAATTGCCCATGCGACGTGCGCTGCTTCCCTCCGGCTCTGCGGATTGTGCCACAGTTGGACGCTTTGCCGCGCCAGATCGCCACGTTTCCAGAGTTTCGCTCTGCTTTGTTGCACGCCGTACGCACGAAGACTCCGCTCGCCGGGTGGCGCGCGCAGCTAGACGACGACCTTGGGCTAATGTTGCTCGAGATGATCGCGTACGTGTGCGATGGGGTCTCTTTCTACGACGAAGTGATCGCTGACGAGTGCTACGTGCGTACAGCTCGATTGCCTGCGTCGCTACGGCGTTTAGTTGCTCGCCTCGGATACATCGCCCACCCCGCCACCGGGAGCGGCGTGCATCTGGTCGCATTCGCCGATGGTCGCTTGCCGGTTACGATTCCTCGCGGCACGGCATTTCGATCCGGGAGCTTCGGCTCGAACCCGCCGCAGGTCTTCGAACTCGACGCTGACACATCGATCCATCCGCTCAATAACTCCTGGACTGTTGTTCGCCCGACGCCGACGGTGCTGACCGGGCCGACGCCGACCGTCTTGCTCGCGCCGGCCGATGCGGCGGTCCAGCCCGGCGATTTGCTCTTGGTCGCTGCTGACGGTGTTGCTGGTCTGGTAGTCACGGCCACCACAGTGGTCCCCAGCATCGACGACAGCGGAGCCCGATTCGTCTCCGTTACTGTTGACCAATCGATTCCGTTCACATCAGGCGATTTGATCGCTGACGTCACGCTTTCCATACCGACGCGTCGAGCGGCGCTGTGGGGTTCCGCTGCGCAACCTCCGGACCCTCCTGCCATCTCAATCGATGCCAACATGACGATCGCTTCAACATTGGTGCTTGACCGCGTCAATCATTCGATAAAGGCGAATGACACGATAATCCTCGCTGCCGAGGGAAGTTCCGAGACGCGTGTGGATTTCCGGCGTTTTTTGGTCACGAGCACGACTGATGTCACGATGCACCTGCCCGCGGTTCCGCCTACGACGATCACCAACACGGACAGCACGGGGAAGGTCCTAAACTCATGGAGTGCGGCTCCAGCTCCACCGCCCTTGATGGCAACGCAGCTCACACTAGATGCAAACATCGATGACCCGGCTAGAATCCCTGCGGGAGCACCTGCCTGGGCCGGATCGACGACACCATCGTCGTTCACCGTGAACTACGGGCTTAGGCACGCGGGCACGGTGGTTGCCGCACCCAAGCCGACGCTGTCGCCAACCGACTCTCTTACATTGACGCCTCCCGTGGAAGCGCCGTTCCAGGGCAGCAGTCCGTCGAAATTCGTTTTATGCGACGTCAACGGCTATGCTGCGGAAATCACAGGCACATTAACTTATTCGAGCCGCTCGCTAGCGCTCGACGCAGGAGTGCAGTGGAGCCCTGACCTCAACGCGCCGATACAGCTCTACGGTAACGCGCTTTCCGCGTCGCGCGGTCAAACCGTTGTCAACGAAATTTTAGGCAGCGGCGATGGCTCGCAAGCTAATCAGGCTTTTACGTTGGCGAAGTCACCGCTCACGTATTTCGCAACGCCGTCAGCAACGACGCCTCATGGCTTCACGAGCACTTTGCAGATATTCGTCGCCAAGATTTTATGGTTTGAGGTACCGAATTTCTTCGTGGCGGCCGCCACGGATCAAGTATACATCGTTCGACAGGACGACGCGGGCAACAGCATCGTGACGTTCGGCGACGGCGCTAACGGCGCGCGTCTGCCGACGGGCGACAACAACGTTGTCGCAAACTACCGCTATGGCGCGGGTGCCGCGGACGCGCCCGCGCTTTCGGTCCGACAGCTTGCCAGACCGGTTCAGGGGCTGCGTAGCGTGCGAAATCCGCTTGAGGCTTTCGGCGGCTCCGATTCCGATCCGCCGACGATGGTTCGTACCTTGGCCCCGCGCTCCGCGCTCTTGCTTGGCCGTTCGATATCGATCGACGACATGCAAGTCGTCGCGGTCCAGACGCCCGGCGTTCTTGCAGCCTCGACGCAGTGGGCATGGAGTCCGGATCAGCAGCGACCACTCGTGCAGGTGTGGTTGGTGGGCGACCCATCGGTGGCACCCCAAGTGAGATCGCGTCTGGCAGCGTTAAGCGATCCGACAGTCGTATTCGCGGTCGATGCCGCAACCGCTGTGACGATTTCGCTAGCGCTTCAAGTGAGCATCGATCCGCGCCACCGTAATGCGGACGTTCAAGTAGCGATTACCAGCCTGCTCACGGGTGCGGATGCAGGCGATACCGGCATTCTTTTGCCTCAGAACTGTGGCGTAAGCTCGACGCTATTCTTTAGCTGGCTTTACGAGCAAATCTTGACCGTGCCTGGCGCGCAAGCCGTCACGGGGCTACTTTGGAACGGCACCTCTCCGTCCGATTACGGCGCGAATCCCGGCGATGGCGCCTATTTCGATTTCACGACCACGCCTGCAAGCGTCACTTGTAGCGGAGGCTTATGATGCTCGATCCTCCGCGAGACGCCTTTGCGAAGTACTACACCGAGAAGCTCTGGGCGCTGGTTCCGGCGGTCTATCGGCTTGAAGATGGGTTGGCGGACAATCCGGGAGTGCTGCGCTCGTTCGTCGAGCTAATCGGCGAACACGCGGCGTATCTGCGGCGCAGCCAAGATCGCCTTTGGGACGATCAGTTCATCGATTTATGTGCCGAATGGGCGGTGCCGTACATCGGGGACCTCGTCGCAACGCGGCTGCTTTCTGCGCTCAATCCGCGCGGCAGACGCATCGACGTTGCCAAGACGATCTACTATCGTCGGCGCAAAGGTACGCCGCGCGTCCTGGAAGAGCTGGTCAGCGACATCACCGGTTGGGATGGCAGGATGGTTGAGGAATTTCGACGGCTCGACCGGTCGCGCCACTTGTTGGATCCGGTGACTGGCCCCTTGTGTGGCCCAGTCACGGGTACACCGCCCGGCGGCTGGGCAGACGTGCGCTCGGTGCGCGGGTCGGAGCTTGCCGGCGGGCCGTTCGATGAATTCGCCTACACGCCCGACGTGCGTCGAGCGCGTGGACGCGCCGGACGCTACAACATTCCCAAGCTGGCATTCCATCTCTATCCCTTGCTCGCATCACCACTCATCGACATCGCAGGCAAGGCCCACAAAAAGAAAGGGCGTAAGTTCACGTTCGACCCGTCTGGGCGCGACGTGCCGCTCTTCGCGAAACGTCTCCGCGAGATAGATTACGATGCGTGGCATTCGTGGCTGGCGTGGGAACTGCCGGCGCCTATCGCCTGCCGGCTGCTCGGTGACGCGCAGTTTGTGATCACCCAGGCGGTAATAGACACGCTGGTGGCCGCACCCTACAACCTCGCCGCTCCAGCAGCAGACGACCTGCGAACGATTTGTAACTATCGCATCGGATCCATCAGCCGATTAAAGGAGTTGCTCGCCGCACTGCCCAGCGCTGCAGCTCAGGCGATTCCTAACGGGCCGCTTTGGCCTGTTTTGCAGAGGCTAGCGTTAGTGGATGACTGCGGTAAGGCAAATCTCCTGTGGCGCGACGCGGGCGACACTGGCTCAATCGTCGTCAAGACGGGTGCCTTGGCGACTCCTATACCCTCTGAGGAGATAAGCGCCGCTAACCTCGACAACTGGCCTGATCTTGTGTCAGATTCAACGGCGCTCATCGATCCTGAACGCGGTCGATTGTTCTTTCCGAATGCGAAGCCGACCGCTCCGGTGACCGCTAGCTACCACTATGGGTCCGCCGGACCGATCGGCGCTGGTACGTACAACCGGCGTAGCTCGCCTTACCTTGGAGACCTAACCGTGTCGGTGTCCGGCGGCGGTGCCATTCCGAAAGCACCGCTCGCGGCTTCCGCGGTTTTGCAAATCGATGACAGTAGCTCCTATGACTCGGCGGCGAATCTACCCGTTGCGATTGCCAACCTGTGTATCCAAGCGAACCCCGGTGCGAAAGGCCAACCCGGTTTCCGTCCATACGTCGTCCTAGGCGGTGACTGGACGTTCTCGGGAGGTGGAGGCAGCGCAACACTTACGCTGGAGGGACTGTGGATCGGAGCCAAGGCTGCGTCGAGCATAGTATTAGACGGCAGCTTCTCTGAAGTCATCATCGCGCACAGCACACTCGACCCCGGCGGTTTCTCCGAAGAAGATCCAAACTCGCCTCAACTCCTACCCGTTCCCATTGTGATCGCATCGACAGCGCAAATTCAAACCTTGCGGATCGATTCATCGATCATTGCAACGATTTCGATAGCAGCTGGAGGGCTTCTCGAAAATCTCGTAATGGCAGATTCCATTGCCCAAGCGCCCGTCGCGAGGATACCGCAACCGGTCGCTAGTGCGATGCTATGGCAGCTCCCGCGCACGAGTGCGGACATTCGCCGTTCCACACTTTTTGGCGCCGTTCACGTGGAGCAGTTGTATGCCAGCGAAGCGTTGTTTACCGGCCGCGTCGTGGTTTTAAATACCCAAGCTGGCTGCTTTCGTTTCAGTGCCGCACCAACGCGCAGCCGGTTGCCCCATCCGTACCGATCGGTGTATTTGACGGACACCAGAAGTCTATTCCGATCACGCCGGTTCGGAAATCCCGGATTCGCGCGGCTCTCCGACGTTGCGCCTGACACTATCGCGCGCGGTGGCGAGGACACATGCGAAATGGGTGCGTTCTCGTCGCTCCATAACCAAATAAAGCTCGACGGCCTGCAGACCAAGGTCGACGAGTACATGCCGTTCGGGCTCATTCCCATCTATCTTTACGAAGAATAACGGAGAGGATCATGGCCAACCCAGATATCGCAAGGATCGGCACCGATTGGCGCAAGCGCTACTTTGCGACGGGAATGCAACAAGGTCGGCCTCTAATGGAAGAGGATTGGAACGAAAACCAGCGCCTGACATCTGAAGACAAGCGCCAAGCTTTGCTAGACATTGTTGGCGACTCAGGCTGCCCCGACGACGGATTTAAAATCCAGCCACCGATCGGCACCACAAAGAACGCTGCGCAACCTCCGGTCGACGTCCTTGACTTTACCATTAACTGGGGCACGCTATATTTGGGCGGTCAGCGCCTCGAGATGTTGCAGAAGGGCGTGGATCCCAAGCTCGGTGAGACATATCGTTTACAAAGCGACTGGCTAAACCAAGATGACGCAGATAAGGTCAAACCACCTGGCGACGGTAAAACCCTCAACACGCTCGCATATGTTGAGGCGTGGGAACAGCCTGTCACGGCCGTAGAAGATTCAGAAATCTACGAAAGAGCGCTCGGCGGACCCGATACGTCGACACGTTTGAGGATGATGCGGCGCGTTCATCTTTTCGCTGACGGAGGTGCGAGCCAAACATGTCATGACGCATGGGGCGCACTGTCAAAGTCATGGTTTAACGCCGGACTCGGCACGATCGGACCAGGCGGCGAACGTAAAGTTGACACCACTTTGACCGTCGGTTTTACTGGCGGCGTGTCGGGGGATCTGTGCAATCCACCCGTCGCAGGCGGCTACTTGGGCGCGGACAACCAGGCGATTCGTGTTCAAATAGTCGACACGGACCCAGTAAACAAGAATGGCCACTTCACGTGGGGGTTCGACGACGCCTCGCCGGTCTACCGCGTCACGGTAGCCACCAAAGTGGGGAGTCCGGCAGTCGTTACGTTCATCACGACACCCAAGGACCAGGCGCACTGGCCGCTCACTGGTATGACCGTCGAACTTCTGGCTTGGTCCGCTGCGTTGCCGAACAACGAAAAGCTAGCAGAGATTCAAGGAGCACTGACCACGGTATCCGCTTCATTCGATCCGACGAGCAATACGATTCAGGTAAAGGACGATCTTACGCAGTTTGTCAATGCCAACAATGGCCTGGCTTGGCAGACTCGCACAGATCACGCTGCGCTAGACCCGAATAATTCGTTTTTCTTTTATCTGCGCGTCTGGGATCGCGGAGGCGATATCACATCGCCGCCCTCGATCCCTTACAATCTTAATGACGCAAATCGGGTCCCTCTCGGTACAACTGGTTTGGGCGTGACGTTCAACTCGCTAAACGGCGAAGCCGTGCCCGGAGACTTCTGGGTGATCGGGGCGCGCCCGGCCAACCCTCAGGAGCTCATCCCTTGGCTTTTGGCAAAAGGTGGCGCGCCACCACACGGTATTCGGCGTTTCTATGCGCCGCTCGGCGTCGTTTCTTGGACCAACGATGGCGTCAACGTTAGCGGCACACTGATCGACGACTGCCGGGCGAAGTTTTTGCCGCTCACGCGCTTGCGCGGCTGCTGTTCGGTTATTGTCGGCGATGGCATTACGAATTTCGGTGACGTGACATCCGTGCAGGCGGCGGTTGACGCGCTACCGCCCGAAGGCGGCGAAGTATGCATATTGCCGGGGACATACTCCGGAGCAGTGACGATCCAGAAAAAGCAGAACGTCACGATACAAGGTTGTGAGCGACGCTCTATCCTAAATCTAGGGGCAAAGGACCCAAACCCGACCGACCCAGTTATCCTGATCGAGGATAGCTCGAACATCATCATTCGCGACATCGCGATCCAAGCGACCAAAGGGCCAGGCATCGCGTGGGCGAGCCCGGTGTTACAGCGACCGAGGGTGTCAAACGTCACATTGGCACGACTCGAGATCAGCGCGCGCGATATGAGCGCCATTGACGGGCGAGCTGGAGACAACATTGCCGTCGAAGGCTGCCGCGTCCAGATCCATCCACTGTCCGGTAACGACACTATCGATCCGAAATCGTCTATAGGACTGTCTCCTGCGATCTTCTTGCTCGGAAAGCAAATACGGGTTGAGCGCAATGACGTGCTAGTCGATGCGGCGCCAACGAGAAAGACGCCGCTCGGCGGCATCCAGATTGGCGGTCATTCCGTCGATGTAGAGATCATACGAAACAACATCTCGGGAGGCCTTGGGAACGGTATTACTTTGGGCAGCCTCACGTATAAAGCAAATGGCGGCGGTCGCTACCCAGGCATCATAATAGTAATCGATAACGGGGGGTGTACAAACATCGGTTCCGGTGGCGGGCAGCCCGGTCGAGGCGGGCAGACTCCCGTGACCGATGGGAATCTCCGGCGGGTGCGAATCGTGGATAACCGAATCGAAAACATGGGGAACGATGGCATCGCGACCATATGTCTCTACGATGAGTTCAAGGCGCACGTGTGCATTTTGGATTTGATGATCGAACGCAACCTGATAGAAGGCTGCGTCGTTCTGCCGAGAGCGGAACCGCAAGGTGGCCCACTGCTGCGCGCGCGCGGGGGAATCATCCTTGCGGACGCCGACCGGGCATGGATGCGGGAGAACATCATTGTCTCAAACGGCACGAGTGTCAACGAACCCATCTGCGGTATCTACATACAGTACGGCTCGGAAATCGACATCTCGCTCAACCGAATCGCGGGCAATGGGCGGCCGGCTGCGCTAATGACGCGCGTGGCGCCCCCTAAAAATCCCACTGGCGCCGGGGTGTCGCCGGCGTGGGGCACGGCACTTGGCGAGATCGGCGGCGGCATCGTCATCGATCTGGCGTTGGTGATGCCGATCTCAACCGGCTCCGGCGATACCAAAAGAGTGAAACTGCTTTGGCAGGCCGTCCAAGACCTGATCAACCAGCGGCTCAACGTGTCGCCGGAGTTCGCCAATCTGATCCTAGCGATAATCGAGAATATCGGCGTGTCTGCGGGCTTCGCAGCGCGGATCGAGGAGAACGAAGTCCTCGCGCCGAGTGGGCGTGCCCTTGAGATCGTAGCGAGCGGAGAAGTGTCAGTGCACGGCAACTCGTTCGCCGCGGTTCCTAGCCGTTTCTTTGATATACAGGGTACACTTCAGGGCCAGCCGCCTCGCCGGCCTCTTGATTATCTGGGCGGCGCCACCGTGGCGATTCTGAATCTGGGAGTCTCGCACGAACTCCTAAGCAATATCTTTGGGTTCGCCCTTATGGCGCAGCTCGACAAGCAGTTCGACCCGGCGGTGACCGCGACAAAGGACCTCTTACCGCATCTTGCAGGAGGCGACATACTGTTCCACGACAACCAGATAGAATTGGGTCTCGCAAACGAGTTTCGCGCGATCACAGTCTCGTCAGTTCTCCTACTGTCGCCAGACGATGTGTCGATGCAAGACAATCAGTGCAACGTCGTTAACAATCTCTTTGCCCAAGATGTGGTCCTTTTCGATGCCTTCTTGATTGGCATCTCCACGCGCATGATCGCAAACAGAATGAAAGAGGTGTGGGCGCTCCTCTCCGGTCTCACCATTGGTTTCTTCTTCAATACGACGAACGATAACCAGGGAACATACTGTTTCCTTGCGTTGGGAAGCATGGTGGTGAACCCTCCTTTCGGCTCCGACAATCTGTCGCTGGTGGGAGGAGCGATTTGCAACACGGCTGTACCGCGCATCAAGGGCAACGTCGTGTTACTTTCCCAATAAAATCGAGCAAGTAAAGGAGTATTCGATCGATGGAAACTGCATCGTCCCGACAATCCGCCAACCCGCAACTGGACGAAGTGCAAACCGCGAAGGTGATCGATGTGGGGATTGCACAAAGTGACGCCCTTCGGAGCAACGCGCTCAGCGTCGCCGCCGACCTCGTTTCTTCGCGCGTCGCTTCCTTGACCGAGGAAGCCGGGATCGTCACCACGGAGTACGGCGCGGAGTCGCCAGAGATGATCGACATCTTGGGCCGTTTGTACGTCCAGAGTTTCGCTGCGGCTGTCGCTGGACTAGAGGGTCAACGTGCCCTGATCGCCCCGCCAGCAAAGCTGGACGCAGCAACAGGAGCGATCATCGGCCAAGTAGTCGACCCTTCTAACAAGATTTTGGCGAATTACACGGTGTCTGCGCTCGACGATGCCGACGTGCTTCTCGCATACGCGTGCTCGGATGCAAACGGCACATTCGCCATTCGGATTCCAGTCGCGGCCGGAACTACCACTAGCGTCCGCCTGCGGGTAACGGATGCCCAGGAGCAAACGCGCTTTCAGGATGCCACGGCGGCTGCTATTTCACCACAAGTGCTGTGTACTAGAGAACTACAAGTGGGGGATCCCGTTGACACTTGCGTGGCGCCCAAAGACGCTGTGATACCGGCAAGCGCTGCGAAGAAGTCGACGAACAACCCTCCACCTTCCTAGGGAAGTACTTATGATGAAGAGCCCAGTTTCAGCGCATTTGAAAAGAGGGCCCTCCGCAAGGCGAACCCTGCAGCGCTGTGCGTGTGGTGGAACTTGCGCGGAGTGTTCGGAACAAAGTATGGCTACCCGCGCTGATGCAGGTCTCAGTTCGCCTTGGCAGCGGCTCGACGCCAGCACTCGATCGTTCATGGAATTGCGGTTTGGCGCAGACTTCGGCGGCGTCCGCGTCCATACGGACCAGCGTGCGGCCGAATCAGCGCGCGGCCTGAGGGCCCTGGCGTATACCGTTGGTAACGATATAGTCTTTCGTGCCGGCCACTATTCGCCGCGAACAGAAACCGGAAACCGCCTCCTCGCGCACGAGTTAGCCCACGTGAGGCAGCAAGACAACAATGCCGAACTGCCGCTGAAAAGTGCGCCCCCTGTTGGAAGCAAAAATGATGCCCTCGAGCGCGAAGCGGTGGCGGCGGCCGAAGTTGTGGCGGGAAGCGGCACCCGTGTACCAGCATTCACGGAGAGCCCGAGCTCGGCGATCGTTCGACTTCAAGCCGACGATTCAGACGGCGGCATTCCCAACGGTGTGTCGGACTCGGGGAGCGACGGGCTCGCTGATGCGGGTTCGGGGGACGCCAGCCTTCCCGGCGGTGTGGAAGACGGGGTAGTGACCGACTCGTCGGTGACTAACGCGGACGGATACGCAGCGGCTCCGTGCAAGGTTTGTGCCCGCGAACTCAAACATGGTGGGATTCTCTTTAATCACACGTATGTGGTCGCCCCCGGCGCTCAGTACGCGATACTCGGTCCTACGTGTCCGGCCAATTGGTACGACAGCCCCTTGTTCTTTACGACGGGGCAGAAATGGGACCATTCAACCGATCCTTGCGGCCATACCCCCACATGCATCCCTTGTTATCCCAAAGGAGATGGCGATGACGCATCTGCCTGTCTACGAAACGCCTTTGACTCGTATCCCTCTTTGAGTAAATATAGCGCACCCTTCGGTCCAAACAGCAACACGTTTGCGGGAACGCTAGCGCGCGCGTGCTGTTCTGGCATGATTCCGCAGCCGGCCAGACTGGGCTGGGTCCCTCACTGGGATGACGCCCCAGCGCCTCCTCGCGCTGGCGGCACGCCCTGCCCGCCGGGACCTGACTGCGATGCTGATTGATGGTCAGATCACGCACTCCCACGCGTGCAAGGCGTGAAATTCGCGAGCACCAAACAGAATGAGTGTGTCTACGAGGAAGTTATCGTGAAATGAAAAGCGCCGTTGTGGCCCATGTAAAGAAAGCCGTCGCGCCCAAAAGCGTGGTGCAGCGTTGCAGCTGCGGCGGGACGTGCGCGCCGTGTTCTCAGCACGTTGCCTCGGCGGTCGACACTGGGGTCAAGTCTGCTTGGCAGCCGCTAGGCACGTCCCTCCGGTCCGCGATGCAGTCGCGGCTCGGAGGTAACTTTAGCCGTGTGCGGGTTCATGCTAACGAACATGCTGAAGAGTCTGCGAAGGGTTTTAAAGCGCTTGCGTACACGCTCGGAAATGATATCGTATTCGGCGCAGGACAGTATGCACCCAATACGACGAGGGGAAATCAGCTCTTAGCACATGAGCTAACACATATCGTGCAGCAAGACGCGATTGAACACGTCCGACGCCAACCGGACGATTCCGTTTCTGCGTCGCTACCGCCCGCCGTCGAACTCGACCAGCAGTATCAAGCGGCACTTCAAGACGCCCGTCAGACCGGTGACTGGACAGCTGCAGCCGAGAAACTCAACGGCTTTAACTATGACGACATCCAAAATCGGTTGGCTCAGATGAGCCCGGACGAGGTCGGATATCTGCATCTTGGAGCGCTGGACAATCCCGATGTTGGACCGCAGTCTCAGGTCGCGCAGTTAACGCAACCGGGAACCACGCCCGCGTCGACCGCCACGTCGGCAGCTCCTACGGAGCCTAGTGCACCCGACGTGGCGGCGCCCAGCGCCGGGCTTGCCGGCCCAAACGGACCCGAGGTGGCACCGCCCAGTGGTGCGCTTGCCGGCCCGTGCATGCCTGAGGCACAAGCCGACGCCATCGAATTGTCGCGGGCGAATGCGACGTTAACAAAGAGTCGTACTGTTGCCGATACGATCATCGGACCGGGGGCGACGTCGGACTTAGGGTACTGGTTTGCAGAGCTCTACTTCTACATCACACAAGGTGAGATAGCGCAACGAGCGCGCTTCCAACACCCGGCCTTCGTCATGCACTTCATCCCTACTTTCTATGACATGTACGCCGTCAATGCGGAGGAATTCAGCAAAGGTGATTTCGGCAAGATCGCTCCGAATTGGCAGGGCCATTTTGCGTGGTCGTCAATCCCGGCGAATCCCAATCAGTTCGAACAATACTTGCTCGAAGTCACAGCTAGTCTGGTTTCTGGAGTTCGGGCACACATCATCGGTGACATGCCCGCGGCCCTCGCTAACGCCTACCTGACGTACGCCTTGGACTACTGTGAAGCCCTTCCCTTCGACTGCTACAGATTGGATTTCTTTGATCTGAACAAGCCGATATTCGTCGGCGTCAGACAGAATCTCATTAACGAGTTGATCAATCGACCGCTCGCGATCCACGGGATGGGTCCGCTCAGCCCGGATTTTGCAGGCACGATGGGCGACCGGCTCGGAATGGGCTTAAACATCGATGAGGTCTACGCGTGGCGTAGCGTAGCTTGGGAGCAGGCAAAGGGTATGATCAAGAGCCAGGGTGGTGCAGCAGAGGGCCCTTGTCAACCTAGTCGATGACGCCTAGAGCGTTAAACTACTCTAGTGATGAAGTGCGAGGCCCGAGAACCGGAATCGCTGTGCACAACCAGTTCTCTTCTTCGATCATCCCTGTGATCACTAACGCCGGTGTCCCGATTGCTAATTACATGGTGGACTTCATGCAAGCGTCGCAGACACTAAGACATTCTCGCTATGTTCGGTCATTTGGCGTAGACTGGAGATGCTTAATGATTCCGCTGGTCGGACTGCAAGCGGCGCCCGTGCCGGGAGCCAAGCCATTTCCAGCGGAGATGGAAAGGCCGTAATCACTCCGCTCACACTCGACCCCACTGCTAGCGAGTCGACTGAACCAGCACCGGGCAGAGGTCGCTGTGGAAGACCGGAGGGCGCCGAGCGTGGGGCAGCGCCAAGCTACTGCCACCACCTTTTCAGCGAGTGCTGACGTAACAATCAGCTTCCTACAGCCAACTGAAACATGGTGAAAAGCATCAATTGATTTGCCGTTTGCCTGGTGGTAGAATGGCCGTACCGGTCTAGCGCTTGTTGCCCACCGTCGACTGGAGGTCATAGGTGGTCCTATCGTCGCCGATTCCGCAGAAGACGAGCAACGCGCAGACGACGCTACACTTTCGATGCTTCGGGATTTTCTCGTTCCTCGGAGATCACGGTTGGGAGGTCGGACCGCCACTAAAGCGTGGGCGCGAATTCCTGGAGTATCTCGCTACGCACGCTCGGTCGATGGTCGCGCACGGCACCCTCGCGGACGCTTTTTGGCCGAACATCGATACGGATACGGTTGGTCATCGCCTGCACCTTGCCGTGAGCGGTGCTCGCGCGGCATTGCGCCAGGCGTCCGGCGCCTTCAATCCAATTCGCTGTGCAAACGGCGCCTATGGATGGCACCCATCGATCATAGTTCGGTCCGATGCGATGCGGTTTGATGAATGCTACAACAATTGCTCACCGGAAGCGGCGCTCGAGGGTGTGAACCTGTACGCTGGAGAGTTCCTCGCGGGTGAGGAGAAGGATTGGATCATTCCGATACGCTTGCGCTATGCTAGTGCGTACGTGGCGATGCTCGAGTATCTTGCGGCCGAAGCTACACGGCGCGGCGATCACCAGACGGCGCTGCGTCACGCCTTGCAACTTGTGGAGACTGATCGCAGCCACGAGGGCGCCGCCCGGCTCTCTATGTGCTGCTTAGGGCGACTTGGCTGTCGGGCGCTTGCGCTCGCGCAGTACGAACAGCTGCGGAGCTATCTCAAGATGCACCTTGGTGTCAAACCGACGGAGGAGACCGAACAATTGCGCAGTCGCATCCTCAAGGGAGAGCCCGACTAGCCCCCAAATCGATTTCGGGAAGCCGTTGGTTTCTGCCGCCCGTAAGAAGTGTCGGCTCTGCCGACTACAACTTACGGAAGCGGTGCAGTAGTCGATCACGGGCGAATGACGACGAGTTTGCCGGACCTGTCGACCTTCCATCGTCGCCAGCCAAGGACGTGCGTCAGTTCGCGGCGACGCGAATGTTGCGTTACGCCACTAACAAGGCCAGACGAACGCGAGCGTCAGAGCAGCAAACTCCGACCCAAGACGCCGGTAAGTTGATCCTGTGCTGCCAGGGCGACGTTGCGCTCGATCCCGCTTAACGGACGAAGGCTATCAGACACGTCCCACGCCAGATCGCGGGCGGCGCGAACGTCCCAAATCGCGAGAAAGCGCCCGATTTCACCAGTGTCCTGCACCGCCTCGCCGACTACTCCAGTCGCGAGGAAACGCAATGCCTGTGGAAGCACGGCTTCCAGAAGTCCGTTCACATTTTCAAAATCATCGTGCTCCGGGCTCTGCTTCAGGGGAGTAAGGTTCATTTCGGTGTTGGTCTGGAGTAGTGCTAGCGCCAGATCATGATTGATATGCGCGTTCATGCCGGCTAGAGCAAACTGAATGCGATCGATGCCGCTAGTAAGGCGTGACTCGAACAGCGCTTTCCATGAGTCGGGCGCACTGGCCGAGTTCCGCAACCAATCTGCGATGGCAGCGAAGTAGAGTTGAGCGAATACAACATCGAGGCGAGTGAGCCAGAGAGTGTCCTCCCAACCGCCTGGCGGGGGATGCTCGTCCACCTGTTGCGTTACGTTCAGGTAGAGCAGGTTGAACCACTTTAGACCGTCGCCGCTCGGTAATGCATCGTTAATTGCCTCCATCTTCGCCACCACGTCCGCAATCGTAATCGGTCCAGCACCGTTTACGATTTGAAGTAGCTCCTGGTCAACGGCAGAGAGGTTCATCGGCTGCTCCTTTGGGGGCATTGGCTTCGAAAGAGCCGGGTCCCCACATTGGGAGTTGGGCTCGCGCCTACCGCACCGGTTTGTGACGTGTAAGGCCCAAATATGGGCGTGGGCGT
The DNA here is from genome assembly GCA_035544215.1 of Candidatus Binatia bacterium. Lineage (GTDB taxonomy): Bacteria > Vulcanimicrobiota > Vulcanimicrobiia > Vulcanimicrobiales > Vulcanimicrobiaceae > Cybelea. The sequence continues at coordinate 1,145,285 of DATKHY010000007.1, read as the reverse complement.
TGGTGAAGTCGTTATTGACAAAGCGTTCTAGCACGCGCGGCCCCAGCCGGGATCGTCCGGCTCAAGTTGCCTTCCCGTTAGCGCTAGCGAAAAACTGCTTACTACGTCCTTGCACTTTCGCAGTTTCAACCGATGTTCGGATAACGATCGTATAACCGCGGATGAGAAGGGCCGAGAAGTTCCACGCTAGTGGGAGCAATTTCCTCCTAAGGGCGGCTCACTACACCGTTTACTACACAGAATCGGCCAAAAGTGGCCTGCGATTTCTATTGGCCTTTGTAGCCCTACGCGCAAAACGGCCAGTATTATCAGGGGTTTTTGAAGCTCATAGGGTAGTGGCGGGGACGTTAGGAGAACCTCCTACACGCTCCCTCCAACTTTAATTCGCCTTTGTTTACAGGGTTTTACAGCACCCTGTGTTCATTCGCTACACCGTTTGCTACGTTTTCTTCGAAAAATCCACTCCCAGAATTGCACACCTCCTCCAACTCCTGCGGTCCTTCTCGACCGACGCCGCGCATTCGAACCGACCCCGCTCGGTCGCTAACGATACCATCCAGTCTTCTAAGCGCGTCATGTGCAGTATCGCCGCGTATAACGCTACCGTGTATCGTGCGTGGGACAGAGGCGGGCCCGCCCTTCCGCGGTCGCGAAGCAATACACCCGTTGTGAGGCTCGGCGCTGCGTGTTTCTAAAGCGGCGTCACTCGCCAAGAGCGGCGGTTATTTGCTCAATACGACGCCGACCGGTGATTCGAGCCCTCCCGTAATGGAACGCATCGGCGAGCCGCCGGCGGGGTAGGCATAGATATCGGCAGTAACCCTACAGAGGTCCGGCGCGATGATCCGCTTCTTTGAAGCCATGATGTAAAACTGGGAAAGACACGACGTCGATAGTGTGAGCGTGCTGATGACCGTCTGGCCTTGCGTGCGATAGATCGTGTTCGTTTGATCACCGACTGCCACGTATTGGCCATCCCACTGCACGTTTCCGGGACCGCTGGGCGTTTCGCTCAGCGTGAGATCTTCCAGCGAGGAACCGCCGGCAGGAAGCTCCGCGTAGTGGAAGCTTCCCGAGGAGGCGTTTCCGCCGTCTACGAACAGGCTACCCTGGTTGTCATACCCTAGGTACTCAGTAAAGCCGAAATTGGAATCGGTGTACGTCGTCGGCGTGCCCGTTGCGTTGTGATATATAAAGATCTGGTCGCCCGCGCCGCCGGATACTGCCAGGTCGCCGGTTTTGCGGTTTATCGCACAACCCAACGCTTCACCTGACGGAGGTGGAACAGTAATGAGCTGTATCGGGCTCGTACCGCCGTGCGCGTACTCGGCCACATTGTCCGTGGGGGCCTCGCTGGTTATCCAAACGTTACCGGCGCTGTCGGCGCATTCACCCTCCGGATAACGAAAGCCAGTCAGCTCGCCCGCGAACGTGAGTTCGGGATAGGTGTAGACCAATACGTCGCCTTCAAAAAAATCCGAAATGTAGAGCAGGCTCTTGGACCGCAGTGCCGGGTTGATCCACGATTTTCGCGAGCCAGGTCGCGCGCTACCGGGATGATTCGCGAACGGCACGACAGAGGTGCCCTGCGATACTGAGCCGGTGCCTGCGCAGCCCGCGAGCATCGCCGCAAGTGCGGCAGCGCCGAGTTGAAGAATCGGAAGAATCGAATGAGAACGGTCTCTATTCATGGCGCTTCTCCTTATTTATAGCAACGTTCTCTTTGGAATTTGCCATTCGAACTGACGTTGGGCGCTATCATAACGGGGCGCGCTCAACTTCGCTTTTACCTGAGCGGCCGGGTTCGATGTTAGGGGACTGCGTTCGGTCCGTCCACGGCGCTGAACGGAGCCGCGAGGCCATTGCCGCTGCCGAGCGTCGTAACGAGGGTATTGGTCTTATAGGCGTAGACGAGGACTTCGTCCAGTCCCGCGTCCGCCACGAACGCGAGCGTGTTGCTCTTGTTGAGCGTGACGTGGTACGGATCGCTGTAAGCCGAGCCGAGTGTGCGTGTAATGCGCGAGTACGGCGGGGCGATGATGTCAACCGCGGGGGAATTCCTGTTCTGGTCGCAGACGACAAGGTCATTGTTGTTGTCGAGCACCATGCCGCCCCCAAGAACAAGCGTGGCCCCGAGCGTCGTGGGCTGGCAGCGGTGTGGGTGGCCTCGCTTGATGAGACCGCCAATGTACTCGATGATGTTCGTCCCGCTCAGTGCGGTGTTGATGGCGTCGACGAAGACGTTGCCGCTCGCGTCAATCGCTACACCTTCGGGGTTGGCAACCGGGCACGTGTGCAGCACCACATTGGTCCCCCGGGCGTACTCATTCACGGAGTTGAGGTAGAAGTCGACCTCGTAGACATTGCCGGCTCCGTCGACGCTTACGCCTAGCGGGCCGAACATGCCGGCGTTATAGGTGAAGCTCGGGGTCGTCTTGCCGGGCGCGTACTCCACGATGTTGCCGTAGGGGTAACCGTTCGCGACATAGAGGTTCCCTTTTTTGTCGAGGAAGTTGGCCAGGGGGAAAGAGATTCCGTTCGAAATGGAGCCGACGTTCTTGTAGGTCCCGTTCGCCAAGATCTCGATTGCGTTATTGGTGATGTCGGCAACATAGAGGTCTTTGAGACCCAGGTACTTATGATGGTGCCTAGCCGGAACCACACCAAGGTCCGACAATGGGCGCGCGCTGTTCTGCGTCATGCCCGAGCCGGGTATCGTCGAGCTATTTCCCAACGATCCGCCACACGCTGCAAGCAAAGCCGCTACGCAAACGCTTAGCGCACCGCGGCCTAGACTCAAATGGTTCATCTGCTTCGCTCTTTTCCTTAAGCTGCCCGGGCCGATCAGTCCGTTGGACGATAGAAATACGGGTCGAGAACGCTCACCTGCGTTATCGTCTCGAGAGGGAGATTTGAATCTCGAGCCGCGGCCCGAATCGCCTCGACCGATGGCCCGTCATAAACGCAATACGTCTTTCGAAGGTCGCCGCTGACGTAGGAGTGAAGCCACGTAACACCGTGCTTCGCATTCGCATCGACGACGCCGACGCAGGCGCGCGTACCGCTACTGTCCAGAGGTATCCGAAGACCCTCGTGGAACGTGCGTTCGACCAAATAGCGCGGCATCGCTCACCCCACCGAGTACGGTTACTGTATGGTGGCCCTTTCTGACATGAATACTACGGGACAAACGAGCGGTCCGGCGTCCGCGGACTTGCCCAATTTACGCATCGGGATTGCCTATTTTGCGTATCCTACCGGCCCCCGCGCCTGACACTCCCGCCCTCGTCGAGCGCGATGAGGCGGTGCGCGCGAGCGCGGATTGCATGCGCCGCGCCGCGCGAGGCGCGGGGAACACGCTGCTCCTCGCCGGGGAAGCTGGGATCGGGAAGACAAGTCTGCTACGCGCGCTCGCTGAACAATTCGACGACGTCCGGCTCTGGTGGGGTGCCTGCGACGCGTTACAAACGCCCCATCCCTTGGCGCCCCTGTACGACATCGCGCGCTCGGCCGACGTTCGCTTTGGAGCGCGACTTCACGCCGAATGCAGCAGAGCGGCGCTGTTCGAGAGTGTCATCGCAGAACTGCAGGAGGGGCGGCGGCCTACGCTGCTCGTCGTCGAGGATGCGCACTGGGCCGATGAAGCGACGCTCGATCTGCTGAAGTTCTTGGGCCGGCGCATCGATCGAGCGCCGTGTCTGCTGGCTATCTCATACCGCGATGACGAAGTCACTGCAGTCCATCCGTTGCGCCGTGTGATCGGCGAATTGGGCTGCGTGACCTGCATCGAGCTCGAAAGACTATCTGCAGAGGCCGTCGCACGGCCAGCGCAGCGCGCGCTGCAATCGCCACAGGGTATCTACGATGCGACCGGAGGGAACCCGTTCTTCGTCACTGAGCTGTTGCGCAGTGGAGGCGGCGCGATGCCGCGCAGCGTCCAGGATCTTGTCTTGGGCAGGTTTGCTCGATTGAGCCCTGACGCGCAAGACATCCTTCGGCTCGTCTCGATCGCTCCGCGCCAAATCGAATTACGGCTGCTCGAACAGCTCCTTCCCGCCAACATCCGACACGTCGACCAGTGTCTCAACTCCGGCTTGGTAGAAGCCGACGCCGGCGCGTTACGCTTTCGTCATGAGCTCACGCGCGCCGTGATCGAGAACTCCCTGTCGAAACCCGCGGCGCAAAGCCTCCATCGCCGCGTCCTTCAAGCCCTCGAGAGCCGCCAAGAACTGGTGCCTACTGCACGTCTGGCACATCACGCCTCACGAGCCGGCGACGAACGTGCCGTATTGCGCTATGCACCTCAGGCGGCGCGTGAGGCCGCGCACCGCCGAGCGCATCGCGAGGCGGTAGCACACTACGGTGCAGCGCTCGCATGCGCCGGCGCCGTCGGAAATCCAGAGCGTGCGTCGTGGCTCGAAGATTTCGCCCGCGAGTGTCAATTCACGACGCAATTGGAGGAGGCCATCGACGCCCGCCGCACCGCCGCCGAGCTTCATCGACAAGCTGGCAACACGGTAGGAGAGGCGCAGAACTACAGCGAGCTGGCACTGGCATACGTTCGCGCGCTGCGTATCGTCGAAGCCGATGACGCCAGCATGTACGCTATCAAATTACTCGAGCCGTGCGGGCCAAGTGCCCAGCTAGCTCATGCGTATCGCGCCCAGGCGCACATTCGCATGCTCCACCGCGATTGCACCCAAGCCATCGCCTGGAGCAATAAAGCGATCGGGTTGGCCGAGAGCTTCGGCGCACGCGACGTTCTGGCTGCCGCGCTTGGCGTGCTCGGCGCAGCGACGCAGTTCGTCGACTATGAGGCCGGCTGCGCGCACCTGCGGCGCGCGTTTGAAATCGCCGCTGCCGAGGGCCTGGATTTTATGGCCGCTGTAATCCTAAACAATTTGGGCACGGGATCAGGCGAGGTGTTCCGGTTCCGCGAAGCGCGCCAGCAGCTTTTGCAAGCTGTCGAATTTGCCAGACAACGCGATATCGACAGCGCCGCCTCGTATGCGACTTCTTGGCTAGCGATGTGTGAGATGTACCTCGGCAACTGGGAAGAGGCGCAGAAATCCGCGCTCGAGGTCATCGGGGGAACCGATCGGACCGTAAGCCGCGTTACGGCGCTGGTCGCGCTCGCCCGCGTGAGGATGCGACGCGGCGAACAAGGCGTATCCGCGCTGCTCGAAGAGGCCGTCGCCCTTCAGCATGCCGGGACCGTCATGGCAGCTCTTGGCGAGGCCGCGCTCTTGCGTGGCGATCGCGCCGGCGCAATCGCGCACGCGCGCGACGGGCTGGCGGACGAAGACGGGCGGAGCGAGTGGCTCGCCGGCGAGCTCACGTACCTGATGCGGCGCGCCGGCGCTTCGGATACCCCGAACGCGCCGATAGCGGCACCGTTCAAACTTCACATGGATGGCCGTTTTCGCGAAGCCGCCGCGGCGTGGGCATCCCTCGGTTGTTCGTTCGAGCAGGCGCGCGCGCTTGCGGAAGGCGACACGGAGGCCCAACTCGAGGCGCTCGAAATCTTCGATCGTCTCGGCGCGCGCCCCGCCGCGAGCGATCTACGGCGCCGGCTCAGAGCGGCGGCGGTGCGAGGCGTCCCGCGCGGTCTCCGCGCATCGACCAGGGCCAATCCGCACGGCCTCACCGAGCGCGAGATCGAGGTTCTCACCCTGCTATGCGAAGGCTTCCGGAACTCCGAGATAGCGGAACGCCTCTGCCGCTCAGTGCGTACGGTGGATCATCATCTTGCGGCTGCCTTTGCGAAGCTGGGCGTGTCCACCCGAACGGAGGCCGTCGCCGCAGCTCTTCGTTTGCTCGAACTCTAAATCAGACGATCAGCGTTTAACGCGCCGTTTTGCGCATAAGACAATCAATGCATCGACTGCTGGCATGCATCGCCGATCGGCGGCATCGCGACGACAGTGAAGAGGTGAAGGTAGCGGCCCGTCATGGGGCGTCGGCCTCGATGTTGATCAAGAGATCGATGTTATTGCCGACGATGAGCGGTCCATAGGTCATCCCCCACTGCGTCCGGTCGATCGTCGTCGTCGCCTCGTAGGCAATGACGTGCCGGCCCCGCGGCGTCGTACCCGCGCCGGCGACCTTCGCGTTGAGTACGACGGAGTGCGTCTCGCCGTGCATCGTGAGGTCGCCCGTGATCGAAAACTTGGCGGGATCCGTGCCCTCGACTTTCGTGCTGACGAACTTGATCGTCGGCGTGACCGCGACGTTGAAGAAGTGATCGGATTTAAGGTCCCGGTCGCGAGTGTCGTTGTGCGTGTCGAGCCTCGACGCATCCAGCTCCGCGGTTGCGGCGACCGGAATTTGCGAGCCGGCGGCGAGCTGCACCGACGCGCCGACAATCGGGATCGTCCCGATCACGGGGACGATGCCGAAGTGCCGCGCGGTGAACTGCGCGGTCGAGTGAACCGGGTCGACGGTCCAGGTTTCGGGCGATGCAGCAGCGGCGCTCGCAGAACCGATGAAAATCATCGTAAGGATCAAGAAAAGACGTCTCACGCGGCGGGTCTTCGCTCCGAGCGGAGTCTAAGCCGCTAGCTTGCAATCAGCGGTTTCCCGATATACACTTTTGGCGTAGCTTCGACGAGGTGGCGTTCAATGAAATTCGCGCTGACGGCCGCATCGGGAGTGCTCGCTGCGGCAATGCTCGCGGCCTGCGGCGGTTTGTCCTCTTCTCAAGTTTCTTCAAGTGGGTCGTCGTGGCTCGCGCCGGCCGCGAAAAGCGCGGGGCGACTCTTCGAGACGGACCCCGGCACCGGCTACGTCGACATCTTTTCTCTTCCACAGATGAAGCTAACGCAGCAGATCAAAGGCCTCAAGTTCCCGACGGGCGCGTGCTCGAACTTAGACGGCAACGTTTGGGTCGGAAATTACTCGAAGCACGAGATGCGCGAGTACTCGAGTGCCGGGAAGCTCGTGCACACCATCAAGGGCGCTCGCCTGGACCCGTATGCTTGCGCCCTCAATCCCGTCAACTTTTCGCTGGCGGTGACCGACTTCGACCAGTATACGTTTGAAGTGGGGAAAATCCTGATCTATACGGTTCCCGGCAGCCCTCCAACAATCTTACGGAATCCCGACGTAGCCGAGTATTTGTTCCCCGCCTTCGACCCGTTCGGCGATTTGTGGGTGACCGGTTACAGCACTGCGCAGTATCCGATAATCTCGAAGTGCGGTGCTTCTCGCTGCTCGACCGTAAAGCTTCGGGGTGGGAGCATTTTCAGCCCTGGCCCTATCGTCTGGGACAACGTCCACGGCAACTGGATAATCTTCGACAACTTTTGCCACGAATCGACTACCACGTGCAGTTATCCCGTCTCGAAAGACGGCGTAGTCGGAACGCCCACAACGTACCTGAACTCGGCCGGCGGGGCGCTCTGTAGCATGGTTCAAGCGGCGATCGTCCAGACCGGGCAACGAGCGATCGCAGTAGTCGGCGGCGACAGCGAGTACTCGTGCATCGGCTACAAAAACAGTAGCGTCGATTTGTGGGCGTACCCCGCCGGTGGAGTGCCCGTCAGCCACAGCGATAGCGTCGTCTTCCCGTGGGGAGCAGCCGTCAGCCCATGAAATCGACTGGCATAGCCTTATTCGCGCTGCTGATCGGTACCGCCGGATGCTCGGCGGAACGATCGCTGCTGCCAAATAGCGGAGCTCAAATACCGGGATCAACGCGCGCGGAGCCCGGCTCTTTGGTGCCGCTCGCATCGCAGCCGCCTTTGATCCAGATGGAGTGGCTCATGACCGACGGCTCGGTGCTCGCGCAAAGCGGACTCAATCCGCAGGACTTCTACCGATACGTTCCCGACTCAAAAGGCGATTATAGGGACGGCACTTGGAGCCAAGTCGGATCCCTCCAGGCCGGCTACCAGCCCGTAGCTGCGGCCGCAGACGTGCTCGCCGACGGCCGCTTCGCCCTCATCGGCGGTGAGTACAACCAAGGCAGGTTCGCACTCACGGACCTCGCTGCGATCTACGATCCGGTCAAGAAGACGTGGACGCCGCTCGGTCATCCGCAAGAATGGAACTGGATCGGCGACTCGCCGTCGACCGTGCTCCCCGACGGGCATCTGCTCGTCGGAGATAAACTCCACGAGTGGGATGCTTACCTCAACCCCCAGACGCTGAAGTGGACGCGCGTGGGCTACGCCGGGAAGGCCGACTTCAACGCCGAGGAAGGGTGGACGCTGCTCGCCGACGGCAGGATTCTCACCGCCGACGTGCAGCACGCGCCAAACTCGGAAATCTACGATCCGGTGAAAGGAAAGTGGAGGACCGCCGGCTCGACGATCGTCGATCTGCACTCACCGACGGGGGATCACAACTGTCTCAAGTACGGGCCCAAACCGAGAGATTGTTACGCCCCGCCCGGTGAGATCGGGCCGGCGATTTTGCGGCCCGACGGAACGGTCTTCTACACCGGCTCGTACACGCAGCCTCAGGGCAACGGCGCGGGGCACACGGCGATCTATTCCTCGACCGGAAGCAAGGCCGGAACGTGGGCCGCCGGTCCCGACTTCCCCAACGGCGATAACGCCGGCGACTCGTTCGCCGTCCTCGAGCCAAGCGGAAACGTCTTGGTCTTCGGCGATAGCGGCGCGATCTACGAGTGGAACGGGACGACGCTGAAGCAAGTCTATCGCGCGTGGGCCGTCGGGACGCCCCTCTTGCTGCCGACGGGCCAGGTGATGATGACGGCGGCTTCGGAGGTCGTGCTCTATACACCGAAGGGCGCGCCCGATCCGAGCTGGGCTCCCGCGATCAAGCGCTATCCTAAAGCGATTGCGCCGGGCAAGACTTACAGGCTCACCGGCACGCAGTTCAACGGGCTAAGCCAGGCGATGTCGTACGGCGACGAGGACCAAAACGCGACCAACTATCCGTTGGTGCGCATCACCAACACCGCGAGCGGCGAGGTCTACTACGCCCGGACGCACGACCACAGCACAATGGGCGTCGCCACCGGCGCGAAGACGGTCTGGACGTACTTCGACGTTCCCAAAGGAATTGCCAAGGGCAGCAGCACGCTCGAGGTCGTGGCCAACGGCATCGCCTCGAAACCCGTCAAGGTTTCGATATCGCCGCTCGTTTCGCGTTGATCTAATAGCCTCGGCCGTGGATAAGAACACGCGGCTCGCTTACGATAGCACGTGGCTCGCGTACGAGCGGACGATGCTGGCGTGGACCCGGACCGCAATTTCGCTCATCACGTTTGGCTTCAGCGTCTACAAACTCGTCGACATCGTCGATAGGAATCCGGCGGACCGCAAGTATTTGGTCGGAACGCACGCCTTTGGCTTCATTCTCGTAGCGATCGGGCTCGTCGCGCTCGTGGTTGCAACAGTCGAATATCGCTGGAGCATTCGGGTCATACGAGAGGAGTACGGCGAGTCGCCCCGCTCGACGTCTGTCTTTTTTGCCGGTTTGATCGCCGTGCTCGGCATGTTCGCGCTCATCGTGATGTTCGTCTTCCCTTAGGCGAAGAGGGTTAGTGCGGCATCTCGTCGTCGCTAAGGCCGAAATAGTGCCCGAGCTCGTGTATCACCGTCTCGCGAACCTCCTCGACGGCTTCGCGCCAGGAGTTCGTGACGCGATTGATCGGGCCGCGGAAGACGGCGATTTCGTCGGGCATCAGCGGGTCGTCGTGTGAGCGTTCGGTGAGCGCGACCCCGCGGTAGATGCCGAGGAGCTCGAGGTCGGCATCGTCGTCGTCGTCGAGGCTCTCGAGATCCTCGGCGGACGGCTCGTCCTCGGCCGCGATCACGACGTTCTCGACGAGGTCGGCGAACCGCTTCGGAAGGGACTCGATCGCTTCGTCCACAACGCGTTCGAACTCCGCCCGCGTCAGTCTCCCACCAGCCACCTCACCGGCTCTCCTTCCGAGCCGTTTGAGAAACTCCTCATCTGAGGAATGCTTGCTACAAAGGAGTCGAACGTGAACGTCTGCATTCTCAGGACGGCTTGCGCGCTGACGATAGTCATCGCGTCACTTTGCGCGTGCTCCGGACCCCCGACAGCTCCCGTCCCGTCTGGTCTAGCGGCGAGCCACGTGCGGCCGTTGATCGTGACCGCCGCGGATGTCAAGCGCGTTGAGGCGTGGGGTCCGAAGGGGCAGGTCGCGGTAGCTCAGTGCCCCCAAGGCGACAAGGTCGTCGCCGGCGGATCGAGCAGCAGCGACGGCAGCTTCGTCGGCGCCGGGTACGCAAACTCCGGAAGCACAGCCTGGATCGTAAAGCCGTCGCGCTCGAGCGCGAGCGCCGAGGCCTTTGCGTCGTGCGTGTCGCGCAGTACGGCGGGGCAGAGCTTCCGATGGCGCGTCGCTTTTCCGCGCAACGGGCTTGCGTCGGCGCAATGCCGCGTCGGCGACGTGCTCGTCACCGGGTACGCCACCGGAACGGTCAAGGACTCGTGGTTCGATTCCGCTACGAACACGTTTTGGGTAGATGGCGGCGGCACCGCACACGCATCGTGTGCCGGTGGTTATGCAGGCATCGTCGTGCGACACGCGTGGAACAAGAGCCAGAAGCCCAAGATCGTCTTCGCCGGATGCGGGAAGGGCTACGCGGTACTGGGCGGGTCGATGGGCGACAGCGCGTGGCCCGGACCGCCGATTCAAGAGCACCCCGGCGAGGCGTCCGGCCCGGCGTCGCATGGATACGACGGCTGGTGGACGTTCAGCAACGCCAACAACGAGTTGACGTGGGCGGCGTGCGTGCGCTCGAGCTGACCGCTAGGGCTGATACACCTGCGTGTCTTTGTAGAACGTCGCGCCGTTGGGATTGCCCGAGCTGGCTCCGCTGATGCAGTAGAGCAAACCGCCGACGGTTGCGAATCCGGGCGCGACCGTGGCCTGCAGCATCTTCGCCTTCGTCGTCCACGCGTTCGTGGCGATGTCGTACGCCTCGTGCACGTTGCTATCGGGTTGCGAGCCGCCGCCTAGCTCCCCGCCGGCGAAGTACAGCTTTCCGCCGATGACCGCGGAGCAGCCCGCCGTTCGAGCCGTGGCGTTGGGCTTCACGGTACTCCAGCGATTGCTCTGCGAGTCATAGACTTCGGTCTCGGTTGTGGCACCCGAATTGGTGTAACCGTCCGCGACGACGATCTCTTTGCCACTCACACCGGTCGCCGGATTCGATCGGCCCACCTTCATCGATTGGCGCGTCGTCCATTTGTTGGATTTGGGATCGTAGAGGTAGACGCTCGTGAGCCGTCCCGATCCGGCGCTGTAGCCGCCGACCGCGTAGATGAGGCCGCCCACGGACACGGCGACGGGCGCGTCGGCGTTCGGCAGCGGCGCTTTCTCCGACCACGAGTTGTGTTTCGGATCGTACGCCTCGACCACGCTCGAGGCGCCGCTGATTGACGTGTTTCCGCCGATGACGTAGAGAATGTCGTTGGCGACCGCGGCCCCCGCGCACCAGCGCGGCGTCGTCATCGCCTTCCCCTTCGACCAGGTGTTGGTCGTCGTGTTGTAGATCTGGTTGTTGCCGAGAATGTTGAGCGCGCTGTCGACTCCGCCGACGACGTAGATTTTCGAACCGATCGCCGCCGTAGCGGGACACAGCACCGCCGTGGGAACCGCCTTTTTCAAGCTCCACGAGTTATGGTGCACGTTGGCAAAAACGCTCGCAGGCGAATCGGCCGGAATCTGCGAGATCTGGCTCGAGCAGCCGGCAACCAAAACGAACCCAACGCCGAAAATGCATGCGGTAAGAAAGTTGAAGCGCATACGGACCTCCGGGGCAGCCACTTCGCCGCCGGGCGTGCCGCCCCTCGCCTGCTCGGCGCAAGGAGAAGGTCGCCGAGCGCTGAAGCCACCTCCCGCTTACTTCTTTTACCCTTAGGAGAGTGAAAACGTAATGACTTCTCTAGGCCGTTTGGCCGCGCTGACCGTGGTGGGCATCGCCGCGACGATCGCAGCGACCTTGCCCGCGCGGGCCGCGGCTCCGATCCTCATCAAGAGCTGCACGGTCGTCAAGCCGAAGCCGCTGAGCCACATGGCCGGCGGAACGCACATCGTCTACGTCAACCTCGGCAAGAAGACCGCTTCCGAGATCACGTTCGCGGTGGGATATCGCAACGCGTCGCAGCACTATCTCCGCCGCGTGCAAGACGTCGGGTCGTTCGCGCCCGGCGCGACGATAGATCACGTGCTCAGCCTGTACAACGACGTGACCTATGCCGGCGCGCAAACGTCGAGCTGTCTTCCGATCCAAGTCAAGTGGGCGGGCGGCACCCTCTGGATCGCTCCGTCACACTAGCAAAAGCAATCTAGCGCAATAAACCGCGTAGGACGGGCACGGCGAGCGTCGAAGGCGCGAGCCGTGCCCGTCGGGTTTCGGACGCTCTTTTCTTTAGTCTTGTGCGCGGCGGCCGCGGGCGCCGCGCTGGCGCATGTCGCGATCGACGTGGTGGGTGACTTCGCCCTGGCCAACGACAGCTACGATCACGTCGCGCACGGCTCGCGCGAGCTTGTCAGCGGCGTGGCGCTGTTGCTCGCGGTCGTGCTGGCGGGCCGTGGTCTGCGGATTTGCTGCGAGATCGCCTCGATCAATCGCTTCCGCGTCGTCGTTCCGGTCCGCCGCCGGCCGGAGACTCTCGGATTCGTCGGCGCCGCGGTCGCGGGCAGCGTGTTGCTCGTGCCGGCCATGGAATGGCTCGACGGCCGGCTCGCCGGCGCCCCGGTGCTCGCGCTCGATCAAGCCTTCGGCGGCTCCGTCCTGCTCGGCGTCATCACGACGGTCATCTGTGCGGCGGCCATCGCGCTCGCGATCTACGCGGTCGCGCGGTGGCTGATCTCGCATCGCGACTCCATCGTCACCATCATCGTGACGCTGCTCCGCCGGATGGCGGACGGCGTTCGCCCTTCGGTCTACACACTCACCGCGCGCGGCTTTACGCCGCGCCACCGGCGCGCGCCGAACGCGCTGCGACTGTGCAAGCGCGGTCCGCCGCTGCTCCTGTCCGCCTAGCCTTCGCCTACAACTAACACCGCTTCAGGAGCACTCCATGAGAAGCCTCATCGCATGCGCGCGCGCCGCGTGCGCGTCGTTCGCCGTCGCCGCCGTACTCGCGGCGCCGTCGCCGGCCTGCGCGCACGACGACCACGATCGCGACCACAAGAACAAGGTCGACGTAACGGGCACGGTCAGCGCGAACGATGGAAGCCCGATCGCCGGCGCTTCGATCGTCCTTTCGGCGCAGGCCTTCGTCAAGCGCGCGCACAGCGACGCGCGCGGCAAATTCAAATTCGACGACATCCGGCCGGGAACGTATTCCGTGCAAGCCGCGGCGCCCGGCTACCAGACGCTATCGCAACGCACCGTCACGCTCGACGCCGCGAACAGGACGCTCGCGCTGGTCCTCTCGCCCGCGACGACCAATTCGCTCACCGTCATCGGCCAGGTGCGGGCCTCCGCCGGCGAGACGGTTTCGACCTCGTCTGCGCCGACCGTCTCGCTGAACGCGCAGGCCGCCGCCGCCGCCGGGACGACTTCGGTCTCGTCGATGGTCTGGAACCAACTCTCGACGACGCCGGTCCTGCCGCTCGGGGGCGGAAGCAACGCGACCGTGGCTTATGCCATTCGCGGTCCGGATCCGACCGAAACGCTCGTCGACATCGACGGACATCAAGTCAACAACGGCAACACCGGCGACCTGGATCTGTCGCTGCTCGATCCCGCCGCGCTGCAAGACGTTCAGGTCGTCTACGGCATCTCTCCGTCGTCGCTGATCGGGCCGAACACGATCGGCGGCGGCCTCAACATCGTCACCCTCCAGCCGACGGCCACGCCGCACTCGCTGCTGCGCATCTTCGGCGGCTCGTACGGGACCTTCGGGGAAACGTTGCAGACGACCGGGACCGACGACCGTCTGGGATACGCCGTCTCGCTGCACAACGCGACCTCGTCGGGATCCGTCAATCAGACGATCCTCGCGCCGGCGCCGCAGAGCGTCGGCAGCGACTCGAACGGAGACTCGATTTTGGCCAAGCTTCGCTACCAGCTGGGCGGCCCGAGCGGATACGGATACGTGCAGTTGAACTTCCGCGACCAAACCGTCGTCAAAGACGACTCCGCGCTCCTCACCTCGTACACGCCACCCGGCTTCACCGGCGGCGGAGGCGGCGGCGGAGACGCTGCGCCGGCGGATTCGGCGGCCGCGCCGGGCACGTATCAGAGCTTCGCCGGGACGCTGCTCGGCGCGCATCAGGCCAACTACGGCGTCGACGCGCAGCTGCCGCTCGGCAACGAGAGCGTCGACGGCGCGCCCGCGACGGTAGTGCAGTTCAGCCACCTGACGACGCTGTCGTCGCAGTCGGTTTCCGGTCCGGGCGAAGCATCGTTGCCGTATCTCTACAACCAGCGCGACTTGCTCGGCGACGACTGGCTCGAGCTGGACCACCATTTTCATAACGGCCTGCTGTCGTTCAAGTACGACATCGGGACCGAGACGCTCGCGACGAATTACGTTCAGGGCCAGATCGTCGCGCAAGCCAAGACGGTCGGCGCCGCACAGACGCCGCCCACGCAGGTCGTGTCGCTCGCGCAGACGCAGCGCTCCGGCGTCCTGCGCTACGAGGCCGATCCGACGAGCCACATCCACTATTCGCTCGCGCTCTACGACAGCGATTTCAGCACGTTCGGCTCGAGCTTCGATCCGCGGGCCGGGCTCGTCTGGACGCCGACCGGAGACACCGCCGTGCGCGCCTCGGTCGGCACGACATTTCAGACGCCGCAGCTCTCCGAGCTCGTTGTGCCGCCCCCGAGCGAGCGCGTGCCGGTCGGCGGCATCATCTTCATCGGAAATCCCAATCTACGCCCGGATCGTGCGACCGACTTCGACCTCGGCGCGGAGCACATCGTCGCGCTAAGGCGGCACCCCCTCCACCTCGCGATGGATCTCTATCAGACCAATCTCCGCTCGCCGTCGGCTCAACTGAACGTCGCGCCGATTCCCAACTGTCAGACGGCGCGCAATCCCACGCCTTGCCCGCTGAGCTACCCGGTCAACGCCGGTAACGGCGTCTATCGTGGCCTCGAACTGCACGCCGACCAGGAGCTCGGACGAGACCTGCACGTTCTGGCCGGCTGGGACGTGGACAGCTCGTTCTTAACGGTGATCCCGCCATCGATTCAGGACGGCACGCTCGTGGCTGGTCAGCAAATCCTCGGCCAGCCGCTGCACAAGGCGTATCTGGCGATCGACCGCGCGCCGCCCACCGGCCTCTCTTACGGCGCGCGCCTCAACTACGAGGGCGCGTATAATGAGCTGAACCGCTCGCGGTTCGCGACGCTCGACGCGCACGTCGCGTATCGCCGCGCCGGCTTTGAGTACGGCCTGTACGGCACGAACCTGACCAACGTCTACAGCAATCCGTTTACGATCGTCGGGGGAGGCGTGCCGTACGGCGCGTTGCCTGGCCAGCCGGTAATCTTGCCCAACGCCTACGTGCTGCAAGGCGCATCCGTCGTCTTCGTGCTAACTCGAATTATCTAAAAGAGGATCGTCTTGAAATCGCCGACGTGCCGGAAGCCGACGCGGCGATAGAGCGCAATCGCGCGCTCGTTGAAGTCGTTAACGTAAAGCGAGAGCGTCGGCGAGACCTCGAGCAGGCGGTCGCAGATCGCGGCGAGCGATGCGGTCGCGAGCCCGCGGCCGCGCAGCGCGGGCGGAGTCCAAATTCCTTGCAGCTGCACCGTCCGTTCGCACCACGGTCCGACGTTACAGAAGAAACAAATCTGCCCGTCGGCGACGCCCACCCACCAGAGCTTCCGCTCGACCATGCGCCGCACCGCGGCCGCGAAGTCCGGCGAGCCGCGCCGCGGGTCGTAATCCAGCTCCTGGCGTACCATCAGTGCCGAGCCCTCGGCGACGGCGGCGGAGTCTTCGGGGCGCGCGTGCCGGACCGTCGAGCGCGCTTCGTACGGGAGCAAGTGCGCTCGATCGAGCATCATGACCAGCTGACGATCGCGCACCAAGCGCGGCCGCGGGTGCCAGGTCGCCACGAGCTCCCAAAACGCGCTCACGGTGTCGCGTGCGCCGATGATCATGCGCTCACCGCGGCGCCGCCGCGCGTACTCCGCGAACGCCGGCAGTGCCGGAAGATCCGCAGCGATCGCGAGCTGGCGTCCGCAGTACGCTACGCCGTGAACGCCGCGGTCGTCCCCGGCGACGACGACGTCGCTGCGCGCGCGCGCCGGCGGATCGTGCAGCAGCACGTGCGTGATGAAGACGTTGAGATAGGGCGAGCGGCTGAGATAGCGCAGCGCCTCTTGTTCGTTCGCCTCGGAGACCGGTTCCGTGCGCATCAGCCCTCAGGGCGAACCGAGTGACACATCCATCAGCGGCTTTTCGGTGGGCTCTCGGCTGCCGCCGTCCGGCTCGAGCGTGACGGCGACCTCGGCCGTCGTGCGGCCGTCCGCCGGCAGCACGATGAACGCGATTCCGCGCGCGTCGGGCAGGAACGTCGGCGACGCCGCGAACCGGGTCGTACCGCGGGCGAGCGTCCAGGCCTGATAGACCTTGCCGCGGGGCGGCTGCGGCAGCGCGTGGACGGCGAGGTAGATCCGGCTTCCGTGCTCGATCACCTCTCCGTCTCCCATGTCGTAACGCCGCGCGCGCGTGTCCAGCGTATCGAAGAGCGCGGTGCGTTCGTCGGTGAGGTTGCGCGCAAGCGCGTTCGAGCGCGCCGCGAGGTGTGCGAGCTCGCGCTGCTGCTGCTTGACCTGTCCCGTCAGCGAGATATTCGCGATCGATGAGATCAGTGCGATCGCGAAACAGGCGGCCGCGACGAGATATGCCGGCCACGCCGGAGTCTGCTTCACCGTCAGTATCTTCCCACGGACGCTTCGAGGCCCTTCGAACGCGCGCGTCGTACGTTTGCCGCCATGGATCCGTTGGAGCAGCTGCGCGCGCGGATCGCGGGCTTTCCCGGCTACGACGGCGACCTCGAACGGAGGCGCTCCGACGAGTTCGTGCGCTCCTATCTCGGAGAGGCGCTGGCCGACCTCGAGGTGCGCTGCGGATCGATCTCGCCCGAGCTGAGGCAGCGCTTCGACGCGTTGCTGCTGCGCGTCGGCTTTGCAGATCAGAAGGCGTTCCATCACGTCGTCGCGCGAGTGCACGCGGCGCCGAACGTGGACAGCTCGATCGCCGTCGCGGACGTGGCGACAGTCGACCTCGCCAGCCAGGCGCCGCAAGTGGAGCCCGATAGGCTTGCACGCTATCTCGACGAGGTCGCCGCGACGCTGGACCGCCGCGACGCGGCGATGCGCGCCGCCGCAGCAAGCAACGCGTAACCGCCCTTGGCGGTAGAGCTGGCGGTAGCAGCCGCGCTGCTGCACCTCGTGCCTCGACCCGCGCGGATCGAAAACCTGCCTTGCCCGCCGAACGGCTCCGCCGTTGCTCGCTCGATCTCAGCGGGCTTCGATGCTGCCGCGCGCAGTGAAATCGACGAGCGATGGGGTGCGCTCGGAATCGGGCGGCTTCGCAGCACGGCGTCACGCGAAGCGACGATCTCCGTCGGGCGCGACGCGACGCTCGCGCCGCAAGCCTATCGCCTGACCGTGCGCTCGGGTCGCGCGAGGATCGAGAGCGCCGATGCGGCCGGCGCATTCTATGCAGCAATGACGCTGGCGCAGCTGCCGGTGCACGCGCAAGGTGCTTGGACGATGCCGTGCGTCCGCATCGAGGACCGGCCCGCGCTGCAATGGCGCATTCTCTCCGACGACATTTCGCGCGGACCGCTGCCGACGATGCGCTATTTCCAAGAGCGGATACGAACGATCGCCGCATTCAAGATGAACGGCTACTCGCCGTACATGGAGCACGTCTTCGTCAGCCCGACCGATCCTTTGCCGGCGCCGCTCGATGGCATCACGCCGGCACAGCTGCGGGCGCTGGCGGGCTACGCGAGCCGGTTTCACGTTGCGCTGATCCCCGAGCAGCAGAGCTTCGCGCACATGCACAACACGCTGCGCGTCGAGCAATACGCCGGCGCGGCAGAGCTGCCGCACGCGTTTCTGCTGTCGCCCAACGTTGCGCAGTCGTCGCAATACCTCGCGCGCATTGTGTCGCAGGAGCTCGCCGCCGTGGGCCGGCCGCCGTTCTTCCACATCGGGTCCGACGAGACGGCGACGCTGGGCCAGGGTCAGACGCAGGCCTACGTGGCGGCGCGGGGCCGCTCGCAGGCGTACGCCGATCACATCGTCGCGATGGACCGCCTGATCGCGCCGTCGGGCGCGCGGATCATGCTATGGGATGACGGTATCGAGGGCGATCCCGGCATTATGAAGCTGATTCCGGCGACGGCGGTCGTCGTGAACTGGCACTACGGCGCCGAGCCCAGCTTCGAGCGCTACATCGCAACGATCGCGGGCGGCGGTTTCCAACAGATGGTCGCGCCCGGCGCGAGTAACTGGAACGAGATCTTTCCCTACGTCGGCCGCGCGCTGGACAACGAGCGGCGGTTCATCGACGAGGGCAAAGCGGCACGCGTGCTCGGCCTGTTCCAGACTGTGTGGCACGACGACGGCGAGACGCTGTACGAGGCGACCTGGTATCCCGTGATCTATGCTGCCGCCTCCGCATGGCAAGCCGGCGACGTCCCGGGGGAGCGGTTTGCGGCCGACTTTCCCGGCGCGTTTTTCGGCGTTGACGATCCGCGCTACGCGCAAAGCGTTCGCGAGCTCGGCGACGCGCTCGCGCTGCTCGAGCCCCCCGCGTTCGCGGCTCCCGCGCAGACCGATGCGCTCTTCTGGAGCGGTGCGTTCGATCCGGCGCTCGCCGCGCAGGTGTCGCCGCCGAGCGCCCGCGCGGCTCGGCTCGCGGCCGAGAGCGCCGAGCAGTCGCTGTATTTTGCCGCGCCGCCGCTGCACGCGAACGCGGCGTTCGTGATGTTCCTCGCGGCGCGCCGCTACGACGCGCTCGGCCGCAAGGTCCAGATCGGCCGCGAGGTCCGGGCGATGTACGCCGACGCGCTCGCGCGCGCCGCGACGGATCCCGACGCGACCGAGCGCGACCTGCTTTGGTGCAAGTATTGGATGTGGGAGCTGCGCGACGCGTACGAAGAGCTCGCGCCGCTGTACGCGCGAGCGTGGCGCTACGAGAGCCGCGACGGGCACCTCGCGAGCAACCTGGAGCGCTATCATCTCGCGGCGCAAAAGGCCATCGACCTGGCCGACGAGTTCTATCGCGCAAACGCGCAGTACGCGCGAACCAAGACGCTCCCGCCGCTGGACGAGATCCTGCCGCCCTGAGTATCTTAATCCTCGTCGTCTTCGCGTTCTTCGCGCTGGCGATGTATCTGCGCTGGATGCCGGCGATCGTCGCGGTGCCGTGCATGGCGATCGCGATGTCGCTGGCGGCGCGCGTGCCGGTGGGAGACCTGGGCGGCATCGTCACGGGCGGCGCCGTGGCGCTCGCGCCGGTGTACGTCGCAGTCGTGTTCGGCGCGCTGCTGGGCCGCGTGACGATCGAGACCGGCATCGCACGAACGATCGTCAACTTCGCGGCGGAGTACGGCGGAGAGCAGCCGTTTGCGCTGACGCTGGTGCTCAGCACGATCGTGGCGGTACTCTTCACGTCGCTGTCGGGGCTCGGCGGGATCATCATGGTAGGCTCGATCGTCTTGCCCATCATGTTGACCGCCGGCGTTCCGCGCGCGATCGCCGCGACGACGTTCCTCATGGGGTTTGCGCTCGGGTTCATCTTCAACATCGCCAACTGGACCTTCTACACGAAGTATTTCGGCGTCGAACGCCCGGAACTGATGCACTATGCGCTCGTACTGGCCGTGCTCGACGCGCTGGCGCTGCTGATTTACGCTGCGGTTTCTTTCCGGCGCGAGCGCGGCTACGCCACGTGGGCAGTTGCGGCGCCGCCCGAGGAGGTGCCGCGCGTGCCCGCGGTCGCGCTGCTCACGCCTGTCTTGCCGCTGCTGCTCTACTACGCGTTTCGATTCGACGCCGCGCCGGCGTTCATCGTCGCGGCGATCTTCGGCGCCGTCGTGACGCGCCCGGATCGAGCGGTGCAGCGGCTGGTCGCGGCGGCGATTCGCGGATTCGAAGACGTCGCGCCCGCGGTGCTCCTGTTCATGGGCATCGGCATGCTGCTCGTCGCGACGCAGCGGCCGCAGTTCGTCGAGGCGCTGCGCCCCCTGGTCGCGGGAGGCTGGCTGCGCGATCCGATCGCGTACGTCGCGGTGTTCGGCGTGGCGAGCCCGCTCGTGCTTTATCGCGGACCGCTCAATCCGTTCGGCGTCGGCATCGCCATCTTCACCGTGCTGCTGACGGCGCACGTGTTGCCGCCGGTCGTGCTCGTCGCGGCGATTATGGCCGTGGTGCAGGTGCAGAACGTCTGCGATCCGACCAATACGGCGAACGTCTGGGTCGCGAACTTCACCGGCGTGCCGATCGACACGATCACGAAGCGCACGCTGCCGTACCAGACGGGCGTCGCGATCGCTGCGACGCTGGCGGTCGTGCTCGGCTCGTCCGCCCTCTTCGGAGTGCGCGCGTTCGCATCCGCGTTGCACCCCGCGAGCGCGCAGGAAATGCTGCCGGGCTTCTACGCGCCGCCGCAGGCGCGCGGCGTCCTGGCCGTCGACGACGACGGATCGACGCTCGGCCGCGCCGCGGCAGATGCGGCGGCCGCAGCGCTCGCGACGGGTCCGTGGCGCCCGGTACGCCTGCACGAGGATCCGAACGCGAGCGACTGCACGCACAAGCGCTACGCGGCGTACGTGTGGGTGACTGCGTCGACCTTTACGCTGATCGAGGGCGACGACGTGGACGTCGGTTTGCGCCTCGAAGACTGCGGTGGCTGGATCGTCAACGAGTGGCACGATCACGAGATCGTCACGCCGCCGCCATCGGACGCCGCGGCGCGCGACCTGGCGTTACGGGGCGTGTCGCGTTTGCGCGGCTGGACGATTGCCGAGCCGGTCCGCGCTGGATCTCTGTTCGAGTCCGGCGTCGCAGCCCACCCCGGCGCGGCGCCCACGTACTTTTATTCCTTATTCACGAGCAGCGACGGTAACATGCGCGCGTACGTACGCGCCGGCGGCCCCGCCTACGACGCGGGACTGCGCTCCGGCGACGTCGTCGAGAAGATCGACGGCCTCGACTGGTGGCGCTACGGGACGTATCAGGCGCAACAACGTGCCTACGACGGGAAGGCGCACGTCTTCGAGATCGAACGCGCCGGACGGTTCGTCGAGGTACGACTCGCCGCCCCGTTCGTGCCGCCGGCGCAGGGGTGATGGACTCGACGCAGCGCTTCGGTTCGCGCGCGTCTGCGTACGCGGCGTTCCGGCCAAACTATCCACCCGCGGCCATCGACGCGGCGCTCGCGGGCCTGGGCGATCCGCGCGCCCTCACGATCGCCGACGTCGGCGCCGGAACGGGAATCTCCGCGCGGCTCTTCGCGGAGCGCGGCGCAACGGTGATCGCGATCGAGCCGGACGCGCGCATGCGCGCCAAGGCCGAGCCGCATCCCGGCGTCGAGTGGCGCGACGGCACCGCCGAGCGAACGCACTTGACCGACGCCAGCGTCGACGCCGTGGTCGCGTGCCAGGCCTTTCACTGGTTTGCGACGCCGGCCGCGATGAGCGAATTCCGCCGCGTCGCGCGGAAGCGCGCGGTCTTGTTGCAATACGAACGCGATGAGACTGACGCGTTCACCGCCGCGTACGGCGACCTCGTTCGGGCCCATGCGATCGACGACACGGAGGCGCGGCGCGCGCGCGCGCTGGCGACGTTCACCGAGTTTCCTCGTGCGATCGTAACGCGAGCGCAAGCGTACTCGGCGCAGCGGCTCGACCGCGACGCGCTGCTCGGGCGCGCGGCCTCGTCGTCGTATCTGCCCGGCTCGGGCGATGCGGCCGACGCGCTGCGCCGCGATCTGCTCGTCCTTTTCGAGCCATACGAGAGCGACGGCCACGTGGAGCTCGTCATCGTCACGCACGTCCTCGTTGCCGAGTGGTTGCCATGAATCCGGCGCCGCGGCTGCGCGTCGGCATCGACGTCGGCGGAACGTTCACCGACGTCGTCGCGATCGACGCGGCTACGCGCGAGCTCGTCGCCGCCGTGAAGGTACCGACGAGCCACGGTGCAGGCGAGGGCGTCGCAGCCGGAATCGTCTCCGGCATCGAGCAGCTGCTGACGGAATCCGGCGTCGACTCTGGCAGCGTCGGGTTCATCGCCCATTCGACGACGCAGGCCACGAACGCGCTGCTCGAGGGCGACCTCGCGCCGGTCGGCGTGCTCGGCCTCGTCGACGGTTTGGCGTGGCTTTCGCGGCGGCAGATGCGCTTCGGCGCGCTGGCGCTCGGCTCGGGCGCGAGCTTCGCGCCCGCGTTTACGTTCGCGAGCGCCGGCGACGAACGAGCGATGCGCGAGGGCGTCGAGCGGTTGATCTCCGGCGGCGCGCAGGCGATCGCCGCGAGCGAGAGCTTCGGCGTCGACCGGCCCGGCGGTGAAAACCGTGCCGTCGCGTACGCGCGCGAGCGCGGCGTAGACGCGACGAGCGGACACGACGTGAGCGCCGCGTACGGCCTGCGCGCGCGCACGCGCACCGCGGCGCTCAACGCGGCGATCCTCCCCAAGATGCTCCGCACGGCGCGGATGACGGCCGACGCCGTCGAGCGGGCCGCGATTCCCGCGCCGCTGATGGTGATGCGCAGCGACGGCGGCGTGATGGACGTCGGCGAGATCGAGCGGCGTCCGATCCTGAC
This sequence comes from Candidatus Binatia bacterium, assembly GCA_035544215.1. GTDB lineage: Bacteria > Vulcanimicrobiota > Vulcanimicrobiia > Vulcanimicrobiales > Vulcanimicrobiaceae > Cybelea. The sequence continues at coordinate 1,122,526 of DATKHY010000007.1, read as the reverse complement.
GCTGCTCTCGGGGCCCGCCGCGGGCATCGCGGGCGCGCTGCTGTACGAGCGCTTGAGCGAGGGCGTCTTCGTCGAGGTGGGAGGGACGAGCTCGGACTGCTCGGCGATTCGCGCCGGACGCCCGCAGATGCGTCCCGCGCGCATCGGCGGTCACCGCACGATGCTGCGCACGCTCGACGTTCGGACGCTGGGGATCGGCGGCGGGAGCATGCTACGCATCCACGAGGGCGGCGTTCGCGACATCGGGCCGCGCAGCGCGCACATCGCCGGCTGCGCGTACGCGACGTTCGTCGCGCCACAGACGCTCGAGGGAGCGCGCATCGAGTGCATCGCGCCCACGCCGCAGGACCAGGCCGACTACGCCGTGCTCGTTACGCGCGACGGAGCGCGCGTTGCGATCACGGCGACGTGCGCTGCGAACCTGCTGGGCAGCGTTCCCGAGGGCGCGTTCGCGCGCGGGAACGCGGAGAGCGCGCGGCTGGCCTTCGACCTGCTCGCACGGCACGTCGGCGGCGACGGCGCCGAGCTCGCGCGCAGCGCGCTGGCGATCGCAGTCGAGAAGCTGCGCCGGACGATCGATCCACTGATCGCGGACTACGCGTTCGAGCCGCAGCGCATCACGATCGTCGGCGGAGGCGGGGCCGCGGGGGCACTCGTTCCGGCGCTGGCCGCGGCGATGCGGCTTCCGCATCGGATCGCGCGCGACGCGGAGGTGATCGCGCCGGTCGGCGTCGCGCTGGCGCTCGTGCGCGACGTCGTCGAGCGAACGATCTTCGCGCCAACGCCGCACGAGATCGCTGCGATCCGGCGCGAGGCGGCGGACCGCGTGATCGCCGCCGGCGCGTCGCCGGACTCCGTCGAGGTGGAGGTCGAAATCGACACGCAGCGCAGCCGCGTGACCGCCGCCGCCTCGGGTGCCACCGCATTGCTGGAGTCCGCAGCCGGCGGGACGGCGAGCGAGGACGAGCGCCGGCTCGCCGCCGCGCAGTCGCTCGACTGCGATCCCGCGCAGCTCGAACCGCTCGAACTGACGGACTCGCTGAGCGGCTATGCGCGCAGCACTATGCAGCGCGGACGGTTCGGGCGAGTGCGCACGGCGCGCGACGTGCGCGTGCTGGACGAGCGCGGCGTAGTGCGGCTGGCGCTGCGCGATCCCGTGCTCGTGCGCACGACGGCCGGAGAGATCGAAGCGCGCGTTCGCGCCGCGATCGAGAGCGCCACGGAATTCGGCGACGTCGGCCGCGCGTTACCCGCACTGTACGTCCTTCGCGGTGGGCGCATTGCAGCGTTCGAGGGGCTCACGAGCGCGGAACAGGCCGCGGCGCTCGCGGCAGAAGAGACGGAAGGCTGCCGCCCCGACGAAGGTGTGACGCTGCTTCTCGTCGCCCGCTCGGCTTAGCTTCACGCTTTCCTAACGTTTCCGTGCTACGCAACGGAGCATGAGGGTTTGGCTGCGTGCGTCAATCTGGCCGACCGTGCTGGCAATTCTCTCGGGCTGCTCCAGCGCGACGCTGCCCAATCGCGCGTCGCCGCAATCGTTCCAGCTGCCCGCGCGATCGGCGGCGCAACTGCACGCGCGATGCCACTGGCAACTGGTCACCGCCGCCAATCCAGGGTCGACGAACGCGTACCTCTACGGCGTCGCCGGTGACGCGCCCGGCGACATCTGGTCCGTCGGCAACTACCAACAGTCGTCGTCGTCGTTTCGCACGCTTGCGGAACGCTGGAACGGCTCCGCCTGGAGCCTCGTGCAAACCCCAAACGTGGGCACCGGGGATAACGACCTCGTCGCCGTTGCGGCGCTGTCTTCCAGCGACGCCTGGGCGGTCGGCATATCCAACCCGACGCCGACGGCGCAGACTCGCACGCTGATCGAGCACTGGGACGGCAAGTCGTGGAAAGTAGTTACGAATCCGAGCCCCGGACAGCTCAGCGGACTGGGCGACGTCAAGGCCGTATCGCCCACGGACATCTGGGCCGTCGGCTTCTTCTACAATCTTGCCGGCAATCAGCAAACGCTCGTCGAGCACTGGAACGGCAAGGCCTGGAAGGTCGTGTTTAGCCCTAGTCCCGGCGCGAGCTACAACGGCCTCTCCAAGCTCGCGATCGTCTCGGCGAAGAATATCTGGGCAGTCGGCTCGACGTCGAACGACGGCGGCAACACGTTGCAGACGCTCGTCGAGCGATGGAACGGCAAAACGTGGCAGGTCATCCCCAGCCTCAACGGGCCGCACGCTCTGTACAGCGGGCTTGGAGCGCTCGTCGCGATCGACGCGAACGACGTTTGGGCCGTCGGATCGAGCGAGAGCTATGGGACCTACGAAACGAGCACGCTCGTCGAACGGTGGACGGGCTCGTCGTGGCAGATCGTTTCGAGCCCCAACAAGGGCACGCACGGAAGCGATCTCGCCGGCATCGCGGCCTTAGCGGCAAACGACCTATGGTCTGTCGGCTCGTACATCGATCCCAACAACTTCCTTCCGAAGACGTTGTCCGAACACTGGAACGGCAAAGCGTGGCGCATCGCCACGAGCCCGAACCCCGGTGCGCTGGAGGACGAGCTCCACGCGATCGCACGCGTCGGAACCACGCTGTGGAGCGTCGGCAACCAAGCCACGTCGAGCGCCAACGAACCGCTCATCGTGCGGCTCGCCTGTCAATAGCGAAGGAAAACTACAAGCCGATTTGGCCGAGGTCGCCGATCACGCGCTGCACCGCCGGCTTCTCCCACCAGCTGACGATCGTCGCCTCGAGCTCGGGGATTCCGCGAAGCTGGCCAACGTGGGCTTCGATCTTACGACGGTCGGGCGACGGTGAGCGCATCTCCGCATGCAGCGCGTCGATCACCGAGTGAGCCGGATGCTCGCGCGGCAGCGCTGCGTGAAGATCCTCGTGTGGAACGACGGGCAGCGTCTCGGCCTCTGCGATGAACTCTTCGTTGGCGATCATCCCCGTGTCGTCGGCACCGGTGACCTCCTTCCGGAGATTTTCTAAACGGTCTTCGTGGCTCATGTCGCTAGTTTACCGGCGGCTGTGCGACGGCTAAACCTTCCGTCTGCTCGAGCGCGACGGTGCTCTTCTGGCGCCCATACGAGAAATAGAAGATTAGGCCGGCGCCAAACCAGATCACGAACCCTAGCCATACGAGCGGGAAGAAGCCCCACACGAGCGGGTTGCCCTGCCGCAGGAAATAGATCAGGAAGAGCGCGGTGATCGCTGACAGCGTTGGAATGATATACGGCCCGAACGGGAGCGTGAACGCGCCCTTCAACTCGGGATGGCGCGTGCGAAGGACCGGGACCGCAACGGAGACGAGCACGAACGCCGCGAGCGTCCCCATGTTCGTGAGCGATCCCAGGATGCTGATTGGAAAAAACGCGCCGGCGGCGGCGATGAGCACGCCGAACAGGATCTGCGAGATCCAGGGCGTGCGCCAAGCGGGGTGCAGCTTCACGAAGAGCGGCGGAATCAATCCGTCGCGCGACATCGCGTAAAAGATACGCGTCTGGCCGTACATCATCACGAGCAACACAGTCGTCAGCCCCGCGATCGCCCCGAACGAAATGACTACGCCCGCCCACGCGAGTCCGACGCTATCTACCGCGTACGCGACCGGGAAGTTCACGTTGAGCGTATTAAACGGCACCATGCCGTTGAGGATAGCGACCACGACGATGTAAAGGAGCGTGCAGATGATCAAGCTCATGATGATGCCGAAGGGCAGATCCTTTGAGGGGTTCCGCGCCTCTTCGGCGGTTGTCGAGACCGCGTCGAAGCCGATGTAGGCAAAGAAGATGAACGACGCGCCGCCGAGCATCCCGGCGATCCCGAACGGGAAGTAGCCGCCGAGGCCGGTTTGCGGTCCGGGCGGAAGGTGATAGTTCGCCGGATTGATGTGGCCGAGTCCGATCGCGATGAAGAAGAGCACGACGGCCAACTTGATCGTGACGATCACCGCGTTCACCGTGCCGGATTCTTTCGTTCCGCGCACGAGCAGGGCCGTGATCAAGAAGATGATGCCGGCCGCGGGAAGGTTCGCGATCCCTGGAGTGGCGTCCCAATGGCTGTGCTGCCAGGCCTGCGGGATGTCCCAATTGAACAGCGTGTGCAAAATAAACGTGAAGTACCCGGACCATCCGACGCTGACGGTCGATGCGCCGAGCGCGTATTCGAGGACCAGACCCCACCCGACGATCCAGGCTAGGAATTCGCCCATCGTCGCATACGTATAGGTATACGCACTGCCGGAGATCGGGACTTTGCTCGAAACCTCCGCATAGCAGAGCGCCGCCAGCGCGCTCACGATGCCCGCCACGACGAACGAGATCGTCAGCGACGGGCCCGCGCGCGTCGCCGACGCGACCCCCGTTAAGACGAAGATGCCCGTGCCGATGATCGCGCCGATGCCCATCGCGGTGAGCGCCCACGGTCCCAGCGAGCGCTTCAGGCCGTGCTGCTCGTCGCTTCCCTCCGCGAGGATTCGTGCCAGCGGCTTGACTCGTTGCATCAACATCGGCGGCTCCTAACGCAAGAAGCGGATGGCGAAGGGGTACGTGTACGGGCGGCCTTCGTTCGCCGCGATCGTTCCCAGGATGATGAAGATGAGTGAGAACAGGAGCAACAGCACGGCCGCGATGCCGATCGCGATCCAGAGCACGCCGAAGCCGATCGCCGGGCCCATATTCGAGCTTTCGGACGTCGAGCTTATCAGGAAGCTCAGGCTCATTGCGATCGCGACCAGGATCGCGACGAGCCCGAGAATCGAGATCGTGATCTGGTAGTTCAGCGACGCCTTCGCATGCTCGCCGACGAACTCCGACTCGTGGCCCTTGACCAGGTAGACGATGAGCGGACCGAGCACGTGACCGAAGGGTAGGCCTGCTATAGCGGCGAGCGCGCTGAGGTGCGCCGCCATCGCCCAATTGCGTTCCTGGGAAGCAATAGGAACTTGCATGTGCGGTTATTGTGGAGCGCGCGGAAATGGCCTGCTCTGCGCGGCGACGAATCGCGGCGCATGGACGTGCTCGTCGTCGGCGGCGGCAATGCCGGTTGCGCCGCCGCGCTTGCGGCCGCGCGGCACGGCGCGCGAACGCTGCTCGTCGAGCGCTACGGTTTTCTCGGCGGCACCGCGACGGCGGCCATGGTTGGGCCGTGGATGACGTTTCATTCCGGGAACGAGCGCATCGTCGGCGGCATAGCGCAGGAAATGGTCGACCGTCTGATACGCAAGGGCGCCTCTCCCGGGCATCTCCCCGACTCCTCGGACTACGTCGCGACGATTACGCCGTTCGATCCGGAGGTTCACAAGGCGCTGCTCTTCGAGATGATGCGCGAGGCCGGCGTGTCGCTGCTGCTCCACGCGTACTTCCTGTCGGCGTCGGTCGAGGGCGAGAGCGTAACGGGAGCGACGTTCGCGACGATCGGCGGGCCGCGGGAGCATCGCGCCTCCGTCGTTATCGACGCGACGGCCGACGCGCTCGTCGCGGCCTCGGCCGGCGTTCCGACGCAGCAGGGTGACGAGCGCGGGCGAGTGCAGCCCGCCACCTTGATCTTTCGCGTCAGTCACGTCGACATGACCGAGTTGGCCGCGTATCTCCGCGAGCATCCCGAAGAGATTCGCAGCTCGCTCGACGCGCAGCATATCACGGCTCCGGCACTCACGGCCGTCGCGGGGCTCTACTCGCTGTGGCAGCGCGCGCGCGACGACGGCCTCGTGGACGTGCCGCGCGAGCTCGTGTCGTTCTTCATCTCGCCGTATCCCGACGAGGTCACCGTCAACATGACGCGCGTCGTTGACGTCGACCCGCTCGATCCCGACGATCTGACGCGAGCGGAGGTCGAGTCGCGGCTCCAGGCGATGCAGCTGCTCGACTTCTTTCGCAGCCGCGTCCCGGGATTTCAAAACGCGCGCATCGCGGCGACCGGCACGCAGATCGGCATCCGCGAGTCGCGCCGCATCGTCGGCCGTTACACGCTGACGCGCGACGATGTGCTGCACGGACGCAAGTTCGAGGATGCCGTCGCGCGCAGCGCGTATCCGATCGATCTGCACAATCCAAGCGGCAGTGGAACGTCCACGCACCGCCTCGCGCCGGGGGAGAGCTACGAGATTCCGTACCGTTGCCTTCTCCCGGTCAATCGCGAGCAGCTGCTCGTGGCCGGCCGCTGCATCTCGACGACGCACGAGGCCCTCGCCTCGACGCGGCTCACGCCGACCGTGATGACGCTCGGCCAAGCCGCGGGAACGGCAGCGGCGCTGGCGTGCGAACGCGCAACGCTCGTCGGAAACGTCGACGGCAGCGAACTGCGCGCGCAACTGATCGACGACGGCGTCCCGCTGTGACGACGGCGCTCGAACTCGCGCGGTCCTACCGCGTCGCCGTGCGTTTCGCGGAGCTCGGCGATTGGGGCGGCGCGGAGCTGCGCTCCGAGTACGATCCGTCCGTCCCGGAGATTCGGCTCAATCTCGCGGTCGCTGCTCGGCTGCCGGCCGCGCAGCTCGGCGAGTTCGTCGCACTCGCGGTCGGGCACGAGCTCTACCATCACCGCGAAGCGATCCACGACGTGCCGCGGTTGCGCGATCGTAGCGAGCGTGAATCGGCGGCGGACGAGTTCGCGCGTGCGCTGCTCGAGAGTCCGGGGTGACGATGCTGGCCGCGGGAATCGACGGGGGCCAGAGCTCGACCGTCGCGGTCGTCGGGGACGAGCACGGACGCATCCTCGGCCGCGGAGCGAGCGGGCCGTCCGACGAGATCGGCGCCGGCCCCGATTCGACGCGGCTGCGCGACGCGTTGCGGTCGGCGCTGGGCAACGCGCTCGCGCACGCGGGGCTGCCGGGCGACACGCACTGCGACGCCATTGTCGCGGGCATCAGCGGCTACAACGGGCGCGTCTACGGACGGCCGCCGGAGCTGCCGGCGCGCCGCGTCGTGCTGATGCACGACACGCCGATCGCGCACGCCGGTGCGTTGGCCGGACGCGACGGCGTCATCGTGATCGCCGGAACCGGATCCGTCGCATACACGCGCGATCGCAGCGGCGCGGGCCATATCTTCGGTGGCTGGGGATTTCTGTTCGGCGACGAGGGCAGCGCGTTTCGCATTGCGTGCGACGCGCTCGCCGAGCTGATGCGCGCCGAGGACGACGGCGACGCGTCGCCGGACGAAGAAACGCGCGCGGTGTTGGATTTCTTTGGCGCGCCGTCGCTGCGCGACGTTGCTCGGCGCTTTTATCACGGCGAAATATCGCGCGAGCGGCTCGCCGCATTCGCTCCGGTCGCGCTCACCTTCGAGCGGTTTCGCGCTTTGGCGAACCGGGGCGCGGACCGGTTGGCCGAGCTCGCATGTCGCGCGATCGACGCCGGCGGCGTCGCGCGAGTCGGGCTGGCCGGCGGAGTCTTTCGCGACTCAGCGTTTCGCGCGAGCGTCGGCGACGGAATTCGCGCGCGGGTCGCGGGCGCCGAGGTGTTTGCGGCGCGCTACGACCCCGCCGTGGGAGCGTTGCTGATCGCGTACCGCGAGCTGGGGATCGAACCGGAGCTGACGCAATGAGCCTGTTCCAAACCCTGCGCGGCGGCCTGATCGTCTCGGTGCAGGCGTGGCGCGGCTCGGCGCTCGACGATCCCAACGTCATCGCAGCGATGGCGCAGGCCGCCCAAGAGGGCGGCGCGGTCGCGGTGCGCATCGCCGGGTTAGGGGACCTGCAGGCGGTGCGCGCGCGCGTGGCCCTGCCCGTCATCGGCCTCGTCAAGCGCGAGTATCCCGGCTTCGAACCGTACATAACGCCGACGCTCGACGACGTGCGCGCGGTTATTGGCACCGGCGCCGAGATCGTGGCGTTCGACGCGACGCGTCGCCCCCGGCCCGACGGCGCCGAGCTCGGCCGTGTAGTCGAGACGATTCATGCGGCAGGCTGCCTCGCGCTCGCCGATTGCGCGACGTCCGGCGACGCGTCCGATGCGCGCGCCGCGGGCGCCGACGCCGTCGCCACGACGCTGTGCGGCTACACCGCCGAGACGAAGGGCACAGCGTTGCCCGCACTCGACCTCGTTCGCGAGCTCACTCCGCAGGGGTTCACGATCTGCGAGGGAGGGGTCCGTTCGCCGCACGAGGTTCGCGCCGCGCTCGACGCGGGAGCCGGCGCCGTCGTGGTCGGTACGGCGATAACCAACGTCGATTGGCTGGTTCGGGAGTTTGCAGGGTCCGCCGACAGAGTCTCTTAACAGCCCGTTTAGTCGATGCACGCCGCGCGCCGGCCGTCTATAGTAGACCTGGGGAGAGAACTTTCTTTTGGTTGATAACACGGTGCAGCCCGTCCGGCTCGGTCGGGGTTTTTGGACGGTCACGGCGATCCTGGCCATCTTGGCCGTCGCGGCGATGGTCTTCTGGTACGAATTCCCGCTCGAGAAGTATCTCCCCGCGGCGATCGTCACCGCGCGCCAAGTCGATACGCTCTTCCGCTTCATGGCGGCGACCGGCAGCGCGCTCTACATCTTCATCGCCGGATACTTGATCTATTTCAGCATCGCGTTTCGCGCCAAGGCGACGGATCCACCCGACGCAATCGGCGCCCAGATCCACGACAACCACAAGCTCGAGTTCTGGTGGACGCTCATCCCCACGCTCTTTGTCGTGCTGCTCTCGATCGTGAGCGTGCGCATCTGGTACGAGATCATGCTGGAGCCGGAAAACGGGGTAGTGGTCGAGGCGATCGGTCATCAGTTCTACTTCTCGTTCCGCTATCCGCAGATTAACGGCGAGGTGACGGACGAGATGCACCTCCCCCGAGGCGTGCCGGTGACGCTGAACCTGACGGCCGCCGACGTCATTCATGGATTCTGGGTCCCGGCGATGCGTCTCAAGAACGACACCGTGCCCGGCCTCGTTACCACGATTCGATTCACGCCGCGGCTCGACGGCCGCTATCCGATCATCTGCACGCAGTTCTGCGGCGTGCTGCACAGCGAGATGGACAAACAGGTGCTGGTGATCGAGGAGAAGCCGGCGTTCGACAAATGGTACAAGAGCTGGCAGCAAAAGAACGCGCACGCGAGCAACGCGCTGCCCGCCGCAGGCGGTCAGGCGATCTCGCTGCAGGGCGGGAACGCGTCCGCGGGTCAGCAGCTATTCGCGCAAAAATGCTCCGCCTGTCACAAGCTGGCGCCGTTCGATCAGACGCTCGTCGGCCCCGGCCTCAAGAGCGTGCTGCACGACCCCGCGCATCCCAACCTGGTCAACGGGCAGCCCGCGACGCCGGAGAACGTCGCCGCGATCCTGCAGAACGGCTACACGGGGAGCATGGGCACGATGCCCAACGCTTCGGCGAACGGCCTAACGGCGCAGGACATCGGCAACTTGGTCGCATTCCTCGCCTCACTGAAATGATACAATCGAAAGAAATATGGCAGTAGCAGCGGTACACGCCGGCGGGATCGCCGATCACATTCACCCGGAACCCCAGGGATTCGTCCGGCGATACGTCTTCTCGCTCGATCACAAGATCATCGGCGTCCAGTACCTCATCACCGCGTTCGTCTTCTTCATGCTGGCCGGCTTGCTGGCCGAGGCCATCCGCACGCAGCTGCTCAATCCCAACGGCGGGTTCGTCGCCGCCGACACCTACAACGAGATCTACAGCATTCACGGCAGCACGATGGTTTGGCTCGTGATCATCCCGATGCTGACCGGCGGCTTTGGCAACCTCATCTTTCCCGTGCAGATCGGCGCGCGCGACGTCGCCTTCCCGTGGCTCAACATGCTGAGCTTCTGGATCTTTCCGGTCTCTGGGCTGATGCTGTTCTCGTCGTTTCTGTTGGGCGCACCGACCGCGGGCTGGATGGAGTACCCGCCCGTCTCGCTGCAAGGTGCGGCCGGAACGTCGATGTGGGCCGCGGCGATCTTCCTCGTCGGCGTGAGCTCGACGATGACCGGCCTGAACTTCCTCGTCACGATCCTCAAGATGCGCGCGCCCGGCATGACCTTCACGCGCATGCCGCTTTTCGTATGGGGACAGTTCGCGACCGCGCCGCTCCTGATGATCGCGACGACGGCCCTCGCGGCCGCGCTGGCGGCGCTCTTCATCAACCGAGTGTTCGGCGTGCCGTTCTTCGACCCGGCCAAGGGCGGCAGCCCCGTGATGTGGCAGCACATGTTCTGGTTCTACTCGCATCCGGCCGTCTACATCATGATCATTCCGGCGTTCGGCATCATCTCCGAGGTGCTCCCGACCTTTGCGCGCAAGCCGATCTTCGGCTATAAGCTGATCGCGTTCTCGTCGGCGGCGATCGCCCTGCTGGGATTCATGGTCTGGGCTCACCATATGTTCACGTCGGGCCTGGCGCCGTTCTTGCAGCTGCCGTTCATGATCCTCACGTACGTCATCGGCGTGCCGACGGGCATTAAGATCTTCTCGTGGACCGCGACGCTGTTCCGCGGGAAGATCCATTACACTACGGCGATGCTCTTCGCGATCGGCTTTGTCGGCCTGTTCACGATCGGCGGCATCACGGGCATCTTTTTGGCCGCGATCCCGTTCGATCTGCACGTCCACGGGACGTACTTCATCGTCGCGCACCTCCACTATGTTCTCGTCGGCGGCAGCCTGATGGGAGTGTTCGCCGGCATGTATTACTGGTTCCCGAAGATGTCCGGGCGAATGCTGAACGAGACGCTCGGCAAATGGCACTTCTGGCTGTTCTTCATCGGATTTAACCTGACGTTTTTGCCGATGCACTGGCTCGGCATGGAGGGCATGCCACGCGAGGTCGCAACCTACGATCCGCAGTTCGCGTTCTGGAACCGCTTCGCGTCGTTCTCTTCGTATTTGATGACGTTTGCGATCCTGATTTTCTTCGTGAACGTGATCTGGAGCATACGCAACGGAAGGCGCGCCGGCGCCAATCCGTGGGGCGCTCGCACGCTCGAGTGGCAGGTTCCGTCGCCGCCGCACTACTACAACTTCAAGCACATCCCGACGGTGTACGGACTGCCGTACGACTTCAGCCAGCCGCTACCCTATAAGGGGCTCGACGAGGAGCTGACCGACTCGCCGCCGCACGTGGCCGCCGGAGCGCACTGATGACGGCCGCATCGCTGCCGCTCGACTCGCACGGCGACGTCGATCAGCTCTACATCGAAACGCGCGAGCTGCGGCTACAGGGCTTCCTGCTCTTCCTCGTCAGCGACTGCGTGCTGTTCGCGTCGTTCATCTTCGCGTATCTCTACATGCGCAACAGCGGGCAGGGCTGGCCGCCGCCGGGAATACAGCGTCTCGACGTGGCCTTTGCGGCCTGGAACTCGGTCGTGCTGTTCGGCTCGGGTGCGACGATGCACTACGCGCTGGAAAACTTCAAGCACGGGAACTTCATGCGCTACATCTGGTTCCTGCTCGCGACGATCGTGCTGGGCGCGGGCTTCCTCGGCGGGCAGGCCTACGAGTACACGCACTTGATCTTTGGCGAGCACGTGACATGGTGGGGCAGCGGCATCTTCGGCGCATCGTTCTTCACGCTGACCGGCATGCATGGGCTGCACGTGTTCATCGGCGTCTGCTACCTCACGGTGCTGGTGCTGCAATCCGCTGCGGGCGTCTACACGCGTGGCAAGTTCTTCGGGATCACCGCCGGCACGCTCTACTGGCACTTCGTCGACGTGATCTGGGTCGTGCTCTTCTCGATCTTCTATTTGATATAAGGAACGAACGTGAATGCAGCGTTGATCGAACGGCTGGGCGCGGTGATCGCGGGGATCGTCGTCGCGGTGGTTGCGTTTTATGCGCTCTACAAGGACTGGCGCGCCACCGGCGTCGAGAACCAGGTCTTCAAGCTGATGCTGTTCTTGCTCGGCATCGGCGCGATTCTCGCCCTGCTGGCCGGGCTCAACGTTGTCGGCTTCGCGCCGAAGGGGGCATAGCTCACAATGATCGTTCGCGACGACGAATATCTCGACTTTAGCAAGGTCCCCGAGAGCCGCGGCGTGCCCACGGCGCTGTACCGCGTCGTCGTGGTCGGCTTGCTGGTCATCTTCGCAATCGGCGGGTCCGTCGTGCTGCTCTCCGGCTACGGCCACCACTGGCCGTCGAACACGACACTCCGCGTCCCCCTAAAGTAAGCCCGAGAGTCAGTCGCCGGGGTCGACCGCGATGCCTTCGGGCTGCGCCAGATTGCCGCTGGTGAACTCGCGAACAAAGCCGCCTCCCGGAAATTTTCGGACTGCGACGACGTCCTTCGCCGTAACGACGCCGTAAATGTCGCTCTGGTTCCCATTTAGCGCGATGTCACCCCACAGGTCCGAACCGGTGCGAATTGCTCTCCCCGTCGGCTTGCCGCCTTCGGTGAATTCCACGATGGCGCCCTGCGAGGGGCCGGTGTTCATGGGAATCAACAGCCTTCGGTCTGCGGTCGCCTTGATGCCGCCCTCGGACGACGCGGCAGGCTTCAGAAGATAATATCCCGACTCGCGCGCGTGACGCCACCCGACAGTCGCCGCAAAGGGTGACGCCCCGATCATCCCCGTCGCGAAGACGTTACCCGCGTTGTCGCAGGCCACGTAGAACTCGATGCCACCCTGACCGCTCCGCTGCGCTTCGAGGCGGCGCGTCGGGGCCGTGTGACCGGGTGGATAGACCGCGACGCCGCCCAAGTTCAGCGAGTCCGCGACGAAAGCGGTCCCGTCGTGGCACACGGCGACGTCGTTGGGTTGATTGGAATCTTCCAGCGTCTCGCTCGGCGTCTTCGAACCGCGCCGAAAGACCAGCACGTCGTTTGCGCCCGGATTGGCTACCCACAAGTTATGCAATGCATCGACGAAGAGTCCGACCGGCTTGCTCACGCCGCTGGTAATCGTGCGCAACTTTCCTCGGCCGAAAACGTCGATCAGGTTATTGGCGTGGTCGGAGACGTAGATGAGCCGTTCTTCCGCGTGGTCGGAGACGTCGACGAGCCGTGTGTCCCGCGCGGCGCCCTCGGATTGACCGGCGATGGGCTGTGCCGGGATAGTCGAGGTTGTTGCAGAGCCCCCGCCGCACGCGGCCATTCCGGCAGCGAGCAGAACGAATGATAAGTTTTTCATCTTTTTTACCTCCGAGAGTTTACAGGTCGGCTCGGCGGCCGTGGCGCGTCGCGATGCCGATCGCCAGCAGCGGAATCTCTTCGTCCGGCAGCAATCCGGTCGGTCTACCATCGATCTTGTGAATGCCCGCATAGTCGGAGAACTCGACCAGCGCCGGGATCGTCGTGTTCGGCAACAGCTTCCTCCCGAGCCACTCCCATTCGCCCGCTACGGTGCGGTCGGGGAAGAGCACGGCGGCGTAACCGCACGCGCCGGGCTGCGAACGATCGTCGGGCTCGCGATACCGCACGTAGCCGTCGAGGATGAAGATCGGCCGAAACGTTTGCAGGTACGCGACGATCGGCGCGACCAACACGGCGATGAAGTAGCCTCCGAACGCGATTGCGCCGACGGCGAAGATCCAGGCGATCTTGATCAGCGTGGCGTCGGACGGCACGTGTTGCGCGCGGTAGACGATGCCCCAGGTGAGCATGGCCATGAAGAGCGTTCCGAGCAGCGGCTCGATGGCGAGCGAGAAGCGCCCGGTGAGCCCACGCCACACGACCGCGCGCTCCTTTTTCGTCCACGCACGTCGCGCCAACGCAGGCGGCTGATGGTTCTTCATCCCGCCGTAGCGCGCTCTACGATCGCGCGCAGCGCGGCGCCGCGCGGCAGCGTCCCGAGCGTGCGGCCCCACTCGCCGCCGATTCTGCTGGTGACGAACGCGTCGCCGATCTCCGCGGGTGCGTACGACAGCAGCAACGCAGCCTGCCAGAGCTGCGCCATCCGCTCCGCGACCGCGCGCGCCTGTGCCTCGCCGAGGTCGGCCTCGCGCAGCTCGTTCTCGAGGCGCTTCGCCTGCGCGGCGACGCGCGGCTCACCCAGCGCCGGCGCGAGCTCGTCGCGCCATGCGGCGAGCGCTTCGGGTTGTTTGCGAAGGATGCGCAGGACGTCCAAGGCGTTGATGTTACCCGAACCTTCCCAGATGGAGTTGAGCGGGGCCTCGCGGTAGAGCCGCGGCATGACCGACTCCTCGACGTACCCGTTTCCACCTAGGCACTCCAGCGCCTCGCCGACGACGACCGGCGCTCGCTTGCACACGTAGTACTTGGCGAGCGCGGTGCCGATGCGCTTCAGCGCGGCCGCACGCTCGTCGCGCGCGGAGTCGTCGATCGCACGCGCGACGCGCACGAAGAGCACCGTCGCCGCCTCGGATTCGAGGGCGAGGTCGGCCAGCACGTTCTGCATCAGCGGTTGTTCGATCAGCGTCTTGCCGAAGGCGCGCCGATACGTCGCGTGGTGGATCGCCGCGGCCAGCGCGGCGCGCATCAGGCCCGCCGAACCGATGGTGCAGTCCAGCCGCGTGTAGTTGACCATCTCGACGATGCGTTGGAGCCCCTCGCCCTCGTCGCCGATCAGCCGGCCCGCCGTCGCGTCGAACTCGACTTCGGCCGACGCGTTGCTGCGATTGCCGAGCTTGTCTTTGAGGCGCGCGATAGCGAACGCGTTGCGCGTCCCGTCGGGGAGCACGCGCGGCACTAAGAAGCACGACAATCCCCCCGAGGTCTGCGCCAGCACGAGGAACGCGTCGTTCATCGGCGCGCTGCAGAACCACTTGTGACCCGTGAGCCGATACTCGCGCCCTGGACCGCGCCCTCCCGCGGGCTCCGCTCGCGTCGTGTTGGCACGAACGTCGGAGCCGCCTTGCTTCTCCGTCATGCCCATCCCGCACAGCGCCGAGGATTTCTGCGCGATCGGAATCTGGCGCGGATCGTACTCGGGCCGCGTGAGCGGCGCAAACCACTCTGCCAGCTCCGGTTGCTCCCGCAGTACCGGAACCGCGGCGTACGTCATCGAGATCGGGCACCCGTGACCCGACTCGACCTGGCCCCACACGTAGAATTTCACGGCGCGCCGCAGATGCGCGAACGGTTGAGCGTCCTGCCACGGCGTTCCGTGCAATCCGGCGCTCGTAGCGTGGCGCAGCAGGGCGTGCCACGCCGGATGGAAGCGCACTTCGTCGATGCGATTGCCGAAGCGATCGTGCGTCCGCAGCTCGGGTGGATGCTCGTTGGCCTCGAAGCCGAGCGCAATGACGTCCGGCCGTCCCGCCAGCCCGCCCAGCTCGGCGATCTCGCCTGTCGAGGCTTCGGGCGAAAGATGCGCGATCGCGTCGTTGAGCGCACGATCCGACGTAAAGACGTTGTAGTTCTCGAATGTCGGAGGCTGATTCTCCACGACGTGCGTCGCCATGGGGAGTGCTTCGCGCTAGAGCGCCCCGGCGGCTGCCTCTTCGATCGGCCGCCCGCGCTCCTCGCGCTGCGGTTTGAGCGTCGCCGCAAGAATCAGCGCCACGAACGCGACCCCGCAGAACGCTAGGTACGCGTGGCGATAGCCGGCCACCTCGCTATGCGCCGTGGCGAAGAAGCTGCCGGCCATCGCGCTTCCCAGGATCTGTCCGACGATCAACGCTTGGCTCAAGAGTCCAACCGCGGTCGCGCGCGCCCCCTCAGGCGTTTCGTTGGTCACGATGTAGCGCGTAGGCGCACCGAGCAGCGCGCCGAATCCCGCGCCCGCGACGATCATCGCGAGCAGCGATAGCGCGAGCGACGAGAAGCCGAGTGCGAAGATCGCCAATCCCAGCTCGGTGAGCACCGTGCCGAACAGCAAGACGTCGCGGCTGCCGATGCGATCGAGCGCGCGCCCCGACATCGGGATGACGACGACGAACGCCAGCGCGCCGAGCGTGGCCACGAAGCCGGCGGCCGCGTACGAGAGACCCTGCGTGCCGACGAGGACGGTTGGAATGAAGAACAGCGACCCTTCCAGGATGCCGATAAGCAGCTCGAGCGCGTACGTTTTGAGGAGCTGCGGACGGCTCAGCAGCTCGAGCGGCACGATGGGCGACGGCGTCAGCGTTTCCCAGACGACGAACCCGGAGAGGATCGCCCCGCCGAGCAGTCCGATCACGAGGTGTGCTCCGATCAATCCGTCCATCACCGCGAGCAACCCGACGCAGAGCAGTGCCAGGCCGACGGCGTCGAGGCGGCCGCGCAGTCGCGGCGCGTCGCGCGGGATGTCGCGCAGCGCGAGCGCGATAACGGCGACGGCGAGCGGAACGTTTGCTGCGAAGATCCAGCGCCACGAGACGTAGTGCGTGATCAGGCCGCCGAGGCTCGGGCCGACGACTGCGGCCAGGCCCCACGTGGCCGCGACCATCCCGAGCGCCGCGCCGCGCCGGCCCGCCGGAACGACGTCGCCGATCGTGGCGGTCGCGACCGGAAAGATCCCGCCCGCACCCAGCGCCTGGATCGCACGCGCGGCTAAGAAGACGGCGTAGCTCGGAGCCGCGATCGCGAGGATGCTGCCGGCGGCGAACACGGCGACGCAGGCGACGTAGACCGGACGCCGCCCGTAACGGTCGGCGAGCGTGCTCGCGATCGCGATGGAAACCACGGTGACCAGCAGGTAGAGCGTGAAGACCCACGCGAGGTCGCTGGTTTGCACCGAAAAGTCGCGGCCGAGCGCGGGCAGCGCCGGCGAGAGCACGCTGAGGTCGAGCGCTCCGGCGAAGACGCCGAGCCCGAGCGTCCAGAGCAGACGGTTCACGACACGATGCGGTCGATCACCATGACGGCGCACATCAGCGCGAGGTAGAGGAGCGAGTAGCGGAACAGCCTGCGCGCCTGCAGCGTACCGCTTCGTTCGCGCCACGTGCGCAACGCGTCGAGCACGAAGAGACCGCCCAGCACGGCAGCGCCCGCGAAGTAAAACGCGCCCATGATGCGCAGCGGGTAGAGCGCGAGCGACGCCGCGACCAACACGATGCTGTAATAGACGATCTCGCGCTTAGTGCGTTCGGTGCCGTAGACGTTCGGAAACATCGGGATATTCGCTTTGCCGTACTCGGTCTCGGTCATGAGCGCGAGCGACCAGAAGTGCGGCGGCGTCCAGAGAAAGATCAACGCGAACAGGCCGAGCGCCGGACCGCCGAGCGTGTGCGTCACCGCGGCCCAGCCGACGAGCGGGGGTACCGCGCCGGCCGCGCCTCCGACGACGATGTTGAGCGGCGTAACGCGCTTGAGCCACATCGTGTACACGCCGACGTAGTAAGCGTTACCGGCCAGCGAGAGCCACGCCGCGAGCGGATCGACGAGCAGGTAGAAGATCGCGAACGACGTGCCGCCCGCAAGCAGCGCGTAGATCGTCGCGTCGCGGCGCGAGATCCGCCCGGCGGGTATCGGGCGCGACTGCGTGCGCTTCATGACGCGGTCGATGTCGGCGTCCCACACGCAGTTCAAGGCGCCGGCCGATGCGGCGGCGAGCGCGCCGGCGAGCAGCGTCCAGAAGAGCAATCCGACGCTCGGGACGCCGCGCGCGGCCATCGCCATCGCTGCCGCGGTCGTGACGAGCAGCAGCGCGATGATGCGCGGCTTAGAGAGCTCGTAGTAATCCCCGAGCCGCGCGAGCGCAGTCATCGCTGTGCGACGCTTTCGGGCAGCCGCCGCGCGGCTCCGGCCGGCGCGGAGTCGAGCACCGCGAAGATCGTCGCGACGAAGAACGCCAGGAAGACGAGCGCAGCGTTGATGGCGTGTGCCTCCCGGAGCTCGGTTGGCAGCCGCAGCGCGACGTTGAGCAGTCCCAGCAACACTTGAATCGCGACGAGTCCGACACCGAGCGCGACCGTCGCGCGCAGTCGAAGAGAAGCGGAGTGCGCCCACACGAGCGCGAGCGCGCCAGTCGCGCAGATCAGCGTGGCAGCAGCTGCGACGCGATGCAGCATCTGCACGAACTGACCCGGCGTATGGACCACGACGTTGCCCGCGCAGTCCGGAATCGAAAGACAGGCCAACCCCGCGCCGCTGGAGCTCACGTATGCGCCGACGCACATCGTCGCGAACGAAACGATCGCCGTAGCGCCGACGATGGCGGCGTCGGCGGAAAGAGCGCGCGCGCGCTGCGGTTGCGTATCGTCCGAGGCGGCGGCGAACACGGCCATCGCCGACAACCCGGCAATTAAGGCCATCGCGGTCGCCCAGTGCAGCACGACCGAGATCGGCGTATTGCCGAGGCGCACGGTTTCCGCGCCGAGGAAGACCTGCACGAAAAACAGCGCGACGATGACCGCGAGCGTGGGACCGATGAACGGCCGATCGCGCTTGCGCCACGCGGCGACCACGAGCGCCACGACGAGCGGCGCCACCGCAAACGCAAGCAGGCGATGTGTCCACTCCCACAGCGTGCCGTCGGTCATCGAAGGAACGAGGCGACCGCGGCAGAGCGGCCAGTCGGGACACGTGAGCCCGGCGCCGTTGATGCGCGTCCAGCTCCCCAATACCACGGTCATCAGCGCCGCGAGGTCGGCAGCCAATGCGAAGCGGAGGAGCTTTTTCATCACCCCTTAGCGTACCGTCGCTGCGGCCGCCTGGGCAACGACATTTGAGGATAAAATTTTCCTGCGCACGGGAGGCCGCCGGTCGGTCCAGGCGAAGCGGACGGCCGTGAAGCGCTGGTCGGCCCTGGCAGGTCTAGCCATAGGGCTCATCTTGCTGGTCGGATGTCGCGAAGTTCGCGTGAAGACCCTGGCAGTTGGCACGACCACCGTTCTTGGAGGGAACCAAATCCTTATAGTACGCGATGCCGAAGACCTGGGCAAGCTGGAAATTCACGCGCCCGTGCACTTCAAGAGCGAGTTCGGCGTTGTATTGCTGATGGGTCCGCACGACCGCACCGGCTACAAACAGATCGTCGAATCCATCCGCGCGACGCCGGATCGCGTGCGGGTCGTCGCGTTTGAACAGGCGCCGGCCGACGGCGGCGAGCCTACCGGGGCTTATCGCTCGTTTACGCTCTGGATCGTTCCCAATAGCGTCTATCGGCGCGGCGTGCGCGTCGAGGTCGTTACGCCGAGCAACGAGCCAATCACGGCCACCTATCTGCCATGATCTCTCCACGCAAGGCGGCCCCGTCCGTCGAGCCGATCGACCTCGACGTCCGCGTGCAGCGCTTGGGCGTCGTGCTCGAGCCCGACGGCGATCCGACCGAGGCCGGCGGCGTCCTGAATCCGGGCGCGGCGCGGGCGCCCGGAGGCGAGCTGTTGCTCTACCCGCGTTGCGTCGCCGAGGGCAACATCTCGCGCATCGGAATCGTGCGCACCCGGATCGAGAATCGCTGCTTCCAGGTCGAGCGCGTCGCGTTCGCGTTGCAGCCCGAGGCCCCGTACGAGCTGCGGCCGCGCCCCGGATACGGCTGCGAGGATCCGCGCGTTACGTACGTTGCGGCGCTCGAAGCGTACGTGATGGCGTACACCGCGGTCGGACCCGACGGCCCTCGTATCGCAGTCGCGATCTCTCGAGACGCGTATAATTGGGAACGCCTCGGCCTCGTAAATTTCGCCGGAACGGCAACACATTCGGGCGACGATAAAGACGCGGCCTTTTTCCCGGAACCGGTCCTGTCGCCGAAAGGACGTCGCTGTCTGGCCTTCTACCACCGTCCGATGCTGCATCTGTCGAGCGTCGACGGCCGCGCCGCCGTGCCGATGATCGAGCGCATGCCGTTCGAAGACCGCGAGTCCATTCGCATCGCGTACGTTCCACTAGCCCCCGTTCTCAAGGACCGCAGCAAGCTTTGCAACGTCAACGAGAGCATACAGGTGCTCTCGCCGGACGCGCAATGGGGATCGATCAAGATCGGAGCCGGCACGCCGCCCGTGCGAGTTACGTTGAACGGCCGCGGCGTGTGGATGGCCATGTTCCACGGCGTCGACGTAATTAACCACGGAGCGCGCAAGCCGTTCCTGCGCTACAGCGCGGGCATCGTGATTCAAGATCTCGAGCGCCCGGACCGCGTTCTGTACCGATCGCCGGAGCCGATCATGGTACCGGAGTCGCGGCGCGAGCGCCACGGCGTCGTCGACAACGTCGTGTTCCCAACCGGCATCGATCCGCGGCCGGACCTCGGCGAGCGCGCGTTCGACGTCTACTACGGCATGGGCGACTCCTCGGTGGGCGCCGCACGGGTGTGGTTAAATACCTGATTCTCTCGACTGTCATCATCTTGAGCGTCGCGGTGCTGGCCACCGCGTGGGCGAATCGCGATCTGATACGCATCAAGATCGGCAGCGCTTACGCAGACGTGCGGGCGAAGCCGGGCGGCGCCGGCGCTCCGCCCCAGCTGCCGAGCGCGGCGCTGCGCGGCGACGCGCCGTGGGCGCTCTCGGCCCTACCCGAGTGTCTGACGCAGGTTTCCGAGTCGTCAGGCCCCGCGAGCTACGTGCGCGGGCGGCTGCCGCGCGGTGCGGCGCCGATTGTGCCGCCGGCCACGTTGGTGTATGGTGATTGCACCATCACCATCGCCGGTGACCAAGCCGACGTGCGGCGGGGAGCCGATCGGCTGCACATTCCTCCCAGCGTGCAGTTTTATCGCGGCTCCGGGCTGCTCGCGCTAATGCGCGAGGATTCGCACGGAGCGCAGCTGCGGGTTTACGAACCGGTGCAACGTTAACGAGGTAACGTGACCATACGAGACGAGGTACGCCAGCGTCGCACCTTTGCAATCATCTCGCATCCGGATGCCGGGAAGACGACGCTCACCGAAAAGCTGCTGCTTTACGGCGGGGCGATACATGTCGCCGGGCAGGTATCTGCGCGCAAGCGCCAGCGGCAGGCGACTAGCGACTGGATGGCGCTGGAGCGCGAGCGCGGCATCTCGATCACGTCGACGGTGCTCCAGTTTCCGTACCGCGAGCACACGATCAACTTGCTCGACACGCCGGGTCACCAGGACTTCGGCGAGGACACGTACCGCACGTTGCTGGCGGCCGACAGCGCGGTGATGCTCATCGACGCGGCCAAAGGGGTCGAGCCGCAGACCAAAAAGCTCTTCGCGATCTGCCGCGAGCGCCGCATTCCGCTGTTCACTTTCATAAACAAACTCGACCGGCCGAGCCGCGATTCGCTCGAGCTGCTCGACGAGCTCGAGAACGTGCTCGGCATCGGCGCGTTCCCGATGAACTGGCCACTCGGCAGCGGCGACGAGTTCCGTGGCGTCTACGACCGCCGCACGAAGTCGGTGCACCGGTTCGAGCGCTCCACCCACGGAACGACGCGCGCTGCGTTCTCCGTCACCGACATCACCGACCCCGCGCTGCGTGAGATGGTGAGCGAGTATGTCTACGGACAGTTCCGCGAGGGCATCGAGCTGCTCGACGGCGCGGGCGAACGCTTCGACCGCGCCGCCATGCTGCGCGGTGAAATCACGCCGGTGTTCTTCGGCAGCGCGGTGACGAACTTCGGAGTGCAGCTTTTTCTCGACGATTTCGTGGAGATGGCTCCGGCGCCCACGGCGCGGGCCGGCGTCGATCCCGCCGCGCCTGATTTCACCGGCTTCGTGTTCAAGATTCAGGCCAACATGGATCCCCGCCATCGCGATCGCGTCGCGTTCGTGCGCATCTGCTCGGGCGAGTTCGCGCGTGACATGACGGTGCGCAACGGACGCACCGGCGCGCCCGTGCGGCTTTCGCGGGCGATGAAGCTCTTCGCCGACGATCGCGTCTCGCTGGACGTGGCGTACGCCGGCGACGTCGTCGGGCTCGCCAACCCCGGCGCCTTCGCGATCGGCGACACGCTCTACGAGGGGAAACGCGTCGCGTTCCCGCCGATCCCCGCCTTCGCACCGGAACATTTCGCGACGATCCGGAGTACGGACGTAGCGAGCTACAAATCTTTCGGGAAAGGAATCGCGCAGTTGCGTGAGGAGGGCGCGGTGCAGGTCTTCTATCCGTGGGGTGTGCCGAGGACGGAACCGATCCTCGGGGCCGTCGGCGAGCTGCAATTCGAGGTGGCCAAGTATCGTCTCGAGTCGGAGTACAACGTGAAGACCGTCCTCGCGACGCTGCCCTTGACGCTCGCGCGCCACGTGCACGGAGAAAGCGACGCGATCGATCGCGCGCACTGGCCCTCGAACGCCAAACTCGTCGAGGATTGGGACGGGCGTCCCGCGGCGCTCTTCGAGAGCGAGTGGAGTCTCCGGCTCGCGCAGGAGTGGAACCCGAGCCTCGAGTTCGCGGCATTCCCGGCTCAGACCGACGCGGAGGCGCTCGCATCGTGACGCTCGCGCGCGTGTTGCTCGCAGCAGCCGCCCTAGCGGCGCTCGCCGCCTGCTCGTTCGAAAACCGCAACGAGCGCGAGGCCGATCGGATCACGCGGGCGGTGATCGACAACGATCTGCGGCCGGTGCAGAACGACATCGCCAAGGGCATCACGATCACGCGCGTCAAGGTCGCCCAATGGTCGGATGAGCTCAGCGCGCAGGGTAAGCTGCTCTCGGTCAAGGAGACGGCCGGGGCCTGCGATCCCGGCTGGCACTGCTTCAACGTCAAGTTTCAGAAGCACGACTACGTCGAGCGGATGCGCTTCGACGAAAACGGCAAGGTCGTGGACTGGGACTTCCACATGGCGCCGGCCCCGACTTAACTAGAGTTGCCCGCGAACTCCGTCACGCTCGACGACGTCCGCGCCGCGGCGGCGCGGCTGGCCGGCGTTGCGCACCGCACGCCGGTCGTGGTCTCGCGCACGCTGGACGACCAGTCCGGAGCGCGCGTGTTCGTGAAGTGTGAGAACCTGCAGCGCATGGGCGCGTTCAAGTTTCGCGGGGCGTATAATTTCCTCGCGTCGCTTTCGCCGCAGGAGCGCGGCCGCGGCGTCGTCGCGTTCTCGAGCGGCAACCACGCACAGGGCGTCGCTCTGGCCGCACGGCTGCTCGGGGTGCCGGCGACGATCGTCATGCCCACCGACGCCCCCGCCGTCAAGCTCGCGGCGACGCGGGGATATGGCGCGGAGGTCGTCCACTACGAGCGCGAACGCTCGCACCGTGAGGAGATCGCCCGGGCCGTGGCCGCGGAGCGCGCGGCGACGCTCGTGCCGCCGTTCGACGACGCGCGCATCGTCGCGGGCGCCGGCACGGCGGCGCTCGAACTCTTAGAGGACGCGCCCGATCTGGACGCGATCGTGGTGCCCCTCGGCGGCGGCGGCCTGATGAGCGGGACCGCGATCGCGGCGCACGGGCGAAATCCGTCGATTGCGATCTACGGGGTCGAGCCGCAGGCCGGCGACGACTTCGCTCAGTCGCTCGCGCGCGGCGAGCGCGTCACGATCGGAGTGCCGAGTACGATCGCCGACGGGTTGCAGACCACGGCCCCGGGCGAGCTCACCTTTGCGATCGCTCGCGAGCACGTGCGCGCCGTCGTAACCGTGAGCGACGAGGAGCTGCGCGGCGCGATGCGTTTCGCCTTCGAGCGCATGAAGCTCGTGATCGAACCGAGCGGCGCCGCCGCGCTCGCAGCGCTACTCTATAAGCGCATCCCGGATCTGGCCGGCAAACGCATCGGTGCGATCGTCAGCGGCGGCAACATCGACCCTGCGCGCTACGCGGAGCTGATCGCCGGTTCGCCTACCTGACGTCCAGCGACGTCACCGGGCTGATATTGAATTGCTCGATTCTCGAGGACAGCGTCGTCACCACGCGCGCCGCCCCTTGCGGCGTTATCTCGAGATGCGCGGGAATTGTCGCGTCGTCGAACTTGGTGTACGGTGCGTCGAAGGCTAAGGTGAGGAGATCAAACCGCCCCTGCGGCACATAGAACGTACGATCGTTTTCGAGCGTGCTGCCGGGCTCGAGCGCGGTATCCTGACCGGTCGAGGGGTCGCCCAGGTGCGTGATGTAGGCGTAGCTATAGACCGGCACGCGCGAACCCGTTTGAGCGTAGCCGCTGAAATTGTATTGCAGCAAACCTCTACCCGAAGAGAATTGCGGCCGGCCCACGACGACGCGCTGACCGTAGACGTTGACGGCCATGCCTAGGAAGTGCGCCCTGACCGTGCCGATGTTATGCAGTTGCAGGCGGATGCCCACGGCAATGAGGCCGTGACGTTCGCCCAGTCGCTGCATCGATGCGGCTACGTTTACGTCGGGACCGGCTAAGGAGGGCTTGATGCGGTTCTCATAAGCGAAAACGTAGAAAGCCCAGACGCCGGCGGCTACGATCGCCACGACCTCCACGACGTCGCGCACGATTGCGATAGGGTGGCCGACGTCGCCCCGGCCTGCGCGACTCCTCGCGCCGAACAGCATCGAGCCGTTACATCGACGGCGCCGTGATGTTTCCGCAGGCGACGTACTTTTGCAATTCGGCCGCGCTCTGGTGAACGTTGATCGCGAAGGGTTTCGCGAGCAGCTGGGCGATCGTCACTCCCTTGACGGTCGTCGTCGACTTCCCGCCCGTGACCGACGTTAGCGGATAAACGACGCCGCCGAGATTGCTGCACGTGCCGGTGTGGATGTGCATGGGCTGCGCGGTCGCGGGCGCTCCGTCCAACGCGACGACCACCTGCAAGTCGCTGCCGGTTTGCGTCAGCGTCGCGCTTCCGCTTTCGCCGGAGCCGTTTTGCTGCTGGAGGTTGACCTGCAGCGTGCTCGGCGCGGCGGCGGAAGCCGGCTGAATTACTGCCAGGCAAAGAAGACTCAACGATGCGAGCAACAGGATACGTTTCATACTGAACTCCTTTCGAGGCCTCACCGATTCTGGGTCGCAGCAAGGCGACCTTCGAGCAACCGAGCCGCCTCGGCGGCCTGGAGCGTCGGCGGCGCGTCCGCGCCCTCGACCGTGTCCAGGAGCGACTGCGCGTCGGCGTTGAGCGTGGCGAAGGCCTCCGCCGCGCTCGCGTGCTCGGCCCGTTTCGCCGCGGCGTTCTCGTCGTAGCTGCGGTTCACGATCGCGGCGATCTCGCGCCCTAGCGCATACTGCCGTTCGAGTGCGCCGCGCGAGATCGCGACGCGCGGATCCATTGCGATCACGAGCGGACGCTCGATGATACGACCGTCGACGTCGAGGCGCACAGTGTAGCGTCCCGGCACGACGAGCACCCCCTCGGGAACGCGCGGCGTATCGTGCGGAACCGCCGAGATCGGAAGATCCGGCTGTAACGAGCGCGGCGGCGCCTCGCGCAAATCCCACACGAACCGCTGCATTCCGGCGCCGGTCGACGGAGCCGTGAACGGACGCTCCCAGTATGTGGGCTTGTCGAGATGCTCGATCGGCGGCGGCGGACGATCGTCGCTACCGTAGCGCCGCACGAGATTTCCCGAGCCGTCGAGGATCGAGATGACGACGCGCCGGGCCGGCGCCCCGAGCGCGTAATCGATCATCGCGCCGTCCGGCGGGTTTGTGCCCATCGGCTCCTCCGGCGGAAGCGGCGTATCCGTGTTCGTGCTGCGCCGCACGCGATATGCGAGCGCCGGCGAAAAGAGATGCGTTTCTACAAGCGACGCGCGCGCAAGCTCGCGCAGCGGTTCGACGTCGTCGAGGATCCAGAAGCCGCGGCCGTGCGTGGCGACGACGACGTCGTTGCCGTGGACGATGAGATCCCGCACGGAGGTGTGCGGGAGATCGAGCTGCAGCGACTGCCATCGCGCGCCGCCGTCGAACGAGACGGCCACGCCGTTCTCCGTGGCGGCGTAGAGCAGACGCGGCTCGACGGGATCTTGGCGCGCCGCGTTGACGGGTTGATCCGGTAAGCCGTCGACGACGAGCTTCCAGGTGGCTCCGCTATCGCGCGTCACGTAGACGTACGGGCGCAGGTCGTCCAGGCGAAACCGGTTCACTGCCGCGATCGCCGTGTTGTCGTCGAAGCGCGACGCGTCGATCTGCGCGATCTTGCTCCACGGCGTCAATGCCGGTGGCGTGACGTTCCTCCAATGCCGCCCGGAATCGCGAGTGATCCACACGAGGCCGTCGTCCGTGCCGGCCCAGATCGTTCCGGCGCGTACGTACGACGGCGCCAGGGCGTAGACGACGCCGCGATGCGCGCCGTGCTGCGGATCGTCGCTCTCGAACGGCGCGACGACCGCGGGCACGGCCGGATGCGCCCGCGTGAGATCCGGGCTAATCGCGCGCCAGCTCCTGCCACCGTTCGACGTCGCCCACACGACGTTCGATCCGAAATAGAGCCTGTGCTTGTCGAAGTGATCGAACACGATCGGTTCCGTGCGTACGACGCGATAGCGCTTCGTCGGGAGCGCGATGGGCGAGACCTCTTGCACCTGCCCGGTGACCTCGTCGAATTTCTGGACCTTTCCGCCGAAGAAGATTCCGCAATGCAGCGGGTCGGGCACGACGTAGCCGTATTCTTGCGCCGCCGCGGTGTGCCAGTCGCGCTCGGTCACCGCGCCCCAGCTGCCGCGGCTCGCGACGCACGCGGAGCCGCTCTCCTGCTGGCCGCCGCACACCCAATACGGAAAGCGATTGTCCGCGTTGACGTGATACATCTGGGCCGTGGGCTGGTTATACCACGAGCTCCACGTCGCGCCGCCGTCGACCGAGATCGTCGCACCCTGGTCGCTTGCGAGCGCGACGATCCGCGGGTTCTGTGGATTGATCCACACGGTGTGGTAGTCGTCGCCGCCCGGCGCGCCTTTGATCGCGACCATCGTCTTGCCGCCGTCGGTCGAGCGATAGGTCGACGTGTTTGTCAGATAGACGACGTTCGAGTCGACCGGATCGACCGCTAGCGAGACCAGGTCGTCGCCGCGCTGCGCGATCTCGTCGGCGTCGTTGACGCGCACGAAGTTCGTTCCGGCGTCGGCGCTGCGATACAGGGCGCCGGACTCCGAGTCCTTGGACTTGACGTCCGCGTAGGCATAGACGACCTGCGGATTGCTCCGCGAGACGGCGACCTCGGCGCGTCCGATGCGCGCCGGCAGCCCGTCGCGCAGCTGCGCCCACGTTGTGCCGCCGTCTGTGGATTTGAAGATGCCGCTGCCGGGCATCTCGAACGACGCGCCGATCTCCCACGAGGCCTGACGCGCCGCCCAGAGCGTCGCGTAGACGATTTTCGGATCGCGCGGATCGAGGACGACGTCGAACGCGCCGACGTTCTCGTTCTCGAAGAGCACGCGCTGGAACGTCGCGCCACCGTCCAGCGAACGGTACACGCCGCGTTCTTCGTTCGGACCGTACGGGTGTCCGAGTACGGCGACGAAGAGGCGATTCGCGTCGGTTGGATCGACCGCCATCGAGGCGATCTGCCGGCCGTCGCGCAGCCCGAGATGCGTCCACGTCGAGCCGCCGTCGAGCGACTTATAGATACCGTCGCCGACGGCGAGGTCGGGGCGCTGCAGGCCCTCGCCGCTGCCCGCGTACACGACCCGCGGATCGCTGGGCGCGACGGCGATCGCGCCGATCGAGCCCGTCGGCTCGCGATCGAAGATCGGGGTCCACGTGCGGCCCGCGTCCTGAGTCTTCCAAATTCCGCCATTGACGGCGCCGATGTAGAAGACGTTCGGCTCGTTCGCGACGCCGTCGAGCGCCACCGTGCGGCCGCCGCGCAATGGTCCGATGAACCGCCAGCGCAGCGACTGATACAGCGAAGGCGAAACGGTCTGCGTCTGCGCGGAGGCGGGAGGCGCAACCCATGTCAAAGCGGCGACGATCAGCGCGAGAGTAAAGCGGCGTTGCATGCGCTTCGGTTACGACGGAGTTTTCGCGTTATCCCCGCCACTTGTGAGGGGAGGCCACTTGCGGTAATATGGACACAGAATATGACCAGAAAAAAGCGTTCCTCGCAAAACAAGGGGTCTCACGTTTCACTGCTTATGCTCAAGCCGCGAGAGGTCGGTGCGGCGGAGTTCAAAGCCCGCTGCCTCGAGCTCATGAGCGAGGTCGAGCGTCTTGGAACGGAGATCGTCATTACGAAGCATCGACGGCCCGTCGCTCGACTGGTGCCGGCGCGAACATCATCGCATCGCTTCTGCGGATCGCTTGCTGGGATGGTAACCGGTGAGAAGGATATTATCCGTCCCATAGATGTTCCGTGGACCGCGGATGAGTCCAATTTTACTTGACACGCACGCGGCGGTTTGGGCCGCGGACGGACGGTTGAAGGAAGAGGTAGTCGCGCTCATCGAGGGCGCGGCGGAACGCGACGAATTACTGCTGTCGCCGATCACGGCTTGGGAGATAGGCTTGCTCGTCAGGAAAAAGCGGTTGACGGTCTCCTCGACCGTCGACGATTACGTACGGGCGCTCTTCGGACAGCCTGGCGTCGTTGTCGCGGCTCTGACACCGCACATCGCTGTCGCAGCGACGGCTCTACCTGAGACGTTCCGCGCGGATCCCGCGGATCGCATTCTCATCGCAACCGCTGCAGCATACGGCGCCAGGTTCGTAACCCGCGACAGGGAGATTCGGGCCTATGCAAAGTCGACCGGGCATCTCCGCTGCATCGCCTGTTGACCTAGTCAGGATTTGATCAGATTTGCGCGTTCTTCGCGGCGGTGGGCGCCCGGAGCGCGGCCGGTCACACGCGTGAAGACGCGCGTCATGTGGCTCTGGTCGGCGAATCCGCTCTCCAAGGCGATCGCGCTGAGCGAGTCGTCGCCGTCGAGCAGCCGCCGGCACACGTGCTGGATGCGCATCCCGAGCATCGCGTCGGAGATCGTCCTTCCGCGGAAGCGACGGAAGGCGCGGCAGAGATGAGCCGGGTGCACGCCCGCGCCGCCGGCGATGGCGCGCAGGTCGATCGGATCGCGGAAGCGCTCGCGAACGGTCGCGTCGATCGCGTGCAGCCAGTCCGGCTCGTCGCTCCCCTCGTCCGGGCGCCGCGCGACGAGCGCGCAGAGCTGATAGAGCAGGTCCTCGACGGCCGACTCGGCGTGCGCGTCGCGCGCGCAGTACTCGCGATAGAGGCGCAGCACCGCCCAGACCGGGTCGCCGCCCTCGAGCTCGAACACGTGCGCGCGGGCGCCGCCGAGCTCGGCGATCACGGCGTCCCACCCGCCCTGCAGTGCGACCGCGAAGAAGCGGCAGCCCGTGTCGCCGATGCGATCTTCGTGGCGCGTACCGGCGGCGTGGAACACGAGCGTGTACGGCTCGTAGACGAGATCGAAGTCCGCGCCGCGCTCCGAGTACGTCCCTTCCAGCAGCAGGCTGAAATACGCGGCCTCGTGGCGATGCGGCGGCACAGACTTTCCGACGCTGTGCCGAACCTCGGCAAGCATTGCACCGCCGGACGACCACGAGGTCGTCGCGCCGGTGAAGTAGCCGGCTGGAAAGACCGCTTCGTCAGACATCCTTCACGCTTACCGGGCGCGGCGTCCGGCGATACTCCATGCCGTACGCTACGGAGTCGGCCACGGCCCCACCATAATACCGCTCCACGACGCGCAGCGAGAGATCGATGCCGCTCGACTCGCCGCCCGACGACGAAACGTTCGGATCCTCGACGTAGCGCGGGCCGCGAATCAGCGTGACATTGGGGAACGTCCGCGCGAATCGATCGTAGGCGCCGTGATGCGTCGTCGCTCGGCCGCCATCCAACAACCCGGCCTCGGCGACGAGAAACGCGCCCGTGCAGATCGACATCGTCACGTCGGCGCCGGATGCGGACCTGCGGATGTAGTCGATTGTCGCGGGACTATGCGCTTGCTGCGGAACGACGATCACGTTCGGCGTCGGCGCGTCGTCGAAAGTGTAGCGCGACTGGATGAAGAGGTCGCCGAGGTCGTACCGATTACGAGTCTCCGCTACCGAGTAGACGTCGAAGCCCTGGCCGCTCGGCACGACGCCGTCGGCCGATCCGAACACGGTGAACGGGCCGATCAGATCGATGGCGACGAGCTGCGGGCCGATGATGAAGGCGACCTTCACGTAACCTTTCGCGGGCGCGTGTAGCGGCTTACCGAGGTCCGGCGCGGTCGCCTCGTCGAGCGGAGCGCGGCCCGCCGCGCGCGAGGCGCTGAGTCCCGCCATGCCGGCGAGCACAAGCGAGCCCAAGAGGAGTTGTTTGCGTTGCATGGCGGCAGCGTAGCGCGCCGCTGCCGCCCGGGTCTTGCACGCTATTTGCGTTTCGCCGTCACGCGCGCCGTCCGTTGCGCCCGTTGCGCGCTCGGTTGCGTCGCTTGGGTTGGAACGCCGCACCGATCTTGAACGTGGAGCGGCGCGGCAGCGACGCGTCGACGTCCTCGCAGCCGATCGGGCTGAACTCACGACAGTCGCCCGGGCGCGCCGGATAGATGCCGCAGTAGTGGCGGCCGCTGCGCGGACCCATCAAGAAGACGCAGCGGTCGGCGACGTCGTCGCTGACCTTGCGCAGCCAGCCGACGCTGTAGCCGTCGGCCGATGGCCGCTCGACAACGTATTCGCGCATCACTTGCGTGTAGGTCATGCCGAGGTGATCCGCGATGCGCTGCACGTCGGCCTTGCTCACGAACGGCTCGTAGCCGCTGCAGCATTCCGCGCAGCCGGGCGGGCACGCGACGTTGTCGGGCAGGTCCTTGAGGTGCCGCCGCGCGAGTTCGATGACCCGTCCGACCGCGGCGACGAACTCAGGATCGTCGTTATACTTGTAGACCCATTCTCGATGGGTGATCTCGTTGAGGTTGTAATAGCGCGTGGTCTTTTCGTCGGACTCGATCGTGATGTGTTCTTCGTCGATCTCGATCTTGGTGACGTGTTCCATCGGACGCGTGTCCAGCAGTTCCGGATGCGTCGCTTGTCCGGTCTCGCGCGTGTAGTCTCTTAGATTGATGAGGTCTATCGTCTCCATAACGACTCTTCGATTCCCGCGCCTTGCGGGTACCGCCTTCGGGAAGCGCCAAAGATAGCGGCCATGCAAACGGCTATCGGCGTCGATCTGGGCGGCTCACACGTCACCGCATCGGTGGTATCCGAGGACGGGGCGATCCGGCATCAGCACGAGGAGGACTTGGACGACCTCAGATTCGAGGCTGTCATCGCGGCGCTGGAGACGGTGATCGGCGCGGCGCTCAAAGATGCGGGAAGCGTCGTAGGGATCGGCATCGGCTCGCCCGGAAACATCGACGCCGCCAGCGGCGCCGTTCTCTACAGCCCGAACTTCGGCTGGACGAATGCGCCGCTCGGCGAGACGCTGCGCGCCAAGTTTCCCGTGCCGGTGTACGTCGCCAACGACGCGCGTTGCGCGACGCTCGGCGAGCATGCGTTCGGTACCGGTAGGCTTACCAAGGACTTCGTGCTGCTAACGCTGGGCACCGGAATCGGCGGAGGCATCGTGGCGGGCGGCGAGCTCCTATTGGGAAACCGCTGGGGCGCCGGCGAGATCGGTCACCACCAGATCCGCCCCCGCGACGGTTTCGTATGCAACTGCGGCAAGATCGGATGCTTCGAGGCGCAGGCTTCAGGCACGGGATTGATCCGACACGCCTTTGCCGTCGCGAGCTCGTTCCCGCGCAGCTCGCTGCTGGACGTGCCGCGCGACAAGCTCAGCTCGAAGAAGATTCGGCGTGCGGCGCAGGCCGGCGACGGCCACGGCCTCGCGGCGTGGAAGAACTTCATCGCGGACCTCGCGATCGGGCTGGCTAACATCATCGCGTTCGTGAACCCGGAGAAGATCGCGCTGGGCGGCGGCGTCTCGACGGCCGCTGACTTCATGCTCGATGCCGTGCGGCCGCTCGCCGACGACTTGACGACGATGGTGCCGCGCGGGACGACGCAGATCGTCGTCGCGGCGCTGGGCAACGACGCCGGACAGGTCGGCGCCGCGACGATGGCGATGCGCGGCGGCTTGACGGCGGGAAGCGCGGTTGCGGTTTAGGACGGCGCTGCTCGCTATCGTGCTGGCGGCCGCCGCGCCGCCGCATCCGACGGGCGATCCGATTCGCAAGATCCGGCACATCGTCATCATCATGCAAGAGAATCGCTCGTTCGATTCCTATTTCGGCACGTTTCCCGGGGCGGACGGCATTCCGATGCGCGACGGCGTGCCCGTCGCGTGCGTACCGGATCCGCGGACAGGGACATGCGTGCAGCCGTACCACGACCCGCAGGATCGCAACCGCGGTGGACCGCACAACGCGCGCGCCGCGGTCGAGGCCATCGCCGGCGGCAGGATGGACGGATTCATCGCCGCAGCGGAGCGCGCGCGCCGCGCGTGCCGCAATCCCAACGCGCCGAACTGCGCCGGTACGGCCGAGGTGATGGGCTATCACGACGAGCGCGAGCTGCCCAACTACTGGAAATACGCGCGCGACTTCGTGCTGCAGGACCGGTTGTTCGAGCCGAACGCGTCGTGGAGCTTGCCGCAGCATCTCTTCATGGTCTCGGAGTGGTCGGCACACTGCGAGCGGCTCGGCGAGCCGATGTCGTGCGTCAACGAGCTAGAGTTTCCCGACTTTCCGAAGGACTTCGATCCTCGCAACGCGGCGCGCCATGGGCCGGGCCGGCCGGATTATGCGTGGACGGATCTCACGTATCTGCTGCACGCGCATCAGGTGAGCTGGGCGTACTACGTGATGGCCGGCACCGAGCCGGACTGCGCCACCAACCTCGACGACTGCGCGGCCGTTCCGCAGAACGCGCACACGCCCGGCATATGGAACATCCTGCCCTACTTCGACACCGTGAAGCGCGACGGCGAGCTCGGCAACGTGCGCGACCTGCGCGACTTCTACACGGCGGCCAAGAACGGCACCCTGCCGAGCGTCGTGTGGATCGCGCCGTCGGGAGAGTACAGCGAGCATCCACCGGCGCTGGTCAGCGTGGGCCAGGCCTACGTCACGGGGCTGATCAACGCGATCATGCGAAGCCCCGACTGGAACAGCACGGCGATCTTCTTGAGCTGGGACGACTGGGGCGGCTTCTACGATCACGTCGTGCCGCCGCGCGTCGACGTAAACGGCTACGGCCTGCGCGTTCCCGGCGTCGTGATCAGCCCGTACGCGCGCCGCGGCTTCATCGACCATCAAGTCCTCAGCCACGACGCCTACGTCAAGTTCATCGAGGACGACTTCCTCGCCGGCGAGCGCGTCGATCCCACAACCGATGGCCGCCCCGACCGCCGCCCGACCGTCCGCGAGAACGTGCCGATCCTCGGCGATCTGCGCAAGGATTTCGACTTCACGCAAAAACCCCGCGCTCCGGAGCTACTCCCAGGCGGCACCGTGTGGAACGGCGCCAACGCGCAGTAGCGCCTCTCTTGTCATCCTGAGCCCTTCGACTCGCTGCGCTCGCTCAGGACAGGCTCCGTCGAAGGACGCGGGTGCCGATGTCATCCTGAGCCTGTCGAAGGATGACTCAGCAGCAACCGAACACGCGCGAAGCAACTCGCAGCCCCGCGACTCGGACGCTCGTCGCCCACGTCCGTGTGGGCTCCTGCTCGCGCGCTTTTCCGCAACACCAAAGGAATACGACATCGTGTCTTTTGCGGAAAAGTCGCACGCCTCGCTGCGAGGCTGCGAGTTGCTCCGCGCGTTACGTCGTCGCTGCGTCGTCCTTCGACAGGCTCAGGATGACACGGGGGAGTTACACGGCGGTGGCGGTGGCCTGGAGTTTTCCCGTTTCCGCTAGCTGCGCGATGAGCGCGGCGATGCGGCGCGAGCTGTGGCGCGGGGCAACGATCTCCTGGTTGTGGCGAATCGTCGCGAGGCGCTCCGGCGTCCGGATCAGCGTGCGGACGGCGGTGATGACGGACGTGGCGCTGCGCAGCGCGATCAGCCCGAGTCCATTGTCGCGCACGAAATTGACGTTGCCGCGTTCTTGTCCGGGGACGTAGTCGTAGACGACGACCGGCAGCTGCGCGGCGTCGGCTTCCGCAAGCGTTCCGGGTCCGGCCTTGGTGACTAGCAGGTCGACGGCGCGGAAATACTCGGGAATCTTGTTGGTAAACCCGAGCACGTGCATCGGCGTCGGCAGCGACGCCGAGAGCTCTCGCAGCTTCTGCTCGAGTGGCTCGTTGCGCCCGCACACGACGACGAGCTCGACCGGCAAACGGGCGCGCGCGAGCGCGAGCGCCGTCGACAGGAGCTTGCCGCCGCCCTCGCCGCCGGCCATCAGCATGACGATGAAGGCGTCCGGTGACAGTTTGAGCGCGGCGCGAAGGTCGGCCTTACTGCCGGTGACGTCGTCGAACTTCGGGGAGATGGGATGGCCCAGCAGGTGCAGTCGCTGCGGCGGAAGGCCGCGCGATAACGCGCGCTGGTAGACCTCGCGCGCCGGGACGACGACAGCGTCCGCATCCGAGACGAGCCACGACTCGTGGACCTTCCCGAGATCTGTGATCACGGTGACGATCGGCACGTGATGCATGCGCGCGTCGTCGCGCGCACGCAGCGCCGCGTGATTGAGCAGCGGATGCACCGAGACGATGACGTCGGGCCGATACCCGATGAAGAGATCGCGCAGCCGCTCGCGATATAGCGGCTCACAAAACCGCACGAGCGCGCGATAACGCCGGCGGCCGTTGGTCGCGTAGTAGAGCGCCCCGTAGACCGGCGGGGCATAGCGCAGCGCCATGCTGTAGCCGAGCCCGAGCTGCGTCAGCGGGAAGGCGCAGTGGGCGGCGACGTCTTCGATGCGGTGCTCGAAAGAATTCGGCGAGGAGATCTCGTCCAGCGCAGCCGCGATGGCGTTGGCGGCGCTGCGGTGTCCGCCGCCCGTGTCCGAAATCAACAACAGCGCCCGTTTGGTCATTCGCTCTCCCGATTAAGCTCTCGCCGGCGCCTCCTTCGGGCAGCGCCGGCCGGCATTGCGGGCCCGTCGGCTCGTCGGGCCGAGTCTGGCCAACAGCGCCCGAGCCGGGGCGTCATAAAAGCGAAAAATATCGCCAAACTCGATGTCCGGGTTTCGGTGATGGCCGTCGTGGTCCTCGGGAAGCACGACCCCCAGGGGACGGAGGGCCCGCCGTACCCCCTCTGGGGTGTGCCACCCCAGGTCGGTCGTGTGACGCCACCAGACGTGAAGCTGACCGAACGCGAGGCCTGCGAGCGCGCCGGGCAGCGAGAGGCGCGCGGTGAGCGCGGCGACGGCCAGGTATGGAAGCGCCCCGAGAAAACCGTCGAGCAATACGGCCGGGTCCTTCGAGATCACGGCGTGGTCGAAGTACGATCGGCGCCTATCGTGGTGCGTGCGCAAATGCAGCGTGAACCAGAGATGCTGCGGGACGTGGTAGAGGAAGGTTGAAGCGAAATCGCCGACGACGAGCGTGATGGTGAAGGCGACGACGAAAAGCATTTGGATCTCCCTGATCGCCATATCGTTGTGCGGCTGCGCCGCTCCTAGCATATACCATAACCGCGCGCACGTTGTAACACGAGTTCGCCTCCATCGCGCCCTTAATATCGTGTTAAGCTGGCCCTCGCCCGCGAAGGTCGACGCGCTGGCCGGTGCCGTTCTCGTACGCGACGGCGGCCCGCTCGCGCAGCCCGAGCTCGCCATCGCGCGCGCCATATTGCGCACGAATCCGCGCATCGTCGCGTCGTACGCGCTGCTCTTCGCCGGTACGACCGCCGACGCGGCGCGCGCGCAAGCGCTGCCGCCCGAGTTTCTCGCCGCCACGCTCTTGCAAGAGTCCGCGTACGATCCCACGGCGATCTCGTCGGCGGGCGCGATCGGGATCGCGCAGTTCATGCCGGAGACCGCGGCCGCCGCGGGCGTCGATCCGTACGATCCGTTCGACGCGATCGCCGGTTCCGCCGCGCTGCTCGGCGGATACGTCACCGACTATCGGGGGCGATATGCGGATCCGTACGTCGCCGCGCTCGCCGCGTACAACGCCGGACCGCTGGCCGTCGCGGCGTTTCACGGCGTGCCGCCCTACGCCGAGACGCGCGAGTACATCGCGCTGATCTACGACCGCTGGGCGCGCATCGTGTCGTATGAGCGCTAATTGCACGATCTTGCTTCGACAGGCTCAGCATGACACCGAGAGGAAAACCGCACGATGAGGCTTTTGAGAATCGCTGCGGTGGCCGTGGGATGCTCGCTAGCGCTCGCGGCCTGCGCGTTCAACGCGAGTCCAGCCCAGGGATTGCGGTTCCAGCCGCCCTCGGGCTGGCAATCGTCGCCGGGCATCATGGGGTTCATGCAGTTCTGGCACACGCCGGACGATCGCGAAGCGCTGATCCTCTTCAAGTCGCCCACGCAGCTGACGGCCAACGACGTCTTCTCCAACGATCAGATGAAGGACACGCTCAAGGACATGCAGATTGAGCAGCGCCACCCGATCCAGATCTGCGGCAACCAGCCGGCGGCCTACGTTCGCGGCCGGGGTACGTCGCCCAAGCGCGGCGACGAGGACGTGGAGATGGTGTTCACGACCATCCATGGCGCGAGCTACTTTGCGCTGTACACGCGTCCGATCGGGGCGACGCCGAATTTCGCGGCGCAAGCCGCATTGCGAGAACTCTGCCCGAAACCCTGATCGTTTGCCGCGGCTCAAGGGTCCCCTAAGACAGCTCTTCGCGCGCCAGCCGCTCACGTGGACGGCGCCCGCGTCGTCAGGGCCGACGCTGCGGCGTGTCCTCGGCTGGCCCGCGCTCACCGCGATCGGTCTCGGCACGATGCTGGGCGGCATCTTCCCGACGATCGGCGCCGGCGCGCACGCCGCGGGCCCCGCGGTGATCGCCGCCTACGTGCTCTCGGGCGTCGTGAGCCTGTGCGTCGCGCTGTGCTACGCGGAGTTCGCGTCGATGGTGCCGGTCGCTGGGAGCGCTTACACGTACGCGTACGCGACGCTGGGCGAGCTCGTCGCCTGGATCATCGGTTGGGACCTCATCCTGGAATACGGGCTATCACTCGCCCCGACCGCGTCGTCGCTCTCGGACTACTTCCAGCACATGCTCGGCAACGTCGGCATCGCCTTTCCGGCGTGGGCGCAGACGGCGAACGTGCACGCAGCGCATCCGCAGGTCGATGTCTTCGCGTGCGTCGTCACCCTCGCCGTCACGCTGCTCGTCGCCGCCGGCATCCGCGAATCGGCGAGCGTCAATGGCGCGCTCGTCGTGCTGCAGATCGTTGCGATGCTGGTCTTTATCGCCACGGTCGCGCATGCCGTGCACCCGTCGAACCTGCGCCCGTTTACACCTTTCGGCTATCACGGCGTGCTCGCCAGCACCGCGCTCGTATTCTTCGCGTACATCGGCTTCGACACAGTGACCGTCGCCTCGGAAGAGGCGAAGAATCCCGAGCGCAACGTCCCGATCGGCATCATCCTCGCGCTGACGCTCGGGGGAATTCTATACGTCGCGCTGACGCTCTGCACCGTAGGTGTGCTGCGCTTCGACCGGCTCTCCGACGGCGCCGCGATGCTCGACGCGCTCGGTTCCGTGACGAAGAGCCACGCGCTGTACTGGATCGTGGCGTTCGGCGGGCTCGCCGGCAACGCGACGGTGATGCTGACGTCGCTCCTTGGCCAGGTACGCATCTTCTACGTCATGGCGCGCGACCGCATGCTGCCCCCGGGCGTCGCGCGCATCCACCACGTCTTTCGCACGCCCGCCCGCATGACGATGATAACTGGTTTCATCGTGGCGATCTTCGCGGCGGTCCTGCCGCTGACGGAGCTGCTGACCCTCGTGAACATCGGTACGCTCGCGGCGTTCGCGATCGTCTGCGCGGGCGTACTGG
This sequence comes from Candidatus Binatia bacterium, assembly GCA_035544215.1. Classification (GTDB taxonomy): domain Bacteria; phylum Vulcanimicrobiota; class Vulcanimicrobiia; order Vulcanimicrobiales; family Vulcanimicrobiaceae; genus Cybelea. The sequence goes on along the minus strand of DATKHY010000007.1, from coordinate 1,085,044 downwards.
TGCTGCGCGTCGTCAATCCGGGTGCGGCGCGGCCGTTTCGCGCGCCGCTGCTGCCGCTCTTCTCAATCGGTGGGGCCGCCGCGTGCCTCTACCTCGTGACCGGGCTTCAGGTCGCGACCTGGATTCGCTATGGGATTTGGTTCCTGGTCGGGCTCGTCGTCTACGCGCTGTACGGCTTCTGGAATTCACGTTTGAGAATCCACCTCATCGAACCCTGAAATCGCAACCTTTGCGTGCCCTTGGGTTTATGTGTATACTCACGTGGGCATGAGGGCGGGCAAGTGACGATCCATACCGCGGTCTCGGACCGATTCGAACTCATCACCGTTCCGCGCTCGCGCGGCGTTCCGTCGTTTGCGCAGGACGTCGCCCAGGGTCTGCGCTCCGAGCCGAAGTGCCTGTCGTCGAAGTACTTCTACGACGACGTCGGCTCGGCGCTGTTCGACGCGATCACGCGCCTCCCGGAATACTATCTCACCAAGGCCGAAACCGAAATTCTCTCGCAGTGGGGATGGCAGATCGTCCGCGTGCTCGAGGCGCCGCTCGACTTCGTCGAGCTCGGCAGCGGGAGCGCGATCAAGACGCGCCTATTGATCGGCGAGGCGCTGCGCGTTCAGCCGCAGCTGCGCTACAGCCCGATCGACATTTCGACGGAGGCGGTCCGCGCATCGTCGATGGCGCTCGTCGAGAGCTATCCGGCGCTATCGGTGCGCGCCTATGCCGGCGACTACTTCGACGTTCTCGCCGCACATTTGCTCGTCTCGGAGCGCAAGATGCTCGCCATGTTCATGGGCTCGAATATCGGCAACTACGAGCCCGGCGAGGCGAAGCAGTTGCTCGCGCTGCTCGGCGGGGCGCTGCGCCCCGGCGACGGGCTGCTTCTCGGCGCCGACCTCAAGAAGGACGCCGCGGCGCTCGAGCTCGCGTACAACGACCCGACGGGCGTCACCGCGGCGTTCAACCGCAATTTGCTCGCGCGCATCAACCGCGAGCTCGACGCCGGATTCGACCTCGGCAAGTTCGCGCACGTCGTGCATTACGACGCGGCGCGCGGATCGGTCGACTCATTCCTAGAGGCGCGCGAGCGCATGAGCGTGCCGATTCGATCGCTCGGTCTGCGCGTGCCCTTCAACGCGGGCGAGCGCATTCACACGGAGTCGTCGTACAAGTTCACCGACGACGAAATCGCGGCGCTCGGTCGCGCCGCGGGATTTCGGAAGCACGCCGTCTGGCACGACGGGGCCAAGCGCTTCAGCGTTCAGCTGCTCGTCAAACAGTAGCGAAGCCGCGCTCGACCAGACGCAGCAGCGCGTCCACCGCGATGGCCAGCGCCGACGCGGTCACACTTCCCGCCACGATCATCTGCGGCTGGTGCAGCGTAAGACCGTTGAAGATCAGCACGCCGAGGCCGACGCCGCCGACGTAGCCACCTAGCGTCGCGATCGCGATCATCGCGATTGCGGCGATCCGCACGCCGCCGATGACGACCGGCAGCGCCTGCGGGAACTCCACCTTGAGCAGCACCTGCAGCGGCGACATGCCGAGCCCGCGCGCGGCGTCGACCTGCGCCGGATCGACCGCGGCGATGCCCGCCACGACGTTGCGCGCCAGCATGAACTGCGCGTACACGACGAGCGCGACGAAGATCGGAGTGAAGCCGAGGCCGAACGCGCGCACGAGCACCGCGAGCAGCGCGAGGCTTGGAATCGTGTAGATCGCCCCGAGCGTGCCAAGCAGCCACGGGGCGACGCGCGCGTTGCGCGCCGCGAAGAGTCCGAGCGGCAGCGCGATGACGAACGCGACCGCGAGCCCCACCAGGACCAGCTCGACGTGGCCGGCCAGCAGCGTGGCGACGCGCAGCGGATGGCTCGCGAGATAGCTCACTGCGTCAGGCCTCGCAGCAGCTCGCGTCCGCGCATAAAGTAGCGCCGGTAGACGTCGTCGCCGGCGTGAACGAGATCACGCACGTACGCCGTCGCGGGACGCTCGAACAGTTCGTGCGGACGCGCGACCTGCTCGACGTGTCCCGCGCTCATCACGACGATGCGGTCTGCCAGCCGGAAGGCCTCGTCCACGTCGTGCGTGACGAAGAGCGTCGTAGTTTGCAGCTCCGCGACGATGCGCACCAGCTCGCGTTGCAGCGCGGTCCGGACCAGCGCGTCCACCGCGCCGAAAGGCTCGTCCATCAGCAACGCGCGCGGCCGCGCGGCGAGCGCCCGAGCGACTCCGACGCGCTGTGCCTCGCCGCCGGATAAGCGGCTCGGACGGCGATCGCGGTACGCGGCGGGATCGAGCCCGACCATGCGCAGCAGCTCGTCGATGCGCCGCGCAATCTCGTCGCGGGGCCAACCGCGCAGCGACGGAACGATGGCGACGTTCTGCGCGACGGTCATGTGCGCGAACAGGCCGACGGCTTGGATGACGTAGCCGATGTCGCGCCGCAGCTCGACGGGGTCGAGCTCGTTCACGTCGGCGCCGTCGATCGTGACGCGTCCGGATTCGAGCGGCACGAGCCGGTTCACCGTGCGCAGCAGCGTGGACTTGCCGCAGCCCGACGGCCCGAGCAGCACGACGAGCTCGCCGTTGCCGCACTCGAAGGAGACGTTCTCGACGGCGTGGCGCGCCGCGCCGGGGTAGCGCACCGTCACTTCATCGAATCGTATCGCACTCATCGCCTGGCCTCGATGGAGCGAAGAAAGGCTGCCGCAACGTCGGCGGGATCCTGCTGCGATTTTTCGACCGCGGCGTTCATCGTCTGCGCGGCGGTATCGGTGATCGCCGGCGAGACGGCGTTGAGGATGCGCGCGATCTGCGGCCGCGCGGCGAGGGCCGCGCGTCGGACCACGGGCGCGACGTTATAGGCCGACCAGAAGTGCCGGTCGTCGCGCAGCACGACGAGCGCGCCGGTCGCGATCTCGCCGTCCGTGCTGAAGGCGCTCGCGACGTCCGCCCTGCCTTCGAGCAGCGCCTGGTACTTCAGCGCGATGTCGTACGTGCGCACCTGCGCGAATCGAAAGCCTCCGTAGAAGCGCTGCAGTCCGGGCAGCCCGTCCGGTCGCGCGAGGAACTCCTGAATCGTCGCGAGGCGCAGTTGCGGCGCGGCGCGCGACGCGTCGGAGAGCGTCGCCAGGCGCTTCGCCTGGGAGATCGCGCGCGTCGTCGCGAGCGCCTGGGAGTCGTTCATCGGCGACGGATCGAGCCAGACGATGCCGTAGCGTCGCTCGAACTCGCGCGCGACGACGGCGTACGCCCTGCGCGAATCGGCGATCGGCGGCAAGTGCAGCACGTCGATGAGCGCGGTGCCGGTGTACTCGGGATAGCAGTCGATGTTGCCGCGTTCCATGGCGGCGATGGCGATTTGGGTCGAGCCCAGGTTGAATAGCCGCTCGACGCGCGTCCCCGCGCGCTCGAGCGCCTGCGCGTAAATTTCCGCGATGACGAACGACTCCGTGAAGTTCTTCGATCCGACGCGGACCGCGTTGGGGTCGAACGCGCAGCGCGCGAGCAGCGGCGACCCGAGCAGCGCGACGGCACGCCGGCGGTTCACGTCCGCGGCACCGCGAGGCGGCCCGCCGCGCTCAGCGCGAGGTCCGCACCCAGCGCGAGCGCCGCGACGACCGCGGCGGCGGTGAAGAGCAGCGGGGCGTCGTCGGTCTGCAATCCGCGAACGATGTCGTCGCCGAGTCCGCCGGCCCCGATGAAGGTCGCGAGCGTCGCGCTCGCAATCGTCTCGGTCGCGGCGGTACGCAGGCCGGCAAGGGAGACCGGCAGCGCGAGGGGCACGACGACGCGCGCGAAGCGCTGAAGCGGCGTCATGCCCATGCCGGCGGCGGCATCGAGCGCGGCCGCCGGTACGCCGCGAATGGCGACGTCGACGCTGATGACGATAGGCGGAATCGCAAGCAGCGCGAGCGCGACCACGGCCGGAGCCACGCCGACGCCGAGCCACGGAAGCAGTAGCATCAGCACGGCGAGGCTGGGGAGCGTGCGACCGACGCCGGCCAGCGCCAGCACGCCACCGCGCAACCCCGCCGACTCGGCCGCGAGGACGCCCAGCGGTAGCCCGGCGAAAAGCGCGAGGGCGAGCGCAGCGCTCGAGAGCGACAGATGCTGGGCGACGTGCGCCCACAGCTGGGGCATGCCGCAAGTTTTTTGCCGCTCGGGAGGCGAAACCCGGTCGCGAACGCCAAAGCAGCATACTCACTCGATGATTACCGAACCCAAACCGGCGCAGGCAACGATTCCCGCCGTCTCGCTGGACGACCCGTCGTACTACATCAGCCGCGAATTGTCGTGGCTGGAGTTCAACGATCGCGTGCTCGAGGAGGCCCTCGACGCGCGCAATCCGCTTCTCGAGCGCCTGAAGTTCGTGGCGATCTACGGGACGAACCTCGACGAGTTCTTCATGATTCGGGTCGCGGCGATCAAGCAGCAGATCGAGGCGCAGGTCGTGCGGCGCTCGGAAGACGGCCGCACGCCCCCCGAACATCTCGAGGCGATCTCGCAGAAACTGCGCGCGTCGCTGCCGCAGCAGATGCGCGTGCTCAACGAGGATCTGCTGCCGGCGTTTGAACGTGAAGGCATCCGGTTGCTACGCGTGAGCGAGCTCGACGAGGAGACGCAGGCCGCGCTCGCGGCCACATTCGACGAGACCGTCTTTCCGGTGCTGACGCCGCTCGCCGTCGACAGCGGGCATCCGTTTCCGTACATCTCGAACCTCTCGCTCTCGTTGGCGGTCGAGCTCGAGGAGACTACGCGCGAGGGCGTCGAGCTGCACTTCGCGCGCGTGAAGATCCCGCCGACGCTGCCCCGCTTCGTCCCGGTCGAAGGCGGACCGGCCGGCGAGCGGCGCTTCGTTTTACTCGAGGACCTGATCGCGCACCACCTCGACGTTCTCTTCCCGGGGCTGCACGTGCGCGACTCGTACCTCTTCCGCGTCACGCGCGACGCCGACCTCGACCTGCAGGAGGACGAGGCCGACGATCTGCTGCGTGCGATCGAGTCGGAGCTGCGGCGCCGGCGATTCGGCGAGCCGGTGCGCCTCGAGGTCGAACGCGGCATGCCGGAGTACATGCGCGAATTTTTGTGTAACTCACTCGACCTCGAGCCCGTCGACTGCTACGAGATCGAGGGGTTGATGGCGCTGAGCGACCTGTGGCAGATCGCGAACCTGTCCGGCTACGAACAGCTCCGCGACAAGCCGTTCCTTCCCGCCATTCCGAAGCGCCTCATCGGTGCCACCGACGTCTTCGCGCAGATTCGCGAGGGCGACATCCTGCTGCACCACCCGTACGAATCGTTCGATCCGGTCATCCAGTTCTTGCAGCAAGCGGCCGAAGACGAGAAGGTGCTCGCGATCAAGGCGACGCTGTACCGGACCTCGGGAAAGAACTCGCCAATCGTCCGGGCCCTGCTAACGGCGGCGGAAAACGAGAAACAAGTCGCGGTCGTCATCGAGCTCAAGGCGCGCTTCGACGAAGAAAACAACATCGAATGGGCGCGGCGGCTGGAGCGCGCGGGCGCCCACGTCGTCTACGGATTCGCGAACCAGAAGGTGCACGCGAAAAGCACGCTCGTCGTCCGCGAGGACGACGACGGCCTGCGGCGCTACATGCACTTCGGCACCGGCAACTACAACGAGAAGACGGCGCGGCTCTACACCGACCTCAGCCTCTTCACGTGTCGTCCGGAGCTGGGCACCGACGACGCGCAGCTCTTCAACGCGCTCACCGGCTTCTCGAAGGTCACCGACTACGAGGTGCTGTGGGTCGCTCCGGTGACGCTGCACCGCGAGCTGATCTCGCGCATCGACCGGGAGACGGAGCACGCGCGCGCCGGCCGGCGGGCCGGGATCCGCGCGAAGATCAACGCGCTGACGGAGATAGAGGTCGTGCGGGCGCTCTACCGCGCCTCGCAGGCGGGCGTCCCGATCGACCTTCTCGTGCGCGGCATGTGCGTGCTGCGGCCCGGCGTGCCGGGCGTGAGCGAAAACATCCGCGTGCGCAGCATCGTCGGGCGCTTCCTCGAGCACTCGCGCATGTACGTCTTCGAGAACGGCGGCAACCTCGAGACGCACATCGCCAGCGCCGACTGGATGGGCCGCAACCTCGATCGCCGCGTCGAACTCGCCGTTCCCGTTCTCGACCCGGTGATGTCCGAGACGCTGACGTCGCACATCCTGACGATTCTTCTGTCGGACAACGTGAAGAGCCGCGAGCTGCAGACGGACGGCTCCTACCGGCGCCTCTCGCCGGGTCCGGGCGAGATGCCCGTCGACGCGCAGCGGGTCTTCCTAACGCAAGCGCAAGCTCTGGGTTAATTTTCTCGTAAAGACGCCTTAAGGCTCGACCTCTTAGCCTAGGCAGTATGGCGGTGCGCTGCGCGCTCGTGCTGTTGGCTTGGGTCTGCACGGCGCTCTGCGGTCCGTTACCGGCATGCGCGCAGGCGCCCGCGACGGCGGGCGTAACGGGGAAGCTCGCCGACGCGTCGGGCCGGCCGGTCGCGGGAGCGCGGCTCGAGCTGCGCGGGCCGCAGGCTTACACCACGACCAGCGACAGCGCCGGCGGCTTCTCCGTACAAAACGCGGTGCCCGGAACGTACGCCTTGCGCGCGTCGAAGCCAGGGTATCAGGCCGTGACGCAGAGCGGGCTCGTGCTCTCCGCCGGCATCGTGCTCACCGTTTCGCTGACGCTGCCGCTGGCAACGCTGCAGACGATCGCGTCGGTCAAGAGCGCGGGGGGCGGCCCCCACTTCAACGCTACCACGGCATCCGTCGCCGTCGTCACGCAGCGTAACTTCACCGATCAGGCGCAGACGCAGGTGACGCAGGTGCTCAACCAGATTCCCGGCGTCCAGATCTCGCTGCCCGGCGGGTCGACCAACGGCGCGGCGCCCGGCTCCGTGACCGTACCGACGATTCGCGGTGCCGCGTCCTACGAGACGGCCTCGCTGATCGACGGTCACCCGCTGGCCGTGGCCACCTTCGGCGACTACATCACGAGCTACCTCAGCAGCTTCATGTTCGGCAGCGTCGAGGTCGTCAAGGGCCCCGGCTCCGACGCGCTCGAGGTCAACAACGCGATCAATGGCACCGTCAACTTTCGCACCCTCGACCCGACCGCGACGCCCGTTCCGGCGTACAGCGTCGGCTTCACGACCAACGGCGGCCAGTACGCCAACGTGGGCCTCCAGGCGAGCACGCCCGATGGTCGCCTGGGCTACGTCTTCGACGTGTCGGTGGTCGACGATCCGTCGGCGCTCAACGGCAAGCGCGTGCTGATCGACCCGACGAATGGCGTTCTCGGCGGCCCGAACGGAAAATCGCTCTCCGGCTCCCCGAGCTACTCGAACGTCGGGACGACCGAGAGCAACATCCAAACGGGTTACTCGCTACTGGCCTGTTGCTATACCTTGACGAGCAACTTCAACAACACATCCGAACTGCTGAAGCTTCGCTATCAGATCACGCCGTCGATCGCCGCGACGGTGAGCTATCTCGACGGCCAAACCTTCGCCGATCAAAACGGCAACACCGGAAACATTACCAATGCGCAGTTTCTGCCGGGAAGCGGCTACTCGGGGGCGTTGCACCCCGGCGCCCAGCAGGTGATGTATCTCTTTCCCGGCGCGCCCAACAACGAGGTCGACAACGAGCCTATTTTCCAGGCGGAGGTGAGCTCGGCGCTGGGCAACGACACGATCCTCGCGCGCTACTACCACGCGTCGCTCTATCGCGAGACGCAGCAGGGAACCGGCCCGGGTATCCCCGACACGTATCCCCTCACGCTCTACGGCTCGTCGAGCGGCTTCTCGAAACCATTCAACGGCCGGACCGCGCCGATCGACTTCCAAGATTACTTCAACGAGAGCGAGCTCGACAAGCTCGGCGGATGGTCGTTTCAGTATCAGCATCCGTTCGGGCAGAACACGCTGACCTTCGGCGTCGACCAGAACACGACGCAGGCGCAGGCCTACGAGGTGTCGACCTTCACCAACGTCTTCATCCCGCAGGGCTCGTCGCAGCTCTTCACGACGCTGCAGGCCCACGCCAATCTCCAGCTGACGCCGACGCTCACGGCGATGCTGGCGGACTACGCCAACGTCTATCGCAGCACGTACGCGACCAACTGCCCCTTCTCATTTGGCTTCTCGAACTGCGCGATCGACGGCAGCAACGTGACGTTCGCGACGACGACGACATCGCACAACGACCCGCGCTTCGGCTTCGTGTGGCAGCCGCGCTCGAGCCTGGCCGTTCGTTTCGCCGGCGGCAGCGCGATCGCGCCGCCATACCTCGACCTGCTCGGTCAGGTCACCGCGCCCAGCGCGCTGTGGGACACGCAGACCGGGATTGCAACCCAGACGAAGAACAGCGGCCAACTGCGTCCCGAGACCGCGTTCGGTTACGACCTCGGCGCCGACTACCGGTGGCACGACGGCTGGACCGTGCTTTCCGGCGACATCTACGAGAACGATCTCTTCAACCACTATTTCGGGGAGACGCTCTACAGCGGGCTGACGTGCGGTCAAGTCTCCTATCCGTGCCTGGACTCGGGTGGTAAGAAGGCGCCGTCCGATACGCCGATCTACTACGCGCTGAACACCAACATCAGCAACTTCCGCTTCGAGGGAATCGAGCTGCAACTGCAGCGGCGCCCGCCGCTGGGCTGGGGCTTCACCCTCTCGGGCGCGCTGCTCAAAGGTTACGTCTACAACCTGCCGCAGTACTTCTATTGCAGCACGCCCGGTCCGCACTGCCAGTACAATCAGAACCTCAACATCCTCGCGAACGAGAATCTCAACGGCGAGGGCGTCGGCTCGGTCTCCTTCTCGCCGTACTTCGGCTTCGGCAGCACGATCGGCGCGCTCAACACGCGCATCCCCTACGCGCAGGGCAACGCAGCCCTATCCTACTCGTTCCGCAACGGCGCGTTCGTGATGCTCGGCACCACGTACTACGGAAACAACAACTCGCTCAACGAGCCGCCCTTCGGCTACGGCTACTTCACCGTCCGCTATCCATTCTCGCCGGGGCTGGCGCTGCAGATCTCGGGCAACAACATCTGGAACGCGTGGCCGGGCGTCGTTCCGATCTACGGTGGCGGGATCGCCATCCCGCTGGCCAACGGCGGCACGGCCGCCACGCTGGGCAACGTGCTGGGCCCGGCCAACTGGACGTTCCTCTTAACCGCGCGATAGCTCCAGTACGATCTTCCACTCGTGCGGCATCACCGGCTGCACCGAGAGGCGCTGGCCGCGGCGCAGCAGCGCCATGCCGACGAGCCGCGGCTCGGCGCGCATTTGCGCGAGCGTTACCGGGTGCGGAAATGCCTCGACGTACTTGACGTCGACCATGAACCAGATCGGCTTGTCCGGTTTCGCGCGGCCGTCGAAGTACTCGCTCGCGCGATCGAACTGCGTGAAGTCGGGATAGGCCTCCCTTACCACCTTGCACGTGCCGACCGCGGCCGGTTCGGCGATGCTCGAGTGGTAGAAGAGGCCGAGGTCGCCGAGGCGCATCTCCATCATGTTGTTGCGCGCCTGGAAGCTGCGCACGCCGGTCCACGGCGTCGTGCCGTCCTTGCGCAGCTGCTCGAAGGAATACGCGCTCGGTTCGGTCTTCATGAGCCAGTACCGCGGCATGTGTAGGACTCTTCGCCGCCGGGGTCGCAGGCTTCTAGCCGATGCAGAAGCGGGTCATTCGGGCGGCCGAGCACGGCTGGGAGGGCGTCGATCCTACGGGCTACACTCCGGACGCCCCCGGCACGGGAGTGGCGCGCCACACGCTCGTGGGAAGCCGCAAGGGCGATCCGAGCGAGTCCGGCCCGCAGATGGAGCTGCGTTACTTCGAGGTGCAGCCCGGTGCCGCGTCGCGGCTCGAGAAGCACGAGCACGAGCACTACGTCATCGTTCGCACCGGGATCGGCTACGCCGTCATCGGCGACACCGTCACCGAGATCGCGCCCAACGACGTGATCTATGTCGGCCCGCTCGAACTGCACCAGTTCGTCAATCGCGGCGCGACGCCGTTCGGTTTCTACTGCTTCGTGGACACGTGCCGCGACTTTTCGCAGGCGCCGACGGACGAGGAGCTAGCGCGTCTGGAGGCCTCTCCCGCCGGCGCCGTCGCAAAGCCGTTCGCGGTGCCGCCTCCCGCGAAGCGCTAGCGGCTCTATTTGCGGCTGGGCACGAAAACGAGTCCGGTCGGGTTCCCGAATCCGGTAAGCACCGGCTTGATGCTCCCGGTCGACTGATTGACAATTCCGACGAAGCCGTACACGCCCGTGTTTCCCGGCACTTCGGTGTAGAGGTCCGCGAGGTAGCGCCCCTGGACCGTATAGACGGCATTTTTTTTCTGGTCGACGACGTAGAGCGTGCCGGTTCCCTTTGCGGAGTAAACCGTGTCGTCGAGCAGCGCCGCTGCGAGCAGCCGCGAAGCGGACTGAGACTTCTTTCCGGCGCCGTGCAGCCAGACGATCTCGCCGTCCGCCTGGGAGATCAGCGCCACGTCGCCGTTCGGCGCGACGGTCATCGAGTCGGGATCCGTGAGATTGAGCGTCACCGTCTTGCCGCTTGGGATGTCCTTGGCTTTGGCATCGCCCATGAGGACCGGCGTCACCTGGGCGGTGCTGCCGCTCAAGGCCACGCTGACGACGGCTGGTCCCTTATTGACGCCGGTCTTCGAGAGCTTGGGATTCGAGGCCGCGATGAACGCCTGCCCCCCGCTGAACGCAAGGTCGTCGTAACCGCCGCCGTGCTTCGCCGAGGAGAAGGAGTAGTGTGTCACCTTGTTCGACGACGGATCCCAGGTGAACATCGAGCTGTTCGCGTCCTCGTTCACCGTGATCCACATCAGTTTCGTGTACGGGTTCCAACGCATCCCGTCGCACCGTCCGGGAACGCGAATCGATCGAACGAGCGACCCGTCCTTCTTATATTGAACGATCGTGCTGTCGCCGCCGGTTCCGGTGGGTCCTGTCGCGTTCTGATAGGCGACGAAGATAAACTTATCGACCGCTACGATCGGATCGGGATTGTACCGCTTGCTCGTTCCCCGCACGAAGACGTCGACGTCGAAGCGCCGCGGCGCGGCGACTGTCGGGCCGGCGCCGTTCCCCGCCGGCTCGAGCGCAACGGGTACCGTGGCTGCCGAGCAGCCGGCGAGCGCGATGAAAATTGTAGCTTGCAGCTTCATGAGCCGACTCTACCGCTCGCGGATTAACTTACGGTAAACGAAAGGTGGTGCTCGGTTAGGGCCCCTTGGCGATTGGCCGCGTGGGATCGGCGACCCACTCGCTCCACGATCCGTTATATATGCGCGAGCCGTCGAGACCGGCGTGCGCCATCGCGAGCAGCGTTACCGCGGACGAGACGCCGGAACCGCACTGATGTACCGTGTGCGCCGCGTCGAGGCCGGCGCTCGCGAACTCCTCGCGCAGCTGCTCGCGCGACTTGAGCGCGCCGTCCGGGGCGAAGTTGTCTTTGAACCAACGGTGCCGCGCGCCGGGGATGTGTCCGCCGACCGGATCGATCGGTTCGGTTTCGCCGCTGAAGCGCTCCATCGCGCGCGCGTCGAGCAGCTGCATCGACGGATCGCCGAGGTGTTCGCGCACGAACGCGGCGTCGACGACCAGCTCCGGGCGCAGGTGCACGGTCAGCGAGCCCTCATGCTGCGGCTCCGACGGCGCGGCCGTCACGGGATATCCGCGTGCCGTCCAAGCGGCGAAGCCGCCGTCGAGGACCGCCGTCGCGTCGTGTCCGATCCAGCGGCAGAGGAACCACAGGCGCGCCGCAAACATATCAGCGCCGGCATCGTAGGCGACGATTTGCGTGTCGTCGTCCGCGCCCACGCCGCGGAGGAAGCGCGCGAACGTATCCGGGTCGGGCAGCGGATGGCGGCCGTTCCTCCCGGTCTTGGAGCCCGCCAAGTCGTCCTCGACCGACGCGAAGAACGCGCCCGGAACGTGCGCTTCGTCGTACAGTCGCCGCCCCAGGGCGAAGTCCGCCAGCGAGTGGCGGCAGTCGAAAATTACGACGCCCGAGTCGTGCAGACGCGCGTGCACCTCCTCGGGCGAGACGATCGTCGTGAACGGCACTAGCGCAAGTTGATGGTTTGCTTCGCCGGCGCCGTAGTGCCGAAGGCTTCCGCGAGTTTGGTCTGCAGCTCGCCACTCTCTGCCATCGGTCCGAGGATGTCGGTGTCGCCGTAAAACGTGCCGGCGATGAAGACCTTCGGCAGCGTCGGCCAGTTCGTCATCTCCGCGAGGGCCTCGCGCTTGCGCACGTTCTCGAGCACGTCGATGACCTCGAACGGATAGCCGAACCGGTCGAAGAACTCGATCGTCTCGAGAGTGAAGCCGCAGCGCGGCGCGGTCTTCGTGCCCTTACCGTAGACGAGGATCGCATTCGCTGCGATCTCCTGGGCGATCTCGTCCTTCAATTCGTTCGACATTCTTGCTCCTTTATTGCTCTGCGACGATCGTTTTGAGTTCGACGGCATGAACGCGCCCGTCTTTGAGCGCGGGTTTCAGCGCGCCGTAGACGAGCTGATGCTGTTCGATCAGCGTCTTTCCCTTGAACGCATGCGAGCGCACGGTCAGGTTGAAGTGATCCATCGTCCCGGTGCGGTCGAAGATGCCGACCTCGGCGTCGGGCAGCTGGGCGCGAATCAGCCGCTCCAAGGCGTCGTTGTCGATCACGACTTTAGTCGCGGCGAGCCCGCGTTCAGCGCGTCGGCCAGGCCGCGCGCCTCGCCCAGCGTCTCCGGAAGGCGCGTTGCTCCCTTGGATAGCGCGACGGTAACGCCGCTTGCGAGGATGATGCCCGTCACGCCCAGCAGGATCGCCGGCACGCCGCTCGCGCGCAAGGGTCCGATCTCGATCGAAAACGTCTGCTGCACGCGGGCGATGCCGCGAAAGAGTGCGCGGAGAGTCCTCGCTCGGTTGTTCATGACAAGGCGTTCTACGTCGGGTTGCGTTGGAAGGCCTGGTCGGGCGCGATACGCGAAGCTGATGCGGAATGCTGCCCATGCTTGCCGCCGCCGTGTGCTGTCTGGTGGGCGGAAACGTTCACACGCCGACCGGCGCGCCGGTCGCGCACGCGCGCGTGACGCTGCGTGGGCCGGCGAGCGCGACGCTGGCTACCGACGCGAAGGGGAACTTCTCGGTGCAGCTGCCCGCGGGCCGCTACGACCTCACGGTATCGGCGCCGGGTTACGTCACGGTCACCGTGAACACGGGGGCGCTTCACGACGGCTCGCGCGTCGACGTCGTGCTCGAGCCGGCCGACACGCCGAAGTTGCGCACGATCGGTCAGGTGACGGTCAACGGCGGCTTCACGCTCGACCGCAACGTGATACCGACGATGGACGTTTCGCGCGCTCAGATGGACGCGCTCGGCTACACGCAGGTGCTCGAAGCGCTGCAGCAGGTTCCCTCGGTCGTCATTCAGCATCCCGATTCGGGCGCGGAGACGGCGCCCGCCGTCGTGTCGCTGCGCGGTCCCGATCCGTCCGAGGCGATGGTGACACTCGACGGTCAGCAACTCAACGACGGCAACACCGGCGACATCGATCTGTCGCAGTTCGCCGTTCCTGCGTTCAATGCGGTCAGCGTGAGCGAGGGCCTCGGCCCGACCGACGCGGAGGGAAGCAATACGTTCGGCGGCGCGGTCAACTTCGAGTCGCTGCGCCCGACGCTGGACGATCATCTCAACTTCTCCGGCTCGGTCGGCTCCTATGGCACGACGCAGAGCTGGCTCAACGCGACCGGCACGATCGGCAAGCTGGGTTACGCGGTCGCGGGCGATGACTTTCATCAGTCGGGACAGGTCGATCAGTATTCCTCGGTAGTTCCCGCGAACAACCTGCCGATCTACTGCGGGCCCGCCACGCCGACCAAGACGCCGAACTGCCCGGTCTACACGCACCTCGGCTCCACGATCTCCGCGCTGCTCGGGCTCGTCAACCTCGACTACAATTTCTCGCAGCGCTCCGACCTCGGGTTTCGCGTGTTCTCGCTCGGCGATAATCGCGACGAGTCGGCGGCCCTCAACGGAATCGCCGGGAATCCGACGTGCGTCTTTAGCGGCCCTGGCTCGGCGTGCGCGTTCTCGCCGTCGCCGAGCTCGCCCAACGGCGTCGCTAACCCCGTCTTCGGCGATCACGTGGGTCAGGGGAGCGCGGCGTTCGCGCAGTCGATCCGCGCATACGATGCGTACGGGCGCGCGCCGCTCGGCTCGGGGACGCTGCTCGCCGACTTCTACGCCGACAGCGACAACATCGACTTCGAGGGCGGCACGGCATCACCGTACGACGTCTCCCATTCCGACACGCGCTACAACGAGGGCCTGTCGTGGGGCCGGACGTTCGACGAAAGCGAGTTCGCTTTCGGCGGCTACAGCCGCCAAGAGTCGCTCGCCGGGCTCGGCATCCCGAACACCCTCTCGCAGAGCATCACTTCGTATTTCTTCCGCGGCGCGCAGCAGATCGGCAAGAGCCTGCGCATCTCGGGCGGCCTGTACGACGCGAACTATTCGACGTTCGGCAACACGCTGAACTGGCGCCTCGGCCTCAGCCAGGATCTGGGCTCGTCGAGCGTCGTCCACGCCTCGGCCGGGACGGGGTTCCGCGCGCCGCTGCTGATCGAGCGCTATTTCTTCCCGCCGGTGCTCGTCAACGGAAAGCTCGCGCCCAATCCCAACGCCGGGCCGGAAGACTCCAACTGCGTGGTTCCCAATGGCAATCCGGCGGAGCGGCCGGAGCACGCGACCGAGTACGAGCTCGGCTTCTCGCACCTGTTCTCGAGCACGTCGAACCTCGACGTTTCCTTCTATCGCTCGAACCTGCGCGACACGATTGAGAACTATTATCCCGATGGCGGCGCGAAGAGCTTCTGCAACACGCCGCTCGGCTTCGCGTACGTGATCCCGGTCAACATCGGCAACGCGGTGTACGAGGGCGCCGAGGCGCGCTACAAGCAGCTCTTTCCGCGGCTGAACCTGACCGCGACGTTTTCCTACGGTCTCAACGTCGCGTACCCGTACGCGCTGGGGCCGTTCGTCTCGAACCCGACCTCCGGCGGCACGCTGATCGCCGATCAACAGTTCCTCGGCGTCCCTCAGCAGCAGGGGGCCGCCTCTTTCATATGGGCGCGCAACGGCTGGCACGCGTCGAGTGCGTTTACCTTCGCCGGCAAGAACAACACGCTGCACCAGCCGTCGTACACGCTGGTCGACGCGGCGATCGGGAGGAACTTCGGACATCTCGACTTCACTCTGGCCGCGACGAACATCTTCAACGCGGTCTCCGGCCCGTTCACGCTGTACGACGCCGGCGTCCCGTATCGCGGCCTCTACGCCGGGACGAACAACACCCAGTATCTGGCCGACATCCCGACCGACGCCCTGTTCGTCCAGCCGGCAGCGGTAAAGTTCATCTTCACCGTGCACGAATGACCGCTGCGACGATGCGGGCGGTCCGGCTGCACACCATCGGTGGGCCGGAGAATCTGCGGGTCGACGAAATCGAGGTCGCGGCGCCGCGCGAGAGCGAGGTGCTCGTGCGCGTGCGCGCCGCGGCGCTCAACCGCCGCGACGTTTTCATCACGCAGGGCCTGTATCCGAAGATTCGGCTGCCGGTGACGCTCGGGTCGGACGGCGCCGGCGAGATCGCCGCGCTCGGCTCCGTCTTCGCCGGCCTCGAGGTCGGCGACGAGGTCGTCATCGATCCGATGATCGACTGGGGCGACGATCCGCGCGTGTGGGACGCCGCGCACTCGAGCATCCTCGGCATGCCGCGCGAGGGCACGTTCGCGCAGTACGTCGCCGTGCCGGCCGAAAACGTCTATCCCAAGCCGCAGCATCTCGCGCCGGAGGAGGCCGCGGCGATTCCGCTCGCCGGACTCTCCGCATATCGCGCGGTCGTGACGCGCGGCGCGCTGCGGCCGGGCGAGACGGTGCTGATCACCGGCGTGGGCGGCGGCGTGCAGACGTTCGTGCTGCTGTTCGCCAAGCGCCTCGGCGCGCGCGTTATCGTCACGTCGAGCAGCGACGAGAAGCTCGAGCGCGCGAAGTCGCTCGGCGCCGACGTCACCATCAACTATAAAACAACGCCCGACTGGCACAAATCGCTGCGTTCGGAAGCGATCGACTTCGTTGTCGATTCGTCCGGCGGCGACACGCTGCGCAAGGCGCTCGACCTGATTCGGCCCGGCGGCCGCGTCGTGATCTATGGCGGCACGACCGGCGAGGCGACGATCCGGCTCTTTCCGCTGTTTTGGAAGCACGTCAGCGTGCTGGGCACGTCGATGGGCAGCCCGCAAGACTTCGCCGGCATGCTCGAACTCTTCGGCGACGGACTGCGCCCGGTTATCGATCGCGTCTTCGGCCTGGACGATGTCGTCGCAGCCTTCGAGCACCTGGCGGCGGCGAATCAGTTCGGGAAGGTCGTTTTAAGGGTCGAGTAGCTTCTTACCGTAACACGAGCCGTTGGGCGGCGGGCTGTTGCGGTAGATCGGACCTGGATGTTCGACCGGCATTCCCTCGCGCGGATAGAGTATCACGTCGACCTTTTGACTCGGCGTGAGTAGCCGCTCGCAGCGCACGACTTCGTGCGCCTTGGATTTCGCCGTGCCGCCGACCCAGAGATCGAACCACAGCTTGTAGCAACCGTTCTGGCCGCTGCCGGTCGGCGGCCCGGATGCGGCGCACAAATCCTCGCGGATGAAGTACTGTTTGAGAAACGGCACGTAGATCTTGATGCCGTAGGGGATCTGTTTGTTGTTAGTGTGTTCGGTCGCGAACGTCGTCGGATTGCAGTACGTGCCGTCGCCGCCGGCGTGCTTGTGGATGACGCCGTGCGCGATGCCGTTGCCGGGCGGCGAGTTGTCGGGCCAGCCGTAAAACGTGATCGTCGCCTTAACCGTCGTCGGAGCTTGCTTGATGCGGTAGCAGCCTTGGAACGCGGGCGTGCCGGACGGCGGCAGGCCCGGCCCCGCGGACTGCGTGCAGGACGCTAGCGAGACGATCGAGACGGCGAGGATCAGGCGACGCATCGTTTAGTCCCCCGTGAGGCGGTACGCGAGCAGCGTCTGTAGTCGCATCTCGGTGCCCAGTTCGGCGACGATGACCGCCGCTTCTTCCGGTCCGACCAGGTCCTCGATGCGCGGGTTGAGCATCGCCGCCTCGTCGGGCGTCATCGCGCGTTCGACGGGCGCGGCACGCACGCTGCCCTCCTCTTCGAGCGCGATTAGGTGCGCGAGAATCTGCCGCGCCATCGCGGGCCAGAGCACGCTGCGCTCGGGCCCGTAGACGCGCCGGACGATGTCCGGAATCGTCGCGGGTCCGGCGCGCAGCGCGTCGACGATCTGCGCCTCGCGCATGCGCCGGTGCTCGGCGTATTCCTCGATCTTGGCCTGCGCGTCATGCACGATCGGGCCGTGGCCACCGTAGATCGTGCGCGCGTCGCCGAACTCGTCGGCCAGACGATTGAGCGTGCGCTGATACGGGCGCATCGCGCCCCCCGGCGGCGCGATCACCGACGTGCCTTGGCCGAGGATCGTGTCGCCGGTGAAGAGGCTGCGCTCTTCGCGCAGGTAGAGGACGACGTGATCGAACGTGTGGCCCGGCGCGTCGATCGCGCGCAGCGCGATCGTTCCCACGCGCAGCTCGCCTTCCAGCGGGATGTCGCGCGTGTGCGGCACGCGGGTCGCCGGATGCGCGTAGACCGGCGCCCCGGTCGCGGCGGCGAGCTCGGGCGCGGCGCCGACGTGGTCGGGATGGCCGTGCGAAAGCGCGATCGCGCGAATCGTTAGCCCCTGCGACGCGGCCGTCGCAAGGAGCGCCTCGACGTGCGCGTGGATCGCCGGGCCCGGGTCGATCACGAGCGCGTCGCCGTCGCCGCAGTCCACTACATAGGAGTTCGTGCCCGTCAGCGTCATCGCCGACGGGTTGGGCGCTCGAACGAGCGTTACCACGCGCCCTCGAGCCGCGGCGGAATCGCGAAATCGTCTGCCGCCTCGTTCGGCATGATCGTGACGATCGGCTTGCTGCGAGCGAAACGCAGCGCCGCCTCGAGCGAGTCGAACGCGCTCAGTCGTTCGAGATGTTTTATCGTCGGATAGACCAAATGCATCTCGCCGCGCCGATGGCGCGCGAGCGCGTCGCGGGGAGCGATCCAGATGCCGTCGTGCATCTCGAATGCGTCGGCCAGCGCGGCCTGCTCCGGCGGAGCGGCGGCGAAGAAGAAGTGAGTGTTGTAACGACGCGGCTCGCTTCGCGGCGTGATCCAATGCGAAAAGAGCGTCAGCTCGCGCGCGTCGGCGTACCAATCGTGTGCGCCGAGCAAGTCGGCAAACGCGAGCTCGCCGCCGCGCACACGCACGCGCTCGGCGCCGATGCGCTCCCATTCGGTCGCGTCGACGGCGATCGGCTGCATTGCGGCTGTGCGGGCGAGCAAGACGCCCGCCTCCTCGAAGAGCTCGCGCAGCGCCGCTACGAGCAGCGCGCGCGCCGCGTCGGGTGCGACCGGCGGCTCCGAAGAATGCAGATCGGATGCGATTTCGGCGCGGAACTCGCGCGCGACGCGCTCCGGTTCGAGCCCGAGCGTCCTCTGCTGCGCGGCCGGCGACGCGTCTGCGGGCTCGATCGTTCCGCCTGGAAAGACGAACGCGTTGGGCGCGAAGGCGCTGGTGGTGCTGCGTCGCGCCAGATAGACCTCGAAGCTTGGCCGCGCGAGGATGACCGTCGCGGCGAGACGCACCCGGCTCACGCGTTGGGAGTCTGCGGAGGCGCGGAGAAAACCTCTCGATGCGGATTGCACTGGGCAGCGACATGGCGGACGAGCTTCCCGAGGCGATCGACCGGTGGCTGCGCGGGCACGGTCACGACGTACGGCGGTATGGCGCGCTCGCGCCAGGCGGAACCGAGGCGTGGCCGACCGTCGGGCACGAGGTCGGGCATGCCGTGGCGCGCGGCGACGCGCAATACGGCGTGCTCTGCTGCTGGACGGGGACCGGCGTCAGCATCGCCGCGAACAAGGTCGCCGGCGTCCGCGCCGCGCTGTGCGGCGACGCCGCAACCGCCGCGGGCGCGCGCGAGTGGAACGATGCGAACGTCCTCTGCCTCAGCTTGCGCGCGACGAGTCCCGCGCTGGCCGAAGAGATGCTCGAGGCCTGGTTCGCCTCCCGCCCCACCGAGGAGCCGAGCTACCGCCAAATGATCGCCGACGTAGAGTAAAAGCAGAGGGGTTGCGCACTCGCGCAACCCCCTATTGAACTGCCGTTCGCCGGTTCGTAGAACTAACGCTACGCGGCCGGCCCTCTCTTCCGGCGGTTTCGGCGCCCGTTCGTGCCGTCCACCAGAGAGGCCGATTCTACCAAAATCAGATACCCGGACTCAAGATGGCCGCGCGAATAACCAGCCGGAAAGTATCAGGAGCGCCCAGTTCACGACGTGGGCGGTCCAGCAATACGAGCACTCGCGACGCGTGACGAAGAGCAGCGAATAGGCCAGAAACGCCGACGTGAGGGCGGCGAAGAGGACCGCCGCCAGGACGGCCAGCATCGCGGCGCCTGGACGCGCCAGCCAGATGGCGGCCGCCAGCGCCGGGTAGTAAATCGCCCCGAGGAGCGCGTTCTGAACGCCGTAGAGGTGGGCCCGGGGCGTCGTGACGACGCTCGGTCCCGCGACCTCACCGCGCGCGGCCCTACGACTCTTGGCCAGCATGAAAAGTGACGCATAGAGCCCAACACCGCATAGCAACGTGATTAACCCGCGCACGACCATCGGTTGAATCCTTCCCTGCGCAAGGGCGCGGCTCTCGCGATGCTGGCCCTGTCCTTCCTGCTCGCGTTTTGGGTGATTCGTCACCAGCCGCGCGTGGAACATGAAATCCGATCGATCGGCCCGTTCGCCTATCCGCTCGCGGTGGCCGTGTTCGCCCTGGTTGCGTCGGCGCCGTTTTCGGTGACCGACGCCCTCGCGATTATGAACGGCGCGATCTTCGGCCCGATCAACGGCACGATCATCGACGCGGTCGGGCTGGTGCTGGCCGCCCTGCTGGGCTACTGGATCAACCTCCACGCCTCGCGCGTCTTCAACCTGCACGAATACCTGCACCGGCTGCCGGCCTGGGTCAAGCGGTTCCCGGTCGGCTCGCCGGCCTTCTTGCTCGCCGTGCGCGTCATCCCGGGCTTCGGCGGCACGGTAGCCACCGCGACCGCGGCGACGTTTCGGGTGCCCGTGTGGGTTCACGTCTGGACGATGTGCGCCATCGCCATCCCGATCTGCTCGCTGCTCACGATCTTCGGCGACCGGCTGACCGTAGCGGTGCACGGCTACGAGGCGCGAGCACGGCACTATGCGCGGCACTACTGCGAGACGCATCGCTGTCCGCACTTCCACTTCCGGCGGCGCGAGCCGCCCTCGCCCACGCCCTCGTGACCGAACCCCTGATCGTCGCGGATCGTACGGCGCTCGAGGCTCTGTGTGCGCGCGTCGCCGACGCAGGACGCGTCGCGCTCGACACGGAGTTCCACGCGGAGCGAACGTACTCGCCGCGGCTGATGGTCGTGCAAATTGCGTTCGACGACGGTGCGGCGATCGTCGACGCGCTGGCGCTGCCGGACCTGCACAACCTCGCGCTCGCGCTGACGCACACGACGGTCGTCGGTCACGCACTCTCCGCCGACCTGAAGATCTTCGCAGATCGTTTCGAGCTCGTGCCGCCGCGCGTCTTCGACACGCAGGTCGCCGCGGCGTTCCTCGGCTACGGCATGCAGGTCTCTCTGGCCGATCTCGTGCGCAGCGTCTGCGGCGTGAAGCTCGCGAAGTCGCAGACGGTGAGCGATTGGTCGGCGCGGCCGCTGTCGGTGCGGCAGATCGAGTATCTCGTCGGCGACGTCGCCTACTTGTTACCGGCCTACGACGCGCTGCGCGCACGGCTCGAGCAGAAGGGCCGCTACGAGTGGGTCTACGAGGAATGCGCCGAGCTCGGCGACATCGAGCGCTACCGCATCGACGAGCGGCGCGCGTATCTGCGCATTCCCGGCGCGATGCGCATGAGCCGGCGCGAGCTCGGAGTTCTCAACGAGTTGGTGAAATTGCGCGACGCGATGGCGCGGGCGCGCGACCTGCCCGTGCGCTACGTGTTGCCCGACGACGTCGTTGCGGGGCTCGCGGTGTTGAAGCCCACGAAGCTCGAGGATCTCTCGCAGTTGCGGCGTCTCGACGGCGCGATGAAGCGCCAGCTCGGCGCCGCGATCCTCGACGCGGTCGCGCGCGGCCTGGCGCTCGATGACGCCGACCTGCCGCAGCGGCCGGCGCGGCCCGCAGCTCCGGCGCGTGACGCACTCGTCGGGTTCTTAGGCGCGGCGGTCGGCGAGATCGCGCGCGCCGCGGAGCTGCCCGCGAGCCTGCTCGTGCCCCGCGCGGCGCTGGAGCGCCTCGCGCGCGAGATCCCGCGCGATCGCGCCGCGTTCGAGCACGTGCTCGCGCTGCAGCCGTGGCGTCTCGCCTTGGTTGCCGAACCGCTTTGGCGTCTTTGTTCGGGCACGGCGGCGCTGAAGATCGAAGGCTACGAACAGGGCGATCCGAAAGTACGATTATCCGATGAATCGCCATCCGAATAGCTTCGGCGCGCTCGAAACGCTGCACGCCGGAGAGCGCTCTTACTCGTATTTTCGCCTCGAGGCGCTCGAGCGAAGAGGATTTCCCAGCCTCACGCGGCTGCCGTTCTCGCTGAAGATTCTGCTCGAGAACTTGCTGCGCTTCGAAGACGGGCAGGCTGTGCGCGCCGAGGACGTCGAGGCGCTGGCGCGCTGGACGAAGCACGGCACAGCGGAACGCGAGATCTCGTTCACGCCCGCGCGCGTGCTGCTGCAAGATTTCACCGGCGTGCCGTGCATCGTCGACCTCGCGGCGATGCGCGACGCGATGGCCGCGATGGGCGGCGACGCGAAGGCGATCAATCCGCTGCAACCCGTCGAGCTCGTGATCGACCACTCGGTGCAGGCCGACTATTTCGGGTCACGCGACGCGCTGGCGAAGAACACCGATCTGGAGTTCGAGCGCAACCGCGAACGCTACGCATTTTTGAAGTGGGGGCAGGCGGCGCTCGACAACCTGCGCGTCGTGCCGCCCGGAACCGGGATCGTGCACCAGGTCAACATCGAGTATCTCGCTCGCGTAATATTCGAGATCGACGGGTTGGCGTTTCCCGACACGGCGGTCGGCACCGATTCGCACACGACGATGGTCAACGGGCTGGGCGTGTTGGCGTGGGGCGTCGGCGGCATCGAGGCGGAGGCCGCGATGCTCGGCCAGCCGGTGACGATGCTGATCCCGGAGGTCGTCGGATTTCGCTTGGACGGCGCGCTGCGCGAGGGCGTGACCGCGACCGATCTCGTGCTGACGGTCGCGGAGATGCTGCGGAAAAAGGGCGTCGTCGGCAAGTTCGTCGAGTTTTACGGCGCCGGTCTCTCGGCGCTGCCGGTCGTGGATCGAACGACGATCAGCAACATGTCGCCGGAGTTCGGCTCGACCGTCGCGATCTTCCCGATCGACGACCGGACGCTCGAATATCTGCGGCTTACCGGCCGGTCGCGCGACCACGTCGCGCTCGTCGAGGCGTACGCCAAGACGCAGGGTCTCTTTCGGACGGACGATTCCGCGGATCCGGACTTCGGCGACACGCTGTCGCTCGATCTCGCGAACGTCGAGCCGAGCCTCGCCGGACCGCGCCGTCCGCAGGATCGCGTGCCGCTGCAGGACGTCAAGCGCACGTTCCAGCTCGCGCTCGACGAGTGGTCCGCGGCGCGCGAGCGCTCGAATGGCGCGGTCGCGCGCTTTGAGAACGAGGGCGGCGGCGCCACGATGACGATCTCGCGCACCGCCGAAGACGTCGACGACGGCGCGGTGGTGATCGCGGCGATCACGAGCTGCACGAACACGTCGAACCCATCGGTGCTCATCGGCGCGGGACTGCTCGCGCGCAACGCAGTCGAGCGCGGGCTGCGGACGCAGCCATGGGTGAAGACGTCGCTTGCGCCGGGCTCGAAAGTCGTCACCGACTACTTGACCAAGGCCGGGCTGCAGGAGTATCTGGACCAGCTTGGCTTCAACCTCGTCGGCTACGGCTGCACGACGTGCATCGGAAACTCGGGGCCCCTTCCGAGCGACGTCGCAGAAGCCGTCGCCGACCGCGACCTGATCGTCGCCGCCGTGCTCTCGGGTAACCGCAACTTCGAGGGGCGCATCCATCCGCAGGTCCGCGCCAACTACCTCGCGTCGCCGCCCCTCGTCGTCGCGTACGCGCTCGCGGGCCGCATGGACGTCGACTTGACCACCGAGCCGCTCGGTGTCGGCAGCGACGGAGTGCCGGTCTGGCTGAAGGACATCTGGCCCAGCAACGACCGCATCGCCGCGACGATGGCAGCGTGCATCAGCGACGAGATGTTCGCCCGGGAGTACGCCGACGTCTTCAAGGGCGACGAGAACTGGAGCGAGCTCAGCGTCGCGGCGAGCGAACGTTACGCGTGGGATCCGAAGTCCGAGTACGTCAAGGAGCCGCCATACTTCGACGGGATGCCGGCGCAGCCGTCGCCCCCGCAAGACGTCTGCGGCGCGCGCGCCATCGCGGTCCTCGGCGATTCGGTCACGACCGATCACATCTCGCCGGCCGGCAGCATCGCGAAGAACAGCCCCGCTGGGCGGTATCTGATCGAGCACGGCATCGAACCGGGCGACTTCAACTCGTATGGTGCGCGCCGCGGCAATCACGAGGTGATGGTGCGCGGGACGTTCGCCAACGTGCGGTTGCGCAACGCGCTGGTGCCCGGCGTCGAGGGCGGCGTGACGCGCTATCTGCCCACCAACGAACAGCTAGCGATCTTCGACGCCGCGATGAGGTATCGCGCGGACGGCACGCCGCTCGTCGTGCTCGCGGGCAAGGAATACGGGGCCGGCTCGTCGCGCGACTGGGCCGCGAAGGGGCCGTACCTGCTCGGCGTCAAGGCGGTGATCGCCGAGTCGTTCGAGCGCATCCATCGCAGCAACCTCATCGGGATGGGCGTGCTGCCGCTCGAATATCTCGACGGCGCGGACCGCTCGACGTTCGGACTTACCGGCGAGGAGATCTACGACGTCACCGGCATCGCGGGGGGCGTCACGCCGCACATGCGCGCGCACGTGAAGGCCACCGATCCGTCCACCAAGCGCTCGATTAAGTTCGAAGTCCGCGTGCGCATCGACACGCCGAACGAAGCGGAATACTACCGCCACGGCGGCATCCTGCAATACGTCCTGCGCCAGCTGGCCTCGCCAAAGTAGTCCTCACAGTCGCGGAGGTAACTTTACTTTTTCTGGTGGATCGCGAAGTTGTTGCCTTCGGGGTCCTGACACCAGGCGATGCGGCAGACCGGTGTCTCGAGAATGCCGTTGGTGAAGAAGTGAACGCCGGCATCGCGTAGGCGTTGGGCCGCGGCATCGATATCGGTGACCGCGAAGATCACACCGCCGCACGGATACCAGCTGTCGTCGGGCATCTTGAAGATGCCGAAGATGCTGCCGTCGCCGAGCTCGAACTCGGTTCCGTGTTCCCACGTCGCATCGGGGCTGGCACGCAAGCCGATCAGGTCACGATAGAACGCTCTCGCCCGGTCGAGGTCCTTCGCGAGATAGTGATGCGCGTCGATTCCGGTGGCGCCGGTCGTCATGCGGTCATCGTAACCCGCATACTTGACATTAGCTGTCATATTTGGTGAGTTTGATGGAGTCGTGAAGGCCGATCGGCTCATCTCGCTCCTGTTGCTGCTGCAGTCGCGACGGCAGTGTTCGGCGCGGATTCTGGCGGAACGGCTCGAGGTCTCCGAGCGGACGATCTACCGCGACGTCGAGGCGCTCGGAGCGGCGGGCGTGCCGGTGTACGCCGAGCGCGGGTCTGCCGGCGGCATCGTGCTCGCCGACGGTTATCGCCGCGCGCTGACACAGTTCACGGAAGACGAAATCCGCTCGCTGTTCGTCTCGGGCGCGAGTCCGCTTGCGGACTTGGGGCTGGAGCGCGGACTGGATCGCGCGCTCGAAAAACTGCACGGCGGCCTGGCGGACGTTCAGCGGCGCGCGGCGGAGAAATCCCGCTCGCGGATCCACCTCGATCAGCGGCGCTGGAATCAGCCCGAGCCGCCGCGAGCGATCCTCACGGCGCTGCGGCGCGCGGTGTGGGACGATCGCCGCGTGCGCGTGCGCTACGAGGACCGCAAGCGATCGTCGTCGACGCGCACCGTCGATCCGCTCGGGCTCGTCTCGAAGGCAGGGGTCTGGTACCTCGTCGCTCGCTGCGGCGAGGAGCTGCGCAGCTTCCGAGTCGATCGCATTCGCGGCGTGCAAGAACTGACGCAGCGCTTCGAGCGCCCGGAGAGCTTTGACCTCGAACGCTACTGGCGCGAGTCGTCGGCGCGCTTCAACGAGGCCTCGCGCAGCGCAGACTGCGTCGTGCTGCTGCGGGCGCCGAGCGACGCGCTCGAACGACTGTCCCTGTACTGGCCGGCGGAAGTCGTGTCGCAAGACAAGACCGGCGCGCTCCTCCGCGTAACCTTTCCGGGCGCGGAGATTGCGCTGTTTCAACTGGTCGCCTGGTCGGAGGTGGCGACGCTCGTCGAGCCTGAGGAGCTGCGCGAGGCGCTCGTCGCGCGGGCGCGAAGAACGCTCGATCGATATGCCCATGATTGACGCGACGCTCTTACTGTGCGACGCGGCGCAGGTCACGCCGGATGGCAAGCTGCACGCGCTCGGGATCGGTTGGACGAACACGGCGAGCCCCGTGACGGCGCCCTCCGCGGTTGCGTTCATCCTGCACGTGCCGTGGGGCGAGACCAATCGCAAGATCACGTGGACGCTCGACCTGTTCGACGCCGACGGCAAGCCAGTCGTGCTGCAAACCGGACCGGAGAGCGCGACCGCGATCCGCATGGAGCAGGAGATCGAGGTCGGGCGCCCGCCCGGCACCAAGCCCGGTTCGTCCATCAACGCGCCGTTCGCGATGATGATCTCGCCGATGCCGCTCGGCCCCGATCGCTCCTTCGTGTGGGTCTTGCGAGTCGGCGATCGCGAATGGCGGGCGCCGTTTACGACTCGCCCGCTAGGGCAGCAGCAGCAGTAGGCGCTAGTCTTTGGCCTTGCGCTGGTGGATGATGATCGAGTTGCCCTCGGGATCTGCGCCGAACGCCATCAGGCACACGGGCGACTCCATCACGTCGCTGAGCTGCAGCCCGCGCTTGCGATAGTGCTCGACGGCCGCACGCGCGTCTTCGACCGCGAACATGATCGCGCCGCCGGTCGCATCGTCGTCGGGCTTCCACACGCCGAACGTCGAGCCGTCCGGGAGCGTGAACTCGGCCCCGCGTCCTCCATCGTCGACGGCGGTGGGCGTCATTCCCATCACGTCGCGATAGAAAGCGATGGCCTTGTTGGGATCGCGTACGAGGTACGCCGTGAGATCGATTCCGGTGATGTTCATGCGACTAGGGTACGCGTTATACATGACATCCGCTGTCATATATCGAATTCGACGCCATGAACAAGGCGCGATTCGAGGCGTTTTCGGACGGCGTCTTCGCCTTTGCGATTACGCTCCTCGCGCTGGGCTTCGTCCTGCCCAAACTGCACGGGCCGTCCAATCGCGAGCTCGCCTCGGCGCTGCTGGGTCTTTGGCCGGACCTGATCGCGTATGCTCTGAGCTTCTCCGTGATCGGCCTGATGTGGCAGAATCACCACGCACTCTTCCGTCTCGTGCACACCGTCGACCGCAAGACGGTGTTCTGGAACCTCCTGTTGCTGGCGGCGACCGTGTTGATCCCGTTCGCCACGACGACGCTCGGCTCGTATCCGACGTATTCGGCGTCGACGTTTCTCTACGGCGTCGTACTTTCGGCCTGCGCCACGTTCTACAACGTCATGCTGCAGCATCTCGTCCGCACCAAGGCGTTCGCGCCGGAGGTCGACGACGCGACGATCGCGCACACGGTTCGCGGCTATCGAACGGGCTGGATGGTATATGTCGGCGCGACGCTGGTCGCGCTCGTGCTGCCGGTCTTGAGCTTCGCGCTGTATCTGTTCGTCGTGATCTACTTTTTGATCCCGCGCGGCGCGGATTCGGACGTCTCGCTGAGCGCGCGCCGCTGGTAGCTTACTTCCAGCGGTCGGCCGGCGCCGTCACGTAGTTCTTCCAGATGTAGCCCCAGGGAAGGACGAGCGGCACGACGACCACGCCGAAGAAGATCGAGAACGCGTTGTCGGCCACATCGGGGTCGACGCGGTGCCCCAGCCACTGCGGCAGCCAGATCGCCAGCACCCATAGGAGCTTCCACGCGAACTCGAAGATCAGCAGCGGCAGCATCCGGACCGGATAGCGGACTCCCACGAGCGCCAGCGCCGTGAGTGCTCCGAGGAAACTCATTCCGACGCCGTGCCAGAAGTCCCAGGGTCGCGTGTGGTGCAGGATGGCCGGCCACGTCTGAACGCCCTGCGCCAAGCCGATGAGGAGGTAGAGGGCCCGGAGCAGATAGAGGCGGAACAGCGAGAGCTCGGGACCGCGGCGCGCGGCGATCATGCCCCTAGCTACTATGCTCGGCAGGTCGCTGTTTCGCGAGTGCGGGTTTCCGACATAGGGGCGGCAGGCGCCCGTGGCTACGATGACCGGCAGGAGGATCACCGATGACCTTGAGGACCGTCTCGCTTTGCTTTTCGGCAGCGCTGCTTGCGGCGTGCTCGAGCGCCGCGCTCGCGCCCACCCTGCCCGCCGGTGCCGGCGCAAGCGCCGCGCTCGGGCAGCCGGCGCTGGAGTTCGCCAACAGCCCCCACTTCGTCTATTGGACGCTCTTTGCGAGCTGCAGCTATCCGCAGGTCCAGTTTGCTCGCGTGCCGATGAAGGCCACCTCCAAAGACACCAGCTATTACTGCAGCAAGGGAAATGGACTCCACTATACTTCCGGTCTGCGCGTCGATTCCTCGGGGCGGCTGTGGGTTCTCAGCTTCAGCAAGTCCGGCGGCACGCCGTCCGAGGTTGCGGTATTCAAGCTTCCGCTCAAAGCGACGTCGGTTCAGCTGTACACGTTTGTCCTCTCTGGTTCAAACGCAGCAGACGCGTTGGCGTTCGATCCGTCGGGAAACCTTTGGGTGAGCTCGCCGGGGAACTCAAGCGTCTTGGAATATAAAGGTCCCTTCAAGAAGAGCGGGACGCTCAATCCTGCCCTGACGGTCGGCGTGCCTAGCGGATACTCCATCTACAGCTTGGCCTTCGACAAGTCCGGCAAGCTGTATGCTTCGAATTCCAAGAGCACCGGCTCGAATTCGATCGGCGTTCTCAAGCCGCCTTATACCGGCAACCCGTATTTCTTGCGGGGCGCCCCTAACCCCGGCGGTCTCGTCTTTGACAGGCACGGCAATCTTTACGCGTCCGCAAACGGATCGACGCCTGCGGTCGTTCGCTACAACAGCAACCATCTGAAGAGCGGCGACAAGCCGAGCATCGTAGATCCGACCGGCATTCCGGCGTCGTCGTACGAAGCGGCCTTTGCGTTTACGAGCACGGGCGATCTCTATGCCGCTAACTGTGGGAACGCCAGCTCCGCCGGTATCGACGTGTGGCCTCTGAGCCGGAAGAAGTTCGGCGCAAAACTCAAACCATCGGTGCTGTATACGAATGCCGACGTTCAGCAGGCCGGTTGCGCCTGGGGGATCGCGATCAAGTAGCCTCTTACAGCATGACGCGGCGGAAGTCGGCGAGCAACGCGGCGACGTAGGCCAGGAAGCGCGCGGCTCCCGCGCCGTCGACGACGCGGTGATCGTAGCTCACGCTGACCGGCAGCATCAGCCGCGGAACGAACGTCTCGCCGTCCCAGATTGGCTTCATCGTCGTGCGCGTGGCGCCGAGAATTGCGACCTCGGGCGCGTTGACGATCTGCGTGAACGCCGTGCCGCCGATCCCGCCGATCGACGAGATCGTGAACGTGCCGCCCTGCATCTCGGAGAGCGGCAGCTTGCCCTCGCGTGCCTTCGCCGCGAGCGCCGCGCTCTCGGCCGCGATCTCGAACAGCCCCTTGCCGTCCGCGTTCTTGACCACCGGCACGACGAGGCCGTCCGGCGTGTCGGCCGCGAAGCCGATGTTGTAGTAGCGCTTGAGCACGAGCTCAGCGCCGTCCAGCGACGCGTTGAATTCGGGGTAGCGCTGCAGCGCCGCGACCGAGGCCTTGACGAGAAACGCCAGCATCGTGAGCTTCGGCCGCGGCTCACTCGTGCGCTCGGCGTTGACCTCGTTACGGAACGCCTCGAGCGACGTGACGTCGGCCTCGTCGTAGTTGGTGATGTGCGGGATTTGCAGCCAGTTGCGATGCAGGTTCGGTCCCGAGAACTTCTTGATGCGCGAGAGTGGGCGGCGCTCGACCGGGCCGTACTGCGCGAAGTCTACCTTCGGCCACGCCGGCAATCCGCCGAATGCCGGTGCGGCGGCAGCGCCGCCGCGCTCCAGTGCGCCCTTCACGAAGCCCTGCACGTCCTCACGCGTGATGCGTCCGTTCGGGCCGCTGCCGCTGATGTTCGCGAGATCGACGCCGAGCTCGCGTGCGAAGCGCCGAATCGCGGGTCCCGCGTGCACCGGGCCGTCGGGTGCGGGCGTCGCCTGCGGAGCAGGCGCGAGTTGCGGAGCAGGCGCGAGTTGCGAAGCCGGCGTGGGCTGTTGCTGCGCAGGGGCAGGCTGCGGCGCCACGGCGGCGTCCTCCGAACTGAGCGTCAGGATCGCCACGCCCTCGGAGACCTTGTCGCCGACCTTCACCTTGATATCTTGTACGACGCCCTCGGCCTCGGCCGGTACCTCCATCGAGGCCTTCTCGCTCTCGAGCGTGATCAGCGAGTCGTTCTTCTTGACGCGATCGCCGCTCTTGACCAACACCTCGATCACCGGCACGTCCTTGAAGTCGCCGATGTCGGGAACGCGCACCTCGATCGTTTGGCTCATGTCCTCACACGGTGATGGGGTTCGGCTTGTTGGGGTCGATGTGGTACTTCTCCAGCGCCTTGGCGACCGTCGCGGGTGGAACCTTGCCCTCTTCGGCGAGCGCACGCAGCGCCGTGACCGTTACGAAGTGGCGGTCGACCTCGAAGAACTCGCGCAGCTTGCGCCGAAAGTCGCTGCGGCCGTAGCCGTCGGTGCCGAGCGCGACATATGGGCGCCCCACGTACGGATGGATCTGTTCGGCGAACGCCCGGATGTAATCGGTGGCGGCGATGCCGGGCCCGACGCGATCTTGAAGGCACTGCTCGACGTGGGAGAGAGCCGGTTTATCCTGCGGGTGCAGCAGGTTCAAGCGCCGCGCCGCGACGCCGTCGCGCTGCAGCTGGTTGAAACTCGTCACGCTCCACACGTCGCTCGTCACGTTCCACTCGTCCGCGAGGAGATCGGCCGCGGCGATGACCTCGCGCAAGATGGCGCCCGAGCCGAAGAGCTGCACTCGCGGTGCCTTCCCCTTCACGGGGCCCGAGTCACGCAGCAGGTACATGCCGCGCAGGATGCCGTCGCGTACGTCGGGCGGCATCGCCGGATGCTGATAGTTCTCGTTCATCAGCGTGATGTAGTAATAGACGTCTTCCTGGTCGGTCAGCATCCGGCGCAGCCCGTCCTCGATGATGACCGCGAGCTCATACGCGAATGTCGGGTCGTAGCTGACGCAGTTGGGCACGAACGACGCCGCGACTTGGCTGCTGCCGTCCTCGTGCTGCAGGCCCTCGCCATTGAGCGTCGTGCGCCCCGACGTCGCGCCGAGCAGAAAGCCGCGCGTGCGGCTGTCGCCGGCCGCCCACGTGAGGTCGCCGACGCGTTGAAAGCCGAACATCGAATAGAAGATGTAGAACGGGATCATCGGCAGGTCGTGGTTGGAGTACGACGTGCCCGCGGCGATCCACGACGAGAGCGCACCCGCCTCGTTGATGCCTTCTTGCAGAATCTGGCCGAGCTTGTCCTCGCGGTACCACATGAGCTGTTCGGCGTCTTGCGGATGATAGAGCTGTCCGACCGACGAGTAGATCCCGAGTTGGCGGAACATGCCCTCCATGCCGAACGTACGCGACTCGTCGGCGACGATCGGAACGACGCGCGGACCGATATCGCGGTCGCGCGCGATGGTGTTGAGGATTCGCACGAACGCCATCGTCGTCGAGATATGCCGGTCGCCCGTTCCTTGCAGCTGCGCGTCGAACGCCGCGAGCTCTGGAACGGTCAACGCGGCCGACTTGCGGCGACGTTGCGGAACGCGGCCGAGCTCGGCCATCCGCTCGCGCAGGTACTGCATCTCTTGCGAATCTTCCGCCGGCTTATAGAACGGGATCTTCTCGCCGGCGAGCTGCTCGTCGCTGATCGGCAGGTCGAAGCGATCGCGAAACGTGCGCATCGCCGCGATCTCCATCTTTTTCGCCTGGTGTGCGATGTTCTGTGCTTCGCCGGCCTCGCCCATGCCGTAGCCCTTGATCGTCTTCGCGAGCACGACCGTCGGTGCGCCGCGATGCTCAAAAGCGGCCTTATACGCGGCGTAGACCTTGACTGAGTCGTGGCCGCCGCGCTGCAGGTTCCAAATCGCCTCGTCGGTCCAGTCCGCGACCAGCGCCTGCGTTTCGGGATAGCGTCCGAAGAACTCGTCGCGGACGTACTTGCCGTTGCGCGACTTGAACGTTTGATAGTCGCCGTCCACGCACTCGTTCATCAACTGCACGAGGCGCGGGCCCGCATCGCTTGCGAGCAGCGGATCCCAGCGGCTTCCCCAGATGACCTTGATGACGTTCCAGCCTGCGCCCTTGAAGACGCCCTCGAGCTCCTGAATGATCTTACCGTTGCCGCGCACCGGACCGTCGAGCCGCTGCAGGTTCGCGTTGACCACCCAGATTAAGTCGTCGAGCTTCTCGCGGCCCGCGAGCGAGACCGCGCCGAGCGATTCGGGCTCGTCCATCTCGCCGTCGCCCACGAAAGCCCACACCTTACGCCCGGTTGCGTCGCGCAGGCCGCGGTCGTGCAGATAGCGCATGAAGCGCGCCTGATAAATCGACATGATCGGGCCGAGGCCCATCGACACGGTTGGGAACTGCCAGAACTCCGGCATCAGCCACGGATGTGGATACGACGAGAGGCCGCGCCCGCCGACCTCCTGGCGGAAGTGCTCGAGCTGGTCCTCAGTGATGCGCCCCTCGAGAAACGCGCGCGCGTACACGCCCGGCGAGGAGTGTCCCTGAAAGAAGACGAGGTCGCCGCCGAACGATTCGCTGCGCGCGCGGAAGAAATGGTTGAAGCCGACGTCGTACAGCGTCGCCGCCGACGCGAAGCTGGCGACGTGGCCGCCGAGCTCCGAGCTGACCTTGTTTGCGCGCACAACCGTCGCGAGCGCGTTCCAGCGGACGTAATGGCGCAACCGCGCCTCGACCTCGCGATCGCCCGGCATCGCCGGCTGCTGATCGGCCGGTATCGTGTTGACGTACGGCGTCTGCCAGCCAAGCGAAACGTGCGCGCCGTTGCGCTGCGCTTCGTCGACGAGCCGCGCGATCAGATCGCGCGCACGCTCCGGGCCTTCGGCCTCGATGACGCCGCGCATGGCCTCGAGCCATTCGCGAGTTTCTTGAGGGTCGGGATCGGCGGTGAACGTCGTCGTCATCAGGACCCACCTGTTTTGAGTCGGCGACGCATATCTCATCCAAATGGACCAATCCAATCGCCAGCCTGGTTGGTTCCAAACGGTTTTGCCCACTTAAACGTAAGCGGGGCACGGCGAAACTGGAGTCGACGTTATGCTGCCGTTTCTGACCGCCCGGCTGTTTATGGGTGACCCCGGGAAAGCAAAAACGAGCCGGTTTTGGTTGCTAGACCTTGTCCACGACCCGGAACATCTTGTCGAAGGCTACCATGCGAAGCAACCGGCTTACCGGGCCATTGGCCACCACTGTGATCTGGTGCCCGTTGAAACGCTGACGTACCGAGGCGAGCTGGTGTAGGACGGTTGAGTCTATGTAGGTTGCCCGGCTCATGTCTATCACCGCCGGTTCGTCCGAGCGGAGCGCGCTAAACAGGAAATCCAACTCTTCCCTACGGGAGAGGTCCCAGTCGCCTTCTAGTTCGAGCCGATTTTCCTCGGGACCAAGCGGTTTCTTCATTGAATGACCCCCCGATTCTCATGACGCCCGCGATTCTGAAGCCATCGCTTATTGTGAACGGTTAGCAGCCTGAAATTACCAGCCGCTTGCCCTGGCTGTCTAGGCCCCCCTGGGTTAAAACTATCCTAAAAAACGCAAAGAGAAACCCCTAGCCTGCAAGGCGACCCAAAACCCCGCCTGTGGGCATTTTGTAGGGCAAGGCAGCAAAGCCGTTCCAAACCGCCGTGTCACGGTGAGCGGAGTCGAAGCGCAACACGCGTATACTGATCCGAAGCGGGAGCTACGGCTGAGAGGGCGGGCGATGCTTCGCCGACCGCAATGAACCTGATCCGGATAATGCCGGCGTAGGGAGGTGCAGATGAAAGTTTATTCCAGCGGCTCGGACCCGTCGGTTCGCGTGCCGCGCCGCGCGATCGCGTTGACGGACGGCACGATCCACACCGTCTACGACACGAGCGGCCCGTACACCGATCCCGAAACTTCAACCGATTTTCGTCGCGGACTGCCGCCGCTGCGCGACGCGTGGATCGAGGCGCGCGGCGACACGCTGCGGCTCGAGCGTCCGTCGTCTATCTACCGGCGCGGGCGCGACGCGATGCCGGAGCTCGACGAGCTGCGCTTCCCGTCGCCGCGCCCGCCGCGCAGGGCGAAGCCGGGTGCGAACGTCACGCAGATGCACTACGCGCGGCGCGGCGAGATCACGCCGGAGATGGAGTTCGTCGCGCTGCGTGAGAACGTCGAGCCGGATTTTGTGCGCAGTGAGGTCGCGCGCGGCCGCGCGATCCTCCCATCAAATGTCAACCATCCCGAGAGCGAGCCGATGATCATCGGCCGCAACTTTCTGGTCAAGATCAACGCGAACATCGGCAACTCCGCCGTCACGTCGTCCATCGACGAAGAGGTCGAGAAGATGACGTGGGCGACGCGCTGGGGCGGCGACACCGTCATGGACCTCTCGACCGGGAAGAACATCCACGAAACGCGCGAGTGGATTCTGCGCAACTCACCGGTGCCGATCGGCACCGTCCCGATCTATCAGGCGCTGGAGAAGGTCGACGGCAAGGCCGAGGAGCTCACGTGGGAGCTCTTCCGCGACACGCTGATCGAGCAGGCGGAACAGGGCGTAGACTATTTCACGATTCACGCCGGCGTGCTGCTGCGCTACGTGCCCCTCACGGCCAGCCGCGTCACCGGCATCGTCTCGCGCGGCGGATCGATCCTCGCCAAGTGGTGCCTCGCGCATCATCGCGAGAACTTCCTCTACGACAACTTCGAAGAGATCTGCGAGATCATGAAGGCGTACGACGTGGCGTTCTCACTCGGTGACGGTCTGCGCCCAGGCTGCACCGCCGATGCCAACGACGCGGCGCAGTTCGCGGAGCTCGAGACGCTGGGAGAGCTAACCGACGTTGCCTGGAAGCACGACGTCCAGGTGATGATCGAGGGCCCTGGGCACGTCCCGATGCACCTGATCGAAGAAAACATGCGCAAGCAGCTCGAGATCTGCAAGGAGGCGCCCTTCTACACTCTGGGGCCGCTCGTCACCGACGTCGCACCCGGCTACGATCACATCACGAGCGCGATCGGCGCCGCGATGATCGGCTGGTACGGGACGGCGATGTTGTGCTACGTGACGCCCAAAGAGCACCTCGGTTTGCCGAACAAGAAGGACGTCAAGGACGGCGTGATCGCGTACAAGATCGCCGCGCACGCGGCCGACCTTGCCAAGGGACACGCCGGCGCGGCGCATTGGGACGACGTGCTGTCGAAGGCGCGCTTCGAGTTCCGCTGGCAGGATCAGTTCGATCTCTCGCTCGATCCCGACACCGCGCGCGAGTTCCACGACGAGACGCTGCCCGCGCCGGGCGCGAAGGTCGCGCACTTCTGTTCGATGTGCGGGCCGCATTTCTGCTCGATGAAGATCACGCAAGAGGTGCGCGAGTACGCTGAGCGCGGCATGGCCGAAAAGTCCCGCGAGTTCTTGGAGCAGGGCGCCGAAGTGTACGTTCCCGTGTCACCCTGAGCCTGTCGAAGGGTGAAGGTATGTGCGGTGTTGTTCGATCGCGACGAGACGATCGTCGTCGACGTGCCGTTCAACGGCGATCCCGCTAAGATAGTTCCCGCGCCGAACGCGCGCGATTTGCTCGACCGGCTGCGCGCGGCGGGGTTGCCGCTCGTGGTGGTCAGCAATCAAAGCGGGATCGGGCGCGGGCTGATCACAGCCGAGCAGGTAGACGCGGTCAATCGCAGGATCGACGAGTTGCTCGGGCCGTTCGCGGGATTCTTCGTCTGTCCGCACGCGCCCGACGACGCCTGCGAGTGCCGTAAGCCGAAGCCCAAGCTGATTCTCGACGCGGCGCGTGCGCTGCGCGTCGATCCGGCGTGCTGCGTCGTCGTCGGCGACCGGGAGAGCGACGTCGAGGCCGCGCGCAACGCGGGAGCGATCCCGCTAAAAGTTGCCGGCCCTCACGCGCTCGGCGACGCGGTCAACGCTATCCTCTCCATGTCATCCTGAGCCCTTCGACTCGCTCCGCTCGCTCAGGACAGGCGGAGTCGAACGACGGGTTAGCTATGTCATCCTGAGCGGAGCGAGGCGCAGCCGAGCGTAGTCGAAGGACGGGTTAGCTCAGTAGTCCTGAGCGAGCTCAGCGAGCCGAAGGACGGCGCCCGCTGGACTGTTTTGTATAGAAGCTGCCCCCTATCACGTCCTTCGGCTCCGGCGCAATGCGCCGTCGCTCAGGACTGCGCGGCTAGCCCCGTCCTTCGACTGCGGCGCTTCGCGCCTCCGCTCAGGATGACAAGTCAGCGCTTCGCGCCTCCGCTCAGGATGACAACTGCGGCGCTTCGCGCCTCCGCTCAGGATGACAACTGCGGCGCTTCGCGCCTCCGCTCAGGATGACGAGGTTACGGGTTTTCGGTGCCGTTGAGCCAGTAGTCGATGTCGAGGCCGTGCGCGGGCCACTGATTGTAGGCGCTCGCGGGGAGGTGGACGTTGCGCCCTAGGCGCTCCCACGCGTCGACGACCCGCACGACGTAGTTTTCCGTCTCGCCGTAAGGCGGAACGCCGCCGTATTCGCTGACGGCCTTCGGCCCCGCGTTGTAGGCGGCGAAGACGAGGTCCGGATGCTTCGATCCGAAGCGCTGCATCAGGCCGCGCAGATAGCGCGCGGCGCCGTAGAGGTTTTGGTTCGGGTCGCGCGGGTTGACCTTGAGCAGCGCGGCCGTGCCCGGCATGAGCTGGCCGAGGCCGATCGCGCCCGCCGGCGAGACCGCGTGGGTGTGCCACGACGATTCGACGGCGACGATCGCCACGAGCATGTTCGCATCGAGGCGCCAGCGCACGGCGTTCACGAGCACGCGCCGCGCGAGGCTGCGGCTCTGCCAGGCCGGCAGCAGCGGGTTGATGTGCCGCAGGACGCGCGCGTAGACGTCGATTGCGACAGGAGTCGCAGGGACCGCGCGATGTGCGGCTTGCGCGGGTGCGCACGTAACCAGAAACGAGCACAATGGAACGATCGCGGTCGCCAGGAGGCTGGCGATGGTCCTGCGCATTATGGGGCCGGTGGGTTCGAGCCGAGTGTCCCGCGCGCCTTCCGGGGAGGGGCCTCCCCGGCCTGGTCCCTCGGGTCGCCGCTGGGCGCTCGTCATTATTGTTGGGCTCTTCGTGATAATGTGCGGCATGATTGCCTGGTCGCAATGGTATGCGATTCATGTAAACGTTCCGATGTATGAGTCACGCCACCACGGCGCGACGCGCTGACTCGAAGTGGTTTGATAGTTATTTGAATTGACGCGCGCAGGATTGTCTCGCGAGCGCGGCTACTGCGTGGTTTTATGGAGGTTCGTCCGTTGTTACGACGCGTTGCGCCGCTAGCGGCGCTCTTCGCTTTCACGCTTCTCAACGCGGGTCACGCCCGCGCCGCTGCTCCCGTGCCATCGCCGTCGCCGTCGGTATCGCCGTCGCCGACTCCATCGCCGGGCCCGGCCTTCGGCAACATGAGCTGGCGAGAGATGGGCCCGGCGCTGACGGGTGGGCGCGTGACTTCGGTGGCCGGCTCGGCGACCAACGCGAAGCTGTACTACATCGGCGCGGCGGGCGGCGGAGTCTGGAAGTCGGAGAACTCCGGACAGACCTGGGACGCCGTGTTCGAAAAGCAAGGCGCCGGCGCGATTGGCGCCGTCACGATCGATCCGACCAACGACGCAACGGTGTGGGTCGGCTCCGGCGAGTCGAACCCCCGCAACGACGTCAGCTACGGTGACGGCGTGTACAAGACGACCGACGGCGGCGACCACTGGACCAACGTCGGCCTCAAAGGCACAAAGTACATCTCGCGCATCCTCGTCGACCCGCGCAACCACAATCACGTGATCGTCGGCGCGCTCGGCGACGTGTTCGCCGACAGCTCCGAGCGTGGCGTCTACGTCACCGATGACGGCGGAAGCACGTGGAAGCGGACGCTTTCGGTCGGACCCGAGAGCGGCGCATCCGATCTCGCCATGGACGCGCAGAACCCGAGCGTGATCTACGCCGGCATCTGGAAGTTTCAGCGCCGCCCGTGGACGTTCGTGAGCGGCGGCACGGAAGACGGCATCTACAAATCGACGGACG
Organism: Candidatus Binatia bacterium; assembly: GCA_035544215.1. Taxonomy (GTDB): domain Bacteria; phylum Vulcanimicrobiota; class Vulcanimicrobiia; order Vulcanimicrobiales; family Vulcanimicrobiaceae; genus Cybelea. The sequence goes on along the minus strand of DATKHY010000007.1, from coordinate 1,047,255 downwards.
GCGGCGCGACCTGGACCAAACTCGAAGGCCACGGCTTACCGGCGTATCCTGTCGGACGCATCGGCCTCGCGGTAGCTCCAAGCGACGGCAATCGCGTCTATGCCGTTATCGAGGCGAAGGACGGCGTGCTGTGGCGTTCCGACGACGCGGGCGCGAACTGGACGAAGGTCAGCGACGACACACAGGTCGACGCGCGCCCGTTTTACTTCTCGCACGTCGAGGTCGATCCGAAGAACCCGAACAAAGTCTACGCCGTCTCGTTCCAGGTCATGCTGAGCACCAACGCCGGGAAGACGTTCACGGCGGTCGGGGGTTTTCAGATCCACACCGATTTTCACGCTATCTGGATAGCGCCGAACGATCCCACACGGATCCTATTGGGTAACGACGGGGGCTACGTGCTCTCGCTCGACGGCGGCCAGAACTGGTTCTTCTCGATGAACGTGCCGATCGCTCAAGCCTATCGCGTGGGTCTTGGCTCGGACAATCCGTATACCGTTTGTATAGGCCTGCAGGACAACAACGGGTGGTGCGCTCCGTCGAACTCGCTCGATCCGTCGGGAATCCAGAACAAGTACTGGATAAACGTTGCGGGCGGCGACGGAGAGTGGGCGATCCCGGAGCCCGACGATCCGAACTGGATCTGGGGCGACTCGCAAAACGGCTCGATCACCATCTACAACCGCGTCACGCAAGATCAGTGGTCGGCTCAACCGTACCTGCAGACCGGCACGGAGTCGTGGCAGCTCTCGACGAGCAAGTATCGGTTCAACTGGGAGGCGCCGATCGCGTTCGCGCCGTGGCGTACGGCGAGCGGTAAGGTCATCGGATGGGCCGGCGGCAACGTGATCTTCCAGACGACCGATCGCGGCAAAACGTGGACGGTGATCAGCCCCGATCTCACGCGCAACCTGAAGTCGCACCAGAATCCCGCGGGCGGCCCGATCATCAATGACGTCTCCGGCGCGGAATACAGCGACACGATCCTGGATATCGAGGCTTCGGAGCGCGCGCGCGGCGAGATCTGGGTCGGCACCGACGACGGTTTGGTGCAGCTATCGCGCGACTACGGCAAGCACTGGACCAACGTCACGCCGGCGGGCGCGCCGCAGTTCGGCCGCTTCGCCACCGTAGCCCCCTCGACGCTCGTCGACGGCACCGCGTATGCGATCGAGGACGACCACGAGATGGGCGACAACGCTCCGTACGTCTGGGTCACCCGCGACTTCGGCAAGAACTGGACCAAGATCGTCAGCGGCCTGCCTTCGGAGGAGTGGGCGCGCGCGGTGCGCCCCGACATCCGCGACCGCAATCTCGTCTACCTCGGCACCGAGGAGGGAATCTGGATCTCGTTCGACGGCGGCGCGAACTGGCAGTCCTTTAAGAACGATCTGCCGACCGTATCCGTGCACGACATCCGCATGCAGCCGCGCGACGACGATCTCGTCATCGCGACGCACGGGCGCTCCGTGTACGTCATGGATGACGTTCGCCCGATTCAGGAGCTGCAACAGGCGGTCGCGCGCACCGCCTGGCTCTTCACGCCGCGGACGGCATACGAGTGGACGCTGCACGAGAACGACGAGGGAACCTACACGAACTACGCCGCCGACAACCCGCCCAATGGCGTGATCGTCACGTACTATCAGCGCGATGCTCAGAAGGGTGCCCCGAAGCTCGAGATCCTCGACGCGCACGGTCGCGTGATCCGCAGCGTCTCGGGCACGCACAAAGTCGGCGGCAAAGAAGTTCCCTACATCCCTAACAAGGCGGGCCTGAACCGATACATCTGGGACTTCAACGTGAACGGACCGGTCAAATGGACCGGCGCCAAGATCGACTTTCTTAGCGGGCCCACCACCGGTCCGGGGGTCGTGCCCGGCCAGTACAGCGTTCGGATGACGTTGTCGGGCCACACCAACGTACAGCACTTCCGGGTTGCACCGGATCCGCGCTCGCAGTTTACGCAGGCCGATTACCAGCGCAGCTTCGACGCGGCGATGCGCCAGATGAGCCACGTGTCCCAGATCGATTCGATTCTCAACGATCTCGACTCGGTCAAGAAGGCGCTCGACACGGGGCTCGACGCAGCGAAGAAGGTCAATAACGCCGCGCTGATCGCGAAGCTCCAGGATACGTCGACCGCGCGGCAGACGCTCTTCGATTCGCTCACCGCCAACATTCGCGGCGAAGGCACCGAGGACGAGGGCCGGCTGCACGAGGACGTGCTCGCCGCGTACTTCGCCGCGAACGGGCTCATCACGCCCGCGGTCAGCGACCTGCTCGCGCGCACCGACGCCGATTATCGCGCCGGACTCGGCCGCTACGACGCCTTCGTGACGGGCGTGCTGCCCGGCACGAACGCCGCGCTCAAGGCGGCCGGCATGAAAGAACTGCCGGCCATCAAAACAGTCAATGCAACATGATGCTGATCTCGTCCGTCCTGCTCGCGGCAGCCGCCTATGCGAATCTCGCTTGGCGTTCCATCGGCCCCGCGGTCTCGGGCGGCCGCGTCGCATCGGTGGCCGGCACGCCGCAGGACGACCAGCTTTACTATCTCGGCACGGCCGGCGGCGGGGTCTGGCGCTCGATCAACGGCGGCGCGACGTGGGCGCCGGTCTTCGAGAAGCAGTCGGTGTCAGCGGTCGGCGCGGTCGCGATCGATCCCACGAACGAGCGCGTGGTCTGGGCGGGAACGGGCGAAGCCAATCCGCGCAACAACGTCAGCTATGGAGACGGCCTCTATAAGTCGACGGACGGAGGCAAGACGTGGCGGCGCGTCGGCCTCGCGGGCGTCTGGAGCATCTCGCGCATCGCGATCGACCCACGCGACTCACGCCACGTCGTCGTCGGCGGATTCGGCGATCCGTTCAAGGATTCGTCGGACCGCGGCGTCTACGTCACGTTCGACGGCGGCGCGACGTGGAAGAAGTCGCTCTACCTCGGGCCCGCGAGCGGCGCGAGCGACGTCGCGATGGACCCGCAGGACGGCAGCGTCGTCTACGCGGGCATGTGGCACTTCCGCCGCGTGCCGTGGACGTTTACCAGCGGCGGCCCCGACGGTGGGCTCTTCAAGTCGACTGACGGCGGCCGCACCTGGAAGAAGCTCGTGGGCAACGGATTGCCGAGCGGCTACTCCGGGCGCATCGGCCTGGCGATCGCGCCGAGCCGGCCGGATCGAGTGTTCGCGCTGATCGAGGCGAAGGGCGGCATCCTGTGGCGCACCGACGACGCGGGCGCGCACTGGACGATGACGAGCAGTGACACGCTCGTAGATCAGCGGCCCTTTTACTTCACGCACATCGCGGTCGATCCCAAAAATCCCAACCACGTCTACGCCGTCTCGGAGATGCTCGCCGAGAGCAAGGACGGCGGCAAGAAGTTCACCGAGATCGCCAAAGACGTGCACGTCGACTACCACGCGATCTGGATCGATCCGACGAACCCCAAGCGGATCATCACTGGCGAGGACGGCGGCTACGCGCTGACCAACGACCTCGAGCACTGGTCGTTCTCGCGCAACCTCACGATCGGGCAGATCTACCACGTCGGCCTCTCCAACGAGAACCCGTACTTCGTCTGCGTGGCGTTTCAGGACAACGGCGGATTCTGCGGGCCGGAGAACTCGCTCGACAGCGAGGGCATTCTCGATCGCCACTGGGTTGACGTCGTCGGCGGCGACGGCGTGTGGACCGTGCCCGACCCGGTCGATTCGCGCTACGTGTGGGCCGATCTCGAGGACGGCGCGCTCACGCTCTTCGACCGCAAGACCGAGGTCACGCGCTTCATCCGCCCGTACGACGCATTTCCCGGCAGCTTTCTCGGGCCGTTCGACCTGAGTTCCGCTCAGTATCGCTTCAACTGGGATTCACCGATCGCGTTCGCGCCGTGGGACGGGCACCTAGCATGGTTTGGCGGAAACGTGATCTTCCAGTCGACCGATCGCGGCGAGACGTGGACGACCATCAGCCCCGACCTCACGCGCAACATCAAGTCGCATCAGTTGCCCTCGGGCGGCCCGCTCGCGAAAGACGTGTCCGGCGCCGAGTACTCCGACACGATCCTGTACATCGAGGGCTCGCCGATCGATCGCGGCGAGATCTGGGCCGGCACGGACGACGGCTACGCGCAGCTAACGCGCGATTCCGGCGCGCACTGGCGCAACGTCACGCCGCCCGGCACGCCGGAGTACGCGCGCATCGAGACGACGGCGCCGTCACCGCTGATCGCGGGAACGGCGTACGTGATCGCCGACAACCATCGGATGGGCGACTACGCGCCGTACGCGTTCGTGACGCACGACTACGGCGCGAGCTGGACGAAGATCGTCAACGGCTTGCCGCCCAACCAGTACGTGCGGACGATCCGTCCCGACACGCGCAATCCGAACATGCTCTACGCAGGCACGGAGAACGGCCTCTGGATCTCCTTCGACGGAGGATCGAGCTGGCAGAACTTCCGGATCAACCTGCCGGCCGTATCGGTGCGCGACATTCGCATCCAACCGAGCTTCAACGACCTCGTGATCGCGACGCACGGCCGCGACACCTGGATCCTCGACGACCTAAACTCGATTCAGCAGCTCGGCAACGCCGTGCGCGCCGGAGCGATGCTCTACTCGCCGCGGACGTCGTACGAATACCATTACCACTCCAACGATCTCGGGATCTACACGCGCTTCGCCGGCGACAATCCGCCGAAGGGTGCGATCATCGACTTCTATCAAACGGCGCCGGCCAAGAGCCCGCCGACGCTGCAGATCCTCGACGGCGCCGGCCGCGTGATCCGCACCGTCAGGGGCACGCATAAGGTCAAGGGCAAAGAGGAGCCGTACGTCTCGAACAAGGCGGGAATCAATCGCTACGTCTGGGACTTCTCGGAAGACGCGCCGGTGAAGTGGTACGGTGCGGCCAAGGAAGATTATCAGGGCCCCAAGAGCGGCCCGGTGGTCGTGCCCGGTACGTACACGGCGCGCATGACGCTCGACGGCAAGACGCTGCAGCAGAGCTTGACCGTCGCAGGCGATCCGCGCGACAGCTGGACCGCGCAGCAGTACGGCGCCGCGTACGACTACGCGCGCAAGTACGCGTCGATCTACTCCAAGATCGACGAGGCGCTCAACAACCTCGATTCGATCAAGAAGTCGCTGCAGTCAGCCGCAGCCGCAGCGAAGAACGATCCGGCGCTGCAGCGCGACGTCGCGGCCGCCCAGCAGCAGTTTAGCGACGTGTTCGGCGCCTTCACCGCCGACTACAAGAACGACGAAGATTCGATTCAGCGTCCCGGCTCGCTGCGCGAGTCGGTGCCGCGCACAGGGTTCGCCGGCTCGCAGCTTCCGCCCACCGCCGAACAGCTCGACTACGGCCGGCGCTTCGACGCAGCCTACTCCGCAGCGGTAGCGAAATACAACGCGTACGTCGCCTCGCTCGCGCCGCTCCAAGCGGAGCTGAAGAAATCCGGCCTCAAACCAATTTCCGGCGCGACCCCGCTAACGCCCTAGCTCCGCCGAGAGATTATTCGTAGTCCGGGGCTTGGTCGTCGCTGGGGAGTGGTCCCATGAAGAACTTCGGCGGTTCGGGCGCGGCGATTTTCACAAAGGGACGCGGCTTCTGTTGGAAGTTGAAGCAGTCGGGTGCGGGCGAGTTGGCGCGCTTGTCGGCCGCCGCCATCTGATCCAAGCCGAAGAGGTCTTCGGCAAAGCGCAGCACGCTGGCCGTCTCGTATTGCGTGTGCGAGACGAAGCCGTGCTTCGCGTAGGGTGAGATGACGAGCAGCGGAACGCGGAAGCCGAGGCCGTCGTAGTCTTCGAAAGGCGGCTTGACCGGGTCGTAGAGGCCGCCCCAGTCATCCCACTGCACGAAGATCGCGGTTGAGTCCCAGAACTTGCTCTTGCCGACGGTGTTGACCAGCGCCGCGACCCACGACGGTCCATAGCCTCCGGGACAGTTCACGTGATCGGAGTCGGCGCACACCGGCGTGATCCACGTGAAGTTCGCGAGCTTGCCGGCGCGCACGTCGGTGATAAACTTCCAGTTGGGCGAGACGATGTCTTTGGCCCAATCGGGTCCGTAATAGATGTGGCGCACGGCCTGATAGCTCGACCAGTACGCGCCGGAACCGCTCGATCCGCTGCCGTACTTGCTCGCGTAGAAGCGCCAGCTCAGGCCCGCCTTGTCGAGCTCGTCGCCGAGCGTCGTGTAATCCCAGCAAGGCCGCTCGGGAGGCCCGTACGGACTGCGTTGCTGCGTGATCGTCGCGACCTGATCGTACTTGCCGCCCTGGCAGCCCCACGCGCCGTACGGCAGATCGACCGCCGAGGCGGCCTGCGCGGCGATGACGTACTGGTGCGATACGAAGCTCTCGTCCAGGTGCGACTGGAACATGCGGTCGGCCACCACCCACTCACGCGCCATGTCGAAGTACGGCTTCGACTCGTTGTGCGGCACGTAGACATACTCCGGATTGGTGGGTGGCCCGCCGAACGAGACTTCCCTGTCGAAGCCGTTGTTGCGGCAGTCGGTTCCGGGCAGCTTGCCCGTGCCGTTACACGCGGCGAACATCGCAGCCGCCGAGTGATCGATCACGTAGTACGCGGCCAGCCCTTCGGGCTGCAGCCTGATCCACTGGTCTTTCGAATTCATACCGTACGAGCGTGTGTAGGCTCCGGGATAGCCGTAAAAGAGATTATTAAAACTACGATTCTCTTGAACGATGTACACGATGTGCTTGATCTTACCGGCGCCGGTCGCGTTGAGTCCCTCGAGCGCCACGCCGTGCTGCATGTAGGGCAGCGACTGCATCGATGACGACGAACATGCGGAGAACAAAAGGATAAGTACGAACGACGCCGCGGCTTTGGCGGCGTATGATTGCTTCATGGCTGGCCACTATGCCGCGTCTCGCGAGCCCTCCTTCCACGTTTTGAAACCTGGCCGAAGAGCCGTTTCATGAATGTCTCGTGCCGGTACGACGAGCTTCTGCCGAAGTGTGCGATCGCGAGGTCGAGTGAGGGCACGAGATAGAGAGCTTGCCCTGCCGAGCCGCTCGCATAGGCGAGATCTGGCGGAGCGCCGCTCGCGCCGAGCCACCAACCCAGGCCGTACCGAGCGTTGACCGCGGAGCCTTCGAAGCACGGCCGCAGCGCCGAATAATTAACAATGATGAATCTCCCGTAGGCGAGCCAGTTCTCGGCGCTGAGTGATGCGCCGGTCGGAAGTGGTTGCGTCCCGTCGGGAAGCTTACGCCAGCTTGCGACGCTGACACCCGCTGGATCGAGGACGCGTTCGCGCAGGTACGCGTGCGGCGTTAGGCCGCCCCTCTCCAGCTTGCGCGCAAAGAACGCGCCAAAAACCTGGAGCGGGATGCCGCCGTAGGTGAAGCGCGTGCCGGGCTCGTCGCGCAGCGGCGTCGCCAGCGCTTTCTGGTACGCCGGCACGCTCGCGCCGAGCCCGCCGAAGGCGAACCCCGCCGTCAGCGAGAGCAGCATGCGCACCGTGACGCGCCGCTTCCAGGCATCCTCCCGCCACGACTCGATCGTGCCGGCGATCGGCTCGTCGAGTTCGAGCAACCCGTCGGCGCATGCGTACAGCGCGGCGACACCCCAGAAGCTTTTCGTTCCGCTGTAGAGCGCATGCGGGGTCCGCGCGTCGAAACCATCGCAGTACTCCTGCGCCAGCACGTCGCTGCCGCGCATGGCGATCATCGCGTGCAGGCCGTGCGCGCGGGCGTATTCGCGCGCGGCCTCGAGGTCGAGCTGTTGCGTCACGATGGAGGAGCGTTCTGACGCGACTCGCAAAAGCGCCTGCATGCGAGCGTACGTTCTCCTCGTCGCTTCCGTTGCCGCGCTCGGCGGACTGCTGTTCGGCTACGACACCGGGGTGATCTCGGGCGCCATCCTCTTCATCACCAAGGACTTCGCGTTGGCGGTGCGCGAGCAGGCCTTCACGATCAGCGTCGTGCTGATCGGCTGCATCGCGGGCTCCGCGGTCTCTGGGGCGATTGCGGATCGCATCGGCCGGCGCTGGACCCTGTTTCTCGCGGGCGTCGTCTTCTTCGCCGGCGCGATCATCTCGGCGTTCACGCCGAACGAGGCGATCCTCCTGTGCGGGCGCTTCATCGTAGGCGTCGGCATCGGGTTCAGCTCGGTCGTCGCGCCACTGTACATCTCGGAGGTCGCGCCCGCGAACGTGCGGGGCGCGCTCGTCTCGCTGTATCAGTTCGCGATTACGGTCGGCATCCTCGCCGCGTACCTCGTCGATTACGCGCTCGCCGCGAACGGGCAGTGGCGCTGGATGCTGGGCCTCGCCGTCGTTCCGTCGGTCGTGCTCGTCGCCGGCATGCTCGTCATGCCGGAGAGCCCGCGCTATCTCTTCAAGATACTGCTTGGCGACCGCGCGCGCGACGAGCTGCAGCGGATCTATCCGGATCCGGCTGAGCGCGCTCAAGAAGTGGAGTCAATCGAGGAGGGCCTGCGCGCCAAGGACCAGGGATGGGACGCTCTGCGCGATCCGGCCTTCCGAACCGCGTTGTTCATCGGTATCACGCTGGCCGTACTGCAACAGATCACCGGCATCAACACCGTGATCTATTACGGGCCGCAGATCTTTCAGATGGCCGGCGTCGGCTCCGCGTCTGCTTCGATCCTCGCTCAGACGCTCGTCGGGACCGTGAACTGCGGGATGACGCTGATCGCGATCTTCTTCGTCGATAAGGTCGGGCGCAAACCGCTACTCTACGCGGGGCTGGCCGGCATGTTCGTCGCGCTTGCGACGCTAGCGGGCGCGTTCGCGCAGCCGCATCTCTCCGGGTCGCTCGCCGCGATCGCGCTGGGCAGCATGATGCTCTACGTCGGGTGCTTCGCGTTCAGCCTCGGCCCGATCGTGTGGCTGCTCATCTCGGAGATCTTCCCGTTGCGCGCGCGCGGGCTCGGGATGTCGATCTCGACGCTGAGCAACTGGGTCGGCAACTTCCTCGTCTCGCAGTTCTTTCTCACCATGGTCGAGCGCCTGGGGCGTTCCGGCACGTTCGCCCTCTACGCGGCGCTCTGCATCGTGACGATCGTCTTCGTGCGCGCGATGGTGCCCGAGACGAAACAGGAGCTGCTGGAGCGCATCCGCGTCCGAGCCGCCTAATCTCGTTGCGATGACGCCCGCTCTCAGCATCGTCATCCCGGTCTACGACAACTGGTGGCTCACGGCGCGCTGCCTGCGAAGCCTCGACGCACTTCGAAACGAGTGCGCCTTCGAGTTCGAGACGATCGTGGTCGACAACGCTTCGAGCGACGAGACGCCGCGTACGATCGCCGAGTTTCCGTGGGTGCGCTACGTTCGGCACGAGGAGAACCGCAACTTCGCCGGCGCCTGCAACGCCGGCGTGCGCGCGGCGCGAGCGCCCGTGACGCTGCTGCTCAACAACGACGCGTATCCGTTAGGCGATGCGCTGACGCCGCTGCTGGGCGCGTTTGAACGCGACGATACGGCGATCGCCGGCGGCGCGCTGTTCTTCGAGGACGGCGTCACGCAGGCCGCGGGCCTCGTGCTGCTGCGCAACGCACACTGGCACTACTACTGCCGCAATCTGCCGGCGTCGCTCGAGGCGGTTCGAACGTCGCGCGACGCACTCGCCGTCTCGGGCGCCGCGATGGCCGTCCGCACGAAGTGGTTCGTCGGCGAGGGCGGCTTCGACGAGGCGTTCGTCAACGGCTTCGAAGACGTCGATCTCTGCCTGCGCGCACGCGAGCACGGCCGCGGGATCGCGTACGTCGCGGATGCGCGCTTCGCGCACTACGAGGCCGCGTCGGCGGGGCGATTCGCGCGCGAGGCCGAGAACGAGCTGCGATTCTACGCACGCTGGGCGAAGAGCTTCGCGCCGCTACCGCGCACAGAGCGCGGTGCGGTCGGCGCGATTTCGATTCAGCGTTCGCGGCGCCACGATCCGCTGTTCGCCGCCGCGCTAGATGATCTCGAGGGGGCGCTGCGCGCGTTCGGCCATCCCGTCGTGCACGGCGCGATTCTGCCGTGGCGCAGGCTCGACCGGCGGTTCCGCACGGCCGCGACGATCGCATGGTTCGACGATCTCGCGAAGCCGCCGGGCATCGCGGTCGGCGACGATGCTGCGCGCTCCGCAGCGATTCGCACGCGCGGCGGCGCGGAGCTCGAGGTGCCGTGGCTGCCGTGCGCGTCGCCACTTCGCGCCGACGCGCTCAAGATTCGCCGTTCAGACGACCTGGCGTGCCACCAGGTCGGCGTCGTCGGCGGCGACTATCCGGGAATCGCCATTACGCCGGAGCTGCTTTTGGGCGATCGCGAGCTTGAGCTGGCCTGCATCGTCCATCTCGGCTTGACGGATCTCAGCGCGTTCGGCAACGTGCTGCTGGCGCAGACCGGCATTCCCGCGATCGTCCTCGACCGCGCCGAGCTGCGTGCGATCTTCGCGCCCGATGTCGCTTTCATCGGTGGACGGACGTCGCTCGCGGAGAACGTCGCCCGCATGGTCGCCGATCCGGCGGCGCGTCGGCGCTACGGCGAGCTCGCGGCAGCCGACGCGCGCCGCCGCTTCTCGCCACGCCGCAGTGCGATCCGTGTCGTCGATCTGCTCTGCGCGTCGCGCTACGGGTTGGAACGCCCGGCGCCGTAACCGCCGCCACCCGGCGTTTGAATCGCGAGCACGTCGCCGGGCTCGAGCGGCAGCGTGGTCTTCGCACGCAGCGGTGTCTCGGTGCCGTCGCGCTCCAGCGTGTGCCGCCCGCACGCGCCGGATTCGCCGCCGCGCGCACCGGGTGGACGCAGCGTGTGGCGATCGGCGAGCAGCGTGGCGCGCGCGGAGCCTTCGATCAGCTGCAGCGCGCGAATCAAGCCGTTTCCGCCGCGGTGCAGGCCCGCGCCGCCCGTCGCGTCGGCGAGCTCGTAGCGCGCGACGCGCAGCGGAAACTCGCGTTCGATCGCCTCGATCGGCGTGTTCAGCGTGTTGGTCATGTGGCAGTGGATGCCGTCGATGCCGTCTGAGTTCGGGCGGGCGCCCATGCCGCAGCCGTTCGTCTCGTAGAACGCCCAGGTCTCGCCATCCGGCCGCGTTCCGCCGAGCATCACGTTGCTCATCGTCCCACCGCTGCACGCGGGCACGCGCTCCGGCGCTGCTCGTGCGAGCGCCTGCAGCACGACCTCCGCGTTGCGCATGCTCGTCTCGACGTTCCCGCCCGACACCGGCGAGGGCCGTCGCGGATTGAGCAGCGAGCCGAGCGGCGCGCGCACCGCGACGGGGCGCAAGCACCCGTCGTTCATCGGGATGGTCGGATCGGTGACGGCACGCAGCGCGTAGTGCACGCCGGAGAGCGTCACGCCGAAGACGGCGTTGAGCGGGAAGCCGACTTGCGGCGACGTTCCCGAATAATCCAGCTCGGCGCTTCCGTCGCGCAGCTCGAGGCGCAGCGCGATCGCGATGCTCGGCGCGCCGCCGAGGTCTTCGAGATAGTCGGTCGCCTCGAAGACTCCGTCGCCGATCGCACGCAGCGCGGCGCGCATGCGCAGCTCGCTGTCGTCGAGTGCTCGGGCGATCGCGGCCTCGACGCCGTCGAAGCCGTAGCGCTCATAGAGTTCCAGGAGGCGCCGCTCGCCCGTGTAATTTCCCGCCACCTGCGCGCGCAGATCGCCGCTGCGCGCGTCGGGCGTGCGCGAGTTAGCGCGAAAGAGATCGACGGTCGATCCGACGACGCGATCGCCCTCAACGAGGCGCAGCGGCGGCACGACGACCCCCTCCGCGAAGAGATCCTTCGCGTCGGACGGCATCGAGCCGGGCACGGCGCCGCCGACGTCGGCGTGATGGGCCTTGTTCGCCGCGTAGCCGGCAAGCCGGCCTTGGAAGAAGACCGGACGCACGACCGTGACGTCGTTTAAGTGCGTGCCGGTGACGTACGGATCGTTCGCGACCCACATCTCGCCCTGGCGCACGCCGCCGTGATCGAGCTCGACGATGGCCAGCATGCGCCGCAGCCCCCACGGCAGCGAGCCGAGATGCACGGGAATGTGCTCGGCCTGTGCGATCAAGCGCCCGAGCGGATCGAACAGCGCGCACGAATGATCCAGACGCTCCTTGATGTTAGGCGAGTACGCGCTGTTGCGCACCGCGATCCCCATCTCTTCCGATGCGTAGACCAGCGCGCTCTTCGCGATCTCCGCCGCGATCGGATCGATCATCTCGTCTCCCGCCCTAGACCGAGCAGGTCGCCTTCGACTCTCAACGACCAGCCCGGCGCGACCCACGTCGTGCTGTCGTACTCCTCGACGATCGCCGGACCCTCGAGTCGCGCACCGTCCGCCAGGGCGTCGCGTTGATGCACGTCCACCTTTACAAACGATCCGTCGATCCACACGTCGCGCTTCGAATTGCCTCCCTTGTCATGCTGCGCCTGTCGGAGCATGACCTGACGATCACCTCGCGCTATCTTTCCACTTGCGGTCAGGCGCGCGTTGACGAGCTCCACCGTCTCGTCCGGCACCGCGTAACCGTAGCGGGCATGGTGGGCTTGATGGAAACGCTGCGCGACCTCGGCGGGATCGGGGTCGTGTTCGATCGTGAGCTCGAAGCTCTGTCCGCGATAGCGCGCGTCGTACTCGCGCCGAAACGCGATCGTCGCGGGGTGCGCGCCTTGCGCGAGCAGCTCGTCGCGCGCGCGCGACTCGCTCTCGTCGAAGAAAAGCGCGAGCGCCGCGGCGTCGGAGTCGCCCGTTGAGCGCAGGATCGGACGCACGTCGTTGGCGTGCAGGTCGGCCTCGAGCAGCCCGAATGCCGAGAAGAGGCCGGGATGCGCCGGAACGAGGGCGCGCGCAATCTGCAGCTCGCTCGCGACCGCGCACGCGTGCAGCGGGCCGCCGCCGCCGAAAGCGACGAGCACGAAGTCGCGCGGATCGAGTCCGCGCTCGACGGTGACGATGCGCAGCACCTTGGCCATCGCGTCGTCGACGAGCGCGACGATGCCTGCGGCGGTTTCCTCGATACCGCGTGCGAGGCGTTCGGCCAGCGTCGCGATGGAGGCGCGCGCGCGCGATGCGTCGATCTTAAAGGCACCGCCAAGCAAGTGCTCCTGGTTCAAGCGTCCCAGCACGACGCTCGCGTCGGTGACGGTCGGCCGATCGGAGACGCCATAGCATGCCGGTCCGGGATCGGCGCCGGCCGAGAGTGGGCCGACGCGCAGCGCGCCGGCGTCGTCGATCCACGCGATCGTGCCGCCGCCCGCGCTCACCTCGGCCAGATCGACGAACGGAAAACGCACGGGATAGCCGCTGCCTTTGACGGAGCGTCCGCTGTGCGTGCGGCCGGCGGCCTCGAACTCGTGCGCGACCTGCGCTACGCCGTCGAGAATCGTGCCGGCCTTGGCCGTCGTTCCGCCCATGTCGAACGACAGCAGTCGTTGCGCGCCGGTGCGCCGGCCGAGCGCGGCTGTCGCGATCGCCCCACTCGCCGGCCCGCTCTCGACGATCGCGGCCGGTCGCGCCGCGACGCGCTGTGCTGCGGCCATCCCGCCGTCGCTGCGCATCACGTACAGCGGCGTGTCGATTCCGTGCTCGCGCAGTTCGCGTATCAGCCGCTCGAGATAGGCCTCGACGATCGGCGCCAACGCGGCGTTGACGACCGTCGTCGAGAAGCGCTCGTACTCGCGATACTCCGGATCGATCTCCGACGATCGCGCGATCCGCGCCTCGGGCAGCGCGGCGGCGATCGCGTCGGTCACGCGGCGCTCGTGCGCGTCGTTTGCATAGGAATGCAGCAGGCAAACTGCGACCGCCGCGACCCCGCGGCGTTGCAGCGCATCGCAGGTCTCGGCGACGGAGGACTCGTCGAGCGGCTCCAGGACGTTCCCGAGATGATCCATGCGCTCGCGCACCGTCAGGCGATCGTCGCGCGCAACCAACGGACGCGGACGCTCGACGAAGAGGTTGTAGACCTCGCTGCGGTTTTGGCGGCCGATCTCGATGACGTCGCGGAATCCGTGCGTCGTGACGAGCGCGGTGCGCGGCAGCTCGAGCCCGAGCTGGCCGAGCAGCGCGTTGGTGGCGATCGTCGTCGAGTGGGCGAGGAACTCCAGTGCCGGACGCGGCTCGTACTCGCCCGACAGCGCGATCAGCGCTTGCATCACGGCGCGCTGCGGCTCGCGCGGCGTGCTCGCGACCTTGCGCGTGACGGCGCGCCCGCTCCACGACTCGACGGCAACGAGATCGGTGAACGTTCCGCCGACGTCGATGCCCACGCGCAACGCTCGGCGCTCTGCCATGGGCACCGCCTTCGACAGACAATTCTCGCCGTACTGGCGGCCCTCGCGGCTTTGTGCCCTGCGCCGCCGGCCGAGGCGTCCGTAGCGCAGCGTCTCGTCGCGCCCTACGCAACGTTCGAAAGCGGCATCCTGCGCGTCGAGCGCTTCGGCAAACCGGGAGCGCAATCGATCGTCTTCGTGCCCGCGTTGTTCTGCGGCTCGTGGCAGTGGAACGCCCAGATCGACGCGTTATCGCCGAAGTACGACGTCCTCGTCGTGACGCTGCCGGGATTCGACGGGCGGCCGATGGTCGCGGGCGACGACTTGATGGCGCGGGCGGCGCGCGGCCTGCACCTCTTGATCGCGCAGCACGCGCTGCATCGTCCGATCCTCGTCGGGCACAGCCTCGGCGGCACGCTCAGCGTGTACTTTGCGGAGCACTATCCGCGCGATATCACCGGGCTCGTGACGGTGGAGGGCGGCTACCCCGCGGCCGCGACTCAAAGCGAGCGAGATGCGAGCGTCGCGAAGAGCGTCGCGCCGTACCACAACCTGCCGCCGAGTCGGGTCGGGCCTGTTATACGCAAGGAGACCTTGCAGTATACGATCACGTCCAAGGCGGACGTAGCTGCCGTCGAGGCGCATGCCGCCCGCAGCGACCCCTCCGCGATCGTCGCGTGGATGCAGGCGGCTCTCTCGCTCGATCTCACGCCGGGCCTAGCGAAGATCGTCGTGCCGTTCACCGTCATCATCCCATTCGACCCCGCGATCGACCCGTACCAAGGCTTCGCGACCGAGGCCAAAAAGCGGGCGGCGTACGTTCGCTGGGCCGCGCACGCCCCCAATAGCGAGGTGATCGTCATCGCGAATTCGCGGCATTTCGTGATGTTCGATCAGCCGCAGAAGTTCGAGCGCGCGTTCGAAGAGGCGTTACTTAGGGCTTAGGGCTAGCGCACTTAGAGGATTGTACGTGGAAAGGGGAAGGAACCTTCCCGGTGCGCCGCCCTTAGGATAGGGCCAGAAGCCGAGTCCGAAGAGCGACCCTGGCTTCGCCGGGCCAATGATGGTGCGACCGATTATTAAGAATTGGCCGTTGGCCACCGAGTTCGTCAGGGTCGTAGCGCCGATCTCATGCCCCTTTCTTCCACTTATGGCAAATCGATAGATCACGGCCGGGCTCGACGAGGTTTTACCGGCGTCCTCGATCACGAGATCCTTACCATCCCACTGCATGGAACCGGGGGCGTGTATGACCCGATCCAAAGTGATCGTCGTGAACGTCGAGCTCCCTTTGCGCAACTCCGCAAGTATGAATGTTAAGCTATAGGTTACGCCGTCAAGAAAAATATTGCCCTGGTGATCGTAGGCACAGTACTTGCTCCCGTGGATGTTCCGGTCGAAGTACTCATGGGCTAGCCTCCAGCCTCGTTTGGCGTTATATGGAAAGATGACCACCGACCCCGGATAGGCGCCAGCGACGGCTATGTTTTCGCTCCTTGGATCTACGGAGCAGCCGTTGGGGCTGTTCGGGTTGTACATGTGCGCAATGGGTTGGCTGCCTCCGTGCGGATAGACCCAGACTTGGCTCGTGCCGGCCGAACCGGCCACAACGATATTTCCGAATTTATCTGAACAAAGAGCGCCTCCGACGCCGAGCGAGCCGAGCGGTTTGCCGCGAGGATAGGTGTAAAGCTCGACCGAGTTAAGGTAAACATAAAGAAGGTTGCGCGCGTAGGCTTGTGCCGCTGTCGGCGTTTGCGTCGTCGCAGCCGGCGCAAATGATTGCGAACTAACGCAAGCCGCCAGCAAAAACGCGCTAGCGCCAACTAACGCGTGATGCTTAAAATGTGCGATCATCGGACCATCCTCCCGTTAGCAGGCTTCGCCGATGGGGCGCAGTTCCCCGGGACCCTTTTGCTTCAGGAGTTAGCAGCTTTGCGCATCGCGTTGATGTCGAGCTTCACCATCTCCATCATCGCGGCCATCGCGCGCTGTGCCCGCTTAGGATCGGGATCGCGGAACAGGTGGAGCATGCCTTCCGGCACGATCTGCCAGGTGACGCCGAACTTGTCGCGGATCCAGCCGCACTGCATCGTCTCGCCGCCCGGCAGCAGCTTTTCCCAGACGTCGTCGACGTCGGCCTGCGTCTTGCAGCTCACGACGAACGACACGGCCGACGACGCGTTCAGGTCGAATTGCGAGCCGAGGTCCTCGCCGTCGGGCTTCGTACGCCCTCCGTTGAGCGCGACGAAGTCCGTGCCGTCGAGCACGAAGTCGATCGTCAAAACCGAATCTCCCTCGCCCCAGCGATTGACCGAACCGATTTTCGAGTTCTTGAAGGTCGTGACGTAAAAGTTGACCGCCTCTTCGGCGTTATCGTCAAACCATAAGAACGGCGTGATGTTTTGCATGATTGTCTTTCAGCTTCAGAAGCGGACGAGTTGACTTAAAGAGAAGACGGCGCCCTGCGGATCCGCGAGGACGCAGCGCCGGAATCCCGGCGCGTCGTGCGGGGGAGTCATGGCGCTGCCGCCGAGCTGCCCGGCCTTCGCCGCCGCCGCGTCGGCGTCGTCGATCCAGAAGTCCACGCTCCAGTGCGCCGGGACGCCCGTGGGGACGTCTGCGCCCAGCGGCAGCGCGACCGCGACGACGTCGCGGGGCACCGGCTGCTGCGGCTCGCCGCCGACGAAACCGGGAAGCCGGAAGAGCGTGACCTCCGCGCCGCCGGGCGTGAACGTGTCGCTCTGCCAGCCGAAGACGTCGCGATAGAAGCGCTTAGCGCCCTCGGGGTCGTGCGTGAGGAGCGCGCTCATCGCCCATGCCGCGGGCTCGTTGACGCACCGCGCACCCACGCGATCCCGCGCCTCCCATAAGGAGAGCGTCGCACCGGACGGGTCGCTGATCGCCGCGAGTCTTCCCGCGGGCGGCGCGTCGGTCGGCGGCACGACGACCGCGCCGCCCGCGTTCGCAGCTTTGGCGCACGCGTCGTCGAGGTTGTCGACGGCGACGTACGTGTTCCAGAACGCGCTCGGCGGCGCGCCGCGCTGCGGCAGCGAACCGATGCCCGCGACGTCGAGTCCGCGTGACTGCGCGACGAAGTACTTGCCCGGTGGCGAGCCCGGCGTCTCACCCGGGCCGATGATCTGCCACCCGAAGAGCGCGGCGTAGAAGCGCGTTGCGGCCTCCGGATCGGGTTGCAGCGTGTCGACCCAACAGGGGACGCCGGGCGGATAGTGCGCGCGTTCGCTCATGCGTTACGCAGCCTCTACTAGATTGATCATCCACTTGATGCCGAACTTGTCGGTCAGCATCCCGAAGCGCGGCGACCAGAACGTCTTGTCGAGCGGCATCATGACGCTGCCGCCGGCGGAAAGCTTGGAGAAGATCTCGTCGATCTGTTCGCGGCTCTCGGTCTGGATTCCGAGGATGAAGTTGTCACCGGGGGCGCCGGCGCGTCCGGGCGGTGCGTCCATGGCGTTGATCGTTCCCGCCGGGGAGCGCAGCGTTCCGTACACGACCTTGCCGGCCCACTCGGGCGGCACCTCTTGCGCGGCCGGCGTCTGGCCGAAGCGCGTGATTTCGATTTCGCCGCCGAGCGCATCGCGATAGTGCGCGAGCACCTCTTCGGCGTTTCCGTTGAATGCCAGATTCGGTTGGAGTTGCATTGTCATTGGTTTCCCTTTACTTCAAGAGTTGAGTGAGCGTCGCCCGATGCTGATACGCGAGCGCGAACCACAGGGCCGTCAGGATGAGCGGTAGCGGAATCGTCTCGGGCTGCATCGTGGCGTGGAAGACGAGGATGTTGGAGAGGATGGCCGCGAGCAGCACGAGCGCGAACGGCACGAAGCGATTGGCGAGCAGCAGGACGCCCGCGGCGAGCTCGACCAGGTCGACGAACACGACCCAGTGCGACGCGAAGAACGCCGAAGTGAAGGTGCCGGCGACTCCCGGCGGCATCGGCGGCGGATGCCCGATGAGAATGAAGATCGAGGCGCCGGCCAGCGTGAAGACGAGCCCGAGCACGCTGCGCGCCGCCACCAAACCATAGCGAGCGAGCCTATTGCCGAGAGCCTCTCCGGGCAGCCGATCGATGAGAGCGGTCATCTGAGGGTTCCTCCTGGGGGTGAGCGGTGTGACCCGGATTATAGCAAAGTAAACTTTTGAAAAACAAGTACTATTGCAGAAAATATCTTTTGCTGTATAATAGCAAGCGTGGCGAACCGAGCCTACGGCCAGTACTGCGGCCTCGCTCGCGCCGTCGAGATCCTCGGCGAGCGCTGGGGCCTGCTCATCGTGCGCGACCTCCTGGTCGGGCCGAAGCGCTTTACCGATCTGCAGCGCGGGCTGCCGGGGATTCCCAGCAACGTCCTCACCTCGCGCCTCAAGGAGCTCGAGGCCGCGCAGGTCGTCACGCGGCGGGTGCTGCCGCGCCCGTCCGGCTCGATCGTGTACGAGCTGACCGACTACGGCAAGGAACTCGAGGATGCCGTGATCCGGTTCGGTCGCTGGGGCGCGAAGTCGCTGGGCGAGCCGCATCCCGACGAGGTCGTCACGCCGGATTCGATGGCGATGGCGCTGCGTTCGACCTTCCGCCCCGACGCGGCGGCCGCCGTCAGCGCCGGCTATGAACTACGCCTGGGCGACGTCGTGGTAAGCGCGCGCGTGCACGACGGGACGGTCGAAACGGCGGCGGCGCCGCTTCCCGGCGCCGACTGCGTGATCGAGGCCGGCCCCGGCATTCGCGCCGTCATGGCCGGCGAGATCACGCCGCACGAAGCAATCGAAAACGGCATCGTCCGAGTCAGCGGCAAGCGCCGGCTGTTCGACCGCTTCGCCGAGATGTTCCGTATCTAACTCCCCATACTGGGCGCCTAGAGCGTTAAGTTGTACATGCCGTTGGCCGGGTTGCAGTCGGAGCCTTGCTCCATGCGGATTCGGAAGTTCAACGTCGAGGTGCCGCGCGCCGCCTCCGTCGAGCGTTGCCATAGGTAGGAGAATGTCGCGGACTGAAGCGGCGCCAGCGGCCGTATGCTCTTAGCGTCGAGCCGGACGCCGTACTGCCAGATATCCACGAACTGCAGCGTGTTGCTCGGCTGCGTCTGGCTGCCGAAGTTCACGACGGTGCCGACGATGTGGTAGTTATTCAACTTCCCGTCGGTCGTAACGCTCTGGACCGCTACCTTCGTGATCGCCGGATTCGCGCCGGCGCAGGTGGCGGCGACGCCCGCGACGCCGGTTTGCGCGAGCAGGAATACAACGATGGACATCGCTCGAATCATTTTCGGGCTCCCTTCCTTGCAGAAGTGGCTAACGATCCTATACCCGCCTGTGCCGCCGGATATTCAGGCCGGGGCGCGAATGCAAGCGGCCCATGCCTAGATTTATTATCTTGCTGCTATGCGGCGCGCTCCTTGGCGCGCTGCCCCCGACGGCCTCCCCTGATACCGCGCTGCGCGCCGCGCTCCAGAGCGATCTCGACGGCTATCTGGCGGCGCGGGCTAAGCCCGAACACATCTCGGCGATCTCGCTGAGCGTCAGCCTGCACGGCGTCGCGCAGACGATCGACGTCACGGCCGGAACCACCAAGTACGGCGGCGGTGGAGCGCCGATCACTCCCGAAACGCTGTGGCAGATCGGCAGCAACACCAAGGCTTTCACGTCGGTGGTGCTGTTGCAGCTCGAGGCCGAGGGCAAGCTGAACATCCATCAGACGCTCGGGCGATGGCTGCCGCAATACCCGGCCTGGAAGAATGTCACGATTTCACGCCTGCTGCACATGACCAGCGGCATCCCCGGCTACGATTCCTCGCAAAGGATGCTGCGCGACTACGCGAGTCATCCGAATCGCCACTTCACGACGCAAGAGCTGGTGCGCTACGCGTATCCGACGACGCCCGGCGCGCCGGCCGCCACGACGGGCTACTCGTACTCGAACACCAACTTCGTCCTCGCCGAGATGATCATCGAGAAGGTCACGGGTCGCAGCTATACCGACGAGCTCAACCGGCGCCTTCTGCGCGCGGGGCTCGGCCTCGACGACACCTACTACGAGCCCTACGCGTATCCGCCGAGCGTCACCGATCGCTTGACGTCCGGATATTTCTTCAACCACGATGCCGACGACGCGGGCCTGGCGCCGCTGCTCGGCAAGGACATGCGCGACCTCAGCGTCTCGTGGATGCAGGGGGCGGGCGGCATCGTCTCGACGCCGATCGACGTCACGCGCTGGGCTCGCGCGCTCTACACCGGCAGCATCCTCGCGGCCAAGCAGCGCGCCGAGCTGATGAGTCTGGTCTCGCAGAAGACCGGCAAACCGATCCGCAAGACGAGCCTGCAAGATCCGGGCGCGTTCGGCCTCGGCGTCGCGCAGATAACGAAGCCCGTGGTCGGAACCGTCTGGTTCTACGAAGGGATGACGCTCGGCTATCGCATGCTGCACCTGTACTTTCCGCGTCAGGACGCGGTGATCGCGTTCGGCATCAACAGCCAGCCCGACAGCAAGCAGAACCAGTCGGGTCAGCTCGCGGTGGCGATCTATAAGACGCTGCATGCCGCCGGCAAGCTCTAGCGGCTGCCGAAACAATCCGGCCGAGGCGCCCGTAGAAGCGGCATGAACGTACGGATTCCGGCCGCCGTTGCGGCCGCATTGATCGCGCTTTCGCCCTTGTCCGCGCAGAGTACGCCCGCGCAGAACGCCCCCGCCGCGCAGATCGCGGCCGTGCAGCTGCAGGCCGTCAACGATTTCCTGGCGGCAGCGCCGGAGGTCGCGACCTTCCTCGGCGACTACAGCCACGACGGCGATTGGAGCGATCCGACACCGGCCGGGATCGCGCACTTTAAGACGATGCTGTCGTCCTTCGAGCAGAAGGTCGACGCCATCGACATGACCGGCGCGACACTACAGGACCGCAACGACATCCGGCTGATGCGCGCGTTTCTCGTCGCACAGCGGCGCGCGATCGCCGATCAGGAGGCCGGCAAGGATCCGTCCGCGGCGCCGCTGACCGTCCTCGGCGCCGTCTTCACGATGATCCTGCACAAGGACGAACAAGACCCTGCGGTGTGGTGGGACCACATGACCTCGCGCATGGAGAAGGCGCCGGCGTGGATGGCCGCTCAGCGGCCGCAGATCACGCATCCAGGACGCTTGCAGGCGCAGGTCGCGCTCAAGCAGCTCGCGCTCGCGCCGGGCCTCTTCTACTATGTCCTGACGCCGATGTCGGCGCAGCTGCCGGCCGATCAGCGGGCGCGCTTCGTCAAGGCGCGCGACGCGCTCGTCGCGTCGATGACGGAGTGGACGAAGTGGATGCACGACAATGCCCCGAGCTGGCCGATCAACTACGAGATGGGTGCGGACGCGTACAACGCGATGCTGCGCAACGAGCTGCTGCTGCCCTACGATGCCGATCAGATCGCGGCCATCGGGCAGAAGACGCTCGACGCCGCGATCGCCGCCGAGCGCAAAATCAAGGCCGAGGCGAAGGCCAAGGGCGTCAACCTCTCCAACCCGGTGCAGGCGGCGGCCAACGGCGGCGGCATGACGCCCACGACGAAGGACGCGCAGTTCGCGTTCTTCCAGACGCAGCTCGACACGCTGCGCGCGTTCATCGCAAACAAACGCATCGTGACGATTCCGGATTTCGTCGGGAAGATGAAGATCGTCGAGACGCCGGGGTTTCTGCAGCCGATCCTGCCGGGGCCGTCGATGAATCCGCCGCCGATTCTCTCCACGCAGGTTGATGGCATATACTTCGTACCGCCCCCGAACGCTCAGATGGCCAAGGCGGCCACGGGCGGCGCGGTCTTCGAAGACTTCGACCGCGACCGTGTGCTGATGACGAGCGGCCACGAGGGCTTCCCCGGCCACTTCTTACAACTCTCGATCGCCAAGCACAACGCCGATCCGGTGCGCCGGTTCTCGTTCGATAGCGTCTTCGCGGAGGGCTGGGCATTCTACGAAGAGGCGCTGCTGGAACGCGACGGCCTGTACGGCAGCGATCTCGACGGGCGCTACGCCGTCGCGCAGTTCGAGCGGCTACGCGGCGCGCGTGCGATCGTCGACACGAAGCTCGCGACGGGCGCGTGGACCTTCGAGCAGTCGGTGAAATGGTTCCAGGCCAACGCCGGGGTCGATGCCGACACCGCGCTGGGTGAGGTCAGCCGCTTCGCGCTGGGGCCGGGTCAGGCGTTCGACTACGCCGTCGGCAAGACGGAGATCGAGGCATTGCTCGTGCAGTACAAGACCAAGAAAGGCAGCGCGTTCGACCTCCAGGCCTTCCACGACGATCTGCTCTCACACGGGACGGTTCCCCTGAGCATCATCGCTAGCGAGATGCTCGCCGAGTAACGAGCTTCTTTCGCGTAGCGCGGCAAGCTCGCGGGACTGCCGCTCGGCGAACCTGCGCCAGCGCGCGATCTCACGCTGAATGCGCATCGCGTCGAGATGGTCGTAGGCCGTGCCGGCCGCCGCGCACATCGCCTCGAGCGACGAGGCCTCGTCGGGGTCGATGTCTTCACCGTTGGAGTGCGCACCGTACAGCGCGACGGCCTCGAGCCGCGAGCGCACGAAGACGGGAACGGCAATCACCACATCGCCGTTGGAGAGCCGAACGGCGTGGCGCGTACCGAGCAACTTTAGCGAGACGGTCGCGTCGAGCGGCTCGTCGCCGCAGATGAAGTCGCCGTTTTCGTTGCGCTTGAAGAGCGCCGAGTGGGTCAGCGCGTACGCCTCGACGGGTTCGCGCGCGAGCGCCGCATCTACGACGGCGCCGTTCTCGGCGAAGGGCAGGCCGGCCGCCACCTCGGCGAGACGCCGCTCCGCCAGGTGGCGGCGGCGGAAGAGCATGCCCTCTACGAAGGCTTCAATCCGCGCGTGCGCGGCCTCGAGCGAGAACGCAATGCCGATCGCC
Source organism: Candidatus Binatia bacterium (assembly GCA_035544215.1). GTDB lineage: Bacteria > Vulcanimicrobiota > Vulcanimicrobiia > Vulcanimicrobiales > Vulcanimicrobiaceae > Cybelea. The sequence continues at coordinate 1,024,101 of DATKHY010000007.1, read as the reverse complement.
GTGAGCGCGACCAAGATGATGGTAATGCCGGTCTGTTCGATCATGCGTGCCGCGAGCCACTCGACGAACGCGAAGACCGCGAAGATCGAACCGGTCAGGATCGTGTACACCAGCGCGCGGCTTACGACGAACGAGATGTCGAAGACGCGCTGGCGCACTACGGCGTAGGCGATCGCGAACGGGGCGATTGCGTAGCACACGACGGCTATCCAGGCGGCAACATCCGATGTGACCAGCGTGTAGGTAGTGGACCAATAACGCGCCCACTCCGACGCATAGCTGACCAGCGTGAATAGCACCCCGACCATGACCCACGCGAAGCGCTGCCGCTGCGTGCGCCCCACGCTGAAGTACGCGGTGACGAGCGTGACGCCCGCGATCGCGATCAGTGCGAGCGCACCCGCGACCGAGCCGAGCGACATCCACGGGGCCGGGCTGCCGCTTCCAAACAACGACTCGCCGTCCCAGGCGAGGTTGGGGATCACGAAGAGCGCGCCGATCGGGATCGCGAGGCGGTCGAGCCAGACGCGCCGTCCCGTGGGATTGTCGCCGGGGAAGCGCGCCGCGAAGATCACGAGACCGATCGGCCCGGCGACGGCCAAGATGTCGGACGCGAGCTGCGCGATCGGCAGAAGCCAAATGGGAAAGCGGAACAGCGCGACGTCCGTCGCCGAGACGAGATACAGAAAGAGTCCCCACGTCATGCGGTTTGGTCGACGGAACAGGATGACCAGCGCAACGACGATGTACGCGAATCCCGTCAGCCGCAAAAACGACGTCAGCGGCGAGAACGTCGCCCGCCGCGCCTCCGCTGCGGTCAGCGGCGTGGCCGTCAGCGTTTTCGGGCGTTGTGTTATGCTAAATGACGTTTGCTCGCCGGCGATCGGCGGCTGATAGTCGAGGCCGACGATGCGATCGTGCAGGCTCGAGCGCGAGAAGTCGAGTCGATCGCCGGCGCGGATGGCCGCGTGGGCGGCCGACGTGCCGGGGTCGACTTCGACGACGCGGTTGCCGTCGGCGTAGACAAGCCGGTACCCGAACGTGCTCGGCGGCGTGAAGAGTTGGACGGACGCCGCGACGTTGAGCGCGATCGCGACGGCCGCCGCGAAGAGCGCCGCGAGCCGTTCCCAGGACTTCATCTAAGAAAGCCGCATTCTTCGGCCACCCCTCTTGTCATCCTGAGCCCTCGACGAAGCCTGTGCTGAGCGGAGTCGAAGCGCTCGGGATAAACTCAGTCGAACGAGGTAGCGCATGTCGAGCTCAGCGTACGAACGGTTTCGCGAACTGCATGAGGGTCCGGGCGCGTTCATCATGCCCAACGCGTGGGACGGTGCGTCGGCCGCGCTGCTCGCGCGCGCCGGATTCGCGGCGCTGGGCAGCACGTCGCTGGGCTTCGCGTTTTCGCTCGGCCGCCAAGACGGACGTCACGCGGTCTCGCGCGACGAAGCGGTCGCGCACGCGGCGCTGCTCGCCCGCATCAGCGGCCTCCCGGTCAACGGCGACCTCGAAGACGGCTTCGGCCCCGATCCGGAGGACTGCGCCGCGACGGTGCGCGCCGCGATCGACGCCGGATTGGGCGGCCTCGGCATCGAGGACACGACCGCGGACCCGTCGCGGCCGATTCACGACTTCGACGCGGCGGTCGCGCGCGTGCGCGCCGCCGCCGGCGCGTCGCGCGGCAAGATCCTGCTCACCGGGCGCACCGACAACTTCATCAACGACCGTCCCGACCTCGACGACACGATCCGCCGGTTGACCGCATTCGCAGAGGCCGGCGCCGACGTGCTGTACGCGCCGGGACTGCCCGACATGGATTCCATCGTCGCCGTCGTGCGTGCCGTGACGCCCAAGCCGGTCAACGTGTTGATCGGCCCGGACGACGGAGTCGTCGCGCTCGAGAAACTGTCCACGGCGGGCGTGCGACGCATCAGCTTCGGCGGCGCGCTCTATCGCCTCTCGATGACGGCACTCGCCGAAGCCGCACGCAGACTGCACGACGGCGACCTCGGCGTGACAAGCGACGCGCTGCGCGGCGGCGAGATCGCCGGACTCTTGCCTCCCGCCTAGCTCGGCCTCAAGCCGGGTATAAGCGGCCCGGTGCTCTTACGAATCCGCAAGTTCTTTAGCGTACTCGGGCCGGGCCTCATCACGGGCGCGGCGGACGACGATCCGTCCGGCATCTCGACGTACTCCGTCGCGGGCGCCGCGACGGGCTACTCCATGCTGTGGCTGACGCTGATCTCGACGCCGATGATGTCGGTGATTCAGGGCATGTGCGCGCGCATCTCGATGGTCAACGGGGAGGGCCTCGCCGCGATCATGCGCAAGCGCCTGCCGTTCTGGCTTGCCTACGCGCTCGCCGCGCTCGTGATCGTCGCCAATACGTTCAACCTCGGGGCGGACATCGGCGGCATGGCCGACGCGCTGCACCTGGTGCTGCCGCTGCCGGTCGACGCGCTCGTCTTTTTGTTCGGGATCGGGCTGATCGCGGTGCAGACGTATTTGTCGTACGCGAAGATCGCCCAGATTTTCAAGTGGCTGACGCTGGCGCTGTTTGCATACGTGATTACCGCGTTCGTCGTTCGGCCGCCGTGGGGCGATGTGTTCCTGCACTTCGCCGTCCCGCGCGTACGGCTGGATTCGGGGTGGCTTTCCACGATGGTCGGCGTCCTGGGAACGACGATCACGCCGTATCTGTTCTTCTGGCAGTCGTCGCTGATGGTCGAGGAGGACAAGGAGGCCGGAAAGACGACGATCGCGGACCGCCGCGGAACCAGTGAGAAACAGATCCACAACATGCACGCCGACGTAAACACGGGGATGATCTTCTCGAACCTCGTCGCGTTCTTCATCATCGTGACCACGGCGTCGACGCTGGGCGCGCACGGGCGTCACGACATCGCGACGGCGCAGCAGGCCGCGGAGGCGCTACGCCCGCTGGCGGGCCGTTTCGCGGAGCTGCTCTTCGCGCTCGGCATGGTCGGCACGGGAATCCTCGCGGTCCCGGTGCTGGCGACCTCGTCGGCCTACGTGGCCGCGCAGACGTTTCGCTTTCGCGAGGGGTTGAGCGAGCCGGTGGGTCGCGCGCCGCGCTTTTATGCGATCATCGCCGCCGGCATCCTCATCGGGATCGCGATGAACCTGCTGCACATCGACGCCATCAAGGCGCTCTTCTGGTCCGCGGTGCTCAACGGCATCGCGGCGGTGCCGCTCATCGGCGTGATCGTGTCGCTTGCGTCCAACAAGCAGCTGATGGGCGAATGGACGAGCTCGCGCCTGGCGCGCGCGTGGGGATGGGCGACCTTCGCGCTCATGGGCGGCGCGACGGTCGGGATGTTCTATTTCATGGCGCACGGAACGTAACGTCTCGTGCATTTCCTCTTTGCGGGGCCTGGCTCGCTCCGAGAGCCGTCGGAACGCGCGTCGTTCTGGATGACGGCGCTCCTGGCATTCCCCGCGGCGCTGCTGATCGGGTACGTGCTCCACGAGTCGATTGGCGCGTCGCAGGTGGCGCTCTTCATCGTGATCGCGATGGTCTACGTCACGCTGGCGCGCGGGCGCTTGCTCGGGTCCAGCGTGCGGGTGCACCAAACGCAGTATCCGCGCGTCTTCACGATCGTCAAGGGCGCGTGCGCTGCGCTGGAGATTCCAATGCCGTTCGTCTTCGTCCGCGAGGACAATTACGTTCCGGTCGTTGCGCTGGGCTTCGGCGAGCCGTACGCGCTCGTGCTTTCGAGTCACTGGATCGAGCTCTTCTCCGACGACGAGCTGGCCTTCATGATCGGCCGCGAACTCGGCCACATCGCGGCCGGCCACACGCGCTTCCATTCGCTGCTGAGCGTCAACGGCAACGAGAACCCGCTGATCTCGCTGATCTTCGGCGCGTGGCTGCGGCGTTGCGCGCTGACCTGTGACAAGGTCGGCCTGCTGTGCTGCGGCTCGGTCGACGCCGCGATTCGGGCGATGGGCATGGCGGCATTTCACTCCTTCGGCCGCATGGTCGACTACGAGAAGTTCGCGCAGCAGGATGCCGAGGTGCAGAGCGATTCGGTGCTGCGCTGGGGCGAGTGGCTGAGCAGCGAACCGTATGCGACGCGGCGGATCGCGTCGCTGCGTGCCTTTGAAGCGACGCAGCGCTACGAGAACGCCGAGGCGTGGTTCCTGCGCGAGCGCAGCGACGAGCCGCCGGCGCTGGCCGCGCCGGGGCAGACCACCGTCGCGACGCGCGACTGCGCCGGCTGGTGGCGGCGCTTCGCCGCATGGGGTATCGACGCGGTCGTCGTCAGCGCGATCATCACGTCGTTCGGCGGCAGCGTCGCCGGCGGGACCCACAGGGGAAACACGAACGTGACGATCTCGCCCGGCGACGTCGAGACGTCGTCGGCGCTCGGGAACGTCACGATACGCGGCAAGCAGCATGCGCGCGGGACAAAAGCGACGCCTCCGCCGGCCACGCCGGCGCCGCAGGCGACCCCGACCGAAGAGGCGCGGCTCGGGCCGTTCGTGCTGACCGATCTGGGAATCGGGGTCGACCTCGGAAACAACCAGCCGATCACAGCCGACTCCATCGCGGCATTCACCAACGGCTTCGTTCGCCGGCTCGGATTTTTCTTCTGGTTCCCGCTGTATCTGGCGGTGCTCGTGATCTTCGCCGGACAGACTTTCGGCATGATGATCGCCGGGCTGCGCGTCGTCACGACCGACTTTCGCAAACCCAGCATCATGCGCACGATCGCGCGCTACTTCATCGTTTTTCTCGTATGGTGGGCGATCGTGCCGCTGAGCTTCATCTGGCGGCGCGTTCTCTTGCACGACCGCTGGACGAAGACGCGCGTGGTCAAGGTCGAGCGCGTCGTCGCCCGCGTCACCGGCACGTAGCTGCCTCCGATTGTCATCCTGAGCCCTTCGACTCGCTTCGCTCGCTCAGGACAGGCTCTGTCGAGGGACTCCCTGTGTCATCCTGAGCGTAGCGAGCGTAGCGAGCGAAGTCGAAGGACGCGCGTGCCTCGCAGTCCTGAGCGAGCGCAGCGAGTCGAAGGACGGCAAAGAGAGGCTAACTACGGGTGCAGACGTCGTTAGAGGTGATCGTCTTGCCCTTTGCGGTTTGCGAGAAGTGGATTGTGTACTGCGTAGGCGAGGTGTGGTCGATGTGCTCGCTCATGCTCGTATCGGGATAGATGCCGCGATAGAAGACGTGCGCCGGTGGGCCGGTGCCTTTGAACAGAGTGGCGCTGCGGTCGGGCTCGACGACGACGACGATCCACGCGTGCTGCTTGGGCTGATACGTGAACAGCGCCTCGTCGCCGCCACCGCCGGTCCAGACGTCGCGCTCGCGCAGCCAGTTGCCGGCCAGGGCGTACTCGAACGCCGCCTTGTACGTGACGCGCGATGGGCCCTGATGGTACGTGCAGGTCCAGTTGCCCACCAGGAAGCGCAGCGACGTCATCGGGTCACTGCGCGACGACGGTGTCGTGCCGATCGCGCCCAGCAGCAGCGCAACCGCTATTACGAACCTCATTATGGGCTCGACGTTACGGTGACGCGCACCGCCGCGCGGCCGGAGATCACGTGGCCGACCGAGGCGTTGGAGCTGACGGTGTCGATCTGCAGCTTGCCGATGTTCTCGCTGACGTGCAGCACCTGGTGCGTCGTCGGGTCGACCAGCGACTTGGTCATGACGATGTCAAACTGCTGACCCGGCTGTACGCCGTAGTTGGAGCCGATGTCGATGATGACGTTGTGTCCGTCGATTGCGGCGACGTGTCCGGTCAGCGTCGCCGCGACGGGACCGGAGTTGAAGCGGCTCGGATCGATAGACGCGACGATCTTGTCGGCCTCGTCGTCGATCAGGTGGCCCATGTCGCTGTTGACGAACTGCTCGTTGCTGTACGAGCCCCAGGTGCCGCCGGTGAATCCGCCGGCGCCCCACGACGTCCCCGAGCGCGTCTCCTCGTCGGAGAAGCTCTGAACGATCTGTCCGGTGCGCGCATCGATCACGCGCACCGCGACCTTGATCGTCACCTTATGCGTGTTGACGCTACCCGCGGCTGCCGAGAACGGGTACGGCAGGAAGCTTCCCGCGTTCGCGCCGCTCTGGCCCGTCTGGTCGAGCTGCAGGATGTTACCGGTCACGAGATAGCGCGCGCCGGTCATCTTGCCCGCGGTGATCGCCGACTGCGGGTCGACCTCGCCGCTCGCCCCCAGCTGGTGCTCGCCCAGCGTCGAGCTCAGGTGGGTGCGGTCGAGCACGTTGAAGTGCCCCGCATTGACCATCCGGTCGGTGAGCAGGTCGCTGAGCGCCACGCCGGGCTGGAACGATCCGTACCAGTTCGACGTGAGGCCGTTCGTGTTGAAGTCCAGCACCGCGATCGAGGGACGCGGGCCGGTTTGCTGCGCGAGCGCGCCGCCGGGCGCCCACGCCAGCGCGGCCGCGAGACAGGCTAAGAAGCAGCGTTTATACACAGTATTTCTCCTCGTCCGAAAGGCTTCGGGAAGCGTCCCCATTATGCCACAACCGGACGCGGCAGGGCAGGGGGATGCCTCCTCGAGGGGTTAAACAGGGCCCGCCATGTGCGGGCGGTTCACGCTAACCAAGCCGGGGGCGCTGCGGGCGGCGTTTCCGTATCTGAAATTTCCGGAGCTCCGCGAGTTCAGTGAGACCGGGCTGCCGCGCTTCAACATCGCGCCGTCGCAAGAGGTGCTCGGCGTGCGCAACGACGGGCGGGATACCGTCGAGGCGCTGCGCTGGGGCGTGCGCGGGCGCATCAACATCCGCGCGGAGTCGATCCTCGCGCGGCGCGGCGGCGTTCGGCGGCGCTGCGTCGAGTTCGCCGACGGCTTTTATGAATGGAAGGACCGCCGGCCGTACTACTACACGCTGCGCTCGGGCGAGCCATTCGCTTTCGCCGGGTTATGGGAACCGCTCGACGGCACGGCCGCGTGCGACGTCGTCACGTGCGAGCCCAACGCAGCGGTCGCGCCGATTCACGATCGCATGCCGGTCATGCTGACCGGCGATAAAGTCGCGCTCTGGTTGGATCCGGAGCCGCTGCCCCCGGAGGTCGCCGGATCGCTCTTGACGCCGTTCGATCCTGCGCTGATGACGGTGCGCGAGGTGTCGACGCGGGTGAATAACGCGAACTACGACGCGGCCGACGTACTTGCCGACGCGGCGCCGCGCTTGCTCTGAATCAAGACGACGCCGGTGCACACGAGCCAGATCGCGGCGGGGATTGCCCCGAAGACGCCGGGCCCCATCTGGCCGGGCGCCATGAATGCGTACGTGCTCGTGAAAAAGATCGAGAACGTTGCGATCGCCGAGCCTAATGCCGCGAGATACCCGAGCGCTGCGAGCCAGCCCGGCGCGGACTCGTGCCGGCGCATGCTGTGCGCTGCCGCGAAAAGGAAGATCGCCACCGCGCCGTAGCCGAGGCCGCCCTGCGTGAGGATGAAGGCGTCGTAGACGCCGACGAGCCCGTTGTGCGCGAACTCGTCGGGCGGCGCGTAGAGCGCCGCGCTCTCGAGCGCCGCCGCCAGCAGCGAGCCGGCGACCATCACGATCCCGGCGATCATCGCGAACGTCGGTAGCCCTTCCTGGCGCCCGGGCGCGTTGGTCAGATAGCTGCGCAGACCGACGAGAAACCACAGGAAGAAGGCCGCGGCGGGAAAGGTGAGCCAGGCGCCCAGCAGCAGGCCGAAGCGGTGCGCGTCGATCAGCAGCGCCGCGGTTGCGGGACGAACGTCGACCGACGGCATGCCGTTGTTGAGCAGCGTCGCGATGACCAAGACGCCGACGTAGCACAGGACGGACCAGCCGGCGGAGCGTTCAGCGTGCACGTTTTCCATACGGCTAGGTCTTACCCGAACGGCGGCGTTTCCTCTTTATAGGCCGTAGTATTTGAACGCCGGCCACATCGCCGCGAGCGGCACGCGCGGACGCGTGCATATGTAAATCGGCAGCGGCCCCTCGAGCATCCAGCGATAGTCGTTGCGGTAGACCGCGATCTGTCGCACGCTGCCGAACCAGTGCAGCAGCAGGTAGTAATCCGTCGCGCCGACGGCCAGTATCGACTGCCCGCTGTAGCCGCGCGTTCCCCATAGGTAGTACTGGTTGTTCGGGCTGATGACCGTGGGCAGTCCGTAGCGCGGGCCGTAATAGTCGAGCGCGCCCGCGTACGCGTAGCGATCGGCGAAGACCGCGGTGATGCGTCGCTGCGCGGGGGGCAGGGACCAGTACGCGCCCGCGACCGTCTGCGTCATCGTCTTCCAGCCGAGCTGATCGGCGAACATCGGGTTGATGAGATGACTCTTGCCGTCGGGCGGCGCGGGGCGGCTCAGGCCGATCGCGCGCTCGTACGCCATGTACGCCGGTAACGACAGCACCGGCAGCGAGAGCGGAATCCACGGCAGTCCCGCGACGAGCGTCGCGCCGAGCAGCGCGGGCTGCAGCCACCGCGGCCGCGCCGCCAGTGCGCGCTCGATGGCCACCGCGCCCGCAGCGAACAGCGCCGGGTACATGCCTTGGATGTAGTACCCGCGCCCGATCGTCCAGATCAGAACCCCGAGCAGCAGCAGATACGCGACGCACAAAAACCGGTACTGCCGCTCATTCCACAGCCAGACCAAGCCCCAGACCCAGACCGGCGCGAACAGTAGGTTGTTGTACGCGAACTGCAGGCCGATCATGTACAGCGCGTTGATTCCGCGGTAGCGCGACTCGTCGGCCATGCCGTTGGCGAGCGCGTGGCGATTGAGCTGATCGTTGTGGAGCACCTCGAGCATCGGCAGGCCGTGGGTGATCTGCCAGATCGCGTTGGGCAGCAACAGCACGACGACGACAACGATGCCGAGCGCGAGCCGGCGCGAGCGCAGCAGCTGCGCCTGACCCGCGATCAGCAGACCGGCGGCCAGCGCGATCGCGCAGCCCGCGATCGAATACTTCGAGTACATCGCGACGGTAACGACGAGTGCGATCGGAATGTAGAGGCGGCTGTCCCGCGTGTTGACGAGGCGAACGGTCAGGTAGATCAGCGCCGTCCACGCGGCCGGCGAGAGCATCTCGGTGGAGAGGCCGTACGCGATGCCGATCAATCCCGGGGCGAGCGCGATCACCAGCGCCGTGAGCGTCTGGGCGAAGCCGCGGCCGCCGAACTCGCGCGCGATCGCGCAGCCGAACAGCACGGTGAGGCCCGCGAGCACGCCGGGCAGGAAGCGTAGCGCCCAAACCGCATAGCCGAGCGGCGCGGTCAGCCAGGTGTAGAACGGTACGAGCGGCGGCTGATCGACGTAGCCCCACGACAGATGCTTGGCGCAGTCGATGAAGTAGAGTTCGTCGCGGTAGTAGCCGAAGCGGTGACAGAAGGCGAGGTGTAGGACGGTGGTCGCAAGCGCGATGACGTACGCGCTTGGATACAGCCTCATGCAGTCGCGGTGTTGGTTTGCGCTCCCGCGAGCAAGAGCTGGCTGACGCACAGCCCCACCAGCCCGGAAACGGCGATCGAGCCGAACACGAGGCTCGCGTCCCACCACGTGCCGCCGAACGGAACGGCGAACAGGAAGTACGCGGCAAAATACGCCGCTGGAACGCAGAATCCGAGGAGGCGAAACGCATTCGGCTTACGCGCCGACGGCCGCAACCACGCGACGATCGCGTCGCCGGCGAGGCCCGCCGCGACGGAGGCGAGCACGACCAGTACCAGCTCCATGGCATCGCTGGACAGCTCGGCACCGACCCAGAGCTTCACGAAAACGCACAGCAGAGCGAGCGCGCCGAAGTGCAGTCGCCTGCGCACCACCATGTACAGCACCGCTGCGGCGAGCAGCAAGCTCTGCCAGAGCACGATCGAGAGCTCGAGCGCCTGGCGATAATAGAGCAGCACGGAGAGCACGAACTGCTCGCGCGGGAACGCCGCTTGCGAGAGCGGATGATCGCGCCGCAGCGCCTCCGGATAGAACGCGAACTGCGTGACGAACTGAATGATCTCGATCGCGAGTCCGAGCGAGATGAGCATCGGCAGCTGCTCGAAGAGATTCGGCGCGTTCGGCCGACGCATCGCGCTGCGAACCGGACCGGTGATCAGGAGGAATAGACCCGTGAGCAAGAAGAGGTGCGGCGGGCTCAACAGCAGATCGAGCTGGTGCTCGAATCCGTAGATGGCATGCCAGACGAAGTCGAGCGCGCCGCCCACGAGCAGTGCGGCGACGCCGACGACGCTCAACGAATAGCCGGGCGGAATCGCCTTCCAGAACGAGCCGGCGTCGCGATAATTTCCGAGGATCGACGCGCACAGCACGAGCGCGGCGAAGACGGCGCCGCTGTACATCGTCATGTGCCACGGATTGAAGAACGATTCGACGGAGAGAAAGAGGTGCTGATGCGCGTCGATGAAGAGCCCGGTGACGATCCAGACGCCAGCCAATGCGACTAACCAATCCAGCCGTGTCGCCAGTCCCGAGGGTTCGATGATGAAATCGATGCGGGGTGTGGAAGGCTCGGCTTCTTTGGGAGGGGAAAGCAATTCCATCAGATCCATGTTTCGGCGCTCATCCTTAAACGTGCCTCGAAACCCTTTTCACGGCGCCCTTATAAGCTTGCTTTCGGGAGCGCTCGCAATCGTGGTCGCTGCTTGTTCGCCGAACACCGTTTCGATTCCGTCGAATCTCTTCGTCGGCCCTAAGAAACCAAACGCGTGGCCGACGCCCCCGGTCGCCAAACCCGAGGCCCAGCCCCAAATCGTGGCGATCTGGTTTCCCACGCTGACCCTGCATCCCGGGATGTGGTTCGACGGCACGATCGTGGTGAGCACGAACGTCGCCTCCGTCGAGGTGCGCACGGCGGCGTTCTCGATCAATAGCGCGCACGTGGCGCCGGGGGTTTACCGCTTCCACACCCGCATTCTGGAGCTGCCGCCCTTCTCGCGCCGCCATTCCTACGAGCTCGACATCATCGCCCGAAACACCGCGGGTGTCAAACAGGTCGAACAGGCCCCGCTGCGGGTCGAATAGCCGCTCCTGTAGAACGATGTAAAACCATGGGCGTATTGCTCGCGGTGCTGCTCGCGTTTCCGACGGTGTTGATGTATCACCGCGTCGACGTGAGTGCGCCCGGCGATTATATCTCCGAGGCGCTGACCGTCCCGCCGGCGCAGTTCGCGGGGGAGCTGCAGTACCTGCACGATCAGGGGCTGCACACGGTCGGCATCGCCGAGCTGGATCGCGACCTGCGCGAACATCGCTCGGTCGCGCGCGACGTGCTGATAACCTTCGACGACGGCTACGCCGACCAGTTCAGCTACGCGTTTCCGATCCTGCAGCGCTACGGCGACGTGGCGACGTTCTTCGTCAATGTGGGAACGATCGGCACGCCGCGGCACATGAGCTGGGACCAGGTGGAGACGATGTCGCGCGCCGGCATGTCGATCGGCTGTCACGGCGTGACGCACGTCGATCTGTCGGAGCTCGGAGCGTCGGCGCAGAGCTATCAAATCGATCGCTGCGTTCAAACGCTGAGCGCACGTCTGCACTCCGGCGTGCTCGCCTACGCGTACCCGAGCGGCGCCTTCGACGCGGAGACGATCACGCTCGAGCAGCAGGCGGGACTGATCTTCGGCTTCACGACGGATCCACGCTTTCAAACCGACGCGCAATCGCCGTACGAACTGACGCGCCGCCGCATCAAGAGCGGCATGACCGCCGCCGATTTCGCGGCCCTGTTCGGCTCCCGCCCGACGTACATCAAGCTCTCGCCGTAGCTCCGTCGAAGGACGGCTGAGGTGCCGCGGCGCTCGCTCGGTATCCCCCAGACACTGCCACCTCGCCTTGGCGCGACCCCTCAGACCGTGGGCCGAGCGTAGCGCCCATCTATGAAAAAAGCGTTAAGACCCTCGGCTAGAGGGCCGGAGCCGGCCCCGGGCAGTAGGCCGCCGCCTGCCGCCGAAATCTGTATCGAGCCTCCGTTTAGCTGGCGAGGCTCCGAAGGAAAATTACCATGAAACTAAGCTTTTTCGGCTCCGCTGCGGCGGCGACGCTGGCGCTCGCCTCGGCGACGGGCCTTACCGCGGCACCGGCCCAGGCCATGGGCACGGTGACGATCCAGCAGCCGAACGGCGCGCGCAACACCTACCACGACGCGGTCATTAAAGTCATTCACAACGCGCTGTTCATCACGTCAGCGGATGGAAAGGGCACGCTCGTGATCAATCGCGCGGCGTGCGCATACCAAGGCGCAGTGCTGGTTTGCTTCGTGACGAGCGCGACGCTCGTTCAGGCCGGCAAGACCAGCCCGCTCGACTTTCGCAACGGAACTGTCTACGTCAACATGACCGATCAGCCGCAAGCGCTCGCGCGCTCCACGATGAAGGTGCCCGCGAAGGGCATCGTGAGCTCGTTCACGACGGCTCGCGGCACGTATGTGAACATGATCGGCTCGATCGACAAGGTGGTGAAGTGATGAGATATCTTAGCGTTTTACTCGCGGTTCTGTTCGCGTTGCAGCCGGCACTGGCATCGGCACGTCCGGGCGGCGGCGGCGGGGGCGGCATGCGCGGCGGTGGCGGTGGCGGAGGCATGCGCGGCGGCGGCGGTGGAACACGGCCATCCGGCGGCGGCGGTGGCGGTTTCAACCTCGGGCGCGATACGCGCCCGCAAGGCGGCGGTAACCGCGGCAACGTTAGCGGCGGCAACGGCAACCGCGGCAACGTTAGCGGCGGCAACGGCAACCGCGGCAACGGCAACGTCAACAACGGCAACCGCGGCAACGGCAACGTCAACAACGGGAACCGCGGCAACGGCAACGTCAACAACGGCAACCGCGGCAACGGCAACGTCAACAACGGGAACCGCAACAACGGCAACGTCAACAACGGCAACGTCAACCGGAACAACTTCAACAACAATACGGTCAACCGCAACGTGAACGTGAGCGGCAACACAGTGATCCGCAATCCGGTCTACGCCAACAACACGGCGTGGGGCTGGAACCGCGGCACCGCGTGGTATCCCGCGGCCGGTTATTGGGGCGGCGGGTTCTGGGGCGCGATGGCTATAGGCGTGACGTCGGCGGCGGTCGGCGCTGCCGTGTACGGTTCGATCGCGTCGAACAACGTCACGTACACGTCGTATCAGGTGCAGCCGAGCAGCCCCGGAGCGACGTTCCTCTCGAACTATCAGCTCGTGCAGGTGCAGTGCGGGCCGTCGGGTCTCGTGGTGGTGTACGGTCCGCAGAACAGCGTGATCTGCGCCAACCCGAACAATCTCGTTCAGGCCGGCAACTATCAGCTGAACACGGAGACGCTGACGCTTACGGCGATGTAGAGCCTTACTTTGTCATCCTGAGCCTGTCGGTGTCATCCTGAGCCTGTCGAAGGATGACGTGGCGACAACCTAATGATCGCCGACGGGCTCGGGATCATCGCCGCCTCGAAGAACGGGCCGAGCGACTGCGACGGCGACAAATACTGCGCGTCGCTGCACGTCGGTGAACTAAGTTAACTAAAACGCTACGCCGCCGAATCCGAGCAGTAGCCACGCGACGCCAATCGTCACAGCTTCGGCAACCAGAATTACAGCGAACGAACGCTGGAACGTTTGGCTGCTCGAGCGCTCTGCTAGCCCTCTAAGAGTCGAAGTAAGGGACATCTTGCCACCCCTTTCGCGGTTCTAGCAAAAAGCGCTAGCAAAGAACCCATGGCGGTCACAACTGCACGTAAGTGCGAACATGCCGCCTTGATTCGGCGCGCTGGCCTGCATCTGTTGAACCCGGGAATTGCTCCGGAGTTCATGAAAGAAGTAAGACCCTTCCGTGTCTAGAGCACATCTAGGACGGCATCTAACCATGACCTATTTTGAACCTTCCGGCTCTTGGTTACTGGTAGTACGGTGATATGATCAGCGGCATCCAGGCGCAGAAAGCGTCGCAGTTCCTCGAGCGCTTTCGAAGCATCAAATTTTCCGGCAGGCAGATATTGCAGTATTATCAAGCGCAGGTTGGTTTCTTCGAGTGCCTTTCGGAACAAAGAGTTAATGTGGCCGTCGTCCGCATTAAAACCGAAACCGACGACGACCGCTGCATCGCTCTGCGCAAGTGAATCGTAGTACCGCACGTAGCGCCGAGAAATTTCAACTGACGTCAACGGCTTTATACCACTTTGTGTAAATAAGAATGGCGCGAGAAAACGATTAATACCGGGCGTCGCTGCCGTAGGCACAATTTCGGTCTTATACGGATCTAAATATTCGTTTAAGCCGATGTACGCCACACAAGTCCTTCTTGAAATCGAACGGCTTGATCGTACCGATCTGTTCAGGAAATCGCGCGACTGGCTGGCCTCCGTGAGGAACAATCTTGACCGTCTCAGAGTCCTGGGGTTCGTCGTTCGCGACGATCAAGGACGCTATTTAAGCCTAGAAAAGCCTGACAGGATAACACCATTGGGTATTGGTCGGGACCGCCCGGAACCCCCAGCATCGATCTATGGTGGAGCCCGCCGCCGCGGTAATTACCTGGTAAACTCCGCTGGTTTTACCGCGCTGACGCAAGACGTGTCGGGCGCACGGTCGGGAGCGGCATAAAACGACACGATAACCGCTTGGGCGCACGGAGACCAGAGCCCAACCCCGTGGCCAACTCCCGGTATGCTGATGAGTGTCGCGCGCGACAGGCGTGAAGCTGCAGCTTTTGCGCCGGCGAGCGACGTCAAGGTATCGAACGTGCCGGACATAAGCAGCGTCGGGATGCTGCTTGCGACGGGCAGGTGCATCGTGCTCGGAGCGGCGGGGACTTTCCAGACGTTACCACAGTCTTGGTTGACGTACGCCCAGCCGCCGACGCCCTCACGTTGGATCGAGTCGGGAAAGTTCGGAAACGCTTCACGGCCGGCAGCGGCGAGTTCTGCCGGCGTCGCGAACGGATAATCTTCGCGGCAACTGACGCCGAAGGCGAGTCCGTCGCCGAGAACGGGGACGTTAGGACGGTAAGGCGGCGCTCGACCTGCCCGATCTTTGGCGATCGCCTCGAGAGAAGCGCGACGTCCGGAAGCGAGCCCAGCGATGACGTCTGGTACCGCTTGGAGCGTTGGAACGGTGTACGTCTGGTTGCGAAGCCAGTCGATCAACGCGCCGCCGTCGAGCACCACGGTGACGCTCTGGTGGGTGGCGGGGTCGCTTACCGTTGTAGTCAACGGCTTGGCTTCGAGCTGATTGACCAGTCGTGTAAACGTTTCTTCGAGATGCGGATGTGCGGCGTTGCACGCCGGTTCGGCCGCGCAGGCTTTGAAGATGTTGTCAAAGCCGTAGCGCGCGTTCCACCAGTTTGCGGGGATCGTGTACGTCGTCGGCAGTACCGAATCGAGGACGACGCTTCTGATGCCTTGCGGGTAGTCGCGCATCAGCGTCTGCGCCAGATAGGTGCCGTAGGAGTTCCCGTAAACGTTCCACTTGGCAATGCCGAGCACGTTGCGAAGGTCTGCGATATCGGCGGCGCTCTCGGTAGAATTATACGCTTTGAGGGTGGCGCCGGTGGCGGTGAGCTCGCGGTGACAGGCTGCAGTCGCAGCCAAATGCGCGCGTTCGGTGGCATCGGAATAGAAGCGCATGCCGAGAAGTGCCCTAGCGAAATCGTTCGTCGCCGCACAAGTAAGCGCCGGCTTTGAGAACCAGGTGCCGCGCTGACTTACTACCCAGATATCGCGGTCGCGAATGAAGTTGGGCGCAATAAGAACCACACCGACCTCAAGCGGCGCGATGTCGCCCGGTCCTCCGGCTAAGAAGAGCACGGGATCGGGACGTTTTGCCGCCGACTGTGCGCTGTGCTTTGCGACCAGCAGCCGGATGGTACGACCGTTGCGCCGGCTGCGATCTTCGGACACGACGAGATATCCGCAGGTTGCGTGGGCAAGCCATTCCACGCCCTGCAGCTTCGGGCACGTTGCTGGCTCGAACCGCGGCACACGTGCCGCCGGCGCGTTCTGCACGGCGGCAGCGAGCGAACTAAGACCGACCGAGACGAAGAAGAGCAGCGCAAACGCCGTGAAGCGTGCCATATGTGGCCTCCCTTTCACTGCGGGATGGGGTGATCGGGTGTCAGCGTTTCGAGACCCCCTAAAGAATCTCGGCGCTCGGGTTGTTGGGTTTCGCTCCCTTATTTGAGATCCCTTCGCATTAAAATTGCAAGTATCGCGGCTATCTGCGCCAGTTTGACGATCGCTTTCGGAACGTTGACGGCGGTGCACGCCGGCACGCTTCCCAGCATCAGCGGCACGTGGTACGCCAACGATGACGTATCCGCGCCCTGCCGCATCAGTCAAGGCGGCACTTCGGTGTCGTTGACCAACGAACGTGGCGCGACTGCCACGGGACACTTCGTGAACCCCAGCACGCTAGACACGAACTGGGGTGTCTTTGGCAGTGCACACGTCACCGGACGCATCTCGAACGACCTGCGAAGGATCGACTGGAGGAACGGCACGTTTTGGTCGCGCCCGTCCGCCGCGCCGCTTACCCCCGCGGCCACGCCTACCCCGAGACCGACGCCGGCACCGGAGCTGCGAATCGGCGTTCGCGTAAGGAACAACGGCTCCAATCCGATCTACGCATATCGTGCATCGCTCACGAGCGGGTACGGGTCGACCTTCCTCCAGTGCGTCTCGTTCCGAAACGTCACGACGAAGGTCGTGACGGACGTAGATTTTGACTTCGTCGTAACCAACGCGACGGAGGCGTTGAGGCCAACTACGGATGGACGGATAAGGGCACGTTCACGCCGCCGGTGAACATCGACAATCATTGCTTTAACGGGCGGATTTGGGCGCCCCGCGTCGTGCGCAGGATGACGAACGAAAGCGCCCGCGTGACGCAAGTGACCTTTGCAGACGGTTCGATCTGGAAACCGGGGAGCCAGTTTCTTCGTGGCTATGCCGCGAGTGGAGAGCGTCTGGCCAAGTCCATCGTCCAAACCTCCCCGAGCGGTGGGCCGAGCGACGAGAGCGTGAGCAGCGCGACTGCTTCCGGCACGTATCGGCTAAAAACCGAGTTCACCGGCCCTGCGAAGTGCTTGGACGTCGTCAATGACGGCTACAACAACCGGCTGACCATGGCGACGTGCGGCAACTATAGCGGACAGACGTGGAGCATCCAGGCAAACGGAACGGCGGGATACTGGCGCCTGCAGTCGGAGTTTACCGGACCGGGCAAGTGTCTCGACATCGCCAACGACGGCAGAAACAACCGGCTAATCATGGATGCCTGCGCCGACGTGACCGGACAGAAGTGGAAAATTTCAGGGCCAAGGATGGCCGGCGCAGCGTGGTAAAAGCCAGGTATATCGCCCCAGAAAGGACGCAATCATGAGCTTTTCTCGGAGTTCTCTGTACGCTATTTGCCTAGCGACGCTCGCCCTCGGCGGCACGATCGCTCTCGCGCGCGCGGCCGTGCAGCAGCCGGTGCTCCTCACGATGACGCCGGGTACCTGGAGCTGCACGTACCACGGTCCGAAGGGCACCCGGACGTCGACGCTTACGATTACGAGCCAAAACGCCAACTGGCTCCTGATCCTCGGGAAGACGGGCGTGTATGGGACGACGCCGGCCCACGAGGGCGCCACGTTGTTCGGGTACGATAACAAGAAGGATCAGTACGTAGCCATGGGTGGTAACACACTGCCCGGCGGTGATTGGGGCATCGGTATCGCCAAGGCATCGCCGACCGCGACGACGATGACGTTCGAGGGTGGATATCCCCCGGATCCGACGCACGATAAGACGACCTACGCTTTTGGCGCTTCGACGATAACGTATAATGAGACGTGGACGGAAAAGGGCAAGGCGATGACCGGCCACGGAAGCTGCGCAAAGCAGCAGTAGTTCTCGCCGCGGCGCTGCTGAGCGGCGGCGCTGCCCCACCCTCTCACGCGATGGTGGTCTCAGCGCAGCACGCTGCCACGCAGGTGGGCGTCGACGTGTTGCGCGCGGGCGGCAACGCCGTCGATGCGGCGGTGGCCGTCGGTTACGCGCTCGCGGTGACCGACCCGTGTTGCGGCAACATCGGCGGCGGCGGCTTTATGCTGTTCCGCCTGTACGACGGGCGCGAGCGCTTCATCGACTTTCGCGAGATGGCGCCCGAGCGCGCGACGAGCTCGATGTATCTCGACGCGCGCGGCAACGTGCGGCCGTCGGCGTCGACGAAGGGCTGGCTCGCGGTCGGCGTGCCGGGGACGGTCGCGGGATTGGAGACGGCGCGGCGCGAGTTCGGGACGATGTCGCGCGCGCAGCTGCTCGCGCCGGCAATCGGGCTCGCGCGCGACGGCTTCGTCGTCGGGCCGGGCGACGAGCTTTGGCCTGGCTCGGGCGAGCGCGCCGGCGCCCGCTACGCGCAGCCGCAGCTCGCGCGCACGCTCGCGCTGATCTCACGCGATGGCCCCGACGCGTTCTACCGCGGGCCGATCGCGCAGGCCGTCGTCGCGGCGAGCGACGCGCACGGCGGGATCCTGACGCTGGACGACTTCGCGAGCTACCGCGTCGAGGAGCGCGCGCCGCTGCACTGCAGCTTTCACGGCTACGACATCGCGTCGGCGCCGCCGCCGAGTTCGGGCGGCGTGACGCTCTGCGAGATCCTCAACATCGTCGCGCCGTATCCGCTTGGCCTCTGGGGCCGGCAAAGCGCGCGGACGATCCACTACCTGACCGAGGCGGAGCGCCTCGCATACGCCGATCGCAACGCGTATCTCGGCGATCCGGGCTTCGTGAGCAACCCCGTCGCGCAGCTGCTCGCGCCGGCCTACGCCGCGAAGCTGCGCGCGAAGATCCCGCCCGATAATGCGACGCGTTCGGCCGACGTGCACCCCGGTCTCGGCCCGCCATCAAACGAGAGCGCCGACACGACCCACTACTCGATCGTGGATCGCTGGGGAAACGCCGTCGCGGTGACCTACACGATCAACGATTCGTTCGGCGCCGAAGTCGTCGCGGGCGACACCGGGTTTCTGCTCAACGATGAGATGGACGACTTCACGGCTAAGCCGGGCGTGCCGAACCTGTACGGACTCGTGCAGGGAGTCCGCAACGAGATCGCGCCGGGGAAGCGGCCGCTCTCGTCGATGGCCCCCACGATCGTCACGCGCAACGGCGCGCTGCGCATGGTGACCGGAAGCCCGGGCGGATCTCGCATCATCACGATCGTGTTGGCGACAATCCTCAACGTGCTGGTCTACGGCATGAGCGCACAGGCCGCCGTCGACGCGCCGCGCACGCACATGCAGTGGCTGCCCGACGAGTTGCAACACGAGCCCGGAGCGTTCTCGGGCGCGACGGCTCAGCAGCTGCGCGCGATGGGTTACGCGCTGCGCCGCTTCGCGAAATGGGGCTCGGCGCAGATCATCGTCGTCGATCCGCGAACGGGCGCGCCCGAAGGCGGCAGCGACAGGCGCACCCCCGCCGGCTCCGCGTTGGGGATATAGAAGGTCCGCGTCACTTTCCGGTGGGCTGTCCCGTCTAAGGAGCGGAGGACGGAAAACATCATGTTCAAGTGGTTAGTCAAAAAGCAGCTCGAGAAGTTCGGCCGGCGCTGGGGCTACGATACGGGCTACATGCAAGAGATCGTCGACGAAGCCGGCGTGGGCGCGGTGCTGCCGATGCAGGGACTCCAAAAGTTGGGGAGCTACCGGAAGGTTCCGCTCGACGCATATTATGGCGCCGCGCTGACTTCCGGCAAGGCCGCCGACTGCGGACCGTGCCTGCAGCTCGGCGTGTCGATGGCTGAGGCGGCAGGCGTGAAGCCGCAGACGATTCGCGCGATCCTCGAGCGCGACTACGCCAAGTGCTCAAAGGAAGCGCTGCTCGGTGTGGAGCTCGCGCTCGCGACGATCGCGCGCGACGGCAGCGGCGACGAGGCGCGCGTGGAGATCCTGCGGCGCTGGGGCCGCGCCGGGCTCGTGTCGCTCGCGTACGCGATCCTAGCGGCACAGGCGTACCCAACGTTCAAGTACGCGATCGGCCACGGTCACGCATGCGTGCGCCTGCGCGTCGGCGGCGAAACCGTGCCGATGCAGCTTTCCCAGTACAGCCTGTCCTGAGCGACGCTGAGCCTGTCGAAGCGGAGTCGAAGGGCGTGATCTCGCAGCGCGCGGAGCGGTTCGAGGCGATGCGCGCGGAGCTCGTGCGCCACGCCTATCGGATGCTCGGCGAGTACGGCGAGGCCGAGGACGTGGCGCAAGATGCGTACCTGCGCTGGAGCGCCGCGCTGGATAACGAGGAGGTGCGGGACGAACGCGCGCTCGCGCGGACGATCGTGACGAGTCTCTGCCTCGACCGTTTGCGATCCGCGCGCGCCAAACGCGAGGTCTACGTTGGACCGTGGCTGCCCGAACCGGTCGTCTCGGAAGGCGCCGACGATCCAGCCGTCGCGGCCACGCTGGCCGACGACATCTCATTCGCGCTGTTGCTCGCATTGGAACGGCTCGCGCCGCTCGAGCGTGCGGCCTTCCTGCTGCACGACGTGCTGGACGTGCCGTTTGCCGAGGTCGCCAACACGCTGGGGCGCGCGGAGCCCGCGGTGCGCAAGCTCGCGACGCGCGCGCGCGAACACGTTCGCGACGCGGGGCGTCACTCGCGCACCGACCGCAAGGAGCTGCTGCGCGTGCGGGACGCGTTCTTGGCGGCGATCCAGAACGACGATCCCGCCGTGCTGCAGCAGCTGCTGGCAAAGGACGTCGTCTTCACGGCCGACGGCGGCGGCAAGATTCCGGCGGCAACAGTGCCCGTAATCGGGGCCGAGCGCGTCACGAAGCTGCTCTTCGGACTCAAGGAGCTGCAAGGCTGGCGCGACATCGTGCGCATCGAGGCCGTGACGCTCAACGGGCTGCCCGGCATCGTGACGTTCAATCGCGCCGGCGTGCAAGAGGTCGCGGCACTCGAAATCGCGGACGGGCGAGTGTCCGCGATCTACGTGGTCCGCAACCCGGAGAAGCTTCAGGCGCTCGGGCGGAGTTTGGGCTAGGCTAAAAAGGGGGTAGGCGGTTCGTTCCCGATAAAGCGTCCTAGCGAGGAGGCTTTAGTACTATGCGTTATCTTGCTCTAGCAGCGGCGGCGCTGATCGTTCTTCCGTCAACGCCCGCCTCGGCGGCGCCCTGGCAGCCTGCAACGGCGACGACCGTCAGCGCCGGCGTAAATAGCAGGTCGACATTTGTAATTCAAGCTTATGTAACGCTGCCGCAATCGTGTGATGCGGCTCGTATTACGACGTATGCGGTAACGACCGGGTTGAACCGATCCTTTATCGTCTTGCAGCAGGCTTCATCGACGACGTGCAAGGGTACCACGATGTACAAATGCACTGTGGTAAGTCCGAGCTTTAGCTTGCCCATACAACACAAGTTCGACGTGCATTCCAAAGGAAAGACGTGGGTGGTTCACTTATCGATGGAACCACCGACGCCGACTCCGCCGATGTGCCGTAAAAGCTAGCGCGGAGGCTTTCCGCCCTTAGGCGGAGACTCATGCACGTGTGCCGCTTGCCGATCCGCGTCGGTCACCGGCGCGTAGTGCGCGGGCCGATTGTTCGAGTTGTAGGGATGCGTCACGGCGCCGGTCTGCGGCTGCCCGTGGTTGACGGACTGGTAGTGGTTGCGGTTCTGGCCGGACATCTGCTCGTGGTTCTTCTGTTCGGTCGTGGGTGCCTGGCCGTACGTGCGGGCGTTGACCTGCGCTTGCGTCGGATGCGCTTGAACGCCGCCGTGCCCGCCGTTGTAGCTTACGTGCGAGGTGTTGTAGTTGTTAATCACCGTCTTGTTGACGTAGGTGTTGTGAATCACGGTCGTATTCACGTGTGTAATCGCGGTGTTGTAGCGGAAGACCCCTCCGTACCATCCGCCGCCGACGTAGCCGGCGCCGTAGTAGCCAAAGCCGTAGTTGATGCCGCCGTAAAATCCGACGGTGCGTCCCCAGTAGCCGCGATGCCAGTAGTACAGTCCTGAGCCCCAGCCCCAATAGCCGGGCGTCCAGAGCAGTCCGACCGCTGGCGCCAGCACCCACGTGCCGGGCACCCAGTAGTAGCCGGCGGGACCCCAAGCCCAGTAGCCCGGCTCCCAGATGTAGTTGGGCGCCGGACACGGCGGCTGCACGTAGACCGGAATCACGGGCGGCGCGATGTTGATGCCTACGCCGACGTAGACTTGCGCCGATCCGGCCACCGGAACGGAAGCAACGACGACCGCAACCAACGCGGCGCGAATAAATTGTAAAATGCTCATGCGTCAGCATACCCCCGACCGGCTATGAGTAACCCTAGCAAGCGTTAAGGGCCGGTGAGTTTTTCCCGTTCGGCGTCACGGTCAAGTCTGAGTAGAACTGCCCCTGCTTTCGCCGACGTTGACGTAACGAAAGTCTTAACGCGATGCCGACTCGACGGGGCAGTCCGTGCGTTACCGAGCCATGGGCGGAAATTAAAGGCGGTCAAGCCACGCGTGCGCTAAGTCGCGGTATGGCCGGATTGGTGCGGCGGCTTAGGGCGTTCGACATGGCGCTGATCGTGATGGGCAGCGTAATCGGCTCGGGCATCTTTCGAACGCCGGCAGTCGTCGCGCATCGCGCGCCCGATGCCGCGCTGATTCTCGCGGCGTGGGCGGCCGGCGGAATCATCGCGCTTTTTGGCGCCTTCGTGTTGGCGGAACTCGCCGCCCGACGCCCCAACGATTGCGGCATGTACGCGTATCTTCGCGACGCGCTGCATCCGATCGCCGGGTTCGCTTTCGGATGGTCGGGGATGCTCGCATCCTACAGCGGCGGCCTCGCCGCTGCGGCGATCCTGTTCGCAGGATACTTTCTGTCGCTAACCGGCCTTACGCTGGCACCCGCGTTAGTTGCCGCCGTCGCGCTTGGCGTGCTCGCGCTCCTCAACGCGCTCGGCGTACGGCTAGGCGCGAGCTTTCAAAACGCACTGACGATCTTGAAGGTTGCTGCGGTGCTCGGGATCATCGCCGCCGGACTCGTCGCGCGTCCGCACGCCTCCGCGCAATTCGGGATGGCGCCGGCCGCTCCGCTCGGTGTTATCGGCGCGTTCAGCGTCGCGTTGGTTCCCGTGCTCTTCGCCTACGCCGGCGCCACGGTGGCAAACTTCCTAGCCGCCGAGACGAAAGATGCGGCGCGAACGATGCCGGTCGGGCTTACGCTGGGAATGATCGGTGTGGCGTTTGTTTATATTTCGCTCAACGTCGCCTGCGTTCGCGTCCTGGGCGTCGGCGGTCTCGCCCACACCGACGTTCCCGCGACGGCCGTGATCTCCAACGCCGTCGGCTCGAACGGAACGCGGCTCGCATCGATCGCCATTGCGGTGACGACGCTCGGATTCATGAGCAACCGTATGTTAACCGTGCCCCGCCTGTATCACGCGATGGCCGCCGATGGACTCTTTTTTCGCGCGGTGGCGTGGATCGATCCGCGAACGCGCGTGCCGGTCGTCGCGGTCATCCTGCAAGCCGCCGTCGCGATCGCTATCGCGCTCTCGGCGGGCTACGGACATATCCTCAACTACGTGATCGCGGTCGTCTCCGCGTTCAACGGCCTGCTCGCACTCGCGCTCTTCGTGCTGCGCGCTCGAGACCGGCGGGACGGCGTCGCGCGCGCTGAAGGCTTTCGCGTACCGTGGCATCCGGTGTCGACCGCCGTCTTCATGCTGGCATCGTGGGGCGTCGCGATCGCGACCTGCGTGGCCTATCCGATGGATGGGCTGATGGGCTTCGCGATCGTGTTGAGCGCGGTTCCCGTCTACTTCATCTGGGCGCGCACCGAGGTCTCGCCGAAAGTGGCCGCGTAACGTGCTGCCGTCGCTGCTGGAATGTTCGCGCGACCGAAATCATCGCTATTCCGCGGGTGAACTAGCAACGGTCTGCGCGCACGACGGCGCGCCGCTGCTGGTCCGCTACGACGTGGCCGCGATGTCGCGCGAAACCGTGGCGGCGCGTCCGTGGACGATGTGGCGCTATCGCGAGATGCTGCCGATCGCCGGCGACGAGGACCCCATCTCGCTCGGCGAGGGCGCAACGCCGCTGCTGCGACTGCCTCGTCTCGAACGCGAGCTGCGGCTCGACGAGCTCTACGTCAAAGATGAATCGCAGAATCCGACGGGCTCGTTCAAGGCGCGCGGCATGTCGGTTGCCGTGACCGTCGGAAAGCGCCTGGGCGCGACGTCGTTCGTCGCGCCGAGTGCCGGCAACGCCGGCGGCGCGCTCGCAGCGTATGGTGCGCGCGCCGGTATACCGGTGCGCATCTACGTTCCGCGCGACACGCCGTCACCGCTCATCGGCGAGATACAGGACTACGGCGCGGAAGTCGTCTTGGTCGACGGCTTGATCGACGACGCAGGGCGCCTTGCCGCGGAATACGCGCGCGAAAGCGGGGCCTTCAATGTTGCGACGTTTCGCGAGCCGTATCGCGTCGAAGGCAAGAAGACGATGGGGTACGAGCTCGTCGAACAGCTTGGGCGCGTTCCCGGAACGATCGTCTACCCGACCGGCGGCGGAACGGGGCTCGTTGCGATGTGGAAGGCCTTCGATGAGCTGCAACGGCTGGGCTGGATCGGCGCCGAGCGCCCCGCGATGGTTGCCGTTCAGGCCGAGGGTTGCGCGCCGATCGTGCGCGCGTTCGAAAGGGGCGATGAAAGCGCAACGCGCGTCGAGCACGCTCTCACGCGGATGTGGGGCCTGCGCGTTCCCAGCGGCATCGGAGACCGGCTAACGCTGCGCGCACTGCGCGAATCGCGCGGCGCCGCCGTCGCGGTCTCCGACGATGCTGCCGTCGCGGCGATGCGCGACCTGCATCGCGGCGAAGGCGTCGACGCATGCGTGGAAGGGGGCGCGACGCTGGCGGCGCTGCGTGCGCTGTCGCAGCGACGGGCTCAGCCGGCTACGCCGGTCGTGGTTTTCAATACCGGGACGTCGTTCAAGTACGGGCCGCAAAGGGGATAAGCGGCCTATACATAGTCCCGCCCGTGTTTCGCCAGGCGCGCAGCGATCATTCCAGCTGCGGTTTGGGAATGTACCGCAGGTCATCCGGCCGGAAGCGGTGCTCGACCAGCTCACCGTCGGCTTTCTTGTAGCGCACGACTACCGAACGCGTGTCGACCTCGATCACCTCGCCCTCAATCCCGAGGTTCTCGATCGTCACGCGATCGCCGTATCTCAGTTGCGACATCGTCCCTCCTGTTAGGGCTGCAGCACGACGCGGAAGCGTGCCTTGCCGCTCATCATGTGTTCGAAACCTTCCGCGGCGCGCTCGAGCGGCAGCGTCTCGATCATCGCGCGAACGCCGGTCTGCACTGCGAAGCGCAGAGTGTCCTCCGAGTCGGCGGACGTGCCCGACGGCCAGGCCTTTACCGAGCTGCGTTTGCCGATCATCGCCGCCGTGTCGATCGGGAGCGGCTCCGCCGCCGCGCCGACCACCAGCAGCTGCCCGTCGACGTCGAGACCGTTCGACACGGGCTCCATTCCCGAAGCGGCGGTGATTGTCGAGAGCACGACCTTCGCGCCGCCGAGCTTCTGCAGCTCCGCGCCGACGTCACAGGCCTGGCTGTCGATGTAGTGCAGCGCGCCTAGCGATCGCGCGAACTCCTCCTTGTCGCGTCCACGCGCGATCGCCACGGTCCGGAAACCCATTTTGCTCGCGAACTGCACGCCTAAGTGCCCCAGGCCGCCGACGCCGAGAATCGCGACGATGTCGCCGGCGCGCGCCGGACTGTGACGCAGCGAGTTGAACGTCGTGATGCCGGCGCACATCAACGGCGCGGCCTCCTCCGCAGTCAGCTCGTCGGGAATGCGCGCGAGCGCGACGGTGGGCGCGACCACGTATTCCGCGTGCCCGCCGTCGTAGGTCACGCCCGGGACCTGACCATTGCGGCACGTGATGAAGTCGCCGCGGCGACAGCGGTCGCACGTGCCGTCGTGGCCGCCGTGCCAGCCAACTCCGACGCGATCGCCCACGCTCCATCCGGTCGTCTGCGGACCGAGCGCGTCGATCCTACCCGCGATCTCGTGCCCGGGAACGCGCGGATACGCGATGCCCGGCCAAACGCTGTAAACGGTGACGGCATCGCTGTGGCAGACGCCCGACGCCTCGACTTTGACGCGCACTTGCCCCGGACCGGGCTCCGGGACGGGGACGTCGCGCATTTCCTGTCGGTGATCTTGCGCGGACGGCACGACTGCGGCCCGCATCGTCTTCGTGCTCATGGTGCAACGTGGAACCCCGGACGAGCGGAAACGGTGTCAGCGACTTTGAAGATGCGCGCAAGGAGGAAACTATGTCTTCATTTTTATCGCAGCAGAAGTTGACTCTACTCGGCATGGTTGCAGTCGGCGCGGCTATCGCGGTTTCGAGTCTCGGTATCGTACGGGCGGATCTCCCCAACACCGGCAGCAACATGGTCTTCCACTGCAAGGCGGGTAACGCGTGCGTCGAAGGCCGTTCGATCGGACTCAACACGAAGGGCGTCTTCGGCTTCTCGGCGGGCGACGGGGTCGAAGGCCTGACACGCTCCGTCAGCGGGAAAGCCGGCGTGCGCGGCGTCAGCCGGGGCACGGCCGGATTGGCGACCGGCGTGGTCGGAGAGTCCTCTAACGGCGACGGCGTCGCCGGCTTTTCATCGGGGCATAAGCTCGACGCCGGCGTGCGCGGCTTCAGCAACTTGGGCGTTGGCGTTAACGCGGAGTCGACGGGACCTGGAGAGACGGCGCTTCGCGCGGTGGCCAACAACGCGGCCACGAACATCTTCATCGGAGACAATCCGAAGAACAAGACCAACTGCACCATGGATCCGAGCGCGAACCTGACGTGCACCGGGACCATCACCGGCGGCGCCGCGCTGCGGTCGGAGCATCGCAACGGCAACGGTGAACGCGTGATCGCGTACTCGCCTGAGTCGGCGACGGCGACGATCGAAGACGTCGGCACGGCCCGCCTCGTCGGTGGCGCGGCTAACGTGCGCCTCGACCCGGGCTTCGCCGCGATGACGGACAAGCGCTGGTACTACGTATTCCTCACGCCGCTGGGCGACACGCGCGGCTTGTACGTGAGCGTCAAGACCGCGACGGGCTTCCAGGTGCGCGAGACCGAGCGCGGCCGCGGCAACGTCGAGTTCGACTATCGCATCGTCGCGCATCCGATCGACGCGTCCAACGACCGCCTCCCACCCGCGCGTGAGTGATAACCTATCGCTGGATCATCGGCGCGCTGTGGCTGACCTTCGTCCTGGTTTGGTTGGTCACGGCATTCGGCGCGAAGCGAAGCGTTAGCGGCATCGACTGGTGGCGCCAAGCGCAGCTGCGCTTGGCGCTCATCGTGCTGATTTTGCTCGTGCTGCGCATTCCGGTCATCAGGCACTCGTTGCACGTGGCGCACCCGGGCTTCGTCACGGTCGATCCGCGTTTGGGCATCGCGGGCGTGATCCTCTGCGCGCTCGGCGTCGCAATCGCGATCTGGGCGCGCGTTCATCTCGGAAGAAACTGGGGGCTGCCGATGTCGCGAAAAGAGGCGCCGGAGCTCGTAACGTCCGGCCCGTACGCGTACGTGCGCCACCCGATCTACTCGGGAATCTTCCTCGCGATGATCGGCTCGGCACTGGGGGAGAGCGTCTTGTGGCTGATCCCGTTCGCCGTCGCCGGCGCGTACTTCATCTATGCCGCGCGAACCGAGGAGCACATCCTGGAGCAGGAGTTCCCCGAGCAATACGCCGCCTACCGGCGGCACACGAAGATGCTCGTGCCGTTCGTGCTCTAGCGGCGCCGATACGCGGAGTCGATGAGCCGTCCGAGCACGCCGGGCGGGTTGGCGTCGGGGCGGCTGAAGTCGAGGCGCTCGCTGATCGCGGCGCCGTAGGCGGTGCGCGCGTTGCGCGCGTTCAGGTCGATCTGCGGCGGCGTGGCGTCGAACGGCGCGAGGTTCGGCGTTGCGCCGAACGCGGTGTAGAGCGGCATTGCCGTCGCGTCGTAGTTCGAGAGCGGCTGCATGCCGAGCAGCAGCTCGATCGTGCGCAGCACGCTGACGGTCGAGTAGTGCTCGTGAATCGCTCCGCCGCGCGCGTACGGCGATGCGAGATACAGCGTCGAGCGCTGGTCGCTGACGTGATCGGCGCCGTCCTGCGCGTCGTCCTCGGTGATGAAGATCGCCGACGAGCTCCAGATGCTCGAGTGCGAGATCGCCGCGACGATCAGCCCTACCGCGTAGTCGTTGGACGCGATGTAGGCCGCCGGCGTCAGCTTGCCCGGGCGAATGCCCGCCGTGTGATCGTTGGGCAGCCACATGAACTCGAACTGCGGCACCGAGTTGGTCGCGACGAAACCATCGAACTCGCGCTTCCACTCGCGGTAGCGGTCGACGTCGCTGTAGTCGAGGTTCCACGGGACGTAGCGCGGATCGAAGCGACCGCCCAGGCTCGGCGCGGTGGTCGGCACGTGGCCCTCGATCGCGGGCCACTGCGCGAGCTCGCCGTAGTCGCGGAACGTTACGCCGGCGCGCCGTGCGGCGTCCCAGATGTAACCCCCGGATGGTACCCCTGCACCCGTGCCGGTAACCGTGTAGTCGTTGTTGTTGCGGTCGCCGTAGGCGGGCGGCCAGGTGCGCTCGACGTAGTCGTTGGCGAAGGCGCCGTCGGCCCAGTTGTGGCCCGCGTCGCTCACTTCGCCGCTCGTGTAGAAGTTGTCGAAGAGCCCGAAGCGCTGCGCGAGCGCGTGTTGATTCGGCGTGACGCGCGCCCCGAAGAACGTGAGGTGCGCGTCGCCGTTGCCCTGCGGCATGTCGCCGAGAATCTGGTCGTACGTCCGGTTCTCCTTGAGGATGAAGAACACGTGGCGGATCGGGCCGTTCGCATTCACGATGGTATCGGCCGGCCGCGTGCCGAGATACTGCGCGCCTTGCGGATTGGGCGGCGCGCCGCCGTTGAGCGCGACCACTCGTATCGAGCCGAATTGCGTCGCGGCGATGTAGCCGCGGTTGCTGTGACTGAACACGTCGAAGTCGGGGTTCGGCTTCGTGCCCTCGCCCTTGCCGTCGACGACGAGGAGACGATCGCCGGCGGCGACGGCGGCGGTGGGATACCACCCCGTGGGCAGCCGCGCGGCGACGGCGCCGTTGCGCAGCACCGCGACCTCGTTGGCGGCGCCGAGCGTCACGAAGACTGAGTCGCCGCGCGCGGAGAGCGAGTTGGGCGAGGAGCCGATCGAGCCGGCCACCGTTCCGACGAAGACGTCGCTCAGGCGCCGCAGGCTCGCGACGTCGTAGGCCGCGACGGTGTCCGCGTCGGCTTGTGCGACGTAGAGCCGCCCTCCGACCACGAGCACGTCGCTGGGATGCAGGTCGGTGGGGATGCGCCGCACCGTGCCGTCACGCACGCTCACGCGAGCGATATAGCGGCCGGACTTCACCGTGACGAACAGCGCGCCGCCGTCGCCGGTGAACGCCATGTTGCCGGGATGTTCCCCGACGCGGATAGCGCGCGCCCCGCGCAGATCGCCGAGCGCGCCGATGCGCACGGATGCGTCGAGATCGGTGGCCACAGCTACGACGCCGCCCCTCGCCGCGACCGCGACCGGATAAGTTCCGCGCCCGAGAGGGATCGCGCGGACGCTGCCGCGTGCCGGATCGATCACGAAGATCGCGTTGGCGTTCGCGCCTGCGACCAGGATGCCGTGCGGCGTCCACACCGGTCGGCCGAAGGCACCCGCCAACGCGACGCGTCGCACGAGGTGCAGGTCGCCGGTCGCGTAGAGCGCGAGGTCGGGCGGATTGAAGCCCGCCTCGACGATGGCCAGCGTGGCGCCGTCCGGCGAGAGCGCCGCGGCCTGCGGCATCGTCCCCGTCCGCACGACCGTGCCGGTCGGCGCGTTCAGCACCCAGCCGTTGGGCAAGACATTCGGCGCCGACCCTCCCGCTGCGCCGATAATTGCGAGCAGAGCGATGTAAGCCGCGATCTTCATGAGCGTATCGGTTCACGGCGCGGCGTCGCGAAATCCTGTACGCGCCGCGTGACGGGAACGCCCACGTTTGCCATTGCTACATTAACGGATCGAAGGTCCGTTGGTGACGTTCGGCGGAAGACTTGTGTCTCGGGCGGAAGCGCCGGACCATGCTCACCTCTCGCGCGCTTATCGCCGCGGGCGTTGCGCTTTCCATCGCGGGGGCCGCTCGGAATCGCCTGGTAGCCACTCGTCAAGAAATAACCCATCCCTTGTCACCCTGAGCGTAGCGAGCGCAGCGAGCGAAGTCGAAGGGTGGACGTGCCTGGGAGCGTCGCGCGCTTATTGGAGATATCCCAGAAACTCCGCGAAGCGTGAAGCGTGGCCTTCTCTGTCGCTCCAGCGTTCGATGAGGGCAAGATCGACCGGCCTCGCTGCAACCGCCACCGCCGCTGCCAACGCGCTGCGGTCCGCGAAAAAGTAGAAGGAGGCTAGCCGATCGCGGACGCAGTCGGTCCGTGACAGGACATAGAGAATTTCTTGGCCTCGAGTGACCGTCTCGTAAGAGCGGATGAGGTCGTCACCAACGGCTAGCGGGCCAGGGGGAAACTCCAGCGTGAAGACATTCCTGTCGTGACGATATGTGCCGCCCATGTCGCGATAGCCGAGGCTGCGTACTGCCGCGCCCGCACCTGCTGGATCGCTCTGAAACGTAATCACAAAGTCGGCGTCGCCGGACTGATACGCTTCCGGGGCATAATATGTGGCGGCGCTTCCGCCAGTCAATACGGCGATCGTACCAGCGCGTTGCAACGCCGTGCAAATGGCAAAACAGACGTCCGTAAGCGAGGAGGCTTCGGTTATGCGGGGCATCCTACAGCGGTTTCCCCGCGCGCCGCGGCCGTCTGCGTAACGCCGAAGCTCGGCGCTCGAGCTCGGGGTCGCGCTTCGCATACTTCAAGAGAAGAGATCGAAGCTCGTCCGCGCCGTAGAACCTTGGATTCAGGCTAACCTCCCTGTTGCGTCCGACGATCCGGGTGGCAACGACGCCTTCCCGCTCGAGATCGTTTACGATTCGCTGAACGCTGGGCAGCGGGGCGTCGCTAAGTCGGGCTAGTTCCCTCGGATAGCTTTGATCGAGAAGTGCGACAAGCGTCAGGATCCTGGATCGCGATGGGCTGCCGAAAAGCTTCATGTTGAGCATAGACCGATAGTATCAAAAATGTGGTCATTTGACCACATTTTTGTGTCTTATAAGCCCTCGCAGGCTGGTCGCCGTGTGGCACCGGGCCTCCGCTGGCCAAAAAGTAGCTACAAGAGGTCCGGCGTCAGCTGCCAGCGCGCACGAATCGATAGGCGGCTGAATATCGATGCCACGTGGCTCTCGACCGTGCGCGTGCTGATATCCAAGCGAGCCGCGATGGCGTTGTTGCTGTAACCGCGCGCGACGAGCCGCGCGATCTCGCGCTCGCGCGGTGTCAGCTGCGCTCCGTCGCTCGGCATGTCGGCGCGCTTCAGCACGGCCACGAGGTCGTGAGCCCGGTCGAGATAGGCGCGTTTGCGCGTCAGGCGGTGCGCGCACTGATACGCGCCGACGAGATGGTGGACCGGTTGGAGGGGCTCGAGCGCGGCGATCGCGTCTTCGATCGCCGCAGTCGCGGCGCGCGCGTCGCCGAGTGCCTCGAGCGCCTCGGCGCGGACGCGCAGGGCCGTGCCGTCTCCGCCCAATCGCGATTCCTCCCACGCCTCGAGCGCACCGGCCGCGGCCTTTTCTGCGTCGGCAAACTTCGCGGCCTTGAAGAGGATGCGCGCGCGCTTCGTCGCGGTGACGGGTCCGAAGAACATCGGCAACCAGTCTGAGCTAGCGCCGTTTGGCGCTGCGATGCGATCGATCAGGTCGGCGGCTTCCGCGTAGCGGCCGTACGAGCAGAGCGACAGCGCGGCGAGCACCGGATCGTCGGCGCGCGATGGGGCGGCCAGCGCGTCGGCGAGACTGTCGCGCACGGCGCGCGCCGCGTGTGGCGACGCGGGCGAATCGTCACAGAACAGCCACGAGTTCGCGATGTTGAAGAGCGCGTCGCGCGCCGTCGTGATCATGCCGTTGGCCAAGGCCAGCTCCAGCGCCTCGACGTTCTCGGTTCCGGCGAGGTGAGCGCGCGACGGATCGTGTAGATCGATCACCGCGCGTGTCGTGAGAGCGTGCGTCTTGACGTACGGAAGCGCGGCCGGCGTACGATGCAGAAGCTTGATGGCCGTATCGGCCGCCTCGCCGGCGCCGGCGAGATCCTGGCGGTGGTAGCGGTCGACGGCCAGGTACGAGTGGATGCGAATCGCAAGCGAGGCGACGCGCGTGTTGGCCGGCGCCCGGCGCGCCGCCAGCATCGCTTCGCGCGCGAGACGCCGCAGCTCTCCGCCCTCACGATGCGAGTAGGCGCAGCGCGCGGCTGCGTACGTGAGCTCCGCGCGATCGGCCGGCGCGAGCTCGCCGTCTAGCTCTTCGGCGGAGCGCCGCATCTCCGCCAAGCCGCGCTGCGCGGCTGCGGCGTCACCGTCGTCGCACGCGATCTCGGTCAGCCGGGACAGCGCGGCCAGTCGCGTGCTCTCCGGCGAAGTCTCGCGCGCGAGCGATTCCAGCCGCTGCGCCGCGAGCTCGTGCGCGTTCATCTGGTAGAGCAGGTCGGCTTCGAGCAGGCGGCTCGAGATCACGGCGCGCCTAAGTAATTACGCTTGTCGCGCCGCCGCGCCGGCGGTACGTTTGGCAGCAAACCCATCATTGCAGTTTCAGGAGATTCCACAATGGCTTCGCATCGGCCGCTTTTCGCGGGTTCCGTCCTCATCGCGCTTTTGGCCGCCGCGGGGTGCTCGGGAGCGGGCACTTCGGCGGTGACGCCGGCCGCGCCTCAGGCCTCCTTCACACGGTCGCACGGGCGACCGATCGCGGCGGTCGGCAAGAACTACGTCTACGTCGCCGACACCTACTCGAATACGGTCTTTATCTTCCCGGCGCGGCCCGCCGGCGCGAGCCCGGTGGGCTCGATCACGAGCGGGGTCGGGGGGCCACAAGGCCTCGCGATCGACAAGGCCGGCAATCTCTACGTGGCCAGCTCGGCTCACGTTCCGCCACAGGTCACGATCTATCCGCCCGGCAGCACAACGCCGTCGCTGACACTGACGCAAGATCTGACGGTGCCCGACGCCGTCGCGGTCGACAGCAAAGGCAACGTGTGGGTGTCGAACGAGGAGGGCAGCTATCAAGGCAGCCTCGTGGAGTTTCCGCCCGGATCGACGACGCCCTCGACGGTGATCAACGGATTGAATCCGCTCGGCATTGCGGTCGACTCTCGCGACTACCTGTACGTCGAAAACTACAACACGACGGCGGCGATGGTATCGATCTATCCACCGGGCTCGACGAAGCCGTCGAAGTCGTTCGGCCAGAAGGATCTGATCGAACCGACCGGCATCACGATCGGCCCGACCGGCGACGTCTACGTTTCCGACTACTATTTCAACGACGTGTTCATCTTCAAGACGAAGTCGTACAGGCTGCGCAAGAAAGTCTTCGTGCAGGAAGGCAGCCTGATACCGACGCTCTCGAAAAGCGACGGGCTCTACGTCGGGACTGGCAGTCAGGCCGTCGTCAGCGAGATCGCGCGCGACGGTTTCGGGAAGGAAACCAACCAGTGGTACTTCGGTCCCCTGTTGAGCTCGTTCGGCTTGGCGGCAGACCCCGCAGTCGCCCCTGGCCCATGACGTCATCCAGGCTCCGTCGAGGGACGAAAACCTGCTGCAGCGTCGAATAGTCCAACATGATTCCACAGGAACCAGCCTGAGCAAATCCATTTCGCCTGAGGAGCTCGAGCGGCGTCTGCGCAGCGGCGCATCGCCGTTCATGCTCGACGTGCGCGAGCCCGAAGAGCTGGCGGACGGCGTGATCCCCGGTTCGGTAAACATTCCGATGGGCGCAGTCGAGCGCCGTCTTCATGAGATTCCGAACGATCGCGAGATCGTGGTGATCTGCCATATCGGAGAACGCAGCGCTTATGTCGCAAAGAAGCTCAACGCGCTCGGCTATGACCGAGCGTTGAATCTTAGCGGCGGCGTGGACGCATGGCTCCGGACAATGGATGCGATCAGCCCCAGCGACCTTCATGCCCGTGCAGCTTCGCTCAAGCTCTTCGACATCCGCAAGGATCCCGACGATCGCCAAATCCCGGGTTCGCCACGGGCTGAAGGCGCAGCGCTCGAAACCGGCAACGAGCTTCCGTAACTCGTGCAGCCGGCCGGCCTACCGACCGAAGAGCGATAGCCAACAACAAAATAGCAAAGGGCGCCGAATAACGCGCCGCCCTCACCCGATGAGCCGCGCGCGTAGCGCGCGTGTCGAAGGACGAGCTCCCGGCACCATCCTGAGCGGTGAGCCTGTCCTGAGCGAGCGTAGCGAGTCGAAGGGAAGGTGACCTGGCGACAGCCTCAACTCGCACTCTCGTCGTGGACGAAGGTTACGTGCGTAACCGTCTGTCTTACGAGTGCCTTGCTGCCTTGGTGCAGCGCATAACTGCCGACAAAGCGGGCGGGCTCTGAGAGGCGTCGGCGTGCACATTCTCGATCCCGGCCTCCGCTTGACCCCACGGAACGCCCGTTGCAACCTCGCCGATCAGTTCCTTAAGACTCTGGCGCGTTAGGCAGTCCGTCGGAAACGCACCGTGGTCTACGGCCGCACTTGCAAATGGCGGCCCTGCCGTTGGCGACAGAGCGAAGACGGCCCTGGAGCCCCCTGGGTACCGGTTTATGTAGTCTTGCACGCGGTGCATTTCCGCCAGCTGATCGAGCGTGACTTGGCCGCTTGCGTGAAGCGCGATTTTATTCCAAAGGTCGGGGGAAAGGAAGCGGTCCATTCCCAGCAACGGTTCGTCGGCATTCGGCTCAAAAATTCCCGAAACCGCATAAAGGAGCGAATGGTCGTAATAGTCGGCTAAAGCCTGAAATTTGGGGCCAACGACGGCCTCTAACACTTTATCCGCCTTTTCCTTTTCATCAGTCATCGTGAAAATTCGGATCTGCGCGATTCTGTCCGGCGCCTCCATAGCTAAACGGTCGAAGTCTTGGTAGGAGACCGCCGGCGCAAGAAAAATCACGCTGAACTTTTGGGATGCGGCCCTTCCACACGTCCAAAGCTTCTGCGCCTTTCTTATGAACTGTGTGACGTAAATCGAACCCGTGCTGTGCCCAACCAATATGATGTTCGTCGCGCGGGCTTTCGGCCGTTGGTTGATCATCCGCCCCAGCCTGCATAGGAAGTCGCGCGCTCCGGCGTCTTGCCAGCGATATTTGTTCCGCACGATGTGCGGCCACGGATCCAGCTCCGCGGCCGTTGGCTCCAGGCAGGGACCGTCCAAATAGGCCGACGCATCTACCGGTGCATCTTCCTTGGGTACCGTCTGACCAGGCTGCGCTTGTGGCATATATGGATCCGTCATGTCAAGGCCATCGAGGATGGATTGCTTCATGTAGGCCCAAGCGAGTGATCCATTCTTTCCCACGATTGACATCGGCGGTAACCCAAACCGCATCCAGTCCTCTCGATCGGTCATAACGTCGTGGTCGCGGTCATCGGCGAGCCGCGCTTTCCTCAGTTGAGATGTATTGGCAAATCTCTCTGCCACAGACAGCTGTGCGTTATCGTACAGCTGAAAGAGTCCGCGCTCTCGGTCACCCTTCAGCACCGACTCAACCGGTCCGACATGGTAGATAAAATAGTACGGAACAACTACCGCGTTCGACGCGGGATATGTGGCGCGAAGGACAGGATCAAGATTCGCAGCGCCTGCCAATCCGTGCTCTGCGTCAACAAGGCCGCCGTGAATGTATATAACGATCGTTAGATTGCGTGGATCGGCAGTCCAGGATTTGAATACGGTGTCAAAGTAGGTGCGTTGATCGTCACAGATCTGACCGTCGACAATATCCATGTAGTCGCTGCGGCACAGCGCTTGACCCAGGCTTCGAAGCGCCTCGCAGTTGGAGCCCGTGCTACTCGGGGATGGAGGCTGCCCGTTCGGCGGGCAAGGTGACGATGACGCGAGGGCCGAGGTAGTACAGAGCAGATAAAGCCCCACCGCGCCGACAAGGTAGTTTCCCACGCCGTTGGTCTCCTAGAGGACTAATAGCTGTATGAGCTAATTCTAGCGACCGGACGCCTACTTTTCAAGGTTCTCCAAGCAGCTTTGAAGCGGCCGAGAAACTCTCGCCGCCTATCAGTTTGTACCTTCCTCGCACAAAAAAGGACGAGGCGTGTGAAGAAGCAGTCGATTATAGAAGCCGGAAGTGCGTGGACTAAGGCGCATCTCACAAACATCTACCGGTATTCAACAATCGCTTTGAGTCTGCTCGTTGGTCTCGCCGCGCTCGCGGATTTGCTCTATCCAGAAATCCCGCCGTACGGGGTTCTTTTCAAAGATCTCCAGGCCCGGCCAATTGAGATTCTTTATCTCGAGCAGGGCTCGTGCCCAAGGCCAGCACCCGGCGACTGCAAGCTCTTCTCGACCAGTAAGCTGCAACCGCGCGAGCAGAAGAAGTGGCTAGACAAGATAAATTCTATTCGGGCGAAGCCTCCTGACGAAGAGCAAGAGATAATCAAAGCGGTCGGTTCGAGCAACATTCTCGCAACGGGGGAATGGAGCGACACCAGGATCAAGGAGCGCGAGCAGTACGACGTTCTGCGGGAACATCCGGGGAAGCGGCCCGCGTTATATATCCTGTTCAAACCTTCTTATCGACTGTCCGGGGACGATATGGCCCGGCTCAACGCACCGCACACGCGGCCAGAGGACAGCGCGGCATATCGGCCCTGGTATGATGTCGCGGCCAGCATCATCCGTTTTGCGATCATCCTTGCGATACTAGCTGCGTCAGTTTCGATGGTCTGGTACGCACCGCATGCGCGTACGTTCGTTTTGGCAATGGGGCTCGTTTTATTCGCGATTACGGCATATCCCCTCGACTTTGTATGGACGACCTACGTTCCATTTTTCAGTCCGGACCAACAGATCGGTTTCGCCGAATGGCTGATGCGCCTCGTGCACCCACCTTTGCTATACCTGTCCAGCTTTCTCATCGGCCTTTTTATCCTTATCTATTCTGGCAAGAGCAGCAGATTTACGACTGCACTTTGGATCGTGGGGCTGCTCGTGACGGTCGCACTGTCGGCAGCTAATGTGTTCATCTACGTTGAGGATCTGCATACGCCGAGGTACCACGCCCTGTTCCAGCCATTCGTTGCGTTTGCCATCGCATGGACCCTTGCATGGCTGATTGCATGTTATTTTGCAAGCCTTGCCTTAACACGCGACCCCCGCACAAACGAGGTCAGGGGCTTAAACTGGGCATTTATTTTTGTCCTGATCGGAATCGTCGCGGAAAGCGTCTACTATGGTTGGTATATTAATGCTGGCTATGAACGCGGTAATTCGTTAGGGATGGCGGCACTGTCCCTGTGCTATCTCGTGCTTCCCATCGGAACATGCGCAGTCTTGTCGAAGCGTGGGCTCATTAGGGTGGTATCCCCCGGACTTCTGGTGCTAGGCGGAAGTACCGCAATAGCAGTACTGGCAAAGCTCGTGGACTCCAATGTGACCAAGTCGTTTGAGAACAAGGCGGGCTTTGCGACGTTGATCGCTTCGTTCTTGGTCCTGGTGGCACTGCCGCAAGTACAGACGTGGATCACGGATCGATTTCGAGCGTTCCTGAAGGATCCGACTTGCTCGTCGGAGCTAGAGGGGCTACAGAACCGTTTAGAGTCGGCTCCTAATTTACGGTCATTTGGCGATCGCGCCCTCGACTATATCAAAACCTTCAGCGGCGGCGATTCCTCGTTGATGCTTTACCTGGATGGGGCGGCCGAGGCGCAGCCCGTGGCCGGCGCTAACTTTGTTCGGCACGAAAATGTGGTCGACTTTTTTCACCAGTTAGGGCAAGCTGCCGAAAGTGCTGGAACCGAGGTTGACCTGCCGGACGGGAGGCGCGCCATCGCCGTTCCGCTTCGAGATAACTCACGAGTCTTTGGCTTCATCGTCTACGTTCCGGTATCCACAGCATGGGCACCAGATCCCTGTGAGGCTCTGCCGGCATGCGTCGTTGTCACCATCGCTATCGCCGCCTTGAAACGTGCCTATCTAGATAGCGCTCAGACTCTGAAGGATCTTGTCTTGGACATCAGTCGAGCAACCCAGTTTTCGGGATTCGCGCGGATTTCGTCAGTTCGTATAGCGTTTCGAGAAGAGCGGTGACCGCGCCGAGGCCGCGCGCGTCGGCCTAAGCTTTTCGAAGGGAGAAGGGCGCCGCATAACGCGGCGCTCTCCTGTTGTCATCCCGAGCGACGTTTAGCTCGCGTTCTTCTTACAAGAGATGGTTACCGTCGTGACCACTCCCTTCGGATCGGTCGCTGTGTTTGCATCGCTCGTCTCGGTGTCGCTCACCTTGGTGATGACATCGCTGACGCTCGAGCCATCGAGGCCTTTGCCGCTCCACGACGCGACGTTGCCCTGCCAACCCGGCGTGGACTCAAGGCCGTATCCGCCGAAGTTGTCTTGATAGCTCGTGACCCACATTTTGATCGTCGGGTCGTAGGTCATCGAAAGCGTGTAGTTTTGCGCCACGGTGCGATACTGGTCGAACGGCGGTGACGTAGCCGCGTCGACCATCCACATGCCGTCGTTGCTCATCGTGTACACGTCGGTTTCCGAACGCGTCTTGCCGCGCAACGGCTGGGTGCACGTCCACGTGCCGACTAGGAAGTTCATCGACGTGAAGTCCGGTTTCGGTATCGGTACCGGCGTCGGCGCCGCCGCGGTGGTCATTTGAGCGTTCGAAACGAGCGGGGTCGCGGAAAGCCCGATCGCCAAAAGCGCGCACCCCAGCGCTGATAATATAAAGTTTTTCATCTCCGATAGTCCTTTCACAGGAAGCATTTTACGAAGCTCCTGTAGCCTGGTAAGGCACCAAGCGCTCCGCTTCCTCCTTAAAGGTTGGAGGTGTCTTTGCGGGGAGCCGTGCACGAACAGCACGGTAACTTGCCTGGTCTGTTCATTGTCTTCGTGTCGAAAACGCAAGACTCCGTTCGACGCATCAGCAGAACGCTAGAAATTCACTAAAAGGAGAACCCCATGAAGTTTGCGGTCCTGGTCAAGGCTAACAAAGACAGCGAGGCGGGCGTGCTGCCGTCGAGTGAGATGCTGGAGAAGATGGGCAAGTTCAACGAAGGGCTTGCCAAGGACGGAGTGATGCTCGCGGGCGAGGGGCTGCAGGCATCGTCCAAGGGGGTGCGCCTGCGCTTCGACGGCGGCCGCACGACCGTCATCGACGGCCCGTTTGCGGAAACGAAGGAGCTCGTCGCGGGCTTCTGGATCGTGCAGGGCAAGTCTAAGGAAGAGATCGTCGAGCGCTTCACCCACGCGCCGTTTGACGGCGGCGCAGTCATCGAGATTCGGCAGATCTTCGAGGCCGAGGATTTCGGTGAGAACCTCACGCCCGAAGTCCGCGCCTCGGAGTCGCGCCTGCGGGAGCAGCTCAAATGAGATTCATTTCGATTCTTACGTTCGATCCCGCGAAAACGAACCCGCACGATCTTCCCGAGACGGGGGAGCGCATGGCAAAGCTTATCGAGACCATGCGCAGGGAGGGGACTCTCGTCGACACAGGCGGCCGCGACAGCGACATGATCGAGTTCAAAGTCACTCGCACCAACGGCCGCACCGCCGTGACTGACGGGCCGTTCGCCGAATCGAAGGAGGTCGTCGGCGGGTACGCCGTGCTCGAAGCCAAAGATCGCGATCACGCGACCGCCCTCACGAACCGCTTCCTCGAAACGCTCGGCTTCGATGCAACGTGCTACCTCCACGAGGTCAACCCGCATCCCGCGTGACCGACCGCGTCGACGAAGCGATTGCGGCAGTCTGGCGCATCGAATCGCCGAAGCTAATCGCGCGCCTCTCGCGGATGACGCGCGACGTCGGCAAGGCTGAGGATCTGGCGCAGGATGCCTTCGTGGCGGCCCTCTCGCAGTGGCCGGACGAGGGCATTCCGCGCAATCCCGGCGCGTGGTTGATGACGACCGCGAAACGCCGCGCCGTCGATGCGATCCGGCGCGACGAGACGCTCGCGCGCAAGTCCCAAGAGCTCGCGCACTCGCTCTCGGTCGCGGAATCAGAGACCGACGTTGCCGCGGCGTACGAGGAGATCGACGACGATCTGCTGCGCCTCATGTTCGTGGCGTGCCATCCGGTCGTGTCGAGGGAGGCACACGTCGCGCTGACGCTCAAGTTGCTCGGCGGCCTCACGACCGCGGAGATCGCCCGCGCGTTTCTGACGGCGGAAGCGACCATCGCGCAGCGCATCGTGCGCGCGAAGCGGACGCTTGCGGAGGCGCGCGTTCCGTTTGAGGTGCCATCGGGCTCGGAGCGCCGGCGGCGTCTGGCGTCGATCCTCGAGACCATCTACCTCATCTTCAACGAAGGCTATGCGGCCACGGTGGGCGACGACGTTCTGCGCCCCGAGCTCGCGGAGGACGCGCTGCGCCTCGGACGCATGCTCGCCGCGCTGATGCCCGACGAGAGCGAGGTCCATGGCCTCGTGGCGCTGATGGAAATCCAGGCGTCGCGGATGAGGGCGCGCGTCGGCCCATCGGGTGAGCCGATCCTGCTGCTCGAACAGGATCGCAGCAAATGGAACCGCCTGCTGATCCACCGCGGCCTCGCCGCGTTATCACGCGCCGAAATGCTGGCGTCGGGTCACGCCGGATCCTACGCGTTGCAAGCCGCGATCGCAGCGTGCCATGC
The DNA here is from genome assembly GCA_035544215.1 of Candidatus Binatia bacterium. GTDB lineage: Bacteria > Vulcanimicrobiota > Vulcanimicrobiia > Vulcanimicrobiales > Vulcanimicrobiaceae > Cybelea. The sequence goes on along the minus strand of DATKHY010000007.1, from coordinate 983,337 downwards.
CCGCGCCGCGACTGCCGACGCGACGGATTGGCGCCGCATCGCCGCCCTCTACGGCGCGCTAGCAACCATCGCGCCGTCGCCCGTCGTGGAGCTGAATCGCGCCGTCGCCGTCGGCATGGCGTACGGCCCGCAGGCCGGCCTCGATATCGTCGACGAGCTGCGCGACGAGCCCGCGCTCCGAACGTACCATCTGCTCCCCAGCGTTCGCGCCGATCTGCTCGCCAAGCTCGGTCGCACGACCGAAGCGCGCGCCGAGTTCAAACGCGCCGCCTCCCTCGCTCGCAACACTCGCGACAAGGCGCTTTTACTCGCCCGCGCGGCCGGCGCGTCCTCCTGAGCGGCAGGATCGCATTTATGGCGACGTCGCGAAGAAGAGCTTCAGTTGCTTCAGGTACTGCATCCAGCTAGCAACGTCCTCGGAAGGAATCCGTCAACCGCGCCGCCGAGGCGACATAGCGGCGCTACTCAAACAGCCACGGAAGCGCTTCGCGAACCCTACCGGCCCCCACGAATCGACCGTTTTTGAGCCAAATAACGCCCACGTTGGCCTTGGCGACGAGAAAGAAAATCAACTGTTGGTCGATCTCTTTATCCAAGACGACACATAAGCCCGCGTCCTCGTAGCCAGGGAAATCACGATGCAGAAACAGGTAATAATACAATTGTCCGAGCGCGGCCCTAACCTGTGCTATCGCGTCGCCCTCAATAGTCTTCATTTCGAAGATCCACCCAGCCGCGAGCGCATCCGCATATTGCGTACAGTCAGGCTCAACATTTCCACGTCGGCATGCCTGCCGAAATGCTAGGACGAGATTATGGTGCGCGCGCTTTCTTTTATCTAAAGCTTGTCGTCGAGCCTCAGGGTCGGCCCTGGCTAGTTCCTGAGTTGAAAGACGAGGAGGCGAGTCGCTGATCGGTCGGCGAAGAGGGGCTTCGGCGCCACCACGTTCGTAGGTTGGTCCTCTAAGCTCCTCACCAATGACCTGCGCGCGCTCCGCCGCGTGAGCTTCTTCTAGTAATGGCGAGAACAAACTTTCTGGCACAATTGATATCGAATGCTGCGGATTGTAACTTGCTAGTGCGCTTATTGAAGTCGCAAATGATTGAGGAAGAAGAATGGGCTGTACAAAGTTATGGTATTGCGAATAGCGTGCAACGAATCGTCCGCCGTAATCTTCGGTGACGCTTCCAATGGTTGCCGCGCCGATAAGGTAGCGTTGCCCATCGACAATGCGCTCAATGAGGGCCTCGTCGTCTGGCCTGACTTTTTTCCAGTTAGGGACAGTGCGGCCGAACTCATAGCTAACCCCGTCCGCATCGTTCCACGGCGAGTTGGCATTGGAGCGCAAAATCAGATGATTGCGGCCGGCGTCTCGATCTCTGAGAGCCCAAGTGCCCAGGCCCAATCCATTAACTGAACGGAACAGGTCTGGGAGCCTGCGTTTTTCCCAGATCGTTGAATCCGAGGAATGTTCCTCAATAGTTCTCCGAACGACGGCCTGCCAAGATCGGCCTAACGGCCGTCGGGCGTTTCGCTCAATGTGACGGTAAAGGTCCGAATAATGAACCTCCCCGCCGAGCTCCCGGAAATAATCGACAAGATCTTCGACCCAGGTGTGCCGAGAAGAGCGAGGCATTGTACCTAGCGACGCCGACGCTTTGGTTGAATTGACTTTTGTTGAGGAATGCGCCGTGCGTCTGCATCAGCTATCAATGGAGAGATGCCAATCGCTAGCGCATCCGCCACCGCTCGAAGTACTAAATACGAAGGATTCAGGCCGCCTGACTCAAGCGACTGATAATGCCGAACGCTCAGTCCGGCTTGGAAGGCCACGTCTTCCTGAGTGAGGCCCAAGGCGAGACGGCGTCGCCGAATCGCGGCCGAGAGGCCCCCAAGTGTGGTGGACTTACGATCAGTCACATCGCCATGATGGAACCTTTACGCGCGATCCGCCACGAAGTATCGTTCGTCTACCCATCTTTGTTTTCGTGTGACGAAGTCGTTAAGCCCGTTGGGGTACGCCGGGACTTGCGACGTCGAGATTCGGCGAAGTGACCTCTTGCCCCCAAGCGTGCAGTTTCGTAGTCGACGGCACAATGGCCGGCGGTCCGTTGCCGCCGCCCGCCGACAACAATCTCGTCGCGCTTACGCGAGCCGGACTCGCGACGGCGGTACGCTTGGATTCGCAAACAGGGAGCTCGCGCGTTCCCCCACAACTGTAAATCGTGACAGTGCCCTTCAAGTTCGGTGTCGCGACGGCAGACCATCAATGCGAAGCCTATGACGGGCGCGATGACATTCGCGACGTGTGGGAGCGCGTACGCGGGTTGGTTCCGCGGGGCAAGGCCACCGATTTTTGGAATCGCTATCGCGAAGACGTTGAGCTCGCCCACGGCCTCGGCTGCACGATGTTCCGCCTTTCGTTGTCTTGGGCGCGGCTCGAGCCGGAGCCCGGCGCGTGGAGCGACGAGGCCTTCGCGCATTACCGCGACGTCCTGCAAGCCATCCGCGACGCCGGCATGTCCGCCGTCGTCACCCTCGTGCACAACAGCTGGCCCCTGCACGTCCAAGCCGCCGGCAACGGCGCCGGTCCACTCGATCCCGGCTTTCCCGATCGCGTAACTGCCTTCGCCACCGAAGTCGCGCAGCGGCTCGGCGACCTCATCGACTACTACGTCACGCTCAACGAGCCCAATCAGCTCGTCTACGGCTGGATCAAAGGCTTCTGGATGCGCGCCTACGCCATGCCGCCCGGCCAGCCGCCCTACCAGAGCGGCGATGCCCAAATGGACGACGTCCTCACCCTCATCCCCAATCTCTTTCGCGCACACGCGAAGGCACGCGACGCCATCCGGCGCATCCGCCCCAACGCCCGTGTCGGCACCAACCCGCTCGTCCTCGGTCTCCCGCAATGGCTGCAGCGCTGGATCGATCGCAACGCCACGCACCTGCAATCGCCGCAGGACGCAAAGCGTCAGGCCGCGCGCATCGCGCAATCCGACGTCGATGCGGGCGGCCGCGTCGACTGCTCGATCGCCCAGATCACCATGACGCTCCAGCGCGGCCAACACGCGTTCTTCTCCGAACCATACTATTGCGCGCATCTCGCCGCCTTGCACGCGGGATCGTTCGCGCTTCCCGCGGACATCCAGACGTGGCGCGGCCGCGTCGCCGTCCTTGCCGACACGCTACCCGCCAGCATCGTCGGCGGCTCGTTCCCCGCCGCGACCGTCAGCTATTACGACTCGATGGACGACGCCGTCGGCGCCCTCAAGCGCGGCGAGGTCGATGCGGTTTTCGACGACGACGTCTCCTTGCGCCAATATGCCGTCGATGCGCTCGCCCTCACGCAGCTGCCGGGGCCGCCGCAGTACTTTGCCGTCGCCATGGCGCTCGGCAGCCGCACGTTGCTCAACATCGTCGACCATGCGATTCGCGATCTGCGCGCCGAGCATCCCGAGATTCCCGACGCCTTCAATCGCAAGACGGTCGCGCATATTGGTCGGGAGGAGGAGGCGCAGGGCGACGCTGCGGGGCCGGTGCCGGAGATGGATCGCTCCTTTGCACGCATTCGCAAACGCGGGAAGCTGCGGGTAGGGATCTCGCCCGGCGTGGAGGGGTTGTGCACCGTCACCCTTCGACATGCTCAGGGTGACACTGCCTCTGCGCCCTTCGACACGCGCGCTGCGCGCGCGGCTCAGGATGAAACTGGGGCGAACGCTCCGCGTGAGAGAGCGAGCGCTCAGGCTGCGGCCGCGCTCGCGACAATGAGGGCGACGCGTCGCATAGGCCGAGCCGGTTTGATCATGTCAGGTGCCAGCGAGGCGCCGAAGCCTCAGTATGAAGGGCTCGAGCCGGAGATTGCTAGGCGGGTTGCACAGCTGATCTTCGGCGATCCCGACCGCGTCGAGTTCGTGCCGGTGCAGGGCGAGCGGCGCCTGCAGGCGACGCGCTCGCCGTGGCTACACGCGCTCTTCGGACTGCGCAAGAGCCTCGCGATCTTCAGCACGCTGCTCGGCACGAACTGGTGGAATCTCGGCATGGCCGGCAAGCTGCCGGAGTTCCTCTGCCCGGCCGAATCCGTCGGTACGCTCGACTTCGTCGGCCTCGACTACTACTGGGGCGTGCCGTCGTTCTGGCCGGGCGAGCTGCATCGGCTCAGCGCCGCCGCCGACTTCCAATACGCGAGCGCTCCCGTCTGGCCCGGCGCGCTCAGCGTGATCCTCACCGAGACCGCGCGCGCGTTTCCCGGCAAGCCGATCATCGTCATCGAGAACGGCTGCGTCGGGCGCGCGTCGGGCATGGCCCGTGCCGACTATCTCAAGGCGCACGTCAGCGAGGTCCGCAAGGCCGTCGCAAGCGGCGTCCCCGTCGAGGCCTACCTCTGCTGGAGCATCACCTCGAATCGCGAGTGGGGCCTGCCCTTCGACGACGGCAGCGACTTCGGGCTCTACCACATCGATCTCGACACCGATCCCGAGCTCAAGCGCATCCCCACCGACGCGAGCCGCACCTACGCCGCCCTCATCGCCGAGTCGTCGCAAAGTTAGCCGGTCCAACGTTTTGGTGGGTGTGGCGGTCTATTTCGTGTGAAGCAAAACGACGGGCTCGTGGCCCGAGCCTGCGCCGGCGACGACGCGGCAGCCGCCAATCTGATCTGCGCCGTCTGGCCCGACGCCTACCGCATCGCGTGGTCGATCGTTAGGAATCGTGCCGCGGCGGAGGACGCCGCGCAGGAAGCGTGCGCGCGCGCCTGGCGCAGGCTGAAGGGCTTGCGCAATCCCGAGCGCTTCGCCGTGTGGTTCTACCGGATCGTCGTCAACGAGGCGAGGCGCGCGCAGCGTTCGATTCGGCGCGACGAGCCGGTCGAGGCGGCAGCCAGGCACGACGAAGCATCGCACGACGATCGCATCGCGGTGCGTGCCGCCGTCGACGCGCTCGAGCCGCGCCTGCGCCTGCCGATCGTGCTGCGCTACTTCTACGGTCTGCGCAGCACCGAGATCGCGCAGGTGCTCGGCGCGCCCGCCGTGACGGTGCGCTGGTGGCTGATGCTCGCGCATCGCCGCCTGCGAGTGGCGCTCGACGATCCCGCTTCACCTTTGCAACACACCGCCGCACCAGATGGAAGGTTTAAAGATGAATCAATCGCAGCAGGTTGAGCGCGCGCGCGACGCCGTCGGCGCTTACGTCGAAACGATCGACATCCCCCAATACAACCAACGCGCCGTTCGAGCGCGGACGAGCGCCGTCGCCCCACCGCGCGCAATGCCGCGCTGGACCGCGGCCGCCGCCGCGGCGGCGTGCGTGGTGCTCGTGGCATTCGTCTTCGCCGCGCCGAACGTGCGCGCCGAAGTCGAGCAGATGCTGCGCGCGTTCGCCGTCATCGGTGGCCAGCAGGTGCCCGTCGCCGTGAACGACGTTACGCTCGATCAGGCCCGGCGCGACATGCCATTCACCGTGATCGCACCCGCCGCGATCCCCGCCGGGCTCTCGCCGCGCATCGACGAGCTCATGCCCAGCTCGTCGCGAATCGACTCGCATCTGATGTTTCAATACGATGCCGCCGGCGGTGGTCCGGGACTGACCATCATGGAGAGCAGCGCGCGGCGAACCGAACCGGCGCAAATGCGGTTCTGGATGACCGCCGGCAGCGCGCCTCCGCAAGCGCCGCACTTCATGAATAACGTCCCGCCCGGGCAACACGCGTTCGTGCAGTTTCGCCGCGACGGCAGCGTGACGCAGAGCATTCGGGTCGAGCCCATCAGCTGGGTCGCGCGCGGAACGCGCGTCGATCTGATCAGCCCGCCGGGATTGCTAACCCCAATGCAGCTCGCTGCCATTCGCCGCGCGATGTCGCACTAACGTCGCGATTTCCTTGAGGATAAGGCGCGGCCGGCGCAGAAGGCCGCGCCTTGTGCATTCCTACATGTTCGACCAAGCGTCGACCGCCGAATACGAGCGGCTGGACCTCATGTCGAAGATCCTCGATCCGTGGACGCAGGCGTCGCTGCTCGCGCTGGGCGTGCATGAGGGCTGGAGCTGCCTCGAGCTGGGCGGCGGCAACGGCAGCATCACGCAATGGCTCTGCGAGCAGGTCGGCGCGAGCGGCAGCGTCACATCCGTCGACATCAATCCGCAGCTGATCGAGCTCGTCGATGCGCCGAATCTCACCGTGCGCCAGGCCGACCTGCGCACCGCCGATCTGCCGCGCGACGCGTTCGACCTCGTGATGTGCCGCGCGATGCTGCACCAGATCGCCGATTACGCGCAGACCGTGCTCGAGAAGATGGCCGCGGCGCTGAAGCCCGGGGGCTGGCTGTTCGTCTGCGAGCCCGACTTTCATCTGGCGCTCGCGTGCGAGCCGAAAGCGTGGCGCGACGCATGGAACGGCATCATCGCGTGGGGCAAGTCGCAGGGCGTCGAGTGGTTCATCGGCCGACGGCTTCCCGCGATGGTTCAGGCGCTCGGCCTCGGGCATCCCGACGCCAAGACCGAGGTGCCGAACATCCGCGGCACCACGCGCGACGCCGTCTACTTCCAGCTGTTCTTCGAGACGGTGCGCGAGCGCGTCATAAGCGCGGGTTTCGTCGACGCCAAGACGCTCGACGCCGCCAACGTGCTGCTGAGCGATCCGAACTGCTGGACGCAGTGCTGGATGCTCACCAGCGTCTGGGTGCGCAAGCCGCTCTAAGAGCGGCGCAGCACCGCGAACAAGTCGCGCAGCGGATAGGAGAAGCCGGGCAACGCCCGGTGCTCGATCGTCTGCGATTCATCGAGCTGAGCTACCCCAGCGCTGTCATGCAGCTCGACCACGCGACGCCGTGGATCCACGACGACGACGAGCGACGATCCCGCGCGCAAGTACACCGAAATCTTGTCGTCGATATCGATTCGCCGATCGTCCGGTGAAAGAATCTCGACCGCGACGTCCGGCGAGAGCGGCGGAATCTCGATCTCGGCGTCGGTGAGAGGCCGGAGCCGCTCGTTCGAGACATAGGAGACGTCAGGGACCAGAGGCCGCCGCACCTCGCCCGGCGGCGCGACGCGAAAGCTCCACTCGGTCCCTATTTCGCCGCGGCGCTCCGCCCACCGACCTAGCTGCATCGCCAAGGCGACCTGCAAAAGCGAGTGGGTTCGCTGCGGGCTCACCTTTTGCAATGGGCGGCCGCGCACCCACTCGGTCTCCGGCTTTGTCTGCGGCAATACGATTTCAGGCAATGTCATGTGAGCCTCATATACGTGACTTGCGCCACGGCCACCAACGCACCGTCGTCGCGCCAAAAGTTGGCGGTCACCGGGCAAAGTGTCCGCCCTTTTTTGATCGCCTGCGCGAAGAGTTTGACGTCGCTGCGCGCGGGCGCCAAGAAGCGGATGTTCATGTCGGTGGTCGTGATGCGGGCGTCGGCGCCCCAGATCGTCAGGCTCACGATTGCCGCCGCGGAGTCGGCCGCCGTCATCAGCATGCCGCCGTGAAACGAATCGAAGATGCCGTCGAACTCGGGATTGCGCGCGACCGTGCACTCGAGCGCGCCCGCGCCGAGGCGAATGTTGGACAAACCGAGACTGCGGAAGATCGGGATCGACCGCATGCGCGCGCGCACCGCCGCTTCAACGCCTGGATCGAGCGGCGGCAGCTGGCCCGAGTACGGAGCGACGATCAGCCCGTCGATGTCTTCACGCTCCAGCGCGCGATCTCGGCGTCGAGATTGAGCGGACGCGTTGGGGCCGCGTTCTCGTACTCGCCCCAGTGCTCGCGCGGCACCATCCACATCACCTCGAACTCATTCCCGTCGGGATCGTAGCCGTAGATCGACTTCGTCGCGCCATGATCGCTCGCGCCGCTCAGCGTGCCGTAGCGTTCGAGCGCCGCGCGGGCGTCGCGCAGCGACTCAATCTCCTCGACCTCCCATGCGAGATGGTAGAGCCCGACGCCGCGCTCGTTGGGTGGCGGGGCGTTCGGGCCGACCGACGCGAGCCCGAGGTCGTGGTGGTTCAGCGAGCCGGGTGCGCGCATGAACGCCATCACGTGGCCCATGCGCGCGATCGGTTCCAGGCCGAGCACGTCGTGATAGAACCCGAGGCTGCGGTCGAGATCGCGAACGCGCAGCACCGCGTGGTTGAGTTTGCGAACATTCATGTCATGGTTTCACCTTGAAGACCGTGCCGCAGCCGTTTCCGCCGCAGCCGGTGCCGCCGCCTTTCGTCGTCGTGCCGTAGAGCCAGCGGTTAAACAAATACACTGGTCCCTGCGCGTCCGAGCCGTCGTTGCCGGCCGCGAAGCTGTGCAGCACCGTTTCAGTCCCGCCCGGCGTCACCTTGAACACCGTTCCGTTGCCCGTGGTGCCGCCGCCGACGGTTGTGCCGTAGAAGGCGCCCTTTGAATGGATGAGGGTCGCGCCGGGCAGATTGCCGTCGGGGATGTCCGTGAAGTTGTAGAGCGTCTTGAGCGTGCCGCTGGGCGTGATCGAAAAGAACGTGCCAGAGCTTCTCGTGCCGCCGCCCTCGGTCGTGCCGTACAATACGTCGCTGACAGCGGTCAAGCCGTTCGGATACGCGCCATCGCTGGTGCCGCCGAAGCGATAGATCACGCGTTCCTTGCCCGTGAGCGTCATGGAAAAGATCGTGCCGCAGCCGGTCGAGCCGCAGCCTTGGCCGCCCTCGAGCGTCGCGCCGTAGAGCTTGCCGTCGACCTCGGTGACCGGCGCGTAGGCGCGCTGCCCGTCGCTGCCGCCCTTGAAGCTGTACAGGACCGACTCGCTGCCGCCCGTCGTGACGCTATACACCGTGCCGCATCCCGCGCCGCCGCAGCCCGTGCCCCCGCCATAGACCGTCGTGCCGTACAGCTTGCCGCGAAACGCGATCACCGGCGCCTCGGCGACCTCGCCGTCGTTGCCGCCGGCGAAGCTGTAAATCACGCTTTCGCTGCCGGCTCCGTTGACCGTAAAGACGGCGCCATGCTGGTGTGCACCCGCGCTCGACGCTACGCCGTACATCGTGCCGCCCAACATAGTCAGGCCCGCGAACGGCCACGATCCGTCGCTGCCGCTGTTGAAGTTGCCTTTGAAATTATAGACGATGCTTTCCTTGCCGGTCGAGCTCACCGAGAAGACCGTGCCGCAGCCCAGGTAGCAGTTGTTGCTTCCGCAGCTCTGCGAGCAATAGTTCTTCGAGCCGTTGAGCGTCGTGCCGTAGAGCGTGCCGTTTAGCGCGATGAAGCCGGAGTACGGGCTCGCGCCGTCCGGCGTTCCTTTAAAGATGTAGAGTTGCTTGTAGCCGGACACCGCCGGGTTCTGCGCGCCGAAAGCATGCGAACGGGCGCTCGAGGCCGCGAGATTGGGGGCCGCCGGATTGAGCGCGCCGCCGCATGCGGCGAGCGTCGCGGCGAAAGACACGATGAGAAGTATGCGCAAACGTTTCATTCGGGCGCCCGTTCGACGCCGCGGTCCCGTTCGACTCCGCTCAAAGTGCCATTTTCTGCAACCGGCGATGGCGTGGCGACGTCTTGTGGGGCCTATGGAACAGCGTAAACTCGGGACTCAGGGGCTCACGGTGTCGGCGATGGGCCTGGGCTGCATGGGAATGACGTTCGCGTACGGGACGGCCGACGAAACCGAGGCGATCGCGACGATCCATCGCGCGCTCGAGCTCGGCATCAACTTCTTCGATACGGCCGAAGTCTACGGTCCGTATACCAACGAGCAGCTCGTCGGGCGCGCGCTGCGAGGCCGCAGAGACGGCGTCGTGATTGCGACGAAGTTCGGGTTCAAGTTCGACAACGGCGTCCGCGGCGTCGACGGCACGCCCGAGAACGCTAAGCGCGTCGCCAACGAGTCGCTCGCGCGGCTCGGCATCGACGCGATCGATCTCTACTACCAGCATCGCCGCGATCCGTCAGTGCCGATCGAAGAGACGATCGGCGCGATGAAGGAGCTGATCGACGAGGGCAAGGTGCGCTACCGCGGCCTCTCCGAGGTCTCGCCGGAGACGCTGCGGCGGGCCAACGCCGTGCATCCCATCAGCGCGCTGCAGAGCGAGTATTCGCTCTGGGAGCGCCGCGTCGAGACGTACGTGCTCCCTACGGTGCGCGAGCTCGGCATCGGCTTCGTGCCCTACAGCCCGCTCGGTCGCGGTTTCCTCACCGGCGCCGTGAACGTCGAGACGCTGGGCGAGAACGACTTCCGCCGCACTAACCCGCGCTTCTCGAAAGAGGCCGCACAGGCCAACCAGCGCATCGTCGACGCCGTCCGCGCGGTCGCGGAGCAGTGCAACGCCACGCCCGCGCAGGTCGCGCTCGCGTGGGTGCTGTCGCGCGGCAGCGACGTCGTGCCGATCCCCGGCACGAAACGGCGCCGCTACCTCGAGGAGAACGTTGGCGCGCTCGACGTGCACCTCACGCCCGACCAGCTCGCCGCGCTCGAGGGTCTCCACGAACAGACCGCCGGCGCGCGCTACACTCCGGAGATGATGAGTCTGGTCGAACATTGAACCCCTGATGGGTGGATGAGAGGCGGTTTCGATTCGATCTCTTAGTCGCGCTGCTGGCGCTGCTGATCAGCGGCATCGCGGCGGCGTCGTCGGCGTATCAGACCTACGTGATTCGCAAGCAGTTCAGCGCGACGGTGTGGCCGTATATCTCGTTCATCACGACGTCGTCGCAGGACCGCTACTTCGAGCTCGACGTGGACAACGCAGGCATCGGGCCGGCGCTGATCCTGGATTCGGTGATCACGCGCGACGGCAAGGTCGTGCAGCGCCCCGGCACGCCGACGTCGCAGCCGGCGATCTCGGCCGCAATCGAGGCGGAGCAGGCCGAGTCGCGCGCGGACGAGCGCAAATCCGGCCAGCACGGCACGAGCAACATGACCGCAAGCACGATCCTGCCCGGCGACGTCGTTCCGGCTGGGCAGAAGCTGCAGATGCTGCGGGTCGAGGGAAAATTTCTGACGCGCCGCGTGATGGCTTCCATCCGGCGCGTGGACCTCACTTTGTGCTACTGCTCGCTGCTCGGCGACTGCTGGACGAAGCGCCTCTGGGAGCACGCAGTCCAGCCGCATCCCGTGCGCTCCTGCCGCAACGCCTAGCGGTTCGCGAACAGCGTCGCGGGATCCAGCCGTAGCTCTTTGACCAACGGCTCGACGCCGAGATGCGTATACCAGCACTCGCGGTTCTCGCCGGCGATCTCGATGCACCGCAGAGCCGCGGCGCGGTTCTCTCGCCCGAGCTCGGCCAGCGCGAAGCACATGGCCGGCACGAACTCCGATTCCTCCAGCCGCGTCAGACGCGCGAGCGTCTTTTCGGCCTCGGCCGTCTCGCCGATGCGAAACCGCGTGTAGAGCGCATATCCCTCCGCGAAATAACGCGCGTTCATCTGCCGCACGACGAGCGGATCGTACGCCGACAGCCGCACCTCGTCGAAGAGCGCGAGTGCCCGCGATGAGTTCCCGAGCATCAGCAGCGCGAGGCCGAGGAACGTCCGCGCGAACCAGTAGTCGGGCCAACGGTTGCAGACCGCGTCGAGCTCCGCTGCGGCCTGCTCGTAGTCGCCTGAGAACAGGATGGTGATGGCGTGGCCGGTGCGTATGACGTTCAAACTGACGACCTCTTCGGGCAGCGCATCGAACAGAGCGCGCGCCTCGTCGAAATTGCCCGAGAGCAGCGGGATCCACGCGCGCATGAACGCCGCGATGCGATCGCTCGGGTCGAGGGCGAACGCGCGCTGCGCGAAAGCGTGTGCGTTGGCGAAGTCCCACGAGTAGTCGAGCGCGACCTTCGACAGCACGACCAGCGCCTCGGCGCATTCGGGCGACGCTCGTAGCGCCGCTTCGGCCTGCGCCTTCGCCAGCTCCAGCTGATCCTTGGGTCGCTCGTATTGGAAGTCGGCGATCAGGATGTGCGTCAGCGCCGAGCCCGCGAGCGCCTGCGCGTTCGCGCTGTCGATCGTCAGCGCGCGCTCGTAGAGGTTCAGCGACGCGAGCATGGCCGCCGGGCTCGCGCCGGCGCGAAACTCCGCGCCCGCCGCGCAATACTGCTCGACGAGACTCGCCATGAACGGGGGCGGCCGCTCGGTCACCTCGCCGATGAAACGGTATCCCCGCCCGTAATCGGTCACGATGTAGCGGTCGGCCAGATTATCTTCGAGCACGTGCCGCAGCATCAGGATGTGTTGCCGCAGTGTCGCGTCCGTCACGTCCTCTCTGTCGTCCCAAACCTCAGCCATGATGTCGTCGACGCTCAGGCACGCGCCCGCGTTGCAAACCAGCAAGTGCAGCAACCCAAGCGCCTTGCTCGTGACGCGCACGGGAGTGCCGCGCCGGAACAGGCAGCGCTGTCCTACGTCGAGCGTGAAGGGCCCGAAGTAGAAGACGCGCCGCTCGCCGGCGGCGCCGTTGGTCGGCGGGGTGTTCGGCATCGGCGTGCCCGTGAGAATTACGCGGAATTCGGGCCACGCACCCGCATTTTACAATCGTTTAAGCTTGCAGGCGCGGAGCGTGGTACGCTGGAGCCGTGGCCGTCGTGAACGTTCGCGGTGCTCTGTTCGGGGGGATCATGGCTTGCGTCGTCGCGTGCGGCCAACGGGGCGGCGGCGGCCTACCCTTCGCCGCCGCACCCCCGACCGACGGCGCCGGCTACGCGGACGCGCAGCAGAAGATCGCCGTTCGCGGAATCGGACGCGACCCACGGATCGATCAACTCGTCGCGGCGTTCATGGAGCAGAACGCCGTGCCCAACGCGGAGCTGGCCGTGTCGAAGGGCGGCACGGTCATTTTCTCCCATGCGTACACCTACCGCGGGCTCGCGAAGTCGACGACGACGCGAGCGACGATCATCCGCCTAGCGAGCCTCACGAAGGCCTGGACGAGCGCCGCCCTCTACGACCTGCTGACCGCCAAGAAAATACGGCCGAACGAGAAGGTTTTCACCTATCTCGGCATTACCAAGCCTCTGCCCCGGGGTGCGCGCGTCGATCCGCGCGTCTACGACATCACGATCGAAGACATGATCCAGCACAAGTCCGGCTGGGACGACGCGATCTCGCACTACGACCCCACGTTCTCGATGCGCAAGACGGCGAAGGCGCTTGGCCTCACGCGGCCGATCACGCAGGTGGAATACGTGCGCTATCAGCTGCACCAGCCGCTGCAGCAGAAGCCGGGCACGACGTACGCATACTGTAACTTCTGCTACACCGTACTGGGCATGGTCGTGGCCAAAGCGTCGGGTATGAGCTACCAGGAGTACGTGACCAACGTGCTCGACAAGGAACTCGGCACGGATAACGTCCAGATCTCGCCCACCGTCGGCGCGCGGCTGCCTGACGAGGTGGCGCATTACTACAACCCGTACTTCGGCGGTTCGGCCGTGTACATCACGTCGAGGAAACTCTGGGGCTGGCCGTATTCGGGCGACGGCCTGATCAACGAGGTCGCCGAGGGCGCCGGCGGACTCGCGACGAGCGCGGACTCGATGCTCGCGCTGATGAACCGCTACATCATCTGGGGCGTCGGCACGCCGCCTCCGCGGGGCCAGTCGTGGGCGCGCGAGGGCGAGATGCCCGGCGCCAACACCTTCGCAGAGCAGCTCTCGAACGGGGTCAACTTCTCGTTCCTCGTCAACACGAACGCCTACGCCTACGGCGGCTATCGGTATGCGTTCGTCGAGCTGACGAACGCCATCGCGAACCTTCTGTCCGAATCCTAGGAGCCTAGGGCCGCCAGAGCATCAGCGTCAGAATCCCGACGTACGCGATGCTGAAGATCCAAACCGTCGCGACGATCGGGCGCGTTGAGAGCGGCGCGCCGCTCGCGATCGTTGCTTCGGCGCGGACCTGCCACGGCACCATCAGCGCGGCCTGCGCGCCCAGCGCGACGACGATCAGCGCGTAGGTGATCACGAGCCAGCCGGCGATCAGCGGCGTGCCCATCTTCAGCGCGAGCGCGAAGCCGACCAGCACGCCGAGTCCGAGCAGCGGGCCGAACACGCGCACGAGCCGTCGCCAGACTTTTACGCCGGCGAGCACGGTGGCGCCGTCGGCGTTGCGGCAGAGCGCGGCGAGCCAGGCGTTGCCGACGATAAGGCCGGCGTAACCCAAGGTCGTCAGGATGACGTGCGCCGCGACCATTGGCGGAAACCACATCATGGCGAGATCGCGAACGACGGCGTGCCCGCCATGCGCCCTCCGTCGATCGGCACCACGGCGCCCGTGATGAACGCCGATTCGGCCGAACACAGCCACACGACGAGTTGCGCCACCTCGTCGGGCGTACCGACCCGTTTGACCGGCACGAACTCGCCGATGCGCTTACGCTCCTGCTCCGGGATGCGTTCGGTTCCGATCGGCCCGGGCGCGACGACGTTCGCGCGAATTCCCGACGCCGCATAGTCGAGCGCGGCTGCTTTCGTGAGCCCCACGATCGCGTGTTTGCTGGCGCAGTACGGGCCGAGTCCTGCCACGCCTTGTAATCCGGCCGTCGACGACATGTTCACGATGGCGCCCGCGCCGCGCGAACGCATCGCGAGAATCTCCGAACGCATGCACAGATACGTGCCGAACAGATTCGCCTTCACGGCATCCTGAAATCGGCCGGGGTCGATGTCGGCCAGCGGTGCGGGCGGCGTGCCGCCGCCGGCGTTGTTGAAGGCCGCGTCGAGTCCGCCGAACTCCTCGACCGTCCGTGTCACCATACGCTGGACCGAAGCCTCGTCCGTGACATCGGTCGCGATCGGCAGCGCGCGGCCGCCCTCGGCCTCGATCCCGGCCGCCACGCGGCGCAGCGAGTCTTCGGAGCGAGCAGCGAGCGCGACGGAATAGCCGGCCCGCGCGAAGGCGCACGCCGCTGCGGCGCCGATTCCCCGGCTCGCGCCGGTAACGAGTGCTACGCGTTCCATGGTCTATTTATTTAGACCATATGATTAAAAATGTCAACCAGCCGGGCGCGACGAAAGGGGCTCTTCAATGAGCCCGCGTCCTTACCAGGCCGGCCCCCGCCGCAAAGCGGCGACCGCGGCCACGCGCTCGCGGATTATCGCCGCCGCGCGCGAGCTGCTGGCGGATCCGAAGGCCTCCGCGTTCAGCATCGACGCGGTCGCGGAGCGCGCCAACGTCGCCCGCATGACCGTCTACTATCAGTTCAAGTCGAAGGCGAAGCTGCTCGAGGCGCTCTTCGACGATTTCGCCGCGCGCGCCAACATGCGCGAGCTGCGCAAGGCGTTCGCCGAGCCCGATCCGGCACGCGCGCTCGACAAACTCGTCGACGTGTTCTGCCGCCTCTGGAAGACGCAGCGCCCCATCGTGCGGCGGCTTAACGCGTTCGCCGCGCTCGATCCCGAGGTCGATCGCGCGTTGCGCGAGCGCGGCGGCTGGCGGCGCGAGGGTCTCGCCGAGATCGTGGGCCGCACGCGCCCCGGCCGCGATGCTGCCGCGCTCGTCGACGTGCTGCACGTGTTGGCGAGCTTCGAGACGTACGACGCGCTCGCGGAGGCGCACCGCTCGCCGAAGGAGATACCGAAACTGCTGCAGCGAGCGTGCGCTGCGCTCGTCGCTCGCTGGTAGTTCCTTTTTGCCATTTTCGCGGCGTCGCTCCGCGCGGCATATGAGGCCGGCGGCGGCCGCGCGAACACGCCCGAATCATGCAGCAGAATCGTCGCGCCATCGGTGCACTCATCGCTCTAGCCGCCGCTGCGCTGGCCGGGTGTGCCGGCGGGTCCGGATCGCAGTCGTCGCCGGCGTCGCCGGCCGCACTGCCTGCGCTGTCGGCCGCGCGGTACGGCTGGCTCTCGCCGGCTACGCTAACGCAGAAGCTCGTCTACGTGTCCGACAACACCGCGAACGCGATCGAGATCTACCCGGCGGGGAAGAACAACCCGTCGCCGATCGGTCAGATCACCGACGGCATCTCCGCTCCACTCGGAAACTTCGTCGACGAAAAAGGCACGCTCTACGTCGCGAATCATGGAAACAGCACCGTCACCGAGTATCCGGCTGGCTCGACGACGCCCAGCGTCACGCTCTCGACAAATATCAACGGGCCGATCAGCGTCGCGGCGGATTCGGCCGGCGACGTCGCGGTCGGCGAGTTCGCGCAGCAAGAGATCCTCGAGTTTCCGGCGGGCAGCTCGTCGCCGAGCGTCACGATCACGCTGCTCACCTATCCCGAGGGCCTCGCGTTCGACAAGTTGCGCCACCTGTACGCCGCGTGGAACGAAAACTCTCCGTTCGTCGGTCACGTGAGCAAGTGCGCGCGCATGCGGGCAGTCTGCGTCGATCAGGGCATCGCGGAGGGTCAGAGCGCGGGCCTGACTATCGACTTGGCGGGCGATCTGGTGCTCGGCGATCAGACCAACCACGTGATCAACGTCTATCCGCCGCACGCGACGAAGCCGTCGCGGACGATCTCCGTGCCCGGCGGCGATCCGGTCAAGTTCGCGCTAGACAAGCGCGAGAAGAAGCTCTACGTTGCCGACTACCTCAACGACCAGGTCGAGATCTACGACTACGCGACCGGCACGCAGTTCGGAACGATCTCGAGCGGGCTGCAGTCGGCGTGGGGCGTCTCGCTCAGCCCAGCGGCCAAGTACGGTCCGTAGCGGCTAAAAAGGCCTAGCCCGCGCGCCGCCTAACCGTGCGGCGATGGCCCGGTCCGATCCGGCGCGCTCGGATTACTGCGCCACGCGCCACCTCTTGCGCAGTCTGGGCGACGCGCGCGAGCTAAAACGCAATCCGCTCGCCCGCGACGCGCTGCGCGCGATCGAGGCTCGTGTCAATGCGGCGCTGCGCGAGTTGAACGCGCGCCACGCGGCGATCCTGCTACGCGTCGACGTCGAGCGCCACGACCCGCGGCGCGTGGCCGCGGACCTCGCCCTCTCGACGCGCCAGTTTCATCGCGAGCGGCGCGCGGCCCACGATCGTTTCGTCGCGGCCTATCGCTACGCGGGTTTCGCCCCGGCCGTCGTCGGCGTCGACGACGGATTCGCGCAGCGGGTCGTCGAGCGCGCCACGAGCCTCGCAGATTCCGGCGAGAGCGCGAGCGCGGCCGCGATGCTCGACGACGTCGTACGCAGCGGCGCGGATACCGCGCTGCGCTGCGACGCGCTCACACGGCTCGCACAAATCGACGCCTGGACGCACCGCCTCGACCGGGCGCAAACACGTCTGAGCGGCGCGCAGTCGGTGCTCGAATTCTCGCCGCTCTCCGACGAGCGGCGCGCAGAACTGCGCGACTCGATCGCTGCGGCCGAGCTCACGCTGCGCTGGTTCGCGAAGGGGCCGGCCGCGGTGACGGGAGCGGGTAGGGGCGGTCCGCGCGAGACGCTGACGCGTGCCGCCGCGGCACTGCGCTGCGGCGAGGCGGCGCACGCCGTGCAGCTCGTGCAGACGCTCAACGAGAATGCGCTCGCGCTGCGCGCGCCCGAGGTCGCGGTCGACGTGCTCGCGCTGCGCGCCGAGCTCGCCGACTTTAACGCAGAGGACCCGCTGCGCAGCGAAGCCCTATTTGCGCGCGCCGCGTCGCTCGCGCGCGAAGCGGGTCTGGGCGGACGCGCGCTCTACGCCGAGCATCAGCTCGCGCTCACGCGCTGGATGCATTCGCGCAGCGCGCACGACCGCAGCGCCTACCGGCGCCTCGTCGACCACATCGACTGGTCGCTGCCGGCGCGGTTGCGTTCGTATCTCATCTTCTCCGCCGCCGACGTTGAGCTGGCGATCGGCGATCCGCGACGCGCGCTCGCGGCGGCGCAATCCGCGGGCGGCGTGTCCACCAATCGCTACGAGACCTTCTCGGCGCACGGGTTCGCCGCCGGCGCATTGCTACGGATGGGGCGCGTAGCCGACGCGGGAGCGCAGGCCGCACGCGCCGCCGACGCCGCACGCGCGGAGGGGCACCCGCGCGTTCTCGGGCTGGCGCAGCGCATCAGCGCGCAGGCGTTTCTCGCGCAGGGAAACCGCCGCGCGGCGCGCGCCGCGATCGACGAATCGATCGAGTGCGCGCGCTACTTCTCGAGCCCGTACGTGCTCGCGCAGGCGCAGGCTGTGCTCGGGCGGATCGCCGGCCGCTAGCCGGCGGGGTCGATCGCGATTCCCTCGACGTCTCCACTCGGCGTCATCCCGGCGTTGAAGCTGTAGAGATACGTGACGCCGCGCGTGCCGGCGTAGCTGTAGACGTCGACCTGCCCGTACTCGAAATCCGCCGCCTCGAACAGGGCGTTCTTCGCGTCGAGCTTGGCGTAGACGGAGCGGCCCTTGAGCGCGAACGGTCCGTGCGCGCTGCAGCGCTTCGGACAGCCGGTATAGATCCAGAGCGAGCGCGCAAACGTGTCGAGCGCGAGCAGATTTCCGAGCTTGTCGAACTCGAGGCCGCCCGGCGTCTTGTTGCGATACGCCGCGATCGTCGCGCCTTTGCCGGCGCCGCCCTTCCAAACGATCAATGCAGAGCCGCCGCCGTAGCCGGAGACCGACGGGTTGCGGTAGCCCGACGCGTAGACGTTGCCGTGCGCGTCCTCGGCGACGGAGAAGAGCTGGCCGCCGATTGCGGGATTCGAAAGCACGGTGCCGCAGCCGCTTTTCAGCGAGCAGACCGACACGTCGCCGTACGGCTTGCCCGTCGCCTGAAGGTTCGCGACGTAGATCGTGTTGGTCGCCGCGTTCTGCGTGGCTGCGTCGGCCGGCTGCCCGGCGCCGTCGGCGAAGCTGCCGAGCTTGCTGCCGCACATTGCGGGACCGCGGAAGACCGTGACGGTCCGGCTGCCGCCGTCGGGATCGATCAGGTTTCCGTTCGTGTCGGTCGTTACGTCCACGACGAATGCTGCCGGCAGCGAGCAAATCGGCGGCAGATTTGCGCGCGTGTTCCAGTCGTAGCCGAGGATGTCGTTCGTGTAATACTCCGCTACGTAGACGCCCTTCTTGATGATCGCCGGCGCCTCGCGATACCACGCCGGCGTTGTCACCCTGAGGCTGTCAAAGGGCGCCGCATTGCCCGAGCACGCGGCGAGGAACACGGCGACGGCGACGAGCGTGAAACGCGGCACGCCGTCTCCGCTACGGCGCAAGCGAGGGATCGAGCGCAACGCCGTACGGGATCGCGCTGTTGACGGTCCAGCCGTTGGTGATCACGTCGGTCTGCGTGCCGGTGGTGTAGTCGTAGCCCTCGACCATCGGATGCGAGAAGTTCGCGTAGGCGATCCACACCGTGTGCTGCCGCGCGTCGAGCGTCGGCTCGTTGCCGAACGCCGGGATCGTGCGCGTGGGACCGCTCGTGTACGGCCGCGCCCAGACGCCCATCGTGTTCGACAGCGTCTCCATCAGCATGTTGGCGCTCTTATCGAACGACATGTCGCCGACGTTCGCGTCCTGGATCGCTACGGGCTGGCCCGTCGTCGATCCCGCCGGAAACTCGACCATCGCGGGCGGCCCGCTCTTCGGGATGTACGAGACGTAGACGTTGTCGCTCGGGTCGACGCCGACGCCCAGCACGATGTTGAAGGCGCTATAGGTCAGCGTGCCGGTCTGGCTTGTGTGACCCTTCGTCCAGACGCTGACGTTGCCGGGCGGCCCCGTCGTGGACTCGGCGTTCGCCGCGTAGACGGTTCCGTGCGAATTGATGCCGACCGAGATCGGGAAGTAGTTCGGATCGCTGAGCGTCGTGAACGGCGTGGTCGCGCCGCGCTTGAACGCGACGACGGTGAAGGCGTTGGTGTTGGCGACCCAGAGCTGGTGGTGCTGATCGACGACCATGCCCTGTGGGCTCACCAAGTCGGTGGTCAGCTTGCCGATCGGCTGTTGATTGCTGCCTTTCTCAGGATAGACGTTGATGTAGCCGCCGTCGTAGGAGCTGGCGTAGAGCAGCGACTTCTTATGGTGCCTATCGGGAGCGATCCAGCCCGGGCTGGTCTGAACGCGGCTGCTCGGCCCGCCGAAGCGCACGACCGTCGCGCCGACGCGGACGAGTCCGGGCGCGACTTGCGGCCCCGCCGGAGCGGGCGGCGCCGCCGAACCGGAGCAGGCCCCGAGACCGGCGAGCAAGGCAAGCGTGGCAAAGCGCAAAGTCTTGATAATCATCCATTCTGCTTTGAGGTACGTGCATGTCCGGCCCTCGCGCCGTGCGGTTGTGGGACTTTTTTGGCACAAAGGTACGCAAGGTCGGGGCGACGTCGACGCAAACTGGTGCGCTATGAACATCGCACGTCCGTCCCTTACGCTTGCAGTTTCGCTCGCGCTCGTACCGATCGGCGTCGCCGCCTGCCACGGCGCTGCTCCGGACGGCGTTGTGCCGGCGCAGACCGCGCAGTCTCGCGGCGCCGGTCTCGCGGCTCGACTTCCGCGCGAAATCCTATACGCTGCAACGCTCGACTGGAATGCCGGCACCGGCACGGTTTACTACTACGACGCGTACGGCAGGAAGACGTCGGCGCTCGGTTCGCTGGCGATCGCGCAAGGCTATCCCAACGGCCTGTGGCACGACGGCAAGGGCAACGTGTACGTCGCCGTCGTCAACGCCGGATCGAACGGACGCGGCTACGTCAACGTCTATACGCCGGGTCTGCGCAAGCTGCTGCGTACGTATTCGAGCGGCATCGACGGTCCGTCGGGCGGCGCGTTCGACCGCGCCGGCAACATGTACGTGTCGAACGTTTGCGGCATGGCGCCGTCGATCAGCTGCTACGTCTTCGCGAAACCGCGCCGGGGCCACAGCGGGCAGGGCGGCTCGACCGCCGGTTACGTCGCGATCTTCCCGCTGGGCAGCACGCAGCCGTCGAGCGATTTGCAGGGGCCGATCAACATCGCCGTCGGCGTCGCACTCGACGCCAGGCAGAACGTGTTCGTTCCGAACAACACGGGCGGATACGCGTGGAACGTCGTCGAGTTTCCGGCCGGCTCGAAGGCGGGCAAGGTCTTGACGTTCCTCCACGTGCCGAAGAATCGCTGGGTCGGGGCCGCCACGGTCGATTCCAAAGACGCGCTCGTGGCGTCGGTCAACTCCGCGATCGATTTCTTCCCGCGCGACCACGGCCGGCCGGCCCACTCGCTGACCAACGGCGTGTTGGCCGCGGACGGCCTCGATTACGGGCCGGACGGAACACTGTTCGCCGGCAACTATGAGTTCGAATCGAACGAGGGCAACGTCATCGCGTTCCCGCCGGGTGCGAGCACGCCGGCGCGCAGCTTCGCCGTGCCATACGGCAACGGCGTGATCAGCGTCACCGTAGCGCCGCGCTAGCCGCCCAGCAGCAGACCGATCACGGCGTTCCGTCCCAATCGCAAGAAACCCGCTGCATGATGTGGCCGGCCTTTCTCCTCGCGCTCGCGTTGTCGCTAATCATCGCCTTGTCGTTTCGGGTAACTGCGAAGAGGCTTGCCCTCGAAGGGGAGGCTCGTACGGTGGCATGGGTGGTTGCCCTTGCAGGTGGAGCTTGGGCCGTTAGCTGGGTCGTTTACGCGCTTACGCACCCGCACTAACCCGTCTTCCCCCGGCCCGCCGTCGCGGCGCTTTTCATCAGAAATCGGAGGCCGATGAGTAGCGTTCTTATCGATCCGCTGGGTGTGACGCTCTTTCGAAGAACAGAAAGAAGTCGTCCCCGACAAGCTGCACGTTTATGCAGCGGTAGCCGGTCGCCGCAACCTCGTTCATTTTCTCTTGCGCCGAACTCGCAAAGGTCGCGGCAGCTTTCTCGACGCGGTACGTATAGCTTGCCATGGCGGGATTATAGCACGGGGCAGCGGCAGACTCTCGAGCCCCACAGCAGCATGGCGTGGATCCCGCAGGCGAACCTTTAGAGACGGCGCTGACGGTCGCGGGCGGCAAGAAACCGCGCCGTCGCCGCGCCTTCTTGCTCTTCGCGGAGGTCTTGCGCAGCCGCAACATTGTCTTTAGACCGGCGCAGTAAGTCAGCGAGTTGTTCCGTAGCCCGTCGTTCCATCAAGGACCTATACTCCATCAGAACAGCCTCTGGATCTCGAAGAGCAGATCGAACTTCACAAGCTTCAAGAGGCGGCGAACGTTATTGCCGTTCACGAGCAGCGTGATTCGGCGGGTCTGGGCTTGGAGCAGTGTATCCAACGTTGGCTGCCTTTCTCTCGCAAAAATGCGGATTGGCCGCCGCTGGACTTCGGTCAAAGCGTATTAGGTGAGGCGACCAGCGTAGCACTTTTTAGATCCGGCGGTAATCGCGAAAAGTGCCATAGCCGACGCGCCAAAGGGCGCGGAGAGGACCACTATGAGCGTAGGCCCCAATGGGTCAGACCTTGACGCTCGCAAAGGGGGGTCACCTGGGCAAACGAAGTCCGGTGCCCATGGATCCCAGGCAGCAGTTGTATCAGGATGAGTGGTTTCGCACGCACATCCAGACGATCGAAA
This sequence comes from Candidatus Binatia bacterium, assembly GCA_035544215.1. Lineage (GTDB taxonomy): Bacteria > Vulcanimicrobiota > Vulcanimicrobiia > Vulcanimicrobiales > Vulcanimicrobiaceae > Cybelea. The sequence goes on along the minus strand of DATKHY010000007.1, from coordinate 960,990 downwards.
AGGCGCTATTAGTCCTGCTAGAAGGAGACCAAAGCGAAGAAGGCAGGGCGCGGCGAGCGGATGTCATGCACGCACTTCGTGTCTCTCTTGGTTTAGAAGCCGGAGAAGGGTATTAGACAGGGCGCCCCAGCCGTTGCCCCCCGTTCTGCTGCGGGCTACTTCACCGCGGCGCCCAACATTCTGCAGTCATCGCAAAGCCGGTGGCCGGCACTGCCCGAGCGTCGTTCATCTTGGCGAACGCCGCGCCCCTCTAGGCAGGTGCTGTTGTTGTGGTGGACCCGCTTCCCTTCGGGCTTCTTGGATTCGTTGATCGAGTAAAATTCGGCAATTCCAGGCATGTGAGTTCCTCCCTTACGTCGGCGCTTACGCGCTAACGCGCGTGGCGAGGTTGGGTGATTCAGACTGGCTCATGCGTACGAATTCTGAGGCCAAATACTCGAGGGCATCTGGCGGTGGAGATGCCGTCTTCTCGAGATGGCACATCGTAAGTATGGCTCTTTGCGCCTCTGAGACGCTAATGAAAGTCTTACGCTTGGCGACTTTGGCTGCCGAGGTCTTCATGCGCGTCCAGACGCGCTCCATCGGAGCGGTCATGGCTGGCCTTTCTCTCGCGGAAATGCGGGTTGGCCGCCACGGAACCTACGGTCAAAGCGTACTAAGGTGAGGTCACAAGCATAGCACGATTCAGCCTGGCAGCATAGGCGCAAGGGTGCCGCAGCCAGCCCGCGACGCCGAGAGCAGCGCGGTTCCCGCGAGGGGCTAGGCCGTCGCTAGCGCGACCCGGCGCTGCGCTACCTCGGCGAACGCGCAGAGCAGGTTCACCAGCGCCATTTGCTCTGGCGTGCGGCACGGGAGGTCGAGGAGCCGCGGGCTGCAGACCAGCACGCTCGCGGCGCGCGCTCGAGAGATCGCGACGTTGAAGCGGTTGCGCTCGAAGAGGAACTCCACGTCGCGCGGCACGTTCTCGCCGCTCGACGTCGCCATCGAATAGAAGACCACCGCGGCCTCCTGCCCCTGGAACTTGTCCACCGTGCCGACGCGAACGCCGAGGCCGGCGTCGCGTAGCTTGCTCTGGATGAGACGCCGCTGCGCGTTGTACGGCGTGACGACGATTACGTCGCGATCTGTCAGCGGGCGCGGTACCCCCGCGGACTCCGGTGGCTGCGAGTCGAGGAGCATGCCCTTCTCGCGCAGCAGCGCGATCCGGCGAACGATCTCGTTCGCCTCCTCGGGCGAGCTCGCGCCATTGCCGCTGTGCTCGATCGGCTCGTAGTAGATACCGGCGAGCTGTGTCGTTCCGAGCATGATCCGGTGGTCGCTCGTCTCTGCAGCCGGCGCGAGGCGGTTGTCGTACATCGCGTCCGAGATGAACTCGCAGATTTGCGGCTGCATGCGGTACGAGAAGTCCAGGAAGATGCCACGGTACGGCGGCACGGTCTGCTCCTCGCCCAGCAGGTGCTGCAGCACCGAGTCGCCGGTGTGCAGCGGCTGGCGTCCCTGGCTCACCTGCGCGAGCTGCGACGGATCGCCGAGCAGCACCACATTGTGCGCGCACTGCGCGACGGCGAGCGCGTCGGCCAGCGACACCTGCCCCGCCTCGTCAATGAACAAGTAATCGAACTTGTGCGCCAGCTCCGCGCGGGCGAAGAGCCAGCTAGTGCCGCCGGCGAGCTGATAGTCGTCGCGGTCCAGGTCCTCGTTCTTTTCGACCGATTCGATCAGCGGCGCGGCGAGATCGGACTTATATTCCGAATCGCCGTTGGTGTACTTGTAGCGGCCGCGAAACGTCTTGCCGCGCGCGGCGATGCAGGCCTCGACCTTGTGCAGCAGGTTGTGGATCGCCTTGTGGCTCGTGCTCGTGACCGCGACGCGTTTGCCGCGCTCGATGAGGTCGCAAATTACCTGCGATCCGATCGTGCTCTTACCGCTGCCCGGCGGTCCCTGAATGAAGAGATAACTGTTCTCGAGCCGCTGCACGACGTCTGAAACGGTTGCGGCGTTCACTTCCGCGGGTTGAAGCGTCGTGGCAAGGTCAGCCTTCGACAAGCTCAGGGTGACACGGGAGGAAGGCTCCGCGTGCCAGCGACGACGCACGACTGGGTCGCGGTTGGCCAGCAAGTCCGCGGCGGCGGGGTATTCGGACCGCAGCGTGCCTTCGAGGTACGCCTTGCCGAGGCGAGCCAGCGCCTTGCGCTTTGGGAGAGACGAGGGCGGCCCCACCGGGATCAGTTCATGTATCGCGCGCGCGGTCTCGAGGCCGGCCGTGGTCTTGAGCGCGAGGAGGTTGTCGTCGTCGTCGATCGAGACGATGATTCCGGCGCGCTTGTGAGTGCGGGGGTTGTCGGCGTCGTCGCCGGCCGCCATCTTGTGCAGCTGATCTGGAAACGAGTACGTGTAGACCGTGCTCCTGCTGACCTTGTAGGGTGCGACCTCTTCGCGCAGCTTCAGCCCGGCGATCGCCGTTTTGTCGAACTCGAGCAGCTCGTCGACGTTTTCGCAGCGGTCGTAGTACTCCCACCACGCGGGCTTCTCTTCACGGCGATGATATGCCATCAGATTGGCGAGGAGATAGCGCTCCCGCTTGTCGGCGTGCATCAGGCCGTACTCTTCCTCGGTGCGCGGCGCCAGCACGCCTGCGAGCAGCGTGCGCTCCACATCGCTGCGCCGAGCCTCCTCGCGCTCCTCGTCGCGCCGCTTCACGCATTTGACACACGTCGGCTCGAATTCGGGATGACATAGTTCGTCGGGTCGCTTCGCGTCGCGCAGCGGCAGGTCGGCGCCGAATTTTACGATGGCTTCCTTGCGGCGCTCGAGCAGCCAGTCGCGAAGCAGTAGCGTCGAACGGCAATCGTCGCGGTTATACGCCTTGATGTCGTCGAGGATGCGCTGGTCGTGCTCGGTCATCCAGCGCTCGAACATCACGATCGACTCGTCGCCTTTCTTGACGTCGGTCTCGCGGGCCAGCTGGTAGAAGCGTTCCAGCTTCTTGAGGCCGTAACCGTCCTCGGAAATCGCGAGCGCCTGGCGCACGACCGCGAACAGATCGACGAGCACCTCGCCGCGCAGCAGGTCGTCGACCTGGTCCTCGCGGGTAGTATGTTCCTGCGCGAGCCGGCGCAGCGCCGACTTCTCGTAGCTCGCGTAGTGGTACACGTGCAGCGCCGGATGCTTGCGGCGCCGGTCGACGATGAAATCAATGAAGCTCTCGAATGCGCGACGCTCCTCGTCGCGCGTCGTTCCCCAGAAGGCGCGGTATTTGGGTTCCTCGTCGGGCAGCCAGACGCCGAAAAGGTATTCGAGACCGCGGCCCGGCTCGTACAGCGGGTCGCCTTCCATGTCGAAGAAGACGTCGCCGGGCGCGGGATTCGGCATCAACGCGAAGCCGAGCGGCGGCGCGTGTTCGAGCAGCTCGTAGATCGGCTGCGGGCTCGTGCGGCCGCGCACTTGCAGCGACGCCTGGCGGCGCAGCTTGACGAACGTCTCGGGCGTCATCCCGTTCGGACGCTTTTCGTCGGGCGTCTCCGCCAGCTGCGCGACGCTGGTGATGCCGGCGGCTTCAAACTTGGCGGTCTGGTCGCGCCGCATCCACGCGACGAGGCTGAGGTGATCGTCGGCGACGCGCTGCTGCGTGCAACTATCGTTCCAGTCGCAGACGCTGCAGTGCCGGACCTTCAGCGGATACTCGCGGGGCTCGTCGCGAGCTTCGAGCGTGTCGGCGTAGTGCAAGAACGCCGTCTTGAGATGGCGGTAGTACGCCATGTAGTCGTGCAGCCGAAAGCGCTGCTCGGCGCCGTCGCCGAAGACGACGTAGCCGAACTCGGGCATCCGGCCCTGCAGCCGCTCGAGGTGCTCGCTATAGTTACACAGCTGGACCAGGTAGTACGGCCGCGCCGAGAGGCCGAGCTTGGTGTCGATCACCTCGTAGCTGTAGTCGCCCAAGTGCGACGGCGCGCCGTCGACGCGGCGTAGGAAATCGGCGTGTCCGATGAACTGCCCGTCGAAGAAAGTAGCCTGGTAGATGATCGGCTTGCCGCGGCGCATCGCCTCGAGCGTCTCGCGCTCGGCCTCGCGGTAATTTTCGATCCCGGGCTCTGACCGCCCAAATCTCTCGACGCCATCGGGATGGCGCGCCAGCATCGCCTCGAGGTAGGCGCGTTCGTGCTCCTCGCCCTTGCGCCGAATCAGCGCCTTCCGTTCGTCGACCTCATCCGGCTTCCGGATCTTCCGGCGCGCCACGAGCGAGTCGAGCTCGGCGAGGCGCTTGCACTCGAGGTAGTCGTTGAGATCGCTGGCGGCAAAGATGAACCGCCCGTCCACGCGCTGCATGAGCCTATTTTGCCACCGCGGAGTGCCATACGCCTGGCATCCTCGGGAAGGCGAAGGGCCCGGCGCGCCATTTTCGGGCTAGGTGAGTGGCACTACGCCGTCCTTCGTTCTTCGACTCCGCGCCTTCGGCGCTTCGCTCAGAATGACAAAGCTGCGCTCGCTCAGGACTGCGTGGCACTAGCGTCCTTCGTCCTTCGAGACGCGCGCTCCGCGCGCTCCTCAGGATGACAATGTGGGGCGATTACGGGTTTGCGATGCCCAGCGCGTCAAGATTCTTGGAAATCGAATTCATCGCGGCCTCGACCGATTGCCCGTTTCCGGAGTCCTTCTTTGCCGCAGTTTGCAGCTGATTTTCCCAGTCGGCAAGTGCGGGTCTTCCGGGCTCAAGGAGTTTATGTAATCCCGCGCTGCTGCTTCGGACTTTGCGGCAACCGTCTTCTTTGGCCCATTCTCCGCCGATTCTGCGACCGAGCAACGTGAGTTGGGTGGAAACGGTGGCTTGCGCTGCGGAATCGGTAACGTGCGAGAGTATCGTCTGACCGAAGGCGAACCAGCCGTCGGATCCTTTGCCGCCAAAATAAAAGGTGTGCACCCGTCCCCAATAGTTCTTCCACGACTGAAACTCTTGTACGCACTCGTCTGCCTGCCAAACTTCGTTAAACGAAGTTTGCCACGAATCCAACGTTGCGGCGTCGTCGGCGAGGGAGTACCGATTCGTGATCCACAATCCCAAGAGAATCACGGCGACGCCGATGAGAAAGCGTCTAAGATCGTTGTGCGTCCAAGAGCGCATCAAGGCACCTCCGCAACGTGGGCAAAGAGATCTAGCAGAAGCATAGCTTGCCCGCGGCTTTCCTGCAAGACTGATGCGGCGTGTTTACGCCGGGCCAGGTGAGTGGCACTATTCCGTCTTTCGTCCTTCGAGACGCGCGCTTCGCGCGCTCCTCAGGATGACAGCTCGGCTTCGCGCCTCCGCTCAGGGTGACATGGCTTGTGGGCTCGAACCCAGGCGCATGGTCAGCCGGACTCTGACCTTTCTGTTTACCGACATCGAGGGCAGCACGCAGCGCTGGGGGCAGGATCGCGACGCGATGGCCGCCGCGCTGAGCCGCCACGACGCTTTGATGCGCGCGGCCATCGGCGCGCACGGCGGCGAGGTCTTCAAGACGGTCGGCGATGCCTTCTACGCCGTCTTCGCAACGGCGCCGGCCGCGGTCGCGGCGGCGATCGACGCGCAACACGCGCTGGCCGCGGAAGATTTCTCGGCGATCGGCGGCGTGTTCGTGCGCATGGCGCTGCACACGGGAGCGCCGCAGGAGCGCGACGGCGACTACTTCGGCCCGACGGTCAACCGCGTCGCGCGCCTTCTGGCGATCGGCCACGGCGAGCAGGTCTTGATCTCGAGCGCCACCGTGGCGCTGCTCGAAGGCGAGATGCCGGCGCTGACCGGCCTGCTCGATCTCGGCGCGCACCGGCTTAAGGACCTCGCGCGCGCGGAGCACGTCTATCAGCTCCTCGCGCCCGGCCTGCGCGAATCGTTTCCGCCGCTACGCTCGCTGGACGCGCTGCCTAACAACCTGCCGCCGCAGATCACGTCGTTCGTCGGCCGCGACGGCGACGTGCGCGAGATCAAGTCGCTGCTCCAGAACGACCGTCTGGTGACGCTCGTCGGCACGGGCGGTGCGGGTAAGACGCGCTGCGCGATTCAGGCGGGTGCGGAGCTGCTCGACGCGTTCGCTGACGGCGTTTGGCTCGTCGAGCTCGCGAGCATCTCCGACCAGTCATCGGTTGCGCCGGCGATCGCGCACGCGCTGAACGTACGCGAGTCGCACAACCAGCCGCTCCTGGATACGTTGCTCGCCCACCTCAAGCCGCGCCGCCTGCTGTTGATCCTCGATAACTGCGAGCACGTCATCGACGGCGTCCGCGACGCTGCCGGCGCGATCCTGCGTGCGTGCCCCGAAGTTCGCATCCTGGCGACGAGCCGCGAGAGCCTGAACATCGCCGGCGAGCACGTCTTTCGGCTTCCGTCGCTCGCGGTGCCGCCCGTCGACGAAACGATGACCGCCGGGTCGGCGCGCCCCTACGGAGCCGTCGCGCTCTTCGCGGACCGCGCCGCGGCGTCCGATTCGCGCTTCGAGCTCACCGATGCGAATGCCGCGGTCGTCACGGAGATCTCGCGACGCCTCGACGGCATACCGCTCGCCATCGAGCTCGCCGCGGCCCGAATCAAAGTGCTGTCGCCGCAGCAGCTGTTGCAAAAGCTCGACGAGCGCTTCCGCGTGCTCACCGGCGGCGACCGCGGCGCGCTGCCACGGCATCAAACGATGCGAGCCCTGATCGACTGGAGCTACGACCTGCTCTCGGAGCAGGAGCGCACGCTCTTCCGCAAGCTCGCGATCTTCGCCGGTGGATTCACACTGGAGACCACGAGTGCCGTCTGTGGAGACGAAGCGGTCGACGAGATCGCCGTGCTCGAGCTGCTGACCTCGCTGGTCGACAAGTCTCTCGTACAAACGGAGCCCAGCGGAAGCGTGACGCGCTATCGCCTGCTCGAATCGACGCGCCAGTACGCGCGCGAGAAGCTCGCCGAAAACGGAGAGGACGCGGCCGCCGCGCGCGCGCACGCCGCGGCGTTTCTCGATCTCGCGGATCGGCTCGAAAAAGCGTACGACACGACGGCCGACGACAAGTGGTTCGTCCAGGTCGAGCCGGAGATCGAGAACTGGCACGCCGCGCTGGAGTGGGCGCTGACGGCCCGACACGATGCGCTGCTCGGACAGAGGCTCGCCGCCGCGCTCACGCGGGGCTGGGCGTTTTTGCTTGCGTCCGAGGGGCGGCGCTGGATCGACGCGGCGCAGGCCTGCATTGACGAGACGACGCCGCAAGACGTGATCGCAGAGCTCGAACTCTGCGAGTCGCAGCTCGACGGCGTGCTCGGGCTGCACAAGGCGAGCTATCACGCCGCCGCGCGCGCGCTGGAGCGCTATCGCGCGCTCGGCGATCCGCGGGGCATCCCGCGGGCTCAACGCCACGTCGGCCGGGGGTTGCTCCTAGAGGGGCGAATTGCCGAGGCCGAGGCGCTGCTGCGCGAGGCGCTCGCAGCGTTTCGCGCAGAGGGCTCCGAGACGCTCGTCGGCCTGTCGCTAGAGAATCTCGCGATCGTGTCCATGGCGCGTGGCGACGTCGCCGGCGCGCGGGCACACTCTTTCGAAGCCCTCGCGATCTTTCGAGCCGGCGGGGCGGAGCGGTACGCGGCGTCGGTTGCCGCGAACCTCGCCGAGGCGGAGTTTAGCGCCGGAAACGCGGAGGCGGCGCTGCAGGTCGCAAACGAGGCCCTCGACGGCGTCGTCCGAGCAGGATATACGCAGCGCGTCGCTTTTTTGATGTGCAACGTCGCCGCGTACCTGATCGCACTAGGGCGCTACGAGGAAGCGCTCACGCCGGCACGCGACGCGCTGCGGCTCGCGCGCGACGCGCATTACGACGTCGCCGTCGCCTGGGCGCTGCAGCATCTGGCGGCCGTTGCCGCGCTTCGCCCGAGCGATGGCGCGGAGCGCATGCGCGAGGATCGGAGCCGCGCGGCCCGCGTCCTCGCCTATATCGACGGCCGCCTCACGAAACTCGACGCGGTGCGCGAGTACACCGAGCAGCAGGAATACGATAAGATGGTCATAGCCCTGAGCGCCGTATTGTGCGAAGACGAGCTGGCGACGCTGAGAGAAGAAGGCAATTTGCTGACCGAGGAGCGTGCGGTAGAGGAGGCGCTGTCGATATGAACGCCGCCCCTTTAAGGGCCCACCGCCCGTGCCACGGCATCAATCCGGCCTTGGAGTTCTTTGTACTTGGGTGACGCCGTATCTAGACCCAGTACTGTTGTGAGCTGTAAGGTCTGCCGAGCGAGCGCGACCTGTTGCCTCGCTGCCTGGCTGTCGCCGACCCCGGCGTAACCCGCAACGAGTCGAACCTCTGCCACGACTAATATTTCGCCGAGTTGTTCTTTTTCGGCCTGTGGCGTGCCGCTATCTTGCATGGCGCCGGCAATAATCACCTCTTCATGAGAACAGCTGTCGACTACGCCGTGCCAGTCGCCTTTCTGCACCGCGGCCGAGCATAGTTGATCCCATTGCAACGCATTGGTCTGCGCGCGAGCGAGGGCAGGCGCTATAACCAGAACCAGGATAACAAGCGAGTGAATTGTCCATCGGTTAGCCTGACTCATTTCAATTCTCTCCTATTGGCAGGTCAAGGTTGGTTGCTATCAGACCGAACGAAAACGACTAAGGTCCCGTCGGGGGAGAGGGAAGGTTGCCCGCAATCAACCCCGCCGCACTGGCTAGTGTCCACGGGATCCCCGCTTCCAGTCTTGAGGAACACGTCGCTCCACTCGATCGTCCCTGAAACCGTCTGCTTCGATTCGCGTTTTACGTAGAGACTCGTATTGCCGTAATCGCGTTCCCACCCGGCAAGATGCGCGAGCATCTCGCGGTCGCGGCTCGAAGAAGCGTTGTACGGCAACGTCTGCACGGCGGCGGATTTCAGCGACAGTATGCCCGCGTGCGGCTGAGTGCCGCCGAGCAACACGAGTAGCGCAGTCGGATCGTCATCGCGGAAGCCGACTAGCTTCGTGATGGAGTTAACGGCGAACAGCGCAGACTCGTTGCCGTCGTTCGCTCGCACGCGGACGACCTCATCGCCCTTCAACGCGATCACATCCGGACTTCCGGGGACGAACACCGGAGAGCGATAACCGCCGTTCGAAGTTAGTTTTCTCGTCGATTTCGAGCTCAAGTCGGCGATCCACAATTGACCCGTTACCACTTCGTCCCCGGGCCCTTTGAGCGAACTGGGGTCGTGCGATACGCCGAGGAAGCGGAGGACACCGCTGAGGAACGATTCGGGGACCGCCGGCGAGGGCGTGGCGGTTGGAGTTGGTCGAGGCGTGGCTGCTGCCAGCGTAACCGTCAGCAGGATCGTCGCGCATGCGACCGTTTGGGCGAGCTCACCCAGAGCTCTACTGCGGCGCACAGCTCGATTCACGACCCCCTCGGAAGAGCACTTGAAATATCGCATCCTCACCCACGACCTTTACGGTGTTGTCCTTGCGGGGAACGGTGAGCAGCGATCGCCTGTCGCCGGCTTCGCGAACGAAATAGGTGAGAACGTCTCGGTTCTCCCAGACCAGCCAGGTGCAGGTGGGCGCTGCCAAGCGCGGCAGATTCTGACTGTCGATAAGAATTCCGTAGTTCACTGGAAGCAGAAGCCACTCTACTGCGACCAGAAATGCCAGCACGGCAAGCAGCGCTCTCGACAACGACGTTCCCAGCGGCGCGAACCGTAGCGCCGCAACAAGAAGCCCGCACGTCAACAGTACTCCTGCCACTAAACCCGTGAAGTATAGCGCTCGCATGCCCCGAGTGCCCAGCAGAATCGCGTTCACCCATTCGTGCGGCGGCAGATCTTTTCTAAAAAGCACGTTGCCGTAGTCGAACGAATTGCGAAGGACGAACTGAACTAATGCGAGACCGGCTACCACGCCGATCAAGAGTAGTGCGTTCGGTTTTCTCAACGCGATAGAAAGCCGGTTCTCGAGCGCATCTCTTAACGATTTCGGCAGCAACCTGTATGGCAGATAGAGGAGAAAACCGAAAATCAGGACGAGCAGCAAAACGTTGGGTACACAAGAGACCAAGTATACGAAAAACCTGCAACCCGCGAAGAGGTACTTCTCGTCGAGAACGTCGAGATTCGTCACGACACCGTACATGCTCAACTGAAAGCGCAGGGCGAGATAGCCGGCGAGATAGAGCATGAAGGTCCCGATCGCCGTCAGGACGCTCCACCTAGCCGTGAGACCAGCCAGCCCGTCCAACAGACCGGATCCTGTGCCGCCGAGCCTTTCCATCCGCTACTTTCCCGTCATCACGAACGGACCCCAGAAGAAGGGGCTGTGGAACTCTGGTTTCTTGCGCACCGCAATTAGGGCGAGCCTCGCTGCCTCGGGTGCCGGATGCGTCTGAGCTTGTCGGTAGAACGTTTCCATCCAAATTTGAGTGGACTCGTCGTTGACGGCCCAGTCGGAAAGCACAACGTTCGTGGCTCCGGCGTAGAGCAGCGCCTGTATCATACCCAGGGTCTCGTTCGAACTCGTCACTACGACCTGCCCCGTCTCGCACGCGCTAAGCACGACCAGACTGTTGCGCTGCAGCGGCAAAGCGAACATTTCGGCTGCAGTAAGGCGGCCGTTCTCAGCGGACGAACCGGGCGTCAACAGTAAGAAGGACAGCATCGGATCGGAAGCATCGAACTGGCCATGCACGGAAAAATGAATCAGGCTGTACCCGCCCACCAAGCTCGAAACGCGTTCTTTCGTTGCAGATTCCGCATCAACGACGAGGTGTCGTCCGGGATAGAGCGCAGCGATGTGGCTCACTTCCTGCGGAGCGTTTGGAATTCCAGGCCCCTCCACACCCAGCAGCTTGCCCTCCTTGACGTTCGGGTGCGTAACGAGCGTCGATAAAATTGTGGCGCTAGGCGCATAAGAAATTGCGTACCGCTCGCCGAGATACGATCCGTTCGACGGATCCTCGAGCACCTGGAACGGCAACAGACTCAGCTCTCCGTGCGGGATGATGACCAGGTGATTGCTCTTGACGAACCTCAGAATGGGACTAACCGCGACGAGGTAGAGCTCTTTCGCGGTTGGGTTATCGAAGTTTGAGTGAACGTCGCTGAGGCTATTGCCAAGGGTCGTAACGTCTTTATTGACGAGATCGCGAACGAATAAGACTCCGCGGACCTGGACGCCGTCGCCGTTAATGTGCCAGACGATCAGGCCTTGATCCAGCGTCAGATAGCAGATGAGATCGTAGCCGCCGGCTCGGGCCTGCCCTGGGCCTGCTGCAACGAGACGGGGTTTGCTGCCATCAACCGGTTGAGCTCCGGAGCTTGCGTCGCGATTTTCGATTGCACCGTCGCCGACTGCCGCTCGAGGTCCTGGATCGCAGCCTGCAGTCGCTGGATTTCGTCGTTCGTGTCGGGACCCGGCGTCAAGTTATAGAGAGATTGCTGGTCTTTGGCAAGCTGCGCGTTGATCGACAGCGACTCCGCGAGCAGTTGTTGTTCCTCCGGTTTCGCGACGCGGGGCGGCCGGTTCGCCAAAAGATCCGCTAGGGCCCTGGCACGGGCGCGTTCCATGAGCGCAAACGCTTCCGAGTAGCGTTGGTGATCGAGCAGCTCCAAGATTGCAGCGTAGTAAAACTCCGTGCGATCCGAGAGGAACGCGGTTCGACTTTGCGGATCTTGGAGACTCCGCCGATCTTGCTCGAGCAAGCTCACGGCCTTCATGTAAGAGGATAACGCCTGATCGTTCTTCCCTTCGGCCTCGAGCAGCATCCCTTGGACGTACGGGGCCCGCTCGTCGGAGGCGTTGAGCGGGCCAAACTGGGAGAGGAGCTGGCTCATGGTCTTCGCCGTGTCCGGATTCTGATACGGCGAGAATTGCCTGAGCATGACGACCTGCGAGGCGTTCGTGATGTGAGTTGCGGATGCGGTGGCGAGCTGACCGCGCAGCTCTTGGCCTTTGGAAAGTTCGCTTTCCAATAGCGCCAGTTCTTTCTGCCTTGGCTCGATGAGCTGAGCAACGACGAAGGCGTAGCCTTGCGCGTGGGCGATCTGCGCGGCTTTCTCCAGGTCCGTCTTAGCGTATCCGTACTCTTGTTCGCAGACGGACGGATTTTGCGAATCCTTCTGACATTCGGTCCCTTGATCTTGCCATATGATCTCCATATCGAGATAGCCGCTCATGACCAAGTTGACATCGTTAACACGATTGACGATCGCTACGGCACGATTGTAATCGTTGGAAGCCCCATCGATATCGGAGCCCCTGGCTTCCACGATCGCCCGCGTCGTCAAGGCGTCGAACAGGTCCACGCTGTTGTTTGCTCGGGTGGCGAAGTCAACCGCTGCGGTCGCGTCTCTCAAACCGGCACTGATATTATTTTGTTCTTGACCCTCGACATAGGCGAGTCCAGTCAAGGCGCGCGATTGATAATCGGCGTTGCCGCCCTGTTGAGCCAGCCCGGCCGCCGACTTGTAAAGCGCAAACTGCTCCGTCGCGGACTGACCCGGACTGATCAGGCCTGCGATTTTTGCGAGAAAGACGTCACCGAGTGCCTCCCCGCCATAGTTTCCTCGGGCGTGGAAGGCCTTGTTGCTCTCTAAGAGGTTTGCTTTAGCGTCGTTGAGTTGTGCCTGGTCACAGGCGCCCGTTCGGCGGTACGTAGCCTGGCAGGCGCGGACTTCAGCGATGGCCTTGTTCTGCAACGCGACCGGATCGACGTCCCCGTACGCGAGTCGGAACGGTGACGCGAGCATGAGTGCAACGAGGGTAAACCCGAGGGTTTTCGCCATATCGGGTACCTCCGAAAGGCAACGCCGTCAATATGGGAATTCCTGGACGAACGAAGGATACCTCCATGGCGGCGGCGGCATTAATGCGCCGCGTTTGACTCAGACGAGAGGAGGCCCCATGATTCCGAACCGCTCTTCCAGATCGGAACGAGTACTCGCAGTAGCCTTGACCGCGCTCGTATTCGCCAGCCTTTCTACTGTTGCCAGGGCCGGTGTCGGTCAAACCGTACCCGAGTGCTTCGCGAATCCCCCACGGCTGGCCGGAGACGGTTCCTTCCTGCTGCCCCAAACATCAGCGCCGTGCGACGAGCTCAACGAAATACTGTTGACGACCGATCAAAAGGACATCGCGTGGATACCGGGAGGGGGTCTCAACGCCATTCTCGGTTTAGCTGAAGGAGGGTTTGCAACGGGTTCTTATACGTTGCACTTTCGAGTGTCGGAGCGCTTCAACCGCGCTTTTGAGGGAAGATACGAACTCGTTCGCTTCGCGAACGACGAAGCTCGGGCTAGGTCCGGTTCGTGGTGGACCACCTTGGAAGCCGTTACGTCCGAAGGCGGAAAACTGCTTACGGCTTCCGATCTGGAGACGAGGCTCGCGTTGCCTCAGGATAGCGTTCCCCACGTCGTAGCCTATAGCGCCGGCGTAGCAGTCGGAACGATCGGGTATTTTGGAATCGCTGCGCCCGCCTTCGGACGTGCCGGTGGTGCCGTTCAATTCTGGTTTCCATCGGAACCGGTTTTCACCCGAGAAACGGACCCTCTTTAGCGGGGCCGCGATAATCGTCTGCACCAGTGACGGCTCGGATGTGCGCCCAAGAGCGCATTACGGCACCTCCCCAAGATGGGCAAAAGATACTAAAAAGGGAAAAGTCTAATCTAGCGGCAGGAAGCTTTCGGGCGAACCTGCCAAAACCCTAGCTAATTCTGGCTAGTACCGGCCGGATCCGAGACGGCGAGGGTCCCGCGAGCCGCCCCCGGCTCCGGTAAAACAGAAAACCAGGATCGGGCTGGCCGAAGCGGGCGGTAATGGAGGCGTTGTCGATATGAACTCTGCCACCTTTACGAAGGCTGATTTCGAGAATCCCAACATCCGGCGCCTGTGCGACGTAGTGATGAAGGGCGGGATTACTAGCGGCGTCGTTTACCCCACCGCGGTCTGCAAGCTCGCCACGGCGTACGCGATCAAGAACATCGGAGGCACGTCCGTCGGAGCGATTGCCGCGGCGATCACGGCGGCGGCGGAATACCGCCGGCGCCTGTCCGGCTCGGGTGAGGGCTACCTCGAGCTCGCGAAGCTACCCGGTTTCCTCGGCACGCCCGGCTCGCTGCTCGCGCTCTTCGCGCCCGACGCGGTCGCGCGCGCCTTGTTCAACATCGCGCTCATTCCGATCGGCGCCGGCTCGCTGTTCGCTAAGCTGCTGCGGCTGATCGGCACGCTGCTGTGGCAATACATCTGGATCCCCGCGCTCACCGTCGCGGCGCTCTTTGCGAGCTTCGTTTTGGTCGCGTGGTCGTTGGAACGTGGTGTCTTGTGGCGGGGCCTCGTTTTTGCCGTTTTGTTCGGACTGATCGCCGCGTTCGTCGGCATCGCGATCCGGTTCGTTTATCAGCTGCTGCGCGTGCTCGACGGGAACAGTTTCGGCTGGTGCCACGGCTACGACGCGAACGCACGGATAACCGCCGAAGACGTAACCCAGCTCGAGACCAAAGACGTACCGCCGCTGTTCAACTGGCTTGAGGCATTCATCGCGCAGACGGCCGGCACGCCGCGCGCGCAGCCACTCACCTTCGGCCAGCTGTGGAGCGCGCCGGAGCCCGCGTGGCACAACGCCACGCCGACCGAACGCTGCATCGACTTTCGCATGGTCACCACGTGTCTCACGCTGGGCCGGCCCTTCGAGCTCCCGTTCGATCCGGCGGAGCAGTTCAGCCAGGTGCAGGATCCCGACACGGACGTCGACGCCGCCAACTGCCGGCGCCCGTCGATTTACTTCCGCGCGGAAGATCTCAAGGATTTTTTCTCGGACGACGTCGTGCGCCACATGACGCAGCACGGCGCGATCACCGCGCTCGGCAAGAGCGGCGGCGACGCCGCGGCCTACTACCGCTTCCCGGCCGCGGAGAGCGTGCCGATCGTCGTAGGGACGCGCATGAGCATGTCCTTCCCCGTGCTGTTCTGCGCGCTGCCGCTCTATGCGCTCGACGCAAACGGCTGCATGCAGAAACTCTGGTTCTCCGACGGCGGTTTGTCGAGCAACTTTCCGATTCACTTCTTCGACGGCCCGCTGCCGTGCTGGCCGACGTTCGCGATCGACCTGCTGGGCGGCCCGCCCGAGGGCGCCGACGTGCCGGCGAGTACGCCCGGCCACTACGCTGCCGGAGCAGTCGTCATGGAGAGCGCGGCGTCGCCTGGCACGGTGAATCCGTGGAACAAACTCGACCGCGGCGGCGCGCGCGGCAACGTCTTGGCGTTTGTGTCGTCGATTCTCGACGCCGCGCGCACCTGGCAAGACGTCACGTTGGGAACGCTGCCGGGCAACGCAAGCCGCATCGTCGGCATCCGCCTGTCGGCGGACGAGGGCGGCCTCAACCTGAACATGCCGCCGGCGGTCATCGCGAAGATGACCCAGCTCGGACTCAGCGCCGGCGACACGCTGCTGAACGAGTTCGTCGCGGGCGGCGGCGACGCGCCGGGCTGGCAGGCACACCGCTGGCTGCGCTATCGAGCCATCATGGCCGCGCACACACGCTGGGCGCAAGGATATCAGGACGGCTACCCGGCGTTCACCGAAGTGCCTGCGCAGACCCCGTACGACACGCTGATAAATCAGCGCGTGCCCGCAGCGCAGCTCCCCGGTGTTCTCGCCGCGACTGCGGCGCTCGCGGCGCTCCCGATCGATCAGACGTTCTACGCGCTCGAGCAGCCGCCGATCGCGGTGCTTCCGACCCGGCCCGTCGTGTAATGCGTAAACTGATCGTTTTTGCGAGCGCGATCGTGCTGATGGCGCAGACTGCACCCACTGGGACCGGCGCCTTCGACGGCTGCCCGGTCATCGGATCGGGCGGCGATCCCGCGCTCAACAGTGCGAAGAATCGCGGCGCGCTACCGACGCAGAGCCCGGCTCCACTCACCGTCGGACAAATGGATCAGCTGCCGACGGTTCCGTCCAGCGAAGGCAGGACACGCAGCGGATGGACGGCGTCGGATCAGAATGCGATTCAGAGTCAGGAGCAGCAGCCCGTCGTGCTGACCGTGTATCTCGTTCGCGCGATCCCCGAGGGCCCGGAAACCTGTAACTGCGAGTCGACCTCGCCCAACGATCACGACGTGCACCTCTACGTCGGCGACGATCCCGACACGACGTCGGAGAACGCGGCGATCGTCGAGGTGACGCCACGCTGGCGAGCGGTGAATCCGTCCTGGAATGCGCAGAATCTCCAGGCGCTGGCCGGCTCCGGAACGCCGGTGCGAATCACGGGATGG
Source organism: Candidatus Binatia bacterium (assembly GCA_035544215.1). GTDB lineage: Bacteria > Vulcanimicrobiota > Vulcanimicrobiia > Vulcanimicrobiales > Vulcanimicrobiaceae > Cybelea. Next base: position 944,762 of record DATKHY010000007.1, on the reverse strand, counting down.
CTGATGTACGACCAAGAGCATTGGGACATGATCGCCAAGCACGAGCGCGCGACGCTGTGGGAGGTCCATCCGGTCACGGATATCCAGGTTCAGACGCAACAAGGCTGGGTCGAGCTCGCAAACTACCAACCATGATCGTATGGTTTCCTGAAGCTAGAAACGAGGCCATCGTATGAGTTTTGCACAGATCCTAAACATTGCTATCGTCATATGCGGCGTCTATGCGGGCTTGAGCTGCCTTTGCTCGTGGGTCAACGAACGCATCGCGGCATTTCTGGCCCTTCGAGGCTGGAATTTGTTCAGGGGCATCGCCAACCTACTCGGAACCGATCAACTCGCCGCCACGGTGTTCAATCACCCGCTCGTTGCGGCGAACTCGCCAAAGCCTAACCAGTTCGTAGATGCAACCGGCAAGAGCACCTTGCAGCGCTTCCTAAACGTCGCCGCGAGCCGGCCACCGTCATACCTAGATGCTCGAAACTTCTCGAGCGCCCTCTGGCAGGTTCTCCCGGGCGTGGCGCAGTCAGCCACGGCGCCGGTAAGCGACGACCCCGGCACGTCGGGTGCCGAGACGGAGGCAATCGCGCAAACGCTGGTCGCAGCGCCGTTATCGGCTGTCGCGACACTGGAAGCCGCGGTCGGAAGGCTAGGGGCGCAGCACGAGAAGCTTCAGCAGCAACTGCAGTCGCTGCTTGCGCAGGCCGGTGACGATTATACGAAACTGCTCGCGGCCACGGACGCGTGGTTTAACGCGGAGATGGACCGCGTGACCGGATGGTACGCCAGGCAAACGCAGTGGATCATCATCGTTATCGCCTTCTTCATCGTGTCGTTCGCGGGTGTCGATACCCTGGAGATGGTGCGTACCCTGTCAATCGCCAACCCCGCAGACTTATCGGTCGTTGCCAACAGCATCCTCGTGCAAAACTGCACGAAGAGCACGCCGACCAGCCTCCAGGCTCAATGTCCGCCCTCCACATCACCGCCTGCTACGACCTCTCTAACGAACGGCCCGACGAAAGACCAACCTTTCGACATCACTCAGTTCGCGCACGTTCGCGCTGATTTTGCCAACTGGGCCTGGTCCTCTAAGACGCAGTCCGGCCTCGAGTACGGTCGTTGGCAAGGAATGCTGCTGACGTGGCTTGCGCTTGCGCTCGGCGGGCCGTTCTGGTTCAATCTCCTCTGCTCGATCGCGAACATTCGCAGTGCGGGCACAAAGCCCGACGGCGGCAGTCAGCCAACGAAGGCGTGAGGTTCCCGGCCCAGAGCACCCAGATGTACACGCGCTTAAGCTGATCCTTCGCAGCATGGCGAGCGCGACGGGATCTTTCCAAGTTGGATGGTGAACTGGGTTGCAACACTCTTGCGAACCCAGTGCTCTTGATGCGCTAACTCGGAAAGCGCCAGGGCGTGCGCTTGCTCGGCAGTAAAAACATAGCTTTAATTAGCCAATTTACGAGCCGGGGCCACCTTGGCAACTGGCCTTGGTTGCTGTACCCTGGAGTGGGCGCGGATGCTGCCTCACGACTCCCTGCGCGATTTTGCACGGAGGCCATTCATGAGCTTCATGACCCTGCACCGGTCGCTCTTGGCGACGCCAGCGGCCGGCGGCGTGCAAACTCTCTCGCCGTCGGCGACGGCGCAGCCTGTCGCGCGCCCCTACTTGCCGCCGCAGACGGTGCTCCACTCGCCGACCATGACCGCCGTCAATCCGGCGATCTTGGCGTGGCGTAACCCCGCTTTCGGGCAATGGGCGCTGGGCAGCGCGTCACCGCGCTCGAGCTTCTCCTTGCCCGTGCTGATCTCGCCGGTCGCTCCGCCGCTCGACACGACGCTCTTCGAAGACCCGGCGAACGCCAATAGCAAGTACTACCTGTCGCGCTATGCAATCGCGACGCAAGGCGCCGGGGGCGCCCAGACCTCGTGCGTCACGTTCGCCGCCGGGGCTGACGGATACGACCTTACCGTCCAGCTCGCCGACTCAACCGACCCGAGCGTCTCGGCCGGCGGCACGCGGATCGATCCGACGACGACGCGCTACTTCCTGACGGCGAATCTGTCGGGGCTCGCGGCGACGTGGGACTTCGGCGCGGTCGTCGCCGACGGCTCGAACCTGACAATGACCCTGACCGTGACCGATCCGCAGGATCGCGACTCGATCTATCGCGCTATGACCGACGCGTCGGCCCAGGCGCGTTTGATCATCCGCCGCTCGTTCCAGGTCGCCGTACCGGCGCCGCCCGTGTCCGGCTCCTCGCAACCGCTCTATCGTCAGAGCCTCACCGCGGTCGACTCGAGCCTCCCGTTTACGTTCGATCCAGTGCTCGACCGCAACGTGTTCGCGCTGCTCGGAAGCGTCGGCAGCGGCCAATCGACGTGGGTCGTCACGCAGGTTCCGTACGCTCCCGACAACCGGTCGTACCCGTACTACCAGAACATGCGCCAACCGGACGTCATCTACTACCTACCGGACTCGTTCCGAATCAGCCGGCGGCAAACCGCGTCGCGCGCGCCCAACATCTCGATCACGTCGAGCGGCGGCGATCCGAGCGCGCTGCAGTTCACGCTCTCGTTCCTTGCAACGCCGGTCTGGAATCCTCAGCGCATCGCCAACGCTGCCGCCTGGTGGCAGCAGAATCTCCACGGGAACAAGCCGCCCGCGATGCACTTGTTCGAGGCGAGCAACGCGAGCCTGCAGCTGGCGCTGCCGGCGAGCGACGGTTCCGGCGGGTCGAACGTCGCGACGCAGACCGGCGCCATCATCGACATCGCCGCCGGCATCAGCTGCTCGGTGACGCTGTCGCTGGCGCAGCTCCAGCAGGTCTATGCGGCGCTCTTCGACGAGGTCAGTCAGCTCCTGTCCGGCGTGGTGAGCGTGACCGTCGATTCCGACGTGGAAGCGGTTCACTTCAGCTGGCGCGCGACGGATTTCGTCGGAAATCCTCTGAGCACCACATCGACGTACGACTCGACGCAAGGCCAGTTCAACGTCGTCGTCGCCAACGCGATCGAGAGCCCCGTTCACGTGGGGAGCCTGCCCGCGGCGGTGATGAAGAGTCCCACCGATCCAACCCAGCCTGCGACGAAAGTGGCGGACCAAGGGCAGACGCTGACGCCGCCTCCGCCCGTCGATCTCACCCCGCAGGCGTCGTCCGCCCAGAACACCCTGACGCTGGCGATACGAATGGTCCCTCAGAACCTGGGTCAGCTCGGCGATTTGCTGATCCAGGCGATCTCCGGCGGCTCTGCGCAACCGCCGTCGGCGAGTCAGATCGACCCCGCCAATTGCACCGTCGTCGTCGATCAGTCGCACGCTACGGTGAAACCGGATTCGAGCGCGCTATGGGATGCGATCATGTCCAACCAGGTCGTCGGCCCGGTTCAGCGCAGCGTGAAGGTCGTCGCGTTTGCGTCGATGTTCGCTTCGCCGTCGACGACCAAGGCCGTGCAGGTCGTCTTCCAAGACGGTCAGACGGTAGACTTCGACGGGTCGACGCAAGCCGACTCGTCGGGACTCATGTCCCAGACCGTCACGCTCGCGGTGCCGATCAAGGCTTACGTGCTCGGAAGCGGCGACACGTCCACCTATCAGTATCGCGTTTGCCTGATCAGCGCGACCGGGACGCAGCAGGGTCAATGGGTCTCCTCCAACACCGACTCGTTCTACGTGCAGAGCTCCGCCTCGTGACCGATCTGACCGGACTGCCGGACTTCCAATCGGTGTCGCCCTTGGGGACGATGTTCGCGCCGTTTAGGAGCGGCAGTTTCGCGGTGCTGCCGGAGCACCTCGCGCTCGGCACGAACGCGGACGGCACGCCGAAATTCACGCTGGAGCTGATCCAACGCTTCGGCGACTTCACTTCCGCTGGTCAATACGCCGTGCTCGATCTGTCGCTCGCCGGCGACTTCGGACTCGACGCGGCGCTGACCGTGGCGCGCGCGCAGAGCGCCACCGCGACCGCCGCACCGATCGGGATAGCCGGCGGGTTCGCGCGCCTCTTTCCAACCGCCGGCGATGTGACGCCCACGTCCGATGCCCTCGCTCCCGTCGCGCTCGGCACCAGTGGCGAGGACTACGCGCGCTGGACGACGCGGCTCTCCGCCGACGCCGGCGAGCTGATCAAAGGCGCGATCGCCGGCGGCTCGCTGTTGCTCGGTGCGCGCGTGGAGTTTGATGTCGTGGGCGTCGCGCCGCGCGTCGCAGCGACGGTCGATTTCCAGCCCGCTGCGCTGTTGACCGCGCTGCTCGCGGGAAGGTCGGATCGCACGATGTCGACCAGCGACGTCGTCGCCGCGTTCACGGGCCCGCCGGTAAGCTTCCCGCTGAAGATCGCCGGCGGCGCCGTTCCCGCCGGCGATTTCTCCGCAGCGGTTGCGAGCCGGCTGTTCGCCGCCTACGCGACCCTCGCGCCCGCGCCGAGCGTCTCCGATCCGCCGTTCGTGCGCATCGCCGACCCGTCACGGCTCGGCGTCGAAGTCACGCAGTGGGACTTGAGTCAACCCGCGCCGGGGCGGCGCCAGTACGTGCTGACGCTCGACATCCTCACCGGCCTGCGCGCGTGGGTTGCGAAAAACGGGCTCGGATCGCTCGTGCGCGACTTGACGGTTCCGATGCTGCAGGTCGGCACGCACAACGTCGACTTCAGCGCGAACCTGCCGCCGAATCGTCAGGGTGTCGCCGTGATCGGTGCTAACGTGGACGTCGCCGCGAACCCGCCGTCGCGTCCGAGCAGCGTCTCCCAGACTGTGACGTTCGAAGAGCCCAACGACTCAGGCTCCTTGCAGTTCCAGCTCAGCCCATCGGAGCAGCTCGCGTACACGCTCGCCGGTTTCGCCGTCGTTGCCGTCGGCGCGGACGTCGCCGAGTACCAAATGCCGCCGCGTCCGCTCACCGACGTCTGGGTGCAGCTGGGCGCGGACGATTTCCCCGTCGCGTTCGCCCACGTCACCGCCGCGCCGCGCCTGCTCGCGCTGGCGACGGTCAACGTCGTGCTGAGCTACACGGTGGGCGGTCGGTCCGAGCGGCTGCAGGCCACGCTGAACGCGCAGTGCAGCGGCGTCGCGCTGGCCTTGCCGCGTAACGCGACCGGCGCGATCCTCGCGATCGCGGCGACCCCGCTGGATGGCAACGCCGCGTTGCAGCTGCCGCCGATGGCGCCGGGACGCATCGACCTCGACGTCACCGCGTTTCGGGAGTTCGGTCCGCACCGCGTCGCGGTCTCGGCGAGCTTGCGGCCGGGCGACCGCGCGCTGTACCTGGATCTCGTGTCGGAAGAGGCAGCCGCCGGCGGTACGGCCCCCGATCAGATTTTTCTCACGGCCGATCAGCCGAGCGCGACGTGGGGATACGTCGCGGCCTCGCCGTTTCACGCCGGTTACCGTTACCGCACGTCCGCTTCACAGAGCAGCGCCGCCGGAACATGGTCGCCGTTCTTGTCACCCTTTGAGCCGCTCGCGCTGGAGCGCGACGGCACGCCCGCAACACTGGTTCCCGCCGCAACCTAAACGATTGACGCACACGAGGAGATAGACATGTTGAAGCTTTACCCCGCGCACCTCATCAGCGGCACGAGCCTGACGGTTTACGAGGACGACACGAATCCGCTCGTCTTCTACGCCATGCCGTGCGAACCGGGCTTTCGAACCGACCCAAAGCATCCCAACCAATACGTGATCAACTTCATAAAATATTTGATGCCGGTCGATCGGCCCGACGGCCTCAAGGGCGGGGGCTTCCTGATCTTCGATTCGGTCTTCGTTATCTCGGATGCGGATATGAACGCCGCGCAGCAGCAGCTCAACCAGCTGCTGAAGTCCAAGGGCTACAAGGACGCCCAAGGCAATCCGGCGACGGCCCAGATCTCGATGCCGAGCTTCACCAAGGGAAGCGCCTCGCTGACTCTGCTCGACAGCGGCGGCGCTTTGGTGCAGAAGATCGAGGGCGCGGGCAAGCCGTCGCTCTTGGGCCAGATGATCTGCTCGTTCACGGCCGAACTCTCGCCGGAGGGCGCCGCCGTCGTCGAGGGAGCGCTGCAAGGCAAGGGCGGAATCGTGCAGATCGCCTACGACCTCACCTACACCGCGGCGCTGCCGCCGGTCACGGGAACGGTCTGGTTCAACGCCGTCAAGTTCGCTTCGTTCTATCAGACGATCGACAAGAGCGGCAGCGACTACTGGCACGGCGACAATACCGAGCAAGAGAAGATACGCGAGGCGTTCATCAGCGCCGACTGCGGCAGCGTGACCTTCGACTTCACGTCGATGCCGATGAACGATCCGACGGTGTCCAAGCTGCACGACGATCTCGTCAACTGGGGCTGGCAACAGCTCAACGTGGCCGTTCAGAGCGTGCTGGGGCAGGCTGGCGGCGGCAGCTCCTCGAGCGGGTCGTCGGGCAGCGGTTCCTCGAGCGGCAACGGGTCCTCGGGCGGGTCCTCCAGCGGCTCGTCGAGCGCCGGCGTCACCGGACAAAACGTTGGCAGCGATCTCGGGCAGAACCGCGGCGACGACGGGATGGAGCACGTAACCCGCGACGAGTCGAGCTATGCGTCCTTTAGCTTCTGGGAGAACTACAGCGAGCGCGACAGCATCGCGTTCGAGACGGTGCAGCAAGGCACGCTGCCCAACCCTCCCAATCCCCAGCAATACATGGAGACGATCAACGCGAACGACCCGTTCTTCGCACAGATCCACGCGACGATGATCTGCAACGCGGACTTCCAGAAGTTCAACATCGTCAGCGTCGACGCCAACTGCCAGTACACGAAGAGCACCCCGAATACGATCACGGGCCTGACCTTCAAGGGTCCCAACGACGTGCTCAAATTCGATTCCGACACCGCCAACGGAGACATGACGTATCAGTACCAGTTCAACGTGAACTACGCCGATCAGAGCAAGCCGTACGTCTCGCCGGTGTACACGACGCAGAACCAGGTCACGACGCTCGACGTGGGCACGATGGGCGTGCTCTACGTCAACCTCAACGTGAGCAACGTCGATTGGACGACCGTCAAGCAGGTGCAGGTGGCGTTCCAGTACCCCGACACCGATCCAACCGGCGCCGCAATCAGCCGCGAGTTCGCGTTCGACACCAACACGCGCTCGGCTACGCTCGTGGTAGTCTTGCTCAAGGCCGCCGACAAGAAATACACGTACACCGTGACCTACGTGCTGAACGACGGCACCCAGGTGACGACTGCCCCGAAACAAGACAACACGCAGGACCTCTTCATCAACGACATCTTCGTTCCGAAGACTGTGACGTTCATCGCCGAGGGCGACTTCGTCAACGAGATCAACAACATCTTCCTGCGTATGACCTACACCGACTCGAAGAACAACTACGCGCAAAGCACCGATTACCAGTTCAGCGCCCAGAACCGCACGCACGACTGGACGTTCCTGGTCATTCCGGGGGCGAACGGTCAGGTCAGCTACACGGGCGTCGTCTCGTACAACAATCAGACGCAGCAGAACATCCCGCCTACAACGTCGACGAGCGCCTTGATCACGTTCGGACCGCCGGATCAGACGATCGTCACCGTCACGCCCGACCCGGCGCTCCTGGACTTCACGCAGGTCCGGCTGGTGCAGATCGAGTTCCAGTACTCGGATCCCGCCAACAACCTCTCGCTGCAGCAGGAGATCGTGCTCAAATCGACCGGCGCGACGCCGCCGTCGTGGACTTTCTACACGAAGGATCCGAGCAAGACGTCGTACACCTATACCGCTACCTACTACATGGCGACCACGCCGCCGTCGGTCATCAAGCAGCCCGCGGTGACGAGCAGCGATACCGACCTGGTCCTCAGCATGCCGACGGCGCCGGCGGCCACGACGTGAGGACGGTACCATGCTGTACCTGAACCCGCCGTACTTCGTCATCAACGGCGTCTCGGTGTTTCCGGATCATCAGGATCCGCTGCAGTTCTATTTCCTGCCGATGATGCCGCACCTGACGATGCTCACCGATCCCACTACGAAGGTCTCGACGCCCCAGATCCAGCTCATCGAGTACGAGGGCAGCGCCGGGACCGGCGGCTTCATCGACTTCGACGTGAACATCGGCATCGATCCGGCGGCGTTGTCCGAGGTGGCCAATCAAATCGAGCGCCAGCTCAACCTCGCGAGCACGCCGCGGCTCTCTCCGGTGACGTTCACCGACGGAGCCGTCAAGCTGCTGGTCCTCGGCGCCCAGAGCGCCGATCCCTCGTCGTCGCCGGCGGCTCCCGGCTCGGGCGTGTCGGGCGCCACCGCGACCGCCACGGCGTCACCCGCCGTGCAGACGGTGGTCGCGCCGCCGGCGTCGGGGCCGCAGTTTGTCATCAAGATCGAAAACGCGGCCAAGCCCGCGTTGTACGGCGACAACCAGGCGACGTTCTCGGTGCAGCTGGACCAGTACGGAGCGACGATCATGGAGCAGGCGCTGCAGGGCCAGCTGGCGCCGATCGCCGTGATCTACTCCCTGCAATTTCTCGCGCTGCGTCCGGCCTTTCACGTTCACCTGACCGCCGATTGGAACCGCGTCCAGACGTATCTCGACACGCAGTACCACGCCGGCATTCTGTTCTTCTCGAGCGACATCGAGAAGTCGGTCGACAAGCTGATCGAGGACAAGGTGATCAACATTCAGGTCGACACGTTCGTGACCGAGTCTGACCTAGGGACCGGCGCGACGTCGGATCGCGACCGCGCGGTTGCGGAGTGCTACGAGCTCGTCAAGACCAACTTCTTCGAGTCGAGCGTTCCGCCGCCGAATCCGAATGCGCCGGACGACTGGGGCCGAGCCATGCAGGCTTTCGACAACATCAGCGACATGGCGCTGACGGGCGGAGCGGCGGGGGCGGCGTGCTTCTCGTACAAGTCGGTGGACCTCACGCGGACGGACCAGAAGTCGCTCAACTTCGACGTCAGCGAGCGTACGGCGGTGCTGCGCACCATCTATCCTCAGGCGCATCTCTCGGGCTTGCTCAGCCAGCTCACGAAGCAGGGTCTCTCGCTGTCGCAGTTCATCGTCAGAGTCGATCTCGACAATCCATTCTTCACGCGGCGCAAGGTCTCGGTTCTCTCGTATGCCGACTTCCAGGGCGACTCGATCGCGTCGATCGACGTGAACCTCACCTACAACGGCATCGTGCAGTCCGTATCGCTCAGCAGCAGCGGTGCGGCCACGAGCGTCGATTGGGGCAGCCTGTTGCAGAACGGCCAGATGGTGCGCCCGGTGACCTACAATTATACGGTCAACTTCAAAAACGTCGACACGACGCAGCGTCCCGGCAAGCTCACCAGCGGAACGGAGACCGTCGTCGGCGACGTGTTGGACATCGAGCCGCGCGACGATCTCTACGGCATCACCGTCGTGCCGATTCGCGCGTTCGGCTTCCCGTGGGACCGGTATCCGAGCGTCGAGGTGCAGTGCCGCTACGTCGACACTGCCAACGGCATCAACCTCCAGCCGAGCGCCGTGCTGACGAACCAGAATCAGGAAGTCGACTGGCCCATGTTCATGTGCAATGCCGCCTCGCGCAGCTTCGACTACCAGCTCACGTACAGCCTGGCCGCCGGCGGCACGGCGGTGAGCCCGTGGAAGACGACCAGCGGCGGCAAGATCGACATCGTCGACCCATTCCCGACCAAGATCAGCCTAACGGTACTCGCCGCTCTGGACTGGACCGCCTTCGCCGAAGCGCTGGTGTTTCTCGCATATCCGAGCAAGGCGGCGCCGGTGGCGCAGCAGAGCTTCACGCTGAATCAGGCGAACGCGACGGCGCCGCCGTTCGAGGTAGATCGCCAGAACCTGACGCAGAACCTCATCTACTACGAGGCGCGTCTCGTGCGCATCAACGGCCAGGTATGGACGATCCCGGGTTCCGTGACGTCGGATCAATACCTCATCCTGCAAGACGGCATGAAGGGACATCAGATCGTCACGATCGTTCCGCAGCAAGTCGACTTTACTGCGAGCCAGATCCAGCAGATCACCGTGACGCTACGCTACGTCGACCCAGCGAACTCACTCAATGAGACCGAGACGGTCACGATCTCGAACCCGTCGGACGTACGGAGCTTCGCCTACGGCTACCTCAACGATCAGATCGTGGCCCAATACCGAGCCGACATCGAGCTGACCAACGGCCAAACCAAGAGCATCGATTGGACGCAGATCAACGACAACACCGTGACGATTCCGCTCGGTAATTTGAACTGAGCAGCGACTAGCGAGGGCAACATGCTCCTGTTCTCAAGCGGCACATTCACGGTCGACGGGATCACGGTTTTTCCGGATCACGCCGATCCGAACCAGTTTTGGTACCTGCCGGGCCCCGTCGGCCTGGAGTCGGAAGCGAACAGCGACGAGCCGCAGTTCCTGCTGATCATGTACGCGCCCGACGTCGCGGCGGCGGGAATCCAGGGAACCGGCTTTCTCAACGTCACGCTGGCGCTGAAAGTCAGCGCCGATACGCAGGCGAAGATCGTCGGCCAGATCCGCACGCAGTTTCCCAACGTGTCGGACCCGCGGCTCGCTCCGGTCTCGTTCGACGAAGGAACCGTCCAGATCGTCGCCCTCAACCTGCAGGGAAGCGGAGGGACGAGCGCGGCGCCCGGGGCCGGAAGCGCCGTGCAGGGCATCTTGGGCGCGAGCAATCCCGAGCTCTTCGGCAACAACGACGCGCTCTTCGCCCTGACGCTGAGCGAAGAGGGCGCGACGATCTTGGAGCAGGCGTTTCAGGACGGCATGACGCCCGTCGGCGGCATCTACAACATGAAGTTCACTGGGGTGCTGCCGGCGCTCGACGTCAAGATCACGGCGGACCTCAAGCGCGCCTATCAGTCGTTCAGCGTAGATTTGACGGCGTCGGCGTACTGCGTCTCCGCCGGAATAGACGCGACGTTCGAAAAGCTGCGGCAGGACGGGACCATCAAGGTCGAGGTCGTCAACCTGAGCACCGACGCCTCCATCGAGCAACAGGAACAGTGGGCTCTGAACCTCTTCAAGGATCAGATCATGTCGCAGTGGTTCACCCCGAGCCTGGGGCCCACCACGGCCGCCGCTGCCGACGCTCAGTCGGTCAACATTCCGGGTCGCGCTCCGGCCACGAGCGGCGCGAGCTCGATGTCGTCGAGTTCCGCGGCGCGCCCATCGGGCGGCATGTCCAGCGGCAGTATGTCCGGCGGTGGCATGACCAGCGGTGGCGCGAGCGGCAGCATGACCAGCGGTGGCGCGAGTAGCAGCATGAGCAGCTCGACCAGCAGCACGTCCGGCGGCGCGACGGCGACGGCGCCGCGCGCCGCGACGACTCCGACCGCCACGCCCACGACGACGTCCCAACGCCCCGCAGCCCCGACCCCACCTCCCGCGGCGTCGCCGTCGGCGGCCAGTCAAATCGCGAAGGCGGTTGGAACCGCCGCGGCGGCTTCTCAGTCGGCCTCGCCGTATTCGGTCGCGCTGCGGCTGAAGTACGTGCAGCAGGACGAGCTCAAGACGGTCGAGATCGAGTTCAACGAGATGAGTGCCGTGCAGCGCGTCTATTCGCCTCAAGGCTTCTTCGGGCTGATGCTGCAGGGCATCGATCAGACCAAGCACTTCCTCAAAGTGAGCGGCACGGATCCGTTCTTCAACCAATTCTCGGTCACGATCGATCCGCCGCGCGACTTCACCGGCATTGGACTCGTCTCGGCGCACGTCGCGCTGGACTACGGCGATCCCGCGACGACCTCGAACCCGAAGCACGGGGAGTTCGTCTTCGATGCCGCGCATCAGACGCAACAGGTCTGGGACGTCTTTCAGGGCCTGATCTCGTCGACGTCGTACACGTACACGCCGGACTACGCGTTCGATCCGGAGTCGGGTTGGATCGGCGAACTGCTTGAATATACGCTGCCATCGGTCACGACCGAGAACCGCTTGCTGACGCTCGATCCCTACGACTTCCTCGGCTTCCTCGCGCTTTCGCTCACACCGGGGCGCATCGATCCTAACGTCGTCGACCGCGTCGAGGTGGCGTTGCAGTATACCGCTAAGAGCGGCTGGCAGACCGCGCAGACCTTCATCGTGCGCCCGGGGTCGCCGGCGCAAACCTGGAAGTTGCGGCTCGCCGACAAAGGCGACAACACGTACAGCTACTCGACGAACACCTACCTCAAGGACGGCACGCTGATCTCGACGCCGAGCACGACGTCGACGGCGAACGCGATCATCGTAAGCGATCCTTTCGCCGGTGCCATCGACCTCACGTTCCAACCGGCGTTCGATCCAATTGCAGTCAAAATCGCGATCGTAGAGTTCACGTATCAAGATCCCGCCAGCAACTACAGTTTCGTGAGGACATTCCAGCTATCGGCCGGCCAACCGTTGCAGCTCCACGTGCCGATCATCGATCGAACCAAGAACCAGTATCAGTACCGCGTGTCGCTGGTAAGCGCCAGCAACCAGCAGACGCAAGGGAGTTACATCGCCGCCAGCGATCCACTCGTTATGGTCGGCGCGGGCCCGTAAGTGCTTGCCGTCGCGGAGAGCGCGCGCAGCCGGGTCGTCGCGGTCGCGCGGCGAATTGGCAGCCGTGCCGCCGGCGACCTCGTCGCGACGTGCATCGATAGCTTTTCGGACACCGCGTGGCCCGCGATTGCCTGGAAGTTCAGCGGGCTCGCCGCCGATGGCTGTCCGTTGCAGTTCGAATTCTCGACGAACGACGATCGCCTGCGCTTCGTCACCGAGGTCGCACCGGCCGAGGCGGAGCACCACGATCGGCTCGGAGCGGCCGCGGACTTGATCGAGCGCCTCCGTATCCCAGTGGCGCCCGCGCAGGAGATCGATTTCTGGAAGACGCTGCAGTGGGGACGAGACTTACGCTGGGGAGCGTGGCTCGGCGTGCGTCACGACGGAGCGGCTATGCAGGCAAAGCTCTACGTAGAAGTTCCGGCCGAGCTGCGCGATCCGTCGGCGGCCGGCCTCGCGCGGCCGATCGTGCCGAGCAGCCGCCTAATGATGGCCGGCTACGATTGCGCGAGCGAGGCACGCGAGTACTATTTTCGGCAACCCCAAATGGACTCGGTGGAAAGCGGCGCGTTTCTGCGCTTTGGCGGGACACATAAACGACAGGCCGTGCTCGAAGCGTTCGCCGAGATCACCGCGCTGCCGCTGCGCGCGGCGCTCGACTGGATCGACTTCGGCTATAGCCTCACGTGCGGGCCATCGATGGACGAACGTTTCTCAATATTCGTAGACCCGCGTTCGCTGCGATCCGCGGCGCGAATTCGGCGTCAATTTCTGCGCTGGGAGGAACGCGCGGGCCGAACCGCTTCCGCGTATCGCCATCTCGCCGGCGCTCCGGCGGACGAGCGCCTCCCCAACCACGGGATCGTGGCGGTAAGCGCGGACGCCGCTGGCGCCGCCCAACTGCGCGTCGGACTCAGCGCCGCGGCGCTCGCCGGCCTCTAGGCGTCAAGCGTTCATAAACGACGAATCCGGCGGCGGTCCGAACGTCGCGGTCTGATCGCGAACGCCGACGATGGAATACATCCTCGGCCAAAACCTGTGCGGGGCTGCCGACGGAGGTTTCCCCAATTGCTGTCGAAGGTGTCCTGACCCGCGCTCAGGACGGCGGAGGTGGCGAGCTCACTAATTGAGACTGTAATAAAACCATCACCGGATTCGCGGTGAAATCGTTTTGCAGCGTGAGCGTAAACGGCGTCGCGTTCGGCGCCGCGGGGTTGACCGTTATATTGACGGTTCCGGGTAGCGTAAAGAGCGCATTCTCAATCGGAATCTGGATGTGACTGCTGTCCGCCTTCAAGGTAGCCGTCAAGGTCGTTTTCCATGGCGTGATCGCCGGCAACGTGGGGAACGTGACGGTGCACGCGACGGAGGTAACCCTGGTAAAGTCGATGCCCGAACCGTCTAGAGCGACGACGTACTGGGTGCTCTGCACGTCGACGGTCTGAAAGTTCAGAAAGGTTGCAATCGCCGAGGGGCTCATCGACGCGGGCAGTGCCAGTTGTGCCTCATACGCAAACGCTGCGTTATCGGAATTCGGCGGCAGCGGAAACGAGACGGAGCTACCGGGCGAAATCAGGCCTGGCGCGGCCGTTTCGGTAACGTTGGTACCTTGAACGAGCGCGTAATTCTGCATCTGCAGGCTGAGCGGCGACTGGTTCGTCACCTGCACCGCTTGCGAAGCTTCATTGATCTGAGCCACCAGCTCATCGCTTCCTGCCGTTTGTGCAAAATTCAGATCGATCGTGGCCAGCACTGGGTCCGGGTAACCGTCGTCCAGGAGGACGCTCAACGAGCCGATCAGATCGGTTCCCGACTGGCCGGAAAGTTGCAAGATCAGGATGTTCGCATTTGCCACGGCGGGAGCGTTCGTGCCGGCGTCCTGCACGGTGACCGTCACGGCAAAGGTGTGTGAGACGGCTCCAGCTGTGAACGCGACGCCGGTCGCAAACGTGGTTGGTATCGTCGAGGGTGGCGTGTTCTTGAGAAAATTTGCAAAGGTGATTTGGTAGCCGCTCAGGTCGGGATGGCCGGCGATCTCCTCGGTCAACCGCGCGAGCTCGATGCCGCTTACCTCCGGAGCGATGACGAAGCTGAATTCGAAGGCGCACTGGCTCGTGGAAGATGGCGAAGAATCGACTCGCGCCAGGCACGTTGCCGAGCAGCCACTCTTGCTGCGTACGATAGCGTAGCGTTGTGGAATCAGGACGATCGTCTTACTGATCACGCCGAAATAGGCGCGGCTTATGGTCGAATATTTCGCGCTGAGGTCGCCCAGCTCGTTGAGCTCGGCGAATTGAGTCTGCGGCTGGCTGAAGCTGCTAAGATCGCCGGCGCCGAGGATGACGCGGCTGGGGGAGGAGGCTGTCGCGATCGTGTAGGCCAGCTGATATCCATCCGCAGCGTACTTGAGGCCCAACGGTAGAGTCTCGCCGTACGGTAACGTGAGTTCAACCCACGTCGGCGACGGTGTCGATTCAGGCGGCGTCACCGGACGCGCGAGCGCTAAAGATTCCAATGGGACCGACGGGTGATACACTGCCATCGAAAGGGTCGGGCGGGCCGCCGGTTCCATCAACGTCGCGGGCCGCATCGCCATCGCCGGCTCCATCAACACCGGCCCGTGCCAAACGATCGGTGGCGGCGATTGCGACCAAGACTGAAAGGAGCCGTTTACGGCAATGGTTGCTTTGCCGAACGCGCGCAGATCTTGATAGACCGCCAGGACGGAATCGCCCAAGATCGACCCGTCAAAAACCAGCAGAAACGAGCCATCGCCCTGGTCGTGGAAGGTCGAGGCAGTGAAGGTGCGCTGCTGCGCGTTGCCGTTTTGGTCGCTGTAGGTACTGCTCAAGACCGCCGCCAGATTTTCGAGCGGAATCTCCCGCAGTGCAGCGCTCGGGTTTGCCTGCGCAAACTGCGTAACCTGCGCAGGCTGCTGTTTGACGATTCTCAGCGCTAAGCGCGCGACGTCGAAGGGCTGCCCGTTGGCCTGCTGTCCGGTCTGGCTTACGGCAAACGCGAAGAGCGGATCGACGTCCGGAGCCGGCGCGAAGTCGGGCAGGTACCAATGCAGATTCGAATCGTCCCGGTCGGTGAAGAGGCTGCCGTTGCGCGAGGTCGCGACCGGCAGGCTGGGCGGAGAAAGAATAGGCAGGATAGGGTGCAGCCACATCCCCGTCACCGGGAACATGGGTCGTGCTATCGTAGGCCTGACGCCTAGTTCCGCGGTCCTCCCGATTGCCGGATTCATGCCTGCACCCGTCAGGCTCAGGTCGCGGTAGGGACGGCGGCCATCTGCTGCAGGGTTTGGATGATGTACTGCCCGACCAGCGCGCTTTGGGTCGGATCGGTCAGCGGCGGAATAGTCAGGACGTATAACGGAATGTTTTTGATGCGTCCCAGTCCGACCGGAACCGCTTGCGTACCACTCCATGTGACGGCCGGGCCTCCGAAATTGGAAGGCGGCGGCGCAACCTCGATGTTCATTTGTACCTGCGCCACGGCCGCGTCGAAGTACTTGTCGGAGAAGACCTGCCAGAGCACGGTCGGCTTCTGCATCGGTCCCGTGCTGGTGAAAGTCCGCGTGTCAGTACGCGTGCCCTGCGATCCGGCCAAGGTGATCGTCAGCGTGACCGTGATGTTCGGTGCAATCGGCCGGTCGAGCGCGAACAGCACGCTGACGTATCCGACGTCGGCGGGGCTGACCACCGGCGTGTGATCGCTGACGGTCGAGGTAATCACCATCTCGGTCGTGCCGGTGGAGAGGTCGACTCGCGGATCGTCCGGATTGTATTCGAGCTTCTTGGTGATGGTAACCTGATCGGCATTCCAATTCGGCAAGCTCTTGAGCAGCCGCAGGAAAGAGATGTTGATAATGTCGGTGGGATTGGCCTTCGACCAGCTGGCCAGCGAGATCGGCGCGGACTGGTTGATGTTTCCGGGGTTGTAGTGGAAGCCTTCACCGAGAGTTCTTAACACCGGCGTTCCATCGGCGTTCGTCGGTACGTTGCCCAGGTTATCTGCCATGGGGTAGCTGATTTCGATGGAAGCGGAGTTGATCGGGTCCGCGATAATCGTCCCTGAAAAATCGATGTTCGGAGTCGCTGCAACTTGCAGCTTCTGGAAGAACTCTCCGATGTCGACGATGGCGAGATATTTGCTGACGTCCGCCTTGATCGCCGGTTCCAGTTCGGTCAAGGTTCCACTCGCTGGCTGCAATCGCGAGACGGTGTCGTTGAGTGTAAAGCTGTTATCGAAGTGGACGGCGTGCATCTGATAGTTCGCCTTGAGCGAGACCGCGGCCCCGCCGCACGCCCCCGTGCTGGCCGTAGCCGGCGCGTCTGGCTTCGGCTGCCAATCGAAGATTTCGTTCTTTACCAGATCCCAGGCTTTACTTTGCATGTCGCCGATCGTCGTGTCTATCAATTTTTTCATGTCGGCATCGACGGCGACGCCGTTTTCATTGATTATCGTCGTTATTGCGCCGTTCGTTACACAAGCCTGATAGTTGGCGGAGAGATCGGCCTGCACGAACAGGTACTTAGCCTCTGCCGCCGCGGACAGCTGAGTGAACACCTTGTCGACGTTCACGTCCATCTGGATCTGACAGGCGTTCATGTAGAACATGAGCGTCAGGTAGTAGTGTACGGTAAACGGTGACATCCCGGCCTGCAACGAGCCCGCTATCGCGCCTGCCGCGTACTGATTGCAGGTCACGAGAAAGGTGTTGACGCTGGACGCATCGATGCTACCGTTCCCCATCCCCTGGGCGCTGATGAACCAGGGGTTGCCGGTATTGGGGGAAGCGGACGATGCGGTGGCCGGCGTGGAGCTCGACGAGGCCGCGGCGGGCGCCGAGCCGGCAGCGGGCGCGGAACCTCCAGCGGGCGCTGGGGTTGAGGCGCCGGAGGCCGTGCCGGATCCGGATGCCGCCGCAGCCGCCGGGGCGCTCGCCGGCGCGGGCGCACCCTGAAATTGCGGGACCTCGATGGTCACGCTGTTAGCCGCGATCGGTACGCACCCCAGCAACGGAGCCGGGCCGCGGGCATCCACTTGGACGTGGTCGGCAATCCTCGGCGGAACGGTGCCGAGCTGCCCCGCCCTGATCTGCGCCAATGCCGCGGTCAACACGCTGGTCGGAATGGCCATCGTGGTCGAAAACGTGACGAAGCCTCCGCCCGCGTCGATCTCGCCGCCGACGCTCGCGGTGTTGCTGGCGTTCAACGTATCCTCAGATGTCATTAGACCCTTGAAGATCGTGCAGCTGAAGTCGAAGTCGGAAGAGTTCGGCTTCTTCGCAAGATAGACGTCTTGCGGCATGTAGTAGAACTGCATCGGCAGTTGATTGGCCTTGAGCTGGGGATTATTGGCATCGGGATAGATCTGGAGGTTATACTCTCCAAAGGTCGGGTCTTGGACCGATATGACTATAAAATCTGGCCCAAAAAGCGCACCCAGCGCAGCAACTGTCAGATCCGGCATGGCGTTCCTTTCACTTGTGGAAAAGTAATTTTACTCTTTATCCGATGCAAAAACAAGCGCGTCGTTGCACGTCTACGTTGTTCCCGTAGAACAAGAAAAACTCTCGCAGTGCGATCATGCACCACCGATGCGTTCGGAGACCAGAAGCAATGCGTCGCTACATATGTGAGCTATTCCTCATCCGTTAAACTCTAGCGCTCACGCGACCATAGGCGAGGAATCCGGCGGGGTTCCGAAGGTCGCCGTCTGACCGCAAACGCCGACGACAATCGACGTAACCGCAAGATTTTGCGGATTGTCGAATGTGAAGACCGCGAACGCCGTTACGGCGCGCGTTTGGGCGGTGGGCAGTAGTGACGATTGGTCGGGACCGGAAAGCTGGGTGAGCGCCGTTGCATTCGACATGGCTTGCGTCGTAACGTCGGACCCTTTCAGCGTGTCCGACGGTGAGACCGCCACGCTTACCTGAATTTCTACCTGAGAGTTGGCAGTGCTGTCGATCGTTGGAACCGCCCAGTATGAGCCGATCTGCTGTGGCGTCAGATCCGTCGATGTATCCATCAGAGTGTCCCCGAACAGGTTACTGTCCATTCAATTTGTTGCACGACTGCGTTGCCGTTGCACGTGTCGATCACCTGACCGCGGAAGTCAAGATCGATGCTAACGGTCGTACCTGGAAGACCGGCGTACCCCGGAAAGTCATTCCCCCGGTACTGGCAACCGGTCGCGCGATCCGGCTGCTGGTAGATGTCCGTCGTATCGGTCGTTATCGGTTCCGCGCGATGCCCATACCACACGTTCATCCCTGGGTCCGGCGTCACAAGTCCGTCCTCACGGAAGTTGTCCGATGCAGCGCCGGCGGCAGGACGGGGAAGCAGCTTCAAGGGTGGCCCGCCGGCCGGGTTCCGGAGCATCTTGACTTTCGTTACTCCGTTCACGGTAAATGTGCCCCGGACGAACTGCCGGTACTCGCAACACGAGCAAACGCACCCGGGGCCTGTCGAATCGAAGTCGATCTCCATGTTGAATTTTTCGCCCATCTTGTTGCCGGCGCCGGCCGCAACGGTCGTGCACCCCGAGCGCGCGGTCGGCACGTTGAACGTCGCTACGCCGCATACGTTGTAGGCGAATTGGTCGTTCGAGCCGGTTGCCGACGTCCCGTCTGGGTTGGTAACCGTTACGTGTACGGGGCCGCTGGCATTCGGCGCCGGGACTTGTGCGACGATTTCGTTGTCGCCGTTTACCGTGAATCCGCCGGCGGCGACCGAGCCGAAGTTGACGGCCGTGGCGCCGGTAAAGCCGGTGCCGCCGATAGTCACGCTTGCGCCCGTGACGCCGGTCGCCGGCGTAACGCCAAGAACTACGGGTGTGGCCATGGTAACCTCCGTTGCCTCATCCGGTAATGCTGTAGAGTAGCTGCAGTTGATAAGGAGTCGCGGTCGACGACGTGTAGTTGACGTTGGTCGTGTCGTCGTAGACGATGGTGATCGTTTTGCCGTCCCGCGACCCGTATTTCACGGTCTCGACCCACGTCGCGGGATCGCCGCTGATCTGGAAGGCCGCTTGGCTGATGGTCTGGACCTTCGCCGACACCTCGGTCTGCGTTCCGCTCTGACTCTGCCAAGCGGGAATGACGTGCGGAAAGCCGCAGTACTGCTTGCTGCCGCCGCTGGGTGTGAACGAAAAGATGATCATCACGCTGTCGTCCCACTCGATCGTCACGCTGACGCCGGATGCTGTGGTTGCGCTCATTGTTATGTTCCTCCAAAGCGTTTACGAAATGCGCTGGCGGCCATCTCGCCGGCCGCCTCGACGATTTTGCCTACAATGGGGTTTGTAAAGACCGCCGTCACGGCACCGAGCACTGCCGGCGCGTTCTTGATGAACCAGTCGCGCACCTCGGCCATGCGCGCGATCTTGGGCTGCGGCAAGATAGCGTCTTGCAGCCGGTTGACTTGCTGCAGTGCCGCATCGCGCTGAGCCGCCGGAACCTGGGCCGCGATCTGATCGCGGAGCGACGTCATCGCGGCCGAAAGCTCGCGTATGTCGGCGGGCGAGAGCGTCGTCGCCGCGCCCGTCTTCGTGTTGATGATCACGCGGTTCTGATTTCCCGACCAGATCGCGCCGAGGTTGTTGCCCCCGACGGAGATCGAGATGCTGGCCGGCTCGTCGGAACGCTTCATGGCGGCATCCTCATGGGGTCTGTGGGCGGCGGCGTCGTCTTATACGGCATCGCGGTGTGATACGGCATCGCGGTGTGATACGGCATCGGGGTCACGTAGATCGGCTTCTTGTACAGCGGCGTTTTTGGAACGGCGTCATACGGCGACGTCCCATACGGCGACGTTCCATACGACGATTTATCATAGGACGAAGATCCGTACGACGGGCCAGCTGCTTTGTAGACGGGCACGTGCGCCGGCACTGTCGTTTCGCTCGAGGCGCGCCCTCCGCGGCTGATGACGACGAGCGTGTACGTGACCGGCTTCTCCCGCTGGCGCACCGGAGCGCAGCCGCCGGACGGTTTGACGGAGCCGATTTGCGCGATCGTCGCCTTCTCCGCGTTGTTCACCTCGTAGTATAGGCACGAGCCGTCCGAGCGATACACGAAATCGATAATGCTGGGTGGCAAGGGACGACCGCCGCCGCCGCCCGTATCGCCGGTTGAATTGCCCGGGACCGTAACCTCCCGGCTTCTCTCACCGTGGCCGTACGCGATCAGCGTGTAGCTCGCGTTCTGTTTCAGCTGCTTCAGGCCAAAGCAGCCGCTGGGAAGCGGAACCGACGAGGCATACGACTCGATCGCCGCTTTGTCCGCGTGCAGAACGCTGTACGCTAAGCACTGCTTGTCGGCCAGGTACGAAAGATAGGTGATAACCGGAGGCGGAGCCGTCTCGACCGGTTTGGCCGTGACGGTTGTTGGTGGAGGCTCCGGGGGTCTCGGAAAGCGCAAGCCGTGGCCTCCGCCGTTCCCCGGAAATTGCACGCCGCTGCCGCCGCCGGATTGTATCGGCGGTTGCGACGTGACGGGCGGCGTGATCGGCCGCGAACTCTCCGGTGCGCCCGCCTGCGCTATCGTGGACGCGCGCCGGTGAGGGAGCTGCGTCGAACCAACGTGGGAGATCGGCGGCGACTTGAGGTGCGAGACCGGCGGCGCCACCGGAGGCGAAACGGGCGGCACCTTATGATGCGTGACCGGAGCGGGGTGGCGCGGCAACGGTGACGCCGCGACGACCGGCGGCTTCGAGTGAAACGGCGGCAAGAGACCGGACTTTGCGGCGACCCACGTTCCGACGGAGCCGAGCACGACGACGGATCCGAAGACGACGGCCGCGACTTTGGCGCCCGCGCTCCACCCCGCGTGTATGGTTGTTTGCTGCACGGGTGCGAGCGGTACGTGCAGCATCTCGAGGTTGTGCTGCGTTACCGCGACCGCCATCGGATCGCCGAGCTCGGCGCGCAGGTGCATCGCCGCTTGCAGCGACGTCTGCGCGGCCGCGACGTTGCCGAGCGCCAACGACTGGGAGCCGAGTTGATGCAGTGCCCACGCCTCGCCGGCCGTGTCGTGCGCCGCCTGCGCCGCGCCCAGCGCGTGCTGCAACATCGCATGCCAAGCGTCCCAGTGGCCGGCGAGCGCGACTGCGTCGCCCCCATGATGCGCGAGCGCGAGCGCCTCGGCGTGTTTGCCCGCGAGCGCGGCCTGTTTAAGCGCTCCGACGACGGCGTCGGAGTGCGCGACGAGCGCCGACGGATCGATTGACGGCTGCAAGAACGCTTGCGCCGCTGCTTCGGCGGGCAGCATCGCCAGCAGCGCCGCGGCGATTCCCGCTGCGATCCCGGCGGCGACGCGATAGCGCGTGCCATCGAAGGCAACGAGCTTCCGATCCGCGAGGCTCTCGAGCTCTTGCGGCGCGGCCTCGTCGCCGCTGATCGTAGCGACCTCCGAGGCGTCGAGCGGCGCGCAGTCGACGGTCGCGAACGCCGCCAGCGCTCGGCGGTCGCGCTCCGACAGCTTGCTATTGATCAGCTCCTGCAGCCACGCCTCGGGCGACTCGGACGCGCGCACGCCCTCGGCCAGCTGCGCGATCGGAACGCCGAAGACGCGCGCGTGCGCCGACACGAGCAGCAGGTTGAGCGGATTTCCGTCCAGCGCCGCTGCGATCGTGCGTCCGGCCATGACGTCGGCGCCTTCTACCGGACGGCCGAGCTCACGCCCGATCAGCGCGAGCGAATCGTCCGGCGTCAGCCCGTGCAAAGCGATCGGACAGCCTTGCCCCAACAAGACCTGACTTGCGCCCGAAACCGCGACGGTCGCGGTGGCGGCGAGATTCAGCATCCGCTCGAGATCGTCGGCGTTCCACGGAGACCCGTCCAGAACCACGAGCGGCGTCGTGCGCGCGAGGAATTTGCGCAGCTGTGTTTCGTCGGGCTTGAACGGACGATCGGTCTCGAAGAACGCCTCGAAGAGCTGTTGCAGCACGTCGTCGACGCCTTGACGCGCGGCATCCAAGTAGACCACGCCGTCGCGGAACGGCGCCTGCGCGTCGGCGCTGCCGCACACGTGGCGCAACAGCGCGGTCTTGCCGATGCCCGGCGCCCCGAACACGTCCGCCGGCGCCGGCGGCACCGCGGTCAAGGCCGCTTTGAGCCGCGCGCTCTCGTCGCTGCGGTCGACGACGTCCGGCAGCGGGCGCGGACCGAGCTTGAGCGGCTCCTCGCGCCGCGTCGTATGCACGGGTTCCGGCGGCAGCACAACGGCTCCGGCCGGCTGATTGATGACGACCGTGTTGTTGTCTCCGACGACGATCGCGCCGCGATTGTCGCCGGTGACGGCGATGTTAACTGGCGTCCGACCCGTCGCCATTTGGATCGCACCAGTTGGACGTGCGCATCATCGCAACGTCACGTTTTGCACGATTGCCGACTTGGTTGTACCAGCCGGATTGCGTCAACGCATCGGCGGCCTGGCCGAAGAGCACGTGGGCACCGGCGGAATTGCCCGAGCGCGCGGCGTGACAGGCCTGATCGATGATGGCGCGCGTGTTGACGAACTGCAGCCAGCCGGCGTTGCCGAGATTGAATACCAGGTCGCAAATTACGAAGCGGCGAGCGTCGCTCATCGAATCGAAGTGAAGCGGTTGGAGCGAGGCGCGCGCCTCGTCAACGACGGGGGCGAGTGAATACGCAAAGAGGTCCGCGACCTGCTGATCGGTAAGCGGCGTGCCATTTAGGACTGCGTTGTAATCCGCGCCGATCTTCGCGAGCGCGTCACGCGCGTCGGCGCGGTTGAGATTGAATCCGATGCCTACCGTCGGATTCGGCGGGTTGGCCGAATCCATGTACACCGTGTTGCGGTATCCCTCGTTGATACCGATGCGTTTCTGCACCTCGGCTTCCCACGCCTGAAAATCCATAAATGCCTCCCTATAGCTCGAGTATCGTTAGGGGCTCGGGGGATCGATCAGATCTTGGAGCGTGCTGCAGGGCAGCAGCGAGCTGTCGCTGCCGCCGGCGGGATCGTACGGCATGACGCTGGCCGTCGTCGAACCCGAGGTCCAATTGCTCGCGCTCGCTACGCCGTCGGTCAGACTAGAAGCGGGAACGCCCAAGTGCTCCGCCCACAGATCGCAGCGCAGCATCTGCGCGAACGTCAACGCGCCGGCCGTGGGAGCGGCGTCGTCGAAGATGAACGCGTTGGCCTCGCTGTCCGACTGCCATCCCCGGCGGTTACAGTTTGCGCTTCCGATGACGGCGAGCTCGTCGTCGAAGACCCACGTCTTCGCATGCACGTAGGTGTGCACGCCGTAGTTCGCCGGTGTGGCCGGCGGCGGAGTCACGCGCCGGAAGACACGGACCTTGCCTGCATCCGATGCGCTGAGCCCCGCCGATACCGCGTTGATGAACTGTTGACGAAGAAACCACTTGCAGGGAAGGTCGCTGATTTCCGATCCGGCGATCAAGATCGTCAGGTGCTGCAGGCTCGGGATCGCTCTATTGAGCGCCGCCGCGGCGTCGGGACTGATCAGATACTGCTCTTCCATGTAGATGAAGCGCTGCGCGTTGGCGATCGCGGCCAACAGGAGTGCCTCAATGTCGCGCTCCTTGGGCACGCTGGTGCCGGGGGTGACCGGCGTGAACGTTCGCGCGATCGCGACCGAGCACGAGTTGCCGGTGCTCGAGGGCGTGGCGACCGGCGACGGTATCGGCTCGCTGCGCCCGAGCAAGACGCCCTTCGAGGCGTCGATGCTCGGGCTGTCAGGATGATGGTCCCAGCGCCGAATGAACGTCAGCAACACATCCCAAGCGGCCGGACCCATCACTTGCGAGTGCACGTCGTGCAGCGGCGCGCCGGCGCCGCCGGAGGAGCCGCTCGTTGCCACCGTCGCGGCCGGATCCGGCGAGCCCGCCGAGAGTCCGCCCGAAGAGTATGCCGGTGCGGTCGCCGCGGGCGGCGTTCCCCAAGCGACGCGATCGGAGTTGATGTCGATGCCGCCGCAGAAACCGACCAGTCCGTTTGCGCCCTTGACGACCAGCACTTTTTGGTGATGCGCTCCGAGGATCGTGCTGCTGGTCTCGTTGTCGAGAATCGCCGCGCCGGTGCTCAGCGTGTTGATGAAGTCCACTTGCGGCTTGTTGATGCCTTGGTACTGCTTCCAGAGCATGACGCGGATCTGGACGCCGCGCGCCGCCGCGGCCGCCATCAGGTCGCGGAACGTGTTCGAAGCCGCACCGCCGGTCGGCGTTGCAGTCGGATCGAGCGAAACGTCGTCGACGAGCTGCCAGCCCAGTAGGTAGATGTAGTGCTCCGAACCGGTGGTCGAGTTGATCGCGTTCAGCATCGCGTTGAACGTCGCTGGCCCGTCGATCAAGTACGTAACCGCGTTGCCCGTTCGTAGCGTCGCGTTCGAGGAGATCGCCCCGGAAACGATGCTCGACCAGCGCGAGGGATTCAGCGCCGCGGGGGCAGGCGGTGCGCCACCGGGAGGGAGGCCGCCGTCGAGTTGCGCGCTATCCCCGGTAGAACCATCGGTGCCCACGTCAGCAGGACGCCTGAGGTGAGTCTCCCACGACGGTGAACACGACCGTCTCTTGGAACGCGCCGCCCCCCGCCGCCGGCGGGAAGCCGAGGTGTGTTCCCGCCAGATCGTTGACGAGCGTCGGCCAGTCCGAATTGTGAACGCGCGTGCAGCCTTCGGTGGCGCAGAGTGGCTGCTGTGCAGCAAGCGGCTCGGGAGCGTTGCTGCCGCCGCCGTGAACCATGATGGCCCCTCTCCCGTTCGCGGCCAGGCCGCCGCGCGGAAGCGCGATCCCACCGATTACGAGATTGTCGCCGCTCACGCTACACACGCCGGCATCGATTAGGCGCTGCTTCGTGGCGTCGTCGATGTCGTCGACGGAGATCTGTCCGTACCCCTCGCTGTTGACGGCGCCGCCGGTACCCCACGACTGCCATTGCGTGAGCACGTAGTGGCCGCTCGGGATCGGCCAGTCGTGGCCGTGCGGGCCGGCGCCCGGATCCATGGACCGCCCCCAGGCATCGCCGGTGGCGGCGAAGCTGTTTCGCTCTGCTCCACCCGAGAAGACTTTTAGGACTCCGCCAGGACGGTCGAAGACGCAGTGGATCATGATGCTCTCCTCGCGGAAAGGTTTGTCTGTTAGATTTTTCGTCGAACCGATTCGGCTACGAGCGCCGAGCGGCTCTTGACCTCGAAGGTTTTGAATAGCTCCTTGATGTGGTTGCTGATGGTAAACTTGCTGCGCCCCAACGTGCGCGATATCTCGGCCGTCGACTTGCCTTGGCAGACTTCATCGAGGACGCGCTTGCGCATCGGCGGCAGCGATAGCGCAGAGCTTCGGCCGAAGCGGCGGATGCTGGCGGCCAACCAGCTGTGTTCGTAGTTCCGAAGTTTTTCTTCGAGCGACGGGAGGAGATCGCGATTGCGTGTCGCCTCGTACTCCGCCGCGAGACAGCGCGCGGTGCGGAAGTCGTAACCGAAGCGCTCGAAGACCTTGCGCGCCGCGCGCAGCTCCGCCAGCCCTCGCCGCTTGTTGCCCAGAGCGATCTCGACGATTCCCGTGGAGAATTGCGCGAAGGCTTGCAGGCGCGCGTCGCGGCGGTAGTGCAGCGGCGACTTGATCTCTCCTAGCTCACGGTAGCGCGCTAAGTACATGGCCGATCCGGCGGTGTCGATCCCGCTGAACAGCTCCGCCAGAAGCAGCAGCCCGATGCGCTCTTCACTCAGTGTGGCGTGCCAGTCGACCTGCGAGGCGAGTTGCTCCGCTTCGTCGAGTTCGACGCGCGACCAGCGATGCTCGCCGAAACAGCGCGCGAGGTAAGCACGGTCGCACGCGGCGACGACGTGCCACGCTGCGGATACGTCCTTCAGTTCGGACGCCGCCTTGAGGTGGCGAAAAGCGTTGAAGTAGTCGCCCTGGAGGGCCTTCGCCCAGCCGAACGCCTTGAGTGCTTGAAAGCGGTTCGGCGCGAAGTCCTTGGGCCACGCGAGGCCGCCAAGCTGGCGCTGGACCTCGGGCAACGCATTTGGAATATAGAGTTCTCGCGTTAAGACGGACAACGCGTGCGTCGCCCAGGCTCGGACATCGACGAAGGACGACTCGTTCGGATCGAGCATGCGCAGGAGCTCGATGAGCCGCTCCGCTTGCTCGCGCACGCGTTCCTCGTACGGCAGTATGAGCGTTTCCGCGTACAACGAGTAGAGCCGCCCTACTGGAGAGACGGCCTGTCGCGAGAGTTCCATAGCGTGCCTGGCGGCGGGCACGTCCTCCGCTTGAAGGTAACGGCGGACTCGGCGATATCCGACGATGCCGACCAAGTCTGGATCGCCGACGGCCCGGGCGCTCGCGAGCGCGGCCTCCAGGCGAGCGTCGGCGGATTCAAAGTCCCGAGTACGCGCGAACGCCTCGGCTAGGAGCGCGTCGCGCTCGACGAGGGCCGCGGGCTTTGTTGCAGGGACGCGAAGGGTGAGCAGAAGGCGCAGCACCTGCGCGGGATCCGCGTGCATGTGCGCGTGCGCCGCACGCAGGACGGTCTCGATCGGCTCGGAGCGGCTGGCGCGGTCGTCGAAGATGCGCGCCGCGTCTTCAAAATGACCCTCGTCAAAGGCAGAGTCAAATGCCTCCCGCCAAAGCGCGGCAGAGCTTCCTTTTAGCCTTCCCACGGCTGGACGCTTCGCCGAGCGAGCGGCTTCTACCCGCCACACCGGGGTACTAGTGGCTAATTTTAGCCCCCGCTCATGCCGCCGACGCTGTCCATCGGGGCCACGATCGCGGCGGCCGGAACCGGGCCGGAAAGCCCGCCGGACATGAGGCTGACCAGCAACGCGAAGAAAATCGCCATCGGGAACCTCCAGTGCTTGAAACATTCAGAAGGTTGGGCTCAATGCTGGCTAGTAGTAGCTAGCTCCCTAAAGCTACACCGATTCGAGACCGCGGGCAATACGGCCCGTGACCATCGGGTGGGTTCCCGGCTTAATCCGGAGGGCGCTTTCGTGCCGAAGCAGGTTTGGGATTCGAAAATCCAGCTGTTCCTAGGGGGCGCTGCATACACGCACCTATACGCTTTTGCGGATCCGGCCAAAGTGAACGGCGAGACTCTCCAAAACGCCTTCTCGTTCCAGGCGGACGTGCGGGCCGCGGGAGCCGACATGTATTCGACGGGCCTCGTTCCGCTTCAAAACGGCCCGATCATCGCGCCCCCGACCGTCCCGGGCCTGGAGACGCTCGGCTCCGTGCAGGGGGAGATCGACGATTTCGGATTCACGAGCGGCTCGTGGGCGACGACCATCGCGGTGCGCTTCTTGATCGTAGCGAAGAGCGACGTCAGCATCCCGATGTCCGTTATCGCGCGCATCGTCCCCGCGTTCGGAGGAGTGTTTGGCTTCGCGGGCGGTCTGTTTGGAAAGATCCGAGTTACGCTGGGTCACGAAAACGTTTTGATCCCGATCGTGCGCGACACTAAAGGCAACGTCGTTTCAATTAACAACGTCACGTTTCCGTAACCTATAGGAAGGCAAGCGGGCGCGGTAGTATAGCTCGAACACCGTGAACGCAGGACTTCCGTCCGGGGTCGTGACGTTTCTGTTCTCCGACATCGAGGGCAGCACGAAGCTGTGGGAGCGCGCTCCGGACGCGATGCGCGAGGCGCTTGCCGCGCACGACGCGTTGTTGCGCCGCGTCGTCGAGCAGCACCACGGCGCCGTCTTCAAGACCGTCGGCGACGCGTGCTACTGCGCGTTCGGTAATCCCGCGGACGCGGTGACGGCTGCCGTCGAGGGGCAGCGCGCGCTGCATTCGGCATCCTGGCCCGACACGATCGGCGAGATTCGAGTGCGCATGGGCGTTCACAGCGGCCAATGCACGCAAAGTTCTGGAGACTATTTCGGTCCGCCGTCAACCGCGTGGCGCGGCTCGCGGCCGTCGCGTACGGCGAACAGATTCTCGTCTCGGCCGCTACCGCGGC
The DNA here is from genome assembly GCA_035544215.1 of Candidatus Binatia bacterium. GTDB lineage: Bacteria > Vulcanimicrobiota > Vulcanimicrobiia > Vulcanimicrobiales > Vulcanimicrobiaceae > Cybelea. The sequence continues at coordinate 916,299 of DATKHY010000007.1, read as the reverse complement.
GCTGGTGCGCGACGTGCTCGACGACGGCGCGATCGCGCTGCGCAACCTCGGCACGAGCAGGCTCAAGGATCTAACCCAGCCGGAGCCGACGTATCAAGTCGTCGCGGACGGGCTGCGCGCGGACTTTCCGCCGCTCGCGTCGCTCGACACGCGCCCGAACAACTTACCATCGCAGATCTCGAGCTTCGTCGGACGCCAAACGGAGCTCGACGAGCTGAGCGCGATGCTGGCCGGGTCGCGCCTGGTGACGATCACCGGGCCGGGCGGCATCGGCAAGACCCGCTTGGCCGTGCAGATGGCCGCCGAAGTCGTCGAGCTCTACGACGACGGCGTTTGGTTCTTCGATCTCACCGGACAGCGCGACGCCCAATTCGTCGCGCAGACCATTGCGATGACGCTGGGCGTCGGCGAGCTGCCCAGCGAGCCTATCGAGACGACGCTGACCGCGTTTCTGCGCAACAAGAAGGCGCTGCTGCTGATCGATAATTCGGAGCAGGTGCTGGCCGGCGTCGCGCGCCTCGTGCGAATGCTGCTGTCGCAGTGCCCGCGGCTTACGATCGTCACGACCAGCCGCGAGCCGCTGCACCTCGCGGGTGAGTCGGTCTATCGCCTGGGCCCGATGGCCGACGACGGCATGAAGCTGTTCGTGGAGCGCGCGCGCGGATCCGCGCCCAGTCAGTCGTTCGGCGACACGCAGATGGGTGAGATCGCGACGTTGTGCAAGAAGCTCGAGGGCATCCCGCTCGCGATCGAGCTGGCCTGCGCGCGCCTTTCATCTATGCCGCTGAAGCAGCTCTCGCGCCGACTGACGTCCGGGCTGACGCTGAGCAGCAAGGACGCCACGGAGAGTGAGCGCCACCGCACGCTGCGCGAGACGATCGCTTGGAGCTACAACCTGCTCTCGCCGGACGAGAAGGCGGCCTTGAAGGCGTTGTCGGTCTTTCGCGGCGGCTGCACGCCCGACGCGATCGCGCACGTCGCCGACACGATCTCCGACGTCGACGGCGCTTCCGGCTCGCTGGTCGACAAGTCGCTGCTGTCGTTCGACGACACCGGTGATGACGGCCGCTACCGGCTGCTCGATATCGTCCGCCAGTACGCGCAGGAGCAGCTCGACGCGACCGACTCTGCCGACGCCGGGCGGAAACACGCGGACTACTACGCCAAACTGGCGGCGAGCTCGTACGCGGCGATCGACAACGATCTGCCGAACATCCGCGCGGCGCTGGAATGGACGATCGACCGGGATGCGCCGGCGGCGGCCAAGTTCGTCGCAACGGTCGCTCCGTATTGGCGCACGCGTGGGCTGCTCACCGAAGCGCGCTCGTGGCTGGCGCGCGCGATTGCGGCGGCGGACGCGAACGGCGACGACCGCGCCGCGCTGCTCTGCCTCGCGGCGAGCTTCGCGTCGTTGCAGGACGAGCTCCCCGAGGCGTTGCGGCTGGCTGACGAGGCGCTCGCGATCTATCGCGCCCTCGGCGACGCGGGGGGCATCGCGCACGCGACGTTTCGCATCGCCGAGGCCGTGCACCGGCAGGGCCACCTCGATCGCGCCGACGATCTGTATCGCGAGGCGCTCGAGGGCTTCACGCTGTCGCGTGACGATCGCGGTGAGATGCTGTGCCTCGGCAACCTCGGCATGCTGGCGCGCCAGCGCGGCGAGCTGCAGCAGGCGTCGGCGCTGCTCGAAGACGCGCGGCGCCGCGCGGCCGATCTCGGCGAGCAACGTATCGCGGGCGAGTTCACGATCGCGATGGGCTGGGTGCAGCTGGGGCTCAACGACCTGGCGCAGTCGCGAGCGCTGTTCGAGCGCGCGTTCGTACAAAAGAGCGACGCGAACGACCGCTACGGCGTATGCGCCGCGCGCCAGGGACTCGCGACGGTCGCGCTGCGGGAGGGGCGCCGCGACGAGGCGCTCGCGGAGTTCTTCGCCACGCTCGACGACGCCAACAAGCTGCAGCTGAAAGATTACATCGCCCGTGCCTTTCACGGGCTCGCGGCCGTTCAGGCGCTCGAGGGCGCGAACGAGCTCGCGGCCCGGCTCCTGGGCCTCGCCGACCGTCTCTTCGAGGAGAGCGGGCGTGAGCTGCGCGACAGCATCGCCTACGACATCGCCGCGCAGTCGCTCGAGGCGATGCTGCCGGAGCCGCAGCGCGCGGCACTGCGCGAGGAGGGCGCGCGCATGCACGTCGACGATGCGCTCGCCGCGCTTAAGTCGCAAGGCCGCGGGAAAGCGCCGGCATGATGCTGCGGCCGGCCGTGCTCGGGATTGCGCTCGCGTTAGCGATCGGCGCGTCGTTCGCGGGATGCTCGCGCGTCGGGCCGACGCCGCCGCACGAGCTGCGCGTCGCCGACACGTCGGACCCGTCGTCGCTCAATCCCCTGCTCGCGCACGATCAGGACACGATCGGCTTCGACTTGCTGTTCGTGCAGACGCTCGTTGGCCTCGACGTGCGGAACCGCCTCGTTCCGGTGCTCGTCACGCGCGTGCCGTCGCGCGCCAACGGCGACATCTCCGCCGACGGCCGCACGATCGTGTATCGCCTGCGCCGCGACGTCCGCTTCGCCGACGGCCGGCCGCTGACGTCGGCTGACGTCGCATTCACGTTTCGCGCCATTGAGGATCCGCGCAATCCCGTTCTCGGCGAGGATGCCTATCGCCGCGTCGCATCGCTGACGACGCCCGACGCGCGCACGGTCGTCGTGCGCTTACGCGCGCCGTGGAACGCGGCGGTGCGCGAGCTCTTCGCGCAGTCGGACTACGCCTTCGGCATCGTCCCCGCCCACGCGTTCGCTAGCACGGCCATGCAGGGCGCGGCGTGGGAGGCGCACGCGTTCGGCACCGGACCCTTCCGCGTAACGGAGTGGAGACGGGGCGACCGCATCGTGCTCGAACCCAACCCGTACTTCTCGCCGCGCCCGCGCCTCTCGCGCATCGAGCTGCGCATGACGCCAACGTACAACGCCGTCCTGATCGGCGTCCGAACCGGCGAACTCGATCTCGGACGCGTCGAGCCGGCGCAAGTAGCAGTCGCGCCGCCGGGCGTGCGCGTCGTGCCTACGGCCCTCAACGGCATGGACTATCTGGCGCTGCAGACGGTGGCAGTGCCGACGGACGACGTCGCCGTGCGCCGCGCGATGGCGCTAGCGCTCGACGTTCCGGTGATCGAGCGAACGTTCCACGGGCTGTACAAGCGCGCGGCGGCCTTTCTGCCGCCCGTATTTCCGTGGAGCGACGCGGCGCTGCGGCCGGCGGCGCGCAGCGACGCCGCCGCCGCGGCCGAGCTGGATCGCGCCGGCTGGAAGCTGCAGCAGGGCGTGCGCGTAAAAAACGGCGCGCCGCTCGACGTGCTGCTCGTTCGCCAGGAGCTGGGCAACGGCAGCGGGCTCGCCGCCATCATCCAGCGCGAGCTGGCCGCCGTCGGCATCCGCGTCACGATCAAGACGTTTCCGCCGACCTCGTTCTACGCGCTGCAAGGCCCGCTGCGCAGTGGGCGCTTCAACATCGCGGCGCAGGGCTGGGTCGGCGGCGCCGACCCAGAGCAGAGCGTCGTCTTTTCCTGCGGTCAGGTAGGCCCCAATGGCAACAACGTGCAGCACTTCTGCGACCCACGCTTCGAGTCGGCATTCCGCGACCAGGCCGTGACGCCCGACGAGCGCCGGCGCGCACGCGACTTCATCGCGATGCAGCAAATTGTCTACGACCGCGTGCCGATTATCGCGCTCGACTACTCGCGATACTTCGACGTAGAGGGACCGCGCATCACGGGCTTCGCGCGCAACATGCTGGGCCACCCGGTCAATGCGGAGGCGTGGGACGCGAAGTAGGAACGCTAGGGCGTAATCGTTACGGTTCCGTCGGCATAGTCGGGATAAGTGCGAGGTTTCTTGTCCGAATCCGTGATCGTGACGGTCATCGCCTTCCCGCTGTCTGTAAAATGGAAACAGTTGCTCGTTGCGGGACATGGCGAAGGCTGAGCCGGAGGATTCGCGCTCGTTCTTAACTCAAACGCCAACGTGCAGGTAGTGGTCTTACATTTGCTGAGCTGGAATGCGGCGGCGTTGTCCAGCTTCACCGATCCGTCGATGTGGAAACCAACGGGATTGCCATCGGCGGGGCACTGGCGTATTAACAGGCCGACAAGCAAGAAAACGACGGCGATGGCACCTCCCGCGCCGAGCGTTTTTGCATCCATACGCATGCGATCACCTCGTCTGTAGCTGCGAGTTGTTCGAAGCTTACGAGCGCACGGAGCCTTCACCCTCTCGAACCGCCGAAGACTTGAACGATGTGATCGTCCTGCGCAGACCCTCTGGGAGATCGATCTCCGGATTCCAGCCCAGCAGGCTTTGGGCGAGTGATATGTCGGGGCAGCGCCTAGTCGGATCGTCCTCGGTCGGCTCGCATGCCTCGATCGTGTACGAGACTCTGGCAGAATCGGCGACGGCCTTTGCGAACGCCGCGATGCTGATCTCGCTCGGATTGCCGAGATTGATGACGCGGCCGCGCGCGTCGTCGCCATTCGCTGCGAGCAAAATGCCGCGGACCATGTCGTCGACATAGCAGAACGATCGCGTCTGACTGCCGTCGCCGTAGATGGTCAGCGGACGATTTGCGAGTGCCTGCGAAATAAAATTCGGGACCACTCGGCCGTCGCCGATACGCATCCGAGGCCCATACGTGTTGAAGATTCTAACGATCCGCGCGTCGATGCCGATGGCTCGTACGTGCGCCATGATCATGGCTTCGCCGAACCGCTTGCCTTCGTCGTAACAAGATCGCGAGCCGATCGGATTGACGTTTCCCCAATACGTCTCGCGCTGCGGATGTTCCAGGGGATCGCCATAGACCTCCGACGTGGACGTATAGAGCAGCCGCGCGCTAAAGAGTGCGGCGAGCCGGCAGCAGAAATCGGTTCCGTAACCATTGACCGCCAGCGTCTCGACGGGGAGCCGCTTGTAGTCACGCGGGCTCGCGGGCGAAGCCATGTGCAGAATCACGTCGAAGCCCGTGCCCTGCTCGTGCAACCAGCCGAGTATTTTCTCCGAATCCTGCGAGACGTCGGCGGTAAGCAACGAAAAATTCGCGTGTCTCGACGCCGCTTCCAGATTCGACGGCGACCCGGTAACGAAGCTGTCGATCGCATACACGCGCTCTCCGCGTGCGAGCAGAGCGTCCACGACGTGCGACGCGACGAATCCGGCCGCGCCGGTAATGATGGCGTTCATGAGACTCCGGGATTCTCCGATTGCGACGTACGGCCTCGCGCACGCTTGTTACGCTTCGTGAAAAAATGCCGACTGCCACACGGTTGAGTCGTCCCAAACTGTGTGGGTAAGTGTGGAGGTCCCGTAGGTGTCGGCACGCTTCAGGGTTGGGTATGCTGGGCGCGACGCCACGCTATTTTATATAGGGCTTGTACAACATTCTTGCGCACCATTAATCCTCGCAAAATTGCAATCATCGGAACCGGCTACGTAGGAACGGCCAACGCGGTCGGATTCGCCGAGCTCGGCTGTCACGTCGTGGGTTTCGATACGAATGTAGAGCGCATCCGTTTATTGCAAGGCGGCGTTCCGCCTTACCGGGAAGACGGTCTAGCCGAGCTTTTGCGACGACATCTCGTGCGCGAGCGGCTCGAGTTCGTCGCCGATTTGTCAAGCGCTATCCGGGACGCCGCCTTCATTATCATTTCGGTCGGCACGCCGTCGCGCGACGACGGCTCAGCCGATCTCTCGGCGCTGGAGCTCGTGATCGACCAGCTGAGCCGAGTGGCGACGCGCCGGTCGACGGTGATCGTGCTGCGCTCGACCGTGCCGCCGGGGACCTCCGACCGCATGGCCGAGCGCCTTCCGGACGGTCTCGAGCTATTATACTGCCCTGAGTTCTTACGCGAGGGAAGCGCCGTCTACGACTTCTTGAATCCCGACCGCACGATCGTCGGCGCGGAGTCCGACACGGCGGCCGCCGCGTACGCCGAGCTGCTGAAAGATGTCGACGCGCCGGTGATGGTGGCGACGCGGCGCGACGCCGAGCTCGTCAAGGGCGCCTCGAACGCCTTCCTGGCCCTGAAGATCAGCTTTGCAAACGAGATTGCAAACCTGTGTGGACAGATGGACGCGGATGCACGCGCTGTGCTGCGGGGCATCGGATACGATCGGCGAATCGGCGAGGCGTACTTGACGCCGGGAATCGGATTCGGAGGACCCTGTTTCGAGAAGGACGTTCTAAGCCTCGAACACGTTGCGCGGCACAACGGATCTCCCTCGCACCTCCTGCGGGCGACGCTGCGCGTCAACGAGCTTCAGCCGCGTAAGATCGTCGATATGCTCGAAGAGGAGCTTGGAGCTCTACGCGGGCTGCACATCGGAGTGTGGGGGCTGGCGTTTAAGGCCGGCACCGACGATCTGCGGAGCTCGCTCGCGCTGCGGATTCTCGCCGATCTCGACGTACGCGGCGCAACGGCGATCGCCTACGACCCAGCCATCGAGCGCGCAGAGCTGCCGGGCGGCGCCGTGCTCGCGGGCTCGGCGGCGGATGCCGCATGCGCCGACGCGCTGCTTGTCTTGACGGAATGGCCGGAATTCTGCGACGTGGCGCCGAGCGTACTGGCGGCAAGCCTGCGCCGGCGCGTGGTCGTTGACGGCCGCAACCTGCTCGACGGCGAGGAGCTCGCGCGCTGCGGCATCCGGTATCGGGGCGTCGGCCTTGCGGCATCACCTGATGCTGTGGAATGGGAGGCGGCGGCGGGCGGACGCCGATGAACGACGCGAACCCTTTGAGTACGGCTCTTTCCACTGCCGCCAATCCGTCGGAACGCCTCGCATCTCGCGGTAAGTTCCTCTTTGCCGGCGACGCGAAGTTCTACGTGCGCGGAACGACCTACGGGACGTTCGCACTCGACCAAGATGGGCGCGAACGCTTCGATCCGGCCGTGGTGGACCGCGACTTTGCGCTCATGTCACGCAACGGCCTCAACGCCGTGCGCACGTATACCGCTCCGCCCCGCTGGCTGCTCGACGCTGCTTCGCGCTACGGGCTGCGCGTTATGGTCGGGATCCCGTGGGAGCAGCACGTCGCGTTCCTCGACGATGCCGACAGGTCCAAACGTATCGAGCGCCGAGTGCGAGAGTACGCGAGCGAGTGCGCGGGGCACCCGGCCATCCTTTGTTATGCCGTCGGCAACGAGATCCCGGGGCCGGTCGTGCGCTGGCTGGGGCCGCGCCGCGTCGAGCGGTTCCTCGAGCGACTGTATCGCGCCGTCAAGACGGAAGATGCCGAAGCGCTCGTCACGTACGTGAACTATCCCACGACCGAATACTTGGAACTCCCGTTCCTCGACCTGGTCGCGTTCAATGTCTACCTCGAGACGCAGCACAGGTTCGAAGCGTACCTCGCGCGCTTGCAGCACATCGCCGGAGACCGCCCGCTCGTCATGGCGGAGGTCGGTCTCGACAGCCGGCGGCACGGCGAGAGGGCGCAGGCCGTCGTCCTCGATCGGCAGCTGCGCAGCATCTTCGAATCGGGCTGTGCGGGAGCGTTTGCGTTCGCGTGGACCGACGAGTGGCATCGAGGGGGTTACGCGATCGAAGACTGGGACTTCGGCTTGACCCGGCGCGATCGCACGCCGAAGCCGGCGCTGGCGGCCGTTCGCGAAGCATATTCCTCCGTGCCGTACCGGCCCGGCGAGCGTTGGCCGCGCGTATCCGTCATCGTCTGCGCCTTCAACGCGCAGGACACGATCGCCCAATGTCTCGATGGCCTGCGTGACGTCGAATACCCGAACTTCGAGGTCATCGTCGTCAACGACGGCTCGACCGATGCTACGGGCACGATCGCGGCGCGTTATCCCGTGCGCCTCATCGCGACGCCGAACCGCGGCTTGAGCAACGCGCGCAACACCGGGCTCGAGGCCGCGCAGGGCGAGATCGTCGCCTACCTCGATAGCGACGCGTTCCCCGATCCGAACTGGCTGCAGTATTTGGCCGCCGCGTTTCGCGATTCGACGTTTGCGGGAATCGGCGGTCCGAATTTGGCGCCGCCCAAACTCGGCCGCATCGCGGAGTGCTTCGACAATGCTCCGGGCGGACCGGCGCACGTGTTGCTCTCCGATCGCGAGGCCGAGCATATCCCGGGCTGTAATATGGCGTTCCGCCGCGAGAGCCTCGTGGCCATCGGCGGCTTCGATCCGGCGCTGCGCGTCGCCGGCGATGACGTCGACGTCTGTTGGCGCCTACAGGCGCGCGGCTGGACCCTGGGCTTCAGTCCCGGAGCGATGGTATGGCACCATCGCCGAACGACGCTGCGCTCGTATTGGAAGCAGCAGCGCGGGTACGGACGCGCCGAGGCACTGCTCGAAAAGAAGTGGCCCGAAAAATATAACGAGCTCGGACATCTGTCATGGGGTGGACGCATCTACGCGAAGGGCGTGCCACAAGCGCTCGGACTTCGCCCGCAGCGGATCTATCACGGGTTGTGGGGGAGCGCGCCGTATCAGTCCCTCGAACGATCCGTGCCGAACGCGTTCGCGTCGCTGCCGCTGATGCCCGAGTGGTACTTGGCGATCCTCGCGCTGGCCGGCTTGTCTCTACTGGGCGCGCTGTGGACGCCGCTGCTTTGGGCGCTGCCGGCGTTCGCCGTCGCGACCTTGCTGCCGATATGGCAGGCGGCGCTGGCAGGCAGGAAGGCCGTGTTCGAGACGCGTTCGGCCTCCACTCTGGACTCGCTTCGCCGCAGGGGGCTGGTAGGGTTCTTGCATCTGGTTCAGCCGCTCGCGCGCCTCTTCGGAAGGATACAGTACGGCCTCACGCTATGGCGTTCACCCGTGACGTTTGCGTTGTGGAGAGGTTGGCCCCGCGACGAATCGATTTGGAACGAGCACTGGCGTAGCGGCTCGTCGCTGCTCGAGGAGCTCGAAGCCGCACTACGCGAGAGCGGCGCCGTTACAACCCGCGGCGACGACTATGACGCTTGGGATCTCGAGGTTCGTTCCGGCACGCTCGGGTCGGCGCGCGCCTCGATGCTCGTCGAGGAGCATGGTGCCGGTAAGCAACTCGTGCGACTTCGCGCGCGGCCACGCTATTCTGCCGGCGCCATCGCCGCCGTGTTGATCTTGTGCGGGCTCGCAATCGCTGCAGGGCGCGACGGCGCATGGGCCGCCTGCGCGATACTCGCTGCCTTTGCGCTCGCGATTGCAATTCGCACCGCTCAAGAATGCGCCGCGGCCATGACTCGCATCGGTGACGCCATCGGGAAACTTCGTGAAATACTTAATCGTTAACGCCGACGACTTCGGGGCAAGCCGCGGGATCAATCGCGCGATCCTCGAGCTCCACGAGCTCGGCGTGGTCACGAGCACGAGCCTGATGATGACGATGCCGGCGGCGGCCGACGCCGTGCGGACGGCGCGCCGAGCTCCGTGTCTCGGCGTGGGACTGCATGCGACGCTCACCGACGAAGAGGGTAGCCAACTCGTCGATTTCGACGACGCCGATCTTTGCGCCCAAGCGATCCAGACGCAGATCGACGTCTTCTCGTCGTGCCTCGGCCACCCGCCGACGCACCTCGACGCGCACCAAAACGTGCATCGCGACGCGCGTCTGGCACCGATCTTCAAGGAAATCGCGAGACGCTGCGAGTTACCGCTGCGCGAGCACTCGCCGGCACGCTACTTCTCGAGCTTCTACGGTCAATGGGATGGCGAGCCGCATCCCGAGCAGATCGGCATCGACAACCTGCTACGCATGCTCGAAATCGAGTTGGGCGGCGGCGTCCTGGAGCTGAGCTGTCATCCCGGCTATACCGGTGACGATTTCACCTCGCCGTATGACGGCGAGCGCGAGCTGGAGCTGCGGACGCTCTCGGATCCGCGCTTACGCGAATTTTTCCGTGCGCGCGACGTGAAGCTGATCGACTTTCGCGACGCGTACGCAGCGGATCACGCTTCGTGAGGCAGCGCCTCGAGGTCGAGCTGGACTTGCTTCCAGGCCGGCCAGAACCGCTCGGTGCCGGCTTGCCGATCCGTTGCGAGATCGTGGAGCAGGAGGTACGCGGTCTGCGTCAGGCGCGCCACGTCGGTGTTAGCCTCGAAGTCGGTCGTCGAGAAGACGCTGTGCCGCAGGCTCTCGTCGAAGAAGCCTCGAGTGAAACGATCGAGCTCTCGCGGGACCGCCTCGTCCCGCGGCAAGTCGAGCCGCTGCGTGATCCGCTCGAGCTGAGCGCGCGGGTCGCGCGCGAGCAGATCGTAGTCGACCACGACCAACGGCCTGCCCTCGAGCTCGTGGAGAAACGGCACCATGTGGACGAGCCACAGGCGCTGGGCCTTCGGCGGCGCGATCTCTTGGCGGCGGAACAGCGACGCCGCGACGCTGCGCGGATGCCGAATCGCGATCACGTAAGCATCGTCGGCGCCCCGCTCGCGCAGCGCCGCCCGCCAAAACGGCAGCAGCCTGATCGTGCGCGGGTCCTTAAAGCCCCACAGTGGACGGTCGGCGAAGGCATCCTTCAGATAGCGTACCGCTTTGATGCGCTGCAGCCGAATCCGGTGGTGTTCGAATCGCTCGGCGCCGATCAGCGGCGTGTCGTCCCAGCGCAGCCGCAGCTCTTCGAGAACCCGCTGGTTGATCGCGACGATGGATTTGTCTTCCCAGTAGCCGGTCGGGTTGTCCGGCTGCGCATCGAAGAAGTTATCCCCGAGGTAGACGGACAGAGCCGCCAGCCCGCGTGCAACCGCGCTCGTGCCGCTCCGATGCATTCCGACCACGACGACGGCGCGCGAATTCAATGAGGGTTGTCGTTTCTCCCCACAACGTGGTGAACTATCCGGAAGGCGGCGGCCATTTCTGGGTTTACATGCAGTACGTGCAGGGCTTGCGCGATATCGGCTGCGACGTGTGGTGGATGGAGGAGTTCCGGACGTTGGGTGATGCGAGCCGCGATGCGGCGCGGATCGCCGGCTTTCGCGAATGGGTCGATCGCTACGGCCTGAGCGATCGTCTCATTCTCTACACCGCGAGCGGCGAGTTCTTGAACCTCTCGCGAGAGCGCGCCCGGGAGATATTTCGTGGCGCGGATCTTCTCTTGAATTTCCATCAGCAAATACAGGCGTGGATGCTCGAGGAGTTTCGCCGAACGGCCCTCGTCGACATCGATCCCGGATTGCTGCAATATTGGATCAGCACCGGCCTGCTCTCGGTTCACGCTCACGACCTGTATTTTACGACCGGCGAGACCGTGGGCAGGCCCGGAGCGGCCTTCCCCGATTGCGGCATGGCGTGGATCGCAATCCGCCCCGCCGTGAGCCTCGACCTCTGGCGTCCCGTTCCGGCGGCGGCAGACGCCCCATTCACCACGGTATCGAGCTGGTGGGGTCACGAGTGGGTCGTGGACAACGGCGAGATCATCGACAATAACAAGCGGGCCGCATTCCTGCGGTTTGCGGAGCTGCCGCAGCGGACTCGCGTGCCGCTCGAACTCGCCCTGATGCTGGACCGGGAAAGCGAGTCCGACGACGCCGATCGGCGATTTCTCGTCGAACGCGGCTGGAGCGTACGGCACTCGTTTGAAGCCGCGGGAACGCCGCAGACGTACCAGAAGTACATCCAGCGATCGCGTGGCGAGTTCAGTTGTTCCAAACCCTCCTGCATGAAGTTTAACAACGCGTGGATTAGCGACCGAACGCTGTGCTATCTCGCGACGGGGCGGCCGGCGGTAGTCGAGGATACGGGCCCCAGCCGGCTGCTTCCGAACGGCCTTGGACTGTTCAGGTTCTCGACCCTCGAAGAGGCGGCGGCGGACCTGGACGAGGTGGTCGCAGATTATTCGACGCACTCGCGTGCTGCCCGCGAGCTGGCGGAGTTGTTTGACGCTCGCCGCGTCGCGGAAGAGATCGTCGGCGCGAAGGTGCCCTCGTGACCACGCATCCGACCGCGGACCGCCGCGTATTCGCACGCATCGTCGAATTCGCGCGGCCTTACTGGCTCAAAATCGCCGGCACGTTCGTCCTGAGTCTGGCGGTCGTGCCGCTCACGCTGTTGACGCCTTTCCCGCTGAAGGTCGTCGTCGACAGCGTGATCGGCTCGAAGTCGCTGCCGCCGCTCCTCGACGCGTCGCTGCGTTGGATCGGCGGCGGCGCTTACGTCGTGCTGGCGGCAATGGCGCTGTTGCTCGTGGCGATCACGCTGCTGCTCTACGCGCAGGGAATGGCCGTCTGGCTCGCGTCGACGTATCTGGGCGAGCGACTGGTGCTCGACTTCCGGGCGGCGCTCTTCCGGCACGCGCAGCGCTTATCGCTTTCCTATCACGATCGGACGGGCACCACCGATTCAGTCTTTCGGATCCAGTACGACGCTGAGTGCTTCCAGCACGTCTTGATCGATGGTCTGATTCCGATGCTGAGCGCGCTGATGACGGCCGTCGCGGTCGTGATCGTCACCGCGTGGCTGAACTGGCAGTTAGCGCTCGTCTCGCTCGTCGTCTGCCCGATCCTGTACTTCATCACGGGGCGCTTCGGGCGGCGACTGCGCGGGCGCTGGTACGAGGTCAAGGACATCGAGAGTTCCGCGATGTCGATCGTTCAGGAGGCTCTGTCGGCCGGCCGCGTCGTCAAGTCGTTCGGACGGGAGGAGCACGAGCAGCGCCGTTTCCTTAGTCGCGCGAGCAGGCGCCTGTGGGGGCAGCTCGACATCGCCTGGCTGCAATCCAAATTCGATCTCGCGATCGGCGTGACGGTGGCGGCGGGAACGGCCGCGGTGCTCTTCCTCGGGGTCGTCCAAGTCAAGGGCGGGCATCTCTCGACGGGGGAGCTGCTGATGATCCTCGCGTACCAAGCGCAAGTCTATCTGCCGCTGAAGACCATTAGCAAAAAGATCGGCGACCTGCAAAGCGGGATCGCCAGCGCCGGCCGTGCGTTCTCGCTCCTCGACGAGCTGCCGGAGGTGCGCGAAAGACCGCACGCACGGCGGCTCGAGCGGGCACGTGGGGCCTTCGTCTTCGACGACGTCTCGTTCGCCTACGAGCCCGGGCACGACGTCTTGCGCCGCATACGGCTTGAGATCGAGCCCGGCAGCCGCGTCGGCATTGCGGGCAAGACCGGCGCCGGGAAGACAACGTTCGTGAGCCTGCTCACGCGTTTCTACGACCCGACGGCAGGAGCGATCTTGTTGGACGGCGTCGACCTGCGCGACTATAAGCTCGCCGATCTCCGCAGCCAGTTCGCGATCGTGTTGCAAGACACGATGCTGTTTTCGAGCAGCATTCGCGAGAACATCGCGTACGGCAGGCCGGAGGCGAGCGAAGAGGAGATCGTTAACGCCGCGCGCCAGGCAAACGCCCACGACTTCATCTCCGCGCTGCCGGACGGTTACGGCACGGAGGTCGGCGAGCGCGGCATGCGCCTCTCCGGCGGCGAGCGCCAGCGCGTCTCGATCGCGCGTGCGTTCTTGAAGGACGCCCCGATCATTTTGCTCGACGAGCCGACGAGCGCGCTCGATCTCGCGACCGAGGCCGCCATCGTCGATGCGATGGAACGCCTGATGGTCGATCGCACCGTCTTCTTGATCGCGCACCGGCCGACGACGCTGGAGCACTGCAACGTCCGCTTGGAACTGCGCGACGGAAGCCTGCGGGTGCGGGAGGTTGCTTAAGCCGCGAGTCGTCGTCACCGGCTTCGTAGGCCTCTTTCCGTTCGGCGGGGTTGCGTGGGACTACGTTCAGTACGTGCTCGGCTTTGCGGCGTTGGGGTGGGATGCCATCTATCTCGAGGACACCGGTTCGTGGCCGGTCTATCAGACCGGTGACCTCGGCGCATCTTCGACCGTCGCCTACCTCGCGTCGACGATGGAGCGCTTCGGGCTGCGCGAGCGCTGGGCATACCGCGACGCACTCTCCGGGGAATGCTTCGGGCTGTCGGAACCCGAGCTCGTGGATTTTTGCCGCACGGCCGACGTCTTTCTCAACCTGTCGTGCTCTGCGAGGCTGCGCGAGGAGTATGCGGCTATCCCCGTGCGCGCACTCGTCGACACCGATCCGATGTTCACGCAAATGCAGTATCTTCGCGGGAAGTCGTTAACGGACGGTCCGTCCGGGATGCGCGAGCTGATCGACGATCACACGCACCACTTCACGCTGGGCGCGAGCATCGGGAGCCCATCGTGCCGAATTCCGACGCTCGGCCTGAAGTGGCTTCCGACTCGTCCGCCGGTCGTGCTGAAGCTGTGGCCCGTCACCGACCCGCCCGGAAACGGCTCGTACGGCTACTCGACGGTCATGAACTGGAGCGTCTTCCCACCGTTTCAGTTCGAGGACGAGCAGTGGGGCCAGAAAGACGCCGAGTTCATGCGCTTCGTGGGCGTAGCTCGGCGCGTTCCCGAAATCCCGGTGGGTCTCGCGGTCAGCCACACACCCGAGTGTCCGTTCCCGTTCGACGAGGTCCGCGCGGCGGGATGGATCGTGCGCGATTCGGCAGTCTGTGCGGGCGACGCGCGCATGTATCAAGACTTCATCGCCCGCTCGCGCGGCGAGTTCTCCATCGCGAAGGAGACGTACGTCAAGGCAAACACCGGATGGTTCTCGTGTCGCTCGACGTGCTACTTGGCCTCGGGCCGCCCGGTGATCGCGCAGGATACGACGTGGTCGCGTTCTTTGCCGAATGGCCGGGGGCTGCTCGCGTTTCACGACGAGGAATCGGCGGTGGAGGCGCTGCGGCGCGTGGAGTCCGATCCGAAGGCGCACGCCAACGCGGCGCGCGCGATTGCGCAGGAACACTTCGACAGCCACCAAGTCCTCGGCGAGATGCTCGACAATATGGGCGGATAGGGCGCCTTTAGTGCGCGTACTCGTGCTCGGGTATATCGTGCGCGGTCCCCTCGGCGGGCACGCGTGGCATCACCTTCAGTACGTGCTGGGGCTCGAGCGTCTCGGTCACGACGTGTACTTTCTGGAAGACAGCGACGATTTCGAATCTTGTTACGACCCGACGACGCACGAGATGACCGCCGACCCCGCTTTCGGTCTGAGCTTCGCCCGCTCCGCGTTCGAGCGCGTGGGCCTAAAAGATCGCTGGGCATATTACGACGCGCATACGGCAACGTGGCATGGCCCGACCGCGCACAAGGCGTTGGAGCTATGTCGTACGGCCGAGGTGTGTTTGAATGTCTCGGGCGTGAATCCGCTGCGCGAATGGCTGCAGCGGGTGCCGCTGCGCGTGCTGATCGACACCGATCCGGCGTTCACCCAAGTGCGCCACCTGATCGATCCACGCGCGCTGCGGCTGGCGTCGCTTCACAACGCCTTCGCGACGTTTGGGGAAAACATCGGCCAGCCGGACTGCACGATTCCGTGCGACGGACTGCCTTGGCAGGCGACGCGGCAGCCCATCGTGCTCGACGCCTGGCCCGTCACCCCGGGGCCGCGCGACGGAAACTTCTCCACGATGATGCAGTGGGAGAGCTACCCGTCGTTGCGTTACGACGGGCGCGAGTACGGCATGAAGTCGCTGTCTTTCGCGCCCTACTTCGATCTGCCCGCGCAGGTTGATTCGCGGCTCGAGCTCGCGCTCGGTGGATCCACGGCTCCGCGCGCACGCCTCGCATCGAGCGGCTGGATCGTGCGCGATCCGTACGAGCTGTCGTCGGATCCCTGGGTCTACCAGCGTTTCATTCAGGCGTGCATGGCCGAGTTCAGCGTGGCGAAGCAGGGTTACGTTGCAACGGCCAGCGGCTGGTTCAGCGATCGCAGCGCCGAGTACCTCGCCAGCGGCCGTCCCGTCGTCACCCAGGAAACGGGATTTTCGCGCTGGCTCCAAACGGGGAGCGGCGTTTTCGCGTTTGCCTCGCCGGAGGAGGCGCGCGCCGGGATCGAGCGAGTCTCACGGGACTACGAGAAGCATTGCCGAGCCGCGCGCGCCGTCGCAGAAGAGTATTTCGACGCGCGCCGCGTGCTGCCGTCGCTGCTCGAGAGGGCCGCAGCCGCGGCGCCCGCCGCTTGACGAGCGAAGGCTCCGTCCTGGTTACGGGCGGGGCCGGCTACGTCGGCTCGCACTTCGTCGCGCGACTCGAGGACGAGCAGCGCAGCTACGTCGTGCTGGACGACCTTTCGCGCGGCCGCGCGGAGTTCGTTCCGGCGAGCCGGCTGGTACGCGGCGACATCGCCGACGAGGCGGTCGTCGAGCGGGTCTGCCGAGAATGCGGCGTCGACGTCGTCGTGCACTTCGCGGCATTTGCCTACGTCGCCGAGTCCGTTGCCAACCCGTCGCTCTACTACGAGAACAACGTTGCCAAGACGATCGCGCTGCTGCGCGCCGTGAGCCGCGCGGGCGTGCGGCGATTCGTGTTTTCGTCGTCCTGCGCGACGTACGGCGATACGCCGTCCGGTCTCTCGATCTCGGAAAACACGCCTCAGGTTCCGCTCAATCCTTACGGCCGCACTAAGCTCATCGTCGAGCAGATCCTAAACGATTACGGTTCCGCGTACGGCTTCCGCTCCGTGGCGCTGCGCTATTTCAACGCCGCCGGGGCCAGCGAGAAGCATGCGCTCTACGAGCAGCACGATCCGGAGACCCACCTCATACCGCTCGCGATCGCCGCTGCGGTCGGATCCGAAACGCTCGACGTGTTTGGCCGCGACTACCCGACCCCCGATGGCACGTGCATCCGCGACTACGTGCACGTCGACGACCTTGCCGACGCGCACGTGCGGGCCGTCGATCGGCTTCGCGCCGGCGGCGCGTCGTTACGCGCGAATCTCGGCATCGGCCACGGCGCCTCGGTCTTGGACGTCGTCGCGGCCGTGGGCTCCGCGACGGGACGAGATGTGCGCCTCCGCTTCGTGCGCAGACGGCACGGCGATGCCGCGATCCTCGTCGCGAACGCCGACCTCGCCCGCCACGAGCTCGGGTGGGAGGCTCGTTACCGCACCATTTCGGACATCGTGCGCACGGCGCTCGAGGGATATCGCCGCGCTAGAGCAGCTTTTCCATAGCCACGACGTCGGCGAAGCCGCCGTCGACGACGCCGTGCCGCTCGAACACGCCGACCTCGCGAAATCCACACTTCCGGTAGAGCTGCTTGCCGTGTTCGTTGGAGTCGAGCGCGTGCAGCACGATCTTGCGAAATCCGCCGGCTCGCGCCTCTCCTTCGAGCCGGCGCAGCAGCGCCGCGCCGATGCCGCGGCCCCGATGCGTGCGTGCGACGTATACGGAGAGATCCGCGATCGCCGAGTGCGCGCAACGGTGCGAGAAACGATTCAGCGACGCCCATCCGACGACCGCCGCCGACTCGGTCGCGACGAGCACGGCGTAGCTCTCGTCGCGATCGCGCCACCAGGCGTCGATCTCGGCAGGCGATTTCGGCTCGACATCTAGCGTCGCGACGCGGTCCTCGATGCCCTCGTTGTAGATGCGCCGGATCGCTTCCAGATCGCCGAGCGCGGCGCGGCGAACGGTGGGCGACTCGGTCACCGCGGCAGCAGCGCGGCGGCCGCGAGGCCGAGCAGTGCGATCGCTCCGAGGATCGCGGCCGGCAGCCAGCTCTCGCGCCGGCGCGAGAACGCGACGGTATAGACGGCCTTGAGCACGTTGTTGGATGACGTCGCGATTACGATGGCGGTGGCCGCCGTCGCCAGTCCGACCCCGTTCGCGCCGCCCTGTGCCAAACTCAAGACGAACGGATCGATGTCCGTCACGCCTACGATGGCGGCGAGCCCGTAGACGCCCGAGTTGCCCAGATGGCTCTTGACGAACATCGTCAGCATCGAGATCACGATGAAGAGCACGGCAAAAACGAGCGCCGTCCAAATCTGCAGCGGATTTTTGGGCTCCGACTCTGACGGCGAGCGCGTGCCGAGCCGCGCGCAGAGAGCCGCGACGACGGCGCTTACGATCGCGAGGCCGACCAGCGGAACGACGAGCAGGCGCGCGAGGCTCGCGTTGAAGAGAAAACAGACGAGCAGTATGCGCAGGTACATCATCGCGGTCGCCACGACGATGCCGCCCTGCAGCTCGGGCGTCATGCCTTCGTCGCGCGCACGGCGCGAGAGGACGACCGTCGTCGCGGTCGAGGAGTAGAGTCCGCCGAGGATCGACATCAGGAACGTCCCGCGCCCCGGGAAGACGTAGCGTTGCAGCAAGTAGCTCGCGTAGGAGATAGACGACACCGCGACCACCGCGAGCCAGACGCCGAACGGTGTGATCGACGTGTACGGAATCGCCGGCTTGCCGGCGAGCAGCGGCAACACGATGCCGACGAGGATCAGGAACTGCGCGGCGGTCATCACCTCTTGGCCTGACACGCGGTGCGCCCAATCGTGCAGGGTGCGCCGCCCGCCCAGCAGCAGCACCGCGGCGACGGTGACGGTTACGCCGACCCAGAGTGGCTGCGTCAGAGCGATCGGGCCGAGCGCGTAGGCCAGCAGGTTGCAGACCGGCACCATGAACATGCCCTCGGGCCGCTCTCCCCGCAGCTCGCGGCGCACATACGCGTAGATCCACGAGCCGACGACGAGGAGTCCGGCGATGAAGGCGGCACCATAGCGCGGCTCGAGCAGGAAGAGGCCGCCGCCCGCGAGCGCGAGCAGCGGAAACGTGCGAACGCCGCCCGGGCGCTGCGGCATCTGCTCGATGTAGAACCCTTCGAAGGCAAAGCCAAAGAAGAGCGACAGCCCGAGGAGGAGGGCTAGCCGCTCGGCTCCAGCGTCGAGAAAACCGCTTATGAGTGAACGGGAATCCGCTCCCGCTCCCGCTCGCGTACCACGATGACGGGAACTTTCGCCTCGCGCAGCACCGTTTCAGCTGTTAAGCACGCCGCGCTCTTGAAGCAGCGCATGAATTCGTATAAAGTAGAGCCAGTTCTTAAGCCTGGTTCTCGCCGAGGCTTTCGCCGTATGCAGCGGGCAAGCCGACTCAGGACCGCTTGGGAAACCTAGCATTACTATCAACAAACCTAGCGGAACGATGAGTGCCATTCAAACACGGCGACAGGCCCAGCGCCTCTTTCGGATCCCCTGGAATGACCGCGACCTCCGTCGTGGGCACCGCCATTCGTTCTCATTTATTTATTTTCAGAGGATCTTCACATGTCTTACTCCTTTATCGAGACGCGAAAGGGGCGGTATGCTACTGTCCTTGTCGCGATCTGCGCGGCGGTCGTCGCGGCCTGTAGCGGACCGTCGGCCGTCGCGCCTTCCCTGCCGGGTGCCTCCAGCCTAAAATCCAGCCGAATCAGCCCGGCCACGAAGGCCGAACCTACCCCGTACACCTTCTCGTTCACGACGGTCGACAACCCGGGAAGCACGACATTCAACGAGGCCACGAGCATCAACCAGCTCGGGGCGCTCTCGGGTAACTATGGCAGCGGGTCGCCGAGCGATCCGAGCCACGGCTGGATCGCCCAGCCGCCCTATACAAAATTCCAGCACGTGGATTACCCGGGAGCCGTCAACACATATCTCCAGTCGATGAGCACGGACCATCTGCGCGCGGGCTACTTCCTCGACAACACGCAGCAGCACAACACGTTGGGATGGGTGGAGAACAAAGGCATCTTCACCCTGTACAAGGACCCCAAAACCCCCAAAAAGCCTCAGTTCATCGACGAGCTGCTCTGCATCAACGGCACGGACATTGCCGTCGGCTTCTACGAGAACGACTATGGCAACGACGTGCCCTTCGAGCTGATCGCGACGCAGAATAAGTACACACCGCTCAAACCGCCCAACGCGCAGAGCGCGCAAGCCACCACCGTCAACCTGCGCGGCGACGTCGCGGGCGTCGAGACGACCAGCAGCGGCGCGGTTGAAGGCTGGCTCTTACGCGGCGGTATCTACTCGACGTTCTCCTATCCGGGAGCGACGAGTACGCAGCCGTACGGACTCGACTTCGTGGAGCAGGTCGTGGGATCGTACACCGACAGCGGCGGCGCGACCCACGGTTTCATCGTGACCAACCTGACGAGCCCGAGCGGACAGTTCTGGCAGTCGGTGGACGAACCATCGGCAGCCGGCACCACCGTCATCACCAGCATGAACGCTCAGCATGCGATTGCCGGATGGTACTTGGATTCCCAGGGCAATCGCCACGGCTTCACCGCCATCCTGTCGGGAAGTTAGGCTTCAGGAAGGGGACGACTCGATCTCTTGCCACGCGCGCCAGAACGCTTCGTTAGGCGCGAGCCGATCCGTGGCGAGATCGTAGAGTAGCCGGTATGCGCGCTGCGTCCGTCGGCCGAGATCGGAGGCGGCCCCGACGTCGGCGGGATCAAACACGCTGTGGCGCAACGTCTCGTTGAGAAACTCCGCCGCGAAGCGATCGATCTCGCGCGGGTCCGGCTCGGGCAAATTTAAGGCGCGCGCGATGCGCTCAAGCTGCGCGCCCGGCTCTCCCATCAGCAGGTCGTAATCGACGACCACCATCGGCCGGCCGCGGATCAGCCGGAGATACGGGACCATGTGCGCGAGCCACAGCCGCTGTGCCGTTGCGGCATCCATCGATTGACGGCGGAACAGCGATACCTCGACGCTGCGCGGATTGCGAATGGCGACCACGTAGGCATCATCGGCGTCGCACTTGCGCAAGACGCTGCGCCAGAACGGCAATAGCCGGATCGTACGCGGGTCCTTGAAACCCCAGATCGGATGCGACGCAAACGTTCGCTTCACGTAGCGCACCGCCGCGGCGTGGAGCATGCGGATTCGGAACCGCCGGAAAGCAGCGGGCGCGATCGGCGCGACGTCGTCCCAGCGCAGGTCGAGCGCTCGCAGCACGCGCTCGTCGAGTTCGACGATGCCTTTGTCTTCCCAGTAGCCCGTCGGATTCTCGGGCTGCGCGTCGAGGAAGTCGTTACCGAGAAAGACGCCCAGCGTCGCGATCCCGCGCGCGACCGCGCTGGTGCCGCTGCGATGCATGCCGACGACCAGCACGGCGCGCGATCTCATGCGGCTACGTTACGCAGCAGGCCTCGTCATCCCGGTCGGCCAAGCCCTTGGGGCGAGGCGAAAAGGGGGACACCAGTGAAAGTTCTACGTTTGAATCACTGTGCGTTAGTAGTCGGCTGCCTTGCCGTCGCAGCATGTTCGCAATCGACATCTCTCTCGCGCTTTCAGTACGCTCCGAACGCCGATGCGGTTCGCGATGCCGGCGCCGGCCCACTGGGCTACAGTGTGTTATACGACTTTGCTGGAGTCCGCGGCGACGGCAGACGCCCCGAGGCAAGCATGATCGACGTGGGCGGTACGCTCTACGGCACGACGATATACGGCGGTGCGTTCCAGCAGGGAACCGTCTTCAGCATTACGACAAGCGGCGTCGAGAAGGTGCTGCACAGCTTTGGCAGTGGGAACGATGGCGCCTTCCCCGTCGCAAGCCTCATCAACGTGGGCGGTAGGCTCTACGGCACCACGGAGAGCGGCGGTCTTGGCCACGGAACCGTCTTCAGCGTTACGACAAGCGGTGTCGAGAAGCTGTTGCACAGCTTTGCCGGTGGTAGCGATGGCGCCTTCCCGCTTGCAGGCCTAGTCAACGTGGGCGGCAGTCTCTACGGCACCACGAAGGTCGGCGGCGGGAACGGATGTTGCGGCGGCAGCGGAACCGTCTTTAAGGTCACGACCTCCGGGACCGAGAGCGTCGTTTATAGCTTTAAGGGCATGCCGGACGGAGCGTTTCCGGCGGCGGGTTTGATCGACGTGGGCGGCACACTGTACGGCACCACGGCGACGGGCGGTACGTACTGTAGCAATTACGGGTGCGGAACCGTGTTCAGCATCACGACGGGCGGCAGCGAGAACGTGCTGCACAGCTTCGGCAATGGTACCGACGGCAAGACCCCCACTGCAGGACTAATCAGCGTTGGTGGTACGCTCTACGGCACCACGGAGGGGGGCGGTTCATATGCGTGCAAGATCGCCTTTTTCGGCTGCGGAACCGTCTTCAGCATCACGACGGGCGGCAGTGAGGAGGTGCGGCACAGCTTCGGCAATGGTACCGACGGCAAGTTTCCCACTGCAGGCCTAATCAACGTTGGTGGTACGCTCTACGGCACAACGTCTCAAGGCGGCAGGCATCGCGCCTTTGGCGTGGTCTTCAGCGTCTCGCAATCCGGTGCCGAAAAAGTGCTGCATTCATTTAGCACCAGCGGGGGCGGTGCTACTACCCCCAACGGCCTGATCGACGTGGACGGCACGCTCTACGGCACCGCGAGCCTGAGAGGTCAGTTTGGGGGAGGAGCCGTCTTTGTGCAGGCGCCTTAGCTAGCCGCTCCCATCCCGATCGTTCGCTTGATCGCAGCAGCTCGTTTCACTCGCGCAGCAGCAGCAACAACGGCAGCACGTGTCGCATTCCGCCGTTGGACGCGCTTCGCTCCCGGGGCAGAAACACTCTTGAAGCTTCATGCGGTGACCTTTCGTAAGAAGAGACTCGCCAAGGCGGCGTCGAGCCGCTGCCGCGCCCCCTCGGCGAGCCGGTAGTAGACCCACGTGCCGCGCCGCTCGCCCGCGATGAGCTCGGCTTCGCGCAGGATGCGCAGATGGTGCGACACCGTGGGCTGATTGAGCGGTAGCACGCCGGTGAAGTCGCAGACGCAGACCTCGCCTCGCGCGCGGGCCAGCGTCGCGAGGATGCTCAGGCGGTGAGGATCGCTCAGCGCCTTGAAGAGAGCGGCTGCCGGCTCGGCATCGAAATCAGCCGCGCGAGCCGGCGCGCAGCACCGTTGCATCGACATGCTTCGATATTGCGCTCTGAATCGATACTTGTCAATACAGGAGGCAAAGGATGTTCGAGCGTTTAGCGTTGGTGCTTTTCATGCTGACCGCCGTCGTGCCGGCGCTACCCGCGGCGGCGGCCGACAACGCGGGCGTGTTGGCGCCCGTGAATCAATTCGTTGACGGCTTCAATAGGGGCGACGCGAAGACGGCGCTGGCCGCGTGCGCGACGCCGGCCTCGATCATCGACGAGTTCGGGCGGCACGAATGGATGGGGCCGACGGCGTGCGCCGACTGGGCGCACGATTACGCCGCGGATGACGCGCGCCAGGGCATCACCGGCGGCGTCGTCACGCTCGGCAAGCCGTGGCACGTCGACGTCAACGGCAACGTTGCGTACGTGGTCGTGCCGGCGACGTACACGTACAAGCAGCACGGAAAACCCGTGCAGGAAACCGGCTCGGTCTGGACGCTCGTGTTGAAGAAGGGGGCATCGGGCTGGCGCATCACGGCGTGGGCGTGGGCGGCCCACTAGCCGACGACCGCCTGCGCGCGCTCGGCTACCGCCAAGAGCTCGCGCGCGTACTCTCGCTGTTTGATAACTTCGCGGTCGCGTTCAGCTACCTGAGCCCGATGGTGGGCATCTACTCGCTGTACACGCTCGGGCTCGGGAGCGGCGGCCCGCGCTACATCTGGACGATGCCGATCGTCGTCGGCTGCATGCTGCTCGTCGCGCTCGTCTTCGGCGAGCTCGCCAGCGAGTATCCGCTCTCGGGCGCACTGTATCAGTATGGCAAGTACAGCGTCGGGCCTCGCTACGGCTGGTTCATCGGATGGATCTACGGCTTCGCGCTGCTCGCCACGGTCGCGTCGGTCGATTCGGGCGCCGTCGGCTACGTTACCTCGATCTCGAACATTTGGTTCGGCACGCATTTGCGGCCCGACGACCACGCCACGATCTTCGCCATTGCCGGCGGCATCATCGTGCTGTCGGCCATCCTGAACTCGATCGGCGCGAAGATCCTGGGCCGCGTGGCGCGCTACGGCGTGTACGTGGAGACGCTTGGCACGTTCGGCGTGTTCCTCGTGTTCGCGGCATTCGGATTCCACCAGCATCTCGGCTTCATCTTTTCGTCGGCGCACGTCGAGTACGTGCGCAGCAACCCGCTCGGCCTGAACTTCGGCGGCAACTGGTGGACCGCCGCCGCGCTGGTAGCCGTGCTCGCCAACGTTTACATCTTCTACGGCTTCGAGTCGGCCGGCGACATCTCCGAGGAGACCATCGAGGCGCAGCGCCAGGTGCCGAAGGCGATGCGTAACGCGCTCCTATACGGAGGCATCGCGTCGTTCGTGCTCGTGCTCGGGCTGCTCCTCGCGACGCCGGCTTCGGGGATCGGCGGCGTCGTCAGCGGCGGCATCAACACGCTGTTCGCGACGCTGCCGGCCTGGCTGCAAGACTTCTTTCTGGTGCTCGTGATCGTCGCGTTCTTCAGCTGCGGCACGGCCGTGCAAGGTGCCGGCGCACGCGTCGTCTACGCGCTGGCACGCGATGGCGGCTTGCCGCGCAGCGACTGGTGCAGGCGCATCTCGGCGCGGCATCGCACGCCCGCCAACGCGATCCTGATCGGCACGATCGTTCCGTTCTTGTTTCTGTTGCTCGTGCTGATCAATCCCAGTAAGCCGGTGCACATGCTGTGGTTCGACTATCCGGCCAACGTCAACGCGCTGTACGCGCTCGTATCCTTCGCAACGTCGGGCATCTACCTCGCCTTCCTGCTGACGGTCGCCGGTGCGCTGGTCGCGCGCCGCCGCGGATGGAAGCCGAGCGGAGCCTTCACGCTGGGCCGCTGGGGCGTGCCGGTGACGGTGGCGGGCGCGCTCTACCTCGCGCTGATGCTGCTCAACATCGTCTGGCCGAGCCCGCTCGGCAGCGGCCGCGCGATCTTCAACTACGGATGGGTCACGCTGCTCGTGATGGCGCTGATCGTGGCAATCGGCGCCGTGTACGACGCGCTCGCGCGCCCCTTACGGCGGGGTTGACTCGCCCCGGCGCTCGTGCTATCTTTGCGTCCATGTCGCTGAGTGCCGGACGCACGATGTTCTCGATGGGCTGCATGCGCATGATGCATGCGGCAGGGTCGTCGTGAAGCGCTCTTAGGTAACTCAAGGACCACAGCTTCTCGCGCCCCTCGCCGTATACGACGAGGGGCGCGATCTTTTCCGCGCTTTCCCATCGCAACAGGAGGCCTGGAGTACAATGACCATCGGGATTGGGCTGCTCGGGTGCGGCACCGTCGGCGCGAACGTCGCCGACCGGCTGCAGCGCGAGCGCCATGAGATCGAACGTCGCAGCGGCGCTCGCTACGAGCTGCGCGCGATCGCGATTCGCGATCCTCACAAGGAGCGGCCCGGCTCATTAGATCGGCAGCTCTTCACGCGCAGCGCCCGCTCGGTCGTGGACGATCCCCACGTCGACCTCGTCGTCGAGCTGATCGGCGGCACGGACGACGCCGCCGGGCTGGTCGAGCGTGCGCTGCAGCGCGGCCGTCACGTGGTCACGGCGAATAAGGATCTGCTCGGGACGCAGGGCCCGCGTCTGCGGGCACTGGCGGCGTCGCGCGGTGCGGCGCTGCGCTTCGAGGCGGCGGTGGGCGGCGCGATCCCCATCCTGCGCACGCTGGACGAGGCGCTCGCCGGCGACGACGTCGTCGCCGTGACGGGCGTGCTCAACGGAACGTGCACGTCGATCCTCTCAGCGATGGAGCGCGGCGCGGAGTTCGGCGACGCACTGGCGACCGCGCAGCGTCTCGGCTACGCCGAATCCGATCCCGCCAACGACCTCGATGGGACCGACGCGGCGCACAAGCTGGCCATTATCGCGCAAGTGGCGTTCGGCTTCGCGGTCATCTCGCCGCGCATCCGCCGCTCCGGAATCACCGGGGTGACGCGGCGCGACGTGGCGCGCGCGCAGATGCTCGGCTTTCGCATCCGCCTCGTGGCCGCCGCGCGCAAGAGCGACTCCGGCATGCTTGCCGAGGTTGCGCCTGTCTTGATCCCGCGGGATGACGACTTGGCGCGAACCGCAGATGCTGAAAACGCGATCGCCGTCGTCGCGCGCGATGCAGAACACATCCTGCTGCGCGGCCCCGGGGCGGGAGGTCCGGCGACGGCCTCCGCCGTGCTCGGCGACGTCGTGGACGTGCTGCGCGGCGGGTGTCGTCCGCGCGACGCCTCGCTCGCGCCTGCGCTGGAAATTCGGCCGTGGTTCGAGCACCTCGAGCGTATCCCCGAGCTTTCCGCCTATCCGATTTGGGACGGCGCCGCGGCATCCGACCCGCAGCGCGCGCTGGCGCACGCATGATGCGCGAAGAGACGGTCGCGCTCGGTGCGCTGCGCCTCGACTGCGGCGAGACGCTCGCAAACGTCCAACAGCGGGTCACGACCTACGGCACGCGCCGCGGCGACGGATCGAACGTCGTGCTGGTCGAGCACGCGCTGACGGGATCGAGCCGCGCGGCGGAGTGGTGGCAGGGCGTCGTCGGCGACGGCGGGCTGTTTGATCCGGCGGATTGGTTCGTCGTCGGCGTCAACGCGCTGGGAAGTTGTTACGGATCGAGCGGACCCACAACGCTCGACAACTTTCCGCGCGTCACAGTGCGCGACATCGTGCGCGCCGAGATCCGCGCGCTCGACGCGCTCGGCATCGAGCGGATCGCCGTCGTCATCGGCGGATCGCTGGGCGGCATGCGCGCGCTGCAGTGGGCCGTCGAGGCGCCCGAACGCGTGCGTGCCTGCGTCATGATCGGCGCGCACGACCATCACAGCGCGATGGGCGTGGCGCTAAACGCGCTGCAGCGCGAGGCGATCGCGCTCGACGCCGCGCGCGGCATTCGATTGGCGCGCAAGATCGCGATGCTCACGTACAAGAGCGAGGAACTCCTGAAGGAGCGGCACGACCGCCGGCCGGATCGCAAGGGGCGGCCGCTGTTCGACGTCGAGGGGTATCTCGAACGCCAAGCCGACGTGTTCGAGGCGCGCATGGACGGCGCCAGCTACGCCGCGCTGACGCACGCGATGGACTCCTTCGACGTGCGCGGGCTGCTGCGCGCGAAGACGCCGAAGCTCATCTTCGCAGGAATCAGCTCCGACTGGCTGTTCCGCCCGCAGGACGTGCGTGCGGCCGCGAGCCGCTGCGTGCTCGCGGGCTGCGACGCACAATGCCTCGAGCTTCGCACCGGCCACGGTCACGACGCCTTCCTGGCCGAGCCTGCGGCGCTGAGGGCGCTCTTGGAGCCGGTTATCGCAGCCGCGCTGGAGCCCGCGCGATGTTAAACGGCTTTACCACCCGCGCCGTATGGAGCGGTCAGGACGCATGCCCCGCGACCGGCGCGACGATCGTGCCCGTATATCAGACCGCAACGTTCACGTTGCCGAAGGTCGGCGTCACCAATGGCTTCGACTACTCGCGCACCAACAATCCGACGCGGCTCGCGATGGAGCGACAACTGGCAGCGCTGGAGGAGGGCGAGTTCGCCAGCGCGTTCGGCTCCGGCATGGCGGCCGTCGCGGGCGCGACGTCGCTGCTATCCAGCGGCGATCACCTCGTCGCGACGCGCGACATCTACGGCGGCACGCATCGTCTGTTCACCCAGGTGCTGGCGCGCTACGGGATCGAGGTCACGTTCGTCGACACGACCGTTCCCGAGGCGGTGTGGGCCGCGGCGCGGAGCACGACGCGCCTCGTGTGGCTCGAGACGCCGAGCAATCCGACGCTGAAGCTGTGCGACATCGCGGCGATCGCGCGCCTGCGCTCGCCGGGCGCGCTGATCGCGGTCGACAACACGTTCGCCTCGCCGTTTCTCCAGCGGCCGCTCGCGCTGGGCGCCGATCTCGTCGTGCACTCGACGACGAAATACATCGGCGGACACAGCGACGTGATCGGCGGCGCGGTCGTCACGCGCGATAGCGCGATCGCGGAACGCATCGCGTTCCATCAGAACTGCGTCGGCGCGGTGCCGGGGCCGTGGGACGCGTACCTCACGCTGCGCGGCGCCAAGACGCTGAGTTTGCGGATGCACGCGCACATCCGCAACGCGCAGGCGATCGCGGAGTTTCTGGCCGCGCGCGACGACGTGCTCGCGGTTCACTACCCCGGCCTGGCCAGCCATCCGCAGCACGAGCTGGCGAAGCGGCAGATGAGCGGCTTCGGCGGCATCGTGGCGTTCCGTCCCGCCGGCGGCGCCGAGCGGGCGCGCGCGATTGCCACGTCGACCGCGATCTTCGGCCTGGCCGTCTCGCTCGGCGGCGTGGAGTCGCTGATCTGTAGCCCGGCGGCGATGACCCACGGCTCGCTGACTCCGGATGAGCGCGCGAGTCTGGACATCACCGACGACCTGCTGCGGCTCTCGGTCGGCATCGAAGAGACCGACGACTTGATCGCCGACCTGACCCACGCCTTGGATGCGACCAGGATTCATTCTTTCCTCATAGGTTGCAGTTAGCGTTGCTCGAAGCACCGACGTCAAGGAGGCTAGCGACATGTATCGTGAGGCTACGCACGTAACCCGGCGCACGTTCTTGGAAGGCGCGATTGTCCTGCCCGCGCTCGCTGCCGCGCTCACCGGGGTGGCCGCGGCGGATGCATCGAAGGCAGCGCAGGCGCAGATGCACTATCAATCGACGCCGAACGGCAGCATGCATTGCGCGATCTGCAAATTCTTCGTACCGGGGAAGGACGCATCATCGAACGGCACTTGCCAGATCGTCGACGGCTCGATCTCTCCCAACGGTTACTGCATGGCCTATACGCCCAAGTCGTCTTAGGCGCGTTTTTCCTCGCGTCGTGCTCGAGCAGCGCCGGCATCGGCAGCCTGCCGCATGCGGGTGCGGGAGCGTCGACGCTGCCGCTCGCGAGCGAGCAAGTCCTCTATAATTTCAAGGCCGGAAACGACGGCGGGAGCCCGCAGGGCACGCTGATCGCCGATCGCAGCGGCGCGCTCTATGGCACGACGACGTTCGGTGGCGGCACCGGATGCTTCGGCGGCTGCGGCACCGTCTTCAAGCTCGCGAAGAGCGGAAGCACCTACACCGAGAGCATCCTCTACCGGTTTACCGGCGGAACCGACGGCGACGGGCCGGGCTCAGGCGTCATCGCGGACGCGAGCGGCGCGCTGTACGGCACGACCGAATACGGCGGCGATTCGGCGGGCGACGGGATCGTCTTCAAGCTGACACCGTCCGGCTCGGACTACGTCGAGAGTGTACTGTACCGGTTCAAGGGCGGCATGGACGGAAACGGGCCGCTGGCGGGACTCACGATGGACCGCGCAGGCAATCTCTACGGCGCGACGCTGCTCGGCGGCAACTCGTCCGCGTGCGGTTCGGGCGGCTGCGGCACGATCTTCGAGCTGCGCCGCTCGGCATCGGTCTACACCGAACGCGTTCTGTACCGATTCCAGAGCGGGAGCGACGGCGCGACGCCCGGCTCACCGCCCACCTTCATCGGTCGCGACATGTACGGAACGGCCGCTACCGGAGGCGGGAATCCGCACTGCGGCGCCGCGCCGATCAATCCCGGCTGCGGCACGGTCTACAAGCTGACCCGCAGCGGTAAACGCTGGAAATTTAGCGCGATCTACGCATTCAAGGGCACGCCGAGCGACGCCGCCAACCCGTTTGCGGGGCTCGTCGCGGGTAGCAACGGCGCGCTTTACGGGGTCGGGCAGTACGGCGGCTCGGCGAATCAGGGCGCCGCGTACGAACTGCAGCCTGCATCGGCTTCGGAGCACATGCTGCACAGCTTCACGGGCGGCAGCGACGGAAGCTATCCGACCCCGACGCTCGCGGTGAGTCACGCGGGGACGCTGTACGGAACGTCGGAATACGGCGGCGGTGCGGCCAATGCCGGCGTCGTCTTTTCGATGAGCCCCTCCGGCTCGGAACGCGTGCTGCTCGCATTCGGCTCGTCTGCCGGAGGCGAGTATCCCGTCGGCGGGATACTGGTGAGCACGAAAGGCGCGTTGTTCGGTACCGCGACGTACGGCGGAAGCGCGTCCGCAGGCGTCGTGTTCCGGCTCAAACCCTAGCGGGACCGCTTCTTTCGCGTGGCCGCCGCCTTTTTTGCCGCCTTGCGCAGCGTCCCGGTGCGCCGCTTCGTCGCCACCGCTTTCTGCGCCGCCGTTTTCGCGCTGCCGGTGCGTTTGCGCGTCGCCGCTCCCTTTCGCGCGTGAGCCTTGCGATTGGTCTGCGGGTGCATCCCCAGCTCGTGCCAGTTGCTTTCGCCGAGCTCGACGCCGTAGTGCTTGGCGGCCTTCTTGATGTTGGCGAACGCGAGGGCGCGATCGTCCTCGGAGGCGTCGGTCACTTGGTCGAAGCGGGCGACGGCGTTGCGCACATGCCTCGCGTCGGTCATCGGCTCCTTGCGTTGTTTGGGGAAGGCGTAGACGCTCGAGGGCAGGTCGCTGCGCATCGTCAGCTTGCCGTGCTTTTCATGGGGCTTCCAGGTTGCTCTCATGGAGCGTTCTTTACCCGAGTAGCAACGGATCGCAACGCCGTAGCCGGCTAAGGATCCTCTTCGTTGAGGCCCGCATCGCGGCCGGGCCGAAACGGCGGCGCGTCGATGTGCTTGAAGACGCGCGCCTTCTGCGTGAAGTCGAAGGCATCCGCCAGGTCGTCGGCGCGCTGGTCGGTGCCGTGAAGCGAACCCTTCGCGATGCCGAACGTCTCTTCGGTGAAAGCCAGGATGCTGCCGAACTCGTGGTGCTTCTTCGAAACGTATCCTTGACGCGCGTACGGAGAGATCACGATAAGCGGCACGCGGAAGCCGAGCTCGTAGTAGTTGTCGATTGGAGGAGCGACGTGATCGTACCAGCCTCCCCAGTCGTCCCACGTGATGAAGATGGCCGTGTCCTTCCAGTACGCGCTTTCGCCGATCGCGTTGACGATGGCGGCCACCCACGACGGCCCCTTGGCCCTGGCGTGCTTGCCGGCGTGATCCGACCACGCGCCGCCCGGCATGATCCACGTTACGCTGGGAAGGCGGTGCTGCGCGATGTCGGTTAGCACGGTGGTTGACGGCCAGATGACGTTCGCGTAATCGCGTCCGTATCGCACGTGGTGGACCGCGTCGAAGGCCTGCCAAAGCCCGGCGCCGGGACTCTGCTGATAGTACCGCCACGACACGTCCTTCGCGTCGAGCAGATCGGAGAGCACCAGCGGATCGAAGCACGGAAACGGCGTGGGACCCGCGGATCCAAAGATCGGATCGATCGTTTTCACGGTCGTCGAGCCGGGTGCGTCGCAACCCCCCGGCGCGGCCTCCTTCGACTGGCCGAGGCGCGGGTTCGCGGCGACGTAATAAGGCAACAACTTTTCGTCGGTCGCGCGGCCGCTGATGATGTAGAGATGCGCGGGGAAGCTCGGACCCTCGTTGCTCTGGAACATGTGATCGCCAAACACGTACTGCCTGGCCATCTCGTGATACGGCTCGACCTCCGATGGCGGCGCATAGCCGAACGGCCGGAGATGAATCTTCTGCGGCAGGCCTCGGTCGAAGCCGTCCATCTTGCCGTCGTCGTAGTCGGTCACGAAGGAGCTATGTCCGTGTCCGAGGTCGTAGCCCGCCGCCAGCGAGACGGGCTGCAGTCGCACGGGCTTTCCCTGCGAGTCGATGGCGATCTTGGATATGTCGGCGCCGGGAAGCCCCTGAAAGAGATAGTCCGGAGTGCGGTTCTCCTGAAAGACGATGACGACGTGGCGAATCGGAGTGCGCATCCGAAGCGGCTGCGCGACATAGTCTTGCGCGCCGGCGACCGGCGGCATCATCGGCGCCTGAGTTTGACCGCCTCCGCACGACGCCAGCGCACAGGCGAAGGCGGCACACAGCAACGCGCGGTCCATGCTCACTACGATAAGGAAGCTACTTAAATCGCGGCTGTGACCCCTTTCAGCCGGGAGGCTGGCGGCCTTGTCTCAGAAAGTTTTCCGCCCGGCGTTTTGAGGCGGCGTTGATTGGTACCCGAGCCCTTCCGCAATATCATGCCAAAATATGCTGGCAGCCGCTTTGATCGCGGCCCTTTCGGGCCACCTGCACACCTGGCCGTGCGCCGCCGGGCAGGCGCGAGTCCCCTCCACCTGCGGCACGTACACCGTGTACGAGAATCGCGCCGCCGGTTCCGGCCGTACGATCGAGCTGGGCTTCATTGTCATCCGGGCCAAACACCCGTCGAACCACGCTATCGCCTGGAATCCCGGCGGCCCAGGAGCCTCCTCGACGGCCTCGGCAAACGACGTCGCCGACGGGGCCTTTCCGCGCGAGCTCAGCGCGCTGCGGGACAGCTACGACGTCTTGCTGCTCGACAATCGCGGGACCGGGAAATCGGCGCCCCAGCTCTGCGACTTCGCGCCGGCGGATCGGCCCGAGCTGTACTTCATGCACCTCTGGCCCGACGCGCTGGTACGCGGTTGCCGCGCGAAGTTGGCGCGCACCGCGAATCTCAGTCTCTACACGACGTCGATCGCCGCCGACGATCTAGACGACGTTCGCGCCGCGCTCGGATACCCGCAACTCGTGCTCGACGGCGGCTCGTACGGGACGCGCTTCTATCTCGACTACGCGCGGCGGCATCCCGCGAGCGTCGAGAGCATCGTGCTCGACGGCGTTGCTCCGCCCGGGCTCCTCGTCATCCCGCTGGAGGATGCCAAGGGCGCGCAGGAAGCGATGACGCGGGTGATCGCGGAGTGCCGCGCCGACACCGCCTGCAACGCGCACTTTCCGTCGCTGGCGGCACGCTTCGACGCGCTCGTCCACCGCTTCGACCGCGGCCCGCTGCGCGTCCCACTCCAGGATGCCACGACCAAACGCGTCACGTCTGTCCGGTTGTCCAAAGAAGTCTTTGCCGATCGGTTGCGTCAGCTGCTGTACTATCCCGAATCCGCCGCCTACGCGCCGTTCATCATCGACCGTGCCTACCTGGGCGACTACGCACCGCTGGCGACGATGGTGCAGATGGTGACGCAAGGCTTGGCGCAGGAGCTGGCGGTGGGGCTAAACCTCTCCGTGACGTGCGCGGAGGATGTTCCGTTCATTACCGAGAGCGACGTCGCGCGCACGAGCGCGAACTCGTTCGAAGGCGACCTGCGCGTTCGCGCGCAGCAGCGCGCGTGCCGCATCTGGAGCGTCGCACCGGCACCGAGATCCTTCATCCAGCCGGTGCGCAGCGACGCCCCAATCCTAATGATCTCCGGAACCGACGACCCGACGAGCCCGCCCGCCTTTGCCGAAGCGGCGCTGCGCTATCTGCCCAACGCGCGCGTCCTGCTGATCCGCAACGCATCGCATGGGACCGAGACGCCCTGCGGCGATCGGCTGATCGTCGAATTCATTCGCTCGCGCAGCGCCAAGGATTTGGACTTAAAGAGCTGCGCGAGCGAATATCATCGCCCGCCGTTTGCCACGTCGTTGGCCGGCTTCGGCGACTGAACGCGGCTACGCCCTGGGCCGGGCGCGTCGCGCTCAGCGCAATACGAGTCCGATCGGAAAGCTCAGACCCGTCGCCGATCCTTGCAAGGTCGTAGTCGGCGCGACGTTGCCGTTTGCCGCGTCCGGGTAGCTCGTGACGCTGCTTGCCCCCGGATTCGTTACGACGATCGAGCCGCTCTTAGTGACAACGATCCCTGAGGGGCTGTTCAGGCCGGTCATGCTGCCGGCGATGGTCCGGATCGGGCTCACGTTTCCGTGCGCGCCCGCCGCGAAGACGAAGATCGCCTGGGCGCTGTCGTCTGCGACGTACAGATTTTGCCCCGAGTCTACGGCGAGGCCGACTGGATTGACCAGCATTGTTTTGCCGCCCGAAATCACGGTTGTTGGCGGCGTGTTGCCGCGCGCGGACGTCGGGTACTCGGTGATGCTGTGCGAGTTGATGTTGCCGACGTAGAGAACGCCTCCCGATATCATCACAGCCGCGGGGCGCGACAACTGGGTGCTCGAACCGCTGATTCCGTGCGCTCTCCGCACGCAGCCGGTCGCGCCGCGCTTAAAGATGGAAATCGAGTTGGCTTGCAAATTCGCGACGTAGATGCTTTCTTTTCCCAGCGGCTGACTGCTGCCAAGCGCGATTCCATCGGGGAGGTTGAGGCCGCCGCACGTTATCACGGCGACTGGTGCTGCGTTGCCGTTGGCGTTCTTGGCGTACTCCGTTATGGCATTGCTCCCGAGGTTCGTGACGAGCAGGCGACCGTTATACGCGTCGGTCGCGATATTTATGGGCGTGTTCAGCAACGTGCTCGAGCCCGAGATCGTCGCTAGCGGTGCGACATTTCCATTGGCCGTCGCGTGATACGCAGTGATGCTGTTCGCCGCGTTGTTCACAGTGTAGATCTTTTGACTCAACGCGTCGACCCGGATCCCGGAGCTCTGGGGAACGGGCGGCGCCGTCAGTTGGGCGGGTGAGGAACTCAACTGTTGCGTACAGCCGGCCAACGCTACAATGAACAGGACACGTACAAGATCGCGCATTTCTGGCATCCTTCCTTTTTGTGAAACGACACCATTTTATTTAAAACGATCGAAAAGTTCATAAAATGTTCTAAAATCGGCTCGGCGTCACGGTTTCAAAGTAATGTCCAGCGTGGTGTCCACGACTCCGCCGATCGCTGGATCGAGCCGCGTCGTGGCCATGCCGAAAACGTGGCGGTCGATGTGTGCGGTCGCGTGATATGAGGGATCCGCCGCATCGCCGGTTACCGTAACGTCCAGGTGTTCGGGCTGGGTGACGCCGTGGATGGTCAGGTCGCCGTCCATCTCGAACGAAGCGACGCCCTTCGGTACGACCTTCGTGCTGGCGAACGTCCACGTCGGAAAACGCTTCGCGTCGAAGAAGTCGGTCGACCGTAATGAGGCGTCGCGATCCGGATCTCCGCTCGAGATGCGGGTCGCGTCGAGCACGGCGGCGGCGCTGATCGGAATCGCCGATCCCGGCTTCAAGACGATCGTTCCGCTTTGAATCGGGACCGTCCCAACCACGTGTTCGACGAAGACGTGCGTGACCTCGAAGGTGGCCTTCGATCGCGCAACGTCGATTGGGCGCGCCACCGGGGCAGAGAGCGCGATGGAAGTCAGGGCGGCGACGAGTAGCGTGCGCATCAATAGGCTACGCTGAACTGTACGTTCATCGTGTTACTCGTTAAAGGCGAATGCGCAATGACGTCTTCTATCGTCGCGCGCGAGTTTTCGGATAGACCGTACCCGAGCAACAACACCGCATCGCGCGTGAAGCCGCTCGGGTCGTTCGTGCCCTCGTAGCGCGCTTCGGCGAAGAGCCGCCGATTGAAGGCGTAACGGAGCTGCTCGAAGCCGCCGCTGGAGCTGCATCCGGTGTGCCCGGCAGCGGCGCAGTCAGAGTCCCAGCCATTCTCGAGCACGAACTCGGATGAGAAGCGGGTCCACTGACCATAGGTAAAACCGTAGCCGGTGCGCTCGAAGCGATCGGGGATCGCACCGCCCAAGAGCCGCAAGCCGTCGTAGCGATAGGCGCTCAGCGTAAACGGTCCCATTGCATCTTGCGCGTAGATCATCGTATCGACGCCGGTCTTCGGCAACGCATCGCCGCGATCGTAACCGGGGCCGCCGAAGAGCTGCAGGCTCGGGCCGCGTAGCGAATCGCCGAATTGGGCACGCAGGCCCATCTTTGGGTCTTTGAAGTTGAATGGATTCTCTCCAACCGTCTGCACGTACGGCGTATAGTCCGCGTACGTGTCGCGGAACGTTTCCGGGTCGACGGGCAGCGGCAGCGTGAAAGAGCCTCCCTGCACGTACACCGGAATGCGCGCCGTCCACGGATTCACGCGGTCGGTGATCCATGCGTCGCGAATCTCTCCCGGCTCGCCGCCGTCGACGACGTACTGCTCGAGGAAATAGCTCGCGCGGCCCCCTATAGCGCCGGCGGAAAAGAGCTCGACCTCGTCGACGATTGCCTTAGGCAGCCCCGCGCCGTTAGGACCGCTGCCGAGATTCTCGCTCGAGTCGGCGAGGTTGACCTTCGCCGAAATCGGGAAGGCCGCGCCCGGCTGGACTCCGGGGATACGGTCGCCGTTTGCCATGAACGCCGCTCCGAACTCATTGAGGTGCGGGATGGCCGAGTGGCACTTTGCGCACGTGACCGCGTATTGGTGCGCGAACAGCGGGATCGCCGCGGCCCGCTGAGGTTGGCCCCAGATGAGCAGAAACACGAACCCAAGCGCGAGCTGCCACTTACGCATGCCTCAGAAGATTGTTAGGTGCGCCTAAGTCGCTCCTTCCACGAGTATTGAGATCTGCGTGGTGCTCTTGACTTGGGGGTCCGACGTTAGTAATATCGGTTATATAACGAATTTGTTATGAAAATCGCACTAGATGCTAAACGCCTGGACGCTACCTTCGCGGCTTTGTCGGACGCCACTCGACGGGCGATCCTGATCCGGCTGGCGCGTGGCGAGGCGACGGTCAACGAGCTCACCGAGTCGTTTGCCATCAGTCAGCCGGCAATCTCGCGGCATCTCAAGGTGCTCGAAAGCGCCGGATTGATTCGGCGCAGCCGCGACGCTCAACGCAGGCCCGCTCGGGTCGACCAGCAGTCGATCGGCGAGGTCGTCGGCTGGATAGAGCGCTACCGCGAGCTCTGGGAGCGGACGTATCAACGCCTCGACGCCGTCTTGGCCGACGAGCTGAAAGCGCGCAACACATGAAAGAGGAGATCGAGCTCATGCCTTCACACCTCGAAGTCACCACGCCCTCCGAACGTGAGATTCGCGTAGCGCGCACGTTCGACGCTCCGGCCGAGCTGGTTTTCGAATGCCACACGAAGCCGGAGTACCTAAAGAAGTGGCTGCTCGGCCCTCCGGGCTGGAGCATGCCGACCTGCGACGTCGACTTGACCGTCGGCGGCCGGTACCGATACGTCTGGCGCAACGACGCGGGCGCCGGCGAATTCGGCGTACAAGGAGAGTTTCGCGAGATCGATCGGCCGCAGAGGATCGTGCACACGGAATCGATGGACGGAATCCCGGGCGAGGCGCTGTGCACGACGACGTTTGAGGAGTCGGGTTCGAATACGCGCTTTACCTTGACGATGCTCTTCGAATCCCAAGAGGCGCGCGACGTAGCGCTGGAATCCGGCATGACCGAGGGAATGTCGATGAGCTACGACCGCATGCAAGACCTCATTGGGAAGGAGCGGGCGTCGTGACAAGCCGCATTTTTGCGCGAACAGCGATCGTCGCCGCATCACTCGTCGTCGCTATCCTGGGAGCACTCCACGCGCTCAGCCCCGAGTTCGATCCGGCCTGGCGCGTCGTCAGCGAGTACGCCAACGGCCGCTACGGCTGGGTGCTGTCACTGATGTTCGCGTGTTGGGCCCTCGGATCGTGGGCGCTCGCTCTCGCGATGCGTCCCTACATGACCACCGCCGCCGGCAGGATCGGCTTGGCATTTTTGGTCGTCTCGGGCGCCGGCGAAGCGTTGGCGGCGGCATTCGACATCAACCAGCCGCTGCACGGACTAGCCGGTCTGCTCGGCGTCGGCGGCTTGCCGATCGCTGCCATATTGATTAGCATAACGCTCCGCCGCACGCAGTCGTCGCTGCGTGGAACGAGTGCGCTCCTGTGGAGCGCCAATGCGACCTGGCTCGTCGTGGTCGCATTGATCGCAAGCCTCGCCGTGCAGTTCTTGACCTTCATGCACGCCGGCGGTCACGTTCCGTCCGACGGCCAGTCCCTTCCGCTCGGTACGGTTCTCCCGGCCGGCGTCATCGCGGTCGTTGGGTATGCCAACCGCCTGTTGGTTCTCGTTTACTGCGGATGGATGATGCTCGCCGCGTGGAATGCACTCGCATGCTCAGATACTTCGCGTTCCCGCTCGCGGTGGCAGCAATCTGCGGCGGGACTGCGTGGGCACCTGCTGCGGCAAATCCGGGCGTTCGCGCCGTCGTCGGCACGTACGATTGCGTCACCCACGACAGTTCGGGGAAGATCTGGCGGTTTAGGAGCGTGAACTCGATGTGGGGCGCGTGGCTACGGGCCGATACGGCCTTCGCGCCGCAGAACGGCCAGCCCAAAGACGTTGCGCAGACGTTCGTGGGCTTCGACTCCGGGACGAAACGCTGGAACATCGTCTCGATCGATGCCGACGGCTCGTACTACACGCGCTACAGCGGCTCGCGCGCGTTCAACGGCTCGCACTGGGTGGACGGCTATCCCGCCGACGGCGGAAGCGCGGTGATCGGCACTCCTAATCCGCGGCAATACACTTTTGACTTCACGGGACGGCCGGCGAAGGGTCATCAGGACGTCTCGCACACCGTCTGCACGCGACCTTAGAGGCTACTCTTCTAGATCCGGCCGGCCGGTCTCATCGAGCGCCTGCACTTCGATCGATCCGAGATCAAACACGCGCTGCAGCTGCCGCAAGACGGTGTTATCGATTTTCCCTCTTGCGCGGAGCTCGATGAGTTTGGCCCGCTGCGCTTCTATCAGCTCGCGCTGCGCTCGGCGAAAGAGTGCGGTCGTGCGCGCGGCCTTCGCCGATCCGCCCTCGGCCGTGAACTCCGCGAGCCGCGCCTCGAGACGCCGGCGGTGTAGCTCGAGCACGTTCGGCGGATACGTCCCCTCTCGTTCCAATTCGTCGAGTCGCGCGAGCCCGGCTCGTGCCGTTACCATCAGCGCGAGGCGCTCCTCACGCGCAGCGGCGCCGTCGTCCTTGATTCGCAGCCAGCGGATTAGCCAGGGGAGCGCGCCGCCTTGCCCGACCAGCGTGACCAGCAGCACGACGAACGTCAGGAAGATGAGCAGCTTGCGAAAAGGAAACGGCCCGGCGACCGTTTCGAGCGGGATCGCGAGTGCGGCCGCGAGCGAGATGCCGCCCCGCATTCCGGTCCAGGCGAGCAGCGCCACGTGCGACCAGTCGGCTTCGCCGCCGGGGTGCTCCGGCTCGTTGGTAATCGGCAGGAGGCCTTGTGCGAAGGTCCAGATCAGGCGAACGAGCACGCAAGCGCCGGCGACCGCCGCGCCCCACCATATCAGGTCGGCGACCGAGTACTCCCGCAACCCCGAGACGATCGAATGAAACCGAATGCCGACTTCGGTGAAGATAAACGCGTTCAGCAAGAACACCACCGTCAACCAAAACCCGGTCAGCATCTCGCGAGCGCGCGGCTGTAGCACGACGGGTGTGAATCGGCTGATGACGAGGCCCGTCGTGACGGTCGCCAGCACGCCGGATGCACCGATGTAGTAGGCTGGTAGGTAAGCGAGAAACGGCACGACGACCGAAATCGTGGCCTGCAGCGTGTCCTCTTTGAGAACGCGCCACGCCCACACGGCAATCCCGGCGACGGCGAATCCGATCAGCACCGACTCGACGACCGACAGCACCAGAGCGCCGGCGGCGTGCAGCAGCGAGAATGAGGCGCCGACGACCGCGGCGATTCCTATGCCGTAGAGAATCAACGACGTCGCATCGTTGACGAGGCTTTCGCCTTCGATCGTGCCTATGATGTGGCGCGGCACGTTGAGCCGATCGGCGATCGAGGCGAAGGCGACCTCGTCGGTCGACGACACGATCGCGCCGAGCACGAACGCCACGCCCCAGCTCATGCCGGGAATGATGGCATGCGCGATCGCGGCGACGGCGAGCGTCGTTACGATGACCAGGCCAAAGGCCATCTGGAAGATCCAAATCGCTCCCGAGCGGAACTCGCTCGTCGGCGCGGTCACGCTCTCCCAATACAGCAGTGGCGGCAGGAAGACTAGCAAGACGAGCTCGGGCGGCAGCTGAATCGTCGGCACACCCGGAAGGTAACCGATCGCCATGCCCCCGAGCACGAGCACGATCGGGTACGCGACGTTAATGCGCCTCGAGATCGTGACGAGGACGATGATCGCGATGAAGACGACGATGAGCGCGGTCACGCGTGACCTCGTTCGGCGTTACGGCGCCGGCAATTCCAAATACATTAGGCCGCGGGCATCGAGCCACGTGCGTCCGCTGCCTCTCGCGATTCGGATGAGCGGATTTTCGCACGCGGCGCAGCGAATGGTGATGCCCGGCTCGAAGCCGTAAACGCGCGACTGCGCCAGTACCGCCACGTTGCCGCAAGCCGCGCACTGGCCGGTGGCGCCCGTGACGTCGACGCAGAACACCTCGCGAAGCTCGCCGGCGACGGCGTTGCCGTCGAAAAACGAATCGTTGCTCATGATGTGCCTCCCGTAGGGCCGAAGCGCTCGGTCTTGATGCGTTGTGGATCGTGTCCAGCCTGCTCGAGGAGCGCGGCCACGGCTTCGACGAACGCGGTCGGCCCGCAGACGTAGCATGCCGGAGCCTGCGCGCTCGAGAAGGCCGCCTCGGAGAGCAGGGCTGCGTCGACGCGTTTCGGCGGTGCCGGCCAGCCCGGCGGCGTGACGCGCGTGTACGCGTAGGCAATCGTCAAGCCTTGATCCTCCAGCGCGCGTTGGCGCAGTTCCGCCGCATAGATCGCCGATTGCGGGGAGCGAACCGAATAGATCAAGCGGAAGGGCGTGCGAAGACCGGCCGCGGAGCGCGTGCGAATCATCGCCATCAGCGGCACCAGGCCCGAGCCGCCGGCGATGAGCTGTACGGGCTCGATGAACGCCGGGCGCCACACGAACCAGCCGCCGACGGGTCCGCGAATCTCCAGGCGATCCCCGGGCGCGACGGTGCGAACCAGGTACGGGGAGACCTCGCCGTCGGTGAGCTCCTCGACGGTCAGCGCGACTCGCGCGTCTTGTGCCGCGCTTGCAATCGAGTACGAGCGCACCGCTGCGTAGCCGTCTTCGGCGCGCAGTCGAACGTCGACGTGTTGACCGGCGTTGTGACCCGGCCAGCCCGGAACGTCGAGCACCAGCGTTCGCGCGGTTTGGGTCTCTTCGTGAGCCTCGATGACGGCAGCGACGTACCAGGCTAGTCGCCCCAGTAGCGTTGTTCCCGCCATGGATCCCCGTAGTTGTTATAGCCGAGGCTCTCCCAGAATCCAGGTCGATCCTGGAGCATCAACGTGATCCCGCGTATCCACTTCGCGCTCTTCCAGAGATATAGATGCGGAACCAGCAATCGAGCCGGCCCGCCGTGCTCGGGAGCGAGATTCTCGCCGCCAAACCGAAACGCGATCCACGCCTTGGCGCCGCGCAGATCCGCGAGGGGAAGATTGGTCGTGTACCCTCCGTACGATTGCGCCATCGCAAAGGTAGCGGCCGTCGTAACGCCGTCGAGCAGAGTGTCGAGCGATACTCCTTCCCAGGCGGTTGCGAGCTTCGACCAGCGTGTGACGCAGTGAATGTCAGTCGTGATGGAAACGCTCGGCAGCGCGCGAAACTCTTTCCAATTCCACTTGCGCGCTGCGCCGTCTTCCGTCGTCAGCGTAAACTGCCAATCGTCGAGGGCGATCTTCGGCGTCGGACCCGCGGACAGCACGGGAAAGTCTTCCGTCAGATACTGTCCCGGCGGCAAACTCGCGTTTTCCGCGCGGCGCCGTCCGACGAAGCCACGCGAGACGATCGGCGTCTCGTTCCGGTCATCCAACATCACGCAAACCTCGATTTTTAGCTTACGGTACGATCACGACTTTACCTTGGGCGCCATCGTGGACGCGGTCGTACGCCTTGCGCGCTCGGTCCAATGGATACGTATATGCCACCTTCGGCTCGCGCAGCTGTCCCGACTCGATGTAGGGATCGATCCGGCTGAGGATTTGGCCCACCCGGTGGAGTGGAAACGAGGCCGTGTCGAGGCCGCAAAACGTCAGGCGTTTCCGGTAAAACATGAACAGGTCGAGTTCAGCCATTTTACCCGCCGCGGCCGAGAAGATCACCATGCGGCCGTCTTTGCCGAGCGCGTCGAAAAGCGACGCGAAGATCGGCGCGCCGACGGCGTTGGTCGCAAGCTGGGCGCCGGAGCCGCCTGTTAACTCGTTCACGCGCGCGGCGAGGTCGTCGCGGTCGGAACGCACGATGGCCTCGACGCCGATCGTCGCGAGCTCGGACACGTCGTCGCTCGATTGTACCAGCGCGATCGGACGCGCCCCGAGCGCCTTGGCGATCTGCACCGAGGCCGTGCCGACCGAGCCGGCGGCCCCGGATATGATGACCCACTCCCCTGATCTCAACCGGCCGAGGTCCACGAGCGAACTCCACGCGGTCAGAAACGGCGTGCCCATCGCGGCGGCGCCTTCCGCAGAGAGATGCGACGGTCGCGATGCGACGGCGCCGGCCGGGACGACGAGCATTTCGGCGTGCGCGCCGTCGCGCGTGAGACCCAGCTCACCGCCGCCCGTGCCCCACACGGGCTTGCCGGCGAGGTTCGGCGGTCCGTCGACGACGGTTCCCGCGAAGTCGCGCCCGAGCGTGCGCGGCAACACGAGCTGCGGGAATCGGCCCAGCGCGATGCCGACGTCGCTTGGATTGACGCCGGCCGCCTCGACTCTGATGCGCACTGCGTCTTGGTCGGCCACCGGTTCGGGGACGTCGCGCACACTCAGAACGTCGAGCGATCCCGTGCGGTCGATTCGAAGTGCTTTCATCTCGTTTACGGCGTCAGGCTGAAGACCGTTCCGCAGCCGTTTCTGTGGCAGCCGCTGCCGCCCCCGTATGCGGTCGTGCCGTAGAGGATGCCGTTGAACATGTACAATGGCGCCTGCGGAAGACTTCCCTGGTTACGCCCGCGGAAACTGTAGAGCACTCTCTCGCTGCCGGACTGGGAGACTTCGAATACCGTGCCGAGGCCGAACACGCTGCCGCCGCCGCCGCCCGTTCCGCCGGATTGCGAAACGCCGTAAAAGTTGCCATTAGAGTAAATCAACGGTCCTGAGGGCGAAGCGGCGTCGGGTTTGCCTTGGAAGCTATAGAGCGTTTTCAGCCTGAACGGAGGCGTGAACGAGAAAAAGGTGCCCTCGTTATTCGCGCCCTCGGTCAACGTAGTGCCGTAGAGCGCGCCGTTGACGGCGACGAGTCCATTGGGAACCGAACCCTCCGCGCCGCCTGCGAAGCGGTGCACGACTTTTTCCTGACCGTCGAGGGTCACTTCATAGATTGTGCCGCAGCCGGAGCTCCCGCACTGCCCACCGCGGCGGCCGCCTTCGTACGTCGCACCGTAGAGCTCGCCGTTCAACGCGACGAGCCCTGGAAACGCTACGGCGCCGTCGCCTTTGCTCGCGCCTCCGAAGCGGTAGAGCCAGCGCCTTTTGCCGGTCGGCGTCAGCGAATAGATCGTGCCGCATCCGATGCCGCCGCACGCCACCGTGCCGCCTTTGGCGGTCGTGCCGTAGAGCCGGTTCTTTATGACGATCACGGGAGCGACCGGGTACGCTCCGTCGGCCGTGCGATCCCTGTCGCCCCTGAAGTTGTGGATCACGCGCTCGTGTCCCGACGTGTCGATGACGTACACGGTGCCGTGTCCAGACCGGCCCCCGCTGGACGTCGTGCCGTACAGCCTACTCTTGTACTGAGTCAGGCCGGCGTAGGGCCACGAGCCGTCGCTCGCGCCGTTGAGATCGCCCCGAAAATCGTAGACGATCTTTTCATTGCCGGAGGCGTCCACCGAGAAGACGATACCGCAGCCTTCCCAGCAAAGGTTTCCGTTCCCGAAACAGGAGCGCGCGCAGAAGTTTTTGGAGCCGGCGAGCGTCGTTCCGTACAGCATCCCGTTGTAGGCGATGAGCCCGCCGTTGGCCACCGCGCCGTCCGGCGTTCCTTGGAAGCGGTAGAGCACGGCGTAATGCGGCGCCGACGCCACACCCAAGGTGCGAGAAAGCGAGCCCACGCTCAACTGTGTCGAGGGGTGCATAGGCGGAGTCGTGTTCCCGCCGCACGCCGCTACCAACGCCGTGCATAGGGCTGCGATAGCAAGCCCGCGGTTCCGCATGCGATGTCGTTCGACGGCGAGCTCGAAAGCACTGTCGCATGTTCGGCGGAGCGTAGTGGCAAAGCCAGGCTCATGGCCTCACGAAAGAGCTTCATTTCTGCAAGCGCTGGCGCAGTGAGTATGCTTCTTCCATCGGGCGGCGCGCTCGCCGCAGGAAAGACGGCCGAATCGGGACGCCCGGCTCGCGATCGTCGCGACTTGGCGCTCGCGATTCGGGAGCAGACGGCGCTGGCGCACTACCGGCACGGACGCGTGACCAATCGCGCAAACGGGGACGAGCTGCGGTACACTGACAAGCGTGCCAGCTTTTCGAAGACATTACCGCACGACGATCTCGGCGAAGTGGATCCCGCGGCGTTCTCGCGGTTCGTCGCCATCGTCGAACGCGGCAATCCCGCGGAATTCGAACAGGTGCCGCGCGACGCACTCGCGGTCGAGCGGCTCAACGATCCGCAAGCGACGTACGCATACGATTTCACCGCCACCGACAGCCACGCGACGACGATGGCGGCTCCGCCAACGTTCGCTAGCGCCGCCATGGGCGCC
This sequence comes from Candidatus Binatia bacterium, assembly GCA_035544215.1. Taxonomy (GTDB): domain Bacteria; phylum Vulcanimicrobiota; class Vulcanimicrobiia; order Vulcanimicrobiales; family Vulcanimicrobiaceae; genus Cybelea. The sequence continues at coordinate 872,161 of DATKHY010000007.1, read as the reverse complement.
GAGATGGGGGAGCTGTACTGGCACGCTTTGACGATCGACGTGCCCTTTGTGGCGTTCGATACAAATCCGCTGATCGCGGCGGCCGTGTCGGATCTCAATTCGTTCTCCAAGCCGCCATGGGTTCGTTCGCTGAGCGCGGCGGCGCTCTTTCGCTGTCTCTTCGCCGGCGCTGTGAACGGGCCGTTCGTGAGCCAATTCCTGTGGCTCGACGTGCCGTACGGCCCCACGGTAATCGTGCAGCGATATCGCGTTCCCGTGCCCGCGCAAAGATTCCTCACGCAGCCAGACGAGTGGCTTGCGTGCCAACGCGGGGCAGCGATGAAGAACAAGATCACCTATGCGGAGCAGCGCTGGGCCGCGAATAACGCGGATCTGGCCGCATACGTGCATCGTGACTTCAGCTTTCAAGCGTTTATGAACGCCGCGCTGATCTCGATGTCATACGGTCCCGCGGCGCTGTCGCCGACAAATCCGTATCGCTCGTCGAGAACCCAGTTCGGCGACATTACATTCGGCAACAAGATGTTTCTCACGCTCATTGCCCAGGCGGCCATCGTGGCGCAAAAGACGTCGTACTATCACAAGTGGCTCGTCCATCGCCGGCTGCGCCCCGAAATGATGGGCGGACGAATTGCGTTTGAGGTCACGGGGCGCAAGAGCTACGGAATCCATCCGGATATCCTGCGGTCCGATGGCGTCGCCCGGACGAAATCGCTGCAGGGCACGGCGTTCCTGCCGATCGCGTACCCGGAGGGTTGCCCCACGCATCCGTCTTATCCCGCCGCGCACGCCTGCAACGCCGGTGCGTGCGCCACGATGCTCAAGGCATTCTTCGACGAAAGCTTCGTCATCCCCAACGCCGTCGCTGCGAATGCGGCCGGCGACGCTTTGCTGCCTTGGCGCGAGGGCGAGCTGACGCTGGGCGGGGAGTTCGACAAACTGGCCTGCAACATCGCCTTCGCGCGACACGCGGCGGGGGTCCACTACCGATCCGACAGCATGGCCGGACTACTCGCGGGCGAGCAACAAGGACTTTCGCTGCTGAGCGACTATAGCCGCACGTTCAACGAGCGCTTTGCCGGCTTCGAGCTCACGACGTTCGGCGGCCGGCGCGTACGCATCCAAAACGGCGAAGTCGAGGTGCAATGATGCAAACACTCAAGATAACGTTCGCGGCTACGCTCACTCTGCTAGCCGGCTGCGCCGGCGGAACCGGCGCGCTGCGCGGCCCGTTGCCGGCGTTGCCTTCCGTTGCGAACCGAGCCGCTGTTTCACCGGCCGAGGCGCTGACGCAGCTGATGAATCTGGATTATTCGAACGGATCGATCACCGTGTTTTCGATTCAAAACGGCAGGGCGCACGTGTCAAAGACATTTGCTCCCGGAAACGGACGCGCACAGGGGCTGGCCGTCGACGGGAGCGGACGAATTTACACCACTCTAACCGAGTCGAACGCGAAGCCGTGTTCCGCCTGCGTCGAAGTGTTTACCGACACGGGCAGCCTCGTGGAGCGGCTCGACGCGCCGATTCTGAAAGGCGCGTCCGGAGCGCCGTCGCTTACCGACGTGGCTCTCGATAGGCACCGCAACGTGTACGTCAGCGATTTCGGCCAGCAGGCCGTCTACTTCTTTCCGCACGCACGTAAGGCGCGCGCCCCCGTCATCGTCGTACAGAACTCGCAGAACGCCGCATCGGTACTCGCTACGCCAACCGGCAACGATGTGGTGATCTCCGGCGGTTGCGGATTCGCCAGCGTGCGGCCTTACACGCGCACGGCGCCCGGCCAGTATGCGCCCGGCTCGTGCTTCGGCATCGGCACCATCGCCCTTATCGGCGGAGCCGAGGATGAGAAGGTCGACGTGATGACTCCCGTCGACGGCGTACCGGATCTGGTTTCGGTATCCTCTCCGAGCGGTGGAAACACGTTCCAAACGCCGGATCGGCTCGCATCGATCAGCAGCGTCGCGTTCAACCGCGATGCCTCCGTTGCGTACGTCGCGAACCATAGTAAGGAATGCGTGTACGCTTTCGCGCGGCCGGCGAACGGGTGGCTGTCGGGCCAGCCCAAGCTCCTGGCGACTTATAAGGGCTTCAAGAACCTCGACATCATCGCGGTTCCGCATTAGTGCGGATCAAATCTTTTCCCACACGAGCGTCACTCGGCCCCAAGGCGTTTGAGCGGTCAGCGAGAGGCGATTCTCAGCCAGCGTGAAGTAGCGGAGCTGGTCGGTGCCGACGAGATTTGGGAACGAGCTTCCCTCGACGCGATGGGTGACGGTGCCGGCGGCTTCGTCGAGCGTGTAGGTTCCGAAGTAACAAAAGTAGCCGAGCCATGCCGCCGCTCTTTCCGCGGGTTGAGCGCGACGCCAATCGTCATCGACAAAACGTGGCTGGTTCGGGCGCATGAGTTGCGCCGAAACGCTGCCGGAGCCGTCATACATCAGTTGACCGATGGGATCGTCGCCGAGAGGGGAATCCACCTTTCCCGCTTCGTCGCGCCAATCCCATGAGACAAGGCGCCAGGCTCCAATCAGGCGTTCGCGCACGTCTGGTGTTGTCGTCGTCAGGCTGCACTGCAGGCCGTGCAGCGGCCCTCGAATGTCACGCGTTCGCTTTCGATCTCGAAGCCGTGCTGCAGCGCGAGCGCTTTGATCGTTCGCGCGGGAATCGCGTAGGGTACGTCTTCGATCTCTCCGCACTTGCTGCAGCGGAAGTGGGCGTGCCGCGGTCCAGCCGGCTCGTACGTCGCGGCGTCGATGCCGGGGACGTTGAGCTCGGACACTAAGCCGAGGACGCGCAGGCGTTCGAGGCCGCGATAGACCGTCGAGAATCCGATGCCCGGCTGCCGCCGCAGCGCCTTGGCGTAGATCTCGGAGGGCGTGAGGTGGCGGCCCAGCCCGCTCTCTTCGACGATCTCGTAGATGAGCTGATAGTTTTTCGGCAGCTTGACGGCGGGCGTTTGCAGCGGTATCCTGCGCATGAGAGTGACATTCACTTTCACACGCCGGGGCGCCTGCTCGGCTGCCCGCGTGCCTTCACTCTTTACCGGATCGGAGAAGTAGCGCGAGATGGAAAACACGATCGTCGAGCTGTCGGAAGCTGACCAAGGCTGTCCCGTAAAACACGTACCGCTCCGCCCGCGAGTCAACATCGATTGGTTCCCCGAGTTATTGGACCTATCGGTGCTGCACCGGCCGTCCGCGCTGTCCGACCCGATGGGCCCCGATTTCAACTATGCCAGCGAGTTCAAGAGTCTCGACCTCAAGGCGGTCAAGGCGGATCTCTACGCGTTGATGACGACGTCGCAGGACTGGTGGCCGGCCGACTACGGTCACTACGGGCCGCTCCTCATTCGTATGGCCTGGCACGCGGCGGGGACCTACCGCATCGGCGACGGCCGCGGCGGAGCGGGTTCGGGCGATCAGCGCTTCGCGCCGCTGAACAGCTGGCCCGACAACGCGAACCTCGACAAAGCCCGACTGCTGCTGTGGCCCGTCAAGCAGAAGTACGGCCGGAAGATCTCGTGGGCCGACCTGATGGTCTTGGCCGGAAACTGCGCGTTGGAATCGATGGGATTCAAGACGTTTGGGTTCGGCGGCGGCCGCGTGGACGCGTGGGAACCGGATGAAAGCACCTACTGGGGTCCGGAGGAAGTATGGCTCGAGGACAAGCGCTACACCGGTGAGCGCGATCTCGAACCGCCGCTCGCGGCGGTACAGATGGGCCTGATCTACGTGAACCCGGAAGGCCCCAACGGAAACCCCGACCCGCTCGCCGCCGCGATCGACATTCGCGAGACGTTCGCCCGTATGGCGATGAACGACGAAGAGACCGTCGCGCTCATCGCGGGCGGACATACGTTCGGAAAAACGCACGGCGCCGCCGATCCGAGGCAGTACGTCGGCCTCGCGCCGGCCGGCGCTCCGATCGAAGAGCAGAACCTCGGCTGGCGCAATACGTTCGGCACCGGCAGCGGCGACGACACGATCACGAGCGGCCTCGAGGGCGCCTGGACCCAGACTCCCACGCGCTGGAGCAACCTGTATTTCGACAACCTCTTCAACTACGAGTGGGAGCTGACGAAGAGTCCCGCCGGCGCGTATCAGTGGAAGCCGAAGGGCGGCGCGGCCAACGGCAGCGTCCCCGACGCGCACGACACGTCGAAGTCGCATGCGCCGACGATGCTCACGACGGACCTCTCGTTGAAAGTCGATCCGATCTACGCGCCGATCTCGAAGCGCTTCCACGAGAATCCGCAAGAGCTCGCGGACGCATTTGCCAAGGCGTGGTACAAGTTGACGCACCGCGACATGGGCCCGATCTCGCGCTACCTCGGTCCGGAGGTACCGGCCGAGCCGCAGATCTGGCAAGACCCGGTGCCCGCGGCCGATCATCCGCTGATCGACGATCGCGACGCCGAGGAACTCAAACGCCGGATCCTCGCTTCGGGACTCACGGTTTCGCAGCTGGTCACGACCGCGTGGGCGGCCGCGTCGACGTTCCGCGGAACGGACAAGCGCGGCGGCGCGAACGGCGCGCGCATTCGCCTCGCGCCGCAGAAGGACTGGGCCGTCAATCAGCCCGCCGAGCTGGCTAAGGTGCTCGAGACGCTCGAGAAGGTTTGCGCCGGCTTCAACGCCTCGCTTTCCGGCAGCAAGAAGGTCTCGCTGGCCGACGTCATCGTTCTCGGCGGCGGTGCGGCGATCGAACAGGCCGCGAAGAGCGCCGGTCACGACGTCAAGGTGAGATTCTCACCGGGACGCACGGATGCAACGCAGCAGAATACCGACCCCGAATCGTTCGCCGTGTTGGAGCCGTTCGCCGACGGGTTCCGCAATTATCTGGGCCGGAATCGCTCGCGTTCGCCCGAGCAGCAGCTCGTCGATCGCGCGCAGCTGCTCACGTTGACCGCTCCCGAGATGACGGCGCTCGTCGGCGGCCTGCGGGTCCTCGGCGCCAACGCCGGAGGGTCAAAGCACGGCGTCTTCACGAAGCGCCCGGGCACGCTGACGAACGACTTCTTCGTGAACCTGCTCGACTTGCGGACCAAGTGGCAGCCGGTCCGCGGATTCACCTACGAGGGCCTCGACCGGCGCACCGGCGACGTCTCCTGGACCGGCACGAACTGCGACCTCATCTTCGGCTCGAACTCGCAGCTCCGCGCGATTGGCGAGGTCTACGCCGTCGAGGGCGATCACTTCGTCCGCGACTTCGTGGCCGCGTGGGAAAAGGTCATGAACCTCGATCGGTACGACCTGGCCGTGACGGCGTAGCGACCTAAGGGGAGCGGCGGCGCCTCCTGGAAGACTAGCGGCCGAGGAGGGACCATACTATGACCCAGACTCAGCCTGCCCCCAAGGCTTCCGGAAAAGCCTACACGCTGGAAGGTACGCTAATCGAAGCATGTTCGTGCCGGACGCTCTGCCGGTGCTGGATCGGCGAGGATCCCGACGGCGGCGCGTGCGATTCGTTCCTCGCGTATCACATCGATAAGGGCGAGATCAACGGCGTAGACGTAACGGGGCTAAACTACGTGGGAGTCTTCAAGATTCCGGGCAACGTTCTTACGCCGAAGAGCTGGAAGCGCGTGACCTATGTGGATGCGCGAGCAACGGACGAACAGCGGGCCGCGATTCTCGACGCCTGGCACGGCCGCTTGGGCGGACCGCTTGCCGACCTCAACGGCTTAATCGCCGAGGACGTCGCGATCGAAACGATGCCGATCGAACACAATACCAGGGGCGGCGAAGGCACGCTCGTCGTCGGCGACAAAGTTCGCGCGACGATGGCCCCGTACCGCAGCGCATACGGGGCGGTCACGACGCTGCGCGACAGCATCTTCAGCACGATACCCGGCGCGCCCGCATACGTTGCGAAAGCCTCGGAACACGTCGTCAACATTCCCGAGCACGGAATGGTCTGGACGTTTAAGGATCGCAACGCTATCCAGGGCGATTTTCTGCTAGAGGCATAACGTAGTGGCGGCAAACGCCGCGTACCGGTACGTGCGCTTCAGTACGATCGGCGTTCTCGGGTGCGCGATCGTCGCCGCGTGGGCGGTCTGCGTGTGGGCGGAGATGAGCGGCAACGCGGCGCACGTTCATCACCACGCGCTCTATGAAAGCGGGCGGCCGTTTTGGTTTGCCGCGCTCCTCGTGCTGGCAGCGTGGCAGCTCATGACAGCCGCAATGATGCTGCCCTCTTCGCTTGGATTCATCCGCCTGTATGCGGCGACCGCGGGGCGCGCACCCGATTTTCCACTCGCGCTGATCCTTTTCTTAGGCGGCTACTTCGCCGTCTGGACGGCATTTGCGCTCGCGGCATTTACGGGCGATATGCAGGTGCACCGCATCGTCGATGTTTGGCCCTGGCTTGCAGCGCACGCGACGCTGATACCGGCCGCCACGCTCGGCCTTGCCGCAGTCTATCAGTTTACGCCGCTCAAGGACGCCTGCCTCAAGGCGTGTCGTCATCCGGCCATGTATCTGCTGCGCCACTATCGGCGCGGCGCCTTCAACGGGCTGCGCATCGGTTTCGGCCACGCGCTCTATTGCCTCGGCTGCTGCTGGGCGCTGATGCTCGTGATGTTTGCGGCGGGCGTCGCGCACTTGGCCTGGATGGGCGTGCTGGCGGCGATCATGTTCGTCGAGAAGGCGACGCCCGCGGGGAACCGGGTCGTGGCGCCGGTCGGCGCGGCGCTCGGTGTTTTGGCGGCCATCGCGCTCTTGGCTCCCGCGGCGATCCCCGGTTTGTAGATGACGCGCTGAGGATGCACGTTGGAATCGCGGGCACGGGAAAGATGGGAAGCGCGATCGCGCGCAACTTGCTCGATCGCGGCTACCAGGTCTCCGCTTGGAACATCGATCGCGATCCGATGGAGCCGCTCGTCGTCGCGGGCGCGACGCCGTTCGATGACGTCGAATCCATGGTAGCCAGCGTGGATGCGGTCGTCGCGATACTCTGGGACGACGACGTCGCGCGGGAAATCTCTCTCGGCCGGATCATTCCGGCCGCGCGCAGCGGCCAGCTCGTGATCGAGTCAACCACGCTCTCGCCGCAGATGTACGCGTCGCTGGCGGAGGCGGCGGCGCGGCGCGGCGTCGACTTTCTCGCGTGTCCGGTCATCGGCAGCGTCGACGGCGCGCGCACGGGCGGGCTGACGCTCTATCCGGGGGGCAGCGCGCAGGCCTTCGAGCGCGCACGGGAACTCCTCGGCACGATGGGTTCTACCATCAAGTTTACCGGTTCGCCCGCGGCCAGCGGCCATCTCAAGCTCGCGAGCAACTGCGTGCTGGCCGTGATCGCCGACTCGCTCGGAGAACTGCTCGGCATTCTGGCGCGAGCCGGCGTCGATCGTGCTCTCGCGGTCGAAACGCTCGTGTACATGCTCGAGCGCGCAGCCACCAAGCGGCAACAACTGCAAGAGAATGACACGCAACCGCGCTTCTCCGCGAGCGCGCTGCTCAAAGACCTGCTTCTGGCTCGCGCCGCCAGGGAAGGACTTCAGGTGGATGCGCCGTTGATGGACTGTGCGCTCGCGGAGTTCGGAAAAGCTATCGCGACGGGCGTGGGTGACGAGGATTACATCACCGTGGCGCTGGCGCTGGAGCGATGCCTCTCTTCATAAGCAGGGCGGGAGCGGATGCTGACTTCGCCGCAGTCGTCGGCAAGATTTTGGAGTCGGCCGGTCACACGGTCGTCCTTCAGCAGTGGGATTTCGCCAACCGGAACTTCATGGAGCGCATGCACGCGGCGCTGGCCGGGGGCGCCCGCGTCGTCGCGTTGCTGTCGCCGGAATATTTGGGCAGCGCGCACTGCCAGGCCGAATGCCAGAATGCGATCGCCGACGATCCGCTTAACAACAAATCGCGGCTGATCTTATTGCGCGTCGCCGAATGCGAGCCGTTCGGCCTCCTTTCCGGGCTCGCCTATTGGGATCTCGTTCCGGTGCGCGACGATCGCGCCCTACTGCGGGAAATCGTGCTCGACGCGGTGCGGGAAGAGCGGCGGGATGCCGCCCCGAGCGGTCCGTACTGGCGGCCTGCCCACACCGTCGTCGACAGCGAAGCGATCCGTCCCGTTCCCAGCTTTAGCGCGCGCGAAGAGGAGCTCGCCGAAATCGCCGCGGCTCTTTCCGGTGACGGAGCGATTGCCGCGGTATACGGATTGGGCGGCGTCGGCAAGACGTCGATAGCGCGCGAGTACGCGTGGCGCGATCGCGAACGTTATTCGGTCATCGCGTGGCTCGCCGCGCAGACCGAAGAGGGCATCATCGAAGGCCTCGTGCGCCTCGGGGCGGCCTTCGTCCGCGGAATCGATGAGCTTGCCGATCGCCGCGCCGCTGCACAACGCGTAATCGGATCGATACTGAGCGGCTTCGCTAAACCCGCGCTGCTGATCTTTGACAATCTCGAAGACGAGCGGTTGCTGCGCAGCTGGCTGCCGCGGAACGGGGCACGCGCGTTGGTTACCTCGCGGAACGCGTCGTGGGGCCCCCAGGTCACGGCGCTTCCGCTGCACGCGTGGGACGTCGAAACCGCGGCTGCTTATCTTCGGCGCGAGAGCGGGCGCGACGACGTGAGCGACTCCGCCGCGCGCGCGATCACCGAGGCGCTCGGCGCGCTTCCCCTCGCGCTCTCGCACGCCGCGGCGGCGCTGCGTAACCAACGGATGGTCACGCCCGAGCGGTACCTGGAGCGTGTCGCCGACCACCTGAAGCACGCGCCGCGAGCGTCGGAGTATCCGCAATCCGTGTTCGCGACCTTCAACGCGGCGATCGAGCAAGCCGAAGGCGAATCTCCGGGTGCCGCGGCCGTACTGCGTTTCGCGGCGCTCTTCGCGCCCGATGCGATTCCCGACGAACTCTTCCGGCAGCCCGTGGATGGCTACCAGGGAAAATTGCCCGCCGACGACTTCGAGTTGGATGAGGCGCTCGGCGCGCTTAATCGGCTGTCGCTGCTCGACTTCTCGGAGACCGCTCGCACCTACGCCATCCACCGGCTCGTTCAACTCGCGTCCCGCGATACGCTCGCGGCAGAATCGCTCGCCTGGCACGAATGCGCAGTAGCCGCGGCCGATGCAGCTTTTCCGAAGGTCGAGTTCGAGAACTGGCCGGCTTGCTCGCGGCTTCTGCCGCACGCACGTGCGGCCTTGGGGAACTTGCCCGGCGACAGCGCGTTCTTGCCGGGAAGCCGGCTCGCTGAAAAGTGCGGCCTGTACCTCTGGAGGCGAGCCGAGTTCAGCGCGTCGGAGCAGCTGTATCTGCGCGCGCTCGCAATCCGCGAGCAGGCGTGCGGCCTAGCGGACCGGGGCGTCGCGCCGATCCTGAGTCACCTTGCAAAGGTGTATGTAGATCAGTACCGCTACGATGAAGCTGAAGCGCTGCTGGCCCGCGCCCTTACGATCTGCGAAGCTCCGGGCCACGATCAATCCGATCTCGCCGACGTCCTCAACAACCTTGCCGTGATCTGCCGCGAGCAAAGCCGGTTCGACGAGGCGGAACGCCTGTACCGGCGGACGCTGGCGATTCTCGAGAACGCTTTCGGCGAAGATCACCCGGAGTTCGGCCGCATCCTCAACAATCTCGCGGGGGTCTACGTCGACCGCGACGACGTCGAAGCGGAGAAGGTACTTGCGCGAGCGCTCGCACTGAAAGAGAAGAGGCTCGGCCCGGATCATCCCAACGTCGCCTATACCGTTGAGAACCTCGCCGTCGTGCAGCGCAACCTCGGACGCTATCCGCAATCTGAGAGCCTCCACCTGCGCGCGCTGGCGATTCGAGAGAAGACGCTCGGACCGGACCATCCCGAGGTCGGCCTGAGCCTCCACGGCCTCGCCAACCTGCGTCGCGACCAGGCGCGCTACGACGAGGCGGAACGTCTGCACGCGCGAGCCTTGGCGATTTGGCAGAAGGCCCTTGACCCGGCGCACCCGCACGTCGCGCGCGGTTTCAACGCGCTGGCGACCGTGTACCGCGAACAGGGCCGCTACGACGACGCGGAAGGCCTGCATCGGCGCGCGCTCGAGATTCTGGAAAAGGCCGTCGGCGACGATCACCTCTACGTTGCGTCATGCCTATGCGACCTCGCAGCGTTATATCGCCGCCAGGCGCGCTACGAAGAGGCCGAGTCGATCTTGCGCAGGGCCCTGGCAATCCGCGAGAAAGCGCTCGGGACGGAGCACGTACTAGCGGAATCCGTTAGGGAAGAACTGACCAGCCTTCCCTAACGGGCCGCTAGTGTGCTAGCATACAGACCCCAATCTCTCTGACGCGACCCGAGCTGAGGGACTTTCGCAATTGGATCGTCGCAACTTCGTCGGTACCGCCACCGCCGGTCTCGCAGCCACACAGCTCGCAATCCTTGGCTGCGCGCGCTCGAACTCCACGCAAGCCAACACCGAAAGGAACACGGCCATGACGCAAGTCCAAGAGCCCACGGCCGGTGGAACGACCGCCGTCCGCCCGTTTCCCAAGCTGAACGTTCCGGAGGCGGAGCTCGTGGAGCTCCGCGCTCGCATCAAAGCCATGCGATGGCCCACGCTGGAGCTCGTTTCGGACCAATCGCAAGGCGTGCAGCTGGCCACAACTCAGGCGCTCGCGGCCTATTGGTCGACGGATTACGACTGGCGCAAGTGCGAGGCAAAGCTCAACGCGATCCCGCAGTTCGTGACGGAGATCGACGGCCAGGACATTCATTTCATCCACCAGCGCTCCAAGCACGAAAACGCGCTGCCGCTCGTCGTCACGCACGGGTGGCCCGGCTCTTACATCGAGCAGACGAAGATCATCGGCCTGCTCACCGATCCCACGGCGCACGGTGCGAGCGCATCGGATGCGTTCCATTTGGTGATTCCGTCGATACCAGGCTACGGGTATTCGCCTGAGCCGGCGACCCTTGGATGGGACCCGGTGCGCGTCGCAAAGGCGTGGGTCGTGCTGATGGAACGGCTTGGCTATTCGAAGTTCGTGGCGCAAGGCGGCGACTGGGGCGCTTCCGTTACGCAGGAGATCGCGTTGCTCGCGCCGGCGCAGGTGCAGGCCATTCACAGCAATATGCCGGGCACCGTTCCCGCCGACATCCTAGCGGCCGCCAAATCGGGCCAGCCCGCGCCGGCGGGCCTCTCCGGCGACGAGCTGAACGCGTTCGAGCAGCTGAAAGATTTCTATGGTCATCATCTCGGCTATGCCGTCGAGATGAGCAATCGCCCGCAGACCCTCTACGGACTGATGGATTCGCCGATCGGTCTCGCAGCCTGGATTCTCGATCACGACAAGGACAGTTACGAGATGATCGCGCCGGCCTTTGCGGGGCATCCCGGCGGCCTTTCGCGTGACGACGTGCTCGACAACATCACGATGTACTGGTTGACGAAGACGGGCATCTCATCGGCGCGCTTGTACTGGGAGAATAAGCTCGACTTCTTCGACGTGAAGGGCGTCACCATTCCGGTCGGCGTCAGCGCCTTTCCGCACGAGCTCTATACGGCGCCGCGGAGCTGGTCGGAGAAGGCCTATCCCAAGCTGGTCTATTACAAGAAACACGACGTCGGCGGCCATTTCGCCGCCTGGGAGCAGCCGCAACTCTTCTCCGAAGACGTTCGCGCTACGTTCCGGTCCGTCCGAAGCGCCTAAAGCGCATCGATCGGGAGAGGCTCACGGCCGACGCTAGAAGAACGTCGGCCGTGATGCACAAACCCGGCCGTTTACTGAGGCAGCTCGCGTTTGAAGTTGCCGCCGTTCTCGTTGTTTTGTCGGCATGCTCGAGTGGAACGCAAACCACTGCCAGTCAAACGGCGGCGGCTCAACAGGCGCCGGCAAAGCTGCACTGGGCCACGTGTGACGACGTTCCGAACACGCAGTGCGCCGGTTTGGGCGTGCCGGTCGATCCCGCGAATCCGCAGGGCCCGAAGTTCGCGCTACGCATCGCGCGCGTGCCGGCGCTCGATCCCGGCCGCAAGAAGGGCGTGCTGATCTTTCTCCCCGGCGGCCCCGGCGCCGGCATCGCGTCAATTCTCGCCGGCTATCTGCGCAAGGAGCACCATGTGGACGAGCTTCGGCGGGAGTACGACGTCGTGACCTTCGATCCGCGCGGCATCGGTGAGAGCAATCCGATCCGCTGCGCTCCGGACGCCGTTCCGTCGCCGAGGCCGCCGTCCGGCCAACCGCCGACGGCAGACGAGTTCAAGGCGATCGCCGACGCGAATGCGGCGCTCTTCAAGAGCTGCGTCGCATTGACGGGCGAGCTCTTCCGGCACCTGTCGGCCATGGATACCGCGGCGGACGTCGAGCAAATGCGCCTCGCCCTCGCACCTCATCAGGGTCTGATTGCGTACGGCGGATCCTATGGCTCGGCTTACGGAGCAGCGTATCTCGAGCGCTACCCCGATCGCGTAAAGGCGATGGTGATCGATGCGGTCGTCGATCACAGCATCGACTTGGCGGCGCTATCGGCGCGCAACGTCGCGTCGGTCGGCGACTCGTTCGATCGCTTCGAACGCTGGTGCAACAGCGATTCCTCCTGCGCGCTGCACGGCCAAAACGCCGGCGCCGTCTACGACTCCATCACGGCGAAGAGGCCGGAAACGCGGGTGCTCGTGGCGCAGTTTTTGGCCGCCGGCCGCGACCCCGATTTCGGCTGGCCGGTCATCGCGAAGATGATGGGACAGCTCAGCCGCGGCGATACCGCGATGCTCAAATCTCTGACGCAGACCGGGGCTGCGGCCATGGAGAGCGCGTCGCAAGATCGGAGCCTTCGCGCCGGCAAGAACGGGCTTTTTCCCGGAGTCTTCTGCGCCGACTACGGACCGCAGAATGACTACAACGCGCTACTGCCGACCGCCGGCGCGCTGGCCGCCGAAGCGCCGCGCTTCGTCTGGAAGTTCTGGGATCCGTACCCCATCGCGCACGCCTCGCTCGGCGTACCGGACTGCGCGGGATGGCCGTGGCCGGCGATCAATCCGCCGCACAAGCTCGACGTCGGCCCGCACCCCAACGTGATGGTCGCAAACCCGATCTACGATCCGGCCACACCGCTGGCGAGTGCGGTCAACGTGTGGCTGCAGATTCCGCGGGCGCGCCTGCTCATCGCCGACGTCGACGGGCATCAGAGCTGGCTGCTCTCGCACTGCGCGTTCGAAGCGGAGTGGCACTTTCTCGACGATCCATCCTCGACGCCGCGCACGACGCTCTGCCCGAAGAAGAGCTAGCCTACGCGCTTGAAGATTCGGCCGTTATCGCGGTACCAGGCGACGCGTCCGTCCGCACCGCGCACGAAATCGCTGCGCTTGGATAAACCTTGCGCGTCCGTCGTCACGACGTAATCGTTCCGGTAGAACGCCAGCGATATCTCGAGGTCGCCGGCGGCGCGCAGGCCCCCGTCCTCCCTGCGCAATTCGACGGCGAGCTTTTCGGGCTTCTCTGGGGACCCGTCGGGCGGTACGATCCAGCCCTCGTAGCGTCCTTCGTACGGCGCGAGCGCGCTCGGCGATAACGCCTTCGGAACCGCCGGCGGGTTATGCAGTCCGGCGAACCGGCTCAACGCCCAACCCGAGCGATCGATATCTGCGATGACCATCGGGCCCGTGGTGGAGTTGGTCAAGATAGACATCGCAAACCCGCGCGCCGGAACGAGCAAGAGGTCCGCGTTTTGCCCGCCCCACGACCCCATGTGCGCAAATACGGGGACGCCCTCAGCCGTGCGCCGCTGCCACCACGTGACGCACACGCCGTCGACTTCGAAGCTGAGCGTTCCGCCCGGCCCGGGGTCTTTCTGCATTACCGGATAGTCGAGATGAAATCGAGCGTAGCGCAGCTGGTCGCGCGCGCTGGAGATTAGGCCGCCGGTCGGGTTGAGCGAGCGCGGAAAGTTCCAGGACGCGGCGTCGACCAGGGGTTTGCCGTTCTTGACGTCGTGTGACTGGGCGATGCGGTACTGTGTTAGGCTTTCGGTGAAGAAGCCCGAGTGACTCAAGCGCAGCGGCCGCAGCACGAGCAGCTCGACGGCGCGCTCGTATGGCGCGTTCGTCACCACCTCGATCACGCGGCCGGCTAGATCGACGGCGGCGTTGTTGTAGGCGAGAATTTGGCCCAGCGGGGTGAGCTGCGGCAGCGCGCGCATTCCGGTGACGTACTTTGCCAGCGCGTCGTCGCCAGATCCGTAAGTTACGTAATCGTCGCCGAGCCAGCCGGCGCTGTGGTTGAGGAGCTGCCGCACGGTAACGCGCCGCGCGACCGATTCGTCGGCGAGCTGGAGGCCCGGGAGATACGAGCGGACCGGCGCGTCGAGATTTACTTTCCCCTGCTCGACGAGCCGCATCATGGCGGTACCCGTAAACGTCTTCGTGATCGAGCCGATGCGAAAGAGCGTATCGCCGTCGACTCCGACCGGACGATCGACGCTCGTCTTGCCGTAGCCGCGTACGTACTCGCGGCCCTTGTAAAAAACCGCGACGGCGACGCCCGGAACGTGGTAGCGTTGCATCGCGGCCTCGATGCGCTTGTCGAGCTCCCTGAAGAGCGCCGCGTCGGAGGATGCAGCGGTCGTCGGCGAAGGCATCAGTCCAGCGGCGGCGATGCCGGCCGTTGCGCGGAGCATATCGCGGCGCGAAAGCATGCCGTCGTCCGTTCGCGACGGAGTAACCGAATCCGCCTAGTATTTTTCTGGCGAGGTCAACTTGGCTCGAAGGTCTCGTAACGCGCGTCGAGATGCGGCATCGCCCGTCAGTTTCACTTTGAGATCCAACGCTCGAAGCTCCACCAGCGGACCACCGCCCGCACGCGAGAGCTCTACGGCTTCGTCGCTGCACGACTCCGCCTCGCGGCTCGGCGCGAGTTTTGCGAGCGCGATCGCTTCGGCGAGCTTGGCCCGCGCATGCAGCCGCGGCCAGTCGCGGACGCGCGCGCCTGACACGCGCGCCATCTCTACGCCCCGATCGGGTTGATCGATCAAGGCGAGTGCCTCGGCCTCGGAGATGGCGATGGCCTGCGTGATCGGAAACGCATCGCATCCGCCGTCGCGCGCGAGCCGGGCCCAACGCAAGGCCTGAGCGCCGTCTCCGCGATGGACGTCGATGCGGGCGAGATTCGAGAGAACGATCGTGCGATCGAGAGGGCTGCCGAAGAGATCGATGAGCGAGCGCGCCTGCAGTGCGTACTCCCTCGCCTCGTCAAGACGCCCTACCGTTAGGAGATGCGCCGACATGCTTTGCAATCCGAGCCGCAGCGTGTGCGCGTCGCGCCAGCGCATTCCGGCTTCGGCGATCCGTGCCGCTTCGTCCAAGGCCGTTGCCATCGCGTCGCCGCCGAGAGCGTGCAATCCCGAGGCGCGCACCTGGACGTCGACGGCGACGCGCACGTCGACGGACGGTTCGCGGCGCACGAGCGACGACGCTTCCTCGATGAGCGCGAGCGCGCTTGGCTCGTCACTGCAAGCAAAGAGTAGGGACGCTTCCGCGACGAGGGCCCTGACGAGCGGCGAGGCATACGCGTGGTCGCCGGCCGCGTGGTGCCGGCGCAGATCGGCGATCCGGCTTTTGCGCCGCCCAGGGTCGATCGGGGTTCCACGGCAGTGCGCCGATTCAAAGTCGGCGAGGTCGCAGGTGACGGCGAGCAGGTCGCGCAGCCGGTCATCGGCGATCTGCGGCAATATCGCGCGGGCTTGCATCGTCGTTTGCTGCGCGGCGGCAAAGTCGCCGCATTCGGTCTCCAGCTCCGCGCGAAGGCACAGCAGCTCGATCGCTTCCGCGGGTTCGGCGGCATGCAGGCTCTCGGTAGCGGAATCGCGCGCGTGGTCGTAGTGGCCGCCGTTGCGCAGCGCTTCGATGGTAACGCGTCGAGCGGCGACGCCACGCTGCAGCAGACCCGGCGTGACGGCTCGAACGCTAAATGCGCCTTCGAGGGCCGCTCCGAATCGTTCGCGCGCTTCGTGCAGGTCGCGATAGAACTGACTGCGCGATAACCCGACATCGCGGGCGATGTCGGAGTGCGCGTGACCCAGCAGGTCACTGCGGCGCAAAACCGTGAAGCGCCGGCGCTGTTGCTCCGATTCCGCGGCGAGTTCCTCGACGAGTCGATCGGCGACGGCGGGAAGCGCCGCGCCCAACTCGTCGCGACGAGCACCTGGGTGCCGCCATTGCAAGTCGCGCAGCTGCGCCGTGACCCGTTTACGCTTTGACATGGGACTAACGTGAGACTTTAGCCGGCGGACCCATGCGGCCCCTTAGCCAAACGTATCGGAAACGAAAACACCACCTCTGTAGGAGATTGCTCGCGTGCGTGTATCAGCTTTTCCTCTTGCGCTAGCCGGCGCTGCAGTGACGCTTGGTCTGCTTACGGCTTGTTCTGAGAACCTGCAGCCGGTCGCAGGTATCGGTACGGCTGCTTCGCCGAGCAGAAGTGCCGCGGTCTACCCTGCCTGGTTTCGGCCGAATCTCGCGCGGCCGGGTTGGATGAAGGCCGCCCCGGCAAACAGCCGGCGGACGACCAACATCGCGGTGGCGCAGTTTGGGACGACGAGCGTCCTCTGGTTCAAGGCGAATAACCCTAAGAATCAGCCGCCGGCCGTCTGCGAGCCGGCGGATTCGACGAACGGAATCCGCATCGACCGTGCCGGAAATCTGTGGGTGCCGGATGGCCGCGCCAATACGACGACGGAGTACGCGCCGAAGTGCGGCGCCGCAAAGTTGACGATTCCCGATCCGACCGGCGAGCCGGCGGACGTGGCCTTCGACGGGTTCGGTCACGTCTATATCATGAATCTCAACAACAAGAGCGGTCTGCCGACCGTCAACGTGTATACGACGTCGGGCAAGCATATTCGCACACTGAGCGATTCGTCGTTCTCCGTGCCGATGGGCGTCGAGAGCGACACCAAGGGCGACGTCTTCGTTTCGAATTTGACGAGCGGCAATCAGGGCATCGTGGTGGAATTTGCGCAGGGCAAGATGCCGGGGAAACAGTTAGCGGGCGTCACTCTTGGTCTCCCCGGCGTGCCGGCATTCGATTCGAAGGACAATCTCGTAATCGGCGACTGGGAGCACCTGACGATCAACGTCTTCGCCCCGCCCTACGATAGCGCCCCGAAGACATACACTATGATGGGTGCGTCAATCTGGTGTCCGCTGGATCGCCAGGAGCGGCATATCTACTGCGGCGACGGCGCGAACGGGTCCGTGGACGTGTATGCGTATCCGTCGGGAACCTACCTGTACAGCGACACCGCCGATCTGTCTCCGAGCGGATTGGTCACGGGCGTGGCGCCCGCGCCGCCGGCTCCCTACTAACGGAGGCGCGGCCTACTCGCGCTCCGAAATTCGGGCGGCACTCGTGCGCGCCAGAGCAATCATTGCGGCCATAACCGTTTTCGCCACGTCGAGCGCGCTGGCGCCTAGCGCGTCAAGCACGGGCGATGCAAGTGCCGGCGCGCAACTCGTGCAGGCCAACGGGTGCGCCGGCTGTCACGGCGCGCAGTTCCAAGGCGGGCTCGGACCGGCGCTCTACGGCATTGAGCACCGGCTGTCTGCCGCGCAGATCGCGTCCCATATCAAGAACCCAACCGCGCCGATGCCCAACAACGGCTTTACCGATACGCAGATCGCCGGCATCGTCGCTTACATCTCGGGTCTCGATGGCAGCGCCGGCGTGCGGCGGCGCCCCGTCGTCGTGTTCAAGCCGTCCGTACCCACCGAGGAAGCGACTATTGCGGTCACGTTCTCCGGCACGCCGCCGCGGGCCGTCAGAGCTCAACCCGTCATGCAGATGGCCAAAGGACCGGCGAGCACGCCGACGGTGACGCTGCATCCGTCGGCGACCGATCCGCACGTTTTCACCGGACGCGTCCGTTTTTCGATGGGCGGACCCTGGGCGGTGCAGATCGAGTACGACGGCAACACGATGAGCGTACCGCTCAACGTCGGTTCGTAATGCGGCGCGGGGCATTCATTGGTGCTGCCGCCGGAACGATGGCGGTGGCCGTGTTGCCGCCGCTGCGCGATGCGGCGCGGGCTGACGACGTCGTCGAGGTCACGCTGACCGCTGCTCCGCTGCGTTTCTCGCCGGTGCCGGGACTGGATTTCGGCGGCATTGCCTTCAACGGAACAATCCCGGGCCCGGTGCTGCGCGTCGTCCACGGTCAGCGCCTTCGCGCAACCCTCGTCAATCGCAGCGGCTACGGCGCGACCGTGCACTGGCATGGCATGATCCTCCCCAACGCCATGGACGGCGCGGAGAACGTAACGCAGCCGGCGGTGCCCGACGGCGGGTCGTTCGTCTACGAGTTTGTGCCGGGACCGCCCGGCACGCGCTGGTATCACGATCACGTCGGTCGCGGGTTGGAGCGCGGCATGTTCGGTCTCTTCATCGTCGAGGATCCGAATGAGCCGCGCGCCGACGCCGAGTTCGCGCTGGTGTTTCACGACGTGCCGCGCCTGTCGACGATCGTGGCCGCGATGCACGGAACGAGCGGCGCGGGCATGGGGGATCCGCTCGGCTCACCCGAGCTGATGGACATGGCGCCGAACGACCGGATGGGCGACGAGGTCGCTTACGAGGCGCACTGCATCAACGGCGCAAGCTACCCGTCGACCACTCCGCTGCGCGTGCAGGTCGGGCAGCGCGTTCGCTTACGCATCCTCAATGCGAACCTCACGCAGACGCGCTACATCCGCCTCGCGGGCCACCGCCTGACCGTCACTCATTCCGACGGCAATCCTCTGGCGCAGCCGCTGACGGTCGACGCACTGCGCGTCGGCGTAGCGGAACGTTACGACGCGTGGTTTGAGGTGACCGAGCCGGGCGCGTGGCTGCTGCAAGGCTTGTCGACCGGTCCGCTCGCGTACGAGCAGGCAGTAGTCGTGCACACGCCCGGATTCGAACGCGCGTCGCCGCTCGGCTTGCCTGCAAGCGTTGCGGGCATCGAGTATTTCACGTACGAAGCGGCGGGCGGCATGACATCCAGCGCCCCCGATAGCGGCGTCCCTGCCCACGACTTTACTCTGGGCGGGGGCGCGTACGGAAGCGACCAGTGGACGATCAACGGCGCCGTCTATCCGAAGACGCCGAAGGTCTACGTGGCGCGCAACGACGTCGTAGCGGTCCGCTTCACCAACAAGACCGGCATGGACCATCCGATGCACCTGCACGGCCACGTCGTCGACGTGATCGAGGTGGAGGGCAAGACGCTGGCGCGTCCGCTCGCCAAAGACACGGCGCTGGTGCGCGGAAACGGCGGCACGCTGACCTGGCGTTTTACCGCGAACTCACCGGCGGGGCGCTGGCTGCTGCATTGTCACAACGCGGTGCACGAGCTGGACGGCATGATGACCGAAGTCGTGTATCGCTAGTGAACTGCTAACTCTGCATCCGCCGCGGCCTCGATGCATCTCGCTACAGCGCTCGGATTGGACACGTAGATCGCGTGACTGCCGGGTACCATCCCGAAGGACAACGATGACATGAAACGAGTTGGAGTTATTGGTCTCGGTAAGATGGGTAGCGCGATAGCGCGGAATCTGCTCGCACGCGGCTACGACGTCTCTGTCTGGGACCGATCGTCTGGGCCGATTCAGGAACTCGTGGCCGCCGGCGCGGCGGCGCGCGAGTCGCCTGAAGCGCTCGTCGGAGCTGTCGACGACGTCATCGTCATGCTCTGGGACGATAACGTCGCACGCGAGGTGAGCCTCGGGCGAGTGATTCCGTCCGCCCGCAAAGACAACGTCGTGATCGAGACGTCGACCCTCTCTCCGCAAATGTACGAAACGCTCGCGAAGGCGGCGTCCGAACGGGAGATCGGCTTTCTGGCCGCGCCCGTTATCGGCAGCGTGGACGCGGCTCGACAGGGTACCTTGACCATCCTGCCCGGAGGCGAGCAGGCCGCCTTCGACCAGGCACGCGATCTCCTCGCGGCGATGGGGAGCACCGTGACCTACACGGGCTCACCCACCGCCAGCGCCTACTTGAAGCTCACGAGCAACACGATCCTCGGCATCGGGGCCGCGACGTGGGGCGAACTACTCGGGTTCTGCGAAAGCGCGGGAGTGGATCGCCGACTCGCTATCGACATCATCTCGCTCGCGTTAGGACGCGTGGCCACCGGCAAAACGCAACAGATAGTTGACCGCGACACCGCACCTCGGTTTTCGCTCAACGCGCTCCTCAAAGATCTTCGGCTCGCGCGAGATGCGGCGCAGCGCGAGCACGTCGCCGTCCCGATAATGGAAAACGTGCTGCCGCAGTTCGAAGCGGGAGCGGCGAAGGGGCTGGGCGACCGCGACTACATCGCACTTGCGCTTGCGCTCGAGGCCGCCGAGCTAGCGTGAGGAATTTCTCGGAGCTCAACGAGCGGGAGGTGCTCGCGCTGGCGATATCGCTGGAAGAAGAGGACGAGCGCACCTACGACAACTACGCGCACTATCTCGAGCCTAACTACCCCGCAACCGCGGCGGTCTTTGCCGCGATGTCCGAGGAGGAAAGCGGGCATCGACAGCGCCTCATCGAGCTCTACCGCCAAAAGTTCGGCGACTTCATTCCGCTGATCCGCCGCACCGACGTGCGCGGATTCATGAAACGCCAGTCGGTCTGGCTCTTCCGTCCCTTCGCCCTCGATAAGATCCGCCAACAAGTGGAAGGTATGGAAATGGAGAGCCGGCGGTTCTACCGCAACGCCGCGCGGCACAGCAAAGATGCCTCGCTGCGCCAGCTCTTCGACGATCTGGCTGCCGAAGAGCGCCGGCACGAATCCAAAGCGGAAAGCCTGCTCGACGAACACGTGGCGCCGAAAGAGCGCGAAGCCGAGGACGAGACGCAGCGCAGGCTCTTCGTCTTGCAGATCGTACAGCCGGGCCTGGCCGGGCTCATGGACGGCTCGGTCTCGACGCTCGCGCCGATTTTCGCCGCAGCCTTCGCGACGCGGCAGTCGCACGATGCCTTCGTGGTCGGACTGGCGGCGTCGATCGGCGCGGGCATCTCGATGGCGTTCGCGGAGGCTGCGAGCGACGACGGCAGCCTCACGGGACGCGGCAGTCCGGTGTTGCGCGGCATCGTAACCGGGGCGATGACGACGCTCGGCGGACTGGGCCACACGATGCCGTTCATCATCCCGGAGTTTCGCACCGCGCTGCTCATCGCAGTCCTCGTCGTCGCGGTTGAGCTAGCCGCGATCTCGTGGATCCGCAATCGTTACATGGACACGCCGCTGTTGCGCGCCGCCTTTCAGGTCGTGGTTGGCGGCGTGCTCGTCTTCTTGACTGGAATTATAATCGGAGGCGCCGGCTGATGACTCGTGCGCGGGCCCCCTATTGATGCGCTGGACACGTCTGGTCCGTCGGTTTTACCGTTGAAAGCTGCGGGGTCACAGTAGTCGGAAACGGCGTGCCGCCGCCCGCCGATTTCACGCAATCGTAGGAGAGGACGTAGGCCATGACGGCCGCGTAGTTGGCCTTCGAAAGCGATCCTGGCGCCGTGAGCGGCATCTGCTGCGCGACGATGCCGTAGATCTGCGCCACGTTCAGATTCGCGTGTGCGAAACCCGGTCCGGTTAAGGCGGGACCCGAGACTCCTTGCAAGTGCGTCCCGTGACACGACAAGCAATACTTCGCATAGACCGTCGCTCCGCTCGCCACTTGCGCCGGCGTATACGGGAGCGTTACCGTGCCTGAGGCGCTCTCGGTCTTTCCCGCGGTCGCGGCCGCGACCGCCGGCTGCCCGGTCACGTCGTTGACGATCGTCTGCGCCGAGTTCAAGCTGTACGCGACGACGCGCGCTCCGTGTGAAGGCGGGAGGTTGGGCGTCTGCTGGTTGCCGCCTTCACCCCCCTCAACGACGAGATACTCGTGCCCGTCACTCGTACGGTACGCGGTGATCGGCGCGACGATCGCGGACCCCACGTCGTCGTGCCAGAGCAGCTTGCCGGTCTTGGTATCGAAGGCGTAAATGTCGCCGCCGGTGTCGGTCGTGAAGACCAGGCCGTTGCGCGTGACGAGCGCGCCTCCCTCACCCGGATACGGAAACTGCTTCGTCCACGCCGGCTTGCCGGTGGCAACGTCGACCGCTGTGAAAACGCCGGTCGCGGGCTGACGCTTGGGCAGCGGTCCCGCAGTGTAGGCCTGTCCCGGAACGTACGGTACGGTCGCGGTGTCGATGATTTTCCAGATCGCGCACTCTTGCGTGCTCGGGATGAAGAAGAGATTCGTCGTCTGGTCGTACGAGCCGCCGTTCCATTCGATGCCGCCGCCGTGATTCGGGCACGCGAAGCTTCCGGCTACCGTCGGAACCGTGGTAAAAATGCCCTGCTGATTACTGACGGCTAACCGGTCGACGGGCTTTCCGTTCGTGCGGTCGAGGATCGCAAAATCGCCCGCCTTGTCACCGACGGCCAACAGCTGCCGCGGCGAACCGCTCACCGTTCCATCAAAGAGCACCGGCGGCATCGACGGATCGTTGTCGTGCACGTCGTTTGGAGAGACTTTGTAATACCACTTGAGGCGCGGGCGCGCGCCGGAAATGTCGAGCGCGACGACGGTATCGGCGTAGAGATTCAGCCCCTTGCGTCCGTATTCGGTGAGGTTCGGTCCCGGGTTGCCGGGTGCGGCATAGAGCGTGTCCGTCGCTTGATCGATCGAAAGCCCCGACCACACCGCCGCGCCGCCGTGGATGTAGGAATTCCCGGGCCACGTTTCGTGCCCGGGTTCGCCCGGTTGGGCGACGGTATGCCAATCCCAAAGCCGCGAGCCGTCCTGCCCGCTAAAGGCGCTGACCAGACCGCTGCCGCCGAGATCGCCCCCGGAAGTCCCGACGATCACTTTATCCTTGTAGACGTAGGCGGCCATCGAATACCACGTGTTCGTCGTGTCGTGGCAGGCCGGCACGTTGAAGATCTGCTTGCCCGTCGCGGCGTCGATTGCCACGAGCCGGCAATCCTGCGTGACGAGGTACAGCCGGCCGTTACTCAGGCCCACGCCGCGGTTGACCGGATATTGCAGCTCGTACGGCGGGCTGTAGGGGAAGGCCCACTGCAGGGCGCCCGACTTACCGTCGAGCGCGAGCACGTTGTCGTGCGAGGTCGAGACGTAGACCGTTCCATTCCAAACGATCGGCGAGGCCTCTTCTTCGCCGTTGTCCTTTACGGCTGTAATCCACGCCTTCTTGAGCTGCGAGACGTTTGCCGGGGTGATCTCGTCGAGACCCGTTACGCGATTCCCGGCATACGTCTTGCCCGGAATGATCCAATTTGCGTCGTCGGATCCCGCTGCCAGCAATGCGGAATCCGAGGCTACCTTGTTCCCCCCGTTGCCGCCCGAACAGGCGGCAAGCATCAAAATGGCGGCGGCGAGTGCGCAAGATGTTCTCATCACGGACTCCTCGATGCTGCGGGATTGAGTAAGGTCAGCTTACCCACATTTCGTTCTGTGCCGCGCGGAGGCTGGTCCTTACTTGGTTCCGGTCCGGACGCCGGTGAATGAGCGCTTTCATGAACGCGTCTGAAATCTTCGAGCGGCGCACGTTCGGCCTCGGGGGCGTGCCGTTCGGCAACGAGTTCGCATATGTCACCGACGAAGTTGCGCACGCTACGATCGAGGCGGCGTGGAACGCCGGAGTCCGCTACTACGACACCTCTCCGTGGTACGGCCTCGGACTGGCAGAGCGGCGTCTGGGCACCTTTCTGCATAACCAGACACGCAGCGAGTACGTCCTATCCTCGAAGGTCGGCAAGTTGCTCACGGCGTCGCGCGACAACAACGCGAAAGAGTACTTTCCGTTCACGTCGTCGCCGAACAACCTCCGCTACGATTACACTGCCGACGGCGTCAAGAGGTCGGTCGAAGACAGTCTGCAGCGCATTGGAGTGGACGCGCTCGACGTCGTCTTCGTTCACGATCTCTCACCGGATAATCCTTGGCTGCCGGCACCGTGGGAAGAGCAGTTCGAGATCGCGCGCAAAGGCGCGTTTCCGGCGCTGAGCAAGATGCGCGACGGGGGCCTCATCAAGGGCTGGGGACTCGGCGTCAACTCGCCCGAACCGATCCTTAAGCTCATGGATGTCGCCGACGCGAACGTGTGCCTCTTGGCGCGACAATACTCGCTGATCGATCATGCGAGGGCGCTTCACGAGGTCTTTCCGAAGGCGCGCGACTCCGGAATGAGGTTCGTCGTCGGTTCGTCGCTCAACGCGGGCTTCATCAGCGGGAGCGCGCGCTACAACTACGGCAGGGACAATTACAAGATTCCCGCCTGGGCGATCGAGAAACGCGACCGCCTGCGCGCCGTCGCGGCGCGGTACGGCGTGGACCTCCGTACCGCCGCACTGCGGTTCTCGAGCGCGCCGGACGTCGCCGTGGCGCTGGTCGTCGGCTGCTCAGATCCTCAGCAAGTGCTCGCGGACTACACGTCGCTCGAGACGCGGATTCCGGCCGAATTTTGGTCGGATCTTCGATCCGAGGGTTTGATCGAAAACGACGCGCGCATTCCGCCCGAGAACTGATCCCCATCGCCCGGGGTTCTCAGAACGCCTTCAAGAATGAGCTTCGGATGACGGTGCTCCTCCTCGACCACCACCGCGCCCGTTTCTTCGATCCCGCGCCGACGGCGGGCGGCCTCGTTGAGGGCGGACATCTCGAACCGCTCGATCCGCACGGGTTTCGTCGCCACCTCGAGCACCGAAAGGAAGCCGACTACTCGGGACAGCGTACCCCCGAGGCCGACGAGTTCTACGAGCGCGTCGCGGCACGGCTAAAAAATGCGGCCTCGATTCTCATCCTCGGCGACGCGACGGGCAAGAGCAGCGCGATGCGCTACTTCGTTGAATACCTGAAGGAGCGGCATAAGGAGATCGCCGATCGAGTCGTTGCTACGGAAGATGCTGATTTGTCGGCGATATTGCTCGGCGAGATCGAGGCGCTGGCGCGGCGTTATGCCTAGCGCAGGTATCCTACGAGATCCTCGGGTCGCATCATTCCGACGATTGCGCGCCGATGCGGCCATCCTATGGCCGGGACCCCGGTGACGCCGGCCTTGTGGGCCTCTTGGATAGAGGCGTCAACGGCGTGAGAGAACCGTCGCTCGCGCCACGCAGCCCCGACCTCTGAAGCCGAGACGCCGAAGCGTCCGGCGATCGGGGCGATGACCTCGAGTTTCGAGACATCGGCGTGTTGGGTGAAGAACTCGCGCGAAGCGTCGTGATAAAAGACGCCCGCAGCATCGTCGCCCCTCGTGGCTCGCACGAGCTCGGCTGTCTCTAGCGCGAAACGCGAGTTTACGTTACGTTGCGGCGGGTCGATTGGAAGCCCGACCTCTCGCGCCAGACGCTCGAGCCTCGCGCGAGCTCGGGGCCACTCCTGCGGCGGAATCGGCTTCGGTGCTCCTTCGGGCGGCGTGTCCGGATGAATCTCGAAGGGAAGCCAACGCAGCTTAGCGCCCAGTTCTCGCGCCGCTTCTTCGGCCCAAACTGAGCCGAGGTAGCAAAACGGTCAAATAACGTCGGCCCAGATGTTGATCACGCGCTCCATGATCGACTCATCATAGCACGGGCTAAGCGACCGAACACTCTTCGCACCGGTGCATCCGCGCCGCAGTCGCGATGGTTTACCCCGATAGCGCACTTAAAGGGAGAAAAACGATGATACCCAACGACGTCAGGCTGGCTCTGGAAGCGTACCGTCGAGACCGAACTTCCGCCCGTTGGACGGAGCTCTCGCAGCTGTGGGTCGGCGAGTTGCAAGTCATCGACGCCTTGCAACAGCTCCATCCAGAGTTTCCCGTTGATCTCCCCCTTCCGGTCGACGGCGTCATCGAAGACAACGCCGAGCTCTTCCAGTGGAAGACGTTGCCTGATCCGGACGAGGTTGAGCGCGCGCTGGCAGCCTTGTGAAGGAGTGCGTCGTGTTCGATCTCGACGGAACGCTGATCGAAAGCGAGCAGATTTGGCGCGACGTACGGCACGAGTTCGTGGTTGCGAATGGCGGCCGCTGGAAACCTGACGCAGCGGCCGCGATGATCGGCATGCGAACCGATGAGTGGGCGCGTTACATGCACGACGAACTCGGCGCGGCGCCGGCGCCGTCTGAGATTGCCAAGCGCGTCGTCGAGTCGGTCGCCGGGCGGCTCAAGACTCCGCCGGTTCTCCCTGGCGCGGACGCGGCGCTCCGTCGGCTTGCGAGCGAGTTTACGCTCGGGCTGGCGTCGTCTGCGGCGGTCGAGGTTGCGCAGACCGTCCTGGCGGCGACGGGCTGGGACTCTCTCTTCGCGGTCGTTGTATCGGCCGACGAAGTTCCGCGCGGGAAGCCGGAGCCGGACGTTTACCTGCTCGCCCTCGAACTGCTCGACGCGGATCCCTCGCAAACTGCCGCCGTCGAAGACTCGGCCAACGGTATTCGCTCCGCGTACGCCGCGCGGATTGCGGTCGTCGCGATCCCGAACCGCGCGTTTCCGCCGGAAGCCGAGGCGCTATCGCTTGCGTCGCGCGTCGTCGCCAACCTCGACGACCTCAATGCCGCCCTTGTTCGAGAGGTGCTCAGATCAAGTTCTTCGAGCGGTGGCTCCGCGACTGACGCCTAATGGGGCTGCGGATGAGCGCCTAGTTCCTGCCATGACGCTTCGGAGACGTCGACGCCATAATACTGTGCTGCCTTTTTAATGTTGGCGAAGGCAAGGGCGCGATCTTCATCGGAGACGCCGATGACTTGATCGAAGCGAGCTACCGCGTTGCGAACGTGAGACGCGTCGGTCAGCGGCTCCTTGCGCTGCTTTGGAAAAGCAAAAACGCTGTCCGGTAAATCGCTCTGTGTAGTAAGGTTCCCATGCTTTTCGTGCGGTTCCCAAGTAGTCTTCATTCTGCTTCCTCCTTATCGAGCTGCTCGCCGCGGTGTTTGTTGACCGTCGCGTAACCGATTCGTTCCGCCTCCTCGGGCGACTCGCCGCGCTCTTCCTCACTCTCGATAATGTGTTCGATTTCGCGATGCTCCTTATCGGAAAAACGAGGCCTCTTCGAAACGAACTAGTGCAATCGCAGCACATATCGTTCCTGGTGTCACCACTCGAGCGCCCCCTTGCGGAGGCGGCTTCGTCTCGAGATCGGCGAGACTTTAGAGGACGGGGCTGTGTTGTTACTCGGAAAGAACGTTGGTAAAATGAAACGGAGAGGTACACCATGGACGCAGTCGCAGAGCACATTCGCACGTTCGACGACCTAGATTTTCGCGTTTTCTCGGATCAGGCGTGGGGCGACCTTTCGAAGAGTCATGCGCAAGACATCATCGTCCATTGGCCCGACGGCCATTCAACGACGGGAATCAAACAGCACATCGACGACTTGAAAGCGCTGTTCGTCTACGCGCCCGACACCCGTATCAAGCAGCATCCGGTGAAGTTCGGTTCGGGCGAATGGACGTGCGTCGTCGGCGTGATGGAAGGTACGTTTACCAAACCGATTCTGGCCGGCAATGGCAAGACAATACCTCCGACCGGCAAGTCCTTCAGGCTTCCAATGTGCACGGTTGGGCGTTGGAACGACAGCGGTGTAATGGTAGAAGAGTACCTCTTCTGGGACAACGCCACGTATATGAGACAGCTCGGACTTCAAGAGTAAATCGCGCCCCCCGCCTAGGAGGCCGACGCTCTGTGGGGGCAGCCGATTGCTATGAATCGGGCAAGCCTTTTCGAATAAGAGCAACCCGCGTTCGGCGCTGGGTAAACCGTTCAAGAATTGCGCCGACGCGATGACAACGAAAGCCAGCACCGTTACGAGCAGCGCCGCCGTAAAATCAAGTCTCATGCTCTCTAAACGTCCGAACTGGCCGAACGGATGACGTAGGAAGTGCGGCGTTTACCGGCCTTCAGGCCAAGCGCCGGCTCTCGCGGAGAACGACGACCGGCAGATCGCTGTAACGGATAACCGTTTCAGCGACGCTTCCCTCGATGAGGCGCGAAAGGCCGTCCCGGGCGTGGCTCGCCATTACGATTGCATCGCATTCGCCCACTTGCGCCTGTTGAAGTATGTCCCCGGAAAGATCTCCCAGGCGCGGCACAACGATCCAGTCGGCCTGCACGCCGGCCTCGACGGCATGTTCCTGCGCGGACCTCAAATACTGCTCGGTCTCGTCCGTACGAGTTGCTGCTACGGTGCAGAACGTCAGGTGGCTCCCCAGCGACTTGGCGGCCTGCGTCGCGTACTCTATCGTGTACGCCGATAGATCGTCGTTCGCGATCGCTACCAGCAGGTGGCGATGTCGTTCCCCGACAGGCTGTTTGCGAACCACGCAAAGCGGCGTCGTCGTTTGGCGGAGCACCGCTTCCGCGATGCTGCGATTGAGCGCGCGAGTGATACCGGAACGCGTGTGCGTTCCCATAACGATGAGCCCAGTATCGCCGGACGCCGCCAAAGCGATGATCCCGTGAACGGGATCGTCAAAAAACACCTGCGAGGTCGCTTCGATTCCGATCTGCTCGGCACGAGTGCAGGCTTCGTGTAGGATCCTTGAGGCAGTCTCTTCAGCGAGCTGTCGTATCGAAGCGAAGCTGCAGTCTTCCGATAACAGACAAGGATCTAGAACGACCGCAAAGACCAGCGCGGCACCATCTGCGCGTCCGACTCTAAGGCTCGCGTCAATCGCGTATTGCGAGGGAGTCGAATCGTCGACCGCGACGAGAACTCTCTTAAAGAACGTCATTTGGCAGGTGCGGGGCGGGTATCGGCAACGAAGATCAGAGGAATTGCGAGAAGCACGCAGACCGCGAAAGCACGCATTACGTCGTCAAACGCGAGCGTTTGAGCCTGACCGCTGACGAGCGAAGCCAAGCTACCGACGCTTCCACCGCCGGAGAGGTACTGCGCGATCGGAACGTTCGCCGGCGTGACGAAGCCGGCCAGATCGGCGCCGTGCGACGCGGCGCGATGGTCGAGCAGGGTCTGAAAGACGCCGGTGCCGATCGAGAGGCCGATTGGGGCCGACAGCTTGTACAACGACAGGCCTGCCGCGAGATCGTTCAATCCAAGGGTGCCGAGCACGATGGCCGGTACGGGCTGATTGAGCGCGGAAAAGAACAGACCGAAGAGCAGCGAGATCACAATGAAGTTTCCGGCCTCCGCCGTCGGTGTCATATTCGCCGCGAAACTCAAGAAGGCGAGTGCGCTTCCTAGCGCGGCGATGACGATCACGGCGCGGACGCTGAGGATGTGTTGCCTCACCAACGCGAATGCCACGACGATTCCCACGATGTAGGTCGTAAGCCGCAGCAGAATCATTGCGCCGGCGAGCGTGGCGGTTGCAGAGGTGATCGTCTCGAGATACACGACGAAATTGAGCACCGAATATCCTACCACGCCGAGAATCAGGTTCATCACGGCGCCGACCGCAAGATTACGCTTCTGGGCGAGCAGCCGCAAGTTGATGAGCGGAGTCTGGGTGAAATACAGCTCCCAAATCACAAATGCACAGGCAGCCACAACCAGCAGACCGAGCGCGACGGTGACCGTGCCGTCGTCGAACCAATTGCGCCGTTCTCCCTCGTTTGCCAGGTACTGCAGCGCGCCGAAACACACGAGCGCGAAAACTAGCCCCGTGATGTCAGGACGCAGTTCCGGCTGCGGCTTGTCGACGCTTGGCGCCGCTCGGTATAGGAGTATCGCGCACGCCAACGTGGCGATAGCGCCCGGAACGTAGACGGCTGCACCTCCGTAGCTTTCGCTCAAGTAGCCGCCGATGAAGCTCCCCATGGTGGCCGAGCCGAGGACGATCGCCGCAAAGAGCGGCGGCGCCAGCGGGAGCAGCCTCAGCGGCAACGAGGTGAAGAGCAGTGCGGCGGCGGGAACGAAGATGCAACCGAGGCAGAGCCCCTGGAGGAAACGCAAGACAACGACCAGGTCGAGGGGCCGTGCCGCAACCAGGAGCAGCGACATCGCGGCGAAGCCGAGCAGTCCGGTCATTAAGAGCGGCTTGCGGCCGAAGCGCGCGTAAAGCCACGGACTAAAGAGTATCGTCGAGTAATAGGCCGAGTTAAACGCGGTGAGAATCCACGACGCCTCGTCGGGAGTCGCCGCCGACCTGCCTTCCAAGTACGGCAGCCCGGCGTTGATGGTATTTGCCGCCGTACCGTCGACGACCATGATGAACGCCGCCGCCGTACCGATCGCAATCCCGCGCCAGCCGGTCTGCGGCAGTGGACGGACTTCGGGGGCGGCAAACCGCTGTTCCATCGCTACGCCAGGCTACGCGCTTACGACGTCATAGCCTTCCGCTATTTTCAACTAGTTCGGAATCTCATTGTGCGAGCTGCTGGCCGCCGTCGACGTCGAGTGTTGCGCCCGTGATCGCGCCGTTGCTCATCGCCTGGATGGCCAGCGCAGCGACGTCGGCCGCCCCCACGACGCGCCCGATCGGCAGCGTTTCACGCAATTGTTCGCGCCTCGCATCGATTTGGTCGCCAAGCAGCGTCGCTGAAAGCGGAGTGTCGACGAAGCCCGGTGCGATGACGTTGACGCGCGTAGGGGCGAGCTCGACGGCCAGATTTGCGGCGAAAAGCAGCGATCCACCAGGTCGTATTTTCCCGCGTGAAAACAGCGCGATGCCGAGCATTACCGACAACCGTTCATCGAGATGCCGTCGAGCGTCGTCCAGGTTCATCGAGGACAACGGCATGTACGCGGGCCCTCCGGCCGTCAGCATGACGTGATCGACGGCGCTGGGCAAGTCTTTGAAAAACTGCTCGAGCCGGCTTAAATCGGCCGCATCGAAGACGGCCGTTTGACGCGCCTGCAGCTCGAGCGCGACGCTCTCGAGCCTTTCCAATCCCGGAACTGCCGCCGATAACGACGACGGTCTGTCCTTGGAGGCCGTTCACGAGATCGGGATCACGGTCTCGATATTGCGCTGCCGCGCCAGAGGGCGGATGCCGTCAACGACGAGTCGCTGGAAATGTTTCGTGCCTTGGTGAGCCTCCAAGGCTTCTCGATCGCGATAAACTTCCCACAGGGCAAAGACGTTGGGCTTTTCTTGGCTGCGACCGACCTCGAACCGGACGACCCCGGGTTCCTGGGCCGAGGCGTCGCGCAGCTCGCGAAACATCGTCTCCGCTTTGTCGGCGTCTTGGGCAGCGAACGTAAATACGATGGAGGCGATGAGCACGGCTTGGATCACAAAGTATAACTTGGGCTCAATTCGATGTAAACCAAGCGAGCTTTTACGTATTCGCTGCGGCTATGTTCGAGTGGCGGAGCGGCCGATCGTCCCGAGATGCGTGTGTTGAAAGGAGTCATCGTACTTGAGCCCATAGCCCAAGGCGCGGTCCATCGCAATGTGCGCCGCCCAGATGACGGCGAACGGCAGCAGCGGACGCGAGAAGACTGCAGCGGCCCCCAACAGCACCGGTCCCACGTAGCTGTGAAAGGCGTTGTAACACAGCGCCCCGATTCGGGTGTCGCGAAGATATCCGAGCATTGCGGTGTCGGGCGCGAGGATCAATGCGACGAAGAGAATCCAGCTGGCGTGCAGCCACCAGTACAGAACGAAAAGGCCCGCCAAGAGCAAGAGGGCCTCGAGCCTTAAGATCCGCGTCGGGTTCATGTCTACCCGCTCAATGGTCCACGTACTTCGACGCCTCATCCAGAGTCGGAACGCGTACGACGGATTCGTAGGCGTAGTGACGGCGCTCGTTGTTGCCGTCGACGAGCACTTCGACCTCGACTTTGTGCGGATGCACGCCGACGACGCGCCCCTCAAGGTCCTCTGCGGGAATCCGTACGCGGTCGCCGAGCTTGAGCTCCGCCCACGGAACGTTATGTCTTGCCATGAACTGAGTCTACACCCTCGCCTTGCCGTCGCCTGCAAAGCGGGCCTAGGCCCGCGGACAGATGGTACGTTGCTCGACTAAACGGGTGACAATGCGTTAAGTACGCCGAGCGCATCCTCCGGCAGGTCGAGCGCGGCACCGGATACGTTCTCGCGCAGATGCGCAACTGATGAAGTGCCTGGGATCAGAAGAATATTGGGCGAGCGCTGCAAGAGCCACGCGAGCGCAACGCTCATGGGGGTTGCGTCCAGTCGGCGAGCGATCGAGTTTAGGGTGTCGGATTGCAGCGGCGTGAAACCGCCGAGCGGGAAGAAGGGAACGTAGGCGACTCCCTGCGCTGCAAGAGTGTCGATTAATGCATCGTCGACGCGATGCGCGATGTTGTAGAAGTTTTGCACGCAGACGATGGGGGCGATAGACCGTGCTTCGGCAATCTGCTCGGCCGAGACGTTGCTGACACCGAGGTGTTTGATCGAACCTTCCTGCTGCAACTGCGCGAGCACGCTAAACGGTTCTGCAATGGAGCCGGGGCCGGGACTGCTGAACCCGCCGACGCGCAGATTGACGACATCGAGCGCGTCGAGGCTGAGATTCTTGAGGTTGTCGTCGACGGCTCGACGCAACTCTTGGGGTGTTAACGCCTGGGGCCAGCCGCCTGTCGCATCGCGGCGCGCGCCCACTTTAGTAACGATGTGCAGGTTGTCCGGGTATGGGTACAACGCTTCCTTGATGATCTGGTTCGTGACGTGAGGACCATAATAATCGCTCGTATCGATGTGCGTGATGCCAAGCTCGATCGCTTCACGCAATACTGCAACGGCAGCCGCGCGATCGGCGGGCGGCCCGAAAACGTGCGGCCCGGCTAGCTGCATAGCGCCGTAACCCACGCGCGTGACCGTTAGGTCGTTTGCCATCGTGAACGTTCCGCCGGGGAGTGTTTTCATGCTACGCAACCGCCGCTTTCTCGAAGTAGTGCCCGCGGTCAAGATCCGCGAGCAGTCCCGGCTGATTCGGGCGCCATCCCAGCCGCTGCTGCGTCGACGCACTCGACGCGGGGACGTCCAGCGCGGCGAAAAGCGCGAGGAATCCGAAGTGATCGGAGGCCTCTTCGCTCGATTTCGGCACCACCGGGACGTTTAGGTGGCGTCCTATGATGCCGGCGATCTCTCGAAAGGGCACGCCCTCGTCGGCGACTCCGTGATAGCGCGCGCCTGAGGAACGCTGTTCGACCGCGAGTCGGAAGAGGCGCGCGGCGTCGAGCCTATGTACTGCTGCCCAACGGTTGAGCCCGTCGGCGACGTAGGGCGAGACACCCTTTTCACGTGCGATGCCGATGAGGAGTGGAACGAATCCGTGGTCGCCGTCGCCGTGCACGGAAGGTGGAAGCCGAACGACTGAGGCGCAAACTCCGCGGGCGACCATAGCCAGCGCCGTTTCTTCGGATTTGCGGGGCCAATTTGCGGCTAATGCCGGATCGGGTTGGTCGTCTTCCGTCGCCACACGTCCCGGCGCGACGAGTTGCCGTGCCCGAGGTGACGACTAAAGGCCGCTCGGACCCGGCGAGCGTTTCGCCGAGCACCTCGATCGCCCGCGCGTCCGCGGCGGCCGCGGCTCCGTAATTCGCGAAATCGTGGATGAAGGCGGTGTGAACGACGCCATCCGACCCAGCCGCTCCGCTGCGTAAACTCTCGAGGTCGTCGAGCGAGCCGCGGTGCACTTCGGCGCCCGCCGCGACAAGCGACGCTGCCGCAGCTCCGGAACGCGCGAGCCCGAGGACGCGGTGCCCCGCGCGGATGAACTCTTGGACGACGGCTGAGCCGATGAAGCCTGTGGCGCCGGTGACGAAGACTCGCATGAAGAATCCCTCGCTTGGATCGATGTCAGTTGCTGTCATCGGATAGTATACCATCTATGTCAACCACTGTCATCACTCATGTTATACTATGTCCATGGGTCGATGGAAGCCGGACGCGCGGTCGCGCCTCGAGAGGGCAGCGCTCGCGCTTTATAGAGAGCACGGTTTTGCCCAAACTACCGTTGCTGAAATTGCCGAGCGCGCCGGACTTACCGAGCGAACGTTCTTTCGCTATTTTGCCGACAAGCGCGAGGTTTTGTTCTCCGGCGGCGATGCGCTACGGCAGCTGCTCGTTAGCGCACTGGACAACGCGCCAAGAGCGCTCTCTCCGATCGACTCGGTCGGCGCGGCCGTCGAGGCGGCAGCCGACCTCTTTGAAGAACGTAAAGACTTTGCTCGCAAGCGGCAGGCGGTGATTGCCGAGAGCGCGGAGCTGCAGGAGCGAGAGCGCATCAAGTTGGCGTCGCTCGCGTCCGCGCTAGCGGACGGATTGCGTCGGCGCGGCGCCGGCGATATGGCAGCGAGCCTCGCCGCGGAGATGGGCGTCACCGTTTTCCGAGTCGCATTCGGCCGTTGGATCAACGAGAAAGGCGACCGCAGCCTTGCGATCATCATGCGCGATTCGCTAAACGAGCTGAAATTAGTGAGCGCGGGAAAGTAGTGCCTATTGGCTCTCGTAGGCTCCAATGTCACAGCCCCTCCCGTCATGCCGGTCCGGCCGGGGCATGCCGCGCTGGTCCGTTGCCAAGAGGACAGTTTTGGAGAAGCGCGTCAAGCAGCGGCGGAGCGAAGCGAAGAAGCCGACGCCCGGGGACGTCGGCTTCTAGGGGTTGCGCTATGACGATGTGGGGCTCTCGACTAAGTGCCTTTCACCGCGTCGCACGATGGACTGCCGCTAGTGCTGCTCATAGTGAACTCGATTGAGGGATACGGTAACTGCGGCGGATTCTTGGGAGCTTTTACGAAAAAGAGGTTGTTCGTTTCACCAGTGGTTCCGCTGTCGGGCAGGCACGTCGGTTTCGTTTTGAGTCCGATGTCCGTCTGCAGGCTCACGGTGATCCTCGACCCCGGATTGAAGTTCGCGACGTCGCCGCCGGCGTCACCGAAAATGTTGAACTCGGCGCCGTCCCAGTTGGCAGCGAGATCGACGATGCCGTCGCTTTGAATCTTCCGCATGCCGTATTCCGTGGTGCCCACGGAAAGATAGATGCTATCGCCGCTCAAGGCCGCACGGCCGGTTTCGATCAATTGGCCGAGATCCTTGATGGAGACGTTAGGAATTCTAACGGCCTGGGAATTCTGATAACATCCAATTTCAACGTAGATCCAACCTGCGCTGGGAGGGCAGCCGCTCAAGCTTCCTCTTCCGATCGGCATTGGAACGAGCCAATCCTCGATGAAGAGGAAGCCTCGCCTTGAACGCGACGGATTTTCGAAGACGAACTGTTCCCAGCCACCGCAATATGGAATGCTGCCGCACGCGGACGTCGGGAAGAAGTCCGAGTTCAGCTGCAGCGTATAGCTGTTTAGACCCTGCACGCCACAGCAGCCTACACTGCGCACCCTTTTTACGCCTTCGACCTTAGGAAACGCGCCGATGGCCTTGGAGATGAGATTTGGGTCCGTGTCAGCCGTATAATCGAGGCCGCCACCGACAACTTGCCCCAACCCCCGGCGGAGTGAGGGCGGAACCGGGTACCAGTGATGCGGCGGAGCGGAGCAATCGACGCGATCCCATTGCGTTGACGGATACGCGGCCTTAAAGCATCCAGCGCCCGGTAATTGGTTTTGCGTCAGCGCAAAGTGCCAGGACTCCATAGACGCGGCGGGCTTGCCGGAAGAGTTCTCCGCGCTTTCGCGTGGCTGAAACGGCGTGACATTCGAACAAGCCGTTAGAGCAATGGAAAGGATCCCGATCAGAACTAGTCGTGAAGGTTTCAATTCACTCACCTTTCAAATGACAGTCTGGCGGGGGGATTGGTGAGGCTACCACAAACCTGCCCCGGCTACCTTTCGCGCTAGCGCTACTTCTTGGCGGCGCGCGCCGAACTCCAGAGCGCCCAACCCGGATTCACGCGCTTCGGATACAGCGCCAGCATCTGGCCGTACAGTTCCTGCGCTGTGCGCGTCGATGCAACGAGCCGATCGAAATCGCGGATGTACTGCCGCGTTTCTTCGATGATTGCTGGCTTGTCATCGTTCTCCGGTCGTTTGTGCGAAGCCACGACCGCGCGCGGCCGCAGCGCTTCAATTCGATCGAGCGCAGCGATCCACTCCTGACGCGTTTGTGCGTTGGATTCAGCAAGATACAGGTGAACGCCGTTGTAGGCCACATCCCCGGCAACGATAAGCCCGATCGAAGGAACGTGCAGACAGGTCGTATGGTCCGTATCGGTGTGCCCGACCTCGAGTGCGCGCAGTTGCTGACCTTCTAGATCGATTGTGTCGCCCTCGAGTTCTTGCGCGATCACGAGGTTCTTTGGTATCTGACCGGGGAACCCGGCTCCCCACACAGACTGGAGCGCTTGCGGCGAGGAGTTCTCGCGCATCACGCCCACCGTGTCGTGCGTCGCCAGGACCCGTGCCTTCGGAAAACGCTCGAGGAGAGTGCCGGCGCCGAACCAGTGATCGCCGTGACCGTGCGTGATGTAAATCGTCGTCAAGTTCTTGCGTTTCGACGCGACCCAATCCGCGAGTGCGCCGGCCTGCTTGACCGTCAGGAAGGCATCGACGAGCACCGCATCGCGCTCACCCTGGATCAGTGTCGCCGCCATCGCCTGAAAAAACGTCTCACTCACGTCCGGCGGCCGATCGGGCGTGACGATTGGAATGCCCGCCGTGACGTAGACGTCGTACTGAAACGTCATCTAAGGCGCCCCGGTATACCCAGGTTTGTAGGGCGCCTCGATCGCGCCTGCCTGAACTTGCACGAGACTTCCGAGATGGCTCGGGGTCCCGGAAACGATCACAATATATCGGCGTACGCTCGTGTGCTCGCCACGAACGAGCTGTCGAATCGGCCCTATAGCATTGACTACCTGTGCGCCGGCCGCATTCGTTTTGAATGAGCTGAGCGGTTGCAGAGTTCCGCTACCGTCGGGCCGGCTCGAAAGCGCGAGCACATACGATTCCTTCGGTCGAAGTCCGGTTACCGCGGCTTCGAGTACCTGGACGAGGCCCTGATCGTACAGCGAAACACTCGTTGGCGATCTGCCGCGTGTCGCGGCATTCTGCGATACCGCGAGGAGCGTAAGGTGGACGGCGTTGGCGGCCGCGCCCAGAGGTTGCAGTCCTCGTGCGCCGTCGGCGCCGGGCACCGCGCCGGGAACGTACACGACCGCTTGGGCTGCCTGGCCGATGGGAATGGTCGCGATGACTCGGTTGGTCAGCGTGTCGATCGCGGCCATTTGATCGGAACTTTCGAGGCCCACGTAGACGCGTGTTCCGTCGCCGGACGGCCAAATGCCGTGCGGTAACTTGCCGGTTGGGATGGTGGCGACTCGAGCGAAGTCATCGGTCCGGAACACCTTGACTTCGTTGAGCCCGCCCACCGTCACGTAGGCGAACGTTCCGTGAGCGTTGTGGACGATGTTGACGTGATTCGTGATCGGTCCCGTATCGATCGTTCGCAGCACGGTGAACGGCGGGCGAGCGTCAAAGACCTGAGTCTTACCCGTGTCCTTCAGCGTGAACCAAACCTGGGTACCGTCCGGTGTCGCTGCGATGTTTGGACAGAAAGGACTTGCTTGGGGGACCCGGCCGACGACCTTGTGATCGGCTACCGTAATAACCACGGTCTCGGGCTTAAAAGAGGAACAAACGTAACCGTATTTTCCATCGGGGGAGAAAATCTGCATGCCCGGCCCGTCTGGAACGATGATCCGGGTCTTTTCTTGATAGGTCGTGCCATCCAGGACGGATACGTAGTCCTCGCCGCGGACGGTCACCCACACCTCCGAGCCATCCGGCGTGAAGAAAGCTTCGTGAGGCGAGCGCCCAACGTAGGTGACGTGGGTGACCCTATTCGTCGCCGTGTCGATGAAGTTGACGGCGTTGGAGCCGATCGCAACGACGGCGAGGGTGCGGCGATCGGGCGAGAACCCCATCCCGTGGACGAGCAACTGGCCGATGTAAAGCGGGCTCAAACTCGCGGGGTTCGGATCGCCTAGACGAATGACGCCGAGGAGCTTGTTGCTCGCGGGATCGATCACCGAGACGGTATTCGAGTACTGCTCGGCCGCATAGACGCGATCGCGATGGCTGATTGGGATGTCCGGCGCTGCTGCTGAAAATGGAACCTGACCAGCGGACGCAGGAGCTAAGGCGATAAGAGCGAGGCACGACAACGATGCCGCTCCACTCAGGAATCTTCGCATGGCTAGCGCCCTTTTCTGTAAGGGATTTGATCCGGTGCGGGCTCCGACGCCGGAAGTGGCTCGCCGACGGAAAGCTTCATGGCGGTGATCTCCTCCTGCTGTGTCACAATGATCTCTTCGGCAATGCGCCGCGTTCGTTCGTTGTGTCCGTAGCGCAGCTCGGCCTCTGCCATCCCGATGGCACCTCTGTGGTGCGGCACCATCATATCGACAAAATCTCTATCGACGTCGTGCGATGGTTGGATTTGCATCTTTGCCATCATTGTTGCCATCACCGCGTTCATCGCTGAGATGAACGCATGTTCAGAAGACGCGCTTCTGGCTCGAAGTGCGGGGACAGTGCTCAAAACGCCCAATAGCGCACACACGAGAATGCCGAGCTGCACCACGCTACTACGGTTCACGGCGGTCAGTTCACGTTGGCACCGGCGGCGTGCATCAAAGAGGGCTCGCCGTTTGGGAAGTCGCGGCCCGCTGCGGAAGGCACCGCCGAGAACTGAGCCCGGCCGAGGGCTGAGTCCCCGCTAGCTCGACCAATGCGGACACCGTTGCGATGCGTTCGCGCAAGAACGCCCGGAGGGCCGCCCGGCGCTCAGTCTCGCCCAATCTCAAAGTCCTCGCGGCAGCCTTATAGGTCGTTCTAGCCGTTCCTCCGGGACGTTCGGACGAGCGGTTGCGTGGTTGACTGTCAGAGCCGTC
Organism: Candidatus Binatia bacterium; assembly: GCA_035544215.1. Lineage (GTDB taxonomy): Bacteria > Vulcanimicrobiota > Vulcanimicrobiia > Vulcanimicrobiales > Vulcanimicrobiaceae > Cybelea. Next base: position 833,457 of record DATKHY010000007.1, on the reverse strand, counting down.
CGCCGCGGGCCGAGGGGCCCGATACCTGAACTCGCAAGTCATGTTACGAGCCGGATGGATGGGGCTACAATAGCTCAAGGTCACCTTGGCCCAACGACAATGAGGAGGAATCTAATGCCCTACATTAAGGTCGGCCGGGAGAACTCCGGTGAAATCAATCTTTACTATGAAGACCATGGCGACGGACTGCCGATCGTTCTCATCCACGGCTATCCGCTCAGCGGCCGCGCCTGGGACAAACAGGTCCCGGCACTGCTCGAGCGCGGTTTCCGCGTGATTGCCTACGACCGGCGCGGCTTTGGCAAGTCGAGCCAGCCGACGACCGGCTACGACTACGATACGTTCGCTGATGATCTCTTCCGGCTCTTAGAGGAGCTGGATCTGCGCGACGTCACGCTCGTCGGTCACTCGATGGGCACCGGCGAGGTGACGCGATATCTCGGCCGCTTCGGATCCGAGCGAATCGCGAGAGGTGTGCTGGTATCTCCGATACCGCCGTTCCTTCTACAAACGCCGGACAATCCGGACGGCCTCCCGGCGAGTCTCTTCGACGGCTTTATCGATGCCGCAAAAAAAGATACTCCGGCGTGGATGAAGGGCTTCCTCGACAATTTTTTCAACATCGATAAGCTGCGTGGCACGCTCGTCAGCGATCAGGCCTATCGGGCCAACTGGAATCTCGCCGTAACCGCCTCAGCCGCCGCTGCCGTCGCCTGCATTCCGACGTGGCTCACGGACTTCCGTGCCGACCTACCCAAGATCGACGTGCCGATGCTGGTCATCCAGGGCGACGAAGACCGAGTACTGCCCTATGCAAAGACCGGCGCGCGGCTGGATGCATTGATAAAGGGTGCGCGAACCGTGGTAATCGAGGGTGGGCCGCACGCGATCCCCTGGACGCACGCTAGCCTAGTCAATGACGCGATATTAGCGTTCATGCCCTCGCTGGCGACGGTCTGACGGCCGCGAAAGTTCGGAGCTTTTGAGTCCCTGGACACGATGAAAGCCGGCAGCAACGTTACCGCTCCCACTCAACTCATCGACGCTAAAACGGAGCGGTATGCTTTTCGCCGCTTCGGAAAACCCAGCGCATATCCGCTGCTGTTGCTTCAGCACTTTACGGGAACGCTGGATAATTGGGATCCGGCCGTAACCGACCGGCTTGCGATCGAAAGAGACCTAGTTCTCTTCGATAACGCGGGCATCGGCCGCTCAAGCGGCGAGGTGCCGAAAACCGTGGGCGGAATGGCGCAACACGCGCTCGCGTTTCTCGAGGCGCTTGATATCAAGACGTGCGACGTTCTTGGCTACTCTCTAGGCGGGATGGTGGCCCAGCAGATGGTCCAAGACAAACCGCCGATCTTCAGGAAGATGATTCTCGTCGGCACGGCTCCGCGCGGCGGAGAGGACGTCATGCACCTCGAGAAGCCGAGCTTAGCGAAATACATAAACGATCCGGAGCTGCACGGCTATGAGGTGCTGCAAAAGATCTTTTTCGCGCCAACGGCGACGAGCCAATCTGCTGGGAAAGCATTCATTGAGCGACTTGCGCAGCGCAAGGACGATCGGGATCCGGTTTCCGGTCCGGCCGTCGCAGGGGCACAGATGGCTGCCTTTCGCGACTGGGAGCAGTTTACGGGAGATCGCTTCGCCGACCTAAAGAGCATTCGACAACCAACGCTGGTCGTGAACGGAATCTTCGACGAAATGATTCCGGTATATAATTCGTACTGGCTGAGCGCAAATCTTCCCAACGCGGTTCTGATGACGTACCCTGATTTGGGGCACGGATCCCTGTTCCAGTTCCACGACTCTTTCACGCGGCAGGTGACGGCATTTTTAGCCTCTGACGCCCCGTGGGCGCCCTATTAAGTGCAATGACAGCAAGTGGAGGGACCAATGGACGAAGTTCAAGTCGAGCAATCCAGCTATCAGATGCCACCACAGGAAGGGTTCACCATCGCGCACTTCCTCACAGTGGCCGACATCGAGCGATCCGTTGAATTCTACACTAAGGTTTTCGGAGGCGAAGTTATGAGCAGAGGTGACGAAAAAGGTGCACCGCCGTACATAAAAATCGCGAATACTTGGCTTATTGTCAACGTCGGGGGCGGTCCAACACCCGATAAGCCGACCGTAACGCTCCGGCCCCCTCCTAATCCCGACGAAATCAGCAGCTTCATGAATATCCGCGTAGCTGATATTCAGGCATGCTACGAGCTCTGGCGAAGCCGGGGAGCGACGTTCTTGACCGAACCAATAGAAAAGTACGGCGAGACGCGATGCTACATACGCGATCCTGATGGTTACATCATCGAAGTCGGGCAAAGCAAGGCGGGTTTAAAATATGGGTAAAACGACAGTGGGCCGGATACCGTTATAGCGTGAAGAATGGGTTCGGCCCAGACCCACTAGCGAACCGCTAACTCCGCGCTTGCGGCCGTTTGGATAAGAGTTGCAACTGCGCGTGGATTGGACACGTAGATTGCGTGATTGCCGGGCACTTCCATAGTCTTCGAGCCGGCGCGTTCACACATGAGGCGCTGGGCGGCTATGGGAATCATCTTATCGTCGGTAACGAGCAAATACCAACTCGGTTTCGTTTTCCAGGCCGGTTCAGTAATTTGTCCGCCAAGCGCTTCGATGCCCCACTGCACTTGTGAAATAGCCATGAACTCTGCAGCCTTCGGGTCCACGTCAGCCGCGAACGAGGCTGCAAATTTTGATTTGTCGAGGTAAAGGTACCCATCTCTTGGCGGCAAGATCGGCGGAACGGGCGCACCGGGCGGAGGATTAGCGATTAACGCGTTCACCGACTCTCCCTTGTCCGGTGCGAATGCGGTGATGTAGACAAGCCTTTCGACTTTAGGATGGCTGCCAGCCTCAGTAATAACGTTGCCGCCATACGAGTGCCCGACTAACACGACCGGACCCACCTGCTCGTCTAGCGCGAGCTTCGTGACGGAAACGTCGCCTTGGAGCGACGTCGTAGGAATCTGAACAACGCTTACGTCGAACCCATCATCGCTGAGGATGTCGTAGACGCCCCGCCAACCGGAGCCATCCACAAAACCGCCGTGCACGAGAACGACCGTGTTGATTCTTTTAGATGCTGAAGAACTCTCCATAGTGAACCTCTTTCTGAATTGAAGATCAAAGTCAGTTAGCGGTCTTGCCGCCGTCGACGTCGAGGATATCGCCCGTGATAAATGAGGCTTCGTCCGACGCAAGGAAGACGATCGCCTCGGCAACCTCGTCAGTTCGGCCGAGGCGATTCATTGGAACCGTCGCGGTCAGAGCCGCCTTGTTTTCCGGTGTGCCCGTGAAGCGGGTCAACATGCCGGTATCGGTCGGACCAGGCGCAACGGCGTTCACACGTATTCCCGACTTAGCCGCCTCGAGCGCCACCGATTTCGTGATGCCTTCGACGGCGTGCTTGCTGCCGGCGTCCTCGCGCCGACCGCCAACAACCACCTGCGCGCCCTTCTTTGCGAAGGCGATGGCGGCGGCGCGCCCAATGCCGGTAAGTCCACCGGTGATCAAGACCACTGGAGTACTCACGCTACTCTTCTCTAAATTGGGGGAAGCTTGCGCCGAACATCGGCAATCCGCTTGCAGATTGCTCGCGCGTAGCTTCGTCCTCAATGACATCCCAGTGTTCGGCAAGACGCCCGTCTTCGATGCGCACGATGTCGAGTGTAATCCAGTTTGCAGGTTGGCCAATGCCGCTAAACCGGCCGTGCAGCATCAGCATGTCGCCCTCGGCGAGGATCAAGCCATTCTCGTACCTCAGCGTGGGCGGCAGACTCCGGATCAGATCGAATAGGCCATCACGCCCCGGCGGAATATGCGCGCTATGCTGAATATAGTTCGGCGACCAAAACCTCTCGGCCGCGATGTAGTCCCGTTTGTTGAACAGGGTCTCAAAGGCTTGGAGCACGAGTGACTTATTTGTGGCTTCTGCGATTTCGGTCATCGGCTGCCTCCAGATGCTTCTCGAGTGTCACCGCAGGTACGCGGCAGGCCTAGATGATAATACGACCGGTCGTATTATGTCAAGACGTGAAGAGTCGAAACCAGTAAAATGGGATAAGATCGCCCTAAACTCGAGTTTTGCGCTGCCTCGACGTGGGCGCGCTCGGCTGCAGCAGTGCGCCGAAAGCGACGGAAAAGAAATCGTCGATCGGCGCACGGCTCGCGGCGAGCTTCATGGCGCCCGTTACGCCGCCCCAACTCTCGACAAGGAAGCGAGCCGTTGTATCGGCGTCGAGCGAATTCGAGATGGTTTGGTCGGCCTGCCCCTCGCGAATGGCTTCGCCAATCAGTCCCGTCCAGCGAGCGACCTGTCTACGGAGATCTGTCCGCAAAAGCGGTGTCGAATCCGAAACCTCATGCATGAACTTCGGGACCAGACAGCCGTTTTCAAAGCCGAACTTCTTATATCGCGCGGCGATGTGCCGGAAGTGTCGACGCAGGCGCTCCAGTGGAGCGATCGTCTTGTCGGCAAGTACATCCAACCCCGCATCGGCCCAGTAATTATCTAAGACCTCGCGCGCCAGCAGTTCTTTGGCTTTGAAATAGTTATAGAACGAACCCTTCGGGACACCGGCTGCGTCGACGATCTCTTGGACGCCGCACGCGTTGTACCCAAGCGTGTGAAAACGCTCCGCCGCTGCCGCTACGATCTTTTCGCGGACGCTCAGTTGTGCCACGCGGACCTTTCTTCTAGGCTCATCGTAGTGATACTATGACCGGTCGTATTATTTTGTCAAGGCGTTTTTCCCGGCCGCCAGGCGCTTCCCGCCGCCTGGCCTCGCATTGTGGTGGTGGGGCGCCTGGCTTTGCCGTAACCGTTGTTCCGTTAGGTCCGCGTCGGCATTGCGCTGAGAGTTGGCGGAGTGGCTTGGGGTCCGGGCTTCGCGCCGTCTTTAACAACGAGCACGGGGAAAGGCGAGCGACTGCGAGCGCTGCGTTTGCGTGAATCCGCCTAGCGTCGCCTTCCATACCGACGACTTGATCGATCCGACGCCCTCTCCGGGGAGCTCTTCGCCGTTGGCGTCTTTCGGAACGGTAGCGGTCATCGCCAAATCCGAGTCAACCGCGGGTAGGGAGTACGTTGTGTGTGTTTTGCCCGAGTCTACCGGCTCGCTATGAATAAAGTGTAAAGCGCGTCGTGACCAGCGCCGCGCTAGCGGCGCGCTGGGCTCACCGCGGCACCGAACGGTCCGTCGAAGAAATCGCTGCCGGGTTTATCGAGGGCTTTCACCGGATTTCCGCCTTGGGGATACGGCCAATACTTTACGGCGTCGGTGGACCGCCCTTGGGAGGATCCGTCCTCGGGCGCGACGACCCGCTTGCCCGAGACCCACGTGCCGAAGACCTCTTGGGAGCCGCCGAGTTGCGTCGTTCGTACGATCGTGGCGGTCGCAGCGGAGATCTGCAGTTGGTAAATCGCCGACGTGTTTTGTCCTTTGTACATCACGTCGTCTAGCGTGAGGTGCGAACCGTCCCATTGAATGTTACCGGGGAAGCCGACGGATTGGTTCAGCGTGATCTTCGTAAACGTGCTCGCTCCGGCCGAAAGTTCGTCGAATTCCGGCTGGACGCTCGGGTTCAGTCCATCTACGAATAGGTTACCAGCGCGATCGTAGCCGCACCAGAGCATGAGGTCCATGTTCGGATCGGTAAGGATTTTCGGGGATCCAGCTTCGTTCGCGTAAAGCGCGACGCTGCCCGTTTCTTCGTTGGTGACGGCGAGCGTGCCGCTCTTCGGGTCGACGGAGCAGGCGTAGGGATCTTGATCCGGAGCGCTTACGGTCCCAATCGGACTGGTGCCGCCATGCGCAAACTCTACGGCTCCCGGCTGGCCGCCGTTGGGGCTGACGATCCAAACGTCGCCCTTCTTGTTTACGCACTCACCCTGCGGGTTGCTAAATCCCGTGAGCGACCCTACGAACTTGCCCTTTGGGAACGAGAATACGTCGATTATTCCGTCGCCGTATTCCGAAACGTAGAGCAGATCCTGGCGCTTTGCATCAGGAGCCATCGACGAGCGTGCGCGCTGTTGAGGGATGGTGCTCTGATTGGCCATGGCGTGCTGCGGGATCAAAGCCGATCCGGCGCTTTGCGAACCGCCGCAGCCGCCGAGGAGCGTCGAAAGCGCCGCAACGGCGCACATACAACAAGTTGAGAGAGTTGTAAACTTCATGCGCCGCAGCGTAGGAAGCGATGATTAGGAAAGTGTGAAGAAAGCTCGCAGGAGTGACGAGAGATGCGCTTCAGAGTTTTTTCATCCCGGTCGTTCACACTCGGCGCGTTTGTCACACTTCGATTCAAGGAGAACCGATCTTGCGATTTCCGAAACGTACCTTAGTTACTATCGCCGTCGCCGCTGCTATGGTTGTCCCAGCCAACGCAGCCGTGGCGCGAGGCTACAGCCCTACCATGGCGCGCATCTTCAGCCCCGCCGCGGCTCAGAACTACAGCGGCAACTGGCCGGTGACCGTGACGCATTCGCGTGGCGCTAACGGCACGGGCTGCCTGACCTTGACCGACAACGGCAGCCTAGGCTGGCGCCACAGCGGCCAGGCGTCGCTCACGTTTAACGGTACAAAGTACACTTTCGGCACATTCCAGCTCATCGACGGTGACCTCGCAGTCACTATCCAGTCACCAGGAGGAAACGGTCAGGACGAAGGCTTGGTGTTCGCGGCCTCCGCCGCCAACGGTAACATCGGCAAGGGATTCTACGAGGGGGTCCTCGCCGGGGAAGAGATCGACTCCGGCGTGCTGGTGTTCGGGATGAAGGGCGGCTGCTGAAATCGTCAATGGGAGAGGGCAGCCTCGGTTGCCCTCGTTAGCCTAAGAGATCAGCGTCAACGCCACGCGGAACAAGGAAATAGAACACGATCGCAACGTACGCTGCGAAGCTCGCAATCGGCACGAATAGCGCGAGCAACATAGCGAGGGCGTAAGTAATCCAAGCGCCACAATAGCCGCGAAACGTCTGCGCGATCGCGGCATCCGCGACGTCGCCGCGGAACGCTTTACGGCGCACGAGGTGCGCGAGCATCAGGTTATTCGCCGACGCGCAAAGCAGGAGCGCGGCCCCGTAGAGAAATGTGGAGGCACGCATCGTCGGATACGACCCGAGCGTGCTGGTCGCAAATGGAATGAACGCCGTTCCCGCGAGGAGCGAGAGGTTTATCAGGACCGTTTTCCGATCGATTCGCTCCACGAGGCGAAAGAGCGCGTGATGGTTCTGCCATATGAGGCCTATTACGGCGAAGCTGAGACAGTATGCGATCAGGTTCGGCCACAAGCGTAACAAGGCTGACGTCAGCGCGTGATTGGACGCGTAACGGCTGCCGGGCAGCGCGATCCCGAGGACCAACAGCGTGATCGCAAAGGCGAAGACGCCGTCCGAGAAGCTTTCAAATCGCGACCTACTCAAGCCACGCCGTCGACGTCATGAGAGGTCACGTTCTTCCTGCCAGTCGACATAGAGCAGGCGCTCGGCAAACAGCCAAGTTCCGTTGATTTTTGCGAACGTGTCGAGATAGCGAAGAGAGGCGAGCATCAGGCGTCGCTTCGCACCCTGAATCGTAATGTGGTGCGCCAGGCAATAGCTTTCCGCGGATGCCCGGTCGTCCGAAAGCGTCGAGATCGTTGTCTGTCCGACGAAGTGCGTGGTAGCGGCGTACTGATTGAGGTTCTCAAAGACAGGGACGAGCGCGTCGCGGGAGTGCAGGTCCTGCGATGGTGCCGGGTCCTTGGCGTTCATGTAGACGACGAAGTGTGCGTCCGGAGTAAATAGAGACATCTGACCCTTGGCATCGCGCCGATCGGCGCAGTGAGCGTAGGCCTCAACGAGCTCGCGGATGGCAAGGCGATCGGCGGCTTCGGCAGGCGAGATACTGGCGTGCACGCTCATGGAGCGATTATCCTTATTTTTACAGTAACTGCAATTTTGGTAACTATGTTATACTGCAGTCACTGTAAAAATGCAAGGGGATGGCCTTCGCGAACGCAAGCGGCGCGAAACGCTCGTGCGGATCGCCGAGAACGGTCTGCGGCTGTTCGTCAAAGACGGCTTTGAGGCAACCACGCTGGAAGCAGTCGCCACCGCGGCAGGCATCTCTGCGCGCACGCTCTTCTACTATTTCAGGACGAAGGAAGAGCTGCTCCAGTACTGGCGGGACGACAGCTTCTTTACCTCGCTCGGGCCGACGCTCGCAGGCGAGGCGCGCGAGAAGAGTCCACTGCAAGCTACTCGCGACACCATTCTCAAGCTCGTTTCTCGATACGAAACCGATCGGTCGATCGTCGTGGACCAAATGATGCAATCGACGGAGGCACTTCGCGCGAGAAAGCAGGCAAGTTTCGTCGAGATGGAAGCGATCGTGTACCGCGTCCTGCGCGAGCGGTATCCCGATGAGAAATCCCAAATGCTTCGAACCATCTCCATGCTTGCGTTCGGCGCGCTGCGGCTCGCCATGGAAAAGTGGCGCGAGGACGGCGCTGCGCGTCAACTCGCGAAATACGTCCGGGCGGAGTTCGATTTATTACGGTTGGCGCTCGTGCCTCGTCGAATTTGATCAGGGTGGCGAGCTGCCGTTCGCCCGGCGAATTGCCGGCGCCACGATCCGCACGACGAGTACTTGAAGCGCGGCTGCGGCCGGAACCGCGAGAAAGGCTCCGGCGATACCCAGCAAAGTCCCGCCGATGACCGTCGCGAGAATGATGAGCAAAAAACTCAGCTGAACTCGTTGGCCGAAGATGATCGGCGAGAGAACGTTTTGATCGATGACTTGGACGACGACGAAGACGGCGAGAGTGATCAGCATCTTTTCCCAGCCGCTAGTAGCCAAAACCACCAATAGAATGATGGGGCCGGAGATGACGGCTCCAACCAGTGGTATCGCCTGGAAGAGTGCCGCAATGAAACCGAGTAGCAGTGCGTACGGAACGGCGATCACGGCGAGCGAGGAACCAACTACCACGCCGACTACCGCCCCATTGAGCACGACACCCTGAACGTATGCGCTGAGCCGCGCACCGATGTCCGTAATCGCGTTGTGCCAATCATCTCGCACGCTGCTTGGTATCAAACTCAAAACGAACTGCTCGAGTTCGTCCGACGCGAGCATCCAGCCGATCGCGAGCAAAACGATCAATACGGCGTCACCAATCGATCCGATAACGAGCTGGGGACCGCCGAGCAGATGAGGCCCGATCGCACTTACCACATTGCCGGCACCGTTGGCGAGAAGCGACGCGAGCTGACGTGCCATTTGGTCGTTTTCGATGTAACGTTGCGCCGCGGCGAGCTGTTCCTGCAGCGAACTTGCGTAGCCGGGTATCGCCTGAATGAGCTTAGCGAGCTCTACTCCAACCGGCTGCACGAGCACGAACCCAAGCGCTACGACGGCCGTCATTAGTCCGCCAAATGCGAGAGCGACAGCCGCTCCGAACGAAACGCGCTTGCTCATCCGATCAACGATCGGTCGCAGGCCCGCCGAAAGAAGCACCGCGGTGAAGAGCAGCAGCAGCGCAGAAAGCGCTCCCGAGACTACGTTCCACAATAGGAACGCTCCCGCAAAAACAGCTGCGGCAGTCACCCATCCGCGCAACCCAGTCACACAAAAAACCCTTCCCAGGTCGCTAGTGATCGAAGAACTCAGCCTCTTCGTTCAAAGTCGGTCACCCTCCGTTTTACAAGGGGTGCTCGGCCGCAGCTAGCCCTCCCGTGACGGAGCCGGCCGTTGGCCCGGGGTCCATTCGCGGGGTCGCGTGGTCCGGCCGCAGGTTATTTGGAGACGACGATTCGCCCGCGCATGTACGGGTGGAAGGAACACGTGTAATAGTACACCCCGGGGCGTAAAAACGAGTGGCGCCATTCTCCTTGCGGATCGATGGTGCCCGAATCGAAGGAACCAGCCGGTCCGGTCACCGTGTGGGCCTCGGCATCGTCGTTAATAAACGTTACCGTCTGGTTCGTGTGGACGTACAGCGAATTCGGCGCATACAAAAACTCCCGAACGCGCACCATGGTTCCGTTTGCTGAGGGTCCCATCATGCCGGACTCGGCCGCCGCCTCTTCCGGCTGCACGGGCTGTTGCTGGACATTGAGCAAGCCTTGATCCAGGAATAGCGTTTCGACCGTTGCCGTCCCGCTGTCGACGGGCGTGAGCCTCAGCGTACGGTCGAAGTTGAGTCTGATATTCGCATGCGTGCCGTTGATTAGTCCGAAGGGATAAGGCTGAGACGGCGTCAGACCCGGAACGTCAAATGAAGAATCGACCGTCTTCGGTTCCTTACCGGGCAGGTCGAGTATTTCGAGCTTCAGGGCAACGCGCAGATTGAAGACTGGAAGCTGGCCGTAACTCGTCAAAGCACAACGAGCGAATGGTTGCGGAACATCGCCGCGACGGTCGCTCACGATGTGTATCCAGCGTGCCCCTTTGGGCGTAAGCACGATCGTATTGGTGGGCGGCCTGGTCCCTTCAGCGATATCGAGCGTGCGGAATTCCGGTTCGCACGAGAGGAGCACGGCCGGCCGCTTTTCCAGCGCGACCCGGTCCCTTTCGTACGACGCACCCAAAAAAGCACCCGTTGCGGCAATCGATCCGGCGATTACCGCAAAAAGCGTTAACAACAGTTCGAGGTTTTCAGCCGCGCTGCGAGTATCGCGTCTATCACTCACTGCTACGTACGCGTAAACTCAGCTACATCGAGCACGAGTGTCAGCTTCGTGGCATAATGGTGATATGCAAGATAACTCGCACAGGGCCATGGCCCAACCTCCAGCGGTCATTATTCGTAGCAGATAGCCTGTGCGGGTTACGTCATATACCTGGTAGCCCTGGCGTATCGCTTCGGCTAGGGAACGGAACCGGATGATGCCCGTCATGATGTTCACCTCTCTCCTAGGGCGGAACCGCGAACGATTCCGCCCGTATCCACAATTATAGGCAAACATCTAAGGAATTCGTGAATCGCGCGCCGCGGCCGCATCCGAAACGTTAGGGCGTCGGGCGCGCGATGTGCCAATGGCCACCGGCGAATGGGATGCCGTTTCCGTTCGCTTGATCCGGCCCGTTATCGCCGGAGTATTTGTAGAGCGGATGGTCTCTGTAATCCCACTGCGCGCTTGTGCCGTCGGATCGATTTACGATCGTAAAGGCGCCTTGCGTACGCGATCCTTGGCTCGGGACGAGAGGAAACCAAACCGAAAGACAGCCGCCGGTGCACGCGCCGCCCGTCCGCGTGTCGACGTCTAAGAAGTAGAGCGTGTGATTCTTAGATGGATCGACGAAGGCCGGTTTGCCTGCGACGGTCTGACGAACGGGAACGTTAGAGTGCTGTTGCGGCGGGGACGTTGGAGGCGGGCCGCCATAGAAGCCCCCGCCGCCCGTGGCACCGCCGCCGGCGCCGCCTCCGCCGCACGAGGCCAGCGTCATTGCGCCGACCAGTGCGGAGATTCCTAAAGATTCTCTGAACATTTCGCCTTGTAAGTCTCCTGTTAAACGATTGGTGCTTGATTCACGGCAGCATACGCGTTCCAAATGAAGAAAGCATAAAGCTCTGGCGCCGTCGCTTGTGGCATTCGGAAAACGAAATCTCTTCAGGATTTTTTCACAATTGCCCGATAGCATACGCGACCATAAAATTAACCGCTGTTACCACGCTTCGCGTTGCGAGCAACCGCAGGTCGCCGCAGGCACTGCGGTGAGCCGTGGGTAAGGTAGCGTAATTGCTTGGCACGCCGCTCGCTGGAGGACGCAATGGAGTACGTGAGGGTCCCCGGTACCGCTGCTGATCGACCTCCGCGCATCGGCCTTAGAACGCGGGCTGCGATACTTGCCGCGACGACGCTGGCTGTCGCAACTCTCCTTCCCCAGACCGTGGCTGCGTTCGCAGTAGATTTCGGCCCAGGTTTCGTGACGCATCGCGTGAGCGTTGCCGGCGACGTCGTCAGCGTAACCGTTGGAGGGCGCGGGTCAGCAGTGCTGCTGCTGCACGGCTACGCGGAAGATTCACGGATGTGGAAGCCGCTCGCGGTAGCGCTCGCCCCTCGATTCACGGTCATTGCTCCCGACCTTCCCGGAATCGGGAACTCCTCGATCCCTTCGAAGGGCTCCGACATGAAGACCGCGGCGCAACGCGTGCACGACGCCGTGCGCATTCTGGGCTTTCGGCGAGTGAGCGTGGTTGGGCACGACATCGGCTTGATGGTTGCCTATGCGTATGCCGCTATGTATCCGCACGAAGTCGACCGGCTCGCTTTGATGGACGCGTTCCTGCCGGGGATCGCCGGCTGGGAACCGATCTATAATAATCCCAACCTCTGGCATTTCCGCTTTCACGGCTCGACGCCGCTAGCGCTGGTTGCAGGCCGCGAGCGAATCTATTTCGACTATTACTGGAACGAGTTCGCTGCCGATCCGAACCGTTCGCTCTCGCAAACAGACCGTAGCCAATACGTCGCGGCGTATTCCCGCCCAGGACGAATGGTCGCGGGCTGGGCCTACTTTGAATCTTTTCCGCGTACCGCGGTCGATTTTGCCAAGCTCGGCACTACCAAACTCAACATACCCGTGCTTTCGATCGGCGGCGAGAAATCGCTGGGCGTTCCGCTTGGCGCGCAAGCCCACCTGATTTCGAACGATGTTACGGTCGTCGTGCTCAAGAACGTCGGCCACTGGCTTATAGAAGAGAGCCCGCGCGAAACGATGGCTGCTCTCACAAAATTCCTCGAACGCCAATAGCTCCAGCGGCGATTTCAGGTCGCCGTTGTCCTATTTTGCGTTTGAAGGATAGCGTGTGGGGAACAGGCGAGGGATGCTGCTCCAAACGCGGCTTGCAACAACTCGAAACCCGACGGCGTTGATGGCAAACGTTGCGATCGCCGCCGCCGCCTGAACGCTCGGACTAATTCCGAAGGCTTCGCCGAGTGCAAACGCGACCTGAGCGCCAGCGAGGACGCTCGTTACGAAAGAAATTACCACGTAAGTAGGCATGAGTCTCTGCCACCAGCTCATGCTCGAACCCATTTCAGCACTTACGCCAGTGAAGTCATCGTGAATTGATCTCACAAGTTCGTGGCGAAGGTTCGGCGCGATTTCCGTGTACCGATGCCGAATACGGGCAATCCCGAAGCAAATGATCGTGTCCTCCACGGCGCCCTGCAGGACACGCACAAATGTGAAGGCGCCAAGGACCCATAGCGAAGTTAACAGTGCTAGCACGAAGAATACGAAGCCGCCGCCGAAGTGTGTTGCGGTCCCGAAAAAGCCGATTGCAATGAGCGAAGCCGATACGATGGTCAAAAACATTGTCGCGCGGCCCTGCATATCTTGTAGACACAACTGACGCGAGCTCTGAAGGGTGAAATGCTCAGTCATAAGGATCGTTAGATCGTCCGTCCCTCTAGGTCCGCTAAACATTTGCCGTGCACATCCCTCGAGATTTTCGGAGCGGCGCGATCAGTCCGTCTGGTTTACGACGTCGATCTCTCCAGTACGGTCAATCGTGAGACCGTACGGGCGTAACCGGGTTGCTCATCTCGGATTCCCCATCCGGCAGTCCTTTTCGGGTCGCCACCGTTTAATCCGGCCGCCCTCCGGCCCAAGCGCTCGCTTGGGCGGCTGTGGACGCAGGCTGACAGCGTGTCCGAGGACCAAAAGCGGTCAAACCGAGTTTTGCCCACTTTTGCTGGCCAGACAGCGCTCGCGCGGCGTGTTACGTTCGTGCACGAAGGCTCTCCGAGGAGAAAAACGTATGGCGAATCCCAGATTGAGCGGAGAGAGTGGCAGGGCTGAAATGAAGAGAAGCTTTTTTATGGTGGCAGCGGCAACTGCGAGCGCCATTTCAATTAGTCGGCCTTTGCTAGCTAGATCCGAAGATCTAACCAAACTCGTACGCGTTGCAACGAATCGGGAAGCGTCCGGCTGGCGCGAGCCCATATGGTCTTGCGGAAGTGCCGTCGTATGGCTCGACAGCGAAACCGGCATTTACTACTACAAAGGCGATCGCTCGTACGGGCGCACGAAACGCGGGGCCTACACGTGCGAAAAGGAAGCAATTAAAGCCGGTAATCGCGCCTGTCCGGATGGATAGCGCAGCGTCGCCGAAATCTGGGGTATTTATTCTGAGGTATCTTTTCGCGAAGGAGAAGGTAAGCTATGTCCCACCATTACTCCGGTCCGAACTTTGCGTTTCCCAACAAGGACGCTCGCTTAAACTGCACCGATCTGTACGTGTTCCCGAAGCCTGGGGATGCTAGCAAAACGATCCTGATATGAGCTGATGATCGACACGGATAGCGATGCGATTGCCGAGATCGCTTATGGCGTGCGCTTTGCCGCATCCAAGGGAGGCGGGCTGACCGCAACCGTCCGTCGCATAGACGGCACGCGATCCGAGCGCTCGGGCGATGAAGGGGTGGTTGTCGTCGAGGGAGCAGCGGGCGCCTATAAATGGTTTGAAGTTCACCGGAGATGATTTCTTCGCCGACAAAAACGTCTGTTCGATCGCGCTGGAAGTGCCCACCTCTAAACTCGGTTCGAAGATGAACCTCTGGGCCCGCACGATGGATAGCGCGTCCGGAAGTTACGTTCAGGCGGACCGAAACGCTCGGGCCTCGCAGGAAGGAAACCTAAACTGTCGGCCGTGGCGCTCGCAGCGGCAATGCAACGACGGCTTCGCGATTGCGAAGCCGTCTGCGGGGAAAGCGAGGGAGTCGCACCTCGCATCGCTCTGATGGAGTGGTTAGGCTCTGCCGTAAACGTTACTCCGTTACCACAAGGCCCAGTGGGTCGGCAAGCCTCGTGGCGCTGCCGGCGATCGTTTGGATCGGCGCAACGTTGCCGCTTGCAGTCGCTGCGAAGCCGAGGATCGCGTTTGAGCCCGGGTTAGAGACGAATATCTTACCGCTCGCCTTACTGACCGCTAGCCCAAAACTGAAACCGTTCCCTCCGCCCAGTCCGGTGTTCGAACCGGAAATCGTGCGGATCGGGGCGATGTTGCCGCGCGCTCCGGCGGCGAACTCGCTGATCGTCGCAGTCTTCGTATCGAAGACGTAGACGTTGCGCGAAGCGTCGAGTGCGACCGTACCCGGAGCTACTAGCCCGGTGTTGCTTCCGCCGATCTGCGCCTGCCTAGTGGAGGATCCCGCCGGAAAGAGATCGATCGTTGCCGTCTTCGAGTTCGCCACGTAGAGGAGGTTGTTGCTGTCGATGGCCAGACCGCCTTCGTCGGAGATGGTACGCTTAGGTTTAACGCAGCCGTTTGCGCCAGGCGCGAATACTTCGACGGCGCGGCCGCCCTCTGGTAAGAACGCGGAAACGAAGAGCTGACCCTTGCTATCGAACGCCACGGCGTTCGTCTGACTGGGTTTGCCGAAGCACGTGATTCCCGTCAAGAAATCGCCGGTCGAGAAAGCGAACGTTTCGGCGCCAAACAAGCCGCTCGAGTCGATGTTGCCGTCCGCGATGGCGATGCCTTGCGTTGAGTTGAAGCCCACGGCGAATGGTCCGGGTATGCCGCGGTTTTTCGCGATGACTGAACTCGGGGCGACGTTCCCGTTTGCGGCTTCGGGGAATTCGAGGATCGAACCGCCCATGCCGGCGCCTTCGTTAGCGACGAGCATGAGCGCTGTAGTCGCCTTGTGGGCGCCGAAGAGGGGGGAAGTCTGCGGCGCGCCGGCCGCGGGTAGAGTATTTGGCGAAACGCCGGTTTGCGCACCGGAGCACGCTGCAAGCGCCATGGCTATGCAGACGGCTCCAATGTGATAAGGTGGTTTCATCTGGGTCTCCTTTAAGTGATGTTGGTGTGTGTCAATTTTATAATGATAAGGCGATGTAATTAAGAAAGTATAAAAGCTACGTTTGTAGTGAGTGGTCGGCGATCGTTGCAGTATTGCGTGCGATCTCCACGCTACGGTAGCCCAGCACGCTCAGTAACTTGCTGTCCGGCACCTTTAACGGGCCCGGTTTGTCCGCGGTGCCCGGCGCGGGCTGCGGATACGCGGTGGAAGCGGCGGTTGCGAACCGGATGTTGCCGTCGGTGTGCTGGACGATCTGATGGATATGCCCGTTCAATACGGTTACCGCATTGAAGCGACGCAGCGCGGCCAGGACGCGCGAGCCGTCCTCCGTGGTCCAGCCCCATGGCGGAAAGAGCGCGTAGAGCGGAACGTGAGCGAAGACGACGATCGGCGTCGAGCTCTTCTGCGCCGCGAGGTCCTTCTCGACGAAATCGATCTGCTCGGTACCGAGCTTCCCGTCGATTTCGAAGTTGAAGACGTTGACGAGCGAGAGGAAGTGCGCGCCGCCTTGGTCCCACGAGAACCATCCCTTGGGGGCGTCGCTTCGCCGGAAGGCGTCGAAAAACGCCGCCGACGTGCCGATGACGTCGTGTTCTCCGGGCAGGACGACGAGCGGAGCCTTGAGCGTTCCGAGGATTTGCTTCGCCGTATCGAACTGTGTGGGTTTGGAAAGATGGGTCACGTCACCGGTGTGAACGACAAATGTCGGCTGCACCGGCATGGCGTTGATCGCGGCGATGGTCTTTTGAAGCGTTCCCGTTACGTCCATATTTTCAGGGCGCGCAAAGCCGATGTGGCTATCGCTGATTTGAACGAACGAAATGGCACCATCCGCCGCCAGCGCCTTTTGAGCATTGAATAAGCCGCCGCTAGACAGGGACCACGCGATACCGCTCCCGGTCCAAGCAACGTGTTTGAGAAAGTCGTCGCGTTTCATAGTTGGCTCCTTTTACTGTGCCGGCGCTGCCGGCAGGACGACGATGGTCGCTTTCATGTATGGATGCAGCTCGCAGAAATAGTTGTAGGTACCGGGTTTGGTAAACACGTGCTGCCACGTGCCCCCGGTGTCGAGGCCTTCGGAATCGAAGGACTTGTCGGTGGCCGTCACGGTGTGCGCCTCGTCGTCGTCGTTGATAAACGTGACGCGCTCGCCCACGTGCACGGTGAGCGCGGGCGGATGGTACTTAAAGTCTTTGATGTGCACGGTTGCGACGGAAGGAAGGAGAGGTGGAGCGGCGGCGCTCGCGCCTGCCGTCAGGGCGGCGGACAGCAGCGCTCCCTGTAGGGCCAGAAATAATCTACTCATGTGGGTGCATATGCCGCTGGAGCCGTCGCCGGATTGGTGGGCCATCCGTCGGCTGGGACGGCGGCATTTCAAGGGTGTGAAACGAGCGAGGCCGTATGTCTTCCCCTAGATGGACCAGCTCGTCGACGACTTTGCAGCGCGCAGGCCGTCGGGCCTCGAGCAAGTTTACGCGCTGTGGTCGCGTCTATTCTTCAGCGTCGCTCGTCATGTCATCGCCGATAGCGGCCAAGCTGAAGATTGCGTGCACGACGCGCTCATGCGCGTCTGGCGGAACCCCAACCGTTTTGAGGGCAACCGCGAGATGCTGAAAGCGTACTTAATTACCTGCGTGCGCAACGAGTCGCTCGGGATGGTTCGTCGTGAGGGACGCCGCGACGCGCGCGAATTAAAAGCGGCCCGCCTTGCGCCCGTAACATCGGTCGATCCGCCGGTGGTCGATCCTGTCGAGACGCAACGGCTGCAGGCCGCCCTCGGGAGGCTTCCCGAGGAACAGCGAAGGGCGCTCACACTTGCGTACTACGGAAACAAGACCCACGTCGAGATCGCGCAGGAGCTGAGCGTTCCGCTGGGCACGATCAAGAGCCGCATCTCGATGGCGATGCGCAAGTTGCATACGGAATTGGCAAGCTCCGGAGGAACCCGCTCGTGATCGAACATTTGGGCGAAGACGCGGAACTCTATCCGCTTGGGATCCTCGACGACGACGCGGCGCGAAACGTCGAGCGCCACGTTGCGTTCTGCTCGGAATGCGCCGAGCGCGTTGCACAAGCAGAAGCCGTCGCGGCGTCGTTGGCAGCGGCACTGCCGCTGGCCACGCCGTCGCCGACGTTGGAGCGCCGCCTGCGCGAATCCGCACGACCACAGCTTGGCGCGCGCAAACTGAGCGCCAACGTCTTTCGCTTCGCAATTGCGGCAGCGTTCGTGTTAGCTTTCCTTGGCCTCGGGTTGCAAACACTTCTGTTACGGCAACGGCTAGCGGCCGAAGATGTCGCGCTTGTAACCATGGTCCACAGCCATTTCAACCACGTCTCGATGAACCCCGAGTCCGCGAACCCCGTTGCAGCAAAGATTCTTTACGCGCGAGACGGCTCGTGGATTTACATCATCGCCGATAAGCCCGTGGGCGCCCTGCACGCGATCGCGCGCACGACGGCCGGCGTCGCCGATCTCGGCGTATTGGGGAGTGCCGGCGAAACGGCGACGCTGCTGGTGCATCCGCGCGAGCGCATCCAGTCGATCGTCTTGCAGCGCGCCGGCACGAACGTCGCCTCGGCTAAGCTAGCATATTAGGTTCCCCTCCGCTGCCTAGAACGGAAAGTCATTTTTCGTTAGGCCCACGTTTGCTTTTATGTCGCTGATCGATTCGTCGAGCACGATCTGTGACCCCGTGTACATGATCTGCCGAATCGGCCAATGCGTCTCCGTCGAAAGATACAGGATCTGTTCGGTGATGTCGTGGTTCGACGCCGGATCGGCGACCCTGAGGTCCAAACGGTCAGTTTCGATGCCTCCGATTTTACCGCCGCTGGTCTGCGTGAGTTTTCCCGGGATGGTCCCGTAATCGTCGATGACGCGCGGCAGTAGACCATCGGGAATCGTGACGCCGCGCAGCGAGACGGCGCGCGGATCGTGCAGGTCGATTTTCAAATGGATGCCGGAAAGGATGCCGCCCAAATGGCCGCTCACCTGGTCGCCGCCAACCCAGACGCCGCCCGATCCTTTACCATCGCCGTCGAGGATCAGCGTTTTGACGTAGTGTGGATTCATAAACGAATACTGATAGACGCGGTCTTGCGTTTGCCTTCCCTTCGCCTCGTGAACGCGAAGAACGCACGTGTAGTCGGTGACGCCGGTATACGTCCGGTCGAAGGCCGCGATCGCGGGCGCCTGGTTGGCCGCGCTAGCTGCGACGCAACTGGTGCCGACGAGCGCGCCGAACAGCGATAACGAAGCTTTGAAATTCACGGGTACCTCCTGAAAAAGCTGCGCTGAATTGCCAGGCGGATTGCCCGCTTTCGTCCATTAACAGCAGTCTTAGCCGAATTAGTCCCATAAAATTGTGAAGAAACCCTAAATTCAGTTCTGTGTGGGTCTCGACTGCGTCGGCGAAACGTCCGGTCCGCCGCCGCAGCCCCGTCGTCATCGTGTAGGATCGTTTGATCGGAGTTTAAATAGCGAGGAGGCAGACTTGCCAACTAGAAATGTGTAGCTCCCTCCGATGCGAGGCGCTACATTATGGAGACGATGATACAAATGCATCAGCCGGGGAGGAGCGCTTCACGGTGGTTGTTGCGAAAAACGCTTTTCAATCCAGAACGCCGTGCAGCTAACTTTGGATAAGCGCAATTATACTCTCAGGCGCAACGTTCTACCCCGAGCACTAACAAACGCGGTTCCGTGCGTAGGGTGAGCCGTAGGGTAAAGATGCAAGTCTACGAAAGAGGCCCCATTAGTGGCGATTTTGACGGGTACGCGCCCTATGGCGCAAAGACGCTGGGTACAGAATGCCGCCGTCCAGCCGGGCGGAGGCTGCGCTGCCACGATAACGGAAGAGCCTGCCGGACCGCGCACCGCTATTTGATAGGCGAACGCTCCTTGCATCGACGTTAGAGTAGCTGCGAGAGCGAGCGAAATCATCGCTCTGCCGCCAGAGCGGCGACCGTTGAGGTGACTTCGTCGTCCTGGCCCTCCCCGATAACGGTTTTTCGGAGGCGTCCGTGCCGATCGAAGATCAGCTGCGTCGGCCAGTACTGAGTGCTGTAAGCATTCCAGAGCTTCTCGTCGTTGTCGATCGCGACCGGCCAAGAGATGCCTTGCATCGCGAGCGCCTGAACGACAGACGCCCGAACGTGTTCAAAGGGCGTTTCCGGCGTATGGATACCTACGATGAGCAGATCCTTCGTGGGGTAGCGAGCGCGCAAAGACCTCAATTCCGGCACGACGTGCTTACAGTTGATACAATCGAACGTAAAGATGTCGACAATGACGACCTTACCTGTGTACGACGCGACACTAGGTCGCGTCCCGATCCACTGCGGGGCGTTGAAAAGCGGAGCAAAAACGCTCTGGGCCAGTAAGATGACGGAAAAGCAAACATTCATATCCCTTGAACGTTTTGCCCGACGTTTCGGATGGGGGTTTATCGGCTGGGCTCCATTTTCGGCCGCGATTGAGGAATAACGTGACGCTCAAGGCCGTCGCTTACCCCTAGAATCACCTTTTTGCTTCAAACGCGGAATGATCGTGCGCCGGAGACCTTTTCTCGCGGACGGTGACGCGTGACCAAGAGTCGTCTCTTTGGTCAGATCAGGCAGTCGCTCAATTCACTGTGGCTGCGGGGCGCTGGTCGTGACCGGCAGGCAGGTTCTGACGACGGCTAAATTCGCGCGGCGAAAATCCGACGATTCTCTTGAACGCCGTGCTAAATGCACTCTCCGACTCGTATCCGAGCGAAGCAGATATCATCGAAACGGAGTTGCGGGCATTCGACGGCTTGTCCGCAGCGAGCAGCATGCGCCACTGGGTCAGGTACTCCATCGGGGTCGTCCCGACCACTTTCTTGAACTTAACGGTAAACGCCGTTCGCGACATGGCAGCGGATTCGGCTAGCGACCGTAGCGTCCAGCGTCGAGCCGGATCATCGTGCATACACTTGATCGCGACGCTGACCTCTCTGTCCGCGAGGGCGAAGAGAAAGCCTGCGCTGCCTTTCGAACCGGAAGTTATGTGAAGTCGTAACGCTTGAATGAGCATCATATGCGCGAGGTATTCCAAGACTAAGGAGTTTCCTGGCCGCGGTTCCTGCAGCTCATACATAATCTGGTCCACGCACCAGCGCAACGATGCCTTATCAGATTCCCTGTAAAGGTGCACGATAGGCGGCAAGATACCCAACAGTACGTCAGCGTGATCGCCCGCAAATGCGAAGTGTCCGCAGATGCTGAAGAACTCACCGCCGCCGTTATACAAGTTGACGCGGCCGCTTTGCGCCGTCGCACCGAAGGTGGTGATGCTCCAAAGCATCATCTCTCTTATCACTGTCGTCGTCGTCGCCGCCCGCGCTATCGGCATCATTCAATAGGTCATTGCCGGAAGCCAAGGCGCGCGATCCTATTCACTGCGCCGAAAGACCGGCCTCGATACTACCGATCGAGCAAATGGCCGGTCAAGGTCCGTAGTTTCGCGCGTTCGCCAATAAACTTAATGTCCTTAACGGATGGGGGAGCGAGCGTGCGGCAGAAGTAACTTCCAGCGTTCTACCATCACCGTGCCTCGGAAAGGACTCACCATGAGCAGCACCGGCCCCAACGGTAAACCGACAGTCTCTTCAGGATCGCCGAGCGATACCGAAACGATTGACGATAAGTATCTACCGCCGGCGCCGGCACCGTTCGGCGGCGAGATCAATCTGAGCGCGGAAGACTCTACGCCATTCTGGCCGCCAAAGGTGGTTCCGCCCGCCGGCGCACCCAACGTACTCTTGATCATGACCGACGATGCCGGCTACGGCGTCACGGGAACGTTCGGCGGGGTCATTCCGACGCCCGCGCTGGACCGAGTTGCAAACGCGGGGCTGCGTTATACGCAGTTTCACTCCACCGCGCTCTGTTCCCCGACGCGGGCGGCCTTGATTACCGGCCGCAACCATCACTCGGTTGGCTTCGGCGTAATCACCGAACAATCGACCGGTTATCCGGGTTACGATTCGATCATCGGTCCGGAAAACGCGACGATCGGTGCGATCCTCAAGCATAATGGCTATGCAACCTCATGGTTCGGCAAAGAGCACAACACCCCGAGCTTCCAATACAGCATCGGCGGGCCATTCGAGCAGTGGCCAGTTGGTATGGGCTTTGAGTACTTTTACGGATTCATGGGCGGCGAGACCGATCAATGGCAACCCTACCTTTTCCAAAATCAAACGCAGATTTTCCCGTGGATCGGGCGGACGGATTACAATCTCACGACCGATCTCGCCGATGAGGCCATCGATTATCTAGAACAACTGGATGCCTCGATGCCCGACAAACCATTCTTCCTGTACTTCGTGCCTGGAGGCACTCATGCACCGCATCAGCCCAAGGCAGAGTGGATCGAGAAGTTCAAAGGCAAGTTCGACATGGGCTGGAATGCGCTGCGCGAGCAAATCTTCGCCAACCAGAAGCGCCTCGGCGTGATCCCGTCGGAGACCGAGCTAACGCCGTGGCCGGACAAGGATTTGCCGGTTTGGGACTCGCTCTCCGTAGACGAAAAGAAGCTTTTTGCGCGCCAGGCCGAGGTCTTTGCCGCTTATGCGGCCTACACCGATCACGAGATTGGCCGCGTCATCCAAGCGGTCGAAGATCTAGGCAAGCTCGATAACACGCTAATCATTTATATCAGCGGCGACAATGGCTGTAGCGCCGAAGGCTCCACGATCGGCACGCCAAACGTCATGACGGGGTATCAGGGCATCAACGTGCCGGTGGACGTTCAACTGAAGTATTACGATGTTTGGGGATCCGATCAGACCTATCCGCATATGTCGGTTGCCTGGTCGTGGGCATTCGACACGCCGTTTAAGTGGACGAAGCAGGTGGCTTCTCACTTCGACGGCACGCGCCAAGGCATGGCCATTTCGTGGCCGAATCGCATTAAAGATGCCGGCGGCATCCGCTTTCAGTTCCATCACATGATCGATATCGTGCCGACGCTTCTGGAAGCGACTGGTATCGAGGCGCCCGTCATGGTCAACGGCATCGCGCAGAAGCCGATCGAAGGCGTCAGCATGGCATACACGTGGGACAAGGCCAGTGCCCCGTCTGCGCGAGCCACCCAATATTTCGAGATGTTTGGTAATCGGGCAATTTACCATGATGGCTGGATCGCCGCTACGACTCCACCCGAGCCGCCGTGGCTCCTCGGGTTAGCGCAGATGCCCGAGGTCATCAATGGTTACACTTGGGAGTTGTACAACATTGCGAAGGATTACTCGGAGGCAAATGATCTGGCTGCTACGATGCCGGACAAGCTGCGCGAGCTTCAGCAACTCTTTCTCGTCGAGGCCGCGAAGTATAATGTCCTACCACTAGATAATTCAGTCGCTCAGCGCATCATCGCGCCGAGACCGAGCGGCACTGCCGGCAAGAACGTCTTTACGTACAGGCGGGCCCTAACCGGAATCGATCCAGCTTTTGCACCGAATCTGCTGAACAGGTCCTACTCGATCACTGCTGAGATCGAGGTACCGCAAGGCGGCGGCGAGGGAATGATCGCAACTTTGGGCGGTCGCTTCGGCGGCTACGGGTTGTATTTGCTCAAGGGCAAGCCGGTCTTTGTCTACAACTTGCTGAATCTGGAGCGCTTCCGTTGGGAAGCTCCACAAGAGCTCACGCCCGGCAAGCACACGATTGTCTTCGAGTTCACCTATGACGGGCCCGGCGTGGGTAAAGGTGGTACCGGTGTACTTGGGATCGACGGCACTCAAGTCGTGAACCAGGCTGTGCCACATACGATTCCATTTCTCATGACATTGGACGAGACATTTGATATTGGAAGCGATACACGCACGCCGGTTGACGACACCGATTATCAGCCGCCGTTCAAGTTTACCGGCACCATCAATAAGTTGACCTATCAGCTAGGCCCGGTGCAGCTGACAGCAGCCGATCACGCGCTGATCGGCCCGGCGATGGCCAAGGCGCGAGACTAGTACTCGGCACCGCAGCGAACCCCGCCCACCCGCTACCGCACGGCACAAATGATACTCGAACTTATCGTCAAGCCTGGATCGAAGCAGGCGGGACTCTCGGAGGAAAACGGGGCGCTGGTCCTGCGCGTCCGCGAACGTGCGATCGAGGGTGCGGCGAATGATGCGTGCATTCGCGCGCTCGCGGTCGCATACGGCGTTCCGCGGGGCGCCGTCGAGCTGGTCGGCGGAGCTCGAAGCCGCCGAAAACGCTTCGCCATCCGCCTTCGAGAGAAAACGAACGGCCGGCAGTGAAGGCCATGCCGAGCTTTCGGCTGGCGGGAAACGATTGGCCCGGGGCCTCCCCACAAAGGAAGCTGTCGGGGACCGTCCCGATCGGTCTCACTTGATCGCGACGCTTGTTCGTGACTCGAGCGAGCCACTGCCGATACGGTGCTTTGACAACTGAGCCCCGGGCTGAGGTAGCTTTCACGCGAACTGGTTGGGTGGTAGGATGGAGTACCCTAGGCAAACGAGAGCTTAGCAAACGTTCGGACGCACCGCCTCGCTGCGCGCTCGAGTCACGTGCGCCGACGAAAGGATTCAAGCATGAGGGCAGTTGGATTGATCGTCACCGCGTTTATACTCGCTTTGAACGCGCCGGCGCTGGCGACCGGGACCGTGCGGATCCAGCAAAGAGACGGCTCGGTACAAACATATACGGGCGTAACGTTGAAGGTGGCGAACAAGACGCTGACCTTGATATCGGCCGACAAGGTCTCGACGGTCGTCATCAGCGGTGCCGACTGCGCTCACGACGGCGCAATCGTTCGGTGCGTGGGCGGAGGCTTCTCGCTCCTCCAGGACGGTAAGCGGCACACCGTCGCGTTTAAGACGGCCACATTTTACTTTAACCTCACAGATCAAGAACAACTGCTTCCGCGCTCGACGACGAAAATCGCCCCGCACTCCGTGATCTTTGCCGTGAAGACGGCGAAGGGAACGTCGGTCACCGGAAACGGCAAGCTCGACCAGGAGCCCGCACAATGAGAAACCTGTCCATAGTCCTCGCAGTCGTGCTCGCGGCTGCGCCGTTGGCAGCCCCCGCGCAGCAGCGCGGTGGAGGCGGCGCGTCCCGCTCGGGGCAGCACGCTGGCGGCGCGTCCCGCTCGGCGCCAAACCAGGGTCGCGGCTTTAATATGAGCAACGACGTACCGAGTCAGGCGGTGAGGGGCAGTAACGGGTCTGCGGCCTACAATAAGAACACCGGCAACGCCGCCGCGTACAATAGGAACACCGGCACCGCCACGACCTACAATAAGAGTACGAATACCGCTACGCAGTATCATAAGAACACAAACAACGCCACCACATACAATAGGAACAGCGGCGCGTACAACGGCGCGAACTCCGCCGGCGCCTACAATAGGAATACCGGCAACGCCGCCGTGTACAACAAGAACACCGGCAACATGACGGTATACAATAAGAATACGGGCACGACCTCGAAGTATCATTACAATAGTAGCGGCAGGAACGGCTACTATTACACAGGTCGCGTCATCGTCAACCCCGTCCACTACCCTGCTTGGGGATGGAATCGCGGTGTCGTTTGGGCACCGGTCGGAGGCTATTGGGGCGGAGGATTCTGGGGGCCGTTCGCAGTCGGAGCCGCGACCGCGGCAGTCATGGGTTCCATCGTCTATGCGAACCAGACATATACGTCCTACCGCGTCCAAAGCAGCAGCCCCGGTGCGACCTTGCTTTCTAACTACGGTCTGCAACAGGTTCAGTGCGGGCCGTCCGGCCTGGTCGTCATCTACGGGCCGAGCTTCGGCATCATTTGCGCGAATCCGAACAGCCGCGTCGCTGCCGGCAACTACGCAGTCAACGTCGACAACTTGACCATCCAATCACAATAGCGTGGAACGTCTGGCTCGTCTTTCGCCTCGCCGATCCGCTCGCGATCGCCCCGCCGTACGATTGTCGTAAATGCAGCGGCTCTCTTCGCGCTGCCGCGCAAAACAAAAACGCGAGAATTCCTCACAGAATCACGCGCTTCCAATGGTGGAGACGGGGGACTCGAATCCCCGACCGTTCGGGCGGAACTCGCCGTCTCTGCCACCCTTGAAGCGATAGAGCACATGCTCCTTGCCTGACGTGCTCACCACGAAGACCACACCGTAGCTGGAAGAACCGTCGTTCCTCCCCCTTTTTGAGGAGGCGTTTGTTGTACCAAAGGGGCGTCCGCTTGCAGGAGGGACGGGACTTTTGTAGCAGGTTTTGCTAGCCCGCTAATAAGCGGGCCTTCGGCTTGCTTAAAAACAGGAGAAGCCGCAAATGAATCGACGCCACTTTATCGTTACCGGCATTTCTGCTGGCGTGGTCGGGGGCGCCCTGGTTACCGACTCGTGCTCTTCCAGCTCGAGCGGTCCCGCACCGATCCCGCTTCCGCCGGCGCCGTCGGGTCGCGTTTACGAGCTCACGACGCAGTACGCGACGACGAATATGAAGGGCTACCGCCTGCGAACGCGCACGTTCAACGGTCGCACGGTCGGGCCCATGCTCCACACGCGTCCGGGCGAAACGTTGAGCGTCCACGTAATTAACCGCTTCCCGCCCAATGGGCCTGAGCGGCCGCCGGAAGGTGAGGTTTTGCTACCCAACGTGCGGGACTCCATGGAGGCCATGGACGCGACGATCCGGCCGGACGTGAAGCCGTCGCGGCACATCGACCCCATGAACAACCCACACGGATTCAACACGACGAACCTCCACGTGCACGGTCTGCAAACCGTTCCGCACATCTTCGCGCCGATCGGCACGAGCGACCCGACCGCGGAGATGCTGGCGATCCGGCCGGGCCACGACTTCCTCTATCATTTTCCGATACCGTCCGACCATCCGAGCGGGCTGCACTGGTACCATCCGCACCATCACGGCTCGACCGATGTGCAGGTCAGCGGAGGTATGGCCGGCCTGATCGTGGTCCGGGGGCCGATCGACGAAGTCCCGGAGATCGCCGCAGCGCGAGAGATCTTCCTCGTCGTCCAGACGCTCAACGTAAACCGCAGCAAGACGCATCCCGACCTCTACGAGCGCGAGTACCGCGCCTACAAGACGCCCGCGCAGGGCGGATACGATTTCGGGACCGAGTTCACGATGTTGACCGTCAACGGGGAGGCGGCGTACTGGGTCCACAACCCAAAGGGCGCACCCGCTACGTTCACGCCGCTAGGGGTGCCCGAGTACCAGGTCCGGCCCGGAGAGGTCCTTCGCCTACGGTTCCTCAACGGCATGAACAGTGCGCCGCTGTTCATGGCGCTGCCGGGATTCGAGACATGGGAGATTGGGCTCGACGGCATCAATACGCTCACAGCCTTCCAGTTCGACATGAGTGGAAGCGGCGTGACCGAGGTCACCCGCCAGAACCTCTTTACGGCGCCAATCGGGCTGTTGGTGGAAGGGAACCGGTTCGAGCTGCTCGTGAGAGCGCCGAAGACCGAAGGAACGTACACTCTATCCTCACTGGCAACGCGCGACGTTTTCCCGTCTATGGGCGGGAAGTTCGCCATCGCGCGATTCCATGTAAGCGGAAGCTCCGTAAAGATGGGCATTCCCAACGAGCTGCCCAAGCCGACCCGCGAGTATCCGGTCATCGAGGAAAAAGACATCGTCGCCCGGCGCACCTTCACTTTCGGCCAAGGTCCGCGGAAAGATTTGCTCACCGGTTTCGGTTTCACGATCAACGGCAAGCTCTATCAGGAGATGGAGTGTCCGACGCAGCCTCGAGTCGGCACGAGCGAGGAGTGGCATATCGTCAACGAAACAGAGGACTTGCATCCGTTCCATCTGCACGAGAACTCGTTTCAGCTTCGTCTCATTAACGATAAGCCGGTTAAACCACTCGAAATTTGGGACACGTTCGGGATCCCGCCGAAGATAAACGGCGTCAACGGCAGTCTAACGATACGAGTCCGCTTCGTTCACTGGACCGGCAAAACGGTCTTTCATTGCCACGTTCTGCCGCACGAAGATACCGGCATGATGCAAAATATCCTGATGATGTAGCAAGAGCCTCGCATACATATCTCGGTTATCGGATGGTCTGGGCGACACTGCGCCGTCAGGGAATCTTCGTAAACCGCAAAACCGTACAACGAATACCCTCGGGTCGACGCACAGACGCCGCTTCCAAAAAAGCTAATGAAATCGGCGCGTTCCTTGGTGGAGATGGGGGGACTCGAACCCCGACCCCTTACATGCGAAATAACTCTAGGCAAAAACGCGAGTCTTCTAAAAAGACGCGGAATCGGCGAAAACGCTCGTAACGGCCGCGTAATTGGTTTCGCCCGATCTCCAGGAGTTTCCGAGAATTTCCGGACTTGCCCGCAAGAACGAAAGACCCCCAGCTGCGTTCCCCCGCAGGTCTTTGATATCGGTGCAACGTTGTGAGATCGGCAGAGCGGTCAGGTGACCCAACTGCCAAGCCTATCGGGCGACGTTACCGCTGCGGCGATCGCGGTCAACGATCGCGGTGACGTCGTCGGCGTCTCGGGCCCGACCTGCGGACGGCCCTCATTTCAGCTCGCGGCGCACGCGGTATTATGGCCGAAACATGGCTTACCGACTAGCTTACGAGGCTCGGTGGCGCATATAACAATGCCGGGTCCGCCACCAACAACCGCGGCGACATCGCCGGCTTTTCAGATCTTACCGGCGATACCGCGATGCAGTGTTGTGGAAGAAGGGCAACACCGACAATCATAGGTAGCCGTTCGCAGTGCCGCGTTTCGTGCCATAACCGGCAACATAATGCGCATTTCAGACATTCTTCACGATTTTGTGCTAACTCTAAGCACTGGATGCGCAGTGCCGTGGATCTGGCTTGCGATCGCGGTGGCGGCGGAGGGATACAACACGGCTAGTTAATCAACCTATGTGAACTTTGAGGAACAATCTAATGCCTAATCGACACGCTTTGATTACTGTGCTCACGTTCGTGCTGGCCGGCCTGGCGCTGACTGCATGCGGCGGCGTAGGTGCCTCACCGAGCCTTGCTCCGCAAGATCAGGTAGCGCCGTCTTTCATCTCAAATGATGCAAGCATGCCGAGCCTCAGCGGTCAGTGGGCCGGAACCGCCCACGACAGTCTCTGGGACGGGTTCTATGAGAGCGGTCGGGTATACGCACAGCTTGTCCAATACCACAACGCCGTCGGCGGTAACTTCAGCTTCGATTACGGATCGACGACGCTGGGAGGCGCCAGCGTGTTCGTCTCAAAGGGGACGACGCTGACGGGACTCGGATTGACAGCGAATCTCTCGCTCGTTACCTGTATCGTGTCCGAAACCGCGTTGCTCAGCCGCCACAGTTTGACCGGGTCGTATAAGGCATTGCGCGGTTGCTCGGGAGACAACGGCACTTACACGATGAGAGAGCATTGTCGTTACGCCACGAAATCGTGCGGCGCCGGTGCCCCGCCGAACCTCGCTCCGCACGCTGAGGTAGCACCGTCTTTGATCTCAAACAACGCGAGATTACCAAACCTCAGCGGTGAGTACGCCGGAACGGTCGATGACAGTCTCTTTGGAAATGGTAAGGCAAACGCAGAGTTGCTCCAATACCATAATGCCGTTGGGGGCCGGTTGCTCTTGGAGTATGGATCGACGGTGTTTATAGATCCCAACGTGTTCCTCTTAAAGGGGACGACGCTGACGGGAACCGCTGAGGGAGCGACGCTTTCGGGCGTTCCCTGCACGATGTCCGAAACCGCAATGTACAGCAACCACAGTTTGACCGGGTCGTATAAGGCTGTGAACGGTTGCTCGGGAGAATCCGGCACTTTTACGGTAAAAGAGTCTTGCCGGTACGTTACGAAATCGATCGCGGAACCGAGGTTCGCGCTCAAGGATTGCTCCCCGTATTAGTAAGCGAGAAGGCAACAGGGCCCGTCGCGGCCAGAAGCTTCTTAAATGCAGTTCTGCGGGCCCCGGATAATCAGAATCCGTCGGTGCGCTCGCGCTTTACACTTTATTCATATCGAATCGGTAGACTCCGGCAAAACACACACTGTCGGAGGAATCATGTCTAAGAAACTCAGTGCCCTGGCTGTTACGTTTGTCGCTCTCGCGCTCGCTGCGTGCGGAGCGGGTAGCGTTGGCGCCGGCAACACCGCACTAATGAATGGCACCACGTACTCTCTTCCCGCGGTCGACTCGGACTTGGCAATGACCGCCACCGTTCCTAAAGACACAATCGGCGAAGAACTCCCCGGAGAAGGGGTCGGATCCATTAAGTCGTCGGTATGGAAGGCGACGTTGGGCGGATTCACGCAAACGGTGCGCACGCAGTCGCTCGCGTTCCCTCCCGGAACGAAGATCACGATTCACAACCTGTCCTCGAGCATCACGCACACGCTCAACGTGGTTAAAGTGATCCCCGGACCGCCGGCCGTTTTCCCGTCGAACCCGAAGCTCTCGATACCGGCAAAAGGCGACGGCAAGCTCGAAGCCGGTTATGCGAGTGGCCCGATTAGCCCCGGCAAATCGGTCACCGTCACGCTGGTGAAAGCCGGCACCTACGAGATCGGCTGTGCCTTCCACTATGGCGAAGGCATGCGCGACGTGCTCGTTGTTAAAAAGGGCGCGAAGCCCGGGCCGCAAGCGACGCCGCCCAGTCCGAAAGTAACCCCGACCCCCTGGCGGCACTAAATCGCGCGAAGCGAGCAAGATGACGAGCGGCCGACTTCTGAGGGATGGAAGCGCCAACGGCGTGGTCTACGTCGGCTCCGGGGACGGCAACGTGTACGCGTTCGGGCTATGATGCCCCTCCATTAACCGGTGCCGCTGGATCTGGCCTGGGCGCTTCCCCCTCACGCTGGCCAGCGCAATCTTAGGAACGCGATGTCTGCGATACGCGAGAGATAGACGATGTCGATCTCCCACCGGTACCAGGCTCAATCATACAGCTGAAATGCCGCCGCGCTATAAGAAATCCTAAATCCAGTTCTGTGGGTCTCGGCAAAATCAGCAACCTTCGAAAGGTCGGGCTGTGCGCAATCGCTGGATTGCCGCATTCAAAGAAGTGCAATCGAAGAAATCTTAATCTCGGTACAAGTCATCCAGTTGCAGACGCAGTGGCATTCTGGAAGCATGGCAAAGACACTATGAAGCGTTCTTTTTTTCAGGCCACGGCCATCGTGGTTGCTTCCGGGTTGGTCCTTCCGCTGCTCGCTCGTCCTGCGCGGGCAGACGATTCGCTTTTTCTGAGATGCGCCTCTTCGGTCGACCGCTGTGCACGCGCGACGACGCAGACCTTATATGGTGGTTGGATTGACAGAAAACCCTTGTGGTATATCATCACCGATGCATCCGATCTAAGCGGAGCGAGCAAGGTCGGCGCCGTCTATTCGCCCGATCCGGCGAGCGCGGGTAACGGCGCACGACAAGCTGCCCAACTGGGCGACCGGTATGTGTTCGAAGGCGGTGATAATTTGTCTCGGCAGCGGTCGTATGAAGTGAGTACGGGCGGCTTCCCGCCGGAATCCTTCAATCCACACAGCGTAGGGGATCGATATTCGCCATTCGTGCGCGTTGGCGGCATCGCCGGAGCTTTGAATACGCCGACGTTCGCTCCCGACGGCGAGCGCCCGTACGCGCAAAAAGGATACTCGCCACTCCTGAACATGCAAGTGCTTCCGGCGGATAATGCACCTCGCTTCACCGATTTCGCCTTATTCGCGCAGGGCGCGAACCCCGCAGGTTTCCTAGTGAACTATGCTGACGTGGTACGAATAATCCGACTATGAAACGCGCGGCCTTCGTTGGCTCGTCGCTCGATGCTGCCACGACCGGCGCGACGCTCGGCGTGGGGCTGTGGGTGGGCGTGGCGATTATTCTTGTGCCCGTCATCTCCAAAGGGTCGCCCGCCTGGATACTTTTAGGTTTCCAGTTTCCGCCTGCCCTGACGGGCCGGTTTCATAGAAAAGGTGGGCTCTTGGGCATCAGCAATCCAGACGCCACGGGAATTTGCGTTCGCTGTGAGGCATCTTCCCAGCATGGCGGCGACAACGCGTCGCGAGTCGCACATCTTTCCCGCGGTCGCCCTTCTCGTGCTCCCCGCGATCTTGGCGTTGCTTCCGGCACGCCTACAAATAATGCCCAGAGGGGTCCCATTCTTAGCCGGCACGGCGCTTGCCATTACTATGCTCGCCGCCGGCTTTGCTCCAGCAAATGCGCTCCTTGCGCGCGTGGAGCGTTACGCCGCGTTGATCGTCCTACCATTCGCGGCATGCGTCGAGTTAGTGCTACTGGCGCTGCTCCTTATGAACATGGCCAAAGCCCACTCGGGGATTAGCGGGCTTGCGCTCCTCACTACCTCCATCGGCATTTGGTCGAGCAACGTTGTCATTTTTGCGCTCGCTTATTGGCAACTTGATCGCGGCGGCCCCTGGGGCCGGACAACGGGCTGGTTTGGCAGAGCGGACTTTTCGTTTCCACGTGGAGATCCGTCAGAAGGTGTTCCGGCCGATTGGAAGCCGATCTTCGCCGATTACTTGTCGCTTGCGTTTAACACCGCGACTGCCTTTAGCCCTACCGACGTCCTCCCACTCACGCCTCGGGCAAAGATGCTGATGATGACGGAGAGCTTCATCTCACTAATAACGGTAGTTGCGGTAGGCGCTAGAGCGATCAACATTCTAGGGAGCTAGAACCACGCTCTCTTGATTAGTTAGTTCAGTTGCTCGATGTCCGGTAGTCGGCGGCTATGCAACGAGCGGCGGCGTCACAGTTGCAAGAGGCCTCGCATACCGTTCCAATCAACTGAATCCGAGTGCACCCGCTGACATGAAAAGGCTTGGTCGTCTAAAGGTCGTCAAAGCGCAGCCGGTGGTTTCAGAAAATCAAACGCGGATCGCAAAAAAAAACTTATGAAATCGGCGCGCTTTTTGGTGGAGATGGGGGTCTAACCCCGACCCCTTACATGCGAAGCAACAAATCCGGTCCAGCAAAAGCTTGTTATATTAGAGTTTTCGGCCCGTTAAGCCGCTTTCTCCCCATTGTTCTCCCCACGAAGGAGCGTGGGCAGGATCGTCTCCATGGCAAAGCTTCGGTTGATCGCGAAGACTGTCTAGGGCGAAAAGGACGTCCGCGTTCTAAAGTGCGACTGCCTCCCTGAGAGCGGCCACTTCGCGCCACGCCCGGCCCTCTGCGCGGAGCATCTCAAATTGTTCGCGACCGAGGTTGCCTTCTAAGACCTCTATGATTCTGTCGTACTCTTGTCGATCGGTGTAATCTCGCGTAAATTCGCGGTTCGTGACGCCCGCGTCCACAAATCCAAAGAGGCGCGCAACCCGCTGAATGTAGTTCGCGTACGGAATCGACGAATTCTCATGATGAAATGCAGCGACTGCGACTAAGTGCTGTATGGCATTGATCGTCTGAGAGGCGTTTCCCAGTTCGCGACTCAAGGCGAGCGCTTCGAGGGCCGACGTACGGGCGTCGTCAAACCGCCCAAGCGCAATGAGATATGCCGATGCATTATTAAGCGCGTAAACAAGCGGAGTTGAGATGTTCCCGTCACGAAAATATGCGGCTGCGTCAAGCGCGCGACGCAGAGCCGCTTCTACGGATCCCTCTATAAACTCCATTTCCGCGAGGGTCAACGAGATGGCTGTTGCGGTGTCCGGCCTTCCCTCTTTGCAAAGCGCTTGTGCTTCATTGAGCAGATCTTTCGCAGTTGACGTATCCCCCTGGAGGACTCGCGCCTTTGCAAGACCCTGCAAGGCTAGAATCGTAAGCGGAGGCATTCCTGACGTGCGTGCTCCTTCTAACGCTTGCCGGATGAGCGCCTCACCCTCAACGAAGTTACACGACCTGAGCAGATCAGCGCCCAGGAAAAACTGAGCGCGGGCAAGGTTACGCATATCTCTTTGCCCGCTGTAATGTGTGAGCGCTGACTTTGCCAGCGCCATGATTGGCTCGCCAGCCATGGCGCCAAAGTTACAGGCAATGAGCTCCAGGGGCGCTCGTACCTTTCCCGAGGTCTCCCGCGTAACCCGATCCAAAGCAATCCTGACCCATCGCCGCCCCTCCGCCTCTGCTGACACCACCCAGAGAGGCTCGAGTGATCCAACGATTTGTTGGCCCACCGCAACCTCCCCGCCGCCCTGGAACGCCCACGACAAGGCCGCTTGAAGGTTTCCCAACTCAGCATTAGCCTGCGCAAGCCAAGCTCGTCTCGGCATACCGTTCGACCAATCTGCGTCCAATCGCCCCGCGAGCTTGACGATTGCCAGGCTGTGAGCGTTGGCAAACTCTGCGAACTCGCCCACCTCTTTCGCCCGCTCTTTGGCGTACTGACGTGTTGCTTCCAAGAGGCGATACCGCACACCACTCGCACGAAAGTCGGTTTGCACCAGTGACTTATCAATCAGGGCCGCTAGTAGGTCGAAGATGTCAGCCTCCGCTAGCGCGCCGTCGAAGATACTGGTCGCAAGCTCGAGTGTGAAGCCGCCAACGAACGTCGCCAAGCGTCGCAAGAAATTTTGCTCCGCAGTCGATAAGTGATCGTAGCTCCAGTCCAACACGGCGCGCATCGTGCGTTGACGGGAAAGCACATTTTGATCGCCCGTGCTGAGGATCTCAAAATGACGACCGATCTTTTCGGCGAGCACCTCGATTGAAAGGTGATTCACGCGAGCCGCGGCGAGTTCGATTCCTAGTGGGATACCATCCACGCGCCGGCAGATCTCCGCTACGACGGGTGCCGTATCGTCAGTGAGCGTGAAACGCTCTTGAATCGCTTGTGCTCTGTTCGTGAAGAGCACAATGGCGGAGTGTTGAATCGCTGCGTCCGCGTCCAAACGCGTCGCACTGTCGGGAATCGAAAGCGATTGCACCCGATGCACGAACTCTCCGATGATTCCTAGAGGCTGCCTCGACGTAGCCATGATCCGTACGTTCGGACAGTGGTGAAGAATATCGTCAGCAAGCTCCGCTACGACAGCGACGGCATGCTCGCAGTTGTCGAAAATGAGGAGAGCGCGCTTGCTCTTCAATGCAGCTGAGATCGATTCGGAGAGTGCGCGATTTTGCGACTCCGGGACACCAAGAACATTCGCAACCACTCCGCGAGCGAATTGCGGGTCGTCGACGGTGGAAAAATCGCAGAGCCAGACTCCGTCGGCGTAGCGGCTAAGGAGATCGATGCCAACCTGCACCGCAAGTCGCGTCTTTCCCACGCCGCCTGTCCCATGGACAGTTACAAGGCGGCGGTTTTCAAGTGCGGTTTCGATTTGGACGAGTTCCTTCTCGCGCCCGATAAGGGGTGTAAGTGGCGAGATTAGGTTATTAGGCGAGACTTCGACGTTCGGTCCGGCTTCGGAGAAGCTCCCAGTGAGCAGGCCAACGCGGCGAGCCTCGATTACTGCCCGGGCCCGCGATGATACCCCGAGCTTTCCGAATACACGATCGATGTACGTCTCGGCGGTGCGAACGGTCAGGGCCAACCGGGTCGCGATTTCTTTGTTGGTCAAGCCGTAGGCCAACAGCTCGAGAACCTGCCGCTCCCGCTTCGTGAGTCGGAAGGCCGTCGGAACACCGGTGACCGAGGCGTTGTTCATGAAACCCCTCCGTGCGGCACCTCGTCCATCTTAGTTCCACGGGCGCTTAGGCGGCCCCGTTAAACAGGAACAACCCGCTTGTCGTAATTTTACGGACTCTTTTCTTGGGTGTTTCAGTAAACTGGCTTCAAGGTTTGCGGCTGCCGTGTGGCGGAGGCTTGATGAGAACGCTTGCCACTTCAGAGCATTTGGATAGCCTGCGACTCTTTTGGGAGGAGTACGCTAGGGCGACGCCGGGGATTCAGCCGGTGTACGCCGTTTGGACTCTCGGGGATGGTCCAGCCCTAGCCGATGAACTGGCGGCAATGGTTGTGGATGGATCTAAACGCGCCAGTGCAGGCCTGCTGCGTGATTTTGCCTCGCAGAACGAACCGCTGCCGCGAACGGGGGACCACGTGATCCTCGTTGATGGCCAGTCGACCCCCCGCTGCGTCATTTGCATCACACGCGTCGAGGTCAATCTAATCCGCGACGTCGACGAACGCTTCGTTCAGAAGAACGGCGGCGGTGACGGCAGCATTGCCTGGTGGCTTACTGCAAACCTGCGATATTTCAAGCGGCAAGGTACACGCCAAGGATTCGCCGTGGACGACCGCACGGAGGTCGTTTTCGTCGACTTTGTCGTGGTCTGGCCGATGCAACCAGGCGTCAATGGATGAAATCATCGGGAACGTGGTTACTCATAGCGATCTTTGCGTCGTGCGTCATAACCGCCGGCTGTGGCGCATTAAGAAGGTGCCCGAGCCGCTGATCCATCTGCGAAAGGAGCAAGGCAGATGAAGAATTTGAGTCTAATCCGCTGTGCGCTAAGTGTTTGCGTTGCGGCCAGGCTGCTTGCAGGTTGCAGCCAGACTAACAGCACCTTGCCGCAATCGAACGCCGGCACTCCGTCCACGCGCTTGGAGCAACTGACACCCAGACTGGCGCAGTCGCCAGCGCGCGCGGGATCCGTTAACGCTTTCCCGCGTGCCGACTACGGCGCAGCATCGCGTTCGGTGAAGTGGTTGGAGTTCGGCTTTATCCCTTCCGGTGGCCGGTTCAACCCTCGCGAGCGCATCCTATCGCACCGCAACGCGCACCGGCTGAACACGCTGTGGTCTTACCAGCCAGCCGGCTTAGGGTTCGGGAATTCGTCGCCAGCGATGGCCGAGGGTGTGGTTTACGTCGGCGCCGACGACGGCAACGTGTACGCCCTCAACGCTGCCACGGGCGCCAAGCTCTGGTCTTACACCACAGGCAGCTACGTGGAATCGTCGCCGGCGGTGGCAAACGGGGTGGTCTACATCGGCTCCGCCGACCATAACGTCTACGCCCTCAATGCTGCCACGGGAGCCAAGCGATGGTCCTACACGACTGGCAGCTACGTGTACTCTTCGCCGGCGGTGGCCGGCGGGGTAGTCTACGTCGGCTCTTACGACGACAAGGCATACGCCCTGAGCGCCGGCACAGGGAACAAGCGGTGGTCCTACGCCACGGGCGGCGGTGTGTACGGCGTGGCAGTGGCGAACGGTGTGGTCTACGTCAGCTCCGACGACAACAACGAGTACGCCCTCAACGCCGCCACCGGGGCGAAGCTGTGGTCCTACACCACGGGCAGCTACGTGGAATCGCCGCCAGCGGTGGCAAACGGTGTGGTCTACATCGGCTCTGCCGACAAGAACGTTTACGCGCTCAACGCCGCCACGGGAGCCAAACTGTGGTCCTATCCTGCGGGACCCGTGTACTCGTCGCTAGCGGTGGCCAAGGGAGTGGTCTACGTCAGTTCCTACGACGGCAACGTATACGCCCTCACCGCCGCGACCGGGGCCAACCTGTGGTCATTCTATGGCGCCAGCGACGGGAACTCGTCCCCGGCGGTGGCCAACGGCGTGCTCTACGTCGGCTCCTCTCACTCATGCGGGCGTCACTGTGGCGCGGCAGACTTGTACGCCCTCGACGCTGCCACCGGAGCCCAGCTGTGGTCCTACACGGCCGAGACCTACGGATACGGCTGCGTGTGTTCGTCGCCGGCGGTGGCGAACGGAGTAGTCTACGCCAGCTTTGGGCTCGGTTACGATAACGGCAGCGTGAAGGCGTTCGGCCTGTGATGACTCTCGATTTGACCGCACATCAGCGCGCGGTGGGATGCATCCGCGAAGGAGCAAAGCAGATGAACTGTTCGAATCTAAGCCGCTGGGCACTAAGCGTTTGTGGAGCGGCTTTCGCGCTTTCGGGCTGCGGTGGGTCGCAGTCGGGAGTTACAACCATCCCGCCGTCAGGCACGTCGATTCGCTATAGCGTCGAGGCTTTAACCACGCCGCTCGGCGGCGGCGTCGCCGAAGGAGTCAGCAATCGCGATTGGATCGTCGGCTCCACGAACGGTCTGCGTGGATGTTGCGTGTCGCGCGCCGCCCTGTGGCGGAACGGTAACCATACTGATCTCGGCACGCTCGGTGGACCGAATAGTTCCGAGCAATGGCCGGTCAATGATAACCGCGGCCTCATCGCCGGTGTGGCCGAGACGTCGAAGTCCGATCCGTTCAAAGAAGATTTTTGTTCCTTCGGCACCGGCTTGACCTGTCTCGGCTTCCTCTGGCAGAACGGCGCGATGCACGCGCTACCGACCCTTGGAGGGAACAACGCAGAGGCCCTAGGCGTCAACAATCGCGGTCAAGTCGTTGGGTACGCAGAAACAACGACACACGACAGCTGCTTTGGTTACCACGTCCTCCGTTTCGAAGCCGTGGTTTGGGGCCCGAAGCCAGGCGAGATTCGGAAGCTTGCGCCGCTGGCCGGTGATACGGTCAGCGGAGCCGCGGGGATCAACGACCGCGGGCAAGTTGCCGGTGTGTCAGGATTATGTTCGGACCCCCCGCGTCACGCGGTTCTCTGGCACGACGGAACGGTGACCGACCTGGGTAACCTCGGCGGTCACGTCAACAATTTCCCGTGGGCGATTAACGCCAACGGCGACGTCGTCGGACAGTCGGGCGTGCCGCATAACAATACGACGCACGCGTTTCTCTGGACAAAGCAGAAGGGTATGCAGGACCTCGGGACCGTTGCTGGCGATCATTCCAGCCTGGCCTTCGGCTTGAACAACCGAGGCCAGATCGTGGGCGGCTCATGCGTTTCCTTTGGCAGCAGCTTCCAGCACTGCCGCGGCTTTTTGTGGCAAAACGGGGCAATGCTTAACCTCAACGATTTAGTATGTTCGCCGACGTCGCTTCATCTATACTTTGCCAACGACATCAACGATCACGGCACCATCGTCGGATTTGCCTTCGATCGGAAGACTCGCAAGTTCCGTCCGTTCATCGCGTCTCCAAAAACAATCGCGAACGGCACGAAGAATTGTTGAAAACAGTGACGACGCTCATCGTTGCCACAGCCGAGGCCTACCGCAAAAAGGAGGAAAGCAGATGAACGATTTTACTCTAAGCCGCTGTTCGTGATCTCTCTCGATTTGACCGCGCGTCGGCTGTTATGAGCGCGTTCTGCGTTCGTGCCTTAAGGAGCGAGCCAAAATGAAGATTCAAGACTTTTCTCGCCATGCTTTAGCCACTTGCACGTTCGTTACGTTGCTCGCAGGCTGCGGATCGCAGACGCAGCTCGGGCAGCCGGCGCCGGTCCAGACGCCGTTTTACGTCGTAGCGAACCTCGGTTCTCTCGGCGGGACCTCGTGCTGTCTGGTGGTCACGAACAACAATCGAGGCTGGGTGGACGGCACTTCGAACCTCCCCGGCGACAAGAGCTTCCACCCGTTTCTTTGGAGAAACGGCGTCATGAAGGATCTCGGCACGCTTGGAGGTCCCAACTCAAGCGTCGGCGGCATGAACGACCAGGGAGACGTTACGGTTGGCGGATCTGACACGGGGAAGCCGGATCCGCTCGGTGAAGATTTTTGTGGGTTCGGTACGCATCAAACGTGCCTCTCGTTCATTTGGCGTCACGGGAAGAGGGCGCTGATTCCCACCCTGGGAGGTAACAACAACGACGTCAACGGTATCAAAAACAATGGCCTCGTGCTCGCGTTTGCGGAGACCACCGTTCATGACCCGACCTGCGCTCCACCGCAAGTGCTCGGATATGAAGCATTTACCTGGGAGCCGGACACGGGGAAGATTCGCCGGCTTCCTCCGCTGCATGGCGATTCGGTTTCCGTCGCCTTTGACATGAACGCTCGTGGCGAGGCTGTCGGTTACTCGGGCGCGTGCGGTACGTCAGGTATCGACCTACTTCTGGAGTATCACGCGCTTATGTGGCGGCATGGCAAGCCGATCAACCTCGGCAGCCTGGGCGGCACTATCTTCATCTCGGCTGGCGGGATCAACAATCACGATCAGGTAGGCGGCACTTCGGCGTTGCGTGGCAACAAGACCGCGCATGCCTTCCTGTGGCAGAGCGGCACAATGACCGACCTCGGTACGCTCCCGGGAGATCACCTGAGCTTCGGCGGCTCCATCAACGATGCGGGGCAGATGGCGATTCAATCGTGCAAGAACCTTGCTGCCTGGCTTAATAATACTGACAAGTGCCAGGCGGCCATCTGGCAAAATGGTGTGATGACCGATCTCAACATGCTGGTCCGCGCCGGCTCGTCGCTGTATCTCATCGCTGCGAACTCGATCAATGAGCGCGGCGAAATCGTCGGCACCGCCATCGATCGTACAACCGGATCGCTCGTCCCGTTCTTGGCGACTCCGTGCGGCCCGAGCGGCGGCGCGCTACCAGCCTGCACGCAAAGTGCGCCGAAGAATGGAGCGCGCCGATGACGGTCGTCCCGAAGTATCGTTACGCGGTCTGTTCGCTTCTTATCCTGACATTTGCCGGTTGCGGCGCAAACCTAACCCCGGAGTCGACGATACGCGGCAGTTTACTAAATACCGTTGCGCACTATCCACTGCGTCCTCCAGTGCAGGCGTTGCCGCTCGCGCCTGCATCGGAGAGAGTACTCCACCGCTTCAAGGACGGAAGTGACGGAGCATATCCGTATGCGGGCCTGCTCGCCGACCGGGAGGGCGCGCTGTACGGCACTACCATACGGGGCGGCACGAGCAGCGCCGGCACCGTCTTCAAACTGAAGCCCGCTGGCTCGGGCTACACTGAACGCGTCGTTTACAGTTTTCTGGGTGGCAGTGATGGCCAAGAACCGTTTGCCGGGCTTATCGCCGACAATAGGGGCGCACTCTATGGCACGACGCAACTCGGCGGTTCGAGCGACGCTGGCATTGTCTTCAAACTGTCACCCGCGGGGAAGCGCTACACCGAGAGCATCCTTTATGCGTTCCTTGGTGGTAGCGATGGCGCGAGACCGATTGCGCGCCTGCTCGCCGGGATGGGGGGCACGCTGTACGGCACGACCGAGGAGGGCGGTACGAGCTCATGCTATCCGACCAGTTGCGGAACTGTCTTCAAGCTGACGCCGGCGGGCTCGGGCTACACTGAAAGCGTTCTCTACAGGTTCCACTACAGCGACGGCGGAGATCCGGAAGCCGGTCTAATCGCCGACAAGAAGGGCGCGCTCTATAGTACGACCCGTGTAGGCGGTAAGTACGGTTTCGGTACGGTGTTCAAGCTGACGCCCGCGGGGAAAGGTTACGCTGAGAGCACGCTTTACAGCTTCGCAGGTGGTAAGGACGGCGCATTTCCATATTCGGGCCTGCTCGTCGACAGAGGCGCGCTGTACGGCACGACCTCCGAGGGCGGCACCTTCGGGTGCTCGATCAGTTGTGGTACCGTGTACAAGTTGACGCCGGAGGGCTCGGGCTATACGGAAAGCGTCCTCTATCGTTTCCTCGGCGGTAACGATGGCGCATACCCTGCGGCCGATGTGATCGCCGGCAAGAAAGGCGCGTTCTACGGCACGACCGTGAACGGCGGCACGGGCACATGCTCGGGTCCAGGTTGCGGCACCGTTTTCAAGTTGATGCGCACGGGGTCGGGCTACACCGAGAGGGTCCTCTACTCATTCCTCGGCACTAACGACGGCGCATTCCCGTCGGCCGGGCTGATCATCGACAAGACAGGCGCACTCTACGGCACGACCGAGGGGAACAGTGCCCGCAATGATTACGGAACGGTCTTCAAGGTGACGCGCTGAGGCGCCGATTTGTGGTGCGCTTCGGGAGGCATCCTCGGCGGTGCGGCGCTGCCACACCCGCCGACCCAGGCGGTCCGCGCCTTTACTTCTATCCCGACGGAGGTACTGTACACGCGCATCATCGCTTCCCTTATCATTCTCGTCGTCAGCCCTCTCTTAGCGTCAGCTCAGGTGTCGACATCGCCTGGCTACACAAGATTTGACCAGCAGCAACAGGCGAAGCTTCACGTGTTCTTGGGAACTTGGAAATGCGTCGACGTCCCGGCAAGTAAGAAGCCGGACATCCAGACCACTACGCAAGTTGGAAACTATTTCGTAACAAGAGAGACCGGAGACAATCCAAACGCGGCGTATCTCAGGTGGAGTCACAGCTACAAAATCTACTACGTTGTCGAGCTCGACGATTCCGGAGGAACCCAGGTCTCGCAAACAAGGTCGCTGGATCCCACAAATTCAACCTGGACGCCGGCTTTCCCAACACATGATACCAACGGGAACCCCTCCTTCCGGGTGAACTGACGTATTCGAACCAGTCATACAAGACCGTTGGGTCAGTACTACGATGTCAAAGGAAAGCTTCGTAGCACTTGCTCGAAAGTCAGCTGAGACTGAATCAAGCGCGCCTTTTCGTGCGACCCAGGTTCTGTCCGTCCGCGCTAAAGGGCTGACAGCCCCTCCCTCCGGCATTCGCGCTCTAGAGGTCGCTGCGGCAAAAACGCTCAGATCGGATTGCAGATTTCGAGCGCCTCACACAGCGGCGGCTTAGCTCGCCGTTGCCTCGCAAGCGCAGCAGCTCAGATCACTGCACTTAACGCGTTGCGGCGTGCATCGCCTTCCCGGCAGGGCTCGAACGCCGGCCCCTTACACGTTGTGCAAGGAGTCGGATTAATCTTTGACCTCCGCTGCTGGAATGCGGCTACTCCAGCACCAACCTCCCTATGCGTGTTCCCCTTGGTCTTGCAGCAAAAAAGAAAAACGCCGAAATCCCTAAAGGAATCGCGCGTTTTCAATGGTGGAGATGGGCGGACTCGAACCCCCGACCCCTTACATGCGAAGCAGGGAGATCGATTGGCCCGGCCCTTGCTGTATCAGCATTTCCGGCCAGTTCAGCCGCCTTCTCCCCATTTTCCTCCGCACGAGAACAGCGTCAACAATGCTCTCCATAGAAGACCTTTCGCTTAGTCGCGAGGATAGAGCGTATTCACACGGAGTTTGAGCGAAGAAGACTTGCAAAAGGGCGTGCGCCGTCGGGCAACCTTATAATTGCCTTAAGGAAGCAGGTCTAGTCATCGCTCACTGCTAAGCTGCCCCTTCCTCGCGGACCTTACCCGGCTTCAGAGATCAATATGGGCTTACCCCAAAGGAGCATGGAACAATGACGCGATCGCTCGAGTCGCTACCGGCTCGCCCTGCGCCCTCTGGGAGCATCGCCGGTCCTACGATACAAGAATCGATATACAACCCGAAACCTTCGCCCAAGCTCCTGCCCGATGATGCGCCAAACATTCT
The DNA here is from genome assembly GCA_035544215.1 of Candidatus Binatia bacterium. GTDB lineage: Bacteria > Vulcanimicrobiota > Vulcanimicrobiia > Vulcanimicrobiales > Vulcanimicrobiaceae > Cybelea. Next base: position 790,439 of record DATKHY010000007.1, on the reverse strand, counting down.
CATTATCTTAATCGACGATGCCGGACCTGCACTTCCCTCAACGTTTGGTGGTGACGTTACAACTAAGACGATGGATCGAATCGTCGCCCAGGGTATCACGTACAATCGCTTCCATACGACCGCAATGTGTTCGCCGACGCGAGCATCGATACTGACCGGGCGCAATCATCACCGAGTTGGCAACGGTCAAATTGCCGAACTCGCGAACGACTGGGATGGTTATTCAGGTCGCATTCCTAAGAGCAGCGCTCTCGTTGCGGAGGTGTTGAAAGACTATGGGTACTGCACGGCCGCTTTCGGAAAGTGGCACAACACGCCTGCCGACGAAACGACAGCTGCCGGACCCTTCGGGGACTGGCCAACCGAAAGAGGATTCGAACACTTCTACGGCTTTATCGCCGGAGAGGCGTCGCAGTACGAACCGAACCTCGCGCGAAACACAACGGTTGTCGGTCCGCCGAAAACTCCCGAGCAGGGCTACCACCTGAGCGAGGACCTGGCCGACGAGGCAATCAGGTGGCTAAATACGCACCGCGCACTGAGCCCCGATCGACCGTTCTTCATGTACTGGGCGAGTGGCGCTATCCACGGTCCGCACCACATATTCAAGGAATGGACCGACAAATATAAGGGCAAATTCGACGACGGCTGGGACGCGTATCGCGAACGCGCTTTTGCACGCGCCAAGGAAAAAGGCTGGATTCCACAGAGCGCCCAGCTCACGCCGCGCGATCCAACAATGGCGTCGTGGGAGAGCATCCCGGAAAACGAAAAGCCGTTTCAACGACGACTCATGGAGGTTGCCGCCGGATATGCCGAGCACGTCGACGTCCAGGCTGGCCGTGTGGTAGATGAGATCGAACGGCTCGGCTACGGCGATAACACGCTGATCTTTTACATTTGGGGTGACAATGGTTCTTCAGCCGAAGGCCAAAACGGAACGGTCAGCGAGCTACTCGCACAGAACGCCATCCCGACGACCGTGGAGCAGCACATAGCAGCTCTCAAAGACGTTGGTGGGCTGGACGCGCTTGGGACGCCGTTGGCGGACAATATGTACCACGCTGGCTGGGCATGGGCGGGAAGTACTCCATACAAAGGAACAAAGCTCCTCGCTTCGCACTTCGGGGGGACACGCAATCCGATGGCTATACGGTGGCCGGCGAAGATCAAACCCGATGCCGCGCCGCGGACGCAGTTCCACCATTGTAACGATGTCGTACCGACCATCTACGAGATCCTCGAAATCACACCACCCTTCGAAGTCAATGGCGTTGAGCAGGATCCCATCGATGGCGTAAGCTTTGCGTACACCTTCGACGATCGAAATGCAAAGGGGCGCCTTGTCACCCAATATTTCGAGATCATGGGAAGCCGCGCCATCTACCACGATGGCTGGATGGCAAGCGCGTTCGGACCACGCGCCCCATGGGTCCCAGGCACGCCACCGGGTATCGAAAAGTGGACGCCGGATAACGACGTTTGGGAACTGTATAATCTTGACGAGGACTGGAGCCAGGCTAACGATCTTGCCCAGAAAATGCCCAAAAAAGTCGAGCAGCTCAAGGAGATATTTATCGTCGAAGCGACAAAAAACAAAGCTTTGCCGATCGGGGGCGGCCTTTACGTACCTCTTTTGCATCCGGAACTGCGCATCGCGCCGCCCTACACGGAATGGACTTTTTCTGGAGATACGGTTCGCGTTCCGGAATTCTGCGCTCCAGCACTCGGAAACAAGCCGAACGTCGTCACAATTGACGCCACGATTCCGGCTAATGCAAACGGTGTTTTGTACAAGCTGGGCGCGAACTCAGGAGGCCTCACGCTGTATATCGACGACGGCATCCTATGCTACGAATACAACTTATTCATCATCCAACGCACCAAGGTACGCGCATCGGAGAAGCTCCCGCCCGGAAAAATCCGGATCGAAGTTGACACAAAGTACGCGGAACTTCGACCTGCGGGCCCGCTCGATGTAACGTTGAGGGTCAACGGGACGACCGTTGCACAGGGTCGCGTACCAATCAGCGCCCCACTAGCATTCACCGCAAACGACTGCCTTGACATCGGAATCGCGTTGGGATCGCCAGTTTCACTCGACTATCGGGGAAAAGCCCCGTTTAAGTTCAATGGATCGATTGATACCGTTCACGTCCAATACATTACTGACAAGGATGGAGCCAAAGCCTCTGCGCGGTGACCGCGCCTCTACCCCACAGCCGACCTGCACCGCGCCGCATCACGCGCGCATCGTGCTGGGCGCTTAGCACAATTAGAGGCCTCGCAGCTGCGCAGCACCGCGCTGATCGCAAAGCGCACAGCGCCTCGCACTACGAGAACTGTACCTCGCAGCGGCTCGCAGTCTCGCGGTTTGGATCGCGGCGCGCAGATCATCGCCGCATTGCCGGCCCAGCAGAGGGGGCGGTTTTGCGCTCGCCAACCCCCTCAAAGCAGATCTACTGTCACATATCTTGTACTTGCGCATGCGCCGTTGACTGAGAGCCGAGACGATGGATCGCGTTTTCGAGACCGTGCAGATTGGTCGTCAAATGGTCGTCGAAACGAAGCCGGCGGTTTCAGAAAATCACGCACCGATCCGAGAAAGCTTGTGAAAGCGGGGCGTTATCTAGTGGTTGGGGGACTCGAACCCCGACCCCTTACACATCGTGCAAGGAGTCAGATTGATCCGTAGCCTCGGCCGCTGGAACGCGCCACTGCAAGACTAAGTTCCGTATGCGCGCCCCGATTTGTCTTGCGCGGAAACAAAAACGCCAAAATCCCTTACAGAGTAAGGCGTTTTGGTTGGTGGAGATGGGGGACTCGAACCCCCGACCCCTTACATGCGAAGTAAACGACGCTCGAAGCCTCAAGTGCGTACGAAACCAAAGAAATAGCCCGATTTCGTTGCTATGTCACGCTTTTGTGGCCGATTTTTCGTTCACCAGCGTTCGCGCTTTCCGCCAGTTTCCGCGCGAATTGTCGTAAGATTGTCGTACGGTGTCGGGCGCCAGCTTAGTCTGGCAGCGCGAGGCGGCCGCTATGCGATCCGAAAACCATCGGCAGGCCCCATGCCGTCCTGCGAGGTCGGTGACCACCGCTCAGCTGGGCCCGGGCGTGGTAGGCTCGCAGCAGTCGCGTACTGTTCTGGGCTTCGGCGTAATGCCGTGCTGGAGCAGGTGCTAAGAGCGTAGCCAAAGCTTCGACTCATCATTGCCGTTGCCCCCTTGCTGCATGAACGCTGCAGTGCTTGGCTAGCGTTCGGCGCGGCTCAGTTCCAGCTAAGTGGCAAATGCCGCGGTCGCCGCTACGCGCTGGGCTGCGTGAATCGTCGCCAAAGATACGACGGGTAGCTTTAGCACAACAGCGACAGATTTCGTTCGCGAACTTCAGTCCCTCATCACTTCGTCGCAGTGGGCGCGGATGCTCGCCATTTTCGCAGGAGCAGGCATCGTGAATGTCTGACCGGGCCGTGACGAGATTGCGCGTAGACAGCGCTCAAAGGCTGGTTTGTTAAAAATGAATACGATCGTTGCCGTTTTGTCCGATGCGTTCTCGATTCCTATCCAGTTTCCACGTGGAATGAACACAGTCGCGCCCGTTCCTGCTTCGTATCGTCGCCCAGCGAGCGTAACACGGACCATACCCTCATGAATGAATAGAACTTCGTCCTCGTGCAGATGCTTGTGCGTTGGGATCTTGTTTCCAGGCGGCATGACTTCGGTGCCCACGATCAGTGTATTGGATCCCGTGCTGACCGGGTCTACTTTAAAAATCAGGGGTTTGTTGCCAAGCAACAACCAGCGGTCCCCCTCGTTTGCTTGGAATACGGTTGGCTTTGGCGCGCTCAAAGTCGCGCTAATACTCGTCGCCGAAGCTTGAGCTATAAGCAACAGCAATAGTAGTGTGGAGATGTTCTGCATGGTGTCCTTTGTCGCGGAAGAAGTGACTACTTCCATTCCAATTTGGCGATGCGCCAGCCGCTGGAATCCTTTTCTTGCGGCTTTGATCGACTTTTATGAGTTCGCAATCAGTTCCATCGTAGCACCCACGCCGCGGTCTCGAAAGCCACCTCCGCCAACCGCTCCGCGGCCACGCTGCCGATCGGCGGTGCCTCGTCGCTGTAGGGCTGGCTCCGGTCGATGCCGCAGGCGTAGGTCCATGCGGGGCTAGGTACTCAGAGCCTCGCGGAAATAGGACACGACCCCCGATTGTCGATTGCTCCTGAGTGCCCCAATAAATAGGGCTTAGTAACGCTGTAGATGATGGCCGTCCCTTCGCGGTCGAGGCGCGGCCCAACAAAGCGCTCGTTGCCCCGACCGCGGCGTTTCACGCAGCATCGAAGGATCGATGCGCTTGCCGCGATAAGTGGGAAGTTTCGCTGGAAAAGTGAGGTGTCCCCATGCGGATTCTTGCGACACTTGCTGCCACTGTCGTAGTCTTCGCTGCATTTGCCGCAGCGGTCAGCGCGAGCCCCAAGGACGATGTTCTCGCCGCCATCAAGAAAGCCAATGCTGCTGGTTCATGGGATTTTGTCTCTGTGAACAAAATGGGCAAGGAGAGCGGGTTGGTTGAGCCCCCAGGCTACGCCTACGGCAAAGTGGAGGGCGGTCCAAGCACGCTCATTACGGGCGGTAAGCAATACATCAATTATAATGACGGACACGGGTTCGTAGAAACACGCTACACGGGTACGATGAGCATTCTCTATATCGTTCCTCCGGCGTATGGCGCGCTTGCCACGGATGCGATCACGCTCGTCGGTTGGAAGCCGCTTCCCAGCGGAAAGCCGGCAAAGATGTACCGAATCGCCACGCCGCACGGCACGCTCGAACTTTACGTCGGCAACGACGGTTACCCATATCGTCTCGTAACCCCTGAGGGCACAGTCGATTACAGTAACTTTGGACGCACGGTCCGTAAGGTTTTGCCAAAATAGGCGAAGAGTAGACGGACGGTCAAGGCGTACGACGTGAGCCGATCGGCGTTGCATGGGACGGAAAGCACATCGTCGTTGGCGATAAGGGCACCGGCATCATCTACATTTACAAGCCCCCACGTAGTAGCGGCGGCCAGTTGAACCTAAAACGATCGTTTTACGCCTACCAGTTCTGGATTGCCGGCAACATACTCATCGGGCCGAACTACAACAGCACCACGGCCATGTACTGGGAATAGTCAGGCGGTAGCAAGCCCACGAGGGCGCTACAAGCATCGGGCTAGTTACGGCGGGACCGTTAGTTTGGCTAACTAATGGCGCCGACCGCAGGCTCCCGTCACCGCGCCTCCGGCTTCGCCGATTCGCGGCCGTAACCCGGGGGAGATGGGAGAGACTCGGACCTGACCCCTTACACATCGTGCAAGGAGTCAGATTGATCCGTAGCCTCGGCCGCTGGAACGCGCCACTGCAAGACTAAGTTCCGTATGCGCGCCCTGATTTGTCTTGCGCGGAAACAAAAACGCCAAAATCCCTTACAGAGTAAGGCGTTTTGGTTGGTGGAGATGGGGGGACTCGAACCCCCGACCCCTTACATGCGAAGTGATTCTGGGGCAAAAGACGCTTCCACGAAAAAGGGCCGCAAAAGGCGCAAAGTCTCATAACCATCAAGGTTTGTCGGCATTCCGGGTTTCCAGAAGTTTCCGCGAATTTCCACGCTTTTCCGCGAGAATGGTCGTCAAATGGTCGTCAGGCGCGTCCGATTGGCATGCGCACGGGGTCTTGGCGTGTTTGGACACGCTCGGCGCTAGCCATGACCTCGGAATCCGTTAGATTCTGTGTCCGGCGTCAATCGTCGCTGCAGTGATGCGCTGCCTCCTGGTTTTGGCTTACGGTGTCCTCAAGTCCGAGCGGCCCTTTGATCCCGACATCGGGTGTGGGCGACGTCACAGCGCTCTTGACGCCGGACCCAGAATCTAACGGATTTCTCAAAACTCGCCGGGATTCGAAGGGACTAAGAAGGCGTTGTCTCGCGATTTGAACGTATTTCACCCTACCTGGGGTCGAACGGATGCATTTCACGTTTTAAAGTAAATCCCGGGGGAAACGAACCTGCAGCGTCTCGAATCGGGGGCCGCGCGCCAACGTCCCGGAGCGCCGGGAGAAGCTGTCGCCGGGAGAGTATGCAAGCTTATGCTCCCGTCTCCTTTCCTGGGCTCCCTAGGCATCGACTATGTGACGTTCCAACCGACGGCCCCTCAGGTGAGATAGAATGACGTGCAAAAAAAGCTGCGCTAAGAACCGCTTCGCGTGCGCGATCGCGTTCCTCATCACCGTCGTCTGCACGAGGCTGAGCGCAGCGGCAGACGACCACACCGGGCTGTCGTCCGCGCAATCTGAAGCGGTCGCGTCTTGGGCCGGCGCGCTCTCGATAGAGGCGGCAACGTACTGCTTACCGATCGTCGCCATGTATAACTTGCGCTATTCCATCGCATTCGCGCCGAACGCAGAGTCGAAGCCCGGTGAAATCTGGCGTTTCGCCGACATCGCGACGCCGGCAGTAGCGCGGCAGACCGGGTACGTTTCTCCCAATGTGAATGTGTTGTACGGGTTCGGTTTCGTCGACTTAGGCCGTGAACCAGCGATCCTGAGGGTACCGAACTCTGGCGGGCGATACTACATGGTCGAGATGGTCGACATGTGGACCAACGACTTTGCGTACGCCGGAGGACGCGCCACGGGCTATGGCGGGGGAACCTTCGCCCTTGTCGGGCCGGGCTGGCAGGGCTCGCTTCCGGCAGGAGTGAGCCGCATCGATGCACCGACGCGATGGATCGAGCTGCAGCCACGCGTCTTCGTCAAGGACCGCGCAGACCTAGCCGCGGCGAAGAGCGTGCTGGACCGGATCACGATAACGAGCCTCGCCGAGTACGCGGGCCGCACGCAGTCCGAGTCGGCCTCGTACAACTACGCGGTACCGGAGCTCGACCCGACGGTTGCGTCGAGTAAGATGCAGTTCAAAGATCCGTTGCAGTTTTGGGCGCTGTGCTCGGCCGCGATGAACGAGAACCCGCCACCGCAGGCCCAGATCGAGGCCGTGCTTCCGCGCTACGCGTATCTCGGGTTAGAGCTGGGCAAGCCCTGGACGACGGAGCGCGCAAATCCCCTCGTGCTGCAGCCGATGAAGAAGGCTGCGAGCGAAATCGCGGGGCTGATGGGGAGCGTGGGCGCCATCGCCGGGACGAAGAACGGTTGGGTACTTCCGAACCCCAAAGTGGGCAACGCCGGGGCCGATTACGTGGCGCGGGCGATTATCGCCCAGTTCGGCCTAACGGCGAACACCGTCGACGAAGCGGTGTACTACAGCGGTGTTGCGGATAGTAACGGCCACCCGCTCTCGGGAGCGAAGAAGTACACGTTGAACTTCGCAGGCGACATGTCGTACCTCAAATCGATCCCACCGGGGTTCTGGTCGGTATCGATGTACGATGCGGACTCGGGCTATACCAGTGCGAACCCTATCGAGCGCTATTCGCTTGGCAGCAGCGACGACCTCAAGAAGAACCGCGACGGCTCGTTCACGCTCTATGTACAGCACGACAATCCCGGCCCCGATAAGGCGTCGAATTGGCTTCCCGCGCCGGAAGGCCCCTTCTACCTCATTTTGCGCAATTACGCGCCGACTCCGGCCGTCTCCGAGGGCCTCAAGTCACCGGCAACCTTCGTTGGTCCACCCGCGATCGTACCGCAGCCGTAAGCGACACGCATCAGCCGAATGAAAGCGGTAAAATAGGAAAAGGCCCGAACTCGGCCGAATTCCCGTATAGATTGCATCAATCTTCAGTCTCAATAACGGGTTCGATTCCCGTTGGCGCTAGTAAACCAGCGATTCCAAGCATTATCGTCGCGCCTATTACGTCACAGGTAGGTTCGCTGAAATCCGTTCTCACCGTTCCCGACTTAAAAGCTGAACTGGTCGATATTGTCCTTCGTGAATCGGAACGAGTGCCATCCAGGGCGCACTCCCAATGTCCGTGACCGTGGCGAATTACTGCGCAGGGCGGCGCTCAACGGCGTATCAGAAGAAAATCCGAGGGTCCCGAATGAAAGCGCCGATCCAGAGCAGTACGATCGGGACAAAAGGATTGACTTTCAAAACATTGTGCGACAGCTCGGTCGCGATCGCACCAGCGAAGTAGCAGGACGCGAGAATAAACCCGAGTTTCATCGTGGCTGGCACGACAAACATCGCCGCGAATGCAATTTCCATAACACCGAGCAGTCGAAGATAACGTCCGACTCCGACGTTCGACATCTCCTGGGCAACCCTCGGATTGCCGGTGAGCTTCAGTACGCCCAAAAACGCGATCAATAGCGCTGGAATCCAAGTCGCAAGCAAGTTGATAATCATAAGTCCTCCTCGTACACTGGGTTACTGGCGTATCCGTTCTTTATTGCGCCTTCATAGGCACCGGGTTGAAGTCGAGCTTGTCGTGGAAGTACACGGCGATGATGCAGTCGCCGCCCTCTTCGCACTTGTCATGATGGATCTGTCTCGCAGGTTGCGACCACGCGGCTCCCGGCCCGCCTGTCTGCGGTGCTGCTCCCTCGAAAGTATGCGTGAATTTGCCCTTGATCACGATGCCGTCATACGCCGCGGTGTGCCAGTGCCAGCCCGAGTCCATGCCCGCGGGATACTTTTGCAGGATCAACGAGGCGCCCTCATTTGGATTCCCCCACACCACGAACATCATCAGTCCAGGGTGGTTCTTGGGATCGACGGGCTTCCACCGAATAGCGTCGCTCGTTGTAAAGGTACCTTGGGTCGCTCCGCCCTGTGCGCTAGCCGCCGGAGTCGCGCCCGTGCCTAGATCTTGCGCGAAAGATTGCGTTGTCATCGTCGTCAATGCTCTGATATTCATAAGAAGCCTCCTGTTTAGAATCTCGCGGATAAACCGCTCGCGTATTAGGGTCTCGCGTCCATCTGCTGCAACTTTGCTCTTACACGGCGGTTCGGCCGCCGTCTACCGGCAGAACGGCGCCATGTACGAAGCTTGCGCCGTCGGAAGCGAGATAGACGATTGCGTCGGCGATCTCTTCGGGTGTCGCCGGATGGCCCGCCGGCGCCATGGCGGCAAGTTGCGAGAGGCCGTCCCCCATGGCGGCCGTTCCGTCGGTGCGCGTTGGCCCCGGACTCACGGCGTTCACGCGTACACCCTTCGGGCCAAATTCGGCAGCCCACGCTTTTGTGAGTAAGTTGATCGCCGCCTTGGTCGAGCCGTAGAGCGCCATCCCGGCCATGCCGAAGTCGCCGGCCATACTGCTAACGTTGACAATCGCACCCTTACCCCGTTGCGCCATTCTAGGCGCCAACTCGGCGACGAGGATGAACGGCGCCCTCACATTAGTCGCATAGACATCGTGAAACGTGTCGAGGCTCGTTTCGGCCGTGGGCCCGAACGGGAAAACGCCGGCATTATTCACGAGGATATCGACGTGTCCGGCAATATCCAGGGCGCGTCGCGCCAGGTTTAGCGTCGATTCGGGATCGTCCAGGTCAGCCTTCAGAAAGTCAGCTTTCCCGCTGCCGGCCCTGATTGCGGAAACGACCGCTTCACCGCGCGCTACGTCACGCCCGGAGACCAGTACGCGGGCTCCACGACGAGCCAATTCCACCGCAGTCGCCTTCCCGATGCCGCTGGTCGCCCCAGTGACGAGGGCGGTTTTGCCAACGAAGTCTCGATAGGTCGTATCCATTCTCTTTTTTTCCTGCTAGATTGGAGTGTTTAATCCAATCCTAACTCCGCCAAATTGGATTATCAACTCCAAAACGTGGTATGCTGGCCACTATGAGTGTTAGGTCGGGCAACGGTCGGGAATTGACGCGCAAGGGGGTCGCCACGCGAGACCGCATCATCGCCGTGGCGGCGGAGCTCATTGCGGAGCGAGGCGTCGCCGGCACGACGACCGAGGAGGTCCGCAACGCGGCCGGGGTGAGCTCATCGCAGCTCTACCATTATTTCGAAGACAAAATGGCGCTCGTACGCGCCGTAATCGCCTACCAGACCGATGCAGTATTGGGCGCGCAGGACGAATTTCTCGAGAAGCCCGATAGCATGCAGGCCTTGCGTCGGTGGCGCGATCTCCTCGTACGAATTCAACGAGGACTGCGGTGCGAAGGAGGTTGTCCGCTCGGATCCCTTTCAAGTGAAATTGCGGAAATAGCGCCCGAATTCCGGATGGACCTCAACAGGGCGTTCGCGCGTTGGGAAGACGGAATCAGAAGCGGTTTGCGTGCGATGCACGCGCGGGGCGAACTGCGCAAAGGTGCCGATCCAGACCGGCTCGCCACCGCGCTGCTAGCCGCCGTCCAAGGGGGACTGCTGCTGACGCAGATCCGGCGAACCACGAAACCGCTGGAGTCCGCCATCGACGCGATGTTAGACCACATCGAATCACTAAGAATGCCGCTGCGGCATCCGAGGGGGTCATCGTCGCGCTCCCTGCGTCCGGCATTTTAGTCCCTGTAAACGAGAATTTGGATTTTCGGACACCCGTATGATGTTCGATCGTTACGGCCACCCCGTTCGACCATACGGCCAGGCGGGGCGCCCAACCCGCCGACCGGATCTTCGCGGCGCTCGAACCCAATTGTCGTACGATTGGGGTCGGTGCGGCGAACAGCTTCAAAATACCGCGCAAAAATGCCAGAAATTCCTTACACAATCAAGCATCTTCGCTGGTGAAGATGCGAGAATCGAAGGCTCCCGGAACGCGGTTACGCGAGATCGACTTCCGCAAGCGCCGCGCTTTGCCTCGTCTTGCGCGAAAACAAAAACGCCGAAACCCTAAAGGAAGCGGGCGTCTTCATTGGTGGAGATGGGGGGACTCGAACCCCCGACCCCTTACATGCGAAGCAAGTGCTCTACCAGCTGAGCTACATCCCCACGAGGCGCCGATTCGGCGACCGTGGAGGATTGTACGTGCCCGCATGGGCACCTGTCAAAGCGAATGAGGAACCCCCGGCATGGTGTGCACCTTTTGCTGGCGGCCATCGTGCTGCTAGGTGTCGCGGGTCCCGCGCGTGCTGGGCCGCCGATCCTACTGGCGTCGGACCGCTGCAATGGCCAGACGATTGATGATGCGTCGTCGCGCATTCGCGACTACGATCGGCACGGCCCGGGAAGTGGATCCGCCAAGCAGCTGCAGCGTTACGGCGCACTCGTCGAGGTGATCTCGACGCTCAACGAGGAGCGCGACGTCCTCGAGAGCATGTGCGCGAGCGATTTGCAGCGCGCGCCGCTGCTCGCGCAAATCGCCGCGTACTCGGCCTGGGCGCTCGCGCTCCAGTCCGACGTAGCCGCCAAGCTCAACGCCTCCTGCCCTGCCGCCGCCACCGCGCTGCCCACGATGATGCTTGCCGACGCCTGGTTGGCGCTGGCAAACGTCGTCAACGCCGACGGGGGAGCCGTCCCGGCTTCCTTCGCGGACGTGGTTCCAAAGGTTCAAACGCGCGCGGCCGCAGTCGGACTCACGCTGCCGTCATGGGCCGACACGTCCGCGTACTGGGCGGGTCAGGTGCGGGACAAGGCCAAGTCCGCAATCGCCACCTGCCCGACGCCGAGCCCGTCGCCGCACCCCTCCCCTTCGACTCCGCCGGGAGAATTGCGAACAGTTCGCAAATAACTCCGGCGTGGGATTACGGGCCGATTACGTGACGCGGCCGCGAGAGTGGATCGCGTCGATTCTATCGCGCGACCAGCGGTTTCTCTCGGCCGCGGAGATCCATCGCGCGATCAAGCGCGCCGGTGCGCGCGTGTCGCTGTCGACGGTCTATCGAACGCTGGACCGTCTGAGCAGCAAGGGTGAGGTGACGGCCCGCGCCGACGCGGAGGGAGAGGTAACCTACATGCTCTGCGAGCCGGCCCAGCATCACCATCACGCAATTTGCGGCGAGTGCGGGCGCGTCGAAGACGTCAGCTGCTCCGCGATGGAGCAGTTCGCGCAGTCGCTGCGCGCGCTGCACGGCTTCGAGCTCAACGGCCACGCGCTGGAGTTCTTCGGAAGGTGCCGCTCGTGCCGATGACGCGCGCTACTATCGCCATCCTTTTCGCGTTAACGGCGTGCTCGCATGGGGCCCAATCCACCGTTCGACAGGCTCAGGGTGACAGCAGCGGTAAGATCGCCGTGGCGACGACGATCTCAACGCTCAATTCGTTCGTGGAAGGCGTCGGCGGGCAGTACGTGACCGTCAAGAACATCGTTCCGGTCGGCGCGTCGCCCGAGACGTTTCAACCCGCGCCGCAGGACGTCGCGGCCGTTGCGGACGCCGAGGTGCTCGTCGAGAACGGGGCGGGGCTCGAAACCTGGCTCGACCGGCTGTTGCGCGACGCGGGATCTAAGGATCTGCGCGTCGTCGTGGGCGCCGATGGCCTGCCGGTCAAAAACCTCAACCCCCATCTTTGGATGGACCCAGTGCTGGCCCAGGGCTACGTCTTGAAGATTCGCGACGCGCTCGCGGCGGCCGATCCCGCGCATGCCGACGCGTTTCGGCGCAACGCGGCGAGCTATAACCTGCGCCTCGCCGCACTTGCGAAAAGCATCCAGCGGCAGATCGACACGATTCCGCCCTCGCATCGCTACATGATCGTGTTCCACAACGCGTGGCAGTACTACAACGACCGGTTCGGCATCACGACGCTCGGCTTCGTCGAGCGCAATCCTGGGCAGGAGCCGAATCCTCAGCAGATCGCGCAGCTGATCGACCTCGCCAAGGCGCATCACGTGCACGGCGTCTTCAGCGAGCCCGAGTATAGCCCGAAGATCCTCTACTCCATCGCGCAGGGCGCGGGCATCCGCGTGGTCGAGGACCTCTACGACGATTCCATCGGTACGAATCCGCGCGTCGCCAACTACATCGCGATGCTGAACTACGACACCGGCGTGATCGTGAAGACGCTGAAGTGACGCGTGACAAGGGAGATGCTGTCGTGGCGCGGCATTTGGCGGTGCGCTACGAGGACTTCACTGCCCTGGTCGGCGCGACGTTCACCGTTCACTACGGAGAGTCGCTCGGCATCGTGGGCCCGAACGGCTCCGGAAAGTCGACGCTGCTCAAGACCATCGCGGGCCTGTTGCTGCCGGCGAGCGGGGAGCTGCGCGTACTCGGCGCAGCGCCGCGCAGCCTGCGTCCCGGAACCATCGCCTACGTTCCCCAGGTGGAGTCCGTCGACTGGTCGTTCCCGGCCACCGTGTGGGACGTCGTCGCGATGGGCCGGTTCGCACGGCTGCGCTTCTGGCAGCGCTTCGGCGCGCACGATCGGGAGGCCGTGCGCCGCGCCATCGAAGTCGTCGCCATGACGCCGCTCGCCGCGCGGCCGATCGCGCATCTCTCCGGCGGCCAGCAGCAGCGCGCCTTCGTTGCGCGCGCGATCGCGCAGGAGCCGCAGCTGTTGCTGCTCGACGAGCCGACGACGGGCGTCGATGCGGCGACGGAAGAGGCGCTGCGCCACATCGTGCGCCGGCTCTCCGCCGCGGGCCTGACGGTGCTGACCGCGACGCACGATCTCGACAACGTCGACGAGTGGTTCGATCGCCTGCTCGTGCTGGACCGGCGCGTCCTCGCGCTCGGCACGCCGAGGGAAGTCGTCGCGTCGGGCGCGTACAGCGCGATCCGCGAGCACACGCACACGCACGGCCACCTGCGTCACGACCACGAGCCGCACGCCGCGCACGCCGCTCACCCGGAGATCAAGGCGTGACGGTCCTCACGGAGCCGTTCCACTACGCCTTCATGGAGCGCGCCTTCGTCGCGGCGCTCGCCGTGGGTCTGCTCTGCTCGACGATGGGCACGTACGTGATCCTGCGCAAGCTGTCGTTCATCGGCGACGGGATCGCACACGCCTCGTTCGCCGGCATCGTCATCGCATATCTGCGCGGCGCGAACTTCTATCTCGGCGCCGGCATCGTTGCCGTGCTAACGGCGGTGGGCATCGGGTTCGTGCATCGCCGCGGCCGCATCTCGCTCGACACGACGATCGGAGTGCTCTTCACCGGGATGTTCGCCCTCGGCGTCTACCTGATGAGCCAGCAGCGCAGCTACGCGGTGGATCTGCAGAGCTTCCTGTTCGGCGACATCCTCGCGGTCCAGCCGCAGGACCTCTGGCTGATTCTCGTGCTGAGCATCGTCGTGGCCGCGGCGGTCGTCGTGCTCTTCCGCGGCTTGCTCTACACGACGTTCGATCCGGTCGTGGCGCAGGCCAGCGGCATACAGTCGCCGGCTTATGAGTACGCGCTGCTCGTGATGCTGGCGCTCACGATCGTCGTCTCACTGCAGGCCGTCGGCATCGTGCTCGTCGCCGCGTTGCTCGTCACGCCGCCGGCGGCGGCGTACCAGCTCACGTCGCGGTTCGCGCCGATGATGGCGCTCGCTGCGCTGTTCGGTGCGGTCAGCACGGTCGGGGGCCTTTATCTCTCGTACTACGTCCGCGCTTCCAGCGGCGCAACGATCGTGCTGCTCGCGACGCTGCTGTTCTTCGCCGCGATCGTCGCGAAGTATCTGCGCCACGCCGCGGTCCGCGTATCGGGCGGTGACTCAGTTTGAGCCCCCGCGCTTACTCTCCGAGCCGTACGCTCCTTTGGATCACCGTAACCGTCGCCGTATCTGTGCTTATCCCGTGGGAAATATACAGTCGCGTAAGGTGGCATGAGAGCTATTATCACCTTCTGCGGCTAGCGCAATTTCTTATCGTAGCGGGCATCGCCCTCGCGACCGGGTACGGGCTCGCTAAGTCTAGCAAACGCCCTCGACCGCCTGATTCAAACTGAGTCCCTACCTGCGTCTCGTAAACCGTTCAGTCGGCCGCGCGCACGACCGTCCAGGTCTCGTCGTCCACACGTTGTAGATAGCCCGCCGCGTCGAGCGCGTCGAGCGCCTCGCGCAGCGCGGCCCGCTCGTTCTTATTCGGCATTCCCGCCCACCGCATCGCCAGCACGTTGAGCTCGAGGCGCGCTCCCGGCACGAGCGCCTCGCGCAGAAAGTTCTGCGGCAGTTTTACGCGCTCCATTCGCCGCGCTACGGGCTCGAGCGCCGCTTCAAGTGACGTTGGATGGCTCTTTTGTGGCTCAGGTTGACGATGTGGTACTTCAGTGCGCTTGGGCGTGAAGGTGCCGACGATGATCGGATCGGCGAGCGTGCCCAGCGACTCGCCGAGCACGGTGCCGGCGGACTGCCACGGCACGGCGTGCACGACCGCCGCGCGGCGATCGATGCCGCGCAAGATCGCGCGGGCGACCCGTTGTGGAGTAATGGGCGGGACTTGTTGCGCCCGCTCGATGCCGATGCTCGAGTGAAACTCCGTTGCTACCAGACCGGGGTCGACGTAGGTCACGGCAATTCCGCGCGGGCGCAGCTCGCGACGCAGCTGAATCGCGGCGGCGCGAAGCGCGGCCTTCGCCGGCGCGTACGCGCCGTAGTTGGGCAGCGGGATTCGCGCGCTCCCGGATCCGACGAACACGAGCTGGCCGCGCGTCGCCTCCAGCGACGTCAGCGCCGCGCGAGCCAGGCGGAGCGGGGCCGCGAAGTTGAGCTGTAACTGCGCGTCGATCTGGGCGTCGCTCTCCTCGATCAATGGGCCGTAAGTGCCGCCGCCGGCGTTGTTCACTACGACGTCGATGCGTCCGAATGCGCGCAGCGCCGCGTCGACGATGCGCGCCGGCATGTCGCGCGCCGTGACGTCGCCGGCGAGCGTCACGCAGCTGCCGCCGCCGTTGCGGATGGATTGCGCGAGTTCGTCGAGGCGCCCCGCGCGGCGCGCGACCGCCACGACGCGATAGCGCTCCCGGGCAGCCAGGAGCGCGAGCGCGTGACCGATGCCGGAGCTCGCGCCGGTCACGATCAGCGTGCGAGCGCCGTCAGACATGCGTTTCGCAGTAATCCTGGTATTCGCGTTCGATGCTCTGCGGGAGACCGGCGTAATGCTCGCTCTCGTCCGCGATCGGCGGAGGGAGCGGCTCGACGACGTCGCGTCTCTCGCGCGCGAATTTCGCGAGCACGGAAGCGACAGGCTTCGGCGTGCCGTCGCTGCGCACGACGCCGAAGCGCAGCTCGTGCGGTGCCTGATCGAACGGGGGAAGGTTCGCCAGCGCCGGATCGTAGTCGGCCCAGCACCACCAAAACGCTCCGAGTGCGCCGGAGGAGTGGAGTCGCTCGAAAACGGCTCGCGCGTACAAAGCCATCTCGTCCTCGCTCAGGCATGCGAAACCGTTCACACGCGAACTGCCCGGCGGGCACTCCGGATTGCCGAACTCGCTGAAGAGCACGCTCTTGCCGGAAAACGACTGCTGCAGCCGGCATAGGAAAGGCACGACCTTGGCGTCGAGGCGGTCGCGCGCGAACTTGCTGTACACGGAGTAGCCGTGCATCGTCGCAAACGGCCACGGCGCCGCGATGCTCGACGGTCGCAGGTTGCGGTCTTGCTCCAGGTCCTCGCCGTGCATTCCGCCCGTCGAGCCGGCTCCCGAGGCCTCCAGCAGCGCGTCGCTCAGCCGCGCGCTCCACTGCGCCGCGTCCTGAGCGCTGGCCGGCACGCGGAGGTTGGAGAACTCGTTGCCGAGGTCCCACGCGAACAGCGCCGGATGCTCGCGCACGCGCTCCCCGACGCGCCGCGCGAACAGCACCTGCGCGCGCAGCAGCTCGGGGTTCGCGTAGAAGTCGCCGATCGACCGATCCACGACCACGCCGTTCGCGATCGTGCGGAATCGCCCGCGTGTCGTCTCGCGCTCGAGCGTCCAGGCCGGCAGCCAGTTGACTCCGCTCATGTGGCCGCAGAAGAGCGTCGGCATCGCCTTCAGGCCGGCAGCGGCGATGCATTCCATCACGGCGTCGAAGCGCTTCAATGCGTCGGCATCCACCGCGTTGGCCTCCGGCGCAAACGTTTCCCACATGAGAAAGAAACGCACCACGTCCAAGCCGAGCTCCTGGATGCGGACCATGTCTTCGCCGATCTCGTCGATGTCGAAGCGCTGCCACATGTACATCGCGCTGCGGCGCGGCCAGTAGTTGATGCCGAGAAGAAACCGCGACATGCGTTCGTCCTTCGACTCCGCCCCTACGGGGCTCCGCTCAGGATGACAAAAAAGGAAAAATGACAACGTTGACATCGGCGCGAAGGCGGTTTGCGATGGCGCAAGCGGGCAAAGCACCGATCGTTGGGATCATCATGGGTAGCCGTTCGGATTGGGAGACGATGTCGAGCGCGCGCGACACGCTCGACGAGCTCGAGATTCCGTGTGAGGTTCGCGTTGTGTCCGCGCATCGGATGCCCGACGAGATGTTCGAGTACGCGGAGTCGGCGGCAAAGCGCGGGCTGCGCGCGATCATCGCGGGTGCCGGCGGAGCGGCCCACCTGCCCGGCATGACCGCCGCGAAGACGCTGATTCCGGTCATCGGCGTCCCCGTGCAATCGGCGCGGATGGGCGGGCTCGACTCGCTGCTTTCGATCGTGCAGATGCCGCCCGGCGTACCCGTCGCGACGATGGCCATCGGCGGCGCGGTCAACGCCGCGCTCTTCGCCGCGAGGATCGTCGCGCTCGACGACGCCGGCGTCGCGGAGCGCCTCGCGGCGTACGCGGTGCGCATGCACGACGCGGCGGCCTCCAGCAAGCTCGATTGAAGCGCATCGAGACTATCGGCGTGATCGGCGGCGGCCAGCTGGGCCGCATGTTCACGCTCGACGCGAAGCGGATGGGCTATCACGTGATCACGCTCGATCCGCAGGAGCATTCGCCCTCCGGCCAAGTCTCCGACGAACAGATCGTCGCCGCCTACGGCGATCTCGATGCGATCGAGGAGCTCGGGCGGCGCAGCGATGTGATCACCTACGAGTTCGAAAACATCGACATCGCGTCCGTGCGTCACCTCGAGGCGCTTTCGCATCGCGTCACGCCGAGTAGCGGCGTGTTGCACGTCACACAGAATCGGCTGCGCGAGAAGCGGTTCGTCCGCGATGCCGGTCTGGACACGACGCCGTTTGCGCCCGTCTTAACTGCCGCAGACCTGCAAGCCGCCGCCGAGCGCGTCGGATTTCCGGCAATCCTCAAAACCGCGCAGGGCGGATACGACGGTAAGGGGCAGTGGCCGGCGGCGTCGCCGGAGGAAGCCGAGGCGGCGCTCGCGGCCGCGGGCGGAGCGGAGCTGATCTTCGAGCGCGCGGTTCCGCTCGAGTGCGAACTGAGCGTCATCGCGACGCGCAACGCTCACGACGAGATCGTCAGTTATCCGGTCGCGGAGAACACGCACGATCGCGGCATCCTTACGATGACCGTCGCGCCGGCTCGAGTCGATGCGCGGGTCGCCAAACGAGCCGAGGAAGCGGCCGCGATCGTCGGGCGCGGACTCGGCATCGTCGGCACGTACTGCCTCGAGTTCTTTCTGTCGACGAGCGGCGAGCTGCTCGTCAACGAGATCGCGCCGCGGCCTCACAACAGCGGCCACTACACGATTGACGTCACGCCCTGCTCGCAGTACGAGCAGCACGTTCGCGCGATCTGCGATCTGCCGCCGTCGCCGCCGCGTCTGCTCGCCAACGCCGTCATGCGCAACGTGTTGGGGGACGGCAACGGCGATCATCTTGCCGGCATCCCCGACCTGCTGCGCGACCCGTCCATCGTTCTGCACCTCTACGGCAAACGGCACGCCGTCGCGCGCCGCAAGATGGGCCACTTCACGATGCTCGTCGACGGTCCCGTCGACGATGCTGCAATCGCTCGCGCCAAAGCGGCGCACGCCAAGCTCCACTGGACGCCATGCTAACCGGACAGCTGGGCGAGGCGTTCTACGTCTTCGTCACCCTGATGGCGATGCTCAATCCGATCGAGGCGGCGGCGGCGTTCGCCACCCTCACCGAGGGGCGCTCTCCGCGCGAGCAGGCGCAGATCGCGCGGCGCGCCTCGACCGTCGCCGCCATCATATTGATCGGCTTCGCCTTCGCGGGCGAGGCGCTACTCAGCGCGGTTGGCGTGGAGCTCGGCGCCTTCAAGATCGCCGGCGGCTTGCTGTTGCTCAAAGTCGGATTCGACATGGTCTACGCCGAGAAGACCGACACTCAGACCGCCGACTCCGCGAAACCCGTCACCGATCCCTCGGTGTTTCCGCTGGCGATTCCGATCATTACCGGCCCGGGCTCGCTGACTCTCGCCGTCGCGCTCGTGAAGCCGGGTCCGGGGCATCAGCTCCACAGCGGCGTCTTCGTGATCATTGCGCTCGTCGTCGTCGGGATCACATATCTGGCCATGCGCGGAGCGCAGAAGATCACGGCGTGGCTCGGCAAGACCGGCGTGGACGCCGTCGGCAGAATCTTCGGGATCATCATCGCCGCGATCGCGGTGCAGCTCATCGTCAACGGCGTCGCCGGGCTCACGAATCTGAAGATTCGCTAGGACGTGCCCCTAGGAGCGTCTGGCCCGCGTTCGAATAGTCGCCCCCGATGATCGTCCGAGCCGGTGTCCTATATGACGGCACTCTGGAGCCGCCCAAGCGCAATGTGGACGTGATCGTCGAGGACGGCCGCGTCAAGGAAATTCGCGCGGCGCAGGGGCCGTGCGAGCTCGAGGCCACCTGCGTCACCCCGGGTCTGGTCAACGCGCACGCCCATCTAGAAGGCAGCGGCGAGCCGGACATGATGGGCATGATCCAGACGACGACGCCCAACCAGCGGCTGCTGCGCGCCGTCGAGAACGCATGCAAGTCGATCAAGGCCGGCGTCACGACGATACGCGACGTCGGCAGCTCCAACCGCATCGCGCCCGACGTGCATGAAGCCATCGAGGAGGGACGCATTCCGGGACCGCGCATGCGCGCGGCCGGCGCGGTGCTGTGCATGACCGGCGGGCACGGATGGCCGATCGGACGCGCGGTCGATTCGCCGTGGGAGGCGCGCAAAGCGGTGCGCGAGCAGATGTGGGGCGGCGCGGATTGCATCAAGCTGATCGCGACCGGCGGCGTGCTAACGAAGGGCGCGGTTCCAGGCAACGCGCAGCTCGCCCCCGACGAGCTCTCCGCGGCGATCGAAGAGGCGCATCGGCACGGGCTGCGCGTGGCGGCCCATGCGATCGGGACGCAGGGCATCAAGAACGCGCTGCGCGCCGGCATCGATTCGATCGAGCACGGCACCATGCTCGACGACGAGTGCATCGCGCTCTTTAAGGAGCGCGGCGTCTATCTCGTTCCCACGCTGAGTGCGCCGACGTGCATCATGGCCCACCTCGAGGATGGACACCAGCCGCGCTACATCGTCGAGAAGGCGCGCGGGTTGAACGAGGTGATGCTGAAGAATATCCGCCACGCCTACGAAAGCGGCGTGCTCATCGCCGGCGGTTCCGACGCCGGAACGCCGTACAACTACCACGAGAATTACGCGCAGGAGGTCGAGCTGATGTGGGCGCTGCTCGGGATGACGCCGCAGCAGGCGCTGCACGCGGCGACCAACGTCGCGGCCGAGCTCGTCGGCCTGCACCGCGGGCTGCTCGCGATCGGCGAGCCGGCCGACGCGCTGCTGCTGCGCGGCGACGCCGGCGAGGACGTGCGCGCGCTGCGCGACCCCCAGCTCGTCCTCAAAGCCGGCCTGATTCAGTAGCGATGCTACCGGCGACGCCGATCGCGCACGTCATCGTGCTGGTTCAGGAGAACCGCACGTTCGACAACCTCTTCGCCTCGTCGATCATCGCGAACGGCGGGCCTTACCCCGGCGCGAACACGTCGCAGGTGGCGACGGTCGACGGCAAACCCATTCGGCTGCGACCGGTGCCGTTCGAGTACCCCGCCGACCCGCGGCACAATCACGTGTCGCTCGTCGGCGAGTGGGATCGCGGCAAGATGGACGGCTTCGCGAGCGACTTCGTGACGACGGTCCTCGGATTTCCGAAGGCTCCGCCCGATTTTCCGTATGCCTATCTGCCGGACTCCGAGACGACGCTCTATCACATGCTCGCGGCGCGCTACGCCCTGGCGGACGAAAACTTCGCTACCCGTCTGATCCCGACGTTTCCGAGCCATTACGCGCTCGCGACTGGGGAGCCGCGCATCGCGGGCAATCCCAACGACTCGATCTGGGGCTGCGATGCGAAAGCCGGCACGACCGTTCCGCTCTTCGGGCTCGGCGAGGCGATGATTCGGCCTGGCGTGTTTCCGTGCTTCGATCAGCCCACGATCGGCGATCTGCTGGATGCAGCGCACGTCAGCTGGAGATACTACACGGGCGCGTACAACGATAGCAGCGATCCCGCAGTGAACATTTACGACGCGTTTCGAAAGATCCGCTACGGACCGGATTGGGAGCGCAACGTGATCACGCCCTCCGGCACGATCCTCAGCGACATCCAAAACTGCCGCCTGCCGCAGGTGTCGTTCGTAATGCCGAACTGGCTCGACTCCGATCACGCCGGCAACTTGAGCGGCGGCGGCCCGGGCTGGGTCGGATCGATCTATCTCGCGATCGTGCAGAGCCAGCACACGGCGTGCAACTATTACAAGGACAGCGCGCTGATCCTTACGTGGGACGACTCGGGCGGGTGGTACGATCACGTCCCGCCGCCCCCCGGCCCGGACGGCACGAGCTGGGGCTTTAGGATTCCCATCATCGTGATGTCGGCCTGGGCGCGCTCGAGCTACGATCCGAGCCGGCCGCGCGCGCTGCCGTATGTGTCGCACACGCGCCGCGAGTCGACCTCGATCGTGAAGTTCATCGAGACGACCTTCAACCTCGGCACGCTCGGGCAGCGCGACGCAACCGACGACGATCTGCACGACATGTTCGACTTCGCGCGCACGTCGCCGGTGCCGTCGTATTCCGAGATGTCGATGCAGCGGATGATTCACCGCACGCGCTTCGACCTCGCGGCAGCCGAGAGCAACGATCACCCGGTCGACGACGATCGCTAGCGGTGGACCTGCAGGGAAAGCGGCTCGCCGTTCTGGCGGCGATTTCGTGGCCCGCGCCGCCGCCGGGCTACGGACCCTGGGAGCAGGTCGCGTTCAACGTCGCGGACGGCATGCGCAAGCGCGGCCTCGACGTCACGCTCTTCGCGACAGGGAACTCGCACTTCGACGGCCGGCTCGTCGCGGTCGTCCCCGTCGGGCTGAACGAGGACCCAGCGCTCAACGGGGAAGTCTTCACGGCGCTGCACATTGCGGAGCTGTTTCGGCGCGCCGGCGAGTTCGATCTCATTCACAATCACCTCGACTGGAAACCGCTGACATACGCGCTGAGTTCGGACGCTCCACCGCTGGTCACGACGATCCACGGTTTCTCCTCGCCGCAGATATTGGCGGCATACTACGCGGGGGCGGAGAGAAGTTTTTTCTGCTCGATTTCGAACGCCGACCGCGACCCCGGGCTCGAGTATCTGGCCACGACCTACAACGGCGTCGATCCCGCGCAGTTCACTTATCGCGACCGGCCCGGTGACTATCTCGCGTTTCTCGGGCGCTTCCACCCCGAGAAGGGCACGCATCTCGCGATCGAGATCGCCAGGCGCGCCGGCGTCCGGCTGAAGATGGCGGCCATCCCGCATGACGAGGCGTACTTCCGGGAGCAGGTGGCGCCGCACATCGACGGCGATCGCGTGCAATTCCTCGGCGCGGTCGAGCGCGAAGGCCGCAACGAGCTGCTGAGCAACGCGCTCGCGCTCGTTCACATGACCACGCGCCCGGAGCGATTCGGGCTCACGACGATCGAGGCGATGGCCTGCGGAACGCCCGTGCTCGCGGCGCGCATGGGATCGATGCCCGAGATCGTCGTGGACGGCGTCACCGGTTTCTTGTGCGACGGCGTCGCGGACGCGGTGGAGAAGGTTCCGCGCTTGGCCTCGCTTGATCGTCGCGCCTGCCGCGCGCACGTAGAGCGCGAGTTCAGCCTCGATCGGATGATCGACCGCTATCTCCCGGCATACGCGAAGGCACTCGAGCTGCGCCTGCCGCCGCCGCCCGGCGAATCGCTTCTCGAGATGCGCCGGCACGACTGGTGGGATCGCCCGATGGCGTACACGGAGATCCCGCCTAGACCTGAGAACCTCGAATTTTTATGAACGTTCGGACGGAGCGCGACTACTCCGGGCGATCGCTCTTCGACAAGCTGGGCGTCGTGGCCGAGGCTCACGTCGCGCTCGTTGGGCGCCACGAGCCTTCCTTCACGAGCAGCCTGAACGCGCGCTTGGCCAAGGCGGCCTCGCAGGCGTTGCGCACGCGCTACGACCTGATCTTCTTGCGCATCGACGCCCCGCGCGACCTCGCGCGCATTCCCCGCGCCGTGGTGCACCTCAAGGCCGACGGCGCGCTCTGGGTCTTCCATCCGAAGGGGCGCAGCGCGTGTCCGACCGACGCCGAGGTGCGCTCGACCGGCATCGCCGCGGGCCTCGTCGACAACAAGATCAGCGCGTACAGCGATTCGCACACCGCGACGCGTTTCGTCATTCCACTCGCTCTGCGTTAAGAAGACATCACCACGGTTAATGCTGGCTTCATTTGGAGCGAGTATGATCGCGGCATGAATGCATTGCGTCTCATCGCGTTTTTTGTTGCCGCTATCGTAGTCTGCGGTCTCGCGCCGGTTCGCTCGGCGGCCGCGCCGTCGTCCTCCGACCTCGGGATGGTCGTGGTGGTCAGCCGCCACGGCGTTCGCTCGCCCACGCATCCCGCCGAGCTCAACCCGTATGCGCGTCAGCCCTGGCCCGCGTGGAGCGGTCAGCCCGGGAACCTGACCGAGCGCGGCGCACTGTTGATGCGCCAGTTCGGCGCGTATTATCGCCGCGTCTACGGTGGGATGCTCGGAGCCGCCGCGAGCGGCTGCCCGCGCAGCGGCTCGGTGTTCGTGTGGGCCGACGTCGATCAACGCACTAAGGCAACCGGCGACGCCATCGCCCAAGGGCTCGCGCCGCACTGCGCTATCGCGGTCGGCCACGCTCTGGGCGATCCCGACCCGCTGTTCGATCCGCTGCCCGGCGTGGGCGTCGTGAACAAGGCGGAGTCGAAGGATTCTATCCTCGGATCGGTTGGCGGAAACTTTGGCGGCTTGCTCACGGCCTATGGTTCCGCGTTCGCGACTATGGAAGACGTGCTGGGCTGCGCCGCGCCGGCGACGTGCAAGCGCATGACCGACGTACCGACCACCGTCGCCAACGACGGCGACGGCGGACTGGCAGGCCTTTCGGGCGGGCTCGACATGGCCGCCGACGTCGGCGAGAATCTCTTGCTCGAATACACCGACGGTCACCCTGACGTCGGATGGGGGCGCGTGGATCACGCCAAACTCCTCGAGCTGCTCCAGTTGCACATCCTGGGCAAGCGCCTCGAGCACAACAGCTACGCCGCGCGCGCGCACTCGTCGAACATCATGGCGCACATCCTGCAGACGCTCGAAGAAGGAGCGACGGGCCACGCCGTGGCCGGCACCCGCGTGCCGCCCGGCGCGCGGTTCGTCTTTTTCTCGGGACACGACACGCAGCTCGCGGAGTTCTCCGCCCTGCTGCGGCTGTCGTGGCTGATCGAGGGCGACCAGCTCAACGACACGCCGCCCGGCAGCGCGCTCGTCTTCGAGCTGCATCGCCCGTCGAACGGCACCGCATACGTGCGCACCTACTTCGTCGCGCAGACGCTCGATGCGATGCGCGCGGGTCAGGGTGAGAATCCGGTGCGCGTGCCCGTCTACGTTCCCGGCTGCCCGAGCCTCGATTGTCCGTTCGCGAAGTTCACCAGCGTGGTCAAATCCTCGATCGACCCGCGTTTCGTATCTAAGTGGTGATCGCTGCTTCCATTGCTTGGTAGGCTTTGCTCGTCAGCGCGTGATCGATGACGCCGGCGATGAAGCGCGACGCGTCGCGCACCTTCGCAATATCGACGCCGGTCTCGATGCCCATCTGATGGAGGAGGTAGAGCACGTCTTCGGTGCCGACGTTGCCGGTCGCGCCGGGAGCGTACGGACAACCGCCGAGGCCACCTGAAGAGGAATCGAATTTAGCTACGCCTTGCTGCAGCCCGGCGTAGACGTTGGCGAGCGCAGTGCCGCGCGTGTCGTGGAAGTGCAACGCGATGCGGTCGAGCGGGATGCGCGTCGCGAGCAGCGGGACGAGTGTTTCCACCTGGCTGGGCACGCCGACGCCGATCGTGTCGCCGATCGAGAGCTCGTCGCAGCCGAGTTCCATCAGCTTCACGCTCACGTCGAGCACCATTTGCGGCGTGACCGCGTCGCCGAACGGCGAGCCGAACGCCGTCGAGACGTAACCGCGCACCCACACGCTGCTCTGCTTCGCCACCCGAACCACGTCGCGAAATGCCTCCAGCGAATCGTCGATCGTCATGTTGATGTTGCGCTTCGTGAAGTTTTCCGAGGCCGCCGTGAAGACCGCGATCGCATCGGCGCCCACGGCGCGGGCGCGCTCGTAGCCCTTGACGTTGGGAACGAGCACCGGATAGCGCACACCCGGCGCCTTGTGGATTCGCGAGAACACCTCCGCCGCGTCGGCGAGCTGCGGAATCGCCTTTGGGCTGACGAACGACGTGGCCTCGATCCAGCGCAGCCCGGTCTGCGAGAGCAGATCGATGTAGCGCACCTTGTCGCCGGTCGAGATGCGCGCGCTCTCGTTTTGCAGCCCGTCGCGCGCGCCCATCTCGAAGATGGTGACGCGTTTTGGTAGCGTCACGATAGTTGCAGTAGCGGCGTGCCGGCGGAGACGATTTGGCCCTCCTCGACCATTACGGACTTCACAACCGCGGCGGCCGGCGCTTCGATGCGGTGCTCCATTTTCATCGCCTCGAGCACGACGAGCAGCGCGTGCTCGTCGACGTTGTCGCCCTCGCGCACGGCGACCTTGACGATCTTGCCCGGCATCGGCGCGGCGACGTGCGCTCCCGCGACCGCCGCATGCCCGCCGCCTTCGCCGTCCGACGAGGGCGGGGGCGCAAACGTAAACGGCCAGGCGCGTCCGTCGAGATGCACGGTAAAGGCGTCGCCGGCGTACGTCACGGCGCCCGCGATGGCGTCGCCGTTGAAGCGCGCCTGCACGGCGGCTCCGTGACGTGCGGCCTGCAGCTCCCCGCTGCGGTCGCCCGAGATGCGCCACACGCCCGGCCGGTCCGTAGCGTCAGCTGCCAGCTCGACCGCACCGCCGGCGTGTTCCAGACGAATTGGTATCCCGGCGTCCGCCACGCGCCATGGCGCGCGGCCGTCGATCAGCAGCGCGCCGGCGCAGAGAAGCACCGCAGCGTCGGGCGCGGCCCTAGGCGAGAAGATCGATTCGTCTAAGCGCTCGTCGAGGAATCGCGTCGTGGTTTCGCCGGCGTGGAACGCGGCGTCACGTGCGATCCACAGCAGCAGCGGCAAATTCGTCGCGACGCCGTCGACGGAGCTCTCCTCTAGCGCGCGCTCCAGTCGCGCGATCGCCGCGGCGCGATCGTCGCCGTAGGCGATAAGTTTGGCGAGCATCGGATCGTAGTAGTGCGTCACCTCGCTGCCCGCGGTCACGCCCGCGTCCACGCGCACGCCCGGGCCTTCCGGCGGCGACCAGCGCTCGATCGTGCCCGTGGAAGGCAGCAGATCGTTCGCCGGATCCTCCGCGTATAGGCGCGCCTCGATCGCCCAGCCGCGCGGGCGCACGTCGGGCTGCGCGAGCGTCAACCGCTCGCCGCTCGCGATGCGCAGCTGCCAGTGCACGAGGTCGATTCCGTACACGATCTCCGTCACCGGATGCTCCACTTGCAGCCGTGCGTTCATCTCGAGAAAGTAGTACGCTCCGTCGGCATCGAGCATGAACTCGCACGTGCCGGCGTTCACGTAGCCGACCGATTCGGCGGCGCGAACGGCCGCAGCGCCCATCTCTGCCCGCAGCGCCGGCGTGAGCGCCACCGATGGCGCCTCCTCGACGACCTTTTGATGGCGCCGCTGAATCGAGCACTCGCGCTCGCCGAGATGGAGCGTCGTGCCGTGCGCGTCCGCGAGAATCTGGAACTCGATGTGCCGCGGGCTGCGCAGATAGCGCTCGAGCAGCACCGTGTCGTCGCCGAATGCGGCGAGCGCCTCGCGCTTCGCGGCTTCCAGCGCCTCCGTGAACCGCGCGGCGGATTCGACGATCCGCATCCCGCGGCCGCCGCCTCCGGCGCTGGCCTTGATCAGGAGAGGAAAGCCAATTCGCTCGGCCTGTTCGCGCAGCCCCGCAGCCGACTGGTCGTCGCCGTCGTAGCCGGGAACAGTCGGCACGCCGAACTCGCGCACGCGGCGCTTGGCCTCGATCTTGCTGCCCATCGCGGCCATCGCCTCGGGCGTCGGACCGACGAAGAGGATGCCCGCATCGCGGACGGCTCGCGCGAAGGCCGCGCGCTCGGAGAGGAATCCATATCCCGGATGCAGCGCATCCGCCTTCATTGCGAGCGCCGCACCTACGATCGCCTCTGCGTCGAGGTATGACTCCGCAGCGGTTGCCGGCCCGACGCATTGCGCCTCGTCCATGAACTGCAAGTGGTACGCGTTAACGTCGGCCTGCGAGTAGATGCCGAGCGGAACGACGTCCATCTCGCGCGCCGCGCGCGCCACGCGGACGGCGATCTCGCCGCGATTGGCGATCAGTAGCCGCTTAATCACCGGCGAACGAGGCGCGGCGCCGCTCGAGGAAGGCGCGCAGCCCTTCCTGGCCCTCGGGGCTGACGCGCTGCTGCGCGATCGCGCGCGTCGTGATCGCGCGCGAGTCGTCGTAACCGTTGTCGAGCACGCGGTGCACGAGCAGCTTGGCGGCGGCGACGGCCGAAGGGCCCGCAGTCCGCAACTCCGCCAGGCAACGATCGACGGCAGCGTCGAGCGCGTCGGCGGGCACGACCTCGTGAACGAGGGCGATCGCCTGCGCGCGGCGCGAGTCGAAGCGCTCTCCGGTGAGAAACAGCGCGCGCGCGTGCGACGCGCCGATCTTGGCGAGCACGAACGGCGAGATCACGGCGGGGATGATGCCCAGCTTCACCTCGGTGAATCCGAAGATCGCGTCCTCTGCCGCGATCGCGATGTCGCAGACCGCCGCCAGACCCGCGCCCCCGCCAAGCGCGGCGCCGTGGACGCGGGCCACGACGGGCTTGGGGCAGTTGTCGATCGCGCGAAACATGTCGCTCATCCGCTCGGCGTCGCCGACGTTCGCCTCATACTCCAGATCGAGCGACGCGCGCATCCAGTTGATGTCGGCCCCGCCGCAAAAGACCGGGCCCTCGCCGGCGAGCACGACGGCACGGATGTTATCCGCCGCCGTGATGCCCGTGAAGACGTCATGGAGTTGCGCGATCAGCTCGGCGTTGAAGGCGTTGCGCACTTCCGGCCGGGCGAGCGTTACGCGGGCGATTCCGTCGGTAAGATCGAGCTTGATCTCGGCCATGCGGCCTGGAGGGTTCGCGGCCTCATCCGAACGGGCCTCGCCCGCGTTATACTGTGAAGATGAAGGACGCCCGCCGCCCCGCGATCTATCGCTACGCGTTTCTGACGCGCGCTAGCCACTGGGCGTGGGTGCTGGCGTTTTTTATACTCGTCGGGAGTGGGCTGCAGATCTTCAACGCGTCGCCGAATTTGGACGCCTCAGATAAGAGCGATCCACAGCGGCGCGTGCTCGCCATCGGGTCGCCGGCGGACGGCGTCGGCACGACGACGATCTTCGGGCGGGCGTTCGTCACCACCGGGTGGCTCGGATGGACGAACGACGGAATGGGGTCACGTGGCGCGCACGCGTTCTCCGCGACGCTCACGATTCCGGGCTACCAGGACCTCGCGGGCGGCCGCCGCTGGCACCTCTTTTTCGCGTGGGTCGCGGCGCTCTGCTGGCTCGCGTGGCTGATCTCGGCCGCGATCAAGGGCAACCTGCGCGAGATGATCTTGCGCCCGAGCGACCTGCCGAAGCTGTGGCCGATGCAGGCGTACTATCTCAAGCTGCGCAAGACGCCGCCGCCGCACGGCGTCTACAATCCTCTGCAGAAGGCGGCCTACACCGCCGTGCTGTTCGTGATCGCGCCGCTGGTCGTCGTCACCGGCCTCGCACTCTCGCCCGGCATCGACGCCATCGCGAATCCGCTGACGGTCGTGTTCGGCGGGCGGCAGTTCGCGCGGCTGTGGCACTTCGTGGCCATGCTGCTCTTGCTCGGATTCTTCGTTATCCACACGTTCCAGGTGGCTACGCAGGGCGTCGTCAACCAGATGCGTTCGATGATCACCGGCTGGTACCAACCGCAATGACAATGAAGCGGCGGCTCTTCATCGCCTCGACGATCTCAGCGTTCGCCGGATGCGGTCCCCTCAGCTCGGGTCTCAGCCAGAATAGCGCGTTCATGCGGGGCCTCGCCTCGGTCGAGGGCCTGAACCACGGCCTGATCGGCACGCGCGGCCTCGCGCGTGAGTACTCGGAGCGCGACGTCGACCGCGCCTTTCGCGTGAACGGGTTTGCGACGCCCTCGGACGCGCGCTACGCGAGTCTGCTGGCCGGTGCGTTCGCGTCGTATCGTCTCGTCGTCGACGGTGCGGTAGCACGCCCCCAGACGTTCACGCTCGCGCGGCTCGCGCGCATGCCGCAGCAGACGCAGATTACGCGGCACGATTGCGTCGAAGGGTGGAGCGCGATTGGGAAGTGGAGCGGCGTTCGCCTCGTCGACGTGCTCGACGCCGTGGGCCCGCTTGCCGACGCACGGTTCGCCGTCTTTCGCTGCATGGACAACGACGGTGCCGGCAACCTCTACTACGAGAGCCTCGACATGCACCAGGCGCGCCATCCGCAGGCGCTGCTTGCTCTGCGCCTCAACGACGCCCCGCTGGATGCGGATCACGGAGCCCCCGTACGGCTGCGCGTACCGACGCAGCTCGGCTACAAGAGCGCGAAATGGATCGCGCGCATCGAGGTCGTCGGGAGCTTCGCGCGGATCGCCGGCGGTCGGGGCGGCTACTGGGAGGACCAAGGCTACGAGTGGTACGCGGGCATCTGACCTGCCCGCGTCACGGCCTCGCGGCCTGGCGCGTTACGCTACTGTCATGACCAGGGGCGCGCTGGTCACCGCTGCTCTAGCTCTCCTACTGGGGAGTTCCGCGGTCGACCTGCGCGCCTCTTTGCGTGCTACGGCGGCCGCGTATCGAGCGAACATCGCCAAGATCGCACCGGTCGCCGGCCGCGACACCACCTACGACTACTACGAGCGCCTCATCGAGGACGCCGATCTGCTCGACGATCCCAGCGTTCCGCAAGGTTACTCGGCGGCGGAGTGGTCGCGGACGCTCGCGCGCGTAGCCGGCCTCGATCTCAGCCTCGCGACGCAGCTGCTCCATGAGAGCTACGATTCCATGAGCGCGATCCGCGGACTCGGCGAGACCGTCGTTCGCTCGTCGCAGGACGGGACGATGCAGCCGGTCGCGGTCTACGTTCCGACGAGCTATTCGCCGGCGCATCCCGCTCCGCTGATCGTGCTGTTGCACGGCCGGCCGCAGTCTGAGACGCAGCTGCTCGCGCCGCGCTACGTCGCCGACCTCGCCGAGCGCAGCGGAGCGATCGTCGTTGCGCCCTGGGGTCACGGCTACTACAACTTCCGCGGGTCCGCGGCCGACGTGTACGACGCTCTGATTGCCGCGACGTACGCCTTCGCGATCGATCCGCGCAAGCGGTATCTCGCGGGGTACTCGATGGGCGGCTTTTCGGTCTTCGAGGTTGCGCCGGTTCATCCGCAGGACTGGTCGGCCGTCATGTGCATCGCGGGCGCTCTGTTGGGGTCCGATTCGCAGCGCGTCGTCACGCTGATGCGCAGGACGCCGTTCTACGTGCTCACCGGCAGCGCCGACGACAGCATCCCCACGCAGTATCCCATTGCGACTGCTGCGTTTCTGCAGTCGGCCGGGATGGACGTTTCGTTCTATTCGCAGCCCGGCGGAATCCATCGGCTCGTGACCCTGCTGCCGATCCTCACGCTGGCGTGGAGCGACATGCTGCACGCGGTGGTGCGGGCACCGCCGGCTCAGGCTCTGGGCAACATCACGCTGCCGGCGATGATACCGACAAGCAATTTCAAGCCCTAGCTCGAACGAGCGCCGCATGGTCGAATCACGTCGCCCAATCGTTGCGACGATCGCAGCGGTGCTCGTTTGCGGCGTCTCGGCTTCGGCGCAAACCTCAGCGAAAGGTCCGATGGTGCCGAAGCCGCCGGGAACGATCGTGCAAAGCGTCTTCGTGCATTTCAACGGCGTCGCGCCCGACTTGCAGTGGCGCGCCGTCGCGAGTAAGCAGCATCTGGGCTCGTCGAACGGACGGCAGTTCTATCAGTGGTACCTGTCGTTCTACGGCTCGCGGCAACAAGCGTACCGCCTGCGCTACCAGTCCCCGACCAACGGCGGTCCGCTCGCGCGCGTCGTCAAGGGCAGCGGGACGGACACGTGGTTTCCAGCGCAGGAGCTGCGCATCGTCGGAGCCGGTTCGCTCACGCGAGAGGGTGCGCAGCAGCTCATCGTGCAGTCGCACGAGATGGCGGCGGATTGCGGTTCCGCGACCGTCGCGGTGTTCGCCGAAGGCTCGGGCGCGAGCGTCATTCCGGCCGTTTCTATCGCGAATCCATGCGAGCTGACGGCGACGATCGCGCCGGACGAGGATTCCATTGTCCTGCGCGGCCCATACTACGGTCCCAAGGCGGCGCTGTGCTGCCCGACGAAGGCCACCGCGAGCGCTGTGCTGCGCTATCGGAGCGGCCAATGGATCGAGTCGCCGGATTATTTCAAGCTCTACGTCGGACACTTGCCGCCGGCATAACGTGCCGGCGCTGAACTACATCCGGAAGACGCCGAACTGCGTGCGCGGTTGCGGCGCGTGCGCGGCTGCGTCCAGACCGATGGCGATGACGCGGCGCGTGTCGAGCGGATCGACGATGCCGTCGTCCCAGAGCCGCGCCGTCGAGTAGTACGGGCTGCCCTCGTGCTCGTACTTCTCGAGAATCGGAGCCTCGAAGGCGGCTTTCTCTTCAGGCGTCATCTCGCCCCGGACGGTCGATAGCACGCTGGCCGCCTGCGGGCCGCCCATCACGCTGATCCGCGCGTTGGGCCACATCCAGAGCTGACGCGGCGCGTAGGCTCGGCCGCACATCCCGTAGTTGCCGGCACCGAAGCTGCCACCGATCACGACCGTGAACTTCGGCACCTCCGCGCACGCGACGGCCATCACGAGCTTCGCCCCGTCCTTGGCGATGCCGCGGTTTTCATACTCCTTGCCCACCATGAATCCCGTGATGTTCTGCAGGAAGAGCAGCGGCGTGCCGCGCTGCACGCAGAGCTCGATGAAATGCGTGCCCTTGAGCGCGCTCTCGCTGAACAGGATGCCGTTGTTGGCGAGGATTCCGATCGGGTGCCCCTCTATGCGCGCGAAGCCGCAGACCAGGGTCGTGCCGTAGCGCGCTTTGAACTCGTGGAACTCGGAAGCATCGACGAGGCGCGCCACGATCTCGCGCACGTCGTATCCCGTGCGGCTGTCCGCCGGAATGATGCCGTAGATGTCGCGCGGGTCGCATTTGGGCTGCTGCGGCTCCGTCCGATCCCACTGGCGCGGAAGTTCGACGTGAAGGTTGCGCACGATCTCGCGAATCATCGCGAGTGCCTGATCGTCGTCGTTGGCGAAGTGGTCCGCGACGCCCGATATCCGCGTGTGAACGTCTGCGCCGCCGAGCTCTTCGGCCGTCACCTCTTCGCCGGTTGCCGCCTTGACGAGCGGCGGGCCACCGAGAAAGATCGTGCCACGCCCCTTGACGATCACGGTTTCATCGCTCATCGCCGGGACGTACGCGCCGCCTGCCGTGCACGAGCCCATGACTGCGGCGACCTGCGCGATCCGCTTGCTCGACATGCGCGCCTGATTGTAAAAGATGCGCCCAAAGTGGTCGCGGTCCGGAAAGACGTCGGCCTGCAGCGGCAAGAACGCGCCGCCCGAATCGACGAGATAGATGCATGGCAGGTGATTTTGCTCGGCGATCTCTTGCGCGCGAAGGTGTTTCTTCACCGTCATCGGGTAGTACGTGCCGCCCTTCACCGTCGCGTCGTTCGCGACGACCGCGCAGTGCTGCGTCTCCACGATGCCGATTCCCGTGACGATCCCGGCGGAAGGCGAGTCGTTGCGGTACATGTCGAACGCCGCCAGCGGCGAGAGCTCCAGGAAGTCGGAGCCCGGATCGATCAAGCGCTCGACCCGTTCGCGCGCCGTGAGCTTGTTGCGGCTGCGATGCTTCTCCACCGCCTCCCGGCCGCCGCCGGAGCGCACGCCGATCAGCCGCTCGCGCAGCTCGGCGACGAGGCGCCCCATACGCTGCGCGTTGGTGCGAAATTGCTCGGAATTTCTGTCGAGTCGCGACTCCAAAACGGCCATCGCCGCTGGCCATTCGGCGCCCCGCGCTTAGAGCCCGGTTAGACCCGCACGAAAGTGCGAGGGCGCACCGGGGGCCGGCGCGTAGACAGCAACGATGGCCGCCCAGGCTCAAATCGACGTCGGTGGCATCCTGCGCCCGCAGGGTCACCCCGATTTCACTACCGCGCTGCAGCCGCACAACGGAACGCTCGGAACGCGCGCGGCCGCGCATTTGCTGCGCCGCGCCGGCTTCGGCGGCTCGCCCGACGATATCGGGCGCTTCGCCGCGATGCGCGCGCCTGAGGCCGCGGCGGCGCTGGTCGACGTGCCGTCCGCCGCCTCGATAACACCGCCGTCCGAGCTCGACGACGCGTCGCAGCCTTACGCGATGAGCGGGTCGATGGATCGAGCGATGATCCGCCGCGAGCGCCGCCGCGCGGGTCAGGAGGCGATCGTCGCGCTGCAAGTCTGGTGGCTGAACCGGATGCTGACGGCGTCTCCACTGCAGGAGAAGATGACGCTGTATTTCCACGGTCACTTCACGTCGCGCGGCACGCCGCTCTTCCCGTGGATCACCTACAACCAGAACGCGCTTTTCCGCAAGTACGCACTCGGCAATCTGCGTGACCTGACAAAAAACGTGTCCAAGGACGCGGCGATGCTGATCTACCTCAACGGCAACCAGAACGTCGCGGCGCATCCGAACGAGAACTACGCGCGCGAGCTGATGGAGTTGTTCACGCTGGGCGTCGATCGCTACACGGAAAACGACGTCCGCGAATCGGCCCGCGCCTGGACCGGCTGGCGCGTCGTCAACCGCACGGATACCGTCAGTTTCGACTCGAGCCTGCACGACTCGGGAAGCAAGACGTTTCTGGGCCGCACCGGAAACTTCGGCGGCGATGATATCGTCGACATCATCTTCGCGCAGCCTCAGTGCGCGCGGTTCTTCGCCGCGAGCCTGCTCAGCTGGTTCGTCTACAACAACCCGGAGCCGCAGCTCGTCGATTCCGTCGCAGCGCTGCTGCGCAATCACGACTTCGAGCTCGCGCCCGTCGTGGGCGCTATCCTGAGCAGCAACGTGTTCTACAGCGCGCGTGCCTACCGCGCGCTCGTAAAGAGTCCGGTCGAATTCGTCGTCGGCACGTACAAGGCGCTCGGCCTGAAGACGGTCGACGCCACGGCTCTGCCGGCGCTCCAGCAGATGGGCCAGCGGCTGTTCTTTCCGCCGAACGTGGCGGGCTGGCCCGGCGGCCAGAACTGGCTCACGAGCGGCACGATGCTCGCGCGCCAGAATTTCCTGGTCCGTCTGCTCGGCTCGCAGACGCTGGCGGACTCGTCGTGGCTGCACGGCCTGCCGCTCCAGCCGTCGAGCGCGTCGCGCGACCTTGCGGACACGCTTCTGCAGGGCGACGTAGCGCCCGCGTCGCTGTTCGAGTTCGAAAGCTACTTGGGTGGAGCGGGAAGCGCGGCGTTGCCGTCGCTCTCCGCGGAGAACTACGGTCAACGCGTCGCCGGTGCGGCATATCTCGCGATGGCCACGCCGGCCTATCAGCTGAACTAATGAAACGCCGAAACTTTTTGCTGGCAACGGCTTCCGGATTGGCGATCGTCGCCAACCCCGAACACGTCTTCGCGAAGGCGCTCGCGCAGGCGCCGCTGCCGGGTCTGCCGGGAAGTCAGGATCGCTGTCTCGTGATCGTCAACTTGGCCGGCGGTAACGACGGGTTGAACTGCGTCGTGCCGCACGGCGACGCGCACTATTACCGCGTCCGTCCGGCGTTGGCGATCGCGCGCAACGACGTGTTGGCGATCGATGCGAACGTGGGGTTGAATCCCGGCATGCGTTCGCTGAAGGCCCTCTACGACAAGGGCATGGTGGCGATCGTCCAGGGCGTGGGCTATCCCAACGCGGACCACTCGCATTTTCGCTCGACCGAGATCTGGCAGACCGCTGCGCCCGAACGCTACGAGCACACCGGCTGGCTTGGGCGTTACTTCGACGAGGCGGCGCTCTCGCGCGACAATCTCTTCAAGGGCGTCGCCGTCTCGCAGGTGCTGCCCGAGCTGCTCGTTTCCGATCACACGGACATTCCGGCGATACCGGCGCTTGCGCAGTATACGCTCGCCGCCGATCGCAACACCGTGGCCAGCAAGGCGTTCTGGACCGAGGCGCGCGACAAGCACCTGCCGTTCGAGTCGCCCTATCTCGCGCACGTCATGGAGATCGAGGGCAACGCACAGCGCAGCTCGGAGGAGCTGCCGAGGCTCGTCGCCGGGTACACGGCGAA
Source organism: Candidatus Binatia bacterium (assembly GCA_035544215.1). GTDB lineage: Bacteria > Vulcanimicrobiota > Vulcanimicrobiia > Vulcanimicrobiales > Vulcanimicrobiaceae > Cybelea. The sequence goes on along the minus strand of DATKHY010000007.1, from coordinate 754,844 downwards.
GGCCTCGTATCCGGCCACGCCGCTGGGACGCAGCCTGGCGCTCGCGGCGCAGATCGTCGGCAGCAACCTGGGAACCAAGGCCATCTACGTCGAGCACGGCTCGTTCGACACGCACGTCAACCAGGTCGCGATCCAGAACCGGCTGTTGGCGCAGTTTTCCGACGCGATCGGTGCGTTCTACGAAGATCTCGCCGCGCATGGCAACGAACGCCGCGTCTTGACGTTGACGTTTAGCGAATTCGGCCGGCGCATCGAGGAGAACGGCAGCCGCGGCACCGACCACGGCGAAGCCTCCCCGCTGTTCTTGATCGGCGGCGGCGTCAAGGGCGGCCTTTACGGGACGCTGCCCGACCTCAGCTCCACAAACATGGGCAACCTGCGCTACACGATCGACTTTCGCAGCGTGTACGCGACGGTGCTGGAGCGGTGGCTCGGCCGTCCGTCGACGACGGTGCTGGGCGGCGCATTCGCGAAGCTGCCCGTGCTTGCCTAGCTCGATCCTCTTCCTCGGAAGCGGCGGCGCGCGTTTCGTCGTCGCGCGTCAACTGCGCGCGTCCGGCGGGATGTGGATGCGCTTTGGCGAGACGCAGATACACGTCGACCCCGGTCCTGGCGCGCTCGTGCGGGCACTCGGCCACGTTCCGCCCTGCAATCCACGCGAGCTCGAGGCAATTGTGCTCTCGCACAAGCATCTCGACCACTCGAGCGACGTCAACGTGCTCATCGAGGCGATGACCTCCGGAGGCTTCCGCCGTCGCGGCGCGGTCCTCGCGCCGGCCGACGCCTTCGAGGAAGAGCCCGTCGTCCTGCCCTACGCGCGCCGCTTCGTGGAGCGAATCGAGTATCTCGAGCCGAGCAGCGGACCCTATCGCATCGGCGGCGTGGAGCTGTATACGTCGATGCGTCACGTCCACGCCGTGCGGACCCACGGCCTGCACTTCGTCCACGACGGCTTACGCGTCTCGTACCTGCCGTGCGGACGATATTTCGACGGTCTCGCCGCCGACTACGCGAGCCGGCGCCCCGACGTGTTAATCGTGAACGTCCTGCGCTATCGCGACGAGATGAACGTCGACCATCTGACCTGGCCGCACGCACGCGACGTCGTGGCCGAAGTGCGTCCGAAGGTTGCGATCTTTCAGCACTTCGGCACGAAGATGCTCGAGGCGGATCCCCCAAAGCTCGCACGGCGGCTCGAGGACGAGCAAGGCCTGCGCGCGATCGCCGCCTACGACGGGCTTACGGTTGATTTAGAAACGGAGGTCGCGGCGGCTGCCGCAGCCGGTTGAAGCGCTGGAACGGCTGCTCGTGCGGCGGCGGCGCGGCCGCGCTCGGAGCGCGCGTCGTCGGAAGCCGCGTGCTCCCGCTGAGCTGCTCGCGCACGTGCGGGTGCTCGTTCATCGATCCGCTGTAGAGGTACACGGAGCCGTTGCGCGACGTGGCGGTGACGACGGGTCCGCCGCCCTCGACGGTGGCCTGTTTCGTCGTCGGGTTGCCTTGGACGTGCGCCTCGGAGTGGAAGCTCGACACGACGTGACCCGAACCGCTGTGCGCGCCGATCTGCGCGCCGCCGCGCACGCCTAGGGCGACGTTTCCGTGCTCGGACTCGAAGCGCGCGAGCCCGGGCTGAAAGTGCCCGTTGTCGTAGACGATCGAGCCGTACGTGCTGGTGGCCTGGATCTGATGCGACGTGCATCCCTGAAAAAACATGTTGCCGGTCGCGGTGCGCATGCGCAGCCGGTCGAACGACGAGTTGGTCGCGACGACCTTGCCGCGCAGCGATTCGACGAAGGCAGTGCCGCCGACGTCGTTGAGATCGATGCCCGCCGCGCGCGTATGCGCGACGAAGATGCCGTGGTAGCCGTTCAGCGTCAGATGACCCGCACGGACGTGAGCGATCACCATTCCGGTGTTGCGCGGGATCGTGATGGTCACGTTGCCGGCGCCGCGTGCAACGATCGCGTCGTGCTGCGTGCCGGGAATGTCGGGAAGCACGAACGTCTCGGCCGGGAGCGTCACCGGACCGTGCTCGGTCTGGATCTGTTCGGATGAGATCTGGACCTGCTTGGGCTCCTCGACCTGTGAGGGCGGCAGATGCTGCACGACCAGCGGCTGGTCCGACTGAATTTGCACCTGCGGCCGATCCCACGTCTGCACCGTCAGGTTACCGCGGTTCAGCCGCACGTTGAGCACCGGCGACGGCCCAACGTCGTACTGCTCGTCGGCGCGCACCGGCGCCGCGAGAACCAACCAACACAGCCAGGCGAGGAGCATCGCGATCGCCCCCCGGCCGAAGTTTTTGGGCACGAAACGATTGTATCGGGAGTGCGCAGCACCCAACATGAAAGCTAGGTGAACGGAGCCTGGATACGCGGTAAGAGAACGCGGAAACGCGCGCCGCCGCCGGGGACGTTGCTGACCGTCGCCTCGCCACCGTGGACTCGAGCAATCGAGCGGACGATCGCTAAACCCAGCCCCGTGCCCGGGACCTCGCGCGAGCGCGCCTTGTCCGCTCGATAGAACCGCTCGAAGATGTTCGAGAGCTCGGATTCCGGGATGCCCGGCCCCGTGTCGGTCACGTCGACCCAGGCGGACGCCCCGTTCTCTCCGACGCTAACCTCGACGCTGCCGCGCTCGCTGAACTTGATGGCGTTGTCGACGAGGTTTCCGACGAGCTGGCGCAGCAGGTTGGGGTCGCCGTAAACGATCGGCGTCGCCGCGTGGCTGAAGTGCAGCGCGATCTCTTTCTCCGCGGCGCGCGGCCCCGCGTTCTGCGAGACCTCGCTCGCTATCTGCGCGAGCGAGAGCGGTTCCTTCGGGATTTCGTCCCCGCGGTCGGCCTTGGCGAGCGTCAGCATGCCGTTGACCATCGCGGCGAGGTCGGCGCTCTCACGGACGATCGTCTCTAGGCTCTCGCGGCGGACCGCCTGGTCTCGATCGCCCCAGCGCAGCAGCATCTGCGCGTTGGCGTTGATCGACGTTAGGGGCGTCTTGAGCTCGTGGGACGCGTCTGAGATGAATTGGCGCTCGCGCGCGAACGCCTCGCCCAGGCGCGCCAACAGGTCGCTGAAGCTCTGGGCCAGGCGGCCGACTTCGTCGCGGCCGCTGCGCCGGCGCCCGTCGAGGGCTCCCTTTCCGGCCGCGATTCTGAGGCGATCGGAGCTGATCTCGCGCATCTCGCGCGACAGCTTGTTGATCGGCGTCGTCGCCTGCGACGCGAAGACGATCGAGAGCACGACGACGGCCGCTGCCGCCGCGCCCAGCACGATCGCGATGGCCTCACGAGCTCGCGCGAACGTGCGCTGCAGCGTGTCGAGCGGTTCGGCGACGTGGATGATGGCCGCGCTCGCCCCCGCGCGCAGATAACGATCCTCGACCAAGAACGACCGGCCGCCGAGCGTTACCTGCCGAAACGCGACGTCGTGCGACGCCGAGAGCTTCGGATTCGCTGGTACCGTCAGCGAGCCGAGGTTCGCCGTCTTCGCGAGAGGATACCCGTTGCTCGAGTCCACCTGCACGTAGCTGTTGGCCGAGTTCCACGTAGCGAGATTGCTGCTGTCAAAGAGAAACTGCAGCGTGCCGACCGACGAATCTTCGAGCGAAAACGGCGTCGCAGACTGCTGTGCGAACGCCACGATCGCCTTCATGGTCGCGTTGACGCTCGTCGCCGCCTGATCGTACAGGATCTGCTGAAACCGCCACACGATGATGCCGCTCATGACGGTCATCGCGACGATCAACAGCGCGGAATATCCGAGGGCTATTTTCCACTTCAGGGACAAACGAGGCCTAATCCTTTATGGTGTAGCCGACGCCTCGTACGGTCGTTATGAGCTTGTCGTCGAAGCCGTCGTCGATCTTCCCGCGCAGGTACCGGATGTACACGTCGATGAGGTTGGAGTCGCCGAGAAAATCGCTGCCCCAGACCCCGTTGAAGAGCTCGTCGCGGGTGTGGACCTTGTTGCGGTGCAAGAGCAGGTACTCAAGCAGCGCGTACTCCTTGGCGGTGAGGGAGATGGGTTTTCCGCCGCGGTGCACCTCGTGCCGGTCGCGGTCCATCACGACGTCACGGTATTCGATCACGTTGCCCTGCGGCGTGCGTTCGCGCAGGCGGGCACGGATGCGCGCTAGCAGCTCTTCGGTGGAGAACGGCTTGGTGATGTAGTCGTCGGCGCCGACGTCGAGGCCGGCGACCCGATCGGGCACGCGGTCGCGTGCGGTAAGCATGATGATCGGCACACGGCTCTTGGCGCGAATGCGCTTGCAGACCTCGATGCCGTCCATGCGGGGCAGCATCAGATCGAGAATGACGAGGTCGGGTTCCTTGAGTGCCTTCTCGAGACCGGATAGCCCGTCGCGCGCGACGTCTACTTCGTATCGTTCGTGCTCGAGCTCGAGCTGCAACACGCGGCTGATCGCCGCATCGTCCTCGACGACGAGGATCCTATATGGGCGCCGCTCCGGCGCTTGCCGTTTCTCCATGGATTAGGATTATCGGCTGGCCCTCCGCTCGGACCTGTGCGGGGCTGCGACGAGGGGTTGGGATCCGGTGAAAAGTGAGAGCCAGAGCGCCGTCGCTCCGCCCGCCGCCAGCCACGCCAGCGTCGCGGTGTTGGACAGCGCCCGCGAAAGGACTTCGCCGATGGTTTGGAGGGTCTGGACGAAGAGCATCCCGCCGCCCAGGGCCAGCAGAACGAACAGCCATACGCCGATCGCCCCGAGCGCACCCAGTATCGCGAGCTCCACGACCGAGAAGGCCGGGCGAGGGCGGTAGGCCGTCGCCAGCAAGATCGAGGACCGCAACCCGGCCGGCGGCTCCTCCAGGGGGAGCGCGAAGATCGCCCGTTCGAGGGCGTCGCTGTCGTTCATATTCATGTTTCCGTTACCTCCATTTCGCCCAGAAGCCTGCGTAGCTGCTCCTTCGCGCGAAACAAGTGCGTCTTCACCGTACCCATAGGCAGGCCGAGGACGCTCGCGATCTCTTCGTACTGTTTGCCCTGGAGATGAAAGAGAGTGATGACCGTGCGGTACTTCTCGGGGAGCGCGTCGACCGCGGCGCGCAGCCGAGTGGCTTGGTCGAGGGCGATGACCTGCTGTTCCGGCCCGGGCGCGGAGTCGGCCCGCTCGGGCAGTTCATCGCTGGCATAGCGCTTGCGCCGGTTGAGCCGGTCGCAACACGCGTGATAGGCGATCGCGAAGATCCACGTGGAAAACTTCGAGCCCGGCTTGAACGTTCGCAGGCTGCGAAAAGCTTTGAAAAAGGCCTCTTGCGTCGCATCGCGCGCCTCCTCGACGTCGTGCAGCGTTCGGTAGGCGAGGTGGTAGACGGCGCGGTCGTACCGCTCCACGAGCTTCGCGAATGCCTCCGAGTTGCCCCGAAGCGTCATCGCGACCAGGTGGCCGTCCTCTGGCTCCGCGTTCACCCGTTTGTGCGGAGTCTCTCGAAGGAGGGGCTCCGGAAGCCTGTCCTGAGCGAGCGGAGCGAGTCGAAGGGCCGAGGCTGCCGACACGCCTTTCGTACGCGCGGCGCGCGCGGATTGTTTCGCGGCCGCCTCGGCCCTCCGTCTCGAAACATGCTGCTCGCCGCGGCGTAACTAGGGCAGGAAATCTTACGGAGGATCGACCCAGCGATGACAACCATTCTTCCCAAACAGACCCTTCCCGGCGGCAGCCGGCCGGAGAGCGCTCCGCCGACCCTGCCGACCGACAGGTGGGACTCCGCGCAGTCTCTGCGCTCCACCTTCGAGGGTTGGGGGCCCCGGCTCTAGTGTCGCGCGCCTCGATCGTGGCGATGCTGATCGCCGCCGAAGTGCTCATCGTCGGTGTGGCCGTATACGCGGTCGGCGGCGGCGGCACGACGTTCTCGTCAGGCATGCATCACGTCGACTTCACGCCCGTGGCGCAGGCGCCGGTCGCGGCCGGCGCTACGCCGCACATCGTGATCGACGATGCGCAGTCGCGAGTCGGCGTTACGATCTCGAACGACGGACTCGTCCACGTGCGAGACCTCACGGAGCTGCGTGGCGCCGTATTTTCGAGCGGATCGTATCCGCAGCTGCGCGTCACTCGCACGAGCGACGGCGTACACATCGAGCGCCCGTCGACAGGGCATGTGTCCATCGACATCTTCGGCTATAGCAACGAGCGGATTGAAGTTGAGGTCCCCTCGGGCGCGCGCCTCGAGATCGCGCGCTGCTCGGGTGCCGACGTCAGCGGCGTGACGGGCGGCGTGAGCGTGCGCTCGCAGGACGGCCACGTCACGCTGGCCGATCTGCAGGGCAGCGTCGACGCCCACAGCAGCGACGGCTACGTCGAGGCCGCGAACGTGCGCGGCGATCGCCTCGCGATGGATTCGGACGACGGTCATCTTTCGCTGCAGAATGTCGCGGTCGGGTCGCTCGCCGCGACGACCCACGACGGCCGCATCACGGCCGAGGGACTGAATTTGGTGGGTGCGAGCCCCTCCGCGACGATGCACACCGACGACGGCTCGATCAGGATTCACCTGCCGCCCAGTGCCGATGTCAACATCGACGCCTCGACCGGCGACGGAAGCATCGTCGTCGACGGCGTGTCGCAAGAGGGCAACGATTCCGCCCAGCGCACGATCCGTCTGGGTGCCGGGACCGCGAAAATGACGGTCGGCACGTCCGACGGATCGATACACATTTATACCAACGGAGCAAACCTACAGTGATGGACTATAGCGATCTCATCCCCCTGGCCGCGATATTCTTTATCTTCGGCGCACCGGTAGCTGCCTGGATCATATCCCGCGTGCTCGGACACCAAGAGCGAATGGAGATGCTGCGCCACGGAATCGTTCCGCCGCCGAATGCGCGCGAGATGCGCAAGGCCATGAAGTATGGCTGGACGCCCAATGCGTCGCAGCCCGGTGCGATGCCGAATCATTACTTCGAGCAGGACTTCTACGCGCAGCACCAGCTCCGTCGAGGCATCCAGGTCGCCTTTATCGGCTTAGCGCTGCTGATTGGTCTCGGCTTCATCGGCTACCGCAGCGACGGGCACTACGCCTACGGTCCGTGGCTGCTCGGCGGGTTGATTCCGATGTTCGTGGGCATCGCGCAGATCGTCGGAGCCGTGTTGAGCGGGGCGACGTTCGGCCCGCAAACGGTGCGCCAGCAATTCGGTCCGGCTGACACCGGCGCAAGCGCCTCGGCTCCCCCACCGAATAGTGGGATGCCGCCGGGGCCGACTTACGGCGGGTGGCGGCCCGGAGCCACGCCGGAGATCGAGAAGCCGGCGACTCCGCCGGACTATCGCTGACATTCAGCAACCCGATAAGATTTAACGCCGCCGGTCGAATGACCGGCGGCGTTAACCTTGTAATAAAGACGAAGACGATGCTACTTGCAGGACACCAAGGCCATCGCCCAGCCGGCGGCCGTGCGAGTCCTGACCAGATAACCGTCCGCAGTCCGATCGTAAACCTGATAGCCCGCTCTGAGTGCGTCGGCTAGCGATTTGAAGACGATAAGACCTGCCATCTGCGGACCCCTCCTTTCCTTCTATTATTTACGCTCTCTATACAGTATAACGGCTCAGGGAGCAAGGGCGTGCACCGGTTTCCGGAGATTTTTCTAAGAATTTGCAGAAAATAGGCTGTGAAGATGGCGACGGCTGACCTCCATGCCCGCGTGCACGCGACCACGGTGATCGGACGTCGCGTTCTCGCGCCGGGCGTCGTCGTGGTGACGCTCGAGGCGCCGGAGCTTGCGAGCGCGACCCGCCCGGGTCAATACCTCATGGCGATTCCGCCCGCGGCGCAGGCGGCCGCGACGGCGCTCGCCATCTACGAAGCGGAAGGCAAGCTCGCGAGCATTCTGTTCTTTGTAACAGGCAAGCGCACGCGCGAGTTGAGCGAGTTGCGCGAAGGCGACCGTCTCGACGTGCTCGGCCCGCTCGGCAACGGCTTCGATTGTTCCGGCGACGTGCGCGACGTTGCGATCGTGGCCGGAGGCGTCGGCATCGCGTCGGTGCTGTTGTGCGCGCACGCTTTCATCGTCAAAGGAGCCCGCGTTCGGCTCTTCTACGGCGCACGAACCAGGGAGTTGCTCGTCGACGCGCAACGCTTCGAGGATGCGGGCTGCGAGTTGATTTTGACCACCGACGACGGCACTCTGGGCCGGCGCGGATTCGTCACCGACGCGCTGGAGAGCTCGCGCAAGCCCGAGTTGATTCTTGCCTGCGGCCCTTCGCCGATGTTGCGCGGCGTCGCGCGCGTCGCCGAGCGATTCGGCGTTCGCGCGCAGCTCGCGCTGGAAGAGACGTTCGGATGCGGCGTCGGAGGCTGCTGGGGGTGCGTCGTACCCCTGATCGCGCGAAGCGCTCAGGCGCCGGGCTTCCCGCCCGCGGAACTCGGCGGCAGCGACGTCGTCTACGCGCGAATTTGCAAGGAGGGCCCGGTTTTCTGGGCGGACGAGCTGCGATGGTGACCGTGCCGAACGTCGCCGTCAGACTCGGTAAGCTCGAGCTCGACTATCCGACGCTGATGGGCAGCGGCTGCTATGGATCCGGCGAGGAGTACGCGCCCTTCGTGGACCTGTCGAAGATCGGCGCCATCGTCCTCAAGAGCGTCACGCGGCTACCGCGTCTGGGCAACGCGACGCCGCGGCTCGTTCATACGCCGGCCGGCATGCTCAACGCCATCGGCCTGCAGAATCCCGGCATCGACTGGTATCTCGCGCACGAGCTCCACAAATACGCGGGACGGCGCTGCAAGCTCGTGGGCAGCGTCGCCGGCTTCTCCGTGGACGACTACCCGTATCTGTGCGAGCGTCTCGCCGCGCGCGAAGAGATCGCGGGGATCGAGCTCAACGTGTCCTGCCCCAACGTCGCGAGTGAGGGCGAGACGTTCGGCTGCGACGCGGGTCTCACGTCGAAGGTCGTGCGGGCCGCGCGCGCGACCACGGACAAAACGCTGATCGTCAAACTTTCGCCCAACGTTACGGACATCACGGCGGTTGCTCGCGAGGCGGAGGCCGCCGGGGCCGACGCGCTGGCGGTCATCAATACGGTTCGCGGGATGGCGATCGACGTCGAGACGTGGCGCCCGCGATTGGGAAACATCACGGGCGGTCTCTCGGGTCCTGCGATCCGTCCGATCGCGGTACTCGCGGTCTACGAGGTCGCACAGGCGGTGAAGATCCCGATCGTCGGACAGGGAGGCATCGAGAATCTGAGCGACGCGCTCGAGTTTTTCCTCGCGGGGGCGACCGCGATCTCAATTGGGACGGCAAACTTCACCGATCCGCGCATTCCGGAGCGGATCTCGGACGAGCTGCAGGCGTATCTGGCTGCGCGCGATCTGGCGTCGCTCGACGCGATCGTGGGGAAGGCCAACGTCGCCCTCGCGACGCCCGAGCAATACGAAGGAGACGAGGGATGATGCGATGGCCCAGCTGATCGTCGCTCTCGACGTGCCCAGCGCCGAGCAGGCCGAGCGGCTCGTGGACCGGCTCTACGATCTGGACGTCATCGTCAAAGTCGGCTTGGAGGCGCTCTCCGGATATCCGGAACGAATCCTGTCGTACTGCGAGGCTCGCGACGTGCGCGTGTTCGTCGACGCGAAGCTGCACGATATTCCGCGCACCGTGGCCGCCGCGATGGTGCATCTCGTGCGCCCGAACGTGCGCCTCGTCAACGTCCATGCGTTGGGAGGACTCGACATGATGCGCGCGGCGGTCGACGCGGCCGGCGAACGTGCGGCGGAGCTCGGTGTGAACCCGCCCCACGTGATGGCGGTGACGCTGCTCACGAGCATCGCTCCCGAAGACCTGAACGAGCTCGGGCTGCAGGGCGGTCCCGGCGAGAACGCGATCCGGTTGGCCGCGCTCGCGCGCGACGCGGGCTGCTCGGGTGTCGTCTGCAGTGCGCACGAGGTGCGCGACCTCAAGCGCTTCTTCGGTGACGACTTCCTCACGCTGACGCCCGGAATTCGCCCGGCCGGCAGCGCGCATGGCGATCAGAAGCGCGTGACGACGCCGGCACAGGCCGTCGCGGCCGGTTCGGATTACCTCGTCGTGGGCCGGCCGGTCGTGGACGCGGAGGATCCGGTCGCGGCGGTGAAGGCGATTCTCGAGGAAATGACCGTACCGGCGTGAGCGGTGTCGAGCTCGACCTGCACTCGGCGCTGAAGCGCCAAGGGGCGCTGCTCGAAGGGCATTTTCGTTTGAGCTCCGGGCGCCACAGCGATCGCTTCGTTCAAAAGTTTCGGATTCTCGAGGATCCGTTGCTGCTCGAGCCGGCCGGACGCGCGATCGCCGAGCACTTCCGTGCGCTGCAGCCGACGGTCGTCGTCAGTGCGGCCGTCGGCGGAATCCTCCTCGGCTACGAGGTTGCGCGGCATTTGGGCGTCAAAGCCGTCTTCGTGGAGAAAGAGAACGGCGCACCGGTGTTGCGGCGCGGCTTCACGCTGTCGCCGGCGGATCGAGCGCTGGTCGTCGAGGACGTCGTCACGACCGGATTCTCCGTACGCGAAGTCATCGGCGTCGTTCGGCACCACGGCGCGCACGTCGTCGGCGTCGGCGCGATGGTGCTGCGCTCCGCCGTCGATTTCGGCGTCCCGACGCACGCGTTGCTCGATCTGCCGTTGAAGTCGTACGCGCAGGACGAGTGTCCGCTTTGCGTCGCGGGCGAGCCGATCAGCGATCCCGGGTCGCGCCGCGCGTGACGTTGCAGGTTCGAGTCTCGGGCGGCGCCGAGGAGGCGGGCGCAGCCGACCGCGCCTTCGTCAGGGAGCTCGGACGGCGCTGTGCGATGTCGAGCGTCGGTTCGCTGCGCCTCGCGACCGAGTCCGCGGTGCGCTTCGCCTTCGACCGGCTGTGCGACGTCGTCTACGATCAATCGCACGTGACGCTAATCGCGCAGAGCGCAGAGCGACGCGTCGGGTTTCTGCTACTCCTCGACGAGCTCCCCGACGAGGTCACGGCGCTTCCCCAGGGCTTCGTCGCCTACATGGCCGTGGAGCCGGAGTGCCGCGGATCCGGCGTGGGCGCCGCCCTCCTGGCCGCGGCCGAGGATGAGGCGAGACGGCGGGGTTTACCGTATATTGCAATGATGGTCACCGAGGAGAACGCCGGGGCACGCCGCCTCTACGAGCGGGGCGGCTATCGCACCGAGCGTCGGCTGCTGTGCAAGCCGCTGTAGGCACCGACGTCTGGCGCCGCGTCGCGTGGATCGTTGGCGCGATCGTCCTGCTGGCGGCAGCGCTGTGGTTTGCGGCGCACATCCCGAAAACGATCGCGATCTTCGTGATCGCCGCGTTCATCGCGTTCGGAGTGCAGCCCATTGTGGCGCGCCTCGAACAGCGTATGCCGAAGTGGGTCGCCGTCGCGATCGTGTTCTTCGGGCTGCTCGTGCTCGTGACGGTGTTCCTCGTGATCGTTGTGCCGCTCGCCGTCAGCCAGACTCAGCTCCTGGTCGCCAACATTCCAGCGTACGCGGCCGCGACTCAGAGTTGGCTGATCGGGGTGGAGAGCTCACTCGAGCAACATTTCCCGACGCTCAAGCTGCCGGCGTACGGCCTGAACTTCGGTAAGATCGGCGCCGCGCAGATGTCCGGTTTCATCACCGGAGCGCTCGCCTCGGCCGGCGCGATTGCGGTCAACACGGCGACCGGCTTGTTCATCGCATTCGCGGCGATCGTCCTCTCGATATTCTTTCTGCTCAACGACACGCAGATCGCCGAGGGTTTCGCGGCGCTGTTCCCGCAGCAGAAGCGCGCGACGGCGCGGAAGCTCGCGGCCGAGGTGACCGACGTGTTCGGTAGGTACATCTCGGGACAAGTGATCGTGTCGTTGATCACGGGCGCGGTCATCGCGATTGCCACGGCGCTCCTAGGCTTCAAGTTTTCGCTGATCATCGGCATCATCTCCGCGGTGGCGTACGCGATCCCGATCATCGGCATGCTGATCGCCGAGCTCGTCGCGATTCCGATGTCCGCACCGCAGGGCCTTTACATGATCATTTGGGTCCAGGTTATCATGTTTGGCATGGCGCGCATCAGCGACTACGTGCTCGTTCCGAAGATCATGGGCCAGTCGGTGGGCGTCTCGCCGATCGGCGCGTTGTTCGCGGTCTTCGCCGGAGGAGAGCTATTCGGCGTCCCCGGGCTGATCCTCGGGATCCCGGCGGCCGCGTTGATCAAGATTCTGTGGCGATATTTCATGGCGCCGTGGATCACGGCACAGCTGAATAGGAGCTAGACACTTATGGAGAAGCGTCTTTTCGGAATCGCTCTGCTTTGCGTCGCGTCTTTAGCGGGGTGTGGTTCCGGCTCCGGCTCGGGCGGGTCGACGATTCCGGTGGTACCGCCGCCGACGCAGTCGCCGCCCCCCGGCGGCGACGTGGGAAAGTACATCAAGCACGTCGTCGTCATCGTTCAGGAGAATCGTACTTTCGACAACATCTTTGCCGGCTTCAAAGGCGCCGACTCCTCGATGTACGGCTACACGCACACCGGCGTCAAGGTGCCCCTGCGGGCAATCACGTTCAACGGATCGGACATCTACCACAATTGGAAAGACGCCATCACCGACTGGAATGGCGGGCGAATGAACGGATTCGACAAGAACCGGCTTACGAACGGACTGCCCGCGGGAAAGTACTCCTATTCGTATCTCCGGCGCGACCTGGTCGCGCCGTACTGGACGATGGCGCGCGAATACGTGCTCGCCGATCATATGTTTCCGACGATGTTCGGACCCACGTTTACGGCTCACATCGACCTGATCGCGAGCACGACGAACCTAGACGCCGATACTGCCGAAGTCGACGGTCCGACCGGGCAACCCTGGGGGTGCGACGCTCCGAAGGGCACGACGACGTACCTGCTCGATCCGCAGCGCGTAGAGCGGGGATACGGGCCATTCCCGTGCTTCACCCAATACAACACGATGGCGGACACCCTCGACGCCGCCGGTGTGACGTGGAAGTATTACGCGCCGAACGTCAGGTACGCAGGCGGCCGGCTATGGTCGCCGTATGCGGCCATCCGGAACGTTCGGTTTGGGCCCGATTGGAAACGCAACATCATCTCGCCGCAGACGACGGTCCTAACGGACGCCGCAAATGGACGTCTCGCCCAAGTATCGTGGGTGATTCCGGACGCAGCGGACTCCGACCACGCCGGTTCGCGGAGCGACAAGGGGCCCTCGTGGGTCGCCGACGTCGTCAATGCCGTTGGCGAGAGCCCGTATTGGAACTCCACCGCGATCGTCGTACTATGGGACGATTGGGGCGGCTGGTACGATAACCTCGCGCCGCCCCAGCCCGATTTCGTGGGTCTCGGCATCCGGGTGCCGTGCATGATCGTATCGCCGTACGCGAAAGCCCGATACGTTTCGCACACGCAATACGAGTTCGGCAGCACCCTGAAGTTCATCGAGGAAGCATTCCATCTTTCGGCTCTCGGGCCGGCCGGGCGCGGCTATACCGATACTCGAGCGCATAGCCTGACGGACAGTTTTGATTTCAAGCAGAAACCTCGCGCGTTCAAGCGGATTCCCGCGCCGTATCCGCCGGCCTACTTCCTATCGCAGCCGGCCTCGGGAGAGCTTCCCGACTCGGAATAGCACGCGGTCACGTCTTAGGGTTGCGCGACTACAGCGATGCCGTCGTCGTACAGCACGGTGCCGCATGCGCGCGCGCGGCGCATGCGCTGCGCGTTTATCGCCGGCGGCAGGTCGTTGTCGGCTACCGCAGCCAGCAGCGCGTCGTCGCGGCGCGCCTGAGCGCACGCGCCGTCGTCGGAAAGGTCGACCGTGCGAGTCTCCGGCGAGACGACGTTCACGACGCCGATGCGCATCCCGACTCCGCCGAGCGCCGCCGGCCGATGCGTTTCGATCCAGCGGTAAATCCCAGGCGTCGTCGTCCCGACGCGCAGCGCGTCCGCGTAATAGTCGAGTGGATGGCGCGCGCCGAGATAGGTTGTCGCGACCACCGTGACGCCGAACGCGACCGCGTACGGCCACGCGACGCACCGGCGATGCGCCGCGGCCGCGAGCGCGACCGCGAGGAGCGCGACCGGCAGAGCGATGCGCGTGAGCCCGTCATTCCAGAAGATCGCGAACACGATCCACACGCCGTAGAGCGCCGACAAGATCAGCAGCGCGCTCGCAATGCCGCTGAGTCCGCGCGCCGGACGCGTCAGGATCACGGCGCCGGCCGCGACCGCCGGCGCCGCGAAGCGCAACGACGCGCCGGTGGCGAGCTGCGCGACCCACGTGCTGTAGCCGAATGGCAGCACGAAGAAGAGCAGCGCGGAGCCGAGCGCCGCCCATCCCACGCGTCGGTCCTCGGCGACGACCGGTCCGAGCAGTGCCGCGCAGAACGCCACGACCGCGAACGGCGACGCCGCCAGAGCGACGCGATCGAGCAACGCCAGCGCCGGCACGCCGTGCGCGAGGATCGTCGACCCGAACAAGGTGCCCGTCACCGCGCTCGCCGGCGCAACGACGGCGCGGTTCCACAAGAGCGCGTCGTGAACGAGCCATAGCCCGACCGCGCCGCCTGCCGCGAGCCATACGCGCACGGGCGCTCGCGACGCGATCAGTGCGAGCGCGGTCAAGAGCCAGCCCTGCGGCTTAATCAGCGCCGTCGCGGCCGCGACGGGCATCGCCGTCGCGGGCTGCCGCACCGCGCGCAGCAGCCAAAGCGTCTCGAGCCAGAACGCCGCCAGCCAGACGTCGTTCTGCAGCGTCCCGGCTTGGATCGCGAGCGGATACGCGGTAACGGCGCATGCGGCAAGCGCGTCGGCGAGCAGCGGCGGCGCGCCGTCCTCGCGCGCCCACGCGGCGACGCGAAAGCCGAGCAACGCCAGCGCGCTGAAGCCGCACCAGGGCAGAGCGAACGCGCCGCCGACGGCGTAGAGCGCGCTTGCGAAGAGCTCGGATGCGGGCGGGTACCACCAATACCGCGCCGTAGTGGCCCAGAGCGAGTGGTTTTGAATCCATGACGCCGCGCTGGGGAGATGGTATGAGAGCGAGTCGCCGTCCAGCAGCGGGCGCATGAGCTGCGGCCACGACACCGCGACCAGTGCGCCGATCAACAGATACGGGGGGGCCGGCGCTTGCGCGAGACGCGCGGGGCGCCACGCGGCGTTGCGGTAATACGCGACGGCCAGGCACGCGGCGAGCACGATCCAGCATGCGACCGGATAGAGCAGGTTTGCGAGACCCAGCGCGAACGGGATGGCGACGCCGAGGATCAGCGCATCGCGCAGCCGGTCGGCAAAACCGTAGCGTTGGTCGTCGCGCAGCGCCGGAGCCGCCGCGAAGAGCCCGAGGAGCCACAGCGCGGCCGGCACTCCCGACACGATGGTGCGAGCGTTACATCGAATCCGGCGCGCTGACGCCGGCGAGTGAAAGCGTTCGGGCCAGGACGGTCTTGGCGGCGAGGCACAGCGCGATCCTCGCTTGCCGCATCGGTGCGTCTTCCGTCAAGATCTTGCACTCGGTGTAGAACTGATGAAAATCCGCGGCGACGTCGCGCGCGTAGCGCGCCAGGCGGTGCGGCGCGAGGTATTCGACGACGCCGGCGACGACCTTCGGAAATTCGGCCAGCCGGCGAGCCAGCGCGATCTCCATCGGATGGTCGAGCGGCGCGAGCGGAGCCGTCTCGGCCGCGCGCACGTCGTCCGGCAGGGCCCGGCGCAAGACTGATGCGATTCGCGCGTGACCGTACTGCACGTAGTACACGGGATTTTCGTTCTCTTTCTCGACGGCGAGCTTCAAATCGAACTGCAGCGGCGACTCGACCGCCGGGAGGATGAAAAAGAAGTGCGCGGCGTCGACTCCGACCTCGTCGACGATCTCGTCGAGCGTGACGATCTCGCCGGCGCGTTTGCTCATGCCGACCTGCTCGTTCCCGCGCATCAGCGTGACCTGTTGTGCGATCGTGACTTCCAGCCGGCCGGGAAATCCGAGTGCCTCCGACAGACCCTTGAGGCGCTCGATGTACCCGTGGTGATCGGGGCCGAGGATGTCGACGACGCGATCGCTGTCGCGCAGCTTTTGATAGTGATACGCCACGTCCATGCAAAAATACGTCGGACGGCCGTCGCCGCGCAGCAAGACGCGGTCCTTATCGTCGGCGAAACGCGTCGCGCGAAAGAAGAGCGCGCCGTCCTGCTCGTAGGTGAGGCCCAGCTCGCGCAGCCGGTCGACGCCCTCGCGCACCTTGCCGGCCTCGTGCAGCTCTCGTTCGCTCTGCCAACGGTCGTACTCCACGCCGAAGCGTCGCGCCGTGCGCTGCTGTTCGGCGACGATCTCGTCGCGCGCGGAATTCGAGAAGTACAGCAGCCACTCGGATTCGCCGGCGCTTACCCATCGTTCGCCGTCGCGTTCGCGAATTCGCTGTGCGATCGGCATTAGGTATTCACCGGGATAGCCTTCCTCGGGGAAGGGATAGGACGGCTCGAAGAGCTGGCGATAGCGCGCGTAGACGGAGCGTCCGAGTGCGTCGAGCTGCCGGCCGGCGTCGTTGATGATCCATTCGACGAAGACGTCGTAACCGCAAAAGCGCATCGCGTTTGCGAGCGTTGCACCGATCGACATCGAGCGGCCCTGCACGACGACGAGCGGTCCCGTCGGGTTCGCGCTGCCGAACTCCAGCGAGACGCGCTTGCCGTTGCGGGGGCGTTCGCCGAATCGTTCTCCCTCGCGCAGAATACGCGCGATCGCGGCGTGCCAGATCGCCGGCGCAAGACGCAGGTTGATGAATCCGGCGACCGGTTCGATGCGGCTGAAGAGTTGCTCGAGCTCGGGCGAGCGCCGCGTTGCGTCGCATACGATCTCCGCCGCGAGCTCCTGCGGCGCGCGCCGTGCCGCTTTCGCCAGCGTGAGCGCGACGTTCGTGGAGAAGTCGCCGAACTCGGGACGGCGCGGCGCTTCGAAGGCGACGGCCGGAGCCGCGTTGGGATACTTTGCGGCAACGACGCCGGTTACGGCGTCGGCAAAAGCGCGCAGCGCGTCATCAACCTCCATTACATGTGATGTTCGCCGCCCAGTGGAGTTTCGACTCGCGCGTAACGCGCGGCGCCGCGCGACTCGACCGCGCCCTCGAGCTCGAGCAGCGCGAGCGATGCGAGCGCTGCGGAAGCCGGCACGCCGGTCGCGGCGACGATCTCGTCGAACTCCGTCGCGCCGCCCTCCAGCGCGCGCAGCAGTGCGCTGGACGTGGCGTCGGGCGCCCGCCGAGCGGTCGCGATCGGCGCCGGCCGCGCGTGCCCGAGCGCCTCTAGCACGTCCCCGGCGTCGCGTGCCAGGGTCGCGCCGTCGCGGATCAGCGCCAGGCAGCCCTGAACGTGCCTGCGGTCGACGTCGCCCGGCACGGCCAGCACCGGGATCCGTCCCGCGGCCCAGCCCGCCGTGTTGAGCGCGCCGCTGCGGGCGGGCGCCTCGATCACGAGGACGGCATCCGCTAGCGCGGCCACGACGCCGTTACGCTCCAGAAACTGCCCGCGGAAGGCGGGCTGATCCGGCGGATAAGGTGACAGCACCGCACCGCCCGCCGCCAGGATGCGCTCCGCCAGCGGCCGGTTGCGGCGCGGGAAGAACTGGTGGTGGCCGCTGCCGAGGACGCCGATCGTGGGTGCCTCCGCTTCCAAGGCTCCCTCGTGGGCGGCCGCGTCTATGCCCAGCGCCAGGCCGGAGAGGACGCAGCAGCCGGTCCGGCCCAGCTCGGCGGCGATCGCAAAGGCGAGCCTCCGGCCGTATGGAGTCGCGGCCCGCGTGCCGACTATCGCTACGCAGGTGCGCCCCAGGCCGCTCAGGTCGCCGCAGCACCAGAGGCCCGGTGCTGCCGCCTCGAAGCCTCGGCCGGCCCGCGCCGCCGCGATGGCCTCCCGGGTGTGATAGGCCGGGTTCCGCATCGCGCGTGCATTCACGCGGGCCCGAGCGCAGGGCAAGCGGCATTGGTGACCGGGGGGAATCGGGAACCCCCGAAGGAATAGCCAGGCCGCAACGGAGGTACCGGAATTGGCAGCAGAAGCGTATTGCGTCAAGTGCAAGGCCAAGCGCGAGATCAAAGACGCGGTTCAGATCACGATGAAGAACGGGCGCCCCGCGACCGAGGGCAAGTGCCCGGTCTGTGGTACCAAGATGTTCAAAATCGGCGCCGCCTGAGCGCTGGCCGGTCTGCAATCCTGAAGGCGCCAACGTGCTGACGCACGTTGGGCCTTTTTGCGTTCCCCACCCGTAGTAACGTATAATACGTGCACCCACAACATATGCCGTGGGTGGAGAGACTTACCGCTGACTTGCCCTACTTGTCGCAAGAGCGAGACGCGCGTCGTCGACTCGCGTGACGACGAAACGGTGGTGCGCCGGCGGCGCGAGTGTCTGGACCCGCGCTGCAAACATCGCTTTACCACGTACGAGCGAATGGAAGCCCCCCGCCTCTTCGTCGTGAAGAAAGACGGCCGCCGGGAACAGTACAGCCGTGAGAAGATCCTCGCTGGGCTGCGCAAGGCGTGCGAGAAGCGGCCCATCTCCGCGAGCCGCATGGAAGCGGTGGCCGCCGACCTAGAGCGCGAGCTCTTCGCCCGCGGGGAGAGCGAGGTGCCGTCCGCCTTGGTTGGGGAGAAGCTGATGGAAGCGTTGCGCCAGCTGGATCCGGTGGCCTATATTCGCTTCGCCAGCGTCTATCGATCGTTCCGCGACATCGAAAGCTTCCGCGAAGAACTGGCCCAGCTTTAGAGAACCGCGAGTGATGACCGAGATCCGCGTCGCGCTGCAGCGCCTGCCGCACGGGGAAGGCCTGCCGCAGCCGCAATACATGAGCGAGCACGCAGCCGGCGCCGATCTGTGCGCCGCCGTCGGCGAACTGCTCACGCTGTTGCCAGGAGCGCGCGCGCTGGTTCCGACCGGCTTCTCGATCGCGGTCCCGCCGGGTTACGAGGCGCAGATTCGCCCGCGCAGCGGCCTTGCGATTCGCAACGGCGTCACGTGCTTGAACTCGCCCGGAACGATCGACGCGGACTACCGCGGCGAGCTCGCCGTCGTGCTCGCAAACTTCGGGACCGAGCCTTTTGTCGTTCGGCGCGGCGATAGGATCGCGCAGATCGTGGTCGCGCCGGTCTCGCGCGCGAGCTTCGACGCGGTGGACGAGCTGCCGCCGACGTCGCGGGGGGACGGAGGCTTCGGCTCGACGGGCGTTTCCGCGTGAACGTCTACATCGTCGGGAAGGGCGCTGTCGGAACGTACGTCGGCGACCTGCTGCGCGGAGTCGGCGTCGACGTCGCGTACGCGCCGCGCTCGCTGGACGCCGTAACGCCGTACGACGCCGACGTTGCGCTCGTGGCCACGAAGTCATACGACACCGGCGGCGCGATCGAGACGCTTCGCAAGGCGATCGCCTATCCGGAGAAGTGCGTGTTCGTCTCGCCTCAGAACGGCGTCGGCAACGAGGAGCGCCTGGCCGAGGCCTTCGGCGCCGACAACGTCGTCGCGGCGGCGCTGACGACCCCGGTCGATCGTGACCGCGACGGTAACGCTCGCCCGGCTAAAGACGGCGGCCTGGCGCTCGCACCCATCGGATCGAACGCATACAACTGGCTCGCCGCGACGTTTGCGAGTACCGGACTAACCGTCAAGGTCGTCGAGGACTGGCGCGCGTTGAAATGGAGCAAATTGGCGCTCAACGTCGTCGCCAACGCGAGCTGCGCGATCCTCAACGTCCTCCCGAACCGGTTCGTGCACTTCGACAACATCTTCACGCTGGAGATTCGGATGATACGCGAGGTCCGCGCGGTGATGCACGCTCTTGGGCTCGAACCCATCGACCTGCCGCGCTATCCGGTGCGGGCCCTTTTCGGCGTCGCGAGCCTGCCCAGTCCGGTCTCGCGCGGCCTGCTGGCCCACACGATCGCGTCGGCGCGCGGCACGAAGCCGCCGTCGCTCCTGCTCGACCTGCGCCGCGCTCGGCCCCAGACCGAAGTCGACGTGCTCAACGGAGCGGTCGCCGCCGCCGGACTCGAGCGCCGCGTTCCGACACCGGTCAACGCGGTCTACGCGCGCGTCCTCAACGACATCGCGCACACTCCCCCGCTCTGGGCGAAGTACCGCGAGCGGCCGGACCGGCTCGAGGCGGAGGTCGAAGCCGAAGTCAAACGCGCGAAAGTGTTAGCCCGCAGCTAGAACGAACACGAGCAAGAGACGCTATGCGCGACCCGAACGTCCCCGAATCGCTGGAAGGATGGTGGATTCTCCATCGGATGTTCGCTTTCAACCGGCGACAGTGGGACGCGCTGCCCGAAAAACGCCGTAACAAGTACGCCGGTCATGCGGCCGACCTTCTCGACCATCTAAAGAGCAACGACGAGGGCGACGTCGGACTGACCCAGGTCGTCGGTCATAAGGCCGACCTCATGTTGACGCACTACGCACGCACCTTCGACGGGCTGGCGTACGCGCAGACGCTCGTCGACAAGCTCGAGCTGCGCGAGTTCCTCGTGCCGCACGGATCGTACGTCTCGGTTCTCGAGCTCGGTCTCTACGACGCGACGGCGAAGATTCACGCCGAGCTCGATCAGCGCGGGCTCCCGCCGCAATCGCCCGAGTGGATCGCCGCATTTGACGAGCTCGTGCGCAAACAGGCCGAGAGTCCGTACGTCGCGCCGCGACTATGGGCGAAGATACCTGCTCGCCGCTATCAGTGCTTCTATCCGATGAGCAAGCGCCGCGGCGAGGTGCAGAACTGGTACATCCTAGGATACGAGGCCCGCGCCAAGATGATGAGCCAGCACGGCGTCGTCGGGCGCTCCTATCACGGGCGCGTGACACAGGTGATCTCCGGTTCGATCGGTTTCGACGACTTCGAGTGGGGCGTGGACTTATATGCCGACGATCCGCTGGTCTTCAAGAAGCTCGTCTACGAGATGCGTTTCGACGAGGCAAGCGCGCGCTACGGCGACTTCGGCCAGTTTTGGGCCGGGTTACAGTTCTCGCCAGGGGAGCTCAGCGTGTTCCTCGACGGCGACGCGATCCCGCAGTTCGAACCGGCCTAGTCTTTCCGCTTAGGCCGCAGCGCCCAAACGCTCCAGGCTGCGGTACTGGATCGCCTCCGCTACATGCGCGGAGCCGATGGCGTCGTCGCCGGCGAGGTCGGCGATGGTCCGCGCGACGCGCGCGATCCGATCAAGGGCGCGCGCCGAGAACTGGCGCTTTGCGCTGGCATGCGCGAGCAGGCGCATCGCGGCGTCGTCGAGCGCGCAGTAGCGGCGCATCGCGTTGCCGGGAATCTCCGCGTTGCACAGCAGCGACGATCCCGCGAAGCGCCGGCTTTGGCGGTCGCGCGACGCGACGACGCGTTGCCGGATGACCGCAGAGCGCTCCGCGGATTCGTAGCCTACCATATCGTCGAACGGGACGCGCGCTATTTCGATCTGCAGGTCGATGCGATCCAACAACGGTCCGGATAGCTTGCTGACGTACTTCGCGACCATCGCGTCGTCGCACCGGCACTCGGCGCTGCGCGTGCCGCGATAGCCGCACGGACAGGGATTCATCGACGCGACGAGCTGAAAGCGCGCGGGATACGTAAATGTGCCCGCGGCGCGCGCGATCGTGACCGTGCCCTCCTCGAGCGGCTGGCGCATCACCTCGATCGCGCTGCGTGTGAACTCGGGAAACTCGTCGAGGAAGAGCACGCCGTGATGCGCGAGCGAGATCTCGCCGGGCTTGACGAGCGCACCGCCGCCGACCAGCGCGGTTTGGCTGATCGTGTGATGCGGAAAGCGAAAAGGCCGTGCGCGAACGATGCCGGCGCGGCCGAGCAGCAGGCCCGCGACGCTGTAAATCTTCGTCACCTCGAGCGCCTCGTGCGGCGACATCGCGGGCAGAATCGACGGCAACCGCCGCGCGAGCATCGTCTTTCCGCAACCGGGCGGGCCCACGAGCAGCAGATTGTGGCCGCCGGCCGCCGCGATCTCGAGCGCGCGCTTGGCCGCGAGCTGGCCGCGCACGTCGGCCAAATCGCCGTGCACGATCTCGTCGGCGGGCTCGAGCATCGGATCCGCCGTGCGTTTGCGCCACTTCGCGCCGTGGCCGCACATAACGGCGACCGCGGCTTGGAGCGAATCGACGGCGTAGAGCTCGACGCCGGCGACCAAAGCGGCCTCGTCGGAGTTGCCGGCGGGAACGATCAGCTTGGTGAAGCCGGCGCTACGCGCGCCCAGCACCATTGGGAGAATCCCGCCGACCGGTTGCAGCTTGCCGTCCAACGCGAGCTCGCCCAGCGCGATGAAGTCGCGCAGCGCGGCGTGCTCGACCTGTTCGTCGATTCCCATCAACGCGAGAGCGATCGCGAGATCGAACGCCGGGCCGCCCTTGCGAACGTCCGCCGGCGATAGGTTGACCAGCAGCCGCCCTGCCGGATAAGCGAACCCCGAGTTGAGAATCGCGGCGCGGACGCGCTCGCGCGCTTCGCCGAGCGCACGATCGGGAAGCCCGATGATCAGGAAGCCCGGCGTGCCCGGCGCACTGTCCGCTTCGACGCGCACGACATAGCCCTCGATGCCGAGCATCGCGGCCGAAAAGGACAGGGAGAGCATTGTCCGGCCTTCTGCTCGACGGGTTTGGAATGTCTAGGGGTAGCGCAAGCAAGCCAAGAAGAACGACCGCCGTGACACCCGAGATGGTGAGCGCGCTGGCGGAGTCCGGAACGCTCGTCGTTATCTGCGCGAGCGTGATCGCGGCGCTCATTCAGCTTCGGCACATTCGCGCGGGCAACCAGCTGCAGGCCCTGCTATCACTCGAGCGCGATTTTCGCACCGGCCCGATGCAGGCCGCGCTGCGGTACATTCAAGACGAACTGCCCAAGAAGTTGGAGGACCCAGCGTACCGGCGCGAGCTCGAAACGATCGGCTTCATCGATCCCGAGATGCATCCGGAGATGGTGGCCTGTAACTGGCTCAACGAGATGGGAACGCTGGTCAAGCGGGGGCTGGTCTCCGAAGACACGTTCATGGATCTGTTCGCGCGCCTGATCGCCCACTGCTGGAGGCAGATCGCCCCGGCGGTGGCGATCATGCGGCGGACCCGCGGCCAGGCGCAGTATCACGACTTCGAATATCTGGCGCAGCGCGCTGCGGCGTGGATCGAGCGAAACCCGGAAGGGATGTCGCCGCGCGACTTCGTTCGCGTCCCGCTCGCCGACCTCTGGCGCGATCAGGACGGCCGGACCGCCTCGAGCGAGGCTGCGCAGGCGGCTTTTCCACAGATTGCACAAGACTAACGTCACAAGTTGTGGACAGCGGGGAAACTTAACGTTTGTTAAAGGAGAAGGACTTGAAAAGAGCGCTCGCTCGTATCGCTTTGCCGCTCCTCGCGGCGACGGGTCTGGCCGCCTGCTCGCATGGTGCGTCGCAGGCGAGCGCTTCGCCCGCGGCGACCGTGTCCGCCGGGCAGAAGACGATCGGGGTATCGATTCAGAATCGCGAGGCGCAGTTCTACCAAGACATGGAATCGGGCATGCGCTCCGCGGCGGCGAAGTACGGTTACGGGCTGATCGTCGTGGACGCCAGCCGCGACAACGCCAAGCAGCAGAGCCAAGTCGAGGACTTCATCTCTAAGCGCGTCGACGCGATCGTGCTAACGCCATACGACTCGCAGGCGATCGGGAGTGCGATCGCGGAGGCGAATTCGGCCGGCATTCCGGTGTTCACCGCCGACATCGCGAGCACAAGCTCGCAGGGCCATGTCGTTGCGCACATCGCGAGCGACAACGTCCAGGGCGGATTCGAGGCGGGAACGCTGATCTGCCAGGCGGTCAAGACGGGCAGCATCGCGATCATCGACGAACCCGAGGTGACGAGCGTTCAGGATCGCGTCAAGGGATTCAAACAGGCGATCGCACAGCGCTGTCCATCCGTCACCATCGTCGCCGACGTCGACTCCGGCGGTACGCGCGATAAGGCGAGCAGCGACACCGGAGACATCCTCCAGGCGCATCGCGACCTCAAGGGCATCTTCGGAATCAACGACGATTCCGCGCTCGGCGCGCTCGCCGCGGTGCGAGCCGCCGGACTGACCGGCAAGGTCGCCATCGTCGGATACGACGCGACGCCCGAGGCGCGCGACGCCATCGGCAAGGGCGAGATGTACGGCGACGCGATCCAGTACCCGGTCAAGATCGGCTCGACGACGGTCGACGTGATCGCGAATTATTTCGCAGGAAAGAAGCCGCCGCCGATGGTGAAGATCGGGGTCGGAACCTTCACGAAAGCGTCCTTGGAACAGCCGCAGAGCTCGCCGTAAATTGGCGCTTCTCGAGATGCGCGGGATCGGGAAAAGCTTTCCCGGCGTGCGCGCGCTTTCCGACGTGTCGCTGACGCTCTCCGCCGGCGAAGTCCTCGTGCTCGTCGGCGAAAACGGCGCAGGCAAATCCACCCTGATGAAGATCCTCGCCGGTGCGCTGCAGGCGGACGAGGGCGAGATTCGCATCGACGGCAAGCCGGTCCGCATTGCGACGCCGCAAGAGGCGCAGCACCTCGGCATCGGGATGATCTATCAGGAGTTCACGCTCGTCCCGCAGTTGACTGCTCCGGCGAACATCGCGCTGGGCGCCGAACCGACGCGCGCGGGGCTCATCGATACCGCGGCGGTGCACGTGCGCGCCGAGCGCGCGCTCGGCGAGCTCGGACTCGACATCCCGCTCGACGTGCCGGTTGCGCGATTCTCAGTCGGACAGCAGCAGCTGGTCGAGATCGCGAAGGTCCTCGCGCGATCCGCTCGGATCATCGTTATGGACGAGCCGACGGCCGCACTCGCCGACCGCGAGATCGAGCGCCTCTTCGAGATCGTGCGTCGGCTGCGCGCGGGCGGCGCCGGCATCATCTACATCTCGCATCGCATGGAAGAGCTGTCGCGCATCGCGGACCGCGTCTCCGTGCTGCGCGACGGCAGGGTCGTCGAGACGCGCAACGCCGCGGATTTCTCGCAGGAGGAGATCATCCGCGCCATGGTCGGGCGCCGGCTGGACGCGCACTTTCCCGAGCTCGCGAAGCCGTCGCCCGACGCCGCGGTGCGGCTCGACGTGCGCGGCCTGACGCGCGCTCCCGTCGTTCGCGACGTGAGCTTTTCCGTGCGCGCCGGCGAGATCGTCGCGCTCGCCGGACTCATCGGCGCGGGCAGAACTGAGATCGTGCGAGCCATCTCCGGCGCCGACCGGCGCGACGCCGGCGAGGTTCGGGTCGACGACGCAGCGCTGCCCGCCGGAAACATCGGAGACGCCATAGCGGCGGGCGTCGCGTTCATCACGGAGGATCGCAAGGCACAGGGCCTCGTGCTCGGTATGACGGTCCGCGAGAACGTGACGCTGGCGCACCTCGCCTCGTTCGTCGATCGCGATTTATTAATCGATGCCGCTCGCGAGCGAGCTGCGACCAAAACGATGATCGACGAGCTGCACATTCGGACGCCCAGCACCGAGCAGATCGCGCGCAACCTCTCGGGCGGCACCCAGCAGAAGGTCGTGCTCGCGAAGTGGCTCCTCGGCGACGCGCGCGTCTTCCTGTTCGACGAGCCGACGCGCGGTATCGACGTTGGGGCCAAGGCCGAGATCTACCGCATTATGCTCGATCTCGCCGGACGGGGCGCGGCGATCGTGATGGTGTCGAGCGACCTGCCGGAGGCGCTCGGCATGGCGCATCGCGTCCTGGTCGTGCGGGCCGGCCGCATCGCAGCGGAGTTCACGCGTGCCGAGGCGACGCCGGACAAGGTCATCGCGGTCGCGACGGGTGCGGCGGCGTGAACGAGCAGAACCGCGTTTGGTACTGGCTGCGCATCGCCGGTGCCGCCGCGTTCGTCATCGTGTTGGTCGTCGTGGTCGACGTCGCGTCGCACGGTTCGTTCCTCGAGCCCAGCAACATAGTGCGCGTGCTGCGCCAGATCACGTACAACTGCGTGCTGGGCGTGGGCCAGACGTTCGTGATCATCACCGGCGGGATCGACCTTTCCGTGGGTTCGCTGGTCGCGCTGACGGGCGTCGTGGCCGCGCTCTTCGCCAACGCCGTGCATCTCAGCGGCTTTCCGCTGATCGCCGCGACGCTGATCGTGGCCGTCGGCGTCGGCAGCATCGCCGGATGGATCAACGCGCTGCCCGTCGTCAGGCTAAACCTGCCGCCGTTCATCACGACGCTTGCGATGCTCGAGATGGCGCTCGGCGCGTCGTTCATCCTCGCGCACGGCCGGCCCGTGGCGCTCCAGAGCGGCGACTTCCAGAACACGGGAATCGGCTCGTTCCTCGGCGGGGTTACGTCGGCGTTGCATCTGCCGAGCATCCCGGTGCCGGTTATTTGGATGGTCGCCGTCATCGTCGCAGCGTCGGTGCTGCTGACGCGCACGCGCTTCGGGCGCTACGTTTTCGCGATCGGCGGCAACGAGGAGGCGGCGCGGCTCGCCGGCATCAACGTCGCGCGCGTCAAGACCGCCGTGTACGTGATCAGCGGCGCGTGCGCGGCGATCGTTGGCTTCCTGTACATGGCGCTCTTCTCGTCGGGGTCGCCTCAAACCGGAACGGGCGACGAGCTGCTCGAGTCGATCGCCGCGGTCGTCGTCGGCGGCACCAGCCTAACGGGCGGCCGCGGAAGCGTGATCGGCACGTTCTTCGGCGCGCTGCTCATCGGCGTGCTCTACAACGCGATGAACCTGCTCAACGTAGATTCCTACCTGCAAAAAGTGCTGCTCGGCGCGGTCATCCTGCTGGCCGTCGTGCTCGACGAACTGCGCAAGCGCTACCTAGCGAAGTAGCCTCCCTCTGTCATCCTGAGCCTGTCGAAGCATGCCGTTGCAGGAAACCAACGCATGCGGAGGAGCTCGTAGCCCCGCAGCTGAGCCGTGCGACTTTTCCGCAAAAGACACGATGTCGTATTCCTTTGGTGTTGCGGAAAAGCGCGCGAGCACGAGCCCACACGGATGTGGGCGACGAGCGTCCGAGTCGCGGGGCTACGAGTTTCTCCGCGCGTTACGCTATCGCTGAGTCATCCTTCGACAGGCTCAGGATGACACTGCCTCTCGCGTCCTTCGACTCCACTCGCTGCGCTCGCTCCGCTCAGGATGACACTTCAGGGTTAGAACGGGAAGTCGGATTGGGTCAGGCCGGTGTTCGTTTTGAGATCTGCGACGGACTCGTCGAGCACGATCTGCGAACCCGAGTACATGATCTGGCGGACGGGCCAGTGCGTGTCCTGGGAGAGGTACAGAATCTGTTCCGACACGTCGGCGTTCGAGGCCGGGTCGGTGACCTTGAGGTCGAGCCGGTCGGTGAGGACGCCGGCGACTTTCCCGCCGTCGGTTTGCGTGAGCTTGCCGGGCGTCGTACCGTACATCTCGACGATGTGCTGCAGCAGCCCCTCGGGGATC
Organism: Candidatus Binatia bacterium; assembly: GCA_035544215.1. Classification (GTDB taxonomy): domain Bacteria; phylum Vulcanimicrobiota; class Vulcanimicrobiia; order Vulcanimicrobiales; family Vulcanimicrobiaceae; genus Cybelea. The sequence continues at coordinate 727,461 of DATKHY010000007.1, read as the reverse complement.
GTCACGCCGCGCAGCGAGACCGCACGATGATCGTGGACGTCGACTTTCAGGTGAAAGCCGGATAAGAATCCGCCCTGGTGACCGCTGATCTGATCGGTGCCGGCCCATACGCCGCCCGAGCCCTTGCCGTCGCCGTCGAGGATCAGCGTCTTGGCGTAGTGAGGCTTCATGAACGAGTATTGATACACGCGATCTTGCGTCTCGCTGCCCTTAGCCTCGTGAACGTGCAGCACGCACGTGTAGTCGTTGGTCGCCGCAAACGCATGGTCGAACGCCGTAATCGCGGGTGCGGTGTTGGCGGCGAGCGCGCTGGACGACAGCAGGATGCCGAGACCGGCGGCGAGGGCGCCGTAAAGCGACGAGCGGCGAAGATTCACAGAGCTCCTCTCAAAATCAGACGGCTTGCGAGCTGGGCTGCACGCTTTCATCGATGAGCAGCGTACCGTGTTTACCTTCAACGCCGATGAGTACATCGCATTTCGCATCGGCGGCGATCTCCTCGATGAGGCGGCCCAACGGCGCACCGCTATATTTGCCCTCGCGGAAGGAACCGAGGATGATGAGATGGGCCTTCTCTCGCTTCGCGACGTCGAGGACCGCCTGTTTGGTCGATCGCGTCTTGATCGTCTCGGTTCGAATGGTGACGTTGCTCTTGTTGGCGATCGTCTCGGCCGCGCCGAGGGCATCGAGCGCCTGGCGCTCCTCGTACTCCATCTCCGCGTCCGGCGGAAGCGTGTAGGGCACCTCAATGATGTACAGAGCGAGCAGCTCCGAACGCTCGCCGCGTGCGAGCTTCACGGCCAGCGCCATCATGTGTGCCGAGTCGATCTCCGGCGAGAAGACGACGATTAAGCTGCCGACCATTCGCTCGAGTTCGTGCTCGGCTTTTGCGGCGATCTGCTGCAAGTGTGAGGGCGGCGGATGCAGCATCCACCACAGCGTCGACCCCACGGAGGCGGCGATGAAGAGTGCGACGAGCGCGCCGGTTGCCGTGACGTGAACCTCGGCCGCCGGCATTATGGCGAGCCTCGCGCGCGCCAAATCAGCGCCAAGCGGTGCATTCCGAGCGCGATCATCGCGGCCCCCAAAACGACGCCCGGCAGGATCGTGAATCCGCCTTCGCGCGCCGATTCCAGCATGCGCGCCACGATGACCAGCCCGCACGACAGAATCGCAAGCGAAAGAATTCCGCGAAGCAGCAGCACGCTAGCCCTGCCGCGCCGCGCGGCGCTGGTCGCTGGCCTTAAGGTTCGCCACGTATTCATCCATCAATTCGAGCTCGCCGGCCCGCCGCAGAATTTCGGTCTGGGCGCTGCGCCAATCCCGCCGCTGCGAACGCAGCAGCGGAAGCCGCCGATGATTCCGGTAGATGAGGTACATGATGAGGCCGAGCAGCAGCCAGCTCGGGCCGAAGATCCGCCCGAGCGCGTGCGTGCGCAGCGTGAAGAGCAGAATCGACACGATCCCGACGAAGCCGATGACGCCGATGATGGGGAATTCGACGCGCTCTCCGCGGAACCGGAACGGCACGTTCAACGGGATCTTGAATTTGCGCGGGCTCAACGGGTCCGTGAGGCGCAACCCGATCAGGCCGAGGAAGACGAACGAGTAGCTCGTCGCCGCTCCGAAGGCGTAGAGGTCCGCAAGGAATTCGAGCCCGTTCTCCCCGTGGAAGAAGCGGCCGTAGAGCGCGGCGACGTGCGGATAGAGCGACGGGGCCGCCGCGAAGAGCAGTTCGATCACCGCGACCGTGGAGAAGAAGACGATCGATACCGCGGGCGTGCGGAATCGGCTGTGCACGCGCTGGAAGATCGACGGCAACAGGTTGCTGCTGCTCATCGCGTAAGCGATGCGCGAGCTGCCGAACACGCCCGAGTTCGATGAGATCAGCACGAGTACGGCACCGAGTACGGGCACGTAGAGCGCGGCAAATGCGCCATAATACGGTATCTGCGCTGAGAGCAGCGCGACGGCCTTGCCCTGGTTGTCGGCGTTGTTGGGGAAGATCTGCCAGAACTGCTGCGCGTGTCCGTGCGCGTCGAGGATGGGATGCCAGGGCTGCAGCCCGAGCGCGAGATTCGAATAGGCCAGCGCGAAGATCAGGATCGTTAAGATCAGCGACACCGACGTGCGCGGGATGATCGAGGCCGGCCGCTGCGTCTCCTGCGCAGCCTGCGAGATCGACTCCAGACCGACGAACGAGATGATCGCGAGCGACGTTCCGAGCATGAGCTGATAAGGCGACGGCCAATTCACCTGCATCGTGTGAATCAGTAGATGCGGCCTGAAGGCGAACAGAAAGCCGAAGCACAGGATGCACGTTTCGCTGATCACGTCGAGCGCGGAAACGACGCCGTTGAACGCCGTGCTCTCGCGGACGCCCACGACGTTGAGGATGCAGAGCCCGACGACGAGCCCGAGCACGACGCCGAAGTGGGTCCACGGGTGGATCGAGTTGACCAGCATGGGCAGGAGCTGGCTCGAATAGTCGACGGAGACCCAGGCGAAGAGCGTCACGTCGATCGTGAAGTCCAGCAGCACCGCCCACCCGGCGATAAAACCGAAGATATCGCCGAGGCCGCGCATCACGAAGTACTGTCCGCCGCCCGCGACCGGATATGTCGCCGCGAGCTCGGTGTACGCAAGGCCGATGCACACGTAGACGATGCCGGCGAAGAGGAAAGCGACGTTCGAGGCGCCGGCGGCCCATGCGAGGACGAGCCCCAGCCCGACGAAGATGTCGGCGCCGACGTCGGAATAGCCCCACGAAAACGAGCCCCACGGCGTGACGCTGCGGCGCAGCTCGGGTTTGGCGCTTTGGGACACTAGAAAGCGTTTCGGTGCAGGCTCACCCGCGGACCGTCCAGCGTGACGACGTCGAAGCGGATCTTCGCGGCGGGGGCGACGATCTGCGCGTAGTCGGCGGCCGCGCGCCGCAACCTGGAGCGCTTGCGCGCATCGACGGCGCACAACGCGGATCCATAGGTCCGAGAGTCACGCCGCTTCACTTCGACGATCACGAGCGTCGGACCATCGAGGCAGACGGCGTCGATCTCTCCGCCGGGTACACGAACGTTGCGCGCCAACACGCGGTAGCCGCACTCGGCGAGGAAGCTGCTCGCGCGGTCCTCTCCGCGACGGCCCTTCTCGGCGTTATCCAACTTCGAGCGCTTCCATCGCGTCGACCGATTCCAGGCCGAGCGCCAGCTGCGCGTCACGAACGCGTGCCCAGTTGGCGCGATGATGGACGCTCGGCCCGTGCACGCGCAGCGCCTCGATGTGGTATGGCGTCGAATAGCCCTTGTGCAGCGCGTAGCCGTAGCGGGAATCTTCCGCGTCGAGCGCAACCATCAGTGCGTCCCTGTGGACCTTCGCGAGGATCGAGGCCGCCGCGACGACAGCGCAGCGTGCGTCGCCGTGAATCAGCGGCTCCTGCGGCCCGGCAAACGAGCGAATCCTCACGGCATCGGTGATCAGATACTGCGGCGCATAACTCAGCGCGGCAATGGCGCGCTCCATCGCGAGGATGCTCGCCCAGTAGATGTTGAGCCGGTCGATCTCGGCGACGCTCGCGCTGCCGATCGCCCACGCCGTCGCTTGGACCTTGATGATCTCGGCGATCTCCGTCCGGACTTCGGGGCGCACTTGTTTGGAATCGTTCAGCCCCCGTACCAAGAGCGGCTGCTCCGCGACGACGCAGGCGGCGACGACCGGGCCGGCCAGCGGTCCGCGCCCGACCTCGTCGACGCCGCCGACCAGCACGAATCCGCGCTCGCGCGCCGCATACTCGAAGCGGTGCAGGCGATGCAGCCTGCGGCGCTCGCGCTCGTACGCGTTGCGCGCCTTACGCTGCTTCGGCGTCATCCGGAGCGTCCAGCGAGATGCGTCCGAAGACGCCGTCGTTAAATGCGCTGATGTAGGACTGTGCCGCGTTGTGATAGTCCACGTCTCCGCCGCGCCGGACGAAGCCCCGCTCGGACGCGAAGGTCTGCAGGTCGGGAACCTTCGAGCGCGGGCGCCGTTCGATTAGCCAGTTGTGAAATTCGCCGGCGACCTCGGCGGGGTCGTAGCGATTGCTCGCCAAGGCGCCGCAAATCGCGAGCTTCCACTGCGCGGCGTCGCCGGAAATTTTCGGCGGCAGCACCCCCGGCGTGTCCATCACCTCGACGTTGGGAGCGAGCCGAAACCACTGCATCTGCCGCGTGACGCCCGCGCGGTCTTCGGTCTTGGCCGCTCCTCTGCGCAGAAGCGCATTGACGATGGTGGATTTCCCGCAGTTCGGCAGTCCGACGATCATCGCGCGGGCGACCTTCGCGGCGCGGCCGTCGCGACGCGAGAAACCTTCGATCGCGGTGGCGAGACGCGCGACGCTGCCGCGCTTCCGGCCGTCGATCGCCAGCGCCTGCGCGCTGCGCGCGGCGAGCTCCTCGAGCCAGAGGCGCGTCGTCGCGGGGTCGGCCAAGTCGTCTCGGTTCAACGCCACGAACCGAAGGCGACTGCCCGCGAGCTGTTCCAGCAGCGGCGCCCTGCCGGTGCGGGGGATTCGCGCGTCGACGACCTCGACGACGACGTCGATGACCCGCAGGTATTCCCGGATGCGGCGCGTGGTCTGCACCATGTGGCCCGGATAGTTCCCAGAAGAGCTCCGCAAGGCGTCACAGCCCGCCCAGAATGCGCGGCGGCCAGATCCCGGCGACGGCGCGGCCGATCAGACGATCGTCGGTCACCGGCCCGAAGAAGCGCGAATCTTCGCTCTCCGCGCGGTTGTCGCCGAGCACGTAGACCGTCGCGGCAGGCACGGTCGTCTCCGCGAAGGTGTGGTCGTCGGCATGCTGGACGTACGGTTCGTCGAGCTTGGCGCCGTTGAGGTAGACCTGACCCCGAACGATGCGAATGCGATCGCCAGGCAACCCGACGACGCGCTTGATGAAGACCCCGCGCGAGTCGCTATCATGCCGGAACGCGACGATCTCGCCGCGCCGAGGCTGCGCCAGCCGGTATGCGAAGGTGTTGATGAGGACGTACTCGCCGGAGCGGATGTACGGCTCCATCGAGAGACCCGAGACTTGCCGTGGGGGGACGAAGAAGGCTGCAATCAGCAGTGCGAGCACCGCGAGCTGCCAGGCCAGGTTCGCCACCGATCGCCATCGCAAGAAGCGGACCACGAAAGGCGACTTCGCTTACCGCGCTACAGAATCTTGGCTTGCGATGGGGGCCAGAAGATCAGGAAGGCGCGTCCGGTAAATCCGGCCGGCGCGTCGCTGCGCGCCCCGGTAGCAAAACGTCCGGCGTCTTGCGCGAATCCCCAGATGTGCGAATCCTCCGAATCGTTGCGGTTGTCGCCGAGCATGATGTAGCAGTGGGGCGGGATGCGATTGGCGGCACTCCACATGGCGGCGGGCGGAACGTTGGCGGCACTGGGGTCGAGGCGCTGCCAGCCGGCACCGTAGCTGACGTAGATGCCGTGGTCGCGGATTTCGAGGCTGTAGCTCGGTTTCTCGGCGACGTAGGGCTCTTTCATCGGCGTTCCGTTGAGAAAGACCGTTCCGCCGGCGATGCGCAGCGTGTCGCCCGGCCGCCCGATCACGCGCTTGATGAAGTCGTCGGGCGTCGGAACAGGGGGCGGGAAGACCACGATCTCGCCTTCTCGCGGAGCGCGGAACCGGTACTCGAACTTGTCGACGAGCAGGACGTCGTGTATCTGCAGCGTCGGCAGCATCGAGCCGGAGGGGATGTAGTAGGTTCGGGCCACGAACGTGATCAGCACCCACGCGGCGATCCCGGCGATGATGAACGGATCCAGAAACTCGCGGGCGATGGCGGTGCTGCGGCCCGAGGAGCCCGCGACGACCGGCCGCAGCGAAAGAACCGCGCGAGCGGCGCCGATGACGGCCACGATCGCGAGCAGCTCGTACGGAGTCATTTCCGAATCACTTCTCTAGCGCGCGCACGCGGCCCAGCGGCCAGAGGATGAGGAAGGCTCGCCCGACGAGGCCGCCCGACCTCGCGAATCCCCAGACGTGCGAATCATCGGAGTAATTGCGGTTGTCTCCGAGCATGAAATACGAGGCCTTGGGGATGCGATCCGGTGCCTGCCACATGGAGCGCGCGGGGATGTTCGCCAGATGTGGATCGAGCGCGCGCCCGTTCACGTAGATGCCGTAGTCTCGAATCGTCAGCGTGTAGCGTGGGGGCTGGTTCTCGTAGGGCTCGCGCAGCGGGGTCCCGTTCCGGTAGACGACGCCGTCTGCGATCACGATGCTGTCTCCCGGCACGCCGATCACGCGCTTGACGTAATCGCTCCCGCCCGAATCGACCGGCGGCGTGAACACGGCGACGTCGCCGACAGCAGGCGCGTGCAAACGATACGCAATCTCGTCCACGAGCACGACGTCGCGAACCTGCAGCGTCGGCACCATCGATACCGACGGAATGTAAAACGTGCGGATGACGAACGTGATCAGGAACAGCGCGGCCAAACCGACGGCGATCAGCGCGTCGAGATATCCGCGGACCGTCGCGGCGGGGGCGCTCGCGGCACCCGTCGCGAACGGCTTTGTGGAGATTGCGATTCGCGCGATACCCAAGATACAAACGAAAGCGATGAGTTGGAGCGGTGTCAGCGCGGCGCGTCAGGTTCCTTTGGCTTTCTTTTCCTTGATGCGAGCGGCCTTACCGACCTTTTCGCTCAAATAGTACAGCCGGCTGCGCGAGACGACGCCACGTTTGCCCACTTCGATCCGCTCGACGCGCGGGCTGTGCAAAAGGAACGTCTTCTCGACTCCGACGCCGTGCGCGATCCGGCGGACCGTGATCGATTCGCCGCTGCCGCCGCCCTTGCGCACGATGACGACGCCCTCGAACATCTGCGTCCGTTCCTTGCCGCCCTCGGTGACCTTGGAAAAAACCTTAACCGTGTCGCCGGCCCGGAACTGAGGAATTCCGTCCTTGACTTGGTCGCGGTTGAGGACATCGATGACGTTCATGATGCAAATCCTGCCATGCGAAAGCGGCGCAAAGAATAGCCGGGCGCGGAGCCCGGCACAACGCCCTATGCTATCATGGGCCTTCCTGAGCCTGCAAGCCGTTCTCCAGCAGGTCCCGCCGGAGGGCCTGCGTACGCAGGCGCGATTGCTCGCGGCGCCACTCGGCGATTTTGGCGTGGTTCCCCGAGAGAAGCACCTCCGGCACGTCCACGCCGCGGAAAGTTGCGGGGCGGGTGAAGCTCGGATAGTCCAGTGCGCCGGCGGCAAATGACTCGCTTTCGAGCGACTCCGCTCGCAGCACGCCCGGGAGCAGGCGCACCGTCGCATCCATGAACACCAGCGCCGGAATCTCGCCTCCTGTCAGCACGAAATCGCCCAGCGACCATTCTTCCAGCGGATAGAGCCGGCCCAGGCGGTCGTCGATGCCCTCGTAATGGCCGCAGACGATGACCAGCCGGTCCGAGTCTGCCCAGCGTGCGGCCTCCCGCTGCTTAAACGGGCGTCCGCTCGGGCTTGGCACGACGATCGCGCGCTGCTCGCCTACGGGCGCCTGGGCGGCAATCCGATCGAGGGCGCGCGCTATCGGCTCGATGCGCAGCACCATGCCCGCGCCGCCGCCGAATGGGGCGTCGTCGGCTCGCTCTCCCTCCCCGAGCTCGTCGAGGAGGTGGTGGTAGCGCACGGCCACTAGCTCGCGTTCGATCGCGCGCCCGACTATCGACAGCCCGACGAACGGCGCGAAGAGCTCCGGGAAAAGCGTGACGACGTCGATCGTGAACATAGAACGGCATACAGTGTTCAGGAAGAACGACCCAATTGCTTCCGCGCTGACCGCACTCGAGCGCGGCGAGTTTGCCGCCGCCGAAAGCGCCCTCGGCGAGTTGCTCGAGCGTCCGAGCTCGCCCGTTGAGCGCGCCCTTCTGCTCAACAAGCGCGGCGTCGCGCGCGTCGGGCTCGACCGGCGCGAGCTCGCGCGCGACGACTTCGCTGCCGCGCTCGAATCGGTGGGCGGCTACGCCCCGGCCCTAACGAATCTCGGAAACCTGCTGCTCGAAGATGGCGACGTGCAGGGCGCAATCGCGCACTACGAGCGCGCCATCTCGAGCGACCGGGAGTACGCCCTCGCGCATCTCAACCTCGGCGTCGCGTACAAGCGATTGGGACGCATCGCGGACTCGGTTCGATCGCTGCGCGAGGCCCAGCGGCTCGAGCAGCGTTCGCGCACTAACCCTTCGACTTTTTGGAGGCGGGCTCGGCCGCGGTGATCTCTTCGAGGTATTCGAAGAGTTGCGGCAGCGTGATCTTTTCCAGCGCGGTCCGCTCGTGGACCGTAGCGCTATCCTCGCCCTCGTCTCGGATGTAACAGCGCGTCTCGACGCCGCTTTGATCGCCGCTGATGAAGGAGACGGCGAAGCCGCGACCCGGAAGCTCGTCATAGATCCGCATCGTCTGCGGATTGATGATCTCGACCGAGTGCGCTTGACAGTTCGCGTCGAAGATGAGGATCTTGAGATGGTCGAAGTTGGTTACCTCGATCAATCCCACCACGAAGACGTTCTTCGCGGAAAAGAACTCATGCCCGCGTTTGCTGCGACTCGACACTTCGTAGAAGACGCGATGCGCAACGAACCGGTTAAGGATCTTCCGCAACGTCGCCAGCGAGGCCAGCGTTTCGGTGCGGTTGCCGCGTGTATAGATGATCTTCACGGGCGGGTCCTGATGCTTGCACGGGTTCCGAGGTAAGCCCTCCCGCGACGGGCGGCGGAAGTCCAGCGATGCCTCCGGAAAGATAGGCTCCGATGTTCTCGGTACCCGACATCCTCGTCGTCTCCGTCCTCGCCCTCTTGCTCTTCGGGCCCGACCGGCTGCCCAAGGTCATGCGTCAGGCGGGCCGGTTCATGCGCGAGGTTCAAAGCACGTCGCACTCCTTCATCGTCGAGATGGAGCGCGCCGCCGAGGGCCCCGAAGCGTCGATGCCTCCTCCCGCGCCCCCGCCGCCGGATGCCCCCGAAACCGAGCCCCGTCCAGATAGCGAGCCTCGCGTCTAGATATTGAAGTTCCGGCGGAGCTCGGTGATACGCTCCTGCACGAGCTGGCGCACCTGGGAATGGAGGCGTTGTCTCTGCTCGTCGGGCAGGCGGCGATAGATCATGTACCCGGCGGCCGAAACGAGTCCGCCGAGCAGGCCTACGAGCACGACTTTCCCGGCTTCGCTCGCGTCGTCGTCGGAGTGCGCGGGCCGCTCGCCCTGATAACCGTTGCCTGGACTGGTCGACCACGACTGGTCGGGTGGCGTCGTACGAAAACTTTCAGACATCGTAACGTCTCCTTCGGTCTGCCACGTTTGTTACCCGTCCCGAGGGCTTGCCTCTCGGTTCGGGTGTGACGCGGCGGCGCCGCACCCGCACGTGATCGGGGAAGCGGCCCGCGATCTGCGCGACGGCGAGCTCCGCGGTCGCGACGATCGCGTGCAGGCTGGCTAGATCGCGCCGCTCCTCCGGCCAGCGCAGACGCAGTGCGCCATGCGTCTGACGGGCCTCGAGCTCAACGCCGGCGTGCTCCTCGAGCCCAAGGCGCGCAGCCTGCAAGACCGCCGAAACCGCCGCGCAGACGATATCCTGCCCGTGTTCGGCGAAATCGGCGTGGCCGCGCGCGGATATTCCGGCAAGACGATCGCGTTCGTCCCGGTAGAAAGTGACCTCGAGCACGGCGTTTTTAGGAGCCCGCCCTTTTAGGGAAGCGTTATCTTGGTGATCTTGACTTCGGCGTAGGGCTGGCGGTGGCCGTTGAGCTTGCGCACCCGCTTCTTCGGCTTGTAGCGGAAGACCAAGATTTTCTTGTCCTTGGCGTGGCGCAGGACCGTGCCGCTGACGCTCGCGCCGTCCAGCATCGGGCTGCCCACCTTGACGGCTTCCTCGCTTCCCGCGAGGACCACGCGGTCGAAGGTCACCTCGGAACCGACCTCGCTCGCGATCAGATCGCAGCGGATGACGTCGCCCTCGGCGACTCGGTATTGCTTGCCGCCGGATTCGATGATCGCGTACATGACCTCGGTACGATACCAGGGCCCGGCGCCTACCGTCAACGCCGCAAAAGGTCGGCGGACCCACTTGACGGCCGGTTCAGAGGTATGTTATTACAGAGTAGTCTATGAAACAGATTATTCTGCGCCAGCCTTATGCCACAACAACTGACCAGAGCGGGCCATGTTTGGGAAGGCTAGCGCTTGTTTGGGCAGGCTATGGCTATCTCGTAGCGCTTTTATGGCGTGCGCTGCCCGACGACCCGCGGAGAGGCGCGGTAGCGTGGGCCATCGCGCTGCTCGGCGGCTTAGCGCTCGCGGCCTGGGCGATGGAGGTCTGACGTGGACCATCTCAACGCCTCCGAGGCGCGCGACCATATCGAGATGGTCGACCGCATTCTGGCCGAGTCGCAGCAGCGGCTATGTGCGGGCGGCGAGTATTTCGCGGTATGGGGAGCGGGCTCTGCGTTCGTCCCAACCGTATTCCAGCTTTTCGATAACGGCGCGGTTCCGGCCGGCGCGCTCTGGTCGATTCCGGTAGTCATCGCCGCCTGCACGATCTTCTCGATCGTTCGAGCGCGACGGACGCGACATATGCTTTCCCGCAGCTCGCTCATTCAGCGTGAATTCTTCAACGTACTGTGGCTGACGCTCGCGCTGGCGTTCGTGGCCGATGCCGCCGCGTACCGGATCTTTTCAGGATTGGCGTCGGCGGGGATCTGGAGCGTCGCCGAGGCGATCGTGCTGTTCTACATCGGCATGCACGGAAACCGTCGCGCGCAAATCGCAGGCGTGATCGTCGTCGCCTGCCTCATCGCAGCCAACTTCGCACCTACGAGCATCGCGGGCTACGTCCTCGCCTTCGGAATGCTGGCCGGCTACGGCGGGTTCGGTGTAAGCGAACTGTTGGCTCGCGAATAAGCCGCTGTTTAGGAAATGGACGAACTCTTGCTGTCGAAGGTCCGACTCGGCGTTATCGCGGAGCTCCTGAACTTCGATTGGGTGGCTTTTTCGGAGCTGGCTCGAGCGCTTGACGTCAGCAACGGCAACCTCGGCGCGCACCTGAGCAAACTCGTCGATGCCGGTTACGTCGCTGAGGAGAAGAGCTTCGTCAACCGGCGCCCGCTCACACGCTATCGCCTCACCAAGCGTGGTCGCGAGGCATTTACGGCGCACGTTTCGCAACTGCAGTCGCTGCTCGAATCTGCCAATTGATGAGGAACACAACGTGATCTTAGAGTTCGATCGCGTCGACAAGTCGTACGGGGAAGTTCGCGCGCTGGACGCGCTCTCGTTCGCCGTGAAGCGCGGCGAGATCGTCGCGCTGCTCGGGCCCAACGGCGCGGGCAAGACCACGGCACTAGAGATCGCGGTGGGTCTGCGCAGCTGCGATTCCGGCGAGGTGCGGCTCTTCGGGCGCTCGCCGCGCAGCGTCGACGTTCGGCGGCGCCTCGGCGTGACGCCGCAGGAGAGCGGCTTTCCCGACATGCTGCGCGTCAACGAGATCGCGGCATACGTCGCGCGGCACTACCCGAACGCGGCGCCAATATCCGAAGCGCTCGAGACGTTCGGCCTCACGCCGCTGGCGGGGCGGCGCGCGGGAACGCTCTCGCAAGGACAGTCGCGCCGCCTGGCGGTCGCGCTGGCGTTCGTTGGGCGCCCCGAGCTCGTAGTGCTCGACGAGCCGACGACCGGGCTCGACGTAGAGTCGCGCCGCAACCTCTGGGACGTCGTGCGCCGCGCGAGCGAGCACCGCTCGATCCTTTTCACGACGCATTACCTGGAAGAGGCCCAGGCGCTCGCCTCACGGATCGTCGTTATCGACAACGGCGCCGTGCGTTTCGACGGCGATCCGCGGGCGCTGCGCGCGCGGATGGGCACGCGGCGGCTGAGTTACGTCGGATCGGACGGGCAGATCGTCGTGAACGCGACCGACTCGGATGCGTACGTTCGCGAACTCGTGACGAGCGGCATCGCATTCTCCGATTTGGAGATCGCAGCACCGTCGCTCGAAGAGGCCTTTCTCTCGCTCACCGGAGGTCATGCATGAACTCCGTCGCGCTGCTGCGCGCTCACACGCGCGTCCAATTCCTCGATCTGCTGCGCTGGCCCGGTTACGTCGTGCCAACCGTTCTTTTCCCGGCGATGTTCTACGCGCTGTTTGCCCTGCCGTTCGCGCGGACTCGCGCGGAAGCCGCGGACTTAACGACGCTCGCCTTCATGGCGTTTGCGATCGTCGGCGTCACGCTCTATCAGTTCGGCGTCGGGATCGCGCAGGAGCGTGGCCGCCCGTGGGAGCGGTACAACCGGACGTTGCCCGTCTCCGCCGGCGTGCGCTTCGGCGCGCGGATCGTAACGGCCGTGCTCTTCGGCTTCTTGACGGCGGCGATCGTCGCATTGGTGGCGCGCGCGTTCACGCCGATCGACCTCACGGCCGTACAATGGCTGCGCGTAGCGATCTACTCGCTCGCGGGCGGCGTTCCGTTCGTGCTGATCGGCATCACGATCGGCTACTGGACGTCGGCTCGGGCCGCGGTGCCGATCGCGACGGCGCTCAATTTGCTGCTCGCATACGGCGGCGGATTGTGGATGCCGCCGCAGGAGCTGCCGCGCGTGGTCGCGGCAATCTCGCCGTGTCTCCCAACGCGGCAGTTCGCCGATCTGCTGTGGAGCGTCACGACCGGCGCGGATGCGACGCACGCTCTCGCCGGACTCGTCGCCTACGCGGCGCTCTTCGCCGCTGCCGCCGCGCTTGGATACCGGCGTGACGAACGCACGCGCTATGCGTGAGCCCGGCTTGCCGAGCGGACCTCCCGGGAGAGCTCGTATGCCGCGCGCAGGCCCTCGTCGAACGCGCGCACCGCATTGAGCTCGGCGGCGTCCTTGGCGCCGCCCACGACGCGATAAGGCAAGCCGAGCTCAGAAAGCTCCGGCACGAGCGCGTTGTTGCGCTCCTGACCCGCTGCGATGACGACGGTGTCCACCGCGATCGTTCGCCGGTTGCCCTCCTCGTCGCGGATACGGACGCCCCCGGACACTATGGCGTCGTAGGTGACGCCCGTGTAGCTCTCGACGCCCGCGGCTCGCAGCGCGCGCAGCACGGCCCAGCGAGTCGTCTTGCCGATGCGCTCGCCGATCGTCGCCCCGCGGCGCATCAGCGCGACGCGCTTTCGACCGGTTACGACGAGCGCACCGTCCGGCGGCGCGGCGAGGCCCTGTTCGTAGAGGAAGCGCGTGCCCTCGTCGACGTCGGATTCGCCGAAACTCAGGTAGTGCGCGACGTCGACGCCGATGCCGCCAGCGCCGACGATGGCCACGCGTTCGCCCACTTCAGGATCGTGCAGAAGAAGATCGGCGTACGAGACGACGAGCGGCAGATCGCTGCCGGCGACGCGCGCGGCGCGCGGGACGACGCCGGTCGCGAGCACGACCGCATCGAAGCCGCGCAGCGCCGCGGCGCCGGCGACGCGCCGGTTCAGGCGAAGCGCGACGCCTAGACGCGGCAGCTCGTTCGCGAAGTAACGAATCGTCTCGCCGAAGTCGCGCTTTCCCGGAATCCGACGCGCCATGCGAAACTGGCCGCCGAGCTCGCCGTCGGCCTCGAACAGCTCGACGCGATGACCGAGCGCCGCGAGAGCACGGGCGGCCTCCATTCCGGCGGGTCCGCCGCCGATCACAGCGAACCGGCGCGCCCGATCTGCGGGCACCGGAATCTCCGGAAACTCGCGCTCGCGCCCGGCGCGCGGGTTGACCATGCACGAAACCGGCGCGTCGATGAGAGATTGGTCGATGCAGGCCTGGTTGCAAGCGATGCAGGTGTTGACCAGCTGCGGCTGCGCGGACTTGGCGACGATCGCAGCGTCCGCCAGAAACGGCCGCGCCATCGAGACGAAGTCGGCGCTGCCCGCGGCGAGTACGTCTTCCGCGGCGGCCAGGCTGCTGATGCGATTGCTGGCGATCACCGGCAGGTCGCCCACGGCGCGCTTGACGGCGGCGGCGAAGCGCACCCAGACTCCGCTCGGCACGATCTGCTGCACGGTCGGTATCGACGACTCGTGCCAACCGATGCCGACGTTGAGCGCGTCGACGCCGTCGGATGCCAGCGCGGTCGCGAAGCGCAGCGTCTCGGTTTGCGTCGTGGAGCCGGTCATCAGGTCGGCGCCGGAGATGCGGAAGATCACGGGAAAATCGCGGCCGACGCCGGCTCGGATCTCGCGCAGCACCGCGCGCGGGAGATTCATCCGCCGTTCGAGATCGCCACCCCAGAAGTCGTCGCGCCGATTGGTGAGCGGCGAAAGGAACTGGTTGAGCAGATAGCCCTCCGACGCCATCACCTCAACGGCGTCGAATCCGAGCTCGCGAGCGCGGATTGCCCCGCGCGCGAAGTCGCCGATCGTCTCGCGGATGTCGGCATCGTCCATCGCGCGCGGCGGGTCGGGGGAGAAGCGCGATGCGACGGCGGACGGAGCGACGGGCTGCAGCCCGAACGACGCGAAGTACGCGTATCGACCGGCGTGGAACAGCTGCAAGGCGATGCGCCCGCCGGCGTCGTGCACGGCCTCGGCCGCCGCGCGAAGCGCCGGTTCGCTATCCGCGTCGTTGACGAAGCTGTAGTTGCAGCCGCCTGCGCCGACGCGGCTCACCGAGGATCCGCCCGTGACGATCAGCCCGACGCCTCCGCGCGCGCGTTCGGCGTAGAACGCCGCGAGGGCGGGACCGTCGGACTCGATGCCCATGTGCATCGAGCCCATGATGATGCGATTGCGCAGCGCCAGCCCGCCGATCGTGCCCGGGCGGAGTGCGTGCGCGAACGAGTCGCTCGATGCCACTCCTGAGAGCTTCCTAGCTGAGCGAAAGCGGCGGAGACACGTCGGCGTAAAACGGCGGAGCGATCACGCTCAAGCCGCCGTCCACGCGGATCGTCTGGCCGGTGATGTACTCGGACTCCGGCGCGAGCAGAAACGCGATCGTGTCGGCGACCTCTTGCGTAGTACCCATTCGGCCCTTCGGGATCTTGGACAGGACGGACTCGATCGGGGCCATGCCCGCGACGTTTTGATAGAAGTACGCGCACGATTCCGTGTCGATGAGCCCCCCGTTGACGGCGTTGACGTTGATGCCGCCCGGCGCGAACTCCACGGCCATGTAGCGGACCCACGCCTCGATGGCTGCCTTGTTCGAGCCGAGGTTCGCGTACGTCGGGTACGCGCGGATACTCCCATAGCTTGAGAGCACCGCTATCCGGCCGCCGCGCTTCATGAGTTTGACGGCGCGCTGCGCGCCCAGGACGAAGGCACGGACGTTGAGGTCGAACGAGCGGTCCAGGTTGTGCGCCTTCAAGTCGGCGATCTTCTTGAACGAGCTGGCGGCGGCGTTGGAAACGAAGTGATCGAGGCGTCCGAACTCTGCGTCGACGCATTCGAAGAGGCGATCGATATCCTCGGTGCTCTCCATGTTCGCCTGCACGGCGATCGCGCGCGAGCCCAGCGCCTCGATCTCACGCACGGCCTGCTCCGCCATCTCGGCGTTGCGCTGGTAGTTGACGACCACCGAAGCGCCTTCACGCGCGAGCGTGAGCGCCAACGCTCGGCCGATTCCGCGTGAGCTGCCGGTGATGAGCGATACCTTCGCTTCGAAGCGTTTCACGTATCCCTTCCTCCGCCGTCGATGAGCTCGCGGGCGATGACGGTCTTCTGAATCTCGTTCGTCCCCTCTTCGAAACGCTGTGCACGCGCGTCGCGGTAGACGCGCTCGATCGCATTCGGCTGCCAGAAGCCGATCCCGCCGTGGATCTGGAGCGCCTTGTCGGTCACACGGGTCAGCATCTCGACGGCCTGCAGCTTCGACATCGAAGAGAGCATCGCGGCATCCGCTGCGCCGGCTTCCCACCGCCGCGCGGCGTGAAGCACGAGCTGCCGCGCCGCCTCGATGTCGGTAGCGTTCTCGGCAAGCATGAAGCGGATCGCCTGGCGCTGCTCGAGCTTCTTGCCGAACGTCTCGCGTCTGGCGGCGTACGCCATAGCCAGGTCCTGTGCGCGCCGCGCCAATCCGACGCAGCTCATCGCCACCGAGATGCGGCTCGGTGTCAGGAATCCGCCGAGCGCGACCGCTAATCCGTCGCCTTCGGCTCCCAGCCGATTCGCGACGGGAACCGGCGCGCGATCGAAGCTCAGGCGCGCGTGATCGGTGCCGCGCACGCCCATCGACTCCTCCATGGCGGTCACGGTGGCGCCCGGCGCGTTCCGGTCGACGAGGAGCGCGACGGTACCTTCGGCCCCGCGCGTTCCGGCCGTGCGCGCGAAGAGCAGCCAGTGATCGCAGATCGTCCCGAACGTGATGAGGTGCTTCTCGCCGCTCAGGTAGTACGTTTCGCCCTCGCGCACGACGCTGCAACGCAGATCCGCGCCCGTTCCAGCGGTCGGCTCGGTCAGCGTGAAGGCGATTTTGATTTCGCCCTTGACCGACGGGATGACGAATTTGCGGCGCTGCTCCGGCGTCGCAAAGCGATCCATGGCGCGCCATGTGCCGTTGACGACGTGCACGATCATGCGGACCGATGCGTGCGACATCGAGAAGAGTTCGATGAGTTCCAAGTACCGTAGGAACGGGATCTCGCGGCCGCCGTATGCCGCGGGCGCAGCCAGCGAGAGGTAGCCGCGCGCGCGCAGTTCGTCCCAGAGCTCGAGGGGCACGCGCCTCTCCGCTTCGATTCGCGACGCCCACGCTTCCGCCGGGCCCGCGACGTATGCCGCGATCTCTTCCTTCAAACGCGCGAACGAGGCCTCGTCGAAGACGCCGGCGCGCTCGAGTTGTTTCAAGAAATCTTCTCCTTGACTCGCGGGGACGGACGTAAGCTCTTGGCGCGCTCGCGAAGTACGTACTTTTGCACCTTGCCGGACGGCGTTCGCGGCAGCTCGTTCACGATCTCGAGCCGCTCGGGCCAGTAGTGTTTCGCGACCTGGCAGGCGTCGAGATAGTGCTGCATCCGGTCGAAATCGAGCCCCGCGCCCTGGCGCAGCACGACGAACGCGCACGCGCGCTCGCCGAGTCGCGCGTCCGGCATCGCAACGATGGCGACGTCGTCGATCGCGGGGTGATCTCCGAGCAGCTGCTCGACCTCCGCGACGGGAATTTTTTCGCCGCCTCGATTGATGACGTCGCGCAGCCGCCCCGTGATGCGGATATAACCGGACTCGTCCATGACGCCGAGGTCGCCGGTTCGGAACCACCCGTCGCTCGTGAACGCCGACGCCGTCCAGTCGGCATGGTCGGCGTACCCCTCAAACATCGTCGGCGAGCGGACCTCGAAGTGGCCCTCCTCTCCGGCCGGAAGCGAGCGTCCCTGCGGGTCGGTGATGCGCAGGCCGATGCCGCGCAGCGCGCGGCCGTCCGTGCCCCACACCTTGGCGGCCTCGTCCCCGGGCGCGGAGAGGGACCCGAGACACGACTCGGTCGTGCCCCACGCGCCGCACACCGCGGTGCCCAGGACGCGCGTAGCCCGTTCGGCCAGCCCCCGCGGCACCGCCGCTCCGGTGGCGACGAAGATGCGCAGAGCCGCGGGCGGACGGTTACCGTCCTCGACGGCCTTGACCATGTCGGCCAAGAACGGAGTCGCGGCTTGCACGAACGTCCCGTCCCAGTCGTTGAGCGCGCGGAGTGCGCGCGGGGCGTCCCAGACCGACTGCAGGATCTGAGGGACGCCCATCACGATCGCGAGCCACATTCCGTACAGGAAACCGGTTTGATGCGCGAGCGGCGATGGAACGAAGATTCGATCGTCGCCCGACAGCCCTAGGTGTTCGACTTCCATCGCGGCGGCGCGCATCAAGACGTCGTTGCGATGCAGCACGCCCTTGGGCTCGCCCGAGGTCCCCGACGTGAAGAGCAGCTGCGCGAGCGCGGTCGGCGCGGCCCCCCGCGCGTCGAGGAGCCCGGCGTCGATTTCGACGTTCGCCAACGCCTCTTGAAAGCGGAGCCACTGCACCGATCCGTCGGCGTTGTCGGGCGCGGGAAGCGAATGGGTCCGACGGCCGCTCGTCGAGACGACGACGTGCTCGAGTTGCAGCGGCAGGTTGCCCCTGAAGGCCGCGGCTTCGATGAGCATCGCGGCGATCTCGGCGGCGTGCCGGCGGCCTCGCGCCTCGTCCGGGACGAAGAGCACGCGCGCGCGCGAGCGCCGCAGGCAGAAGGCGACCTCGCGCTCGCGGAAGATCGGCATCAGCGGACAGCAGATCGCTCCGATTCGCAGCGTCGCGAGCGCGACGATAACGAATTCGATGCAGTTGGGCAGCTGGAACGCGACGGGCTCGCCCGGGCGCACGCCGAGCTGCAGCAGCAACATTGCCGTGCGGTCGACCCTGTCGCGCAGCTCCGCCCACGTGAGCGTCGCGTCGCCGCCGTCGCGCGCCTCGACCACGGCCAGCTCCATCGGCGACTCGCCGGCGTGCCGGATCAGCAGCTCGGGGAGCGTCAGCGTTGCAGCGCGGTCCGGCTTGAGCATCGACAGAAGCGGTTTTGGCTTGTCGTGACGACCGTTCGCCGGTCCGTCGGTGATCGACATGGGAACGCCGATGCTGCGCATCGCATCCAGAAAGCGCGGATACGAGATGCGATACGCGTTCGGATAGGTCAGCGTGCTCTGCCCCTCGGCGCGCGAGGCCGCGACGGCGAGCGACATCAGGATCCGGTGATCGTTGAAGGAGGAGAGCTTCGCGCCGAAGAGCTGCGACACGCCGTGAACGACGAGACGATCGGCGTGGAGCTCGAGCCGGCCGCCCATGCGATTGAGCTGCAGCATCGCTGCGACCCGATCCGACTCCTTGAGGCGAACGTGCTCGATGTTTTCGAGGACCGTCTCGCCGCGAGCGAACGTGCCGAGCGTCGAGAGGATCGGCAGCATGTCGGGAATGTCGCGGCAGTCGACGTGCACGGCGCGCAGCTCGATGCCGTCATGCCGGACCCGCACAGCGTGCGCGTGCGCGTCGTACGCCATCGGCAGTCCCATATCGGCAACGATGTCCAAGAACGCGCCCTCGGGATGATCCGGCAGCTCACCTGGGAGTTTCTGCAGGCCGCGGAACAGCACGTCGGACGGATGGATCGCGGTAACGGCGAGTCCGAACGCCGCTGAGCCGATGTCGGGCGGGAGCTCGACGGTCGCGGGACGCGCGGTCTGACCGGGTTCCACCTCGAAGCGCCGGAAGTCGGGCGCGATGCGCACGTGCAGGTTGAACTCGCGCATCATCTCGGCCGTCAGCGCGATGTACGGCCGCTCGTTCGGCTCGCCCTCGACCTCGATCACGGTCCGTTCCCGCGCGAACGGCGCGAGCAGCAGCAGGCCGGAAATCCACTGCGACAGCGTTCCGGGGATGACGATCGTCCCGCCGCGCGGCCTTCCCGGCTCGATCGCAATCGGCGGACACCCCCGTGCCGATTCGAAACGCAGGCCCATGTGCGCGAGCGCGTCGAGGAGCGGTCCGACCGGACGGCGACGGAAGTACTTCTGTGCGGTCAGCGTGATCGGCGCGTCCGCGAGCGCCGCGAGACCGATCATGAAATAGAGCGTCGAACCGGAGCTACCGACCGAAACGACCTTGCGTTTCACGTGATAGGGGCCGCCGCTGACCACCAACGTCTGACCGTCCACTTCGATCTTCGTGCCGAGCGCGCGCAGCACGTCCATCGTGTATTGCACGTGACGCGCATCGGACAGGCCGCGAATCCGGCTCGTGCCTTGAGCAAGCGACGCAAGGATGAGCGCGCGGTGCGCGTGGTACTTCGAGTTCGGAACCTCGACCTCGCCGGTCAGCGGTCCGCTCGTTCCTTTGACGAGGAGATTCATCGGCGTCCTACCTTGATACGACGAGCGACGCGTTCTGTCCGCCGAAGCCGAAGGCGTTGACTTGAAAGGCCGAATACGAATGGGCGCGCGCACGCGCCCTGACCAGATCGAAGCGCGTCGCAGGATCGAGCCGCTCCGTTCCGACCGTCGGGGGTATCAGCGAATCGTGCATGCCCGCGATTCCCGCGATCGCGCACATCGCGCCCGAGCTCGCCATGCTGTGTCCAATGTGGCCCTTGATCGACGTGACGACTGCACCGTCGCCGGCATAGACGCCGTCGATAGCGCGTGCTTCCGCGGCGTCGCCCACGAGCGTTCCCGTCGCGTGCGCGTACACCACATGGCAGGCCTCCGCCGCGTCGCCGGCGCGGTCGAGCGCGTTGCGCATTGCGATCACCTCGTACTTTGCCGACGGATCGGGCGACGTGATGTGATAGCCGTCCGCGACCGATCCGTATCCGCGGATGCGGGCAAGAATTTCGGCTCCTCGCGCCGCGGCCAGCTCCGCGCGCTCGAGCACGAGCACGGCGGCGCCGTCGCCCATCACGAAGCCGTCGCGATCGACGTCGAACGGCCGCGACGCGCGGTCGGCGTCCGAGTTGCGCGACAGCGCGCCGGCGCGCACGAGGCTCTCGTACACCAGCGGGCTCAGGAGCGTCTCGCTGCCGCCGGCGATCGCTGCGTCGATCTCGCCGCGCTCGATCATTCCCGAGGCCAGACCGATCGCGTCGAGCGATGACGCGCACGCCGTGCTGATCGCGAGCTGCGGGCCGTGCAGGTTCCAGTGCATCGCGATGAACGCGCTCGCCATGTTAGGTATGACGAGAGCCATCAGCTTTGGGCTGACGGCGCGCCCGCCGTCCTCGGCGAAGCGTGTCTGCGAATCCGCGACGAGAGGAAAGCCGCCCATCGTGTTGCCGATGATGACCGCAGTGCGTTCGGCAGGAGGATCGTAGCGCGCGCGGCGCAGCGCCGCCGCGGTCGCCACCATCGCGTACTGTGTGAAACGATCGGTGTTGCGCAGCGCTCCCGGCGGGAGCCCCGTGTGCTCTAAGAAGTCGTCGGAAACCGCCGCCCACAGCGCGTTGCCGGAGACTCGCGCGCCATTGCCCATCGGTGCGATCGCGCGCCTCCCGTCCAGCAAGTTGCGCCAGAACGACTCGACTGTATAGCCTATCGGCGAAACCACTCCCACTCCGGTGACCGCAACGTGCTCCACTGCCGCCTGATTCACGCAGCGCAATCCCCGTAGCCTGCTAGCGAACCTTCAGAGGTCCTAAGTAAGAGCGGCATGAGGCGCCGAGGGTTCGTCGAAGCGAGGAAGGTGGAGCGAGGGGTAAACGTACCGCAATCGTACCGCCTGGTCCGGCGTGACGCGCGGTCGGAGCGGACGGTCGTGCGGTTGCGCAGCGGTGCGACGTTTGGCGGCGACGAGGTCGCGATTTGCGCCGGTCCCTGCGGCGTGGAATCGCGCGAACAGCTCGAGACCGCGGCCCGCAGCGTCGCGCAATCCGGCGCAAACGTGCTGCGCGGGGGCGCCTACAAGCCCCGCACGTCGCCGTATTCGTTTCAAGGCCTCGGCGAAGAGGCGCTCAAGTTGCTGCGCTACGCGGGCGATCGCTACGGCCTCGGCGTCGTGACCGAGGTGCTCGATCCGCGCGACGTCGAGAAGGTCGCGCGCTACGCCGACATGCTGCAGATCGGTGCGCGCAACATGCAGAACTTCCCGCTGCTGCGCGAGGTCGGTCAGACGCGCATGCCCGTGCTGTTGAAACGCGGCATTTCGGCGACCGTGCAAGAGTGGCTGTTGGCCGCGGAATACGTGCTCCTCGGAGGCAACGAGGGCGTCGTGCTCTGCGAGCGTGGCGTGCGATCCTTTGACGTCGCGACGCGTAACCTGCTCGACATCTCGGTCGTGCCGCTGCTGGATGAGATGACGCATCTCCCGGTGATCGTCGATCCGTCGCATGCGATGGGCATCGCGCGGCTGGTGCCGCCGATCGCGATCGCCAGCCTAGCCGCGGGAGCGCACGGGCTGCTCATCGAGGTGCATCCCGATCCGCCGAACGCGCTCTCGGACGGCGCGCAATCGCTCGATTGCGATCAGTTCGAGAATCTGATGCGCCGGCTCGCGCCGGTCGCTGAATTTACCGGGCGAAGGCTGCCGAGGCGCAGCCAATCCAACGACGGAGTTACCGGAGCGGTGCGGTCGAGCAAGAGCGGTGTAAGGCTCGCGTAACCGGCGTGCACGGCGCCGATGTCGGTGCCGATCGTTTCGCGGTCTGTTTCGAAGGGCGACTCCCAGGCGCGGTAGTAGCGCGTAGTGCCGTCGCCTTCTTGGCCGACCATCCGGCCGCAGATGCGTTTGCGGCCCAGACGCGTAACGGCGACGCCGTGGATCTGTTCCAGGGGCAGGTTGGGGACGTTCAAGTTGCAGTAGCGCGTGGTGTCGCTCAAGCCGTCGAACGCGGCCGCGATGCAGCGCCGTACGATCTCCGCCGCGCTCTCCCAATAGCGTCGCCCGAGCGGCACCGCGTGATCGCACGCCAGCGAGACCGCCAGCGCGGGGATCCCCAGCAGCGAGGCTTCCACGGCGCCTGCGACGGTTCCGGAATAGTACACGTCGTCGGCCAGGTTTGGCCCGTGATTGATGCCGCTGATGACGAGGTCGGGGCGTGGGCATAGCTCGGTCGACCCGAGGAAGACGCAGTCGGCGGGCGTTCCGGAGCATGCGTACGCGAGCACGCCGCAATCCTCGCGGCGCTCGAGGGTGATCGCCTCGTCCGCCGTGATCGCGTGCGACACGCCGCTGCGGTTGCCGGACGGCGCGACGACGACGGTCGCGTGCTCGCTGCCGAGCGCGTCCGTCAGCGCGCGAATTCCGGGCGAGTCGATGCCGTCGTCGTTGGTGATCAGGATCCGCATGGGCGCGCTACGTGGCGGCCTTGTTCGGGACGAATCGCAGCGCGAGGCCGTCGATGCAATAACGCAGATGCGTAGGCGGCGGCCCGTCGTCGAAGATGTGACCCAGGTGTCCTCCGCACCTCCTGCAGTGCACTTCTGTGCGCGGCTCGATCAGCGCGTAGTCGTTCTGCGTGCGCGTTGTGTTCTGTAGCACGTTCCAGAACGACGGCCACCCGTCGCCGCTGTCGTACTTCGTTGCAGAAGTGAACAGCGTCAACGCGCAGCCGGCGCAGCGATAGATCCCCGCGCGTTTCTCGCCGATCAGGGGACTCGAAAAGGCCGGTTCGGTACCGCCGCGGCGCAGAATGTCAAAGCGTTCCGGTCCCAAGATGGCGAGCCACTCGGAGTCGCTGTGCGTTACCGCATAGGCTTGCCCGGAGGCTCGTCCGGACCGCGCGAAGCCGAACCCGGCGACCAGCGCAGCGGCGGCTGCTGCGAACTCCGCGCGTTTCATCGGGCGCCTCCCGGAATGACGTGACACGCCGCGCCGCCGTTCTTTTCGAAGTAACGCTGATGATACTCTTCGGCGGCCCAGAATCGCGTGGCCGGCACGATCTGCGTAACGATCGCGCGGTCGTAGCGTTGCTGTTCGCGATCGCGCGACGCCGCTGCTGCGCGCTCCTGCTCTGCGCCGTGCGTGAAGATCGCCGAGCGATACTGATCGCCCACGTCGGGCCCCTGGCGATTGAGCTGCGTCGGGTCGTGAATCTGCCAGAAAACATTCAGGAGCTCGTCGTAGGTGACGCGCTGTGCATCGAAGGTGACTTCGACGGCTTCGGCGTGGCCGGTAGTGTGGCCGCAGACCTGCCGGTACGTCGGGTTGTCGGTTTGGCCGCCGGTGTAACCGGAGACCGCGTCCAGCACGCCGGGGACCTGTCGGAACGCCGCCTCGACCCCCCAGAAGCAACCGGCCGCGAATGTTGCGGTTTGCGTGTTCATACGTTATATCAACGCGCGGCACCGTCGGCCGGATGCAGGGCCGGCTACGGTGCCCTTCATGCGTCGTTCCGCAGGACGTCGTCGATGCTCTCGCGGCGCGCCAGCAGGCGCTCCGAGCCGTCCGCGACCGCGACGACGGCGGGACGCGGAAAGCGGTTGTAGTTTCCAGCCATGCTGTACGTATACGCGCCCGTCGTGCACATCGCCAGAAGGTCGCCGTCGCGCACGCCGCACGGAAGCCGCACGATCCCGAGCTCGTCGTTCTCGCAGGATCGGCCGCACAGCGTGACCTCGGCAACATCGTCGCTCGGCGCGGCGGCCGGCACCACGTGATGGTACGCGCCGTACAGGGCGGGGCGCGGATTTTCGGCGACTCCCCCGTCGACGACGACGAAGGTCCGTCGCGTCTGACGCTTGACTGCCAGCACGCGGTAGAGCGTGGTTCCGGCAGGTCCGACCACGGCGCGTCCGGGCTCGATCTCGAGGCGCGGCGCCGGGATGCCGTAGCGGCGAGCGTCCTTCGTGACGCGTTCGGTCGCGGCGCGCAGCGTGGCGCCCACATCGAGCGATTCGGCGCGTTCGCCCGGCCGCGTCTGCACGCCGAACCCGCCGCCGATGACCACGCGACGTGCCGGCAGACCGGCGCCGGCGAAGCGCCGCGCGGCGGAGACGAGCTCGTGAGCGGCCGCGACGTACGGCGAGGATTCGTAGATCTGCGAGCCTACATGCGCGTGCAGCCCGACGAAGCGCAGCCCGCTCGACGCGCGCAGCAGGTCCGCGGCGAGGGGCTCGTCGCGCTGGTGGATCCCGAACTTCGTATCGTCACCGCCCGTGCGCAGAAACTCGTGCGTGTGCGCCTCGATGCCCACGTTGAGCCGCAGAAGAACGTCCACCGGGCCGGCGTCGCGCGACAGGCGCGCGAGACGCGCGAGCTCCTCGATTCCGTCAACTACGACGCAGCCGGCTCGGCCGCGGCAGACCGCAACCAGCTCGTCGTCGCTCTTTCCGGCGCCGTGCAGCGTCACGCGCTCCGGCGGAAAGCCGGCGCGCTCCGCCGTGACGAGCTCGCCGAGCGAGCAGACGTCGAGGCCGATGCCACGCCGTGCCAGGTACCGCACGAACTCGATCGTCGCGAACGCCTTCGCGGCGTAGGACACTCCGACGTCGAGCGGACGCGTGCATCCTTCCAGCGCATCGAGCGCCGCGTCGACGACGCCGAGATTCACGACGAGCAGCGGCGTTCCGTACCTTTCTGCCAGGCGCCGCGCGAGAATGCTTCCGATGGTCAGGTTGCCGTTTGGATCGCGCGTCTGACCCGGAGCCAGCGCGCCCTCCCAGGGCACGAGCGCCGTCAGAACTGCTCCATGAAGCGATCGATCTGATCTTGCGCGACGCCGGCCGCGATGAGCCGCGCGGCGAGCAGCTCGCGGTTGGCGGGCGGCGTCACGAACATGAACGGCGCGCAGTCGCGCGCGGCGCGAACCGTGCACCACTGCGAGCCGGCGGCGATCAAGACGGTCTGATAGCTTCCAAGAGCTACGACCGCCTCGGCGCTCGTTACTTCCATCGGGGCGTCGAGCGACATCAGGATCAGCGGCCGCCCGTTCGTTGCCATCGTCGCCGGTTCGCCACGAGCGACGATCCGTTCGACCACAAAATGAGCGTCCGCGATGAGCGCAGTGCGCTCGAGCCCTTCGAACGTATACGGAATCTGCAACAGCGTCCCGCCGGTTTCCGCCGCGTAGTTCAAGACGTCGGCGGCCTTGCGCACGTTGAGCTCGCGCGGTTTGCCGTCGAGTCCGAGGCGGTTGTAGTCGAACATGCGATAGGTCAAGTCCGACGCCTGCTGGGTCTCGAAGACGGTGACGCCGGGTCCGATCGCGTGCACGACGCCGTGCGGAATGTACACGGTGTCGCCGGTCTTCACGCTGATCTTTCGCAGCAGCTCCCCGAGCGTGCCGTCGGCGACGCGGCGCTCGTATTCGTCGCGCGACGTCGCGCGCGTCCAGCCGTAGACGATCTCCGCGCCAGGCTGCGCGTCCATGACGTACCAGCACTCGGTCTTGCCGAACGGTTGGTGCTCGACGCGCCGTGCGTATGCGTCGTCGGGATGCACCTGCACCGACAGCCAATCGTGGGCGGTGATGATCTTCGTGAGCACTGGGAAGATCTGTTTCGGATCGAGATCGCCCAGCAGCGTGGCGCCGAGCTCCGCGCGCAGGTCCGCGACGGTCGAGCCGGCCAGAGCGCCGTTGGTGACGGGGTCGGCGTCCCAGCACTCCCACGACTCTCCCAGACGCGCGTTCGGATCGCCGTGCTTTCCGTAGATGCGCACCAGCTCGTCGCCGCCCCATACCTGCGTCGTCAATTTTGGGTCGAGGAGGTAGGGATAGACGGCGTCGTGCTGCACTCCGCGGACATACGCTGGGATCATCGTGAATTCCCATCGAAGGTGGCGGCGTGCACGAGCTCTACATCGGGATCGGATCGAATCTCGGCGACCGGCAGGGAAACATCCTCGCGGCGCTGCAGCGGCTGCGCGCGCGTGCGCAGATCGTCGCCGTGTCGTCGTTCTTCGAATCGGCGGCGGCGCACGGAGCGGAAGGGCCGGCGTATCTCAACATCGCCGCGGCGCTGCGCTCGGAGCTCGATGCGGAGGCATTCAAGCGCTTCTCGCGCGACGTCGAGGTCGCCGTCGGCCGCGCTCGCGGCACGCGCAGACTGGCGGCCCGTCCGATCGACGTCGATCTGCTGGTCTTCGATGGCGTCGTCGTGCAGCCGCACCTCGACGCGCGCCCATACAACGTCGCGCCGCTGGCCGAAATCGCGCCGCACATCATTGCGCCGCCCCCGGACGGCGGCGTGCGCCGCCGCGAGCGCGGCCTGCGATTCGATACCGATCGCCAATCGGAAGAGCCGGAGATCCGCCTCGCGCTCGACCGCGCCGGCGTCTCGGGCGTGCGCCGCGTCCTGCATCTCGAGGTAGACGGCCACGCACGCGTCTACAACGGAGAGCTCTCGATGGTCGCCGACCTCGCGCCCGACAAGGCCGGCGTCCACATGTCGCGCTTCGCCGAGATCCTCGAAGAGGCGACCCTCGAAGTGCTCGCGCGCGATACGAGGCCGGCGCGCATCGAGCGCCTCGCCGAAGCAATCGCGCGGGAGATCATCGGCAGTCAGCGCGCGATACGCGCCGACGTGCGTCTCCGCGCCGACTTCGGCCTAGAGCGCTGGACGCCGGTCAGCGGCAAACGCGGCGAGGAGACCTATACGCTCATCGGCATCGCCCACGCGGACGAATCGGGAACGCGCCGCGTGATCGGCGTCGAGGCGGAGGGCATGACGGCCTGTCCGTGCGCGCAGGCGATGGTGCGCGAACACTCGCTGCACGAGCTCGTGGACGTCGGCTTCAGCGAAGCGGACGCGCAGCGCGCGCTCGACGCGCTTCCCGGCGCCACGCACAACCAGCGCGGGCGCGGATCGATCCTGCTCGGCGCAGAAGAGCGGCATGGCGACGTCATCCGAGCCGAAGACCTCGTGGAGATCGTCGAGAACGCGATGTCGAGCGAGACCTACGACCTCTTGAAGCGGCCCGACGAATTCTTCATCGTCAACAAGGCGCATCACAATCCGAAGTTCGTCGAGGACGTCGTGCGCGGCATCCTCGCGCGCGCTCTGGACATGTACGCCGATCTGGACGACGAGACGTTCGTCTTCGCGAGCCAAGTCAACGAGGAATCGATCCACAAGCACGACGCGTTCGCCGAGGGCTACGGGCTGTTCGGAGAGCTGCGTGAGGAGCTGCGAACCGGAAAGTACGTCACGCCCAAGACCGACATAGCGGCCTGGCTGCGCACGCGCCCGTCGTCCATCCTGGTCTAGTGAGCTAGGCCTTCTCCAGCGCCGCGATGCGCGCGCGCAGCGACGGGTGCGACGAGAAGAAGAGCTCGTACCAGCGGGGCGGATCTTCGTCGGCGAGGTTTTGCTCGCGCAGGCGCCGGAAGGCGGAAACGCCGGCTTGCGGATCGTGGGTCGCGGCGAGCGCGAACCGGTCCGCAGCCCATTCCCGGGATCGCGAGAACGCGAAGAGCAGCGGACGCAGAGCCTGCGACGCGACGAGGATCGTCGCGTAGATGCGTACCAGGAGCAGCGGCCCGTAGCGCAGCTCCGGGCGGGAGGCGCGCGACGTCGCGGCGTCGGCGATCAGGAAAAGCGCCGTCGCCACGATCTGGCCGATGCCCATGAGCCGCCACGTGTCGCGATTGACGTAGTGGCCGAGCTCGTGCGCAACCACGAACTCGGTCTCGTTCTCGGGGAAGGCGGCGATCAGCGTATCGCCGAGGACGATGCGATGCGTGCGGCCGATCCCGGTGACGAAGGCGTTGGCCTTGCGCGTCTGCCGGCTCATGTCCATCCGCAGAATCGCCGCGTCGCCGACGCCGAACCGCGAAGCCAGCTTTCGCAGGCGCTCCTCAAGCGAGCCGACCACCGGTTCGAACGCGTTGAAGAGCGGCATAAGGTAGATCGGCACGATGAGGTTGCCGATCACGGATAGCGGAAACGTGCCGGCGCTGGCGATCCACGGCCAGACGCGCGGGGCATGCCGCACCGCGATGCCGAGCAGGCTCGCGATGAGGGTCGCGAGCGCCGCGCCGACCGCCGCGCTCTTCACGTAGTCGGAGAGCCAGCCCGCCCGGCTTTGATCGGTCAGGCCGAAGCGTCGTTCCAGCGTGTATTCCTGAACGAAAGAGGTCGGCAGATCGACGAGTGCCGCGGCGAGCGAGAGCGGCGCGACGAATGCCGCCGGGCGCAGCCACGCGGGGGCGGAGCCGGTCGCTCGATCGGCTGCGCGCGCGAGCGGCCCGTAGGCGAAAGCCAGCGCGCCCGCAACATTACGGGCGGTGTCGGCCAGCTCCAGCGCCCGGCGAACGCCCGCGTAGGCGAGAGCATCCTTCGGTAGCGCAGGCGAGGGTTTTCGCAACTCGGCGGCAGCCTCGATCGCGCGCGCCAGCGCGTAGCCGGCAGTCAGCCCCGCGCCGAGACCCAGCAAGACGTTACGGATGCTCATACCGGCGGGGTTCTTAAACGATGGAGATCGTTTCCTTGGGCTTGGGATGCGTCGCGATCTGGTCGAGCAGTCGCCCGGCCAGCTCGTCGCAGACGGCGTCGTCGAGCTCTTCGATCCGCCCCTCGTCGGCGAGGCGCGCCTTGTTCGGGTCGATCGGGAGCCGAGCCAGGACCGGCGCGCCGGCGAGCTCCGCGACACGCTGGGCGTACGAGGGTCCGAAGATCTCGTAGCGTGCGCCGGTGTCGGGCGCGATGAAGTACGACATGTTTTCCACGACGCCGAGGATCGGTTTCTTCAGTTGGTGCACGAGGTTCGCCGCCTTGCGCACGATCATCGTCGCCAGCGCCTGCGGCATGGTGACGAGCACCACCCCGTCGATCGAGAGCGACTGGAGGACCGTGAGCGGCGCGTCCGAGGTGCCGGGCGGAAGGTCGACGAGCAAGAAATCGAGGTCGTCCCACAGCACTTGCTCGTAGAACTGCCGGATGACGCTGGCGACGATCGGTCCGCGCCAGATCATCGCCGTGTCCTCGCGGTCCGTCAACAGGTTCGCGCTGACGATCTCGATGGCGCTGCGCGAAATCGCCGGCGTAATCAACGGCTGCGGCTGGCCCTGCGGCGTCGTCTTCACCGGATCGGCCAAGACCGTCATCGGTTCATGGAGGCCAAAGAGCTTCGGAATCGACGGCCCGGTGATGTCCGCGTCCAAGATGCCCACGCGGTAGTGCTTGCGGCGCAAGCCGATTGCCAGCAGGGCGGTGACGAGCGACTTGCCCACGCCGCCCTTCCCCGACATGATCGGGACCGTGTGCGCGATCGCGGCGCGCTTCGTAAACGCGCCGGGCGCGCGCCGCGCGGGTCGGCGATCCTCGTCGGCGATCGGCGGCACGCTGCCCGTCGCGCGAGCGCGTTCCAGCGCCGCGACGATCGGTTCGATTCGCAGCCCGTGAGCGCGCGCTCCCTGCTCGACCGTCTCGTACTTGCTCACGCTGCAACCGCTGCAGCCCAAACCGAACGCGCGCATGACGTCGGCGGCTACGGGGAAGCGCGCGACGAGCTCGTCGATTTTCGTCTGGGCCGTTATCGGGCTGTCGATCTCGGGCATGGCTTCTTGGTTGAACCTGCGAAGCGCGCGAGAGTATGCAAATCGAGCGTGCGCACGCCGTGCTCGCCGGCGGTTGCGACTCGCCGGTACGCTCGGCGTGGAGCGTCGGCGGCCCGATGTTTGTCCAGGCCGCCGCGCGGGCGGCGTACGCCTACGACGAAGCGGGGCGCCGCTACATCGACTACGTGATGGCCTACGGGCCCTTGCTCTTCGGACACAGCCACCCCGCCCTAGTCGAGGGCCTGGACTCTCTCGCGGCTGACGGATTCGTTTGGGGAGCGACGCATCCGCAAGAGGTCCGTCTCGCCGAGCGGATTCGCGGACACCTTCCCTCGATGGAGCGATTGCGCTTTGTCACGACCGGCACGGAGGCGATGATGAGCGCCGTGCGCGTGGCGCGCGCGTTCACGGGTCGTCCGCGCGTCCTCAAGTTTGCCGGCGGCTATCACGGGCACTTCGATCTCGCGCTGTTCGACGCGGGAGCCTCCGCCGGTCCAGGCGACGATCGCAGCGGAATTCCGGAGAGCGTCAGACGCGATGCGATCGTGGCGCGGTACAACGATCTCGCCTCGGTGGACGAGCGTACCGAGGGAGCGCGCGACGAGCTCGCAGCGATTCTGGTCGAACCGATCGCCGGCAACATGGGCTTCGTCGCTCCCGCTGCCGGTTTTCTCGAGGGCCTCCGCGAGCGCGCGCGACGCTGGGGCGCGCTCTTAATCTTCGATGAGGTGATAACCTGGCTGCGTTTTGGTCTGGGCGGCGCCCAAAGCCGCACGCGCGTCGCCCCCGATCTGACCGCGCTCGGCAAGATCATGGGCGGCGGCGTTCCGATCGCGGCCTTCGGCGGACGCGAGGACGTGATGGCCGCGCTCGCGCCGCGCGGCGCGGCGTTCACGGGCGGCACGCACGGTGGAAACCCGTTCTGCGTCGCGATGGCACACCGCGTTCTGGATCTGCTCGAGGCGCACCCGGAGTATTATCCCGCGATGCGCTCGGTCGCCGAGCGGCTCGCGCGCGGGATACGGGCGCTGTTTGCGGAACGCGGACTCGCGTACGCCGTCGTGCAGCAGGAATCGGTCGTCGACTTCAAGTTTCGTCCTGGCCCGGCGGGGCAAAACTTTGACGACGCGCGCGCCGCCGACAATGGCGCGTACGCGGCCTACTATCGCGCGATGCTCGAGCGCGGCATACTGCTGCCGCCCTCGCAGAACGAGGTGATGTTCGTGTCCACGGCCCACACCGCGCAGGACGTGGACGAGACGCTCGCAGCCATGCGCGGCTACTTCTGCGGCACCTCGCACGACTCGAAGGCGAAGTCGTAGATGCCGAGGCCGGAGCCCTCTGGCGACAACCTGACGTCGTGCGTTCCGAAGCGGCCGTTCATGATGAGGTCGTAGGCGCGCGACGAGTCCACGCTCGCGTACGAGCGGCCGCGTTCGTCGTAGCGCAAGTCCTTACCGGCGTCCTCTCGGGCCACGGGCTTGCCGTCTTGCATGACGTTGACGCGAATGACGCCGCCGGCCTCCGGTCGCATGACGACCTCGAGCTGGATGGCGTGATAGCGCAGCGCCAGGTAGCCATTGCTCTCGCCCGACACGGCCGCCTCGGAAGTCAGATGCCAGTAGCCCTGAAGGTAGATCGCCCCGTCCTGCGGACTCGACCCGGCGTCCGAGTAGTCCGTGTCCTGCGCGAAATTGGTCGATGGCGGCGCGTCGGCGATAGGGCTGCGGCCCACGAGCAGTTCCGGCGTGTGCGGATAGCAGACGGCGCCCGGTTTGTCGTAGCTGTCCTGCGGCAGCAGCGCCATCACGGGCGGGAGCTCGAGGTGCGGATCTGCGGCGCGCAGCAGCGCCTGAATTCGCACCTCCGTCTGCGGATAGGCGCCTTCGCCCAGGACGCTTTCGACGAGCCTTCCATTTTGATCGTAGAGATATTCGTGCGGCCACTCGTTGTTGCCGTAGCGCTTCCAGATCGTGAAACGATCGTCGAGGGCGATCGGCCATGTGACGCCGAGCCGCTTCGCCGCGGCCACGACGTTCGCGCGTTTCCCGGAGAAATCGAACTCGGGCGTATGGACTCCGATGATGACGAATCCACGGTCGCGGTACCGCCGGTACCACTCGCGCAGATAGGGGAGCGTGCGCAGGCAGTTGAGGCACGTGTACTCCCAAAAGTCGACGAGGACGACCTTCCCGCGCAGATCCGACGGGGTAACGGGCGAGCCGTCGATCCATCCTACGCCGCCGTCGAAGCTTTGCATTCGGTCGGCGGCGTCGCCGCGCGCGGGATTTGGGCTCCCCAGGAGCGCGATTGCGGCGACGAATGCGGCCGGCGCGCACGCGGAGCGCAGCGAAAAGCTCACATTGGCCTACTCGCGCAGGGCGATCGGATAGACCGCCGGACTGCGAAGCCCGTCCGCGTCCACGCTCCGCACCCCGAGCACGAAGTCGTCCTTCGAAACCGGAACCGTCGCCGTAGTCACGTCTCCCACGTTGCGCGCGTTTTCCCATTGCGGTGCGTCGGTGCGCCGCCAGACGATCTCGTAGGAGACCGCGCCGGCCACGGGCTTCCAGCGGAGCGTCGAGTCGTAGCCGAGCCGCCGCAACTCCATCTGCACGCCGGTCGGCGCGGCGGGGCCGAGGGCGAGCGTGGCGAGCGCGGCGACGTTGGCCTGCGTGGCGCGCCGCAGGTATTCCGCGTCAATGTACTGCGGAAGATCGCCGTACTGAACGTCCTTCTCGACGCGCACGTCCTGGTGCTGGTGCGTGAAGTTTTCGTGCGACTCTACGAAACGAACGGCGGCGGAGTATCCGACGGCTTGGAACGACTCCTGGTCGCCGCCGCGCATGAAGCGATCGGCGCGAAAAATCTGACGCACGCTCAGATTCGGCACGTACGCGGGAACGACTTCGGCGATGAATCGTGACAGCTCGCGCGACGGGGAGTCGTTCTCCGACCCGACGAGGTTGGTTCGCGCGAGATCCGCGCCGGCGGGAAGCCCTTCGCTGAACACTCGGATCACGTTGGGTTCCGCCGCTCCGTCGCCGCCTACAGAGTTGCCGATGATGTCGTTGTTGAGCACCGCGAGAACCGGAGCTCGACGTGCGGCGAGCTCGTGGGCGTAATGATCGGAGCCCCACAGGCCGAGCTCTTCGCCGTCAAAGCATATGAAGAGAATCGTGCCGCGAAATTCCGTCGGCGCCATGACGCGCGCCGCCTCGAGCACGGCCGCGACGCTCGAGCCGTTGTCGTCGGCTCCTGGGGCGGTTCCGGCGCCGTCGGTGCAGCGTCCGTCGCAGTCGTCGTAGTGACTCGACATGACGTAGACTCGTCCCGGCATCGTCCCGCGCAGCGTCGCCACGACGCTCGACTCCAGCACGGATCGCGGGGTCTTGGGCGTCTTCCCCTGACGGTAGGTGTCGAGCGTAACGCTCATGCGTCCGCCGGCGGTCGCCGCTATTGCCGCGAACTGCTGCACGATCCAGTCCCGAGCACCGAAGACGCCGTGGCCGGGCGTCGAAGTCGTCTCCGAGAAATCGTTGCGCGTCCCGAAGGCAACGAGCCGGTCGACCGTGCTCTTCAGGCGCGCGGCCTGCACCGCATCGATCATGGAGGATATGGGTGCGTAGGGCGTGAGCGCCGGCATCGCCTGGCCGGTTCCAAGCGCCGCCGCTAAAAGCGCGGCGCCCGCAACGTTGAGATTCATCCTCCCAACGTTTTACGACGCGGTGCCCAGCTCCTGACCGGGGCGGCGATAGCGGCCCAGCGTGACGACGGTTCCGTTTCCCGGCTCGCTGTCGACTTTGAGAAAATCGGTACAGCGTTGCATGATGGCAAAGCCCCGCCCCTCTTCGGCGAACACGCTCGGGAACGCGACCGTGTCCTGCGGGGGAGCGGCGATGCCGCGCCCGCGGTCGGCGATCCTGACGACGATAGAGTCCCCGCTGACGTGCGCCATGATCTCGATCGCTTCGACCGTCTCCGCATGCTGGATCGCGTTGGCGAGCGCCTCGCCGAGCGCGAAGATCAGGTTTTCCAGGTCCCTGGATCCCAGGGCGTGCACGCCCGCGAAGTTGCACAGCGCCGTGCGCGCGGTGGCGGCGTAACGGGGCAGCGGTGGGATGCTGAGGCGGAGAACGTTCATTATATTGTCGACCGAACCTATTCTTCCGCAGCCGCCGCACTCTAAACCCACCGTGTACGTGCTGGCGTGCAGGGACGGCTCGCTCTACACGGGCGCCACGCTAGACCTGCCGCGCCGCCTAACCGCGCACCGCCGCGGAGGCGCGAAGTACACGCGCGGCCGCTTGCCGGTCACCCTGGTGGCGTGCTGGCATCCCGCGACGTTCGCCGCGGCGAAGTCGCAGGAGGCGCGTTTCAAGCGGCTGCGCCGCGCGGAAAAGCTCGCCTTGCTTGGGGCCGGGGAGGCTTACGGCTGTTGCCTGCATCGTTGCCCGGACGGGAACCTGTCCTGAGCGAGCGGAGCGAGTCGAAGGGCTACTCGAACGTCCGAGCCGCGGCGGCATACGTGACGCGCGTCACGGCGTGAATCGCGGCGTACGCGGCCGCATAGTCGTAGGCGTCGCGCGTCATGATTGCCAGGACGAAGGGCGAATCGCCGAACGGCTCGACGATCGCGACGTCGTCGCGCGTCCCTTCGATCTCGCCGGTCTTGTTCGCCACGGACGTCCCGAGCGGAAGCGCGGCGGGGATGCCGTCGCGATCGGTCTGGCCCAGCATGATCGCGACCATGGCCCGGCAGTGCTTCGCGGAGAGAATCGTTCGGGTTTGCTCTCGCGCGCCGCGTTCGATGAGGTAGAGCAGCCGCCCCATATCGGCCGGCGTGGAAACGTTGTCGTTGTGGTGCGCGATTGCCGCGTAGTCCAAGAACTTCCGCGCGAGATGCGTGCGCTCCATTCCGGCCTTGCGGCCCATCGCGTTGATCGCGGCGACTCCCAAGTAGCCGATCAGGAGATTCGCCGCGGTGTTGTCGCTTACTTGAATCATGGGCGTGATGAGCTCGCGCACGGTGAAGACGTGACCGTCGTCGACGTCGGTCATGAAGTCGGAGCCCCCGATGAGCTCGCTTCGATAGAAGGTGATTCTGTCGTGGAGCGCTCCGGGTTCGGCCTCTTCGCGCGCGAAGGCCGTCGCCATGATTAGCACCTTGATCGTCGAGGCCGTCGGAAAATGCTCCGAGGCCCCGTAGGCGACGAGCGGCGGCCCCGGGGCCATCGTGCGCGCGTAAACGCCGAGGCGTCCGGGAAGCGCCCGGGCGATCGCGCGGACGCGCGAGTGCAGCGATCCGGCGGCGACCGCGCGACCCGGCACGAGCAGCGCGCCGATCGACGCGACGAACGCACCGCGATTCACGAGCCGGTTCCTTGATAGTGGCGCAGCCCCACGAGCCAAAAGGCATACGAGGCGGCCAGCCAAGCCAACCCTATCGCCGGCGTCAGCAGGCCGATCGCCGGATTTAGATGCAGCCCGGTATCCGCTTTTTGAAGGAAATACGTCGCCGGGAAGTAGTTCATGAATGCAAACGGCAATACGAACGCCAGCACGATGCGCACGCCGCGCGAATAGATGCTGATCGGATAGCGCGTGAAGTCTTGCTCGAGCGACATAACGACCCAGCGCAGCGTATCGACGCGAACGAACCAGAATGACACCGTGGCGACGGCAAGCGAGATGCCCAAATCGATCAACGCGCCGCCGAGTACGACGAGCGGCACGAAGACGAGAAAGACCCAATCGATTTTCACGTGGACGGCGCTCGTCGCCACGGCGAGCGTCGCGATCGCCAGAACCAGGCCGTCCGGCACGATCTGCTGCGGCACCGTGAGCACCTGAAAGAGCGTGTCGAGCGGGCGGACCAGGAAGCGGTCGAAGCGGCCTTCGCGCACGTAGTCGGGGACGCTGACGACGGTGAAGAAGAACGTGTTGTGCAACTCGTGGCCGCTCATCCAAAGCGCGTAGAGGAAGAATACCTCGCGAAAGCTCCATCCGTTCATCGACGGGAACTGCCGCATGGTCACGTACAGGGCTGCGAGTGCCACGCCATGGTAGGCGATCGTGAAAACGAACCACATCACGAAGTTCGCGCGATACTCGAGCAGCGTGAGGAAGTTGATGCGCCAGTATTGCAAGTAGGCCTGAAACATTGAGTCCTCTCGGCAAGCGCTTCGGGGCACCGGTGCGCGTCCCCGTTCGCGAGCCCTTTCGCTTGGATCTGACGGTCGATGCCTTGCGCAGGCTGGCGAGCAACGTCGTCGACGTCGTCGACGAGAACGGGACGTACTATCGCGCGGTGAGCGACGGCATTTCGGCTGCGCTCCTGGCGGTTCGCGTCGCGGATCGGTCTTCGATCGAGTTCCGAACGACTGGGCGCGACGCCGAGCGCTGGGTGCCGGTCGTCGAGCGTCTGCTCGGCACCGCCACCGACCTGACGCAGTGGTATCGGCGCAGCGCTCGTATCGCGTGGCTGCGCCCGATCGCCGCGGCTCTGCGCGGCCTGAAACCGCCGCGCTATCCGAGCCTTTGGGAGGCGTGCGCGCACGCGATCGTGTTCCAACAGATCTCGATCCACGCCGCGGCGTCGATCATGCGCCGCGCGGTCGAGAGGCTGGGCGACGGGGTGACCGCCGGCGGCGTCCGCTGCGTAGCCTTCCCGCAAGCGCAACGCTGGCTGGAAGCCGGCGACGCGATCCTACGAGGCGCGGGGCTGTCGCGCAACAAGATCGGCCACCTCCGCTCGGCGGCGGCCGCGTTCGTAGAGGGCGGCATCGACGAGGCCGCCCTGAACGCGCTCTCGACTGCCGAGGCGGCGCGGCGACTCTGCCGCATTCGCGGCATCGGGCCGTGGAGCGCGTCGGTCGTGCTGTTGCGCGGCCTCGGGCGTCTCGACGTGTTTCCGCTGCGGGATTCCGGCGTAGCGCGGAGCCTTGCGCTGCTGTCCGGCGACGTCGCGCTCGATCAGACCGAGCTGCTCGAACGTCTCGGCCCGGTCCGCGGGATGCTGTACTATCATCTATTGCTCGGGCGGCTGCGCAACCTCGTTCCGGTCTGAACGGGTCGAGAGCGACATGGAAACCGCCGCACCGGTCTTCGCCGTCGTCCGATCCGGCGAGCGCGCGCACGCCAATCACGGCTGGCTCGAAACGTATTATTCGTTCAGCTTCGCGGATTACTTCGATCCAAGCAACGTCAACTGGGGCGCTCTGCGCGTCTTCAACGACGACACGATTGCCGGCGGGACCGGCTTCCCGCCGCATCCCCACCGCGACATGGAGATCGTCACGTACGTCCTCTCGGGCGCCCTCGCGCATCGCGACAGTATGGGAAATTATGGCGTCGTCGGCCCCGGCGGCGTGCAGTTCATGAGCGCGGGCACGGGCGTCACGCACAGCGAGTACAACGACAGCGCGGTCGATCCGCTGCACCTCGTGCAGATGTGGGTGCTCCCGGGAGAACTAGGCACGCCTCCCTCGTACGGACAGATGGCGTTTTCCGTCGACGATCGCCGCGGGCGCTGGCTGACCGTCGTCAGCGGGGAGCCCGGCGTCGAGACCCCGATCCGCATCACCCAGGGGGCGACGCTGCGCGTCGCGCGCGCCGAAGGCGCGTCGCTCGCCGTCGACTTCGCGCCGCAGCGTTACGGCTTTCTCTTCGTGGCGAGCGGCGCGGTCGATGCCAACGGCACGGCGCTCGGAGCGGGCGATTCGGTGCGGCTGCACGACGTCGCCCGACTCGAAGTCGGCGGCGCGGGCGAACTCGTGCTCTGGGACGTACCGGGCGTCAGCCGCCCTGAATGACGACGCGGTTCGACGCCGCGCGCCACACGACGGACGCGGCGACCGCAAACAGCGCCAGCCACGCGACCTGCGCCGCGATGCTGACTGCCCATTGCTCCGGCGGGATTACGCCGACGTAGATCAGTAGCGGCGTCGAGTAGATCGCCGCGAAGGGCAGCGCGAAGACGATGCGTCCGAATATCCCCGGGAAGAGCGTCAGCGGGATGATCTGTCCCGACAGCAGGTCGGACGCCCACCGGACGATCAGCTGTGCCGCGAACGTTTCCAGCGTCCAGAAGGCGATGCTGTTCATCAGGAAATTCAAGAAGAAATTCACGCCGTAACCGATCGCGAAGGCCAGCAGAAACGCCGCGAACGTCGCCGGCGGCGGCACGTCGATGTGCACCAAGAGCAGCGCAATGAGCAGCGACGGGATCACGAGGACGGCGTGCAGGACCGTCTGGCCGAACCCGTCGCTGAAGAAATACAGCGGTACGCTGATCGGCTTCATCAAATCCGTAGCGATCGTTCCCTCGCGCAGCTTTTCCCGTATCAGCCGCGTGCCGTCCACCTCGAGGATCAGCGACATGAGCATCGCGATCGTCGCATACGTGATCATGCTGTGGAGCGGCAAATTTATCGGCGCGGCGTTCTGCGCGTACAGCGCGGTCCACAGCGATCGCAGGATGTAGACCCGCAGGACGAGAGAGCCGATTTCGGTGAGGACCTCCATGCGGTAGGTGGCCTCACGCGCGAACGCCTTTTTCGCGAACTCGACATAGGGGGTCAAGTGAATCAGCGGCCCTTCTGTCGCTTGATGGCCTCCTGGCGGCGATGCTCCATCTCTTCGAGCTCGAGCATCATGACGTCGACGACCTTGTCCACTTCGGTCGCCTGAGTTTGGGGCGGCTCCTCGCCCGACCGCCGCGGCTGCGGCCTGACGTTGCGGTGCTCCTCGAGCGCCGAGTCCTGCGCGTGGAACTTGCGGAGGAACTTCGAGTACGTCTCGGCGGCGCGCGCGCGCATGTCCTCGCCGGCTTCGAGGTTGAAGACGTCGGCGAAGAAGTTCATCTTGGCGTGAATCTCCGGTGCCTTCTCCGGCGGGTAGATCGACGCGGGATCGCCGAACGCGATGTGCTGCATCGGCACGCTCGCGCCGGCGCGCAGGCGCGATTTGACGTGGACGATCCCGCCGAGTGCGACGCCGCTGCCCGCTTCCAGGATCGCGCCGTTGAAGACCTTGGCGCCGGAAGCTACGAAACAGCCATCGCCGAGCGTCGCTCCGACGACGTACGCATGCGGGCCGACGATGCAGCGCGCGCCAACGCTCAAAGGGAAAACGAGCGCGCTTCCGCCGCTGGATCGCAGTACGGCGTGCTCCATGATGACGCTCTGATCGCCGATGCGCAGCGCCGCGCCCTCGGCAGCGATGACGGCGCCGTGCAGCACCGCACAGCCCGCGCCGATCGTGACGTCGCCGCTCACGATCGCGCTCGGCGCCACGTACGCGCTCGAGTGGATCTTCGGCCGTTTCGTGCCGCTGGAAAGGATCATGACGCGTCTTCCTCCGGTTGCCGCTCGTACCCCTCGACGTAGATGCGGCGGATGATCGATTCGAGGTCCGGTTCCTCTAAGCTGACGTCTTCGACGCAGTAACGCTCACTCGCTTGCCGCACGAGCAGATCAGCGCGCTCCCTGTTGCGATCGAAGCGAAAGCGCGCGGTGGAGTCCTCGCTGCTTACGAGCTGCGCTCCGTCCAGTGCGGGTTGCTCTACCGGACCGCTAAAGCGCACGACTAGCGTGCGGAAGCGTCCATACTCGCTCTTGATGCGCC
Organism: Candidatus Binatia bacterium; assembly: GCA_035544215.1. Taxonomy (GTDB): domain Bacteria; phylum Vulcanimicrobiota; class Vulcanimicrobiia; order Vulcanimicrobiales; family Vulcanimicrobiaceae; genus Cybelea. Next base: position 687,909 of record DATKHY010000007.1, on the reverse strand, counting down.
CGATGTCGCCGTCGTAGATCAACGTTCCGCGATCGATCAGGATGATGCGCCGGCACAGGCGCTCGACGTCGGCGAGGTCGTGCGTCGTGAGAACGATCGTCGTGCCGCGCTCCGCGTTGATGCGCGCGATGAACTCGCGGATGGCCTCCTTCGCGACCACGTCCAATCCGATCGTCGGCTCGTCGAGATAGACGATCTTCGGGCTGTGCAGCAGCGCGGCGGCGAAATCGCCGCGCATGCGCTGGCCCAGCGAGAGCTGGCGCACGGGCGTCTTCATGAACTCGTCCATCTCGAGGATGTCGACGAACTCAGCTACGTTACGGCGATACTGCTCGGCGGGAATTCCGTAGATGGCTCGGAGCAGCTCGAACGACTCGACGAGCGGAAGATCCCAATAGAGCTGGCTGCGCTGCCCGAACACGACGCCGATGTTGCGGGCGTTTTCCTTGCGCTGCTTCCACGGAACGAGTCCGGCTACGTTCACCTGCCCCGACGTCGGCACGAGGATGCCCGTCAACATCTTGATCGTCGTGGACTTGCCGGCGCCGTTCGGGCCGATGTAACCGACGAGCTCGCCCGGTTCCAGCGAAAACGTCACCTTGTCGACCGCGACCCGTTCCTCGTATTCGCGCGAGAAAAGGGAGCGCAGGGCGCCCAGAGCCCCGGGCGTGCGCTTGGGGGTGCGAAAGACTTTGCGCAGGTCGCGCGTTTCTACGATCGGCAGGACACGCACATTCGGCCCTGCGTACTCCTTTTCCGGTGATCGTAACCGTCTCCAACGAATACGGATCGGGAGCCCTCGCGATAGCGGCGCGCGTCGCGGAGGAGCTCGGTTACGCGTACGTGGACCAGCAGCTTCCGGTGGTAGTCGCCAAGCGGCTGCGCATCACGCCCCAAGACGTGGACGCCAACGAAGACGCGCAGCGTTCGCTGGGTGAGCGGCTTCTCACGAGTCTCGAGCGCGCGACGCCGGAGCTCGCGCAGGCCTCGGCGGAGCCGCCCTTCGGCGAGGCGCTTCTGCACGCGGTTCAGGACGCGGTGCGCGAGTACGCGGCGCGCGGCAACGCGGTGATCGTCGGACGCGGTGCGTTCGCGATCCTCGGCGCTCGACCCGACGTGCTGCGCGTGTTCTTCCACGCTCCGCGAGCCTGGCGGGTCGCGCGCGTCGTGGAGGCCACCGGTATCCGGCCGGAGGTCGCCGAGGCCGAGGTCGATCGCGTCGACAGCGCTCGCGCCGCGTACCTACAGGAGTGGTACGGCGTGGCCTTCGGCGACGCGCGCGCCTACGATCTGTGCATCGACACGTCGCGGATCGACGCCGCGCAAACCACCGCCGCGATCGTCGCCGCCGTACGCGCTCGACGCGCGTGATCGAAGAGGCCGCCGGGCGCCGCGCGTCCATCCTCGCCCCGCTGCGCTATCGCGACTTTCGTTTGCTCTGGCTGGGGCTGCTGATCTCCAACCTCGGCACGTGGATGCAGTTCACGGCGATGGGCTTCTTCGTCGCGCGCATGGCCGGCTCGCCGCACCGCGCCGCGCTCGAGCTCGGCATCCTCGGCGCGGCCCGCGCCATCCCCGTTTTGCTGCTGTCCCCGCTCGCCGGCGTGGTGGCCGACGACTTGCCACGCCGGCGCGTGCTGTTCGTCACGAACACGACGATGGCGTTCGCCGCCTTCATGCTGGCCGTGCTCGCGACGACGCATCGGCTGGACCTCACCAGCCTGGTCGTTCTCTCGGCGCTGAACTCGGCCGCCAACGGCTTCGATTCGCCGGTGCGCCAGAGCTGGGTGCCGCTGCTCGTCGACCGTCAATACGTCGGCAACGCGGTCGGGCTCAACTCGATCGCCTTCAACGCACCGGCTGTCATCGGCCCCGCGCTCGCGGGTCTGCTGATCGTGTGGTTCGGTGTGGCTGGAGCGTTCTATTTCAACGCGGCGGCGACGCTCGCCGTCGTCGTGGCGGTGATCATGATGCGCCCGTCGCCGCCCTCCGCAACGCGCCGCGAGTCCGCGCTGTACGCCATGCGATACGGGATCGTCTTCATCGTGCGGCATCCGGCGCTGCGCTGGATCTTACTCGCGCAGCTGGTCACGGCGATCCTGACGCGGCCTTACGGTCAACTCATTCCGGCTCTGGCCGTCAACGTGCTGCACGCGGGAGCGCGCGGCTTGGGTTGGGCCGTGTCGGCGGCCGGCGTCGGCGGTTTCGGCGGCGCGCTCGTCACCGCGCATTTCGCGCAGCGCGAACGCCGCTCGCGTCTCTGGCTGCAATCGGGGCTGCTGATGTCGGCGGGCGTGTTGGCGCTCGCGTTCGTTCCCACGCTCGGATGGGCGCTGCCGGTGCTCTTCACGATCGGCATCGGTACGCTCGCGACGCTGGGTGTCACGAATACGCTGATCCAGGTTCTCTCCCCGGACGACGTGCGCGGCCGCGCCCTCGCCGTCTACACGATGATCGCGATCGGCGTGGTTCCGCTCGGATCGCTCGTCGACGGCGCGATCGCCGCGGCGATCGGGCTGCGCCCCACCTTCGCGTTCGCCGGCGCCGTCTGCGTCGCGATGTTCCTCGCGATTTGGTTTTCTATTCCGGCCGTCCGCAAAGTATAAGAAAAAGCGAGTCGCCGGAGGCGACTCGCTAATACTCCGCCGGCTATACCGACGGAGTTTCGAGGCGTTTGAGGTTAGGCGGCGGCCTTCTTGCGCGCCTTGCGGGCGCCCTTGCGGGCGGCTTTGCGCACTTTGCGCGCACCCTTGCGTACGGCCTTGCGCGCCTTGCGTGCGCCCTTGCGTACGGCCTTGCGCGCCTTGCGCCCGACCTTGCGTGCGGCCTTGCGCACCTTGCGTCCGACCTTACGCGCGGCCTTCTTGCGTGTGGCCTTCTTGCGCGTGACCTTGCGCTTCGGCGCTGCAGCCTTTGCTGCCGCCTTCTTCTTTCTACGTTTGACTGCCATTGGTTGTGGAGTCATCCTTTCTCTGGTCAGCAATCGACCAGGGGTGTTGCCTACCTTATACAGTATTACGAGCGCCAATGCAAGTTTTGACCGATGACGGCGCACGCATCGATGCACGCGTGGATGGAAGCGCGGCATCGCGCGCGGTCGTTCTGATTCATGGATTTCCGTTCGCGCGCGCGATCTGGGACGCACAGAACGATGCGCTCGCAACAATCGCGCGCGTCGTCCGTCTCGACTTGCGCGGCGCCGGAAAGTCGAGCGTTCCGGACGGACCGTACCTCATGGAAAGGCTCGCCGCGGATGTCGCGACGCTGCTCGACGCGCTCGGAATCGAGCGCGCCGCTCTGATCGGTCACTCGATGGGCGGATACGTCGCCCTAGCGTTTGCGCGCATGTTTACGGAGCGCGTCTCACACCTCGCGCTCGTTGCGAGCCGGCTCGCCGCGGATTCGCCGGAGCAGGCCGCGGCGCGGCGCGAGCTGGCCGACAGGACGGAGCGCGCCGGTGCGATCGAGCCCGTCGTCGAGGCTTACCTGCCGCGCCTGCTCGCGCGCGACACTCGCCGCGAGGTGGTCGAGCGCGCCTGTGCGATCGCGCGGCAAACGAATCCGTCGGGCGCAGCGGCCACGCTGCGCGGCATGGCGCTGCGCTCCCCTTCAGACGACATCGCCGCCGATCTCGACCTTCCCGTGCTCGTGATCGCGGGCGGGCGCGATGTGGTCGTCCCTATCGAAGAGTCGCGGGACGTCGCGCGGCGATTTGCGCGCGCGCGGGTCGTGGAGTGCGGCGAAAGCGCGCACCTCCCGATGCTCGAGGAGCCGGGTCGCGTGCGCGACGCCCTAATGGATTGGTTAGCCGCTAACGAATGATGGGCTGGTTCGAGCGGCGGCGGAACGCGCTGTACACCCAGTAACCGCCGAGCAAGACCGCGGCGATGACGGCGGCCACGATCAGGATCTTCAAAAGGTAGCCGGTGAGCACGAACACCACGATAACGATCGCGACGAGCGCCGTCAGTTTGAGAAACAGCGCGACCATCGGGTGAAAGCCGGGTCGGGTCGGAGTACGCATAGCGTCGTTATCTACCGGGCGCCACGGCGTCAGGTTTCAAGGGAGGTTCCCCAAATAGTCGAGGACGCGGTAGCCGGCAGCGATGGTCCCGCCCGAGTCGATCGTCCCATCCCGGAGCATCGTCCGGAAACTCGAGAGCGTCGCCAGCTCCACTTCGAGGTCCTCGGTCGCGTCGAGCTGCAGCTCGCGCGCTTTGACGCCGCCTGACGCCACGAAGACGTAGGCGTGCGCCGCGGAGCGCACGGGCTCGGGTAGATACTCGCCGACGAGATCGCAGCGTTCCACGTCGTAGCCCGTCTCCTCCGCGAGCTCGCGCAGCGCGCACTCGCGCGGGTCCTCGCCGGGTAACAGCATGCCGGAGGGGAGTTCGAGATGGATCGAATCCGATCCGTATCGGTACTGGCGGACCAGGACGACGTGCTTGTCGCGCGTCAGCGCCAGGACCGTGACGAAACCGCTCGATTCCCGCACGTAGTAGTTGGGGACGATCGAGCCGTCGGGCAGCACAACCTCATCGACGCGCAGCCGCATGAATGGCGAGTCGACGACGTAACTCGACGAGCGCACGCGCCAGACCGGCTTCTTCACAGGTCATGACTACCGACGAAGCGTTTGCGGCTCCTCTCACGAAGCGGACTCGACATGGGAGACGGTGTGCTGATCGTGGGCGGCGGGACGATGGGATCCGGAATCGCCTTCGTCGCCGCGCGGGCCGGTTACGACGTCGAAGTCGTCGAGCCGCAGGCCGCTTCGCGCGAACGAGGAGTCGCGCTCGTGCGGCGCGAGGCGCAGCGAGCGGACGATGCCGCGATCGAGCGACGCATTCGCTGGAGCGACGCGATGCCGTCGAGCAGCGGCGCGACGCTGGCGATCGAAGCCGTGCCCGAAAGATTTGAGCTCAAGCGTGACGTCTTCGTCGCACTCGCGCGCGTGCTCGCGCCGGATGCGCTGCTCGCCACGAACACGTCGTCCCTGGCCGTTGCCGAGCTCGCGGACGTCGTGCCCAACCCTGAGCGCGTGCTGGGGCTGCATTTCTTCAACCCCCCGCAGCGCATGCAGCTGATCGAAGTCGTGGGCGCTCCGCAGACGAGCGACGACACGATCGATCGAGGTTTCGAGATCGCCGTACGGCTGGGTAAGCATCCCGTCTTCGCGGCGGACACGCCGGGTTTCATCGTCAATCGCGTAGCGCGCCCATACTATCTGCAGTCTTTGCGCGCGCTGGAGAGCGGCGTCGCTTCGGCCGAAGAGCTCGACGCGCTGGCGCGCGCGGCCGGCTTTCGCATGGGTCCTTTCGAGTTGATGGATCTGATCGGCCTCGACGTGAATCTCGCAACGACCGAGTCGGTGTACGCGCGCACGCAGGAAAAGCGTCTCGCTCCCGTCGGCCTGCAGCGGCGCATGGTCGCCGAGGGGCGGCTCGGACGCAAGACCGGCGCGGGCTTCTACGATTACCACGACGGGAGAAACGAGCGGTTCGAGCCGGCGGTGGAACCGCCGCGCGGCGATCGCGATCCGGATGAGTTCGTGGTGGTCGTCGGCTTCGGCGGGCTCGGCGACGAACTTGCGGACGCCGTCGAGCAGCGCTACGAACGCGCGGGCCGCATCGAGAACGACGAGTTTCTCGGCCACCTACAAAAAGGCGCGACGATCGTGATCGACGTCGGCGATGGCGCGAGCGATCGCGGCGACGTGATGGCGCGGCTCGACGCGACGCTCGGGCCCGAGACGGTCCTCTTCGTCGACGCCTATGCGACCGATCTCGAGGCCTGCGCGCGCCGGGTACGGCACCCCGAGCGCCTGATCGGATACGGGATCCTCGGATCGCTGTCGGAGCAGAGCGCGGTCGAAATCGTCGACTCGGCGGCGTCCGACGACGCACTGGAGCTCGCGCAGGAGCTCTTCGCAAACCTCGGCAAGGCCGCAATCTTAGTGGAGAACGTGCCCGGGCTCTTTCTCGGCCGCACCGTCGGCTCGATCGTCAACGAGGCGATGATCGCCGTCGCTGAGCACGTCGCATCACCCGAGGACGTCGACACGGCTCTGCTCCTTGGCGCGAACTACCCGCTCGGGCCTATCGCCTGGGGACGCGAGATCGGCGGAGCGCGCCTGTCGCGCATCTTGATGCGCCTCGCCCAAGCGGAAGGCGAGGCGTTCTCTCCGCATCGCTCGCTGTGGGTTTTGGACGTGGAACCGGAACATGAGGCCGAGCCGCAGCCCGCGGAGGCGGGGCAATGAGTCGCGAGGTTTGGGTGATCGACGCGGTGCGCACGCCGATCGGCCGCGCCGGCGGTAGGCTCGCGAGCGTGCGTCCCGATGATCTCGCGGCCCTCGCACTGCGCGCAATCGTCGAGCGCACGGGCGTCGTGCCTTCGGCGATCGACGACGTCTATTTGGGCGCGGCCAATCAGAGCGGCGAGGACAACCGCAACGTCGCGCGCATGGCGGTGCTGCTGGCGAACCTGCCGATTGAGATTCCGGGAGCGACGATCAATCGGCTCTGCGGCTCCAGCCTGCAGGCGATCAACTCGGCCGCACAGGCGATCGCCTTCGGCGAAGGCGACGTGATGATCGCGGGCGGCGTGGAATCGATGACCCGCGCGCCCTACGTTCTTCCGAAGAGCGACGCCGCGTTCGGCCGCCGGCAGCAGCTCTTCGACACGGTGCTCGGCTGGCGAATGATCAACCCCAAGATGCCTTCGCAGTGGACGATCTCGCTCGGCGAAACGGCGGAGATCGTCGCGGAACGCTACGGCATCAGCCGCCAGGAGCAAGATCGCTTCGCCCTGGAATCGCAGCGGAAGTGTGCGGCGGCGGTGGAGCGCGGGGCCTTTCACGACGAGATCTGCGAGGTGCCGCTTCTCGACGCGCAGGGAGAGCGGACCGTCGCGATCCGCGACGAGCATCCTCGGCCGGAGACGAGCCTAGAGGCGCTAGGGAAGCTCAAACCATCCTTTAGAAACGGCGGCACTGTAACCGCGGGAAACTCTTCGGGCGTCAACGACGGAGCCGCGGCCGTTCTGCTGTGCGCGGCTGAAGCCGCGCGGAGTCAGGGGCTGACGCCGCTGGCGCGATTCGTCGCCAGCGCGTCGGCGGGGGTCCCGCCCGACGTGATGGGCTTGGGCCCGATTCCGGCAACGCGCAAGGCGCTGGCGCGCGCGCGCCTCGACGTCACCGATCTCGACCTCGTTGAAATCAACGAGGCGTTCGCCGCCCAGGCGATCGCATGCGCGCGGGATCTCGGCCTCGATCCCGCCCGAACGAACGTCAACGGCGGCGCGATCGCGCTCGGTCACCCGCTCGGCGCGAGCGGCGCGCGCATCGTCACGACGCTGCTCCACGAGTTGCGCAGACGCTCGGGACGCTACGGGTTGGCGACGATGTGCATTGGCGTCGGGCAGGGCATTGCAACGGTATTCGAGCGCGTCGAGGAGAAGGCAGCGCGATGACCACGACCTCTACGTTGCCGAAAACCCAGCTGCTCATCGGCGGTGCGTGGCGCGACGCTTCGGATCAGGGAACATATCGGGATACGAATCCCGCTACGGGCGCGCCCATAGCGGACGTAGCGGATGCGACACGCGACGACCTCGATGCCGCGGTTGTCGCCGCGCGGCAGGCGTTCGAGGGAAAATGGCCGACGATGGCGGCGTCGCGACGCGCCAAGATCGTCTACAAGCTCGCGCAGCTCATCGCCGAACGCAGCGCGGAGCTCGCGCTCTGCGAAGTGCGCGACAACGGTAAGACGATCGGTACTGCCAAAGGCGAGCTCGGCGCAATCGTGGACACGTTCGAATTCTATGCCGGCGCGGCCACGAAAAACTACGGCGAAACGCTGCCGCCGCCGCTTCCGACCTACATGGCCGCCACCGTGCGCGAGCCTGTCGGCGTCGTCGGCGCCATCGTCCCGTGGAACTTTCCCCTGCTGCTCGCGTCGTGGAAGGTCGCGCCGGCGCTGGCCGCCGGATGCACCGTCGTTCTCAAGCCGTCGTCGGTGACGCCGCTCACCGCGATCGAGCTGGGCAAGATCGCGCTCGAAGCCGGCGTACCCGAGGGCGTGCTCAACGTCGTCACCGGAGGGACGCGCGAGATCGGCGCGTGGCTGGTCGAGCATCCGGACGTGGACAAGATCGCCTTCACCGGCTCCACGGCGACGGGGCGGATCGTCGCCGCAACGGCGGCCCGAACGCTCAAGCGCGTCACGCTGGAGCTCGGCGGAAAATCGCCGTCGGTCGTGTTCGACGACGCGGACGTCGATTCGGCGATCGTCGGGGCGCTGTACGGCGTGTACTACAACGCGGGCCAATGCTGCGAGGCGCGCACGCGCATCCTCGTGCAGAGCGCGATCTACGACCGCTTCGTGAGCGGCTTCGCCGAAAAAGCGCAGCGCTTGCGGCTCGGCGATCCGGAGGATCCGCAAACGCAGATCGGTGCGATCACGAACGCCGAACAGTACGACAAGATCAAGGCGTACTGCGAGATCGGCGCGTCGGAGGGGGCGAAGCCGCTGTTCGGTGGGACGCGGGCGGACGTAGGCGCCGCATTCGTCGCTGGCCGTTTCTGGAGCCCGACTGCGTTCGAGGCGCAGAGCTCGCACCGCATCGCGCGCGAAGAGGTCTTCGGTCCCGTCGCGACCTTCATTCGGTTTGACGACGAAGCGGAGGCCATCGCGCTGGCGAACGCGAGCGAGTACGGCCTCGCCGCCAGCGTTTGGTCGAACAACGTCGGGCGTGCGAATCGGGTGGCGCGCGGGATTCGCGCCGGCTCGGTGGCGATCAACACGCCGTATGCCGTCTTTCCCGGGGTCCCGTTCGGCGGCTACAAACAGTCCGGATACGGGCGGGAGCTTGGCATGGAGACGATGCGGCTCTACACAGAAACGAAGAGCGTGTTGACGTTCGTCGGCGAGAAACCGATGAACCCGTTCGGAGTATAGGCAGGGTATGCGGGAAGCGTTGAAGATCGGCGGCCTGTACAGTACAAGCTACGGAACGCTCTGGAAGGACGGAACCTACTTTCCGCGCGGCACCGAGGTGAGCGTCGTCGGTCTTCACGTGGATCAGGGCTTCTGCGTTCGCTTTCCCGCGACGCTCGACGGCGAGCCGCTGGAGACCTGGGAGGACTGGAGCGAGGTCGACTTCCTCGCCGAGGAAGGATCCATCGAACCGCCGAGCCGGCCGCTTTCCAATGCCGTGCTGGCCGAAGCGCGCGACGTGCTTTCAGAGGCGGACGACGGCTCTCATCTCCACCTACACGACGACGAGTAAACTTTTTAGGTGCCGAGCGTAATGGTCGAGTTTTGCCAGACGCTCCAGCTGGCGCAATCCGAGGACGTGTGTCCGGGACCGAGGATCGCGACCCAGCAGTAGGTCTTGCTGGGTTTGAGGTGGTTGAATATCGCGTTGCCCTTTTTGTTGGTCCCTATCGTCTCGAAGGGTGTTCCGGGGCGTGGGCTCGCCGTATTCTTGGGCGTGGATGCCTCTACCGGAATCCGCGCCGCGGGTGTGCCGAGGACCGTGACGTTGACGGTCGCCGCCGTGATCTTCGGATTCGGCGTCGGCGAGGGGCCTGAGGCCGACGGCGACGGCGTCACGGAGCCACTGTGACAGGCGGCAATCGCCAGCACGAGCGCGGCCCCGGTCAAAACGATCATCAGGCGTTTGGGCATGGCCGGGTCGCTTCGACGCATCAAGCTCCAGCCCCGTTCGCGCCGCCGGCGCACAAATGAAAGTATCGTTGTGATTTGGCGTCGAGGGTCGCGTAATATTCCCGAAACAGCGCGGCTGCGGCAGTTCCGGGCCAGTGTGCCGGGAGGAGCTCGCTCGGTAAGCCGGGATCGAGATACGTGAACCTGCGGTAATCGTGCACGAGCCAGAGACGCTCGACGAGTGCGGCCTCGTCACTCAGGTCCCCGCGCTCGCGCTCGCGCTCCAGATGCGGTGCATAGCGACCGATGAATTGATGGTAGGCCGAGGCGATCTGCGGGACGTTCCAGCAGCGCTCCAGCAGTTCACGATCGCTCAGCGGCCCGCTGTACTCACTGCTGAATAGGTGGACGGCTTCCAGCGTGAGCGTTGAGCGAGCCGCCTCCCGCGCGGCGGCCAGCGTGTCGGAGGGCGATATCCACGTCGAGGGCGAGAGGGTCGCCCAGCCCAGCGCGGCGAGCTCCTTACGCAGTAGCTCGCGGCGCTTACGGTGGCGCTCCCCGATCGCGTAGGTGAGGAGACGCCAGCGACCATCCCATTCGATGACCGGCCCGTAGATGCGCGGGCTGAGCTCTTCGATGCGGCGCCGGCCGCGCTCGGTGACCACGTAGCGCGCTCGGCCGCCTTGGCGGCGAGCGGACAGCCAGCCCTGGCGCGACATGCGGGATACGGCCTGGCGCACCGCCGGGGCCGAGACGCCGAACGAGGCCATCAGCCGAACGAGCGCCCCGATCCACAACGATCCGTCGCCGGCCAGCCGGTGGACCATGTCGCCGTAAAGGGTGAAGATAAAGGAATTCGGCCGCGTGATTGGCCTTGACAGTCCCGATTCCACTTAGTATAACGATATTCTCTCCGCTCGATAGAAAACCGTTATATCGGAAGGCTCAGAATGAATCGAATAGCGACGTTCGACGACTGGATTGCCATGCTGGACGAGTGGCGGCGCGACATCGGTCTCGACCGCGAACTGGTCGACCGCTTCATGCCGGGGTATCGCTTCGAGGCGAAATACGGCGAGCTCCCGACACCCGAGATATACTTCGGCGACTTTCAAGGCGAGAGGCGCTGGGAGAAGGTCCGCGAGATTCCGGATCAGCGGATGCGCGACGCGGTGCTGAACATGGTCGTCTATCAGGGGGACACCGAATTCGCCTCCAACGAACAGCAGCGCTTTCTCGTCAACAACGCTCCGAGCGAGTACGATCTCGCCTCGCTCGTGCGAATCATGGTCGAGGAGACGCGCCACGGCTATCAGATGTGTCACCTGATGGTCGAACATTTCGGCAGCGAAGGAAAGATCGAGGCGCAGAAGATGCTCGAGCGGCGGGCCTTCGGCAAGAAGAATCGCCTGCTCAACGCGTTCAACGACGACGTGACCCACTGGCTCGACTTTTTTGCGTACACGAATTTCATGGATCGCGACGGGAAGTTTCAGCTCACCATGCTCTCGCATTCCAGCTTCGCTCCACTGGCCGCGTCGATGGGACCAATGCTGCGCGAGGAGTCGTTTCACATGGGCACCGGCATCACGGGCCTGCGGCGCATCGCGAACGCCGGCGTCATTCCGGTCGAGATCCAGCAGAAGTACTATAACAAATGGTCGTCCGGCTCGCTCGACCTCTTCGGAACCGACCATTCGGGTTCGGCGCAGTGGGCCTATACGTGGGGCATCAAGGGACGCGTCGACGAGGATCGAGCCGGCGAGCGGCCCGACAAGGAGCACCTCAACGAGCGCGCGCGCCGGCAGTTCTACGACGAGGCGCTGGCGACCGTGGCTCGCGTCAACGAAGTCAATCCGAGCGAGACGAAACTCTACCTTGCCGACATGAAGTTCAACCGTAAGATCGGCGACTTCGCGGGACAACGCTACGGCGTCGACGGGCGCAAGCTCAGCGAGGCGGAGTGGCAGGCGTACGCGCCCACCGTCCTCCCGACTGAGGCGGACGAAGCCAAGCTCAAGGAATACTTCAAAGATCCCAACTGGATCGCACCTAAAGGAAAACTAGCATGAGCACAACGGTCGACGGAAAGGCGCAGCAAACGCCGTTTGGACGCGAAGATCGCCCATTATCCGGCAAGCGCGTCATCAACTACTGGAAGGACGGTCACGTCGCGTTCATCGAGATGGACGACCCGCCGGCCAATACATATACGCACGAGATGATGCGACAGCTCGACGAGGCGATCCTCGACGCGCGATTCGACCCCGACGTCGAAGTCATCGTCCTCACGGGCAAGGGCGAGAAGTTCTTCTCCGCCGGCGCGAACATCGGGATGCTCAACCAGGTGACGCCCGAGTTTAAGTACATGTTCTGCCTGCACGCGAACGAGACGTTGGCGCGCCTCGAGCAGACGCCCAAGCTCGTGATCGCGGCGCTCAACGGTCACTGCGTCGGCGGCGGCCTGGAGATCGCGATGGCAGCCGACCTGCGCTTCGCGCGCAAAGATGCCGGCAAGATCGGCCTGCCCGAAGTCGCGCTGGGCGTCCTTCCCGGCACCGGGGGCACGCAGCGGCTCGCGCGACTCGTGGGCAAGTCGCGCGCGATTGAGATGATGACGACGGGCAAGACGGTGAGCTACGAACAGGCGCTCGAGTGGGGCATGCTCACGGACCTCTTCGAGGGCGACGCGCAAGACTTCCGCGAGCAGATCGCCGATTACGCGAAGCAGTTCTGCTCGCCGAACAAGGCGCCGATGGCCGTCGGCCACATCAAACGCAGCGTGCAGACCGGCGCGGAGCTCCCGCTGCAAGACGCGCTCGCGCTCGAGCGCGAGCTGCAGTCGCTGCTCTTCAAGAGCGAGGACGCCAAAGAAGGCCTCGCCGCGTACAACGAAAAGCGCGTCGCTCGCTTCAAAAATAAATAGGGCCGAAATTACCGATGGATGCGTAGGACGATCTTGCCGATGACGTGTCCGCGTTCGATGCGCCGGTGAGCATCAACCACGCGCTCGAGCGAGAACACCTGGACCCGAAGCGGGATCGTCCGAGAGCCAATCGCCTTATTCAAATCCTTGAACGCTGTGCGTGACGTCTTGCCATCAAAGGCCAAAGCGCTATGGCCCTCTGCATGCGGCTCTGGCTCGACGCCGTTGGGAAATGCAAGCGGTGCGCCGGATTTCAAGTGGGCTAAGAAGGGAGAGAGATCTTCGCCGCCGGCTGTGATAAAAGCCTGATCGAAACCTGTCGGTGCGGCCCGCTTTATCGCAGCCTCACGGGCAGGTGAATGCGGATCGATCGCGCGGACGGCCCCAAGCCGGCGGACGTATTGGCGTGCGTCGGGGCGCCCAGTGGCGGTCACGCTCGCTCCAATAACGTTCGCTGCAAGCCATACCGCCAATGAGCCGACGCCGCCGCTTGCGCCGAAAACAAGGAGATCTTGATCACTCTTCGTCTCGAGGGCCCTGAGTCCGGATTGTGCCGTTATTGCGACGCACGGTATGGCGCCCGCGATCCGTTGTTCGAGCTGGGCCGGCACGCGCTCAACTCTGTCCGCCGGAACACTAACGTATTCCGCGTAAAATCGGCCAACTAGATTTGCGTAGCTGTAGGCGTACACGCGGTCGCCCACTCTTAAGCGCTTCACGTCCGAGGCCGCAGCGGCAACCGTGCCGCTCCCATCGATGCCCAAGATCGTGCCTCGCCGAATCGTTCCCCAATTTCCCGAGCGCAGCTCTGCGTCCCAGATTCCAACACCGGCATAATCCAGTGCAATTATCACGTGCCCACGCGTGAGTTTGGGTACGGCAACGCTCTGGATGTGAATGTTCTCAGCCGGACCGGGACGATCGACGACCGCGGCCTTCATCCTCTTTGGAAGCATCGATTAGGTGTCCCCTGTTCTGAGGGCGACCAAACGGGAGGCGCCTTCTCCTTAGAAGGTCATGAGCGAGTGTTAGCCTTAACGTAATTCCTGCTTCGGAGGGAGTTCTAATGCGAGAACAACGCCGCTTCACGGTAACGGGGCTGGATCTCAGCGGCTACATGGTTAAGGATGCGCGGCGCGCGATTGCGTTCTACCGCGATGTGCTTGGACTCGAGCCTACCAAAGTTTATCCGGAGGATCGTGGCGCGGAATACGAACTCCCGGACGGAACGACGTTCGGTTTGTGGGGCGGGGGAGGGCGCGTGATGCCGTTTCAACCCAGTAACGGCATTCTGTTTGCGGTCGACGACTTGGATGCGGCAATCGAGGCCGTGAAGGAGCGGCGCATCCCGATTTTGATGGAGCGCGAAACGCCCGTTTGCAGGATGGCAATGATCAACGACACCGAGGGGAACATGGTAACGTTTCATCAGCGTAAGGTGATCTAGCCCAGGGGGCGCCCCTGGTGATCCCGTAATGGTGTGCTCATGAAAAACTCGTGCGAGCGCTGCGGCCGGGCGCTGCGAGACGAAAGCGAGGCCCGGGCCTGTTCGTACGACTGCACGTTCTGCGCGGACTGTTCGTCTGAGATGAACGCTCGCTGCCCGAACTGCGGTGGCGCCCTGCTGGCCCGCGCGGGTTCCGCGTGATGGTCACCGCGTTCATTTTGATGGAGGTGGAGCGGCCGCGGCTCCGCACGATCGCCGAGGACCTGCTCGCGATCCCGGGGATCGCCGAGGTATACTCCGTTGCGGGACCCTACGACCTGGTCGCGGTCGCGCGGATCCGGCAGCACGAAGAGCTCAACGACCTCGTCACCGAGCACGTCGCCGCGCTCGACGGCATCATCGGGACCGAGACGCTCATCGCGTTCCGCTCTTTCTCGAAAAAAGACCTCGGGCTTTTGTGGGACATCGGTAGCTAGGGCAGTTCTACGCGGTAGAGGTTGGTCTCGTCGATGCTGAGGCGCTGCGGCTGATTTCCGTCGTAGTCTTCGAAGCGCACGACCGACGTACCCAACGCGAATTCGTCGTTGCCGAGCGGCTTGAGCTCGTCGACGCCGTCGAGCGTCAGCCGGTCCTTGACGATCACGACGCGCGTGATCTGCGGTGCGCCGAAAAACACGTTCTCGTACCTGCCGGCCAGCGCGGACCATTCCGCCGGGTAGGTGAACGAGCGCGGTCCGCGATAGAGCGCGTTGGCGAACCACTGCGAGCCGTAGTTCATCTCGACGACGCTGCCGCCGCGGTCGCGCCCGAACGCGAGCAAGAACATGGCGTACTTGGGGTCGTCAGCCCAGAAGCTGTCGTCCCCGCGCGGATACAGCGCGCTGCGCTTGCCGCCGTCGATCAGAAAGAGCCGGTCGCGCGCCGCGATGACCCGCAGCAGCGTTCCGCCGGCCGACGTGTACGCTCCCGCGTAATCGCCCGGCCGGTCGACGTGCGCCGGGTCGGGCGCGGCCGGCGGCGCGGGAACGGGCTGCCCGAGGCTCTGCGCGCGCAGCACCCGCATCGCATAGAGCACGATCGCGCATGGATGCAGCGGCGCCTCGACAAGATTCGCGAAGGCGATGACGCCGAATCCGCGCGTGAGATTCATCTGCATGCACGCCGTGTACCCGGAGAATCCGCCGGTGTGCCCAATCAGCCGGTCGCCGCCGTCGTTGAAGATGGCGAGCCCGTATCCGTATTGCCGGTAGAACGCCGGCGCCTCCGTCAGCACGACGCCCGGCGAGCCGGCGGGTTTGCCGTTTTTGAGCGTGTCGGGCGACGTCATCGCTGCGAAGGTCGCGGGAGCGACGAGCTGCGTTCCGCTGCTCGTCCTGCCGCCGTTGAGAAAGAACCGCATGTAGGCGGCCATGTCCTCCGGCGTCGAGAGCACCGAGCCCGCCGGATCGACGAAGTCCATCGGCTGCGCGGCGACCAGCGCGGGCTGCAGCGGCGGTGGCCGGTCGTTGTCGCGGAACTGATAGCCTACCGCTGCGTCCGCCATGAACTCCGGCGTATAGACGGGCACGCTGTGCGTCATTCCGATCGGCTGGAGAACGCGATCCTGAAGCGCGTCCGGCCACGAGCGCCCGTCCAGTCGCGCCACGACCGCGCCCGCAACGGCATAGCCGTCGTTGGAGTACGACCACGACGTGCCCGGCACGAACAGCGTCTTCGCCGCACGCAGCGCGACGATGTCGTACACGTAACCCATCTCGGCGGCGTAGTCGTCGGGCAGTCCGGCGGTGTGCGAAAGGATCTGATGAACGAGGACCGGCGTCCCTCCGGAGTCGATTGAAAACCACGGAAGATACCGCTGCACCGGTTCGTTCAGGTCGATCTGGCCCGCGTCGTGCTGCTCGAGGAGCGCGAGCGCCGTCATCGACTTGGTGATCGAGCCGATCGCGAAGCGCGTCCGCGCCGTAACCGGCGTCTTCCCGTCGACGTTCGCGTAGCCCAGCGTGATGACGCGCAGGGTCTTCGTGCGATCGGTGATTGCGACGGAGAGCCCCGGGGTGCCTTGATAGCGCATAGCGGCGGGAGCGTAGGCGGCGATCGCAGCGAGCGCTGCCGAGAGCGTCTGCCCGCTGCGTGCGCTTTCGGCCGCCGCCGGCAGAAGCGCGGCCGCGAGGGTTAGGGCGGCGGTTGCGGACCGGCGCATGGTCGGTGATAGTAAGAGAAGGAGGTTCCGAAAGCCTCCCGCGCTGAAACGGCCCTTTCCTCGCAGGGGTTAAGCAGGTACTATGGCACGCATCTATGAGAATTTAGCCGACACGTTCGGCAACACGCCGCTCGTCAAGATTCCGCGGATGGCGCAGGGCCTTCCGGCCACGGTGCTGGTCAAGATGGAATCGTTCAATCCCGCCGGCTCGGTGAAGGATCGCATCGGGGTCGCGATGATCGAGGGCGCGGAGCGCGACGGCAGACTGCTTCCAGGTATGACGATCCTCGAGCCGACGAGCGGAAACACCGGAATCGCGCTGGCCTTCGTCGCCGCGGCGAAGGGCTATCCGCTGATCCTCGTCATGCCGGATACGATGACGATCGAGCGTCGCAATTTGCTGAAGGCGTACGGCGCTCAAGTCGTGCTCACGCCCGGCGCTGAGGGAATGCCCGGCGCGCTGCGGCGTGCCAACGAGATTCTCGCGAGCGCTCCGGGAAAATACTTTATGCCGCAGCAGTTCGAGAATCCGGCCAACCCGGCGATCCACCGGCGCACCACGGCCGAGGAGATTTGGCGCGATACGGACGGCGCGGTCGACGTCGTTGTGTCCGCCGTCGGAACGGGTGGAACGATCACCGGCGTCGGCGAGCTGCTCAAGTCGCGCAAGCCCGGCGTCAAGATGATCGCCGTCGAGCCCGACGCTTCTCCCGTGCTCTCCGGTGGGAAGCCGGGCCCGCACAAGATCCAAGGAACGGGTGCGGGCTTCGTGCCCAAGGTGCTCAACACGGACGTCTATGAAGAAGTGATTCGCGTCACGGATGCCGACGCGATCGCGACGACGCGCCGCCTGGCGCGCGAAGAAGGCATGCTGGTCGGCATCTCTACCGGCGCGAACGTGTGGGCTGCGCTCCAAGTCGCGGCGCGCCCGGAATCCAAAAGTAAGACGATCGTGACCATCGGCTGCGACACCGGCGAACGTTATCTGAGCAATCCGGTTTTTTCCGAACAGGAAGCGACGATCGTCGAGCCCGCGCTGGTTTGAATCAGCCGCTGGTCGTCGAGGTAACGCGCGGCGATTTGGTCGAGTCGGTACACGAGGTCTCGGCCTGTGCCGTGGACGCGCGCGGGGCGACGCTTTACGAGGCGGGCGACGTCGAGGCTCCCGTCTATTTGCGCTCCGCCGCGAAACCGTTCATCGCCGCGGCGGTGATCGAAGCCGGCGCCGGCGACCGATTCGGGTTCGACGCGCGCGAGATTGCGGTGATGGCCGGCTCGCATGCCGGACAGCCGTTTCACGTCGACGCGGTGCGCTCGATCCTGCGCAAGATCGGCATGCAGCCCTCGGCGCTGCAGTGCGGCGCGCAGTGGCCATACGACGAGGTGACCGCGAACGCGCTGCGCCGCGCCGGAGAAGAGCCGACGGTGCTTCACAACAACTGCTCCGGGAAGCATGCCGGCATCCTGGCGCTCTGCGAGGTCGCCGGCGCCGATCCGGCCACGTACTTGCGGGCCGATAATCCGGCGCAACGGCGGATACTCGAGTTCTGCGCGCGCCTCTCGGACGACGACGCGGCGAGGTGGCCGATCGCAATCGACGGCTGCGGCATTCCAGTCTACGCGACGAGTCTGAAGAAGGCGGCGCTGTCGTTTGCACGCCTCGCGTCGTTGCACGGGATCGACGAGCGCACGGCCGCGGCCCTACGCGCCGTGCGCGAGGCGATGGTCGCGCATCCGCAATACGTCGCCGGCACTGGGCAGCTCGACACCGAGCTCATGCTCGCGGCGGAGGGAAGCGTCGCGGCGAAGGCCGGCGCCGAGGGCGTTCACGGCATCGCGGCGATCGCGCAGGAGTGCGGCTACGTGTCCAAAGTTCGCGACGGCGCGGCGCGCGCGCGCGGCCCGTCGACCGTCGCCGCCCTCTGCGACCTGGGAGTGCTGAACGGCGCTCAGGCGGCCGCCCTGACTCGATTTGGCGCGCCCAGCGTGTATAATCGGGCCGGGCGCGTCGTGGGCGAGGTCCGAGTTTCGCCCGGCGCCGTGGAAAAAGCGAGTATCTCCTGATGTCTGAATATCTGCGCCTGCTGGGCGAGCGAGTGTTGATCTACGATGGTGCGATGGGCACGCAGCTCATGGCGCTCGATCTGTCCGACGAGGACTTCGGCGGTGCGGCCTATCGCGGCTGCAACGAGACGCTCGTCCTCACGCGTCCCGACGTCGTCCGCGCAATACACGAAGCCTATCTGGCGTCCGGCGCCGACGTCGTGGAGACCGATTCGTTTACGGGATCGCGGCTCAAGCTCGACGAGTACGGCCTGGGTGAGCGCACGCGCGAGATCAACCTGCGCGCGGCAACGCTCGCGCGCGAGGCGTGCGATGCCGTCGCGACCGCGGCGTGGCCGCGCTTCGTGGCCGGCTCGATGGGCCCAACCGGTATGCTGGTCTCCTCGTCGGATCCCTCGCTGTCGAAGATAACGTACGAGCAACTGCGCGATCTCTACGCGGAGCAGGCACGCGCGCTCGTGGACGGGGGAGTCGACCTGCTGTTGCTGGAGACGATGCAGGATCTGTTGGAGCTAAAGGCCGCCATTGCGGGAATCCGGCTCGAGTTTGCCCGCGGCCTCCGCCGCGTGCCGATTCAGGCCCAGCCGACGCTCATCACGGAAGGGCGCATGCTTCTCGGCACGGACATCCGGGCGGTCTGCGCGACGCTGGACGCCCTCAACGTCGACGTCGTGGGACTGAACTGTTCGACCGGTCCCGCACAGATGCGCGATTCGATTCGCTACCTGTGCGAGAACGCGCGCTGCTTCGTCAGCGTCGTTCCCAACGCGGGCCTGCCGCTGATGGGACCGCAGGGCGAGACGATCTACCCCGAAGGCCCGCAGGAACTCGCGGCAGAGCTGGCCGCTTTCATCCGCGACTTCGGCGTGAATGCGGTCGGCGGGTGCTGCGGCACGACGCCCGAGCATATAAGGGCGCTGCGTGCCGCGGTCGCATCCGTGGAGCCCAAGCGGCGCGCCGCCTTCGACGGCCCTCAAGAGGCGGCCTCCGCGATCACCGCGGTCTCGCTGGAACAACAGCCGCGACCGCTCCTCGTGGGCGAGCGAATCAATTCGCAGGGCTCGCGTAAGATCAAGCGGCTGCTGCTCGCGGAGAACTACGACGACATCGTGCTGGTCGCGCGCGAACAGGTCGAGGGCGGAGCGCATCTGCTCGACGTGTGCTGCGCGCTGACCGAGCGTCCCGACGAGGACGTTCAAATGCGCGAGCTCGTGCGCCGCTTCGCGCAGTCGATCGAAGCGCCGCTGGTCATCGACTCGACCGAGCCCAAAGTCCTAGAGGTCGCGCTACAAAACTATCCGGGGCGCGCGGTTGTCAACTCGGTGCACCTCGAGGCGGGGCGTGCGAAGATGGACGCCGTTGTGCCGCTCGCACGCGAGCACGGCGCGGCGCTCGTCGCTTTGACGATCGACGAGAATGGGATGGCCAAGACCGCGCAGCGCAAGGTCGAGGTGGCGCGGCGCATCTACGACATCGCCGTCGGCGAGTACGCGATGCCGCCGGGGGCCTTGATCTTCGACGACCTCACCTTCACGCTCGCGACGGGCGAGGCAGAGTTCCGCGACTCGGCGATCGAAACGATCGAAGGGATCCGCGGCATCAAGCGCGCGTTGCCGGGCGTGCTGACGTCGCTCGGCGTGTCCAACGTCTCGTTCGGATTGAAGCCGGAGGCGCGCGCGGCGCTGAACTCCGTCTTTCTGCATCACTGCGTCGAGGCCGGGCTCGACTGCGCGCTCGTGCATCCCAAGGAGATCACGCCGTACTTCGAGATCGACGCCCAGGTCCGGGAACTCTGCGACGACCTCGTCTTCAACCGCCGCCCCGACGCGCTGACGCGCTTGATCGAACATTTCGAGGCCAACGAGACTGGTGCGAGCTCGTCAAACGAGGCGCACGCCGAAGAGCCGGCAGGCCCGGTCGAGGAGCGCATCCATCAGGCGATCCTCCGTCGGCGCAAGGACGGTATCGAGGCGAAGATCGACGAGGCGCTGCGGGAGCGCACGCCGGTAGAAGTGCTCAACGAGATCCTGCTGCCGGCGATGAAGGACGTCGGCGACCGGTTCGGCCGCGGCGATCTGATCCTGCCCTTCGTCCTGCAGTCCGCCGAGGTGATGAAGAAGGCCGTCGCGCATCTCGAGCAGTTTCTCGAGCGCCGCGAGGGCGCGACGAAGGGCACCGTCGTGCTCGCAACTGTCTTCGGCGACGTCCACGACATCGGCAAGAACCTCGTGCACACGATCTTGGCCAACAACGGTTATACGGTCATCGACCTCGGCAAGCAGGTCCCGATGAACGTGATTCTGGAGAAGGCGGTCGAGGTCGGCGCGGATGCGATCGGACTCTCGGCGCTGCTCGTCTCGACCAGCAAACAGATGCCGATCTGCGTCGAGGAACAGGACTCGCGTGGGCTGCACTTTCCGGTGATCGTCGGCGGCGCGGCGATCAACCGCGACTTCGGCCGGCGCATCGCGCTGCTCGACGCCGGCACGCGGTTCTTCGAGCCCGGTCTGTTCTACGCGCGCGACGCCTTCGAGGGCCTGGATCTCGTCGACGCGCTCACCGGAGACGCCGCGCGACGCGCCGATCTCCTCGAGCGCACCAAGCGCGAGGCCGTTGCCGCGCACACGAGCCGGCGCGTCGCGGCCGCACCGGTCGTTGCGGCGCCACCCTCGCTCGTCAAGGGCGAGCGCGCCGACGTGCCGGAACCGCCCTTCTGGGGAACGCGAACGCTCGATTCCATAGACCTGAGCGACGTGTGGCCGTGCTTCGATCTGCGCAGCCTCTATCGTTTGTCGTGGGGCGCCTCGAACGTCAAAGGCGCCGCGTTCGAGCGGATCGTCGCCGAGGAGTTCGCGCCGCGCCTGTTCCGCTACCAAGCCGAGGCGCTCAAAAACGGCCTGCTTCAGCCCCGCGTCGTGTACGGCTATTTCCCGGCGGCGGGTCTCGGCAACGACGTGATCCTGTTCGACCCGCGGGATGCGAGCCGCGAGATCGCGCGCATGACTTTTCCGCGACAGATCGGCGGCGAGCACCTCAGCCTCGCGGACTACCTGCGCGACCCGAACGAGCGCGGCGCTACTGACGTCGTGGCGCTGCAGATCGTCACGGTCGGAAGCAGCGCGACGGAGCGCACCGCGGCACTACAGGCCGCAGGTGATTACAGCGAGTCGTACTTCGTGCACGGATTTTCCGTGCAGTCGGCCGAGGCGCTCGCGGAGTACACGCACCGCCGCATCCGGCGCGAGCTGGGGCTCGAGAACGATCGTGGAAAGCGCTACTCGTGGGGCTACGGCGCGTGTCCGGACCTGCGCCAGCACGAGGTTGTCTTTGCTATGCTCGACGCCGAGGCGAAGATCGGCGTGACGCTCACGGAGGCGTTTCAAATCATACCCGAGCAATCCACCGCGGCCATAGTCATGCACCACCCGCGGGCTGCCTACTTCAACGCGGCCGCAACGCGGGAGCTCGCGGCGTCGTAGCGCGTAGAAGGGTCGATGGAAGGACCGGCTGCTTATCATCTCGGGTATACCGACGCGGAAAGCGCGCGGCTTATCCGACAAGCGAATCGCCTGGCGCCGGTAACCGAACGGTTCTTTCGTGACGCCGGAATAGTAGCCGGCCAACACGTCTTAGACGTCGGCTCGGGAGTCGGAGATGTAGCGATGCTCGCCGCTTTCATCGTCGGTCCTTCGGGTAAGGTCGTAGCGGTCGAACGGGATGCGAGATCGATCTCACGAGCGCGAGCTCGTGCGGCTGAAGCGGGGTTGGAAAACATCGAATTCGTTCGGGCCGATATCGACGAGTATACGACGGGCGAATCGTTCGATGCCGCGGTCGGACGCTACGTTTTACAGTTTCTTCCCGACCCCGTGAGCACGTTGCGTTCCGTCGCGAGAGTCGTACGCCCCGGCGGCATCGTCGCCTTTCAAGAAGGATCGTGGGCCCCGTTTGTAGCGCTTTCGGCGCGCGTGCCGCTCTGGCGCTCTGCGATTTCATTGCTTCACGAGGCGGCCGTTCGCGCTGGCGTGAATTTGGAGATGGGCATTGAGTTGCACCGAGCATTCCAAGAAGCCGGGCTGCCTGCGCCCCGCATGGGTTTAGAGATGGAACTGGGATGCGATCCCGACTTCACGCGGTGGGCGTCGGATTGCGTTCAAAGTGTCCTGCCCCAAATCGAAAGGCTCAATCTCTCGTACGAAGCGCTCGGCGACTTGGAGACTCTTGCGGAGCGTTTGCAAGACGAAGTCGCCGAGGCCAATACCGTCGTGCCTTGGATCGGGCTCGTGGGAGCTTGGTGCCGAAAGCCTAGGTGACGATGCTGGCGCTGCTCGCCGTCGCGTTCATGCATCTCTGGACGCACGCGGAGCGCGGCTGGTTTCTCGGCATTCCGACGGTCGCGGGCGGCATCGTCTACGAGGGCACGACACCCGGCGACGTGCTTGCGCTCGACGAGCGCGACGGACGCGTGCGCTGGCGCGCGTCGCTGGGCGCCAATCCCGACGAAACGTACGGCAACCCGCGGGGCGTAATTTCTTCGGTCGTCGTTCGCGGCGGCGTTGCCTACGCGGTCAGCGGCAGCTGTGAGGCCGCGGCGTTCGACGCCCTCGATGGGACGCGCCGTTGGCAGCGGAGAATCTGCTCGATCGCCAAAAACGACGACACCTTCGCCTCGCCGGCGCTGGCCGCCGGGCGCGTGCTCTTCAGCATCGACGTGATTGCCGATCGGCCGACCGATGCCGGTCGCGAGATCGCGCTTGACGCGTCGACGGGCGCTCCGGTATGGTCCTTCTCTCCCGTGCGGTATAGCGGCACGGGCGGCGGCATCTCCGGAACTCCCGCCGTCGACTCAGGTCGCGGCATCGTGTTCGTCGGAAGCGGAAACCCCACCCCGATGAGCGTACCGCCGCCTGGTCCCGATCCGTACACCGACTCCGTCATCGCAGTCGACGCGCGCTCGGGGCATTGGCGCTGGGCGACGCAGCTGCTCGCCCACGACGCGAACGATTTCGACGTCTTCACGGCCCCCGGGCTCTTCGCGATCGCGTCGCACGGCGGTCCAATTCCCGGCGTCGGCGTGACGCTGAAGAACTCGCGGTACGTCATGCTGGACGAGCTCACCGGCGCGGTTCTCTGGCAGCGCCAGCTGGTGGCGGCGACGCACTGGATGCAATCGATCGGAACGCCGGCCGCGAGCGCCGGCACCATCATCGTTCCGCTCTTCCACAGCCCAACGGATGGCGAGCTTGTGGCGCTGCATTCCGATGACGGAAGCGTGCTCTGGCGCGTCGCTACCGAGGGCATCTACGAGGAGCCCGTCATCTGGCGCGGAGTCGTTTTGGTTGCGGAAGCCAACGGCGCCGTTGCGGCATTTGACGTGCGCACCGGACGCAAGCTCGGGCGACTCTTCGTCCCATCCGAGCTGTATGGCCGAGGCCTCGCGCTCGAAGGCAATACGCTCTTCGTTGCAGGCCGCGGCCGCTTATGGGCGTACCGTCTGAAGCGATGACGGAGCGGGCGGTCCTGTATGTCGGGCTAGTCATCGTGGCGATCGTGACGATCGTCGCTTTGATCCGCGCCCTGCCGCGGCAGCGCGTGGCGCTCCCCAGCCCTCTTTCGGCCGCGATCTCGATCGCGATCGGGTTCGTTACGAACTTCTTCGATACGCTCGGCATCGGCTCGTTCGCGACGACGACGTCGCTCTACAAGTTTCTGCGCTTCGTTCCCGATGAGAAGATACCGGGGACGCTCAACGTAGGACACACGCTTCCCACGATCGCCGAGGCCGCCATCTTCATCGTGATCGTTGCCGTCGAGCCGCCGACACTGCTGCTGCTGATCTTGGCTTCCATAGTCGGCGCCTGGCTCGGCGCCGGTTTCGTCGCCCGCCTGCCGCGGCGCTACGTGCAGATCGGGATGGGGACGGCGCTCGTGGCCGCGGCGGTGTTGTTTGTCCTCGGCAACCTGCGGGGAAGCCACTTCGGGCTGAGCGGCACGGCGCTCGGCCTCGAGGGCGCGCGCCTCGGGATCGGAGTCTTCATCAGCTTTTGCCTCGGTGCGCTGATGACGATCGGCATCGGCCTGTACGCGCCGTGCATGATCATGGTGAGTCTGCTCGGCATGAACCCGATCGCGGCGTTTCCGATCATGATGGGATCCTGCGCCTTCCTGATGCCCGTGGCGAGCCTGCGATTCATCAAATTCAACGCGTTTTCGATGCGAGCCGCGCTCGGGCTGACGATCGGGGGCGTACCCGGCGTACTGATCGCGGCCTATTTAGTGAAATCGCTGCCGCTCGTGTGGGTGCGATGGCTCGTCGTGATCGTCGTGCTCTACGCGGCGATCACCATGCTGCGGTCGGCCGCGCACGAGGCGAAGGCAGCGAGCGCGAGCCGGGAAATCCCCGCCGAATCGCTCGGGTAATCCGCCCTAAGCGGCGACTTCGAGCGTGTTGTAAACGAAGCGGCCGCCGACCATCGTCCCGATGACCTGGTAGTCGCGGTCCCAGAACGAGAGATCGGCCCGCGCTCCGCGCGTGACGCGTCCGAGTTCCGCCTCGTGCCGGATCAGGCGGGCCGGCGCGTACGTCGCCGCGACGATCGCCTGCGCGAACGGAATCTGCGCGTAGGACATGTAGTTGCGCAGCGCGTCATCCATGCGCAGCGCGCTGCCGGCGATCGTGCCTTCGGCGGAACGCATCACGCCGCCCTCGATGTGGTATCCGGGATCCGTGGCGGGCATGTGGTCCGTCACGAGGACGACGCGGTCGCCGAGGGTGCGATGGAGGATATCGATCATAACTGGCGACACGTGAAATCCGTCGCAGATGACCTGCACGAGGGTGCGGCGATCCTGGATGAACGCTGCCAAGATCGAGGGATCGCGATGATCCAGCGGCGGCATTCCGTTGAAGGCGTGGGTCAACGAGCGGAAGCCCAGGCCGATCGCCAGCATTCCCTCGCGGTAGCGCGCCGCCGTGTGGCCCGCCGAGCAGACGACGCCGTTTTCGACGAAGACGCGCAGCGCGTCGCTAGCGCCCTCGACCTCCGGCGCCATCGTGACGAGAAGGCACGCGCCCTTGCACGCATCCAGCATCTCCTGGGCGCGCGCCGCGTTTGCATCAAGGAGCCACCCGTGATTGTGAATGCGGCGAAACTTCGGATTGAGGAACGGTCCCTCGAAGTGAACGCCGAGGCAACGCGCGCCCTGCGGGACGTCCTCCTCCAGCTGGTTGGCCGCCTCGACGATCTCCGACGCGGCGTGCAGCATCGATTCCCACGGCGCCGTCATCACGCCGGCCACGAAGCCCGTGGCCCCCATTCGCGCGTACTCCGTACACGCGACGCCGACGGCGTTGCCCTGATCGCGATTGAACGAATATTCGCTCGCCCCGTTGGTGTGGAGATCGATCAAGCCCGGAGCAATGCTCGTGCCGGGTGGCAATGCGTAGTCCGCAGGTCCGTCGGCGGCGAGCACGCCCGCGATCCGCCCGTCTTCTATTTCTAACCGTCCGAACGTCGACGTTCCATCGCCCACGGCGATGAAAGCTGGTCCAAGAGTCAGTCCGGACATCGCAAAACGGCCTTCGACGGGGCGCGCGCAAACGCCCCTCTTGACAGCGCGGCCTCAGCTTCGGAGCAGCGCCAGAGCTTCGTCGCGGTGCTGCTCCATGACCACCCGCGTCTCGCCTTCGACGTTCAAACGCAGCAGTGGCTCGGTGTTGGACGGCCGCACGTTCATCCACCAACTCGGGTAGGAGATCGTGACGCCGTCGAGGTGATCGATGACGGCGTCGGCGTAACGTTCCTCGATCTCGCGCAGCCTCGCGGAGACGTCGGCGACCTGGGTGTTGATCTCGCCCGAGCGAAAGCGAGTGTCGATCGGGGCGATCGCTTGGCTGACCGGCATATTCGCCTCGCCGAACAGCTCGAGGCACAACAGCAACGCGATCATTCCGGAGTCGGCGTACCAATTATCGCGAAAATAGAAATGCCCGCTGTGCTCGCCGCCGAACACGACGTCCTGGCCGCGCATCACGGCCTTGATGATGGAGTGGCCGACCTTCGAGCGCACGGGCACGCCGCCGGCTTTTGCGATGAGCTCGGGCACGCTCCGGCTGCATATCAGATTATAGAGAACCTTCGCTCCAGGATGTTTCTTCAGCATGCTCAGCGCCACCAGGGCGGTGACGGTGCTGCCGTCGACGATGTTGGCGTTCTCGTCGACGATGAACATCCGGTCGGCGTCACCATCGAAAGCGACGCCGAGATCGCAGCGGCGCTTGCGCACCTCGGCCTGCAGATCCAGCATGTTTTCGGGCTCGATCGGGCTGGCGGGGTGATTCGGAAAGGTGCCGTCTAGCTCGAAGTAGAGCGGCACGACCTCGCACGGAAGGAATTTGAAGATGTGTGGGATCGTTTCTCCCGCCATCCCGTTGCCCGCGTCCACGGCGATCTTGAAGGGCTTGATTTTGGAGCGGTCGACGAACGAGAGGCAGTGCTCGGCAAAATCGTCCAAGACGTCGCGCCGCGCGACGTTGCCCGGCTTCGCCGCCTTCGGCGGAAGGGCTTGCGCGACGAGTTGCTCGCGAATCGTCGCCAGCCCCGTCTCCAGCGAGATCGCTTGCGCCGCGGCGCGCGTGAATTTCATGCCGTTGTATTCGGCCGGATTGTGCGAGGCCGTGATCATCACTCCGCCGTCGAACGAAAACCGGCCCACCGCGAAATACAGAGCGTCGGTGGAGACCATGCCGATGTCGACCACGTCAGCCCCGGCGTCGCAAACCCCGTGCGCGAAAGCGTCGCTGAGGCGCTCGCCGGAGGGACGCATATCGCGTCCGACGACGACGCTCGTTCCATTCGACCCGATCAGGGGCACGAAGCAGCGCCCGATGGCGTAGGCCACGTCTTCGTCGAGCTGGGACGGATAAACGCCGCGAACGTCGTAGGATTTGAATATCGTGGGCTCGACTAGACCGTGCACGGCGTAGTGTTTTTCGACCGGGTCCGTGTGACGCCTTTATGAAAAACGCTCCGCTCGCGAGCGTCACCGGGACGCTGTTATTGACGGTTTTCCTGGTGTTGACGCTCGTCTTCGCGGTGCAGGGAAGCTTCGAGACGCGAGGCCAAATTGCGAGCACATTTACTCGCCAGTCGCAGATCCAGCAGGCTCAGATCGATCTGGAAGAGCTGCTGCGATTGCAGATCGACGAAGAAAACTCGTTACGCGGATATTCTCTCACGCGCGACCCGTTCTACGTAAGCCAGTATCGGCAGGCCGCGGCCGGATATGACGCCACGGTGAGCGCGATTCGGCAGACGCTCCGCGCCCAGCACCTTACGGCCGCAGAACAATTGCTCGGAACCTACGCCCATCTCCAATCCGAATGGCGCAGGGAAGTCGCAGCGCCCCTCCTGCGCCATCCCGGCGAGCGCCTCGACGAGCTCGACAAGCGCAACAAGCTCTTCTCGGATTACGAGACCGGGACTGTCGCGGCGATACGCCAGGCGTTGGCGAACACGGACGCCGCCCTCGTGCACAGCACGCAGGAGCAGCTCGATCGGTCGTCGTGGGTGCGCGCGTTCTGGGTGAGTGTGTTCGGCCTGCTCGCCATACTCTTTAACACGTACCGGACGAGGCTCAACCGCGAGCTGGAAGAGGAGCGCGCGGTCAGCAAGATCTTGCAGCGGGCGTTTCGCAGCGAGTCCGTGCCGTTGCCGCATTGCGAGGTCGGGAGCGCGTATCTCTCGGCGACGAGTCACATGGCGGTCGGCGGCGACATCTTCGACGTCTACCGGCTCTCCGAGGACCGGGCGCTCGTGCTGATCGCCGACATCAGCGGCAAGGGCGTGGATGCGGCCGTCCTGACCGCCTTCATCAAATTCATGATCCGTGCGATCTCGCTGCGCAAGAGCGACCCCGCGGCGATCCTGGACGAGTTCAACGACGCGTTTTCCAGGGCCGTCGGGAACCCATATCTCTTCGTATCGATGTTCGTTGGTGTGCTCGACACGAACACGTTCCATTTGGAGTACGGCAGCGCCGGTCACGATTGCGCGTACCTTCGCAGCGACGGGGCCGTCTCGCGCCTCGCGATCACCGGACCCGTGCTCGGCGTGATGAACGAACCGTTCGGAGGCGAGTCGATCGACCTTCGGTCCGGCGACACGCTCGTGCTGACCACCGACGGCCTGACTGAGGTGCGCGATCGCTCGGGCGCCCAACTCACGGAGCGCGGCGCGATGGAGCTGATCGAGCGCGCGAGTCCGCACGCGCAGGCGCTTGCCGACGAGCTGGTCGCGCAGGTGCGGAGCCGTGCCGGCAATCGGCTGCGGGACGATCTGGCCGTGCTGGCGATCCGCGTCGGGAGTTCGGAGCCGCATGCGTAACGCCGCTCTCGCGCTGCTGATGCTCCTAGCCGCAACGCTGGCTTCCGCTTCGGCCGATTGCCGGCTGCATCGCGGCCAGCACGTCGTGCTGTATAGCACGACCGACGATCCGTCGGTGCTGGTCTGGGATTCCCGCGAGCGCCTCCGCGAATACCATGCGGCGTCGTTCGACGAGGCGCAGGCCATGCTGCCCCACGCGCTGCTCGTGTCGCCGGGAACGCGCGCGGTCGTGGTCACGTGCGTCGCGGGCTATGTGGAGTCGCCGATCTTTCGCTCGCCCGATGACGCGATCGGGGTGGTCATCTCGAACGGCCCGCAGCACGGCCTTACGCGCTGGGTGCTCGGTTCCGATGTGCGTCTGATGACGCACTGACGGCCTCTCGTGCGAACACGCGAAGCCGCCCGTCCGGCAGGCGTACGTGTTCCATTGCGATGCCGTAGGCGCGCTCGAGCAGCGACCCCACTAGGAGTTCCTCCGGCGGAGCGATCGCGAGCAGCGTTCCGTCTCCCAGCAACGCGATCCGATCCGCGTACGCGGCCGCCTCGTTAACGTCGTGCAGTGCGCAGACGACGCTCTTGCCGGCTCGCGTCAGCCCGCGCAGCAGCGCGAGAATTTCGTGCGCCACGCGTACGTCGAGGTGACTCGTAGGCTCGTCGAGCAGCACGATCGGGGTCTCCTGCGCGAGGCCGAGCGCGATCCAGACGCGCTGGCGCTCGCCCGCGCTGAGCGTCGAAAAGAGGCGCTCCGTAAGCGCCTCGATTCGCACAGCCGACAGTGCACGCGCCACGGCCGCCTCGTCGCTCGATCGCTCGCGCCACTCCCACCAGCGATGGTACGGAAACCTGCCGATCGAGACGACGTCGCGCACGCGGAGCGCGTCGAGTAATACCTCGTCGCCCGTTACGAGCGCGACGAGCCTGGCGCGGTCGAGCGGTGCGAGCCGCGAGCTTGGACGACCGTCGAGCAGGATCGCCCCCCCGTCGGCCGGATGCAGTCCCGCGATGGCGCGCAGTAGTGTCGTCTTCCCCGCTCCGTTCGCCCCGAGCACGGCGACGAACTCGCCGGTCTCGACGCGTGCGTCGATACCGGCAAGCAAGTCGTGGCCGCCGATGCCCAGTCCGACGCCGCGTAGCTCGATCAACCGCGCACGCCCGAGCCGGAGCGAACTGCGGGGCGCAGATACAGATACAAGAACGTTGGCACGCCGATAAACGCGAGCAAGACGCCGATCGGAAGTTCGGCCGGGGCGACGATGCGCCGGCAGACCGCGTCGGCGACGATGCACAGCGTGGCCCCGATCGCGGCGCACGCGGGAAGGAGAACACGCGAATCGGATCCGACGAGACGGCGCGCGAGATGCGGCACGATCAACCCGATAAAGCCGACGAGTCCCGCGAGCACGACGCTGCTCGCGGCCAGTAGCGACGATGCCGCGAGGATGATCCACTGGGCTCGCTCGACGCCGACGCCGACGGAGCGGGCGCGCAGCTCTCCGACGCGCAGCGCGTTGAGCGGCGCCGCAGCCCACAGTGCCAGAACCGCCCCGGCCGTCACGTAGGGCGCGACGGTCTCGAGCTCGCGCCAGCCGCGACCCGCCATCGATCCCGCCAGCCACGCCACGATGGTGCTAGCGTAATCGCCGGACTGCGCGCGAACGACCGCGAGCGTGACGATGGCGGCGAAGAGCGTCGACAGCGAAACGCCGGCGAGAATCAGCCGGGTGCCGTCGATTCCGCCGCCGCGTCGCGCCAACGCCGCCACGAGCAGCGCTGCGCCAAGTCCGGCGAGGAAGCCGACGGCGGGCGTTGCGGCGGGCGATGCGCCGGCGAGGATCGCGACGGCGATCGCCGCCGCCGCGCCCGCGCTCACGCCCGTCAGGTACGGATCTACCAGCGGGTTGCGGAGCAGGCCTTGCAACATCGCGCCGCATAGCGCGAGCGACGCCCCAACCGTCGCCGCGACGCACACGCGCGGTAGGCGCAGCTGCCATACGATCGCGCCGACTACGCCCGAAGCGTGCGGGTGCGCGAGCGCCCACGCGATCTGCGCTGCCGGCAGCGGCGTCCCGCCGACCAGCATGCCCGCCGCCGCGGCCGCCACCAGAATCGCGATGAGCGTCAGCGCCTTCACGTCGCGTCTACCTACCTGCTGCGCAGCTCCACGCGCAGCGAGCGCCCCGGCATCGGATACCCCGCATAGAGCGCGTAGCGGTCGTTGCCGAGGTTGTAGCCGCGCAGCGCGAGGATAAGCGCCGGCGTCAATCGGTAGCCGACGTAGCCGTCGATGTTCGTAAATGTCGCCGGCTGATAGACGGCATAAGCCGGTGAGAGAAACGGATCGGGAGCCTCTTGCGGCCCTTGTGTCAACGCTTCGATTGCGAACCCGTCGAAGCGGCGGTTGGCGGGAGCCTCGTACTGCAGCGCGAGCCGGACGGCGAACACCGGACCGCGTCCGGACAGCCGCGACGACGTGATGAGGTCTTGCGCGCGATACAAGTTCGTTACGCCGAGGCTGGCGACGCATCCGTAGAACGTGCGCGCCTTGGCGGTGAGTGTGAGACCTTGGATGGAAGCGTGCCCGACGTTTTGCGGTACGTACGTCGGCGGCGGCGACACGATGAGGTTCGTTCCGCTCGTCGTGAACCAGCCGAACTCGAGATCTCCCCACGGCGCGTGCGCGGCGAGGGTTGCGTCGCCGACGCGCGTCCGCTCGGGCTGGAGACTTGGGTTGGAAAACCCGGGATAGTACAGCTCCTCGGCCGTCGGTGCCCGGAACGCCGTGGCGGCATTGAGACGTAGCGTCAGCGTGGGAAGAAGATGCAGAATGCCGCCGAGGGACGGCGAGTACGCGCCGCCGACGCCGCCGTCGCGCTCCGCGCGTAGCCCGGCGTAAATCTCGCTGCCTTTGGTCGCAAACCATTGCGACTGAACGTACGCGGCGGTTTGAGCGTACGCGTCGAAGATCGGCGCGTTGTCGGCGGCGAGCGGCGACCCGCCGCCGGTGCCGGGGTCCACGCGCGCGACGCCGCGCATCAGGTCGACGCCATACACGACGCGCGTGCGATCGTCGCCCGCGACGTTGCGCAGGCTCGCCATCCAGCGCTGGTCGTAGAGCACCTGCGCGTAGGGAGGGTTCGACGTCATCCCGGGAGCCGGCGTCGGAAAAGACGCGTTTGGGCAGCTGGGATCGACCGGCGTATTGCAGGTGTACGACAGATCTTCCGACGAGTCGCCGATCTCGAGCGACGTCGTCGAGCGCGCGCCCTTGTGCTGCGCGACGAGACGCAGGTTGCGATCGACGTTGTTCGCCTCGCTGGTCGGCGAGAAGAAGTCGAGCTCGCCGGGCGCTCCCGCTTGCGCGTCGTCGATGTTGCCGGCGAGCGTGAGGTCCAGCGCGCCGACGGCATGCGTATAGCGGGCGCTGAGCGCGGTCAAGCCGGCCTGAGCGTTCTGCCGGTTCGGCGCGCCGAGTACAGAGTAGTCGTTGGCGGCGTACGTGCGCGAGAACGAAAGAAAGGGCGTCATAACCGCGTATGTCTGCTGATTGAACGATCCGGTCGACGCTACCGCCGTGCTGCGCGGCGGCTGCGCCGCGGTGATGATGTTGATGACGCCGCCGATGGATGCCGACCCGTAGAGTGTCGAGCCGCCCCCTTCGACGACCTCGATCCGGTCGACTCCGCTCACGGAGACTTCTTCGAGATTGACGTCGTTGATCTGCGCGCCGGCAACCGGCAGACCATCCATCAAGACGAGCACCTGCTGCGACGAGCTGCCGCGGATACCTATTGCCACTTGCGAGCCGAAGGCGCCGTACGGCACCACGTTGACGCCGGGAACTCGGGCGAGCGCGTCGGCGACGGTGACGTCGCCGTCGCGGGCGATCTGGGAGGCGGTGACGACGTACGTCGTTCGAGCGGCGCGCGCGGCAGACTCGGCGCCGCGGTCGCTGGTAACAACGTGAGCGATCTCTGGTACGGCCGTCGGCGATGCCGACGGCGTCGGGGAAGCCGCGAGTATCGCGGCGAGTATTGGAACCATCGCAATCCCTTCCTTAGCGCGAGGCGGATTATGCTAAAGCGTCTGCGACGGTATCCTGACTCGCGGCTCATCGCCGGTGCCCGCGCCTTCCCATCCGTTGTCAGACAGTGGCGTTCGGGCGGCTCCCCGCATACAGTGGCGCGACCGTGCCGGCCTCACACCGGCTTCCCGCGCAAACGTGATAGGGGCACTTGCCGGAAAGACGCGCGGCCTCCTTCAGAGGTCGGCGCGCGCGCGGCTCCGTACTCGTTAGGCCTCTTCAATGCGTCCCTGGATCGCGATCGTACCGTTGACCCTGCTGCTGGGTGGCTGCGGTGCCCACGGCGCAGACGACCAACGGGTGCGGCCCTCGCACACCGCCGGGCGAGTCGTCGCGCTGATGCCGTCGTTTGCCGACGACCTGTACGCGATCGGCGCCGGCGAACAGCTCGTGGCTGTTTCAGCGTACACGAACACGCCCCAAGCGCGGCGCTTGCCGCGCGTGGCGGATGCGAGCAGCGTCGACGCCGAGGCGATCGTGGCGCTGCGCCCGAGCGCCGTCATCGGGATACCGGCGCAAGCCCGCTTCGTGGAGCCGCTGCGGCGCGCGCACGTTCCGGTCTACCTGCTCGCGGACGACACGTACGACGAGATCTTCTCGAACCTGCGAACCGTCGGCGCGCTCACCGGGCGTCGACGCGAAGCCGATGCCGAGATCGCGCGTCTGCAGCGCGAGACCGCGGCGCTGTACGATCGCACAGCCGGCTTCGCGCGCCATCCCAGCGTCTTCGTCGTACTCGGCAGCGGCCCGATCTGGACGGCGGGTTCCGGCTCGTACATCACCAAGCTGATCGCGCTGGCGGGCGGACGCAATGCGGCCGAGGACTTGCGGGCGGCGTACGGCGAGTACAGCGCCGAGGCGCTCCTGCGCGATCAGCCCGATCTGCTCGTCACCGATCCGGCAACGCATCTCGAGGCGCTCGTGGACCGCGAGCCGTGGCGCAGCCTGCGAGCCGTGCGCCGGGATCGCGTTTACGCGGTGGATCCGGACGTTTTGGAGCGGCCGGGCCCGAGCTATAACGAGGGCATTCGCCGGCTCCAGGAACGCATCGCTCCGCTCGCCCAGCGATGACGCAGCGCGCGATCGTCGTCGCCGTAGACAGCCGCGTCGAGCGCCGCGCCGTCGAAGCGGAGCTCGACGAATTCGAGGCGTTGGCCCGGGCCGCAGGAGCGCAGATACTGGAGCGCATCGTCCAGCGCCGCGACCGGATCGATCCGGCGACCCTCGTCGGGAGCGGCAAGGCTCGTGAGATCGCGAGCCGCGCGCACGAGTTGCGCGCGGATCTGCTGTTGGTTCTCAACGATCTCCGTCCGCGCCAGCGCAATAACCTCGAAAAGATCGTTCCGCTGCCGATCGTCGACCGTACGATGCTGATCCTCGATGTGTTCGCGCGTCACGCGCGCAGCCGCGAGGGTAAGCTGCAGGTCGAGCTCGCGCAGCTGCGCTACCGGCAGTCGAATCTCATCGGCGCCGGCGCCGACCTCTCGCGGCTCGGCGGCGGCATCGGCACCCGCGGGCCCGGCGAAACGAAGCTCGAGATCGATCGGCGCCGCATTGCGGCGCGCATCGCCGTCTTGCGCCGGCTGATCGCAGGCGTGCGGCGGCAGCGCTCCGTGCGGCGCTCGTCGCCGCGCGGCGAGCCGCTCGTCGCGCTCGTCGGCTACACCAACGTCGGCAAGACCTCGCTGCTCAACGCGCTGACGCGCAGCAACGCGCTCGTGGCGGATCAACCCTTCGCGACGCTCGACCCGACGATTCGGCGCGCTTACCTCGCGCCCGGCGCCTACGTGCGCGTGGCCGACACCGTTGGCTTCATCACGGATCTCCCCGAGGACCTGATCAATGCGTTTCGGGCGACGCTGGAAGAGCTCGAGGGGGCGGACCTGCTGCTGCACGTGCTCGACGCGAGCAACCCGCAGTGGCCTCGTCAGCGCCGCGCGGTCGACGCCATCCTGCGCGAGCTGCACCTGGACGGCACGCGGCGGCTGATGGTCTTCAACAAATCCGATCGGCTCGTTTCCGACGCCGCCGGACAAGCCGACGCGCTGTACGTCAGCGCGCGTACCGGAGCGGGCCTCCCGGAGCTGCGCGCCGCGCTGACGAACCTTGCGGAGAGTCGGCGATGACGCGCCGTGTAGCCGCGCTCGTCGCGCCGCTCCTCGCGCTTGTAGCCTTCGGTTGCGGAGGCCACAGAGATGACGCGTTCGTGACGGCGGCACGGCGGCTGCGCCCCGCGGTCGTGCTGCTCTCCATGAAGGTGCCGCCCGAACACAAAAAAGATCGCTACGACGACGCGTACGCCACCGCGTTCGTAGTCGCGTCGGGACCGTGGGGAAGCGATCTGCTGACGGCGCAACACGCGATCGACGGCGCGTGGGACCTGCGCATCACCGTCTCTAACCGCTGGTCGGCGCCGGTGCGTGTGGCCGCCTCGAACGCGGACCTCGACGTCGCGCTGCTGCGGACTCCGCGCGGCAATCTCCCGGTGATCGCGCTCGGCGTTGCCCCCGACCTGCAAGGCGATGTGGGACGCGAGGTCGGCCTTGTGGGTTATCCCGTTCCGGACGAGTTTTACGACGAGGGCCTCGGCTTGGCTACGTCACTCGGGGCCGGGCGCCTCTCCTCCATTCGTAAGGACGCGCTCGAGGTGACGCTCCCGGTCGTGCCGGGAGAGAGCGGCGGGCCCGTCTTTCTCACGGACACCGGAGAAGTCATCGGACTCGCGGAGTCGCGTTTCGACGACGAGCCCAGCATCGGCTTCGCACTCCCGGTCGACGACCTCAAGAAGTTCCTTCATCGCTCGGACGCTGGTCACGGATTTTGAAACCGCCGTGCGCCCCGATGGTAATCGCCGAGCGATCCCCAATCCACAGCAGCGGCGGGATCTGGAAGAACGCCGCCATCGCGCTGAGCTGCGGCGCGTAAGACGACCGCATATTGGCGAAGCGCTTCCAAGCCTCGTCGCGGTCGTAGAGTTTGAAACCGGCGGCGACGAGCCGGTCGCACGCGTGCTCGAACTCCTCCCGCTCGATGCCTGCAGACGCGTTCGAGGTGTCGAGGCGGAAGTATCGCGACAGGTCGATCGCCGCGTGCCGGCCGACGTTGTAGAAGATGCGGGCTTGGCCGTCGCGAACGCCGTCGACCGTCGTTATGAGCACCGTCGCCGCGTCCAACAGCGTGCCGAGCGTCCCGACCCACGACTGATCGTCGTGGCTCGAACGAAAGTACGCGAGCATCGGATATGCGAGATGGCTCTCCATGACCGCGGCGGCCCAGCGCTGCGCGTCGAGCATGAGCTGCGGAAGGTCTTCCTGCGTTAGCGAGTACCCCGCGATGGCCAAGAGGTTGACGCCGCTGGGCGGCGTGCCGGCGCGCGCGCCGACCGTCACCACGAACGTTTCGCGCTGCTGAAACGAGCCGAACGTCGCGAAGAGAAACGCGGTCATGATGGAGAGAAACGAGAGGCCGGCGAGGCCCGCGAGGAGCGAAACGAGCCGAGGGGTGCCTGATCGGGCGACGACGTCGCCGAAGCCGATCGTGAGCAGCGACGTTCCGGCAAAGTAGAGCATCGTACCGAACGACTCCCGCGCCGGCGCGATTCCGCTCCGCAATCCCCACAAGACGAGCGCGAAGCCGAAGATCAGCAGCGCCACCCACATTGCCAGCATCGAGACGAGCATCAGCGGCGCGAAAATCGCGAAGAAGTCCTCTCGCCGGTCGCTGTCGGCGCCGAAGAAGCGCCACGCGAGTCTGGGCCAGAGGTGCCACATCGTGCGCCAGTAGTAGAAGCTGATCCGAAACCGCCTTCCGGTGGCTCGCGGCACGACTACGGTTTGAAAGGCGTCGTTGAGCGTGGCCAGGATGACGACGATGCCGATTGCGATGGCTAAGGCGTTGAGCATGAGCTAACCGTAGAAGTTCGGCGAAACGGGGCGGCAAGCCGCCCCGTTGAACGAACTTTGCAGATGGCCGTTACCTTCATTACCGGTCCGGTGCGTTCGGGCAAGAGCGCGTTCGGCGTCCGGCTCGCCGCGACGAGCGGACGCGGGGTAACCTACATCGCGACGGCCGCCGGGGAGCCGGAGGACGCGGAGTGGCGCGCGCGCTTGACGCGCCATGTGCTCGAGCGGCCCGCGTCGTGGCGCACTGTCGAGACAGCCGGCATGACGCACGACGCGCAGCTCGCGCTGTTTCGCGAGGCCTCGCCGGATGCGTGCCTGTTGGTGGACGCGCTCGGCACGTGGCTGGCCGCGCGCATCGCGGCCAGAATCGATCTGCTCGAGATCGACTACTCGGTGCTCGCGGCCCAGCTCGACGAGGAGGCGGCCCAGTTCGTCGACGCGATGCTGGCGTCGCCCGCTTACGTCGTCGTGGTCAGCGAGCAAATCGGTTGGGACGTCGTCCCGGTCGCCGCGTCCGCGCGGCTCTTTCGGGACGCGATGGGCAAAATGGTGCAGCGCCTCGCCAAGAGCGCGCAGCGCGTGTACCTGGTCGTCGCGGGATACGCGCTGGACCTGCGCGCCGCGGGCGAGCCGATCGACGGCGAATCTTAGACAGCGCGATGGCGCAGGCGTCGGTACTCGTCACGTTCCTAGCCTTGGTCGTGGCGCTCGCCGTGCTCGCGAAACGGTTGCGCATACCGTACCCGATTTCGTTCACGATCGGCGGGATCGTACTCGCGTTCACGCGGCATCTGCCGCGGCCGCACGTCGAGCCCGACACGATCATGCTGCTCGTCGTGCCGCCGCTGCTGTACAGTGCGGCCTGGCAGACGGATTGGGTCGCCCTGCGGCGCAACGCGCGCCCGATCGCGCTGCTCGCGGTCGGACTCGTGATTTTCACGATGCTTGTCGTCGCCGTCGTCGTGCACGCCACGCTGCCCGATTTCACGTGGCCGCTGGCCTTCACCCTCGGAGCGATCGTCTCGCCGCCGGACGCAGTCGCGGCAGAGGCCATCTTCGAGCGGCTCGCCATTCCGAATCGTCTGGCTGCGATCATCAGCGGCGAGTGCCTGATGAACGACGCCACTGCGCTCGTACTCTACCGCTTCGCGATAGCGGCGGCGGTGTCGGGAACGTTTTCGCTGGCGCGCGCGAGCGTCGCGTTCGTCGTCGTAGCGGCGGGCGGAATCCTCGTGGGCATCGCTGCCGCGTTTCTGCTCGAGGGCATCCTGCGTCAGATCGGGCGACTGGGATTCGGCGATGCGATGATCGCAAGCGTCGTCTTCCTGCTGGCGCCGTTCGCCGCGTACCTGCCGGCGGAGGAGCTGCACGTCTCCGGCGTCCTGGCAGCCGTGAGCGCGGGCATCCTGCTCAGCCGCCGATCGGCGAGCTTCATCGATCCGGAAACTCGCGTGCTCGGCACCTCCGTGTGGCGCCTGCTCACGTTCGTGCTCAACGCGTTCGCATTTCTGTTGATCGGCCTCGAGCTGCCGTCGATTCTCGAGGCGCTCGTGCCGCACGTCCGCGACTACGTGCTCTATGGTCTGCTCGTCAGCGTCACCGTGATCCTCGTGCGCATCGCCTGGGTCTTTCCGGCGACGTACCTGACGCGCTTGTTCAACCCGCGGCTGCGAGAGCGCGATCCGCTGCCCGCGTGGCAGCCCGTCGCCGTGCTGGGCTGGTCCGGCATGCGCGGCATCGTGTCGCTCGCGATCGCGCTATCGCTGCCGTACACGCTCGGCGACCAGCCGTTCCCGGCGCGCAGCGTGATGATCTTCCTCACCGTGTGCGTGGTCTTCGTCACGCTCGTCTTCCAGGGACTTACGCTCGGGCCGCTGATCGAACGGCTCGGCGTCACGGAGACCAGCCGCGGTCACCGGCGCGAGACAGGGTTGCGCATCCGCGCGCTGGAGTCCGGGATCGCTCGGCTACAGGATGATCGGGCGCACCGCAGCGCGCTGGAGCGTGAAATGGCCGATCGCGTCCTCGAGGAGTACCGGCAGCGCATCGACGTGCTCCGCGGCAAGTCGGATCAGGACGGACAGATCGAGGAGCGCGAGAGCCGGATCGATCGCAAGGTTCAGAAAGAGGCACTCGCGGCCGAACGCGAGGCGATCGTCGCGATGCGCCGGGCCGGCGAGATTCCCGACGACATCTACCGCTCGATCGAGTACGACCTGGATCTCGCCGCGCTACGTCTGAGTTGAGGGAGCCTCCGGGACGGCCGGGCTCGGCGAGGCGCTGGGCGCGGCGGAGGCGGCCGGCGCAGTGGAGGCAGCGGGCGCTGCAGACGCGCTCGGGGCGGCCGAAGCGCTCGGGGTCGGCGTCGCCGGCGGCGCAAGCGTCGGCTGCCCCTGCGGCGCGGTGAGCGGAACCAGGCGGATGTAGCCGATCGACACCGTTTCGTCCTTATTGATCGTCGTGTCGGCGCTGACCGTGGAGTAGCCGGCGGCGCGCGCGGTAACGGTCTGATCGCCGGCTACCGTGCGCAAGGTGAAGGCGCCGTTCACGTCGGCGCGGCTCGCGTAGAGCGAGCCGACCGAGACGAGCGCATTTGGAATCGGCCGGTTGGTCATCGCGTCGAGAACGCGCCCAGTGACGCTCCCGTAGTCTTGCACGCCTACGACATTTGGCGCAGGCGAGCAGCCGTCGCCCAGGGCGAAGAGCAGAAGCATTCCTAAAACGGCGTACCGCATGCCCGAGTGTACGGTCCGGACCGCGCAACGTCCCCCTGGCCCAACAGGTAAGACCAACGGTTTGTCACAACTTTCTAACGAGCCATGAATCCGTACGGTCCGGTCGCAATCTTCCTCGGCGTAGCGGTCGCGGCGGCGCTGTTCTTCACGGTCCTCCCAGGACTGCTGGCGCGCGCCAAGCCGAACGCGCACAAGCGGGAGGCCTATGAGTGCGGCGTCGAGCCCACGTCGCCGGTGGTCGGACGCTTTCCCATACGGTTCTACATGGTCGCGATGCTCTTCGTGGTGTTCGACGTGGAGGCGGCGTCGTTTTATCCTTGGGCCGTGCAGATGCACGCGTTGCGGGTCTTCGGCCTGCTCGAGATGATCGTCTTCATCGTCGTGCTGGCGATCGGCTATGCGTACGTGTGGAAGAAGGGCGGCTTCGTATGGCGGTAGGCCCCGGGCAGTTCATGCTGGCGCGCGTCGACGACGTTGCCCGCTGGGCCCAGAGCTCGTCAGTGTGGCCGCTAACGATGGGGCTCGCGTGCTGCGCGATTGAGATGATGACCGCGACGTCGTCGGAATACGACATCGCGCGCCTCGGATCGGAGGTCTTTCGCAGCTCGCCGCGTCAGGCCGACCTCATGATCGTCTCCGGACGGGTCTCGCAGAAGATGGGCGCCGTGGTGAAGCGTCTATACGACCAAATGGCCGACCCGAAATGGGTCATCTCAATGGGCGCGTGCGCGAGCTCCGGGGGCATCTTCGATAACTACGCCGTCATTCAGGGTATCGACACCATCATTCCGGTCGACGTTTACGTGCCGGGTTGTCCGCCGACGCCCGACGGACTGCTCTATGCCGTCAACCTCATTCAGCAGCAGATCCGCGAAGGCGGCCGCGGCGGCATTGTGGCCTCCGCCTGACTTGACCCTGATTTAGGAACGCCATGCCGAGCACGCAGAATCCGCCGATCGCCGGAGCCGCGATCGACCCGCCGAGCCTTCGTCCGCCGATCGACGACGCCGCGATCGAGCGCGTCGAGTCGGCGCAGCTTCGCGAGCGCTTGGAAGCGTTGCGGCGCGACGGCTACGCCGTGTTGCTGGATCTCGGCGCCGTCGATTACCTGCGCCGCACGCCGCGCTTCGACGTCGTATATCATTTGCTCCAGCTCGCGCCGGTGCGAGCCGGCGTCGCCGACGTCGGGTCGCCCGCGCGTAAGCGGGTGCTCTGCGGCATCGAGTCGAGCCAGCACCTGCCGACGGTCATGGATCTGTGGAAATCGGCCGACTGGGCCGAGCGCGAGGTCTACGATCTGTTCGGGATCGTCTTCGACGGGCATTCCGATCTGCGCCGAATCCAGATGCCGCGCGACTGGGAAGGCCATCCGCTGCGCAAGGATTATCCGATGCGCGGGCCCGAGCGGGAGCGCGCCCCGCGACCGGCGTTTGCCAACAAGAGCAACGTCGTTGCGGGGACACCGCCGGCGGGGCGAACGCTCGAGGCGCTGCAAGAGCAAGTGAAACGGGCCCGCGAGTCGTGAGCGTCTACGCGAAGCCGCTGTCGCCGGAGGTCGTGAGCCAGGGCGACAATACGATGGTGCTGTCGATGGGGCCGCAACACCCGTCCACGCATGGCGTGCTGCAGATCGTCCTCGAGATCGACGGCGAGAACGTCGTGAAGGCCGACCCGGAGATCGGCTACCTGCACACCGGCATCGAGAAGACCGCCGAGGGATTGTTCTGGACGCAGGCGCAGACGGTCATCGAGCGCATGGACTATTTGGCGCCCTCCTCTAATGCGCTCTGCTACTCGCTGGCCGTGGAAAAGCTGCTCGGCATTACCGATCGAATTCCGGAGCGAGCGCAGATTATTCGCGTCATGGACATGGAGCTGACGCGCATCGCGTCGCATTGCGTGTGGCTCGGCACGCACGGCATTGACCTGGGCGCGATCTCCGTCTTCTTTTACTGCTTCGATCTGCGCGAGCACATCCTCGACCTCCAAGAGGCCAACGGCGGGGCGCGCATGCACCCGAACTACATGCGGGTCGGCGGCTGCAACGGCGACCTGCCAGACGGCTACCTGGCCCGGCTCGACGCTCTGATCGAGAAGTTTCCCGGCCGCATGCGCGAGCTGCGCGGGCTGCTCCAAGCCAATCCGATCTTCCAAGATCGCACGATCGATGTCGGCGTCCTGACGCCCGAGGAGGCGCTGCAGTGGAGCGTCACCGGGCCCAGCCTGCGCGCCAGCGGGGTCGCGTATGACGTGCGCAAGGCCTATCCATACACGGGTTACGACACTTACGAGTTCGACGTGCCGTCGCGCACCGAAGGTGACGCGTATGCGCGATTCCTCGTGCGCCTCGACGAGATGGATCAATCCATCCGCATCGTCCAGCAGGCGCGCAAGCGGCTGGACACGCCGGGGCCGGTGATGATCGACGATCCCAAGGTCGCGCTGCCGCCGAAGGAGACGATCGCGCTCTCGATGGAGGCGCTGATCCATCACTTCAAGCTGATCAGCGAAGGCTTCCGCGTGCCTCCCGGCGACGTCTATCAGAACGTCGAATCGCCGCGTGGGGAACTCGGTTACTACATCGTCAGCGACGGCGAAAACCGCCCGTACCGCGTCCGTACGCGCCCTCCAAGCCTCTACAACCTCCAGGCGCTCAAGGGAATCGCGCCCGGAAACCTCATCGCCGACCTCGTCGTCATGATCGGCTCACTCGATCCAGTCTTTGGAGAGGTCGACCGATGACTCTCTGCCGCTTGGTCTTCGCGGTCGACATGCCGTTCCCGCGGCCTCTCGCCTCGCGCATCCGGCGCTCGGCTTCGCTCGGCCTCTCGGCCGCTCTCGCCGTCCGTGGCTCCGCGGCC
The DNA here is from genome assembly GCA_035544215.1 of Candidatus Binatia bacterium. GTDB lineage: Bacteria > Vulcanimicrobiota > Vulcanimicrobiia > Vulcanimicrobiales > Vulcanimicrobiaceae > Cybelea. The sequence goes on along the minus strand of DATKHY010000007.1, from coordinate 645,637 downwards.
GATTCACACGCCGCCGGAACGGCACGTCGCCCGCTCGACTTCGCTCGCGAATCATCGATCGCTGATTGGAATTGTGCAATTTTCTTAGCGAAAGCAAGGTTGCAAAATCCTAAAAATAAATTGCTCCAACGCGGCGAGCCGCGTGACGTGATACCGAGGAAGCTCGGACCGCCGAGCGGAGCCACGGAGGGCGGGAGCGAGGCGGCCGGGCAGCAGGAGCGGAGCCCGGACGGCGGAGCGACGAGCGGTTCCGAGGCGTCATGTCGCGCGTCGAAGCCGAAGGTATCGAGGAATGGCTGAGGCTTTTGCGGCGTTGCTCGAGCGGCTTCGGCCGGAGTTCGAAGCGCTGATCGCGCAGTACGAGCGCAAGCGCTCGGCCCTGCTGCCGATCGTGCACGTGTTCCAGGAGCATCAGGGGTTCGTCAGCGCCGATGCGGTGAACGCGACGTCGGAGATGCTGGAGATCACGCCCGCGGAGGTCGAGGCCGTCGTGTCGTTTTACACGCTGCTGTATCGCCGCCCCGTGGGGAAGTACATGCTGCAGGTGTGCCGCGGGCTCGCGTGCGCGATCAACGGTGCCGAAGACATCATGGCCTACTTTCGCGAGAAGCTGGGCGTCGGGCACCTCCAGACCACGCCGGACGGGCTGTTCTCGTACGAAGAGGTGGAGTGCCTAGCCGCGTGCGACCGCGCGACGTGCATGGAGGTCAACCTCGAGTTCGTGTACGACCTGACCCCGCAGAAGATTGACGAGATGCTCGCGGCGATGCGCGCGGGCGCGTATCCCGTGGAGCCGATGGCGCAGACGCTAACCCCGGGGCCGACGTGGGCGGTCGTCGCCGAAGCGGAGATCGCCAAAGGGCGGAAGTCGCCGGGGGCGGTCGCGGTTGAGAGTCCCAACAACCCGGGCGGGCTCGGGGACGCGAGCGGGACGATCATGCTCGACCATCTCATCAATCGCGACGTGTATATGTTTGGGCGCACGACCGAACGCGCGGTCGTTGACTCGCGCGCGGTAGTGGAGACCATCGAAGAACGGACGAATCGTGCCGGTCACTAAAGTCTTGACGGCCGGCATCGGCGAAGCCGATCTGCGCGACATCGGCGTCTATCGCGAGCGCGGCGGCTACAAGCAGTGGGAGCGCGCCGTGCGCGAGTTGCGTCCCAGCGACGTTCTCGAACTTGCCGAGAAGTCGGGCCTGCGCGGCCGCGGCGGCGCCGCGTTTCCGACCGGGAAGAAGTGGTCGTTTCTGCCCGCCGACAAATACCCGCGGTACCTGATCTGTAACTGCGACGAGGCCGAGCCCGGCACGTTCAAGGATCACATGCTCCTCGAGGAGGCGCCGCACTTGGTGCTCGAGGGCATGCTGCTCGGTGCGTACGGCATCGCGTGCCATCACGCATACATTTATATTCGGGGCGAGTTCAAGCGCGGCTATGAGATCTTCAGCACGGCGCTCGACGAGGCGCGGCGTGCGGGGCTGTTCGGCTCGAAGATTTTCGGGAGCGACTACGATCTCGATATCACGGTGCAACGCGGCGCGGGCGCCTACATCTGCGGCGAGGAGACCGGCCTGATCAACTCGCTCGAGGGCAAGCGCGGGGAGCCGCGCCTCAAGCCGCCCTTCCCGGCGGTCGAGGGGCTGTACGGAATGCCGACGGTCGTCAACAACGTCGAGACGCTGGCCTATCTCGTGCCGATTCTCGAGCGGGGGTCGGAGTGGTTCTCTGCGGCCGGAACGGAACGCAGCAAGGGCTACAAGATCGTCTCGGTCTCGGGCCACGTGCGCAACCCGGGCAACTACGAGATGCCGCTCGGCACGACCGTGCGCGAGATCATCGACATCGCCGGCGGCCTAAGGCCGGGGCGCACGTTCATGGCGGTGCAGCCGGGCGGCGGCTCATCCGCGTGCATCTTCGATGAGCATCTGGATTGGCCATATGATTACGAGAGCATGACGAAGGCCGGCTCGATGCTCGGCTCCGGTGGGTTCGTCGTCTTCGACGACACGACCGACTTCGTGAACGCGGCGTATAATCTCGTGCGTTTCTTCGCGCACGAGTCGTGCGGGCAGTGCACGCCGTGCCGCGAGGGGAGCAGCTGGATGGAGCGAGTCCTCGAGCGGCTCGTGCACCATCGCGGCATCCCCGGCGACTACGACATGCTGCTGCGCGTCTCGCGCTCGATCACCGGTTTGAACCTGTGCGCGCTGGGCGACTCGATCGAGCCGTTCCTAAAGTCCGTCATGCTGCGCTTTCCCGACGCCTTCAAATCGCGGATCGCCGAGACGGTGGCGCGATGATCAACCTCACGATCGACGGCGTGCCCGTAACGGTCCCCCAGGGGACGCTGCTGGTCGAGGCCGCCAAGACCATCAACCAAGAGATTCCGATCTACTGCTACCACACGAAGCTGGGACCGGCCGGACTGTGCCGCATCTGTATGGTTGAGATCGAGGGCATGCCCAAACTGCAGATCGCGTGCAACACCCCGGCGGCGGACGGCATGGTCGTCCACACGTGCGGCGAGCGCGTCGAGGAGGCGCGCGCGGTGGTGCTCGAGCTCTTTCTCGTCAATCATCCGCTGGACTGCCCCATCTGCGACAAGGGTGGCGAGTGCGATCTTCAGGACTATGCGATGGCGTACGCTCGCGGCACGTCCGACGTCGCCGATCCGAAGCTGTCTAAGCCCAAGGCCGTGGACCTCGGACCGACGATTGTCCTCGACGAGGAGCGGTGCATCGTCTGTCAGCGCTGCGTTCGCTTCGACGACATCATCGCCGACGAGCAACAGCTGGTCGTCAAGGAGCGCGGGGCGCGCGACATCATCGCAACCGCGAGCGGACGCCCCTACCGGCATAACTTCACCGGAAACGTGACGGAGCTGTGCCCCGTCGGCGCGCTGACGTCCCGGACGTACCGTTTCAAGTCGCGGCCGTGGGACCTGAATCGGACGAAGACGACCTGCACGCAGTGCTCGGTCGGGTGCCAACAGTTCGCGGACGTGCGTTACGGAACGTTGCTACGGACTATGCTGGTGGAAGACGATCCGATCTCCGACGGCTGGCTGTGCGATCGCGGGCGTTACAACGTCGGCTTCTATGAGTCTCCGGACCGGCTGACGCAGCCGCTCTACCGAAAGTCTGGCAGCTTCACCCAGATCGGCTGGGACGACGCAATCATCTTATGGGCCGAGGCGATACGCCACGCAATCGCCGCGCGGGGGCCCGCGAGCGTCGGGGCGATCGGCGGCGGGAGGCTGACCAACGAAGAGGCCTTCGCGCTGCAGCACGTCTTTCGTGCGCTTGGCGTCGCCAATCTCGACTGGCGCGCCGGCCTGCAGCGTCAGGCGACGCCCGGTGCGCGCGGCGCCTCGCTGTCGGCGGTGGACGGCGCCGAAGTGATCGTCGTCGCCGGTGAGCCCCCCGCCGAACGCGCGCCTGTGTTCTGGCTGCGTCTGCGGAAGGCGGCGCTGCGCAACCGCGCGCGAATCGTCCACGCGCGCAACGCCGACGCGGCCCGCGAGGCGGTAAGAGATGCGACGCGCGTCGCGCTGATCTGGGACGGCGTCGATCCGGCGATCGGCAAGGGCTACGTGCAGGCGCTATCCGGCGTGCCGGAGCTCGCGACGTTCATCACCGGCGAACAGAGCAATGCTCGAGGAGCCGAGGCGATGGGCATGCTGCCGCACAGCGGTCCCGGTTACGTACCCGTCCCCGCGGGGCGCGACGCGAATGCCATGTTCGACGCCGCTCGCGCGGGCGAAATGGCGATGCTCGCGATACTCGGCGCGAATCCGGTGCGCAACGCCGCCGATCCGGAGGCTGTCGCGCGTGCGCTCGAGCACACGCCGTTCGTCGTCGTCAGCGAGCTCTTCATGACCGACACCGCCGCGCTCGCGACGCTGGTGCTGCCGGCCAAGGGCGCGTTCGAAAAGTATGGGACCACGACCAATCTCGCGGGCGACCTGCTGCCGAACAACGCGTCGCTGCAGGCTCCCGACGTCGCGCTCTCCGATCTCGAGATGCTGAGCGCGCTCGCCGAGCAGCTCGGCGCGCCGCTGCCGGCGATGGGGGAGATCGAGAGCGCGGTGATCGCTAACGTGGCCAACCCGCCGCGGGATTTCACACTCGGCGACGACCGGTTTGCGGATGCTTCGACTGCAATTAGCACAGGAACTTCGACTTCGCTCAGTACAGGCCCAAATGCAAGGCGGGCGAGCAAAATTCTGTCCGGCGGCGGCACGTGGCTGCACGATCCGTGGCTCGCGCGCATGCGCGAAGAGGTTTCATAGATGCCCGCGGGGATCGTTGTGTTGATCAAGTCGGCGCTCTTGCTGTTCGTCGTTGTGACGTCGTTTGCGTACGCGATGCTCGTGGAGCGCAAGGTGCTGGGCTGGATGCAGCTGCGGCCGGGACCGAATCGAGTCGGGCCGTGGGGGCTGCTGCAGCCGGCTGCCGACGCGGCCAAACTGATGCTCAAGGAAGACTTGATGCCCGAGACCGCGGATCGCCTCCTCTATAAGCTCGCGCCGTTCATCTCGTTGGTTACCGCGTTTTCGGTCTACGCGGTGATTCCGTTCGGCTCGTCGTCGAGCGGGACGTGGGCGATCGGCAACGTCAACGCCGGCATACTCTTGATCCTGGCGATCACGTCGCTGGGGGTCTATGGCATCTGTCTTGGGGGCTGGGCCTCGGGATCGAAATATCCGCTGCTGGGCAGCGTGCGCTCGACGGCGCAGATGATCAGCTACGAGCTCGCGATGGCCCTGTCGTTCATCGGCGTGTTGATCCTCGCCGGCACGACCTCGCTCGACGGCATCGTGCACGCTCAGATTCGCTGGTGGTTCGTGCTGCCGCAGTTCGTCGGCTTCCTCATTTACATCATCACGGCCGTTGCCGAGACCAACCGCGCGCCGTTCGATCTCGTGGAGGCCGAGACGGAGCTGGTGGCCGGCTTTCACACGGAGTACTCGGGCCTGCGCTTCGGGCTGTTCTTCATCGCCGAGTACGTCAATATGCTGACCGTCTCGTGCATCGCGACGCTGCTCTTCTTCGGTGGATGGAACGCGCCGTTCGGCCTGACCGCCGTCCCCAGCGTCGTCTGGTTCGTCATCAAGGTTGCGTGCTTCATGTTCTTCTACATGTGGCTGCGCGCGACGCTGCCGCGGCTGCGCTACGACCGCCTGATGGCCTTCGGCTGGAAGGTGCTGCTGCCGGTGGCGACGCTCAATCTCATCGTCACCGCCGTCGTCGTGGCCTACCGGGGATAAGCGGATCGCATGGCTTCGAAAAAGCGTCTCTATAACGTCGGCGCGATCCTAAAAGGGCTGTCGATCACTTTCGGATTCATGTTCCGCAAGCGGCCGACGATTCCGTATCCGTCCCGCAAGAAGCAACACGCCCCGCGCTTCCACGGCCTTCACGAGCTGCGCCGGTACGGCGACGCCAAGGAACGCTGCATCGGCTGCGAACTCTGCTCGAGCGTCTGTCCGGCCAACGCCATCACGGTCATCGGCGCGGAGAACGCTCCGGACGATCGCCGCTCTCCCGGCGAGCGCTATGCGGCCCGCTATGAGATCGACGAGCTGCGGTGCATCTTTTGTGGGATGTGCGAAGAAGCGTGTCCGACCGACGCGATCGTGTTGACCCCGCGTTTCGAGATGGCCGACTATCGCCGCGGCTCGTTCATCTACGCGAAGGACCGGCTTCTCGTGCCGCCGGACGCCGGAACCGGCCCTTCGCCGGACGAGCGTCCAGGCGGCATCCCCGGCGATTTGGGACGCGTCGCCGAGATCAAGGCGACGACCGACGTCGAGCGCGGCTACGACGCGACATGGCGCGGCGAGATCCTGAAGACGCAGCGCAAGGGGCTCACGCTGCTGCGTGAGCCGCCGGAGAAATGATCGCGGCGTTTTGGGTGTTGGCGGCGATCGTCGTCGCGAGCGCCGTCTGGACGATCTCCGCGAGCAAGCCCGTCTATAGCGTCGTCGCCCTGCTGCTCAACTTCGCGGCGCTGGCCGTGCTCTATCTGACGCTCTCGGCAGAATTTCTCGCCGTGATCCAGATCATCGTCTACTCCGGCGCGATCTTGGTGCTGTTCGTCTTCGTCATCGCGTTGCTGAACAGCGGTGTTACGCCGTTTGCGTCCGGACCGAACCGCGCGCCGAAGATCTGGGTGCCGGGCGGCATCCTCGTCGCGGTGGCCTTTGCGTTCGTCGCCTACGCCATAACACACGCGCCGCGCGCGATTCCGCCCGCCGCCGGCGCCGTGGGGACCGCGGGCGTCTTCGGCAGCATTGCCGACTTCGGCAAGGCGCTGTTCACCGTGCAGCTGCTGCCGTTCGAGGTCACCGCACTGATCCTGATGGTTGCCGTCATCGGCGTCATCACGCTGGGCGACGAAGTGATGCGCGAGCCGGCTCCAAGCGACCACCGCAAGGCCGATCGCGCGATGCGTGAGGCGATCCTGCGCGAGGGCAAGGGCTGATGGCGATTCCGATCGGCGATTACGTCGCGCTGGGCGCCGTCATGTTCTTCATCGGCGTCATCGGCGTGATCGTCCGGCGCAATCCGCTGATCATGCTGATGAGCATCGAGCTGATGTTCAACGCTGCCAACCTGCTGCTCATCGCCTTCGCGCGCTCTTGGCTGCAGAACGTCGGGCAGATCTTCGCGTTTCTTGTCATCACCGTTGCCGCCGCCGAGGCCGCCATCGGTCTCGCGATCATCGTCACGACGTTCCGACCGCAGAAGTACGTGGACGTCGACGACATAAGGACGCTCCATGGGTAGCCGATCCGGGTTGGCGTTCCATCGCTCGGACGCTCGTCGCGGCACCTCCGTGTGCCGCTCCTGCTCGCGCGCTTTTTCGGGAAAACAAAGTTTTGAAGCAGCCATCCGTGGCTGGCCCGAAAAAGTCGCACGCCTCGCTCACGGAACGCCAACCCGGATCAACTTCCCGTGCAGGTTGGAGGGGAGAGGGATGATAGCGGCCAGCCTGCACGCGTTGCCTGAGCGGCGTGTGAATGCGCCGCGGAGCCACGGAGGGCGGGAGCGGCGCAGAGGTCGAGTGCAGCGAGGCGCCGGATGCGCCGAGCAAACGGCCGCAAAGGCACTGCGTGCAGGCTGGCTGCTATCGTCCCCGTCGTTCAGGAGAGCGGGATGATGCATCATACGCTTGGCGTGACCGGCGCCTATCCGCTCGTCGTCGCGCTGTGGCTGCTGCCGCTGGCCGGCGCCGTGATCTGTTGGGCGTTCGGACCGCAGCTGCGCACGCTCGCGGGGTGGCTGGTCTCGGCGCTGGTCGGCGCGTCGTTCGTCCTGGCCCTGCTCTCCTGGGGCGCAGCTACGCGGAACGCGGGCGGCGCACTCGGCGCGCATCAGCCTCTCTTTGCGTGGATGCCGGGGTTCGATTTCGGGCTGCTGCTCGATCCGCTGTCGCTGCTCTGGACGTTCATCATCACCGGCGTCGGATTTCTGATCATCTTCTATTCGATCGGCTACATGGACGGCGACGTCGCGTTCGCGCGGTTCTTCGCATATATGAGTTTCTTCGTGTTCGCGATGCTCACGCTCGTCCTGCAGGACAACTTCGTCGGCCTGCTCGTCGGTTGGGGCCTCGTCGGCCTCGCGTCGTATTTCTTGATCGGCTTTTGGTTCGAGCGCCCGAGCGCCGTCGCGGCGGCGCGCAAGGCGTTCGTGATGAACGTCGTCGGCGACGTCGGCATGATGTTCGCGATCTTCCTGATCTTCGCGAGCGTGCATTCGATCGGGTTCGGCGATGCGTTTGCGGCCGCCGGGACCTACGGCCCTGCCCTGCTGTTCGCGATCTGCGTGGCGCTCTTCATCGGTGCCGCCGCCAAGTCGGCGCAGGTGCCGCTGCACACCTGGTTGCCGGATGCGATGGAGGGTCCGACGCCGGTGTCGGCGCTGATCCACGCCGCGACGATGGTCACGGCCGGCGTCTATCTCGTCGCGCGCTGCGCGCCGCTCTGGCAGGGGAGCGTGAGCGCGCAGATGCTCGTAGGAACTATCGGCGGGCTCACGGCGCTGCTCGGTGCGATTCTCGGCACGGCGCAGTGGGACATCAAACGGATCCTCGCCTACTCCACGATGTCGCAGATCGGCTACATGATCATGGGCGTCGGCGTGGGCGCGTACGAGGGCGGCATAGCGCACTTCTTCACGCACGCGTTCTTCAAGGCGCAGCTCTTCTTGGGCGCGGGCATTGTCATCCACGCGCTCGGCGCCGAGCAAGACGTCCGCAAAATGGGCGGACTCTGGAAGCGGATGCCGTTCGCGTTCTGGGTGATGCTCACGGGCGTGCTCACGATCTGCGGCGTTCCGGGCTTCAGCGGGTTCTTCTCGAAGGACGCGATCATCTACGGCGTGCTGCAGCACGGGCATCCGTGGCTCTACGCCGTCGGGGTCGTCACGGCGGGCATCACCGCGTACTACATGTTCCGTCTGCTCTTCATCGCGTTTTTGGGCGATTATCGCGGCGATGCCGATCCGAACGCGCATCACCCGCACGCGCCGGCGTGGATCATGAACGCGCCGGTCGCCGTGCTGGTCGTTCCGAGCGTTGCAATCGGCGGCGCGTTGATGGCCGGCGGCGAGAACTCGGCCTGGTCGAGATTTTTCGCGCCGCTGTTCGGTTCGGTGGCGACCGCGGGCGCCCCGGCGATCTCCGAAGCCGCCACCTCAGCGATCGTGTTCGTGCTGGTCGTAGCCGGCTTCGCCGTTGCGTGGCTACGCTACGCCACCCCGGCCGCGCAGGCCGACGCGACGCAGCGTCTGCAGCGCGAGACGAGCCGGATGCCCGCGATACTGACAAACCTCTTCTATTTTGACGACGCGATCAACCTGATCTTCGTTCGCCCGGCGCAGCTGCTGGGCGCCGCGGCGGGGCGCGTCCTCGACCCGCGCGTGTTCGATGGAGCGGTGCGCGACGTCGTGTTCTGGGCGCGCTGGCTCGGCGCGCTCGTTCGATCGTTCCAGACCGGGCTCGTGCGCACGTACGCGCTGATTCTGGTCTTCGGCGCGGCCTGCTTTATCGTTTACTACGCCATCGCCGGAGCGGCGCGCTGATGCCGCTCGTTCTCGCCACGATCTTGCTCCCGATAGCGGCCGGCGCGCTGCTGTTCTTGCTGCCGCGGGAAGATCGGTCGCTGTCGCGTGCCGCGGGAACCGCGGTTGCCGCGGCGACCTTCGGGATGCTTCTGGCGGCGGGGACCGGCGAGTGGAGCTTCCGATGGCTCTCGCGTCCGTTTACGGCGGCGTTCCACTTCGGCGCCACGCCGCTCTCGTTCTGGCTAGCGTTGTTGCTGGCGGTCTGCACGGCGTGCGCGATCGCGGCCACCCGCGTCCCGCGCGCGCGCGACTTCGTGGCGCTCGTGTTGATGCTCGAGGGTACGATGCTCGGACTCTTTTTTGCGCGCGACCTGCTCGTCTTCGCGCTGTTCTGGGACCTGATGCTCGTCCCAGTCTTCTTCGCGCTGATCGGCTGGGGCGAACATCCGGCGACGGCGTGGCGCTACTTCATCTACAACTTCGCCGGCGGACTGACGCTACTGCTGGCGACGGCGGCGTTTGGCGTGATCTACGGTTCGACCGACGTCATCGGGCGCGCCGGCGCGCACTTCGCGGGCGGCTGGGCAGGCTGGATCTATGCGGGCTTCGCCTTCGCGTTCTTGGTGAAGACGCCGGTATGGCCGCTCCACACCTGGATGCCGCCGACCTACAGTGGCCTCCCGGCGCCGATGGTCGCCGTCGTTTCCGCGGTGCAGTCGAAGGCCGGGCTCTATGGATTTCTCGCCATCGCGCTTGCGTTGATGCCGGAGTACGTCCACGCGTACGCGCTGCCGCTGATGATCCTCGGCGCGATCTCGTTGATCTACGGCGCCGTGATCGCGCTCGTGCAGACCGACGCGAAGCGAATCGTGGCGTATTCGTCGCTGTCGCACCTCGGGCTGATCGTGCTCGCGGTCGGATCGGGGAATCGCATCGCGCTCGAAGGTGCGCTCGTCTATATCGTCGCGCACGGGCTGTTCTCCGCGGCGCTCTTCCTGCTATTGGGGTATGTCGAAGAGCGCGAGGACACGCGCTCGCTCGCGCGCCTCGGCGGCCTGGGCTGGAAGAATCCTCGGCTGGCCGGGGCGTTGTGCATCGCCGCGCTCGCGGCGCTGGGGCTTCCGGGCCTGGCGGGATTCGTCGGCGAGCTCGTCATCCTGATCGGCGTCTATCAGGCAGGCTACGTGTGGCCCGTCATCGTGGCGCTGGTCGCGATCGTGCTCGCCTCGGCGTACATGCTGCGTCTGTATCAGGACATCATGAACGGACCGCCGGTGGCCGACGTTCCGGTCCGCCCCGATCTCGGCTGGGCCGAGGGGCTCGCGGTCGCGCCGCTGCTCGTCGCGCTCGTGCTGATCGGCGTCTATCCGGCGCCGCTGCTGCATCCATGACCTCGCCGTTTACCGCAGCCGACTGGTCGGCGATCCTTCCGGTCGGCGTTCTCGCCGCGGCGGCGTTGCTCGTGCTCGTCGCCGACCTCTTTTCCGGGCAGCGCGAGCAGCGCGACGTGTCGATCGGCATCGCGTTGCTGGGCGTCGCCGCCGCGGCATACCTCGCGGCGCGTCAGTTCGGCCACAATCACGACGCGTTCTTCGGCGGCTTCATCACGGGCGGATTCGCGACGGTCTTCGAGGAGATCATCTTGATCGCCGCGGCCGGATCGCTGATCCTGTACGCGTCGATCGGCACGGCGCAGCGCGTCGCCGGAATGACGGCGATAATGCTCTGGAGCGCGTGCGGCGCCATGCTCATGGCCGGCGCCGCGAACCTATTGATGATCTTTCTTGGTCTCGAGCTGCTCTCGTTGGGTCTCTACGCGCTGTGCGCCGCGTCCGACCGCAAGACGGCGCGCGAATCCGCGCTGAAGTATTTGATCTTGAGCTCGACCGCTACCGGCTTCTTGCTGTTCGGCGCGGCTCTGCTCTTCGGCGCAACCGGCAGCGTGCGGCTGGCGGACTTCGTCAGCCCGTCGCTTGCGTACAATCCGCTCTTCTGGACCGGGGCCGGCATGTTTCTGATCGGGCTCGTCTTCAAGCTGAGCCTCGTGCCGTTCCACTCGTGGACGCCCGACGTGTTCGAAGGCGCGCCTCTTCCCGTCACGGCGTTCATGAGCGTCGCGACGAAGGCGGGCACGCTGGCGGTCTTCGCTCGATTCATCTATGCGGCGCTGCCCACGACGATCGCGCAGAGCGTACTGCTGCCGGTTTGGATCATCGCCGGCATCTCGATGATCGTGGGCAACGTCGGCATGCTCGCGCAGACGGATCTCAAGCGGCTGCTGGGATACTCCGGCATCGCGCAGATCGGTTACATCCTCGTCGCGCTGGCCGGCAGCACGCCGCTGGGATTGCGCTACGCGCTTTACTACTTGGCGGCGTATGCGTTCATGAACCTCGGCGCATTTGCGGTAGCCGCCTCGTTGTCGGGTGAGGCCGAGGAGGGCTCGCACCTGAGCAGTTACCGCGGCCTGGCGCGCCGCCGGCCGTGGCTCGCGGCCGCGATGACCGTCTTCTTGCTGGCCCTAGCGGGACTGCCGCCGACGGCGGGCTTTCTCGGGAAGATCCTGATCCTCGCGACGAGCGTCGAGAACGGCTATCCGTGGCTGGCCGCGCTGCTCATCGTCGGAACGGCCATCTCGCTCTACGCGTATGCCAAGGTGATCCGGGCCATGTACGAGCGCCCGGAGGGGAACGAGCCCGCCGACCTGCGGCCCTTCGTTCCGCTCGCCTGGGTCAGCGCCGGGATCTGCGCCGTGGCCGTCATCGCCATGGCCTTCTATCCGATCACCCCCAGCAACGTGCTGCCGCTCGTGCAATAGCTCAGTAGTCCGAGCGTCACGGCGGGCGCCACCGTGCGCTATAGTAAGGGTGAGGTACCTCCTAATGATTCGATGCTTGCTTTTCGCCGTGATGCTGGCGCTGCCGCTCGCGTCGACGCTAGCCGGCCCGGCCCGGGCCGACATGGGCGAGACCGTCATCATCCCCGTCGAGGCCCACGCGACCGCCGACCAACAGGCCGCCATCGAATATGCGCGCGAGCTGATCGCCTCCGGGCACATGGACGCTGCGATAAACCAGCTCTCGGACTTCGTCGCGACCCATCCGCAGGCTACCGATGCCGCACGCTTCCTCGGCGATCTTTACTACCGCCAGGGACAGTTCGATCGCGCGGAAGCCGTCTATCGGGCGCTCCTCACGGCGCACCCGCGAGACAAGGAGACGCACAATCGGCTCGGCGTCGTGTACGCGACGGAGAATCGCATCGACGATGCGATCACGCAGTTCGAGAGCGCGCTGCCGGGCACCGACTCAATTCGCGACCTTGTGCTCATGCATCTACGCAAGGGGGACTTGCCGCACTACGAGGCGGACATGATTAACACCGCCAGCGACAACCCGACGGACGCCGACGTGCAAGAAGAGATGGGCGAGATCTACGGGGCGCTCCATCGTCCGTTCGACGCGATCATCTACTTCCGGCGTGCGCTCGACACGGACCCGCACTCGATCGCGGCGCTTAACGGTCTCGCGATGGCATACCTCGACCTCCGCGATCACGCCTCGGCGACCCATTATCTCAACGATTGCCTCAACATCGATCCGAGCAACTACGCCTGCCTCGATAACCTCGGCGTCGCCGACATCCAGGCGGGCTCCAACGGGGACGCGCTCAATCAGTTCAAGCGCGCGCATCGCCTCGAGCCCGAGCGTCCGGAGGCCATCGTCAACTTCGGGTATTTGGCCGACCTCGACGGCGATTGGAAGCGCGCAGTGACCTACTACGTTCAGGCGATCGCGGTCAATCCGTACGTCCCCGAGTCGTACGTCAATCTCGGGATCGACTACGAACACAACGGTCTCTATTCGCTCGCGCAGGCCGCGCTCATCAAGGGCGTTGCCGCCGCGCCGTGGGACGGCCGAGTCCGCTATCTCCTTGCGCGCGCCTATGCTGCGCAGGGACAGAAGGCGCTGGCGCTCGCGCAGCTCAAGGCGGCGCAGGCGTCGCTCGATCCGGACGTCGCCGAGATCGCCAAGGAGGAGACCGCGCGCCTCACCGGCTCGGCATCGACCGCCCCGCAGTAGCGCTCTTTAGTCGCGCGCGATGCAGTCGATTTCCACGCGCGCGCCGCGCGGCAGCGCCGCGACGGCGACCGTGGAGCGCGCGGGCTTGGTCAACCCGAAGTAGCGTTCGTAGACCGTGTTGACCGCGTGGAAGTCGCGCATGTCGATGAGGTAGATCGTGGTCTTCACGACGTTGGCGCACTCGTAGCCCGCGGCGCAGAGGATCGAGCAGAGATTTTCGAGGACGCGTTCCGTTTGCGTCGCCATATCGCCATCGACCAGCTCGCCGGTCTGCGGGTCGAGCGGAATCTGGCCGCTGCAGTAAAGCTCGTTGCCGACCACGATCGCCTGGCTATACGCCCCAATCGGCTCGGGCGCGTGAGGAGTGGATACGTGCTCCATTTTCATCGCAGCGCCGCCTCCCGTCTCATCGTCCCCTTGAACGCCATCGCCGGCTCCTCGATTCCGAAGTTCGTTTTGTAGAGCGCGTCGATTCGGGCGAGCTCCTCCGGCTCCAGCGGCGGCGCGTCCGGCGCCGCGGCAAACTCTTCGAGCTGTTCGCGATCGTAGATATTCGGCAGCACGCTCATAACGCGCGGCTCGGCGAGGAGCCACGCGACCGCAGCCTGGCCAAGCGTCCGGCCGGACCGCTCGAGGAAGCGCAGCTGCGCGACCTTCTGGATGCCGTTGATCAGCCATTCGCGCGGCCGGTGCCGGCGATGGTCGCCCGTGGGAAACGTGGTGTCGGCGGTATAGTGGCCTTCCAGCATCCCGCTCGAGTGCGGGACGCGAATCATGTAGCCCGTGTCGGCATTAGATCCTTTTGCGGCCGCGATCTGCTCGTTTCCGGGAAACTGCTCGAGGATGTTCCAGATGATCTGCAGGCTGGCGACGTTGCGCTTTCGCACCGCGTCGACGCCCTCGTAGAGCCAGCCGATCGCAGGGCCGAGCGCGACGCCGTACATGCGAATCTTTCCCTCGCGCTTGAGCGACTCGAGGAGGGTCCAGAGCGCGTCGTCCTCGATCTGCGCCATGCGCGCGTTGTGCATCTGATAGATGTCGATGTAGTCCGTGCGCAGGCGCCGCAGCGACGCTTCGAGGGCCTTCCGAACGAAGGCCGGCGAGAAGTCGTGCGGCAGCTCCGACTGTCCGCGCCTGGTCGCGTCGGCGTCGGAGAAGTCGTACCCGAACTTGGTCGCATAGACGACGCGGTCGCGGCGATCGCCGAAGGCAGCGGCCAGCTGCTCCTCGCTGCGGCCGTTGCCGTACGTGTCCGCGGCGTCGTACAGCGTGATGCCGCGATCGCAGGCGGCGCGCAGCATGGCGACGGCTTCGTCGTCACTCTTGTCGCCCCACCAACCGGTCGAGGTCGTCCAGAGGCCGAAGCCGACCTCGCTCACGGTCACGTCGCTGTTCGGGTACGTCCGGTACTTCATAAGTAGGGGCCTTCTCCGCGCACGGCGCCAACACTCCAGGCCATGGACTCAGGCGATGCACTGCGCGACGACCTGAATCGCGTTGCGGCATGGATCGGGCGCTACTACGAACACCCCGAGGAGCATCGCGTGCTGCCCGACGTCAAACCCGGCGACGTCGCCGCGGTGCTGCCCGCCGAGGCGCCGGAATCAGCCGAGCCGCTCGCGCGCATACTCGACGACTTCGAGCGTATCGTCGTGCCGGCGACGACGCACTGGAATCATCCGCGCTTCTTCGCGTACTTCGCGACCAGCGCGGCGCCGGCGGCCGTCGCGGCGGAGGCCTTGGCCGCGGCGCTCGACGTGAAGGCGATGCTCTGGCGCACGTCGCCGGCGGCGACGGAGCTGGAAGAAGTGACGATGCGCTGGCTGGGCCGGCTCCTCGGCCTTCCGCGCGACTGGACAGGCGTGATCTACGACACGGCCTCGGTGGCGGGTTTCACGGCGCTGGCCGCGGCACGCGAGGCGCTCGGCCTCGCAATCCGGGAGGAGGGCATGGCCGGCCGGGAGCTCCCGCCGCTGCGCGTGTACGTCACCGGCGAGACGCACTCGCACGTAGAGAAGGCGGCCATCGCGCTCGGCGTGGGGCGCAACAACGTCGTGCGGGTTGCGTGCGACGAGACGTTTCGCATGCGGCCCGACGCGCTAACGGCCAGCATCGAAGCGGACCTCGCGGCCGGAATGCGGCCGCTGGCGATCGTCGCCACGGTCGGCACCACGTCGACGACGTCGATCGATCCGCTGCTCGAGATCGCCGAGATCGCGGGCCAGCACGGCGTCTGGCTGCACGTCGACGCGGCGTACGCGGGAATCGCGGCGATTGT
Source organism: Candidatus Binatia bacterium (assembly GCA_035544215.1). Classification (GTDB taxonomy): domain Bacteria; phylum Vulcanimicrobiota; class Vulcanimicrobiia; order Vulcanimicrobiales; family Vulcanimicrobiaceae; genus Cybelea. The sequence goes on along the minus strand of DATKHY010000007.1, from coordinate 630,203 downwards.
CCCGGAGTTTCGTGGACTGCTCGACGGCGTCGAGCGGGCCGACTCGCTGGTCGTCAATCCGCACAAGTGGCTGTTCGTCCCGATGGATTGCTCCGTGCTCTTTCTGAAGGACGAAGCGGTCGTTCGCCGCGCGTTCAGCATCGTATCCGAGTACGTCCTGATGACTCCCGAGTCCGACGCAACCAACTACATGGATTACGGACTTCAGCTCGGCCGGCGGTTTCGGGCGCTCAAGCTGTGGTTCGTGTTGCGCAGTCTCGGCGCGCAAGGCATTCGCGAACGCCTCCGCGCGCACGTCGCGCTCGCGCAGGAGCTCGCGCGCTGGATCCGCGACGAGCCCAACTGGGGGATCCTGGCACCGCATCCGCTCTCCGTCGTGTGTTTCCGCTACGCTCCGCCCGGATTGAACGAAGCCGAGCTCGACGCGCTCAACGCCGCCGTCGTGGAGGCCGTCAACGGGACCGGCGAGGTCTTCATCTCGCACACGAAAATACGCGGCCGCTATGCGATCCGGCTCGCGATCGGGAACTTGCGCACGACGCGTTCCGACGTCGAGCACGCCTGGCGCCTGCTCAAGCGCGAGGCCGCGGCGATGTGTGCCTAATGGTTCAGTGGCTTGATGATCGTGCTGTGCAGGCCCAGCGGCTGGCCGCTGAAGAGCACGCCGACGGTGGCGATCACCATCGCGACGACGAAGTAGGCGACCGGGATCAGCGGCAGTGCGGCCGTCGCGATCGCCGCATACGGCGATATCCGCGTCGGGCCGCGTCTGCGCACACTCCACACGAGCCACGATCCGGCGATCGAGAGCAGACACAAGACCGGAAAAGAGACCACGATGAGCGCGTTCACCCAAGCGGCCGGGTTGTCCATCGAACCGGGGGCGTCGAAGAACATCGGCGAGAGCGCTGCGCCCAGCAGACCCGGCAGGAGGAGGACGCCCCAAACCGCCGTTACGATGACGGCGAGCGTCGGCTTCAACACAGCCGCAGGTACTGTTCGCGTTCCCAGGGATGCACCGCGCGGCGGTAGCGTTCGTACTCCTCGAGCTTCGCGTCGCGGAACGCGTGATAGAGATGGTCGCCAAGCGCGGCCCGCACGACGGCGTCGCCGTCGAGCTCGGCGATCGCCTGGCGAAGCGACTTCGGCAGCGTGCCGATCCCGCGCTCGCGGCGTTCGATCTCGCTGAGGTCGTAGGTCGACCCCACGAGCGCCGGTCCGGGCAGCGTGCGCTGCGCGACACCGTCCGCCGCGGCGCCGATCAGCACGGCGAGCGCGAGGTAGGGGTTGCACGCCGGGTCTGGGCTGCGCATCTCGATGCGCGCCGGCGTCTGCCCGGGTGGAACGCGGACGAGCGCGTTCGCGCTGCGCTCCGACCAGACCGTATAGATCGGCGCGTCCCATGCCGCGACGAGCCGCTTATACGAGTTGACGGTCGGATTGCAGATCGCCGTCGTCGCCGCCGCGTGTCCGATAAGCCCGCCGACCACGTAGAGCGCCGTCTCCTCCTCGGCCGTCGCGGGCAGACGGAAATCGACGTGGAGGCCGCTCCCCGCGCACTCCTCGACCGGCTTGGGCATGAACGTCGCGTCGAGCGCGAAGTCCGCCGCGACGTGCTTCGCGATCGTGCGCAGCGTGAGCGCGTGGTCGGCGGCCGCCAGCGGATCGTCGTGCGCGACGTCGATCTCGTGCTGCCCGGCTCCATGTTCGTGATGCGCCGATGAGATCGGTACGCCCATCTCGCGAAGCGCCGCCACGATCGCGTTGCGCGCCTCCTCCCCGCGGTCGTTTGCGGAAAAGTCGAAGTACGATCCGACATCCGACGTCGCGGTGGACGCGCCGTCGCCGCCCCTCTGTTCGAAGAGATAGAACTCAATCTCGAGTCCGATGCCTTGTCCGGTCAGTGCGGTCGCGCTCTCGATCGCGCGGCGCAGCGTCGTGCGCGGGCAGCCTTCGAAGGGTGAACCGTCGGGCATCGCGATGTCGCAGATCAGCCGCGCCTCGGCGGCTTCGGGCGCGGCGCGCCACGGATAGATCGCGAAGGTCGAAGGGTCCGGCTTGAGCAGCATGTCGAGCTCCTCGCCGCGTACGAAGCCGTCGATCGAACCGCCGTCGAACGTCACGTGTCCGTCGAGCGCGGACTCGAGCTGGTCGACAGGGATCGAAACGTTCTTGCTCACGCCGAAAATGTCGGCGAAGACGAGCCGGACGAAGCGTACCGATCTCTCGCGTGCGAGCTTGACGACGTCGCGCTTGACGGAGGGCCGCCGCGGCTCAGGTCGAGTTGTGGAGTTCATCGATTGCTACCGCCAAACGAAGCGTGAGTTGATCGTGTGGGCTTTCCAGGGACCGCGCCGTGATTTCCCCTATCTGCCGCAGACGGTAAAATACGGTGTGGCGATGGACGTTCAAGGCCGATGCCGCCGTCTTCACGTTTTGTCCGAGCCTGAAGTATAGCTTGAGCGTCCGTTCGAGCTCGGTCTGATGTTTCTGATCGTACCGCCGCAGCGGCGCGAGCGCCTCGGACGCGAACGCGCGCAGGCGCTCGACGCCTGCGCCCTCGTACAGCAGCGGATACGCGCCCAGCTCGTCGTACGACGCGATGTGTCCCGTTCCGAACACGCGCCGTCCGATCGCAAGCGCCGCCTGTGCGGCCGCCGCGCTGCGGGGCACGCCCAGCAGCGGCTCGACCGTGCCGACGCCGCCGGAGATCCGCACGCTCGGCTTGCGTCGCGCGATCGTCTTCGGCAGCAGGCTCGCCGCGGTCTTTGCGTTGCTCGCATCGACGGCGCGCGCCGCGGGAACGAACACCAGCAGGGCGACGCCGCGTTGCGCGACGCCGAGTTCTCCGTCGGCGCTGCGAAAGCAGTCGGCGACGACCGACCGCAGCTCGCCGGGATCGGCCGAGTCGGCTTCCAGTGCGACCGCCAAATACGACGCGGCCGGCGCGATGCCGACGGCCGTGGCGTCGTCGCGCGCAGCGGCCGAGTCCGCGAACGCTTCGGAGAGCAGCGCGTCCCAAAAATCTTCCTTGCGTCCGCGCTGGCCGGCTGCCTCGCGCGCGAGTTCGACGCCGATCGCGGCCGCGGTTAGGCGCAGGAGAAGATCGGCGTCGCCGGCGTCCACGCCGAAGACGGAGAGCCAGCCCACGTGGTTCGCTCCGGCGCTCACGCGCGCGGCGCGGCCCGGCGCGCCCGCCTCAACGGTGGCGCGTGCGCTGGCGGGAATCGGCCCCGCGCCCGCCGCTGCGATATGACGCCAACGGGCGTCTTCCAGGAGCACGCCTCCCCCCACGCTTTGTGCCAGGTGCGCCGTCAGTGCCTTGGGACCTCCGCCCGATGCGGCGATGCGCGCGAGCGCCTCGGTGAACTCGACGATCGCCTGAGGCGTCACGTTACGCCGTGGTGCGAATGGTGCCGCGCGCGCAAGTGCGGCAGCTTCTTGGCGATCTCGTCGGGCATGATCGCATCGATGGCGTCGTCCACCGTGACGATGCCGAGCATCTTGCCGCTGTCGTCGACCACGGGAACCGCGAGCAGATCGTACTTTGCAATCGCGGAGGCGACGTCGACGGCCGAAGTATCGGGTGCGACCGTCACGAGATCCGTCTGCATGATGCGATCGATGAAGGCGGTCGGGAGCTCGAGCAGCAGCTTACGCAGCGAAAGCGCCCCGAGCAGGTGGTCTTCTACGTCGACGACATAAAGATAGTAGATGAATTCCGAAGCCGGCGCGATCTCGCGAATCTTGCGAATGGTCGCGTCGGTCGTGCGATGCGGATAGATCCAGACGTAATCGGTCGTCATCATCCCGCCCGCCGTGTCCTCCGGGTACTTGACGAGCTCGCGCAGCTCGCCGGCGGTGTACGCGTTCATCTCGGCCAGGAGCTGCGATTGCTGTTCCTCGGGCAGCTCGGCGAGTAGATCGGCGGCGTCGTCCGCGTCCATCTCCTCGATGATGTCGGCCGCGCGTTCGGTTCCGATGTCCTCGATGAGATTCTTGCGTGTCTCCGTATCGAGGTGCTCGAATGCGTCCGCCGCAGTCTCGTCGTCGAGCTGACCGACGACGGCCGCGGCTTCGCGCGCGGAAAGATCGCCGATGATCTCCGCCAGCTCCGACGGATGCAAGCGCGCCAGCCGGCTCTCTTTCACCGACAGGTGCACCTGAGAAGGATTCGCGTCGCGAATCGGGGCCACCGAGTTCCACGCGATCATCGAGCGCGGAACGTTGCCGATGCGCGACATCCAGCGCTTGCCGAAAGAGCGCAGGCCGAGGCGCCGCAGCAGCCCCGCGAAGCCGACGTCGGCGGCCACGACGCGTAGCCGTCCGCCCGCGTTCGCGACCTCGATGTCGTTGATGCGAACCACCTTGCGGCCGTCGACGTCCACGATCTGCTTGTCGAGAAGGTCCGCGACGAGGTAGAGCTCCTCGTGTTCGGGCGGTGCGGGCTCCGTCGGCGCGATCGTCAACGCGACGTTGCCGTTGCGGTCGACGTCTGCGACGGTATCGATCGGCGCGAAGAGCGCGCCTGCCGAAGTCTTGATGACCAGACCGTCCACCTGCGGAAAGACGGCCTCCGGCTTGCGCACGACGAAGTCCGCGACCCTGCCGATCGGCGAGTCGTCGATCGTCGCGTGGCGTCCGACCAGTTCCGAGATGAACCCCTCCGTAAACGCCATACCGCGCCGTTAGGCAGTCCCGCCGGAAAATCCGTTAGCGACGAGGTTCCCTAGGCCGCGAGCGGCGTGCGCCGCATCCAGGATCCGTCGCGCAGCTTCCACTGCGTCAGGAGCGCGCGCACGGTCCAAGCGACGATCCAGCCGACCGCGACGCTGTACAGTCCGAGGTGTAGCCGCTCGATCCCGATCCAGGCCAGAGGAATGACCAGCGCGCTGCACGCGATCCCGACGGTCATCGAAAACTTGGTGTCGCCGGACGCGCGGATTGGGGCGAGCGAGATCATCGCCCAACCCTTGAGCGGCAGCGTGACCATGTGAAGCGCCAGCGGCAGGGCCGCGATGGTCGCGACCGTCGCGTCCAGCGTGAACACATACGCGAGGGGCCACGCGAGCAGGGCCGTGATGACGCCCGTGAGCGTCGTTGCCGCGAACGAGAAGCGGCGCGCTCGTTCGAAGAACCACCGCGCGCCCGCGGGATCTTGCGCGCCCAGACGCTGGCCGATTACGATTTGGGTGGCGTACTGCAGCGGGCCCGGGACGACGAACGTCAGGTCCGAGACGACGTTGAGCGCGCGGAAGGCTGCGACGGCGATCGCCCCGAGCGGGGCCAGCATCGCGACGATGAAGATGTCGGGCGCGAGGACCCCGAGCAAGAAGATGGCTTCCGGCAAGCCGAGCACCGCGCAGCGCCGTGCCAGGGCCCACGGCACTGCACGATCCGCGAACACGCGGTAGTGCGGGCGGCGCGCGACGTACGCGATGGCGTACGTCGCCGCGATCGTCTCGGAGATCAGCGACGAGACCCCGGCGCCCACGATTCCGAACGGATGATGCGTCCACCAGCCGAGGCCGAGCATCAGCAGCAACGGGATGTGAACCGCGTTGACGACCAACAGCACGAGCACGCCGAGCTGCCGGTTTCCGGCCGCCGCCAAACCGACGATCAGCGTGCCCGAGATGACGATCGGGACGATCGAAGCGCAGCGCAGCACGAGGTAGACCGCGCTCGCGTGCGCGCTCGCGAGATCGCCGATCATCCAGTGGATCGCCCGGCCCGAGCCCACAAGGCTCAACGCGAAGCAAACCACTCCGGTGATCATGGGCACGACGACGCCGGCGCGAACGGTCCGTGCGAAGCCATCGACGTCGCGGGCGCCAATGCGCTGCGCCGCGACGATCGAGGTGCCGCTTAGGAAGCCCGACACGGCGAAAACGATCGCGAGGAACAGCGTGTTAGCCGCCGTCGCGCCGGCGAGCGCGACCGTCCCGATGCTCCCGATGGCGATCGTGTCGGCCGCGCCGAGCAGCTGATCGCCGAGCATCTGTACCGCAACCGGAATCGAAAGGCGCCGGAACGCGGCGCCAATTCGGGTGTGGTCGACGATCATCGACGAGGAGTCCACCGGCGTTACCGGACGCGCTCCAGTGCGCGGAAGAACGCGTCGATTTCGTCGTCCTCGGTGTAGAAGTGCGGGCCGACGCGAATCCCGCAGCCGGGCCGGTAGTCGACGAAGACGCGCTCCTCGACCAATCGGCGGCACGCGCGCTCGGAATCGTCGAAGTCGATCCCGATCCAACCAGTCCGCTTTTCGGCCTGCAAGGGCGAGCTGACGCGCAGTCCGCGTTCGAGCGCCATCGCGGCGATCTTGTCGGTCAAACGGACGTTGTGCTCGCGAACTCGCGCAACGCCGATCTCACGGATCAGCGCGTGGCCGGGCGCCGCGACGACGTATCCGGGGATCGTCGGGGTGCCGTGTCCGAAGCGGTACATCGAGGCAGCGTGCTCGATCGGCGCGGCCTCGAAGGCGAATGGGCGCTGGTGGGCCATCCATCCGGTGATCGCCGGCCGAAGCGTTTCTCGCAGCGATGGCTTCACGTAGATCCAGCCGCAGCCGGGGCCGCCGCAGAGCCACTTGTGGGAACCGCCGGTCGCGAGGTCGAGATCCAGCGCGGTCACGTCGTAAGGATAAACTCCCGTCGTCTGATACGCGTCGACGCAGAGCAACGCGCCGACGGAGCGACAGTGTGCGGCGATCGTGCCGACGTCCGCCAGCGCGCCGGACACGTAGTACGCGTGCGAGATCACCGCGATCGCGGTCTTCTCCGTGATCGCCGCGACGATTCGTTCGGTGGGTACCGTCCGGCCGTCGGGCGACTCCACGATGCGGACCGCGGCGCCGTAGCGCTCCCACTCGCGCCACACGTACGTCAGCGAGGGAAACTGCAGCGACTCATATACGACCTCGTTGCGCGCGCCGCGAAAATCGATGCACGTCGCGATGGCGGCTTGTAGCACGGAGACGTTCGGTCCCAAGAAGACCGAGCCGGAAGCCGCGCCGACGAGCGCGCCGATGCCGTCGGCAATCTCGGCGATTCGCGGCAGCCAGCCTTCCCACGCCTCCGGACCTTGCGTCGCCCACTCGTCCCAATAGACTTCGAGCGCGTCGCGCGCGCCGAAGGGTGCCGCGCCCATCGAGTGGCTGACGAGGTACGTGGAGTCGGCGAGAATAGGAAAGCGAGTGCGGTACTCCCGCGCCGTTCGTGCCTGCGTTGCGGTGTCGCTCATGCGTACGTTCCTTCCCCAAGGTAGGTGCGTACCGTCCAAAGCTCGGGAAAGAAGCGACGGGCCAGCGTGCTCTCGAGGTATTTCGCGCCGGGGGATCCGCCCGTGCCCTGCTTCTGACCGATCATCCGCTCGACCATAAGGACGTGCCGCCCGCGCCAAAGCAAGAACCGCTCGTCGAACTCGATCAAGTCTTCGAGCAATAGATACAGATCGTAGTGCTCCACCTCGTTGGAATAAATTTGGCGGTACGTTTCGACTAGTGCCTCGCTCGAGTCGACGGCGAAGCCGCGTCGCTGCAGCAGGCCCTTTACCCGGTCGTACAGCGACGGCTCGGCGCGTCGGCGCTCCAATCGCGCGCGCCGCTCGTCGTCCAGCTCGATCCACTGCAGGACGTCCGTCCGCCGCAAGCCGCAGGCGAACTCGAGCTCCCGGAACTGCACGGACTGAAAGCCGCTCGCGGGGTTGAGGTGGTCGCGGAATTGATTGAACTCTTGCGGGGTCATCGTCTCCAAGATGTCGACCTGCTGCTCGAGCAGCCGCTGGATGGCGTGAATGCGTCGAAACTGCTTGGCCGTGCGCAACAGGTCATCGCGGTCGAGCGCCGCCGCTGCGCCATCGAGCTCGTGCAAGAGCTGCTTGAACCACAGCTCGTAGACCTGATGGATGACGATGAAGAGCATCTCGTCGTGGTGCGGCGGCTCCGACAGCGGCCGCTGCAGCCGCAGCAGCTCATCCAACTTGAGGTACGATCCATACGAAAGAGCCACCGTTAGTGGCCTGTGACGCGGGGATACATGGTGCCGTCATGGGAACCACGGGTACGATTGGCAAGGCGCGAGGAGGGAGCATAGCGCGGACTCCGTGACCGACGAGCAACGCCGCCGGCGTGCCCGTGCTGCCCATGACCCGGAGGGCTGTCAGATTTCGGGCGAACTACGGCGTCGCTCTTCGCTCGCAAAGCTCTACTTTTGTCGCTCATCGCTTCTTGTATTTCATCCCGAAATCTGACGGCGGCGCTGTGCATCCCCGCGCCACAGGCCACTCTGCCTTACGGGGGGCGCGCAGCTTCTCCTCGAATGCGACGCGGTTGTGAAGCAGTCCGGCCTCGCGGCGCTCGCGGCGGTTTGCTTGCTCGCGGGCTGCGCGAACGCAAGCCACGGTGGCACCGGGGGACCCTCGCCGTCGCCGACCGATCCGATCGAGTTTCCGCTTTTCGCGGGGGCGAGCGTCCTGTCGGCGCACGCGTGGCACACTCGCGTCACCGCTCGGCCCGGCCTCGCGGATAGCGCGGTTTTTTCGCAGGGCGCCGGCACCTACGACGGCCACGACGTCGTCGCCGGAACGCCGGCGATGATGCCGGCGCTCGAGGCGTGGCTCGGCGATCTGCTCGCGCATCCTCCCGCCGGTTACACCGTCGCGATCCGCGGAAACGGCGTCGACGCGGTGCGCGCGCACACTCGCGATCTCGGCGTGGACTTCGTCGCCTTCGAGGAAAGCGCTAACGGATCGCGCCACGGCGTCGTCGTCATGGCCGTCGATCCTCAGACGCTGGACGAGAAGGCCGGCCCGATGCTCGGACTGATCGGCAAGTTCAAGCTCATGCCGCGCACGTTGCGCGATCCAATCGACGCGCAGGCGAAACGCCAGATGGGATTTTCGATCAGCGAGGCGACGAACCCGGACACGCCTCTGGGCGCGGCCGTAGCGGCACTCGATCGGCTCCGCGACTTCGGCGGACGCGGCATCGTGCTGATCGACGCCGTCAAGCACTGACTTCGTTTTGAGTATCGCCTCAAGCCGCGCGCGCGAGATCGGCGGTTGGGTCATGCTCAATGCGCTGTGGCTCCCGCTGACCTTTCAGGATACGGCGCTCATGACGATCGCGGTTCCCGCCGCAACGGTGCATTTGGCACCCGGCAATCACGTCTTCGTCCTCTCGGTGCTGGCCAGCGTCGCTGCCCTCGCCGCGATGGTCGTCCCGCCGCTGGGAGGCTGGCTCTCGGACGCGCTGCGGAGGCACGGCGGCTCGCGCCGCACGTTCGTCGCGGTAGGCATCCTGATCGACGTCGGCGCGCTGATCGCGCTCGCGTACGCGCACTCGCTCGTGTCGTTCGGAGTCTTCCTGGTGCTGGCTACTGCGGGCGCCAACGTCGCGCTCTGCGCGTATCAGGCGCTCTTGCCCGAATCGGTTCCGCGACGGCACTGGGGGTTCGTGTCGGGCGTTCGCGGCGCGGCGACGCTGGCGGGGACGGTGCTCGGATTCGCGATCGCGGGCGCCATGCCCGATCCGAGCCTGACGTTCCTGGCGGCGGCCGCGATCATGGCGGTCGGCGGCCTCTCGCTGCTCGGCGTCGGCGACGGAGTCTACGACGGCGAGGAGCACGCGCACGTGCGCGACTGGCACGATTTCTTCGTCGTTTTCGCCGCACGGACGCTCGTCTTCTTCGGGCTCATCATGCTTCAGACGTTCGTGCTTTACTACTTCCGCGACGTGCAGAAGGTCGGCGATCCCTCCGCGGGAACCGCGCTGTACGCGTTCGCGACCATCGCGGGTGCGGTGGCGTCGAGCCTCTATCTCGGGTTGCTCTCCGATCGCGTTCCGCGCAAGATCGTGACGGCGCTCGCGGGCGCTGCGATGGCCGTCGCGACGATCGGCTTCGCGCTCGCCCCAGGGTTGAGTTGGATCCTGCCGTTCGCCGTGCTGTTCGGCATCGGCTTCGGCGGCGTCATCTCCAGCGGCTGGGCGCTCGCGATGGATTCGATACCAAAGCTCCGCGACGTCGCGCGCGATCTCGGCCTGTGGGGCATCGCGACGCTTCTGCCCAACGTCGTCGCGCCTTTGGTCGGCGGTTGGCTGATCGGACTCTTTCACGGAACGCGCGCGGGTTATCAGGCGGTCTTCGGCCTCTCGGGTTTCAGCTTCGCGCTCGCGTCGCTGGCGGTGTTGCGGGTGGGGCGCCGCCCGATCTCGTCGCTGTGGGGCTGGCCGCTGCGTTTCGTCGCGGTCGCGACTAATTTCGCTTGGGATCACGTCGCGTATCGTGTTCGCGTGTGGGGAAAGATTCCGCGCCGGCGCGGCCCGACGCTGATCGTCGCGAATCATCAGCACGACCTCGAGTCGATGGTGCTCGTGGTCGCGACGACGGTACGCAGCGGTCCGTGGCGGCATCCCGTCTTCACGGCCAGCTCCCGGCGCATGTACGAGCCCGGGTTCTTGGCAGAACGGCTTCCCTGGCTGCGCGCGCTGCTGCGCCGCGTCAACGCCGGGCCGCTCTTCCTCACTCTCGGCATGCTGCCGATCGAGAACGAGCTGGGCTCGCGCGCGGTCAGCGCGTTTGGCTGGTCGGTGCAGCGGCGCCACGGTCCACTACCGGTAAGCGAAGTTTTTGACGAGCGCGTGGCGGCGCTCTTCCCGCCGGATACGAAGACGTCCGACCTTCGCAGCGCGCGCTGCTTCGCGCAATCGCGCGCCGTCGTGAAGCTAGCGACGCTGCGCGAGCCGTACCGGCGCGAGATCCTCGACGACACGCGCGAGAACGTTGAGCGCGACCTCGCGCTAATGGAAGACGTCGTGCGGCGAGGCGGCACTTTCTATCTGACGCCGGAGGGCAAGTATTCCATCGATGGTCGCATCGGCCCGATGCGCGGAGCGATCGAGCGACTGGCGCCGATTGCGACGATCTATCTCGCCGGCGTGAGCTACGACCCGTTCGTGTCGTCGCGGCTGTCGATGCTGTATCGCGTCGTTTGTTTCGGGAGGCTGCGCGACGGCGGCATGACGACGCTGGTGCGGAGCCTCGCGGCGATACGGCCCGTCGTTGCGAGCCAGCTGCTCGGCGCGTGGCTCGAGTCGGCACCGGAGTTCAGCGCCGCCGAGGCGTGCGCCGCCGTTGCGAAGCGGCTGTCGGAGCTGCCGCAGGCCGTGTTCGTCGATCCGGAGCTGCGGCGCGACCCGGAGCGTCTGGTTCGCGCGGCGCTGCCGCGCATGGTCGGGTGGAAGATCCTGGAGCGCTACGGCGATCGCTACCGCGTTGCCCCGCGCCGGCGGCACCCGCAGTTCCCGTTCGTCGAAGACATCGTCGCATACCAGGCGCGCTTCTTGGACGAGACGCTCGACAACGCGGCGCTCGCGGAGCCCTACCGGGAGACTCGGTAGGCCTTCGCGCGCTCGAAGGCCGCCAGACGCACGCGCAACGAGCTCGGTGGCGCGCCCTTGATTCTGCCGTCCGCGCCGATGACGCGGTGCGCCGGCACGAACAAATCGAGTGGAGTGAGACTCATCGCCGTCGCGACGCCGCGGTGCGCCAGCGGGCGTCCTACCGCCCGCGCCACGTCGGCGTACGATACGAACTCACCGAAAGCGAGGGCGGCGACCGCGCGCCAAACCGCGACGCGAAACGCTGTGCCTTCGAGCGCGAGCGGCAGATCGAAGCGGCGCAGGCGGCGCCGAAAGTACGCGCGCACTTGAGTGCTCGCCTCATCGAGCAGCGCGTCGCCCGCTTTCGTCTGCGACGCGGGCTTGGGCGCGACGAAATCGCTGGCGACGATTGCGCGACCGTTGCTCACGATCAACAAATCCCGCCCGAGCGGCGTCGGAATGCGCCGCTCCATAGGTGCTCGAAGGTGCGACATGCAAGTCCTCGGGCCCAAGGCCGGAACGCCAGCGGTAGCCGCGACGTTCTCAGATTGAACCAGACTGAATTCTTGGAGGTCCCTTGTGAACCGCGGAATCGCTCGAGTCCTACCTTTGGCCGCGATCCTCGTGCTCGCCGCTTGTTCCGGCGGCTCGATCAATCCGTCGCTAAATCCTCAGAATTCCTCGGCGAACGAACAAAGCGCCGTTGCGCCGCCCGACGCGCTGACCGGACCCGCGAGTCGAGAAGCTCCGTTCGTCGGGGCGAATCCCGTCCGTCGGCTCTGTCCGACCTCCGTGGATCCACAATTGATGGAGTGCTTGGCGATGGTGCGCACCGACGTCGCGCCGACGCTGAGCGCCGGAGCGGATCTAGCTGATCCGGCAAAGACCTGTATCTTCACCAACGCGTACTGTCCCGTCGACTTGCAGTCGGCGTATGCCTTGCCGTCGCTGAGCAAAGGTGCCGGCAGGCTGGTCGCGATCGTGGACGCGTGGGGATACCACCACGCGGCGAGCGACCTCGCGTATTACCGCAAGGCGATGGGGCTGAAGGCGTGTGGTACCGGGACGAAATGTCTGCGCATCGTCAACCAAAACGGCAATCCCTCGCCGCTGCCCCGCGAGTCGGGGCCGAGCGATGATTGGAAGGGCGAGCAGTCGCTCGACCTCGACATGGTGTCCGCGATCTGTCCGAACTGCAAGATCCTGCTCGTCCAAACCGACAACAACTACACGAGCAGCCTGTATGCCGGCGTGAAGACCGCGGGTAGGCTCGGCGCCAAGTACGTCGGCGCGTCGTGGGGCGGACCGGAGAGCGGCGGCGACAACTCGATCTTTCATCAGCGCGGCGTCGTGATCGTCGCGGCGGCCGGCGATAACGGTGGCGGCGGACACTATGGCGGCCCGCAAGAGCCGTGCTCCTATACGTACGTCGTGTGCGCTGGCGGAACGCGTCTCGTGCCGGCGCACAACGCGCGCGGCTGGAGCGAGTCCGTCTGGAACGACCTTACGTTCGACCGCTGCGGTTTCGGCGGCAGCTCGCCGTGCGGCGCAACCGGCAGCGGCTGCAGCCGAAAGATCGTAAAGCCGTCCTGGCAGCACGACACACTGTGCCACATGCGCTCCGAATCCGACGTGTCGGCGACCGCCTCGTTGCGCAACCCCGTGGCGGTCTATAACTCGGAAGAGCCCGGCGGTGGATGTCCCACGAGCTGCTGGTTCGGCTTTGGCGGCACGAGCGCGTCCACACAGATCATCTCCGGCGTCTATGCGCTGGCCGGCAACGCGGCGACGCAGGCCGGCGCGCAGAACATCTGGAGGAACCACACCGGACACATGAGCGACGTCACGGTCGGCAATAACATCGATCCGGGGGTCGGGGTCACCTGCGCCTCGACCATCCACTACATCTGCTACGCCCGGATCGGTTTCGACGGACCCACGGGCTGGGGATCTCCTAAGGGTCTTGGTGCATTCTAAGGAAACGATGCGAGCCGTCATTCTGAGCGCCCTCGCGGCAGTCGTCGCGCTGTCGTGCGTCGCGTGCAACGGCGGGATGCAGCAGACGGCGCTTCCCGGCGTCGAGTCGCAGCCCGGCGCCCAGGCGCCGGCATCCAGCGCTGGCCCTGAAACGAGCGACACCTCCAGCGACGGTTCCGACGACCAGCCGGACGAGCCGCCGGTCACCTCGGGGCGGCCGGCTATGTCGCGGCCGGGCGCATCGACGCCGCGCGCGTCGGCGCCGGCCGGTCACTCGCCGTCGCCTCGTCCGCCCGCTCGGCCGGCCTTCCGTAACGCCTGCGCACACGCCGCGTCGCCCGGCCGCCGCCAGTGCGACTCGCTCGTCCGCCTCCAGGCGCACCGCCCCTGCTCGAAGAGCGCACCGTATTGCGCGTCGGACCTGCAGTCGGCGTATGGCGCCGCGCAGGCGGCACGTAATCGCGGCCGCGGCGTGCTCGTAGCGATCGTCGGTGCGTACGGGTATCCGAGCGCGGCGAGCGACCTCGCGGTCTATCGCAAAAGCATGGGTCTTTCAGCCTGCACCGCGGGTAGCGGCTGCCTGAAGATCGTGAACCAGACCGGACACACGAGCCCGTTACCGAAGCCGAACGCCGATGCGAGTGACGATTGGCGCGCCGAAGAAGCCGTCGACGTGCAAATGGTCTCGGCGCTATGTCCGAACTGCAGGCTCCTGCTCGTGCAGGCCAACAGCGATAAAGACGCCGATCTCGCCGCGGGCGTCAACGCCGCCGTGGCTCTCGGCGCCACGGCGATCAGCAACTCGTACGGCAGCGACGAAACCAATGCGGCGGACGCCGCGTACGCGCACGCCGGCCGCACGATCACTGCGAGTGCCGGTGACGGCACAGCGAATCAGCCCTGCAGCTTTGCCGGCGTCGTCTGCGTCGGCGGAACGACCTTGAACGCCGCGTCCGGCCGCTGGACGGAGCGCGCTTGGCGCTCCGGCGGAAGCGCCTGCAGCGCCTATGTCGCCAAGCCGTCGTGGCAACGCGCGCGCGGCTGCGCGATGCGCAGCGTCGCCGACGTGTCGGCCGTCGGGGATCCGAGCACCGGCGTCGCCTTTTACGAATCCGCGGGAGGCGGATGGCAACAGGCCGGAGGAACTGGCGTTTCGGCGCCCATCGTCGCGGCGCTCTTCGCGCTCGAGCCGAGCTCGGTGCGCGCAAACGCGCCGGCGTGGCTCTGGCGTCACGGCCGCAAGCCGCCGAAACTTGGAGGTAGTTAAGTCGTGCGTCGCCGTGCAACTCTATTCTGTGCTCTCGCGATTTGTAGCCTCGTGGCTGCAGCTGCGCGCGACAGCGCCGTAATCGTCAACTCCGGCTCGACCAACACGGTCGGGTATTCGATCACCGTCTGGTCCGACGGACAGGCGTCGCTGACGACGCAAAATCGCGACGCCAGCGCGACCGGTCAAGCTAAGCCTTTCACGGTCCCGGCCTCGACGGCCGCGCGGTTCTTCACCGATCTCGCGACTGCAAAAAGCACCAACGCGGTGACCGTGCCGTGCATGAAGAGCGCCTCGTTCGGCAGCTCGATGCACGTCAAGTGGCAGGGTTGGGTTTCGCCCGATCTCGAGTGCCCCGCGAAGACCTCGGCGGGCGATGCACTCATCAAGGACGTCGACGAGATCCGCCAGGCGTCCGGCCTCGCGGCGCAGCCGCTACGGCAGCTACCGCAGTAGCAATCACACAGGTCCCCTAGAAGCGCGACTCCTCGCGCGCCAGCGCTACGGTCAAATCGACGCCGTTGCGCGGACGCGACGCCGACACCACGACGTTCCGCAGCCCGCGTTCCCGGCCGAGACGTTGCGCGTCGCGGACGATCTGCGCGACCATCGCGCGATAGAGCTCCGCGCGATCGCGCTGCAGGTTCGCGAGTTGCGCCGCGGCCTCGGCTTGCGAGGCGCGGTCCGTCTCGGCGAGTTGCGCGAAACGCTGGGGAAGCTCCGTCGCCGCAGACTGAAGGCCGCTCCGGATCGCGACGGCATCGGAGCCGAGCCGGTAGCTCGAACCAAGAGTCGCGAGACGAGTGGGCAAGTCGGGAGCGACCTGCGCCGAACCGGCCGCGCGCAGCGCGTTGCGCCGCAGTGTCAGATTCGCGTCAGCCTTGGATCGCAGCTGCGAGACCATCTGCGCGCCGGCGGCGGCGGCCTCCCGGGCCGACTGTCGGCGATAGCGCGCGAGCTCGGCAACATTTTGCGCGTGCAGCGCAGCCACCGCCGCGGACTCGCGCCTACGCAGCGCCGCGAGCTCCGCCTCAAGGGGGGCGCGCTTCGCGTATGGGAGCCGGGCGTCGGCCAGCTTCGCCCGCAGCATGAGCCGCGCTCCGGCATCGCGTTGCGCGAGAGCGTATGCCAGCGCCAGCTCCTTTTCGCGCAGCTGCTGCTGCCGCGCCGCGAGCGCGCGCGCGGTCTGCTGCGCGATCGCCGCCTCGTAGCCGCGCACGTTCGCTCCGGTTTCGCGGGCGAGCGCATCAACGTATGCGTCCATGGCGCTGATGCGCCCGTAGCGCGACGCAGCGACAGCGGACAGCGCGTGCGCCTCGAGAGCGCGGTAGCGCGCATCGCCGGTGAATGCGATGCGTTGGACCTGGTCCTGCGCTTGCGCAGCGTCGCGCCGAAGCGCGGCGGCGGCGGCGCCGGCGCGCGCGGCTGGGTCGGCGAGCCCGGGAACGGCGCGGGTGCCGCGCAGCGCCGCGATCTCGCGATCGTACGCGTCGAGAACCTTGTGCAACGGATGGACGGCGAGCAGCCGCGGAAGGTCGACGAAACCGACGGGCGTTCCGTCGTTCGCGGCCGCGCCCAAGCATATCGCAAGCGCCAGCGTACCGATTTGAGCGGCGCGCGTCATCATGGGAACTTCACCTGGAAGGAGAAGGTGACGCCGTTTGTGCCCGTGAGCGGCGGGAGCTGCGTCAGCGGATTGAGATTCATGATGTCCATGCCGATCGGCGCCGGCTGCTGCAGCGCTAAGAGCGTTGGGCCCTGCGCGGTGAACGCCGTTGCGCGCAGCCCAGTCGACGGATTTGGATGTGCCTCGAGCGTGATGCTCTGCGTCCTCGGATAACCGAAGGTCTGCGCGAAGATCGCGTTGACGTATTTTCCGAACGCCTTGACGGCGCTGACGCCGACTCCCGTCTGGATGTCGCTCGTGATGCGTACCTCGTTGAATCCGAGCGTCCCGGCGAGCGAGGAGGATAGCGGCTCGAGCATCGTGCGTGTGAACACCGTGCTGAGCTGGCCCAGCGCGACGTTGGCCGCGGCCGAGCCTGCGGAGAAGCTTCCTCCGCTCGATCGCACGCCTCGCACCGCGCCGAACTGCTGCGCGCCGACGAGCATGCCGAGGATCTGCTGGCGGCTGTACGAGGGATCCGAGGCTAACGCCAGGTTCATGTGGGTGGCCGGCCCGGTGACATTCAGTCGAATTGCCGTCGGAGGATCGGAGACGAAGGTCGTGGCGACCGCGTCGACGTCGGGAATCACGCCGCTATTGGGATCGAACGTCACGATGCCGCTCTCCACGTTGAAGTTGCGATAGAAGCTCAGGGAGCCGCCAGTGGAACGGAAGCTTCCGGCCAGCTTTGGAGCGCTCAGCGTGCCCGCCAGCGTGATGTCGCCCTTGGCTCCGATGTCGACGTTCCGGCTCTGCACGCGCACGTTCGGTCCGGCCGCGATCCTCACGTTGTTGAAGGCGACGGTGGGCAGGCCCGAGCCTTGACCCCCGGTTTGCTGCTTCAAAAAAGCATCGAGCGGAATGCGCGCATTGGAAACGGTAACCGAGCCGGTCGCGGCCGGATTTTCCGGAGCCGTGCGCGCCAGCGCGACGTCCGCGTCGAGCACTCCTTGGAAGTAGCCCGGCATGTCGAGCCGCGCGTTGCTCGCCGTCAGACGAGCGCTGACCGTGGACTCTTTCGCGCTTCGCAGACTCGCCAGCGCCGCGGCGGCCTGCGCGCTCACGGCGCCGCCGCCGACGGTCGCATGCGACGTCAGCTGCGCCCGGCTTCCCGCCAGCGACAGGTCGCCGGCTATTCCGGTGATCGGCGAGCGCTCCATCGGCCCGCTGAAGGTCGCGTCGCGCAGCGACAGCGTGCCGTTCAGCTGCGGCAGGCCGACGGTGCCGCGCGCCACGACCTCGCCGTCGATGCGACCGGTCGCCTTCGTGTCCTTGGGCAACAGCGCGAGGAAGTTGGAAACCTCGACGTCGTCGGCGCGCAGCGAAGCGGCGATGGGCCCGCTGCCGGGGCGCACGTTCCGCGGCGCCACGCGGATCGGCACCGTCGCGGACGCGAGCACTTTGCCGCGCTCCAGATCGACCTCTCCGCCGCGTACCGTAACGGCGTGCCGGTCGGCGTCGATCTCCGCGGCGATCCGCGGTATCGTGAGACCGCGGTACCGGATGGACCGCAATGCGAGTGTGTCGATCAGGCGCGGGGCGGCTCGCGTGCCCTGAATGCGCAACGTCGAGTCGAGCGCGCCGGTGACCGGCGCCTTCTTGCCGGTCGCCGCGAACGCAAAGGCGCCGAAATCCGGGCTCGTGCTGTGCACCTCCAGCGCGAGCGCGTCCGTCTGCCGCAGGCCGAAGCTTCCGGTGGCCGTGGTGCTCAACGACGGCAGGTCGATGCGAGCGGATTGCAGCGTTCCGCGCCCGTGCGCCGCCGCAACGCTCACGTCGAAGAGCGAGACGGACATGCGGCCCACCGTTCCGCCGAAGACCGCGGCGTGCAGGCTCAGCGCGATGTCGGGGTAGCGTCCCGAGACCGCCGTCTGCGCGTCGAGCCGCCCCGTGATCGGGGCGCTCAATCCCAGCATCGGGAGCCACGTCGAGAGATCGACGGCTCGCGCGTACGCGCGCAGGTTCACGGCCATCGTCGCCGGCGTTACGCTGCCTGCCGCGTCGACCTGACCTGTCGGGCCGCCGAAGCGCAGCGCGCTGTCGATCGTCCCGCGAGCCGTCGCCCAGCGCGCCGCGACGGTGCCGAAGACGAGCCGCCGAAAATGCGCGTCGCTGAAGCGTGCGTCCCCCGTACTCGCGACCACGTGCGTTCCGGCGAGCGTAGCGCGAAGCGCGAGGGTTCCGGTTCCGGCGAACGTGTCGCCCGTGTCGAAGAAATCGTTGAAGTCGGCGAGATTTGTCTGGGGCGCGGTGATCCCAACGTTCGCGCTGTGCGCCGTCGCATCGCCGTGCAGTGCAATCGCCGTCGATCCGACAACGACGCGGCCGCCGGTCAGCGACAGCGCGCGCGCGTCGCCGCTCACGCCTCCGCGTAGATCGCGAAACGCCAGCCCGTTGACCGAGCCTTCCGGCGCGGCGATCGTGCCGGAAAACGACGGCGCGGTCCCGACGCCGCGCACGCGCACGTCGGCGTCGACGCTTCCCTGAACCGGCCAGGGCGCACGCGGATACACGCTTGCGAGCAGCCCTGCGACGTCCGAAGAATGCACCTGCGCCGCGAGATCGTAGCGCGCCGCGTTCGCGTCGCCGGCGGCCGTGAGACCTGCGATCGTCCCGGCAACTCCTGCGAACAGCGGCCCCACGGCTACCGCCGCATCGTGGACGCGCAGCGTTCCGTCGGCGTACGCGAGGCCTGCGTTGCCGTTGACGCTGAAGTCGCGGTAGCGCCCTCCGGCGACGACGATGGTTCCGGCGACGCGCGGCGATTGAAGCGGCCCGCTGAGCGCCGCGCCGAAACTCGCTTCGCCGGCGACGTCGCCGAACACCGCGCCGCGCAACTCTCCGTTGGCTAGCGCGAGATCTGCGCGTGCGTTCGCCGTTCCGAGCGGCGTGCGCAGGCGCCCGACCAGGCCCGCGCCGATTCTGGTGCGCAGCTGTTCGCCGAATATCGTGCCGTCGAACGTCGCTCGGGCCGGCGGGATCACGAGGCCCCGCGCCTCGGCGATGCCGAGGCTCGACCGGCGCGGGCGGTCGAGCGCGACGCGCGCGTACAACGAGCCGTTGGCACCTTCGTAATAGAGCGGTCCTACCGTCCCTACTCCACGCTCGTCCACGTTGAAGAGGGCGTGGAGACGTTGGGACGCGCTCGCGCCCCACAGCGCCCCGTGCAGCGCGATCGCCTTCGGATCGTCGGCCGTCGCGAGTGCCGCCGCCTGCAGACGCATGCCCGGCAGGAACGACCCGGCGTACGGGATCCGGCCCGGGCCCGCGCGCACGCCGAGCATCATGTCGACAGCGCCGGGCCGCCGTTCGAACGCGACGCGTCCGCGCGCGTTCAGATCAGCTGCGTCATACGCGCCGTGCACGCCCAAGACGTCCGCCTCGCGGCCGTCGAACGCGACGAATCCGTCGACACTCTCCAGAGTAGCGGCGGCGTAGCTCAGCCGACGCGACTCCAGCGCGATCCAGGTGACGGGCTTGGAAGCCGAGCCCTCGACGAGCAGCGCGAAGCTCAACTGGCCGCGTATCGGCAGTCGCGCCGCCTGCGTGAACGCCGTGCGCAGCACCGCCGCGTCGGCGCTGCCGCGCACCGTCATTCGCAGTCGTGGGCTGCCCAGGCCGTAGATGCCGCCGCCGATCGTTACGGGCGTTCCGGCCAAGCTCGCGTCGAGCCGCGGAGTCAACAGCCCGTCGTCGTAAACGTCGACCGGACCGCGGACGTCGTCAACCGGCTTCGAGAGACCGGCAACGGCGATGCGCGCGCCGGACAGTGACGCGCTCGCCGCGAAGCGATCGCGCAGCGCGCCGCGGGCGTCGGGCAGGCCGAAGTAGCGGGCGTCAACGTCGCGCAGCGTTCCGCGCAGGAAGCGCAGCGACCGCGATCCCGCCACGAAGTCGATCGCAGCGGCGATCGGAAGCTCGCGTGCGGTCCAGCGCTGATCCACGTAGCCGTCCGGCGGGTCGATGTCGCCGCGTCCGTCGATCGAAAAGAGACGGTCCGTTCGTTCGCCATAACGCAGGCTTGCGGTGTAGTGCGAGCGTGCCGCGCTCACGATGTCGGCGTCGACGTTGAGATCGCGCACGTAAAAGCGCCCCTCTTCATTGAACCCGGGACGCCGGTCGACCGCGTCGAGCGAGCCGTTGTGCACGCGCGCCGTCAGCTTCAACGGCCCGGCACCTGCGCGGCGATTGCCTTGCAGCTGCGGGATCGGAACGTTATACGTCCCGTCGCGCCGGCGAACGATCGTAACGTGCGGCGAATCCGCTACGACGGATCGCAGGCCGAAGAGTCGCTTGCCGCCGAGCCAATCTCCGAGGTCGTACGCAACGGCGAGTCGCGGGATCGTCGCGATCGGTTCGTCGCGCTTCGATGTGACGCGCACGTCCTCGAAGACGGCGCGGTTTGCGCCCAGCGTCATGCGGTCGACCGAGACGCGCATTCCGGTGAACGCATCGGCGGCCGCGATGATGCCGCGACGCGCGAGATTCTGCCACTGCCAGAAAGCTAGCCCGACGATACAAAGCACCGCGATTGCTGCGGTCCACCATAAGCGGCCTGGCCTGCGCTTCATGTTTTGACTTCTTCCCATTTCGCGGACGTCATCATCCTCGCAGGGGCTCGCTCGCTCCGGCGAGTATGGCGTAAACGGGAGTATCTGTTAACATGAAATTAGTCGAGAGCATCGATCGGAACATGCTCGAGCGCGGGCGGCTCATCGCCGAATCGAGCGAGTTCGCGATCTTCGACATCGGAAACGACACGTATGCGCTGGTGCATCGACACGAGGCCGTGGACTGGCAGGGCATAACGATCTCGGGAGACGGCCTGTTCCGCGTCGCGGAATTGGTTGCCCGCGCCACCCGATCGCTCTATCGCGACGTCGCCGGCGAGCTCTCCAAGGAGCGGAATCGCTGACATGGAGCTCAGAAGCGCCCTAACGGGACTCACACTCGACGATGCCGGCGCGTTGTACGTAGCGGTGTGCCGCTATTGCTATCACGGCTCCGGTACCGACAGCGTGCTGGTCTTCCCGCCGAAGGCCAAGGGCAACGTCGAGCCTAAAGCGGTCATCGTGGGCAGTAAGACGGAGCTCAACGCTCCGACCGACCTGACGGTGCGGGATTGATGGCGCTTCCGTTGGTACGACGCACAGCGCTGCTCGCGGCAAGCTGCGTCCTCGCGCTCGGCGCGGCCACGCCGCCGGCGCCGGCGGCGCTGGACATGGCCGTCGGCGCGCGCAAGGTCGTCAAGAGCCAACCCGTGAGCAGCTGCAACGCGGCCGCGAAGACCGCGTTGAACTCGGTGTTGCAAGATGCCACCGAGATCGGCAGCGGCGACACCGGGGAGTGGAGGGCCTATGGCCCGGCGGATTCGGCCGGTCATTCTTCGTCGGCAGCAGCGGTCCACTGCTATCCGCTTGACGACGGGTACGTCGTGACGTTTACGTGCGCCGTGCAGACGCCGGACAGCACCGATACCGCGAGCGCGTTGTGCACCAAGCTCGCGACAGCGTTCGGAGGCGGGCCGTGACGCGCGGCGGGCTGCGGCGTGCCGCGCTGGGGGCAGCCGCGGCGTTCTGCGCCGCCTCGGTCGGCGTGCCCGCGCCGGCGGCCGTCGACATGTCCGTAGGTATCCGGCACGTGAGCCCGACCGGGTCGGCCCAAGAATGCAGCGCGAAGGCCAAGGCCGCGCTGAGCGCCTTCCTTCAAGGCGCTACCGAGTCGAGCCCGGGCGGCGGCGAATGGATCGCCACCGCGCAGAACCCACAGGCGGGCGCGGCGACGGCGGCGGCGACGGTGCGCTGCTATCCGCTCTCGCAGGGCTACGTCGTTACGTTCACCTGCGCCGTGCAGCTCCCAGAAAATCCATTCGGCGCTGACACTTTGTGTCTCGACGTCGCCCACAAATTTTACGGCGGCGCGATCACAGCGCTCGCGCCGATGCCGACACCCACGCCGGTGCCTACCGGCTGCAGCACGGTCAACCTGGTCGGCACCTGGATCGCGGACGACAAGCCGGGACTCACACTCACGGCGGACCTCAACGGCAACATGACCGACAGCGACGGCGTCTCGGGCAACTGGATCATCAAGGGCACGACCGTGGTCCTCACTTACTACGGCGAACACACGCTGACGCTTTCATCCGATGGCAAGCACATGCGCGGCGGAGGCTACAGCTTCACGCGCAAGTGCTGAAAAGAATTGTTCGCTGTGCTAGCGGCGTTGACGCGTTAACGCTATTGATTCGCGGCGCAATCGGTGTCATGATTGCGGCTAACGATGCTAAGACTTACACAGTCCGACCGAGCGATAACTCACGTTAACATGCTAAACGAACGCGCGTTTGCCGCAATTACCCTCGGCTCGCTGCTCGCCCTGGCAGCGTGCGCGGGCCCCGCTGCCCCGAGCGCGTCTCCGCAGGCTCCGCTCGCGCTCGTGCCCGCTGCGTCGTCGGGTTACACGTTCAAGACGGTCGACGATCCGGCCGATCCGACGTTCAACGAAGTTTTGGGGATCAACGACCGAGCGACGCTCACCGGATTCTACGGCAGCGGCTCGAAGATCGATCCCAGCGCGGGGTACATCGTCGTCCCTCCCTACGGTCAGAACAACTTCCGAAAAGAGAGCTATCCCAGCGCCGTGGACACCGAGCTCAGCGGCCTCAACGACAAGCGAACGTTCGTGGGTTTCTACCGCGATTCGCAAAACGACATCTTGGGGACGGTCCTGGTCGGCGGAATTTGGACCAATTACAAGCATGCCGGCGGCATGCCGAAGCGCAAGTCGGTTACCGAGTTGCTTGGCGTGAACAGCTCCGACGTCGCCGTCGGCTTCTACACCGACTCCACGGGCGTTAACGAACCATTCACGCTGGACATCGTCACGGATCAGTACAAACCCCTCTCTCCACCCGGCGGAGACAACGCGGTCGCGACGAGCATCGCCGGCCGCGGCGACATCGTCGGCTATCTGCAAAAGAGCGGCCACTCCGTCGGCTTCCTGTTGCATCTAGGAACGTACACGGAGTTCTCCTATCCCGGCGCGACCGATACGAAGTTCCTGGGCGTCACCGTCTACGATCAAATCGTCGGATCGTACGTCGGCAGCTCCGGCGGCACCCACGGCTTCCTGCTCACCAATCCGCTAAGGAAATCCATAGCGTGGCAGCGGATCGACGAGCCGAACGCCGTCGGAACTACGGTCATCACCGGAATCAATCAGACCGGCGATATCGCCGGTTACTACGTGGATTCCGCCGGCAACACGAACGGCTTTTTCGCGAGCAAAAAATAGCGACGCCGACGCCGGCTCTCGACGCGATCGAGACCGAACGTCTCCACCTGCGTCGATTCGGACCCGACGAGGCGCACCTCGTGTTTCGCTTGATGAGCGACCCTCGCGTGATGCGCTACTATCCCGCGGTTTACGATCGCGCCCATGCCGGCCGCGTACTCGAGAAAGTGCGCGGCGCCTACGAACGGCTCGGCTACTCTTTGCTGGCCGTTGAACGCAAGTCGGACGGCGCGTTCGTCGGTCAGGTCGGGTTGCTCCACTGGGACGACGTAGATGCGCGCGCGGACGTGGAGGTCGCGTACATGCTCCTCCCGGAGTACTGGGGCGCGGGCTATGCGACGGAAGCGGCGCGCGCCTGCCGCGACTGGGCGTTTGCGCATCTTGGCGTCGATCGCGTCGTATCGTTCATCGTGACCCAGAATCGTCCATCGATCGCCGTTGCGCGGCGCAACGGCATGCGCCGGCTAAAGCGGCTTGAGCGCAATCGCTTCGGCAACCCGATCTACGTATACGGGATCTCGCGCTCCGAGTGGTCCGCGATACGCTAGCGACCGCAGCCGCATATCGAGGAAACGCTCGCCAAGTTCGGGAACCCTCACACCGCTCAGGCGGAGAATCGACCCGCCTACTAGAGGAGTTGACGGAATGTTGAAGTCGCGCACGGTATACAGCACGGCGGCAATTGTGCTTGGCGGCGTGAGTCTGGTTTTGGCTGCGTGCAGCCGCCCGGAGAGCGGAGGTTTTTCCTTCGCGCCGGAATCGGCGGCGTACCGCGCGTCCGGCGATACGGCCACGCCGTTGTCGCGTTCGCTCGGATCGCAGGTCCGCATCGTCGTGGCGAAAGATCCGCACGCGGAGCTGGTCGCGCCCAATCGCGGGTGGCAGATGCTGCCCGGCGTATTGCGCGTGACGTTTGCCGCGCCCCCGCACGAGACGAAGCTAGCGGGTTCTGGTCTTCGCCTGACGCTGCGTTACCCCGCCGGGCAAGCCCGGCTGATTTCGGCCGGACACGCCTCGTTGATCGAGATCGGCTATGCGAATGGCCGCACGGTACGCTTTGTCTCGCTCGACCGTGTTGACGCCATCAGTCGCGAAGTGACCACCGAGCTGCCGGCGATGCTGCTCGACGGTGCGGCCTACGTCGCGATGGGGATAGGCGTCGACAGCAAGCGCTATCGGACGCAACCGCCCGGACCCCGTTACTGGGACGGGAAGGCGTGGAGTAAAGATGGCAAGATCCTCGCCGGAAAAACGACGCTCGTGCTGATCCACGGTATCTTCTCGAGCGTCGAGGAGTCGTTTCCGGCGACGCCGTCGCCATGCCCGCAACGGATCGCGGATGCGGGCGGATACGAGCAGATCTTGGGTTGGGACTACGACTGGTTCAATCCGCCCAGCGTCGAAGGTCCGCTCTTTCAAAGCTTTTTGGAAACCGTCCAGAAGGCGGGCGTGAAGTCGCTCGACGTCGAGGCGCACAGCTACGGGACGCTGGTGACGCTGGCGGCGCTCCCCCGCCTCGATCGCTCGTCCCGTCCCGCTCACGTCGTGCTGCTCGGCGGTCCGCTTCCGCTCCGCGGCACGCCGCTTGCAAAGAAAGAGAACGGCTGGCGGATGGGTTTCGTGCTGGGCGTTCTCGACTCGTTCTCGGACCAGCCGCCGGGCAACGTCGACAAAGCTATCGACAGCGGAATGATCGCGTCGCTTGCCCCGAACTCCACCGAGCTTGCGACGATCTTATTCGGCATCAATCACATGCGACCGCCGCAACCAACGTTCGTCGAGGCGGCCGGCACGGAGTGGATGTGTCTCGTACGTGTCTATGGCGTGTGCGCGCTTAGTGAGGACTACTTCAAGAAAGTGCTCGTCGAGGGCAGCGGCGTAACCCTACCTTGGGATGGAGTCGTGGAGACGCTGGCCGCTAAATCCGACGATATCCCCCAGCCCGTAGCGAAGACGTTTCCAGTCTCACATATCGAACTGGAGTGCTCGGACAAGGTCGTGGACTGGGTCGGACAGCAGGTCAAACCACGAGCCCGCCGGAGCGCACGGTCGTGATGGCCTGCGATACGCGCTAGCCCGCGATCTGAGCGATTAACTCGGCCTCGCGCCCAGCGTCGAGCCCCGCCGGATTGTGCGGATGCTCCGCCTGCGTCCAATCCAGCACGGACCTCACCGTCGCTGCCATAGGGCGCAGCTCCAGACCGGCCGCGAGCGCGGCGGCGTTACTAATCTGGAGCAGGCCGCTCCACTCGTCGCCGGGCGCCCACAGCGGCATCTCGGTCCACGGTTCGACGCCTAGTTCCGTCAGCAACGCCGCGTCGCTCCAGCAAAAGCGCGACGACAGAGCACCGCGCTCACGCGCCACGGACGCGGCCTCGCGGAGCAGCTGGGCCATCGAAGTCGGCCGCGATGGGCCGACGACGTTGAAGACGCCGCAGATCTCGCGTGCCAGCGCGGTCTCCGCGAAACGCGCCAGGTCGGTAGCGTCGACGAACTGCACGCGGCGATCCGGCGGCGCGGCGACCAGAACGGAGCCGCCGCGCAGCAGTCGTTCGCACCAATACGTAAAGCGTCCGGTGTAGTCCCAGCGTCCCGCGATCAGTCCGGGACGCAAAATCACGGCGTTCTGCGGATAGCGCTCGCGCACGAGCCGCTCGCACGCGGCCTTCTTTCCGCCGTACGCTGCGGCCGCGTCCGCCGGATCGAAGGTGTCGATGGTGGCGGCGTCCTCGACGATCCCCACCACCGAGAAATCTGCGTACACGCTGACCGTCGAGACGAACAGATAGCGATCGGCCCGCAGGCGCAGCGAACGTTCGACCTGCTCCGGTTCGAAGGCGTTGACGTCGACGATCGCGTCCCAACGCTCCGTATCGACCGCGCTCAAGTCCGCGTTGCGATCGCCGAATCGCTCCTCGACCTCGCTCGGAAGCGCACACGGCGTGCTTCCCCGATGGAAAGACACGACGCGGTGCCCGCGTCCGGCGAGGGTCTCGACGGTGTGGCGCCCCAAAAAGCGCGTCCCACCCAAGACCAAGACGTTCATTCGAGCTCCCCTTCGGTGCCCAAATGTCTAGAAACTTCGTGGTGCCGGCATCTCCGCGGCGGTAGGCTCGATACAGACGCACAACCGCTTTGAAAGGAACTTCGCACAATGTATCGCTCTCTCGCCCTTCGCGCCGGGTCGCTTATCGCGCTTGCATCCGTCGCCTCGCCCCTCGCGGGCTGCAGTGGGGCCACGTCCTCGCTGCCCACGCCCATTTCCGCGTCGTCCGCGGCGCACGCGCTCGGATCGCAAGCCGAGCTGAACGCAGAGATTCAAGACGCCCATCACAAGAAGAGGAAGATGACGCTGCTCTACGTCAGCGACAACGAGAACAACGAGATCCGCGTCTATAACGCCTCAAGCAAGACCCAGAACCCGCCCGTGCTCCGGACGATCACCAACGGCATCTCCGAACCCAATGGTATCACGACCGACCTGAAGGGCAACCTGTACGTCGCGAATTACTTCAACAACGACGTCACGGTCTACGCGCCCAACTCCAGCTCGCCGAAAGCGACGATCAGCAACGGCATGAGCAATCCGTGGGACGTCAAGGTGGACGGCTTCGGCAACGTCTACGTCCTCAACGTCCCGCTCTATGGCGGTCAGAATACCATCAACCTGTATCCGGCGGGCTCGTCCAATCCAAGCACGACGTGGTACTTCCCGTCCGGCTTCACCACATCGGGCATCGCGCTGCTCAACTCGACGATGCAGGGCCAGACGTCGATCTACGCTCTCGGTTACACGGTCAACCCGAGCACCGAAATCGCGAGCGGTACCGACTTCACGTGCTTTCCCGGTTCGGCCAACTGCACGAATCTCGGCGGCAGCTTCGGCCAGACCGGCGGCATCGCCGTCGTGCAGTCGCCGACGAGCAAGCCGTTCGAATGGATCGGCGTGGATCAGTACATCCCCGGCTTCGACATCTTCCAGAGCGGTCAGTCGACGAAGCAGTTCGCGACCGGCGGCACGCCCGAGTTCATCACGATGGATTCGACGGACACGAAGCTGTTCGTGGCCGATCGGATGTACGGACGCGTCACCGAGTACAGCTTCCCGGCCTTGACCAAACTCAACACGTTCAACGGCGGCGCGCAGACGTACGGCGTTGCCACTTACCCGGCCGGAACGTTCCACTAAACCGGCCGCGAAAGAAGCTCGACGCTGCAGCGCGCCTCCTCGATCGCGCGCTGCAGCGTGACGCTGGCCCCGATGCGCCACTGCACGTCGAAGGCTTCGTCACCCAACATCGCCCGGATGCTCGCCACCGAAGCCTCGTAATTACGCATCTCCGATGGGAAGAGCGTCGTCCCGATCGAGCGGCGCAAGGCGTCCGCGGCCCCGAGCAGACGGGCCCCGCGCGACGGATCCCCGAGGGCGGCGATCGTCGCGGCGATACCGTCGAGCGTTCCCGCCAGCGCGGACTTGTTCGGCATCACGTCGAGCAGGTCGAGCGCTTCGTGATAGCGCGCGACTGCGGTCGCGTAATCGCCGCGATGGTAGGCCGTGCCCGCGAGGTTGGCGATGGAATAGTAGATGCTGCCGGTGTCGCCGACGGCGCGCTGGATGCGCAGACACTCCGCGAACAGCTCCTCCGCGGCCTGATGCCTGCCTTCGCCCGCAACCGCGAGGCCGATCTTCATCAAAGCGTGCGCTAGGCCCGTCTCGTGCCGGATTGCGCGGTAAATTTCCGCGCTCTCGGATCCGAGTGCAGCCGCCCGCGCAAGCTCGTTCTTGCTAATGGCAACGGACGCCAAATTCGAAAGCGAGCTCGCGATGCCGAGCTGGTCGCCGAGACGCCGCCGGATCGCAAGACCCTCTTCGTGCACATCCTGCGCGCGATCGTACTCACCCCGAAACTGGAAAATGATGCCGAGCGACGTAAGCGACGCGCCGAGCCCCGGTTCGTCGCCGATCTTGCGCTGGAGCGCTAAGGCTTCTTCGCACGACGCGAGCGCCTCGCCGAAGTTTCCGAGCGCCGACAACAGCACCACGAACGCACGCAAGACGGACGCGTAGAGCGGGTCCGGTACGTTCGCGGGCGAGCCGCCGCGCAGCGCGAGAAAGCGGCGGATCCAACCGATACCCTCCGTGAGATGACCGTGAAGCCACCAGAATCGCCAGACCGCGGCGACGAGACGAAAGCCCGAGGCCGCCGCGCTTTCACGAGACAGGTACTGCAACGCCGCCCGGATGTTGCCGTGCTCCAGTTCGAAGCGCGTCAGCCACTGCGCTTGGGCCGCGCCCGAAAGCTGTCCAGTTCCGGTCTGTGTAAACGCGAGAACGTATTCGGCGTGCCGGCGCTGCGCGTCGGCGAGCTCGCCGCTCTCGACCAGACGCTCGTGCGCGAACTCGCGCAGCATCTCGAGCATCGAGACGCGCGGCTCGGAGTCCGCGTTGTCTGCGAGCGTCAGCATGTTCTTGTCGACGAGCGGCGCGATCCTGAACAGGATCGATCGATCGTCGCCGTGATTGCCCGCGATCGCGGCCGCCGCTTCGAGGCTGCCACCGCCGTGCAACACCGAGAGACGCCGAAACAGCTGCTGTTCCCCTTCCGAAAGCAAGTCGTAGCTCCAGGCGATCGCACCGTGCATCGTCTGCTGCCGCTGCGGGCGATCGGCGGCGGCATCGCCTAGGAGCGGGAGCCTTCGTTCGAGCCGAGCCGCTAGTGCCTTCGGGGCAAGCAACAAGAGCCGCGGTGCCGCGAGCTCGATGGCCAACGGTAGCCCTTCGAGATGATCGACGATCGACCGGATGGCGGCGGCGTTTTCAGGGCCGAACTCGAATTCGGGCTTCACCATCTGCGCGCGCTGTACGAAGAGCGCAATCGCCGCATCGTTCTCCAGCGGCCGAACGGTAAACACGTGCTCGTTGCGGAGATGCAGCGGCTCTCGGCTGGTGATGAGGATGGTGAGCGCGGGACATGCGTCCAAGATCGCGGCGACCCTTGCCGCCGCGGGCGTCAGGTGCTCGAGGTTGTCGAGCACGACCAAGGCTTTGCGGCCTCGCAGAAACGCTTGGATCGCGTCGATCGCCGGAGCATCGGCCGACTCGCGGATCCCGAGCGCGCTCGCGATGGCGGCGGGCACGAGAGCCGGGTCCTCTACCGGCGCGAGCTCGACCAGCACAGGTGTGGCGCCGGTTGTCTTCGCGCGCTCAGCCGCGACGCGGATCGCGAGGCTCGTCTTTCCGACGCCGGCCGGCCCCGCGAGCGTTACCAGGCGAACCCCTTCGCGCGAAAGGAGCGCCGATGCACGAGCGACGTCGGCGTCTCGTCCGATAAGTGCGGTCTCTGGAAGAGCGGCAGTGGGCTGAGGCGCGTCGGCAGTTCGCACCGCAGGTTTACGCCCGGCTTCCTGGAGCCGCATCCGGTCCTCAGGCGACAGCCCGAGGGCCTCGGCGAGCAGCATGACCGTGACCAAGCGCGGCGTGCGCGCCGAGCCGGTCTCGATGTCGCTCACCGTCCGCGTTGACAAGCCCGACCGCTCGGCCAGGGCCTCCTGCGAGAGATGGGCGGACGAACGGAAAAGGCGCAGAACGTCGGCGAGCGACTCGTTCACCCCTCCGGCTTTCGGGGCAAAATGTTAGTCTCTTCGTGGTCTTTGACGCCGCGGCGACCGACAATGAAGCTATGTTAAGCTTCGATCGTCAATACGCCGAGGCGGCGTTTGCGCGGGCGCTCACCGAGGGTCTGCTGGCGGACGCCGTGATCACGCCCGGCATGCGCGTCCTGGTCCTCGGGCGCCAAGTTTGCGATCTGGCGTTGCTCGTCGCCGAACGAGTCGGGCGCCACGGCTGCGTCGTCGCCGCTCACGAACATCCGCGCGTCGTCGCACAAGCGCGGCGGCGCGCCGCGGAGGAGGGTTTCGACGGCGTGAGCTTTCGGACGATGCCACTCGATGCAGACGCGCTCGAGGCTCCATTTGACGCGGTGATCGGCCGGTTCTACCTCGCGTACCAGAAGGATCCGGTCGAATCGTTGCGGCTCGCCGCTCGAACCGTCCACGATGGTGGACGCATCGCGTTTCAGGAGTGGCACTACGAATCGATGCTCTGGGCGGACACGTCCGACTGGCCACGTCTCCCGCTCTATCGTGACTTCGCGCGTCGCGCCGTCGAGGGTCTGCAGCGCAGCGGCACGCACGTCGACATGGGCCTGCGCCTCGCGAACACTTTCAGTGCTGCGGGACTGTGCGTGCCGGCGCTGAGCACGGATCTCCGCACCGTGCACGGTGCGGACCCTATGGGTTACGGCTTCTTCGCGACAATGCTGCGCGATTCGCTTCCGGCGCCGGAGAGCGGCGTCGCCGCCGCCGAGGTGGACGTCGAGACCTTCGCGGCGCGCCTGGAACGCGAGACGATCGCGGCCGGCGGCCACGCGTTTCTCCCCCTTCAAGTCGCGGCATGGACGCGGGCCGCGCCCTCGTATAGCGCCGCTAAGTAGTTCGGGGCCCGGCAGCTTTGACAGGCTGCCGGTGCGGCCTCTCCTAATAAAAGGTCAGCATGAAAAGCGCGCAGCGCGTCTTCTTGAGCCTAACTGCCGCAGGCGCCCTAGCCGCGTGCACGCACTCCAACTACATGCCGAACGTGATCCAGCTCAGCCCCAAGGGTACGGCCTCCCATCCGGCCGATCAGTCGATCGCGAAATCGTTCGAGCTCATCGCGGTCGAGGACGGCTACACGGGCGAGTTCAGCGCGCAGACAATCGTCGGAACGTGCTGGGTCGTTCAGGCGCCGATCATGACGGGCGGAGCCTGGACCGTCGTGCCCCAGGGCAGCTCGTGCTCTCACCTGGATACGGAAAAAATCCAAGTCAAGGATACCAACGGGCATTCGGCCGTAACATACATCCGCTCCGTGCAGTAACGGACGGTCCTCGCGGCGTAATAGGCCGCGACGTTCCTTGTGGCCTTATGGAGGTAATAATGCCCGTAATTACTCGGACGGTTCTTTTTATTGCGTTTGCCGCGGCGCTGGCCGCGTGTTCAACCGCAAGTCAAGGCGGCGCGACGCCCTCGACCGGCTCCCAGTCAGCGCTTTCCGCATCAGCTTACGACGGGCACGAGGTGTTTCGTCCGCTCGCCATTCATCCCAACGCGGGCGCGCGAGCCTTCCTGATGAACTTCGTCGCCAACGGCCCCAACCAGGGCGGCGTACCGTGCATCTCCTGCGTGGCCGGTGCGACCACCAACGACACCATCGGCATGACCGGGCCGTCGAGCTACGTGACGTCGGGGTCATACTGGCAGTACACGATCTCCTACACCGACATTCACTACGTCGGCTACTGCAAGCTCGTCTGGGACATCACATCCGGCAAGAAAACCATCGATAAATTCTCGAAGACGCTTCACCTCACCACCGCGGGAGGTTTCGTGCTCTATGCGATCGCTCGGCCGAGACCGAAGTACTCGGGTCCCGCCACGCTGACGGGCACGGTAACCTGCGGAAAGGATACCCAATCCGCTCAGGCGCCGCTCGAATTTCAGTAAACGAGAGCTCGAGGATCCGAGCACCGCGGCAACTTATTCGGCATCCGGGTCCTCGAACGATTCCGTAGCCAGCAGTTTCCGCTGCCGTTGGCCGTCCACAGCAAGTCGACGCCGTTTTGCAGCGTGACGTTCCGCTCCGTGCGCGTAGCGCGTGGCAACGGATCGAATCCCAGTTTGTCGCAGCGGCTCTTCGGTATCTGAAACGCAGAGCAGACGTCGAGGACTGCTATCCCGAACGATTCGTTTCCGATCACGCGATTACCGACATTGATATTACGCGCGCCGCCGATGACGGCGATACCGACTCCCGGCGGGATCATGCAGACGGGGTCGCTCGGCTTGGCGCACTTGTTCGGTCGATCGTTGCGTTGCACGAGATTATCGCTGAGGGTATTCGCTCGACTCCGCTCGAGGCGATCGCCGGGCATGATCGATTCGAAGATCCCCGCCGTGTTTTGGAACGCCGTGTTGCGATTGACGTCGGCGCGAAGCATCTCGCGCACTTCGAATCCAATGACGTTGTCGTGAGCGACGTTATGGTCGATCTGAACGTCCTGCGACAGACCGACGTGAATGCCGGCTCGCGCCGCGCCCTCCGCGACGCCGTCGTGGAGACGTCCGTGATCCGAGAGATCGGAGTCGAAGCCGTACAGTCCATCGTTCGCGGCGGCATCGTAGCCCAGCTCCCAATCGTCGACGCATCGAAGCGCGAAGCCCGATGCGGAGAAGCCCTTGACGACGAACCCGATGACGCGGCTTCCGCGCAGGCGATGCTCGGCGCAATCCGAGGACACGCCGACCGCGATGCCGTTCGTCAGGGCGCCGGAACCCTCCAACACGACCGGCTTCTTGCCGCCCCGGGCGACCAGCGATATCGCGTCCCTGGTGACGCTGACCCCGCAGGTTTGCTTGCCATCAAAGGCGCACGGGCGCCCCGCTTCGCCGTAGGTTCCCGGCTCGACGAGGACCGTGTCGCCCGGCATCGCGCGATCCAGCGCCGACTGAATCGATTGGCCCGGCCGGACGATAATGCGGCGATCGGGCTGGATCGGCCGCATCGTCTCGGGTGCCGCGATAGTCGGCATCCCTCCGCATGCGGAAAGGAGCGTGCACGCCGCGCACAGCACGGGTGCGATCAGGCGCGCGTATAGACGCACGTCCAGTTGGTCTCCCACGTCTTCCCGTCGTCCGGCGAGTAGGCTTGCTCGAAGTATGGGTGGTCGCCGGCCTGTAGCGTCCACTTGAACCGCACGATGATCGGTTTGCCCTCGTGCTTGTCGCGAGCATAGAACTGGCCGACGCCGTGCTCGTCGAAGTGCCCGACCTGCGGCGGCGGGACGAGGCCTCGCGTCTTCGTGCCCCACCAGAGCGACCACTGATTAGTCTGCGCGCTGTACATGCGCAGCGTCATACCCACGATGTGACTGCCGGCGCAGCGAAGGTCGCCGTCTTCGAGGTTGCCGTATCCGTTCCAGAACGGTCGAACGACCGACGTGCCGGTGCATTCGTACCATTGATGGTTGTTGCTCAGGCGTTTCTTCAGGAGCCGGTAGTGCGTGTGCCAGGTCCCGTAGAGGAAATCGAAGTCCTTCCGGCCGTCGCGACTCGTCGGTGGAGCGACGCTTTGAGCCGGCGCCGGTACGAACGAGACGGCCAGCGCCGCCGCAACCAGAAAGGGGAAGACGCGCAGGAGTCGTGCCACTTAAGATCGCCTTTCTCGCTCGAGCCGGAACTCCACCATTCGGCCGATCAGATCCACCGGCAGCGGTTCGGTAAAGGGAAATTGGACCGAACCCTTCGCGAAATTGTAGACCGCTAGTTCTTTCTTGAACGCCCCAATCGCGGCCGCTTTGGGATAGAAACCGATGTGGGACGTGAATGCGGCGTACCAGACGAGAATCTTTCCGTTTACGACGAACGCCGGCATGCCGTAACTGATCCTTTGGCTTGCCTTTGGTGCGGCCTTCTTTATTGTAGCGCGCATCTTGCGCAGCAGCGTCTGCACCTTGGGAGGAAAGCCGGCGATGTAGTCGTCGACATCGGACGAAGATTTCACTGGCTGGTCATTTTCTTCAATTCGCTTTGCGTGTAAACGAACGGGACGTGGCCGGGCGTGACGATGCGCGCGATGTCTCGCACCATGACGCTCGCGACCCCTTCCACCGGCTGTTTCGCCTGGAAGTTGATCCACGCGACGATCGTCAACCCTGTCGAGGGGGAGTAATAGTCGGCGGTGTTATAGCCGGGCAGCGCGCCCGTGTACCCGTACCACCCCGCGCTGCACGTAATGCCGAGCCCAAACGACGTGTTTCCTACGAACGGTATGCAGTTGATGAGGTCGGCGTAGGTCGTCCCGCCGCCGGCCGCGCCTGTGGCGAAGAGCTTGACCCAGCGGCGGATGTCGTCCATAGTCGAGATCATCGCGCCGGCCGACCACATGAACGCGACCGGCACCGTGTTGCTGACGTCTTGCCAGTTTCCGTTCTCGTCTAGGCTGTAGCCGCGCACCCAAGGCGCCGGCATGGCTTCGGTCTGCGGGAACGACGTATGGGTCAGGCCGAACGGCTCGATGAGGCGTTTGCGGATCTGATCGCCCACGCTGTCCTTAGCGACGGCCTCGATGATCAGACCGAGGAGCAGATAGTTGGTATTGCTGTAGCGATAGCCTCGGTTGGGTGCAAAGTATGGCTTGTGCTGCACGGCCCACGCGACGAGCGTTCGAGGGCTGAAGTCCGCCGGGACCTTCCAGTTCAGCCCCGCAAACTGCGGGGTGTCGAAGGCCTCGTACAGCCCGCTGCGCATGTCGCAAAGTTCGCGGACGGTGATATTGCCGGCGTCGGGGATCGTGACACCGAGCTGGAAGCGGCTCAGCGGATCGTCGAGCGC
This sequence comes from Candidatus Binatia bacterium, assembly GCA_035544215.1. Taxonomy (GTDB): domain Bacteria; phylum Vulcanimicrobiota; class Vulcanimicrobiia; order Vulcanimicrobiales; family Vulcanimicrobiaceae; genus Cybelea. The sequence continues at coordinate 595,187 of DATKHY010000007.1, read as the reverse complement.
GAGCCTTTTCTCGGCAACCAGCTGAAGCAACACAGCAACGACAAACGTCTTGGTGTTGCTGCCGATCCGGAAATGGTCCGCAGTCGTCGACGGCGCCTTCGACGCGAGATCCGCGTATCCAAAGGTTCGTACGAATCCGTACCCGTTGCGGTCCCAAACGCCGATGACCGTCGCCGGCACCGGCGTGCGTCCGCCATAGTGCACGCGATCGCGCTGCACTGCGGCTACGATCGCGGACTGCACCGATGGGCTCGCCAGCGAAGGGCGATCGGCAGAGCGCACGGCGACGGGTGCCAGAAAGATGAACCCGAGAACGAACCCGAAACATGAAAGACCGCATTTGCGCACGACGACTCCTCGTTAGAAAGCAAGCCATAGAGCGCCCCATTCGCACAGGGGAAGCTCGACCCTCTCACCGAACAGCGGCGCGCTATGCGCGATCCAGCTACGCAAGAATCCCCCGAGGTCGACGTTTTTATCGCGGGCGCGGGGCCCGTCGGCCTATTCCTTGCCAACGAGTGCGCGCGACTGGGCATGAGTTATCGCATCGTCGAAACGAACGCCACGCAGTCGACGCACTCGAAAGCCCTCGCGATCTTCCCGAGGACGTTCGAGATCTTCGACATGGCTGGATTGGCCGAACCGTTCTCGACGGCGGCCAATCGCGTGACCCGCGTGGCGTTCGCGTCGCACGATCGGAGACTCGGCTGCATCGAATTCGCGCCCAGCGAGACGCCGTATCCGTACGTCGCCATGGTGCCGCAGGACGTCACGGAGAAACTGCTGTTGGAGCATCTGCGCAGCACGGGCGGCGACGTCGAGTACGAGACGACGCTCGTTTCGGCGCGCGAGACGGACTCCGGCGTCGAGGCGACGCTCGAGCGTGGCGGCGTTACGACGGCGGTCGAGGCGAAGTATCTGGTCGGGTGCGACGGCGCGCACAGTACGGTGCGCCACGTCCTGGGCCTGCAGTTCGAGGGCGGGGACTACGCGGAGCAGTTCATGCTCGCCGACGCAATTACCAATGACGTCCTTCGCAGCGACGAGATGCAATTGTGTCCGAGCCAGGACGGACCGCTGGCGATCTTTCCGATGAGCCCGACCCGGCGTCGCCTCGTCGCGACGGTCGGGGAGCTGGACGGAGACGCTCCGGCACTCGACCTCGTCAACGATCTTTTGGCACAACGCGCACCCGAAGGCCTGAGGGCCGAATCTCTGGTTTGGTCCACTTATTTCCGAATCCACCATCGCTGCTGCGCGGAAATGCGGGCGGGCCGCGCGTTCGTTGCCGGAGACGCCGCACACATTCACAGCCCATTCGGCGGGCAGGGCATGAATACGGGACTTCAGGATGCGTGGAACCTCGCCTGGAAGCTCAATCTCGCCGTGCGCGGGGACGCGAACGACGCGCTGCTCTCTAGCTATTCGCCGGAGCGCTATCCGATCGTCAAGGGCGTGATCGAAACGACGCACTTTCTCACGACCGCGCTCGGCTCGAGTAATCCGGTCGCTCAGGGAATCAGGGACACGGTCATACCCGTCGTAACCCACATTCCGCAGATCCAGCGCGCGTTCGTCGAGCGGCTTTCCGGGCTGGGCAACTCGTACAAAGGCAGCCCAGTCGTCGACGGTTCGGGGCGCAGGTATTTTGACGACTCGCTGCGCGGCGGCCGCGGCATCGGGCATCGCTTCATTCTCATGGTGCCGGCGGCCGGCTCCGCAATCCTAGCGGCAGCACAGGGCCTCGCGGAAAGATTTTCGGACGTGTTGGAGCTGCGCTCGTATGGCGGCCGCGATTCGCTGCTGATTCGTCCGGACGGTTACGTCGCATGTGAATCCCGTGGCAGTGACGCGACAGCATTGAAGCCAGCGGAAGAGGTCCTGCGCAAGCAGGTACGCTGCTAGACTAGAAAAGGCGCGGTTCCGGTGGCCGGACGGCACCCTCCAACTCGAGCAACGCGCGCTTTAACGGCAAACCTCCGCCGTAGCCGGTCAGGCTGCCGTCGGATCCGATGACGCGGTGACACGGTATCACGATCGGGATCGGATTCGATCCGTTCGCGCGACCGACCGCGCGCGCGCCGTTGGTCAGCCCGAGCTCCACCGCGATCGCCCCGTACGAGGTAGTGACTCCGTACGGCACGTCCAAAAGTTTCGTCCACACCTGCTGCTCGAACGGCGAGCCGTGCGGCTCCAGCGGTAATTCAAAGACGCGGCGCTCGCCCCGGAAGTACTCACTCAACTGTTCCCGGGCGGCTTTCATCCCGTGCGCTGCAGCGGGCGGAAGGAGCTCTGAGGACGATGCCATCGGTCTGCGGTTCGGCAGTAAGATCTCGACCAGAACACCCTCTCCGTTCACCGCCAGTTGGATGCTGCCTACGCGTGTCTCGAGCATCGAACGAAAGAGCGCGCGATCCATATCGGCAAGAACGCTCTTATGGGACTTCGAGTTGCGCGCGGGCATTTTAGACCGCAGGTTGCGCGGTCTCCCGGGTCATCAGTTGCGCATACCGTTCGCGGCTGCGCTCGGCCTCGACGTGGTCGTACGCTCTGGCCGCCTCACGCGCGAGTTCCTTGAGCATCTCGACCTCGTCTGGGTCGAGCTCCGCCCCGTTGGCGTGCGCGCCGTACAGCGTGAAGCTGACGAGCTCGTGGCGCACCGTTACGGGCACAGCGAGCGTGTAGATGGCGGCGTTCGCCGCATCGAGATGCGAGCGCACGTCGTCGAGCCAGACGATGCTCTCATCGGCCAGCAACATGCGCACCAGGAGATCGTTGGCGCTGAAGCCGGCGGGAGCGATCTGGGTTTGGCTCGACGTTGCCACGCCTTCGAACCGCGCGCCGCCGTCGGAGCGCCGGTAGAGAGCCGCGGCTGCCAGCTCCAGCGCGTCGACGGGCACCTGCACCAAGCCTTCGACGATCGCGGCTTCGTCTGTCGCGTACGGAAGGGCCGCGGCCGCACGGCGCAAGTGCCTCTCGGCGAGCCGGCGCCGGCGAAAGAAGATCGTTTCGACGAGGTTTTCCGTACCGCGATTGATGCGATCCAGCAAAAAGCCGACCGCTATCGTCGCCGCGAGCTCGAGCCCGAGCGCGAGCCGGCCGATCGCGAGGACGCGCGAGAAGAACCAGTCCAAGAGCGAGACGAACGCCACGACGGCCAGCGACAGGAGTCCGTACACGAGTGCGCGGTTGAGGACGAAATTTACGTCGAGTACGCGCAGCCTGAAGACGGCGTACGCGATGCAGATCGGCATCAACACGACGGCGAAGCCGACGACTTGTCCGACCGCGAAGGGCACGCCGGGGACGAAATAGACCGCATATGCGACGAACGATGCGAGCGTCCCGATCGCCAGGAAGCCCCATCGCTGCCGATCGCTCGGCGTCGCCTCCACGAGATTCTTCGCTAGGATCAATCCGGCGAAGGCGAAGGTGACGAGGGGTATCACCGCGCTCGCGATCGTGTCCCAGGCGGGAACCGATTCCGATGACGAATAGTAGTGCCACTCGACGACGTACGTGGCGTATGACACCGCGAGAAAAACCCAAACCCAGGGATCGACCTTCCGCCGCCATCCGAGCGCGTCGCCGTTGGGAAAGCGTAAGATGAACGGAAGCAGCGGCAGGACGCTCCACGCACCGAAGACGGTGCTCATCACGAAGGAGAGGGCGAAGTACGCAGCCGGCGGCAGCACGTGCGACCAGTACATGAAGACGGGGCTCGTGCCGAAATAGCCCACGGCAAAAACGTAAAAAGACCACGACATTATCGACGGGCGCAAGAAGACGAGCAAGAACGCCACGATCAAGAAGACCGTCGGTGGAACGTACGCCAAGATTCCGCCGATGCGCTGCGAGATGCCGAAGTGCGGGTTAGGCGCCGCGGTCAAGGTTACCCAATACGCGACGGTGCCGCGTGCAAACTCGAGGCGTTCGCGCTCCCCCGGATACGGCGAGCGCACGCGCGACGCGATCTCAAAGTCTCCGCGATCCACGAGGCGGTCGCCGACGCGTACACCGGCCCGATCCGCGACAGAGCCGCGGTCGACGCCGACGACGATCGGCGCACGAGGCGGAATGCTGACGCCGAACGTGCCCTCGCCCCAGCCCTCCACGAAATCGACGTGCCCGATCGGCACGTAGTAGACGGTCACGACGACCAGCGTCACAAGGATGAGGAGAGCTCGCGAGAGGGTCTTGCGCATCGCCGGACCCTTCTGCGACGCGGGCGGGATTCCGGGGATTCAAGCAGGGCAAGCGGGGGGCAGCTGAGCATTAGTCCCCGCAAGGGAGTCACCACCGTTTGCTACCCAGATCGGAGTGATATGCGAAGCTCAACACGCGCGATTGCAGCCACCCTCGGATTCTCACTGGCGCTTACCGCGTGCGGCGGTCAAAACGCCTCACTGCCTTGGAGCGCCGGCGCCGGCAACGGGGCGGCCGAGTCCTCGGTGCGCACGGCGTCCGCGGACAAGCCTCTGACGTCGATTCCAAAGCCGAGCGGCGACCTGGCGTATACCGACGTCGGCCGTCGTCCGGCTAACGCGCCGGTTCGGGTCTCGCTGACGCTCCGCTACAATCATCAGGCCGAACTCAATCGCTTCGTCGCGATGATCAGCGCTCCGGGTGCGCACTCACGGCGTTTTCTCACGCGCAAGGAGTTTGACGACCGCTACGCGCCCACATTGGCGCAAGAGCAGCGCGTCGTACGGGCTCTGCGGGGCGCGGGCTTCACGATCGTGCGGACTTTTCCCAATCGTACGATCATCGATGCGACGGGCCGGACCGCGGTCGTCGAGCGCTACTTTTCGACCGAGATTCACAACGTCCATCAGGGCAAGCACGGCGAACGTTACACGAACCTCGCGCCGGCGACCGCGCCGCGCGAGATTGCGCCGCTCGTTCGCGACGTTTCGCTCAATAACTTGATCGTCGTTCGCACCGTCGCTGAGCCAGACCGGCGTCGTCATCCGACACCGACGCCGTCGCCCACGCCGACGGCGAAGCCCACCCCGACTCCGACGCCGACAGCGACTCCGACGCCGACGCCGACGCCGAGTCCCACGCCGACGCCGACGGCGAAGCCTACTCCGACGCCGACGCCCACGCCAACGGCGAGCCCGACGCCGAGCGGCGGCTGCAACAACGCTCCTCCGGACAACGGGCCCCTGACGAACTCGTACGGAACGTTGGCCACGGGCGTGGCCAAGCCGTTTGATTTCCCCGTGCAGCACGGGTGCAACGGGGCCGGGTATACGGCGGCCGTTGTGATCGACGATCCCGTGAACACGAGCTACGTTGCGACGTATCTATCGGCAGCCGGCGTGACCCAGACCGGCACCATCACCAATGAGGCCGTGGACGGCGGCGGCAGCGGCGACGATGCCGAAACCGACCTCGACGTTCAAACCATCTCCGGGTTGGCTCCCGGTGCGAACATCATCGTGTACGACATCGGCTCGCTCGGGGATCAGCAGATTGAGGACGCCTATAATCAGGTGCTGACCGACGGCAAGGCCACCGCCGTGAACTCCTCGTTCGGCGGATGCGAATCGAGCGACGTTCCGTTCGCAGATTCCACGAACGCAATCGCCCAGCAAGGAGCCGCGGAGGGCGTCGAATTCTCGGCGTCGAGCGGTGACTCGGGAAGCAACGAATGTGGCGGCCTAGGCGTGAGCGCGCCGGCCGGAGATCCGTACTTCTCGTCCATCGGCGGCATCGACTTCACCGACACCAGCGGTGGAGTTCTCACCAGCGTCACGATGGGTAGCGTGAGCGGATACTCCGGCGGCGGCGGTGTGTCGACCGTCTTCGCCCTGCCCACTTACCAAAACGGGATCACCGGCATGATCACGTCGGGGCGCAATCAGCCCGACTACTCGCTGCCGTTCTTCCCCGTCGCGGTGTTCACGGGCGGCAGCTGGGGCGAGTACCTAGGCACGTCGTGGTCGTCGCCGGCGTCGGTCGCGCTGATCATCGAAGCCAACGAACTGCACTCCGCGAAGCTGGGCTGGGTCGATCCCACGATATACAGCCTGTTCTCGCAGACGGGCTACAGCACGTATTATACGCCGTGCACGTCGGGCAATAACGGCGCGTACTCGTGCAACGCATCGCGGTACAATCAAGCGGCGGGCATCGGTGCTCCGAAGGGCTGGGCCTTAGCCAACGCTCTTTAGTCTCTGCCGCTACTAAGGCAAATGGGGTGCGTCGCAGCGCACCCCATTTCGCGTTCCTAAAGGCTCCTGCCAGGTAAAGAATACGAGGCGGTGAACCCCCTTCGGCGTCATCTTCCGATGCCCGTACCGATCGACGCCGGCCTTACCGCTGCTCAGCTCTTTCTCCGAGCGCAGGCGACGTGGAGCGCACGGATCGTGCCGCGCTATGAATCGTTCGTGCTGCCCTGCGCGGCGACTTTTCTCGAGGCGCGTTGCTTCCCCGGGGCCGATGTCGAGTTCATCGTCCGGCTTTCCGACGGGCGCACCTACGCTCAGATCGTAGCTCACGGCGGCTCGAGGCCGATCCCACTCATGCGCGGTGGACATATCACGGGTCCGGATGGTGCACCGCTGGGATTCTATCGGCGTTGGCCGGCGCCAGATACGCCGCGGGCATCGCCGCCGCCCGGTCTAGCCGAGGATCCCTTGCGGACGATCGCAACCGTTACGGCGGTCGACGTCGCTTATCGCATCACCTTCGCCGGCAACGAGCGGATCGACGGCGCCGATGCGGCGCATCTCGTGCTCCAACCCGTCCGCGATCCGGCCGCATATCCGTTGCGCGATCTCTGGATAGCGCGAAACAACTACGAAGTCGTTCGGCTCGTTTACGCGCTCCCTTTCAAACGCTCGGTGGCGCTCGTCACCTACGATTTTGCCCCGGTAGGAGAACCGCCGATCTGGAGTATCGTTCACATTGCGGCCTCCACCGATGGCGAAGCGGTATCGGAGGAGCTGCAGGAGATCGCATTCCCTACCGACGCGCCAAGGTCGTACTTTGATTCGCCGTAAGAACCGGAGTACGAATGAAGCGTAACGAATTTCTTAAAACGGCCGCCGCATCCGCGATTGTTGCGACACCGGGCGCCTACGGTACGCCGGCTCCGCGTACGGTGGCGCAGGAGATCCGTGAAGAGTTCCTTCATGTTTGGAACGGCTACAAGCAGTTCGCCTGGGGATACGACGAGTTTCGGCCAGTCAGTCGAGCCCCGAAAAACTTCTTCCTTCCGGATCATTCGTTCGGACTCTCGATCATCGAGGCACTAGATACACTCTACGTTATGGAGCTCGACGCCGAGCTCGACGCATGCGTTACCTGGCTTCGGTCGCACCTAGAATTCGATGTCGATGGCGACGTGCAGATGTTCGAGGCCGTCATTCGCATGGTCGCCGGTCTGGTGACGGGATACTACGCTACGGGGGAAGGCTTTTTGCTCGACGGGGCGCGCGACTTGGCCAATCGATTGCTGGTCTGCTTCACGAAGTCACCCTCGGGAGCTCCGTACCGCTATGCAAATCTGCGCACGGGAGCCGTCAGCAGGCCCGAGAGCAATCTGGCTGAGATCGGATCGAATGTTCTGGAGTTTGGCGATCTCACTCGTCTCACCGGCGATCGGAAGTATGTGGACGCGTCCCTCAAAGCATATGAGACCGTGATCGCAAAACGATCGTCGCTGAATCTGCTCGGCACGAACTTTGACGTCGAAAAGGACGAATATATCGGTAGCGACGACGTCGCGCCGGACGAGCCGGCCGACTCCTTTTACGAATATCTTTGGGGCGGTTGGCAGATGCTCGGGATCGAAAGCTGCCGCGAGTGGTGGGAAACGCTCACCCAGGCGATTCTCGCGTACAAGGTGACGCACGTCGGCGGGCTTCTGTGGTTCAAAGCGGTCGACTTCCGCACGGGTTTGCCGACGGGAGACGCTTCGATCACTGAGCTGTCGTCGTTTTACGCCGAGCTAGTGGCCAAGGGCGGTTTTCCCGCCGTGGGCGCAGCGTTTTACGATTCATGGACGACCGTGATCGACCGCTACGAGCTGATACCCGAAGCGATCTTCTATCCGGACCTCTCGATCGTGGACCCACGCTATTGGATGCGTCCCGAATATCCGAACGCGGCATTCGATTTATGGTTTCTCACGCACGACGAAAAGTATCGTCGGACAGCCTACCGATACTTCTTGGCGCTACGCGAGCATTGCCGCGTTGCCAATGGATACACCGTGCTTACGGACGTGCGACCGCGGCCGATGGTGCGAGGCGACTACTTTCCGGCCTATTCGTTCTCGGAGAACTTTAAGTACCTGTACCTCATGTTCGCCGAATCGCCGAGGTTCGACGCGGCGCACTACTACCTCAACACCGAGGGCAAGATCATGCGTGGATTACGCCGGTAAGCTAGCGTGACCGTACTTGCAGGCTGCGCCTTCGGTCAAGCCGAATTATAAGCGGAGTGGCTCCACTCAGCAGACATCGGCCGATCTCTTTGCTTTTGCTTGCCGCTGCGGCGACTTCGTTCACGCTGGGCGTTGGCTCCGGCTCGGGCGCGACGCCCAAAACTGCGACGCAAGCGAATTCGCAGCTGGTCTCGGCGCTGCGGAGCGATCTCGCGACGTACCTCAAGACGCGCGGAGCGAAAGAGCGCCTTTCGTCCCTATCGCTCGCGGTAAGTTATCGACCCAATCAACCCACCATTACGGTGACGAGCGGCACGACGACCTATGGGGGCGGCACGCCGGTGACTCCGACGAGTCTCTATCAAATCGGCAGCAATACGAAAGCGTTCACCGCCGTCGCAATTCTGCAACTCGAAGCCAAGGGAAAGCTTTCGATCGACGCCCCCATCGGTAAGTATCTGCCGCAATACCCCGCTTATGCGAAACTTACGCTGCGGCGGCTGCTCCGTATGACGAGCGGGCTCGAATCGTACGATAATCTACCTTCCTGGGAGACGTCGTACGCGAGCGATCCCATGGCAAATGTGCCCGCCGACGCGCTCATTCGCACGATCTATCCACAGATCAAATTTCCGTCGGGTTCGAAGTACCACTACTCTAACACCGGATACCTCATCGCCCAGGAAATAGTCTCGGCGCTTAGCGACAGCAAGAGCTTTTCAGCTGAGATCGCACGAATTGCGAGCAGCGTCGGGCTGCGGCACACGTTCTACACGTCGCATCTTTATTCGCCGCAGATTGCGCGCGACGTCGTCGCCGGCTACTACGAACAAGCGGATAAGGGGCTGCAGCCGCTCCGCGGCAAGGACGTGAGCGGCGACAGCCTGTCCTGGGCACAAGGTGCGGGCTCTATGGTCTCAACGCCGGCGGATCTCATCACTTGGGCCCGGGCTCTCTACACGAGCACGACGCTGTTGCCGGCAAAGCAGAGAGCGGAGATGATGACCCTCGTCTCGACGAAGACGGCCAAGCCGCTCGCCAAGCCGACCGCCGACGATCCTTCAGGATTTGGTCTGGGTGTGGTGGAGCGGTACAATGCGCAGATGGGCACGTTTTGGTTTTACCAAGGCGAGACGCTGGGATTCCGTGCCGCTCACATCTACTTTCCCGACTCAGGCCTCGTCGTCGCGATCTTCGCGAACAGCCGCCCTATTGAATCCGAGAGCCACATCGCGCAGCTCTTCGCTCAGCTCTACGCGACCATCAAAAAGTACGCCCCAAAGCCTGCTTAAAGATTAGTAGTGTCCGTTAAGGAGAAACCATGAACTCGCGCATAAACGTCGCCGCTGTCACCTGCAGCGTGATTATTCTTGCCGGATGCTCCGGTGCGCTTCAATCGACTATGACTCCGAACGCCGGCCCCAGTGGTGTGGCCTTAGCGAGGACGGCCTACACGTATGTCGATCTCGGCCCCGGACCAAACGGCAAGGATGCGTACGGCTACAGTGAGAGCCTCAGCGCGGACGCCGGAACGTACTTCGATCACACCATTTCGTGCGGCAAGGCTTGTTCCGCCAAGGTCTATTACCCCCTTGCGTGGCCGGGATCGGGCCCGCCGGTCGTGCTCTTGCCCAATTACTACGTCGAAGGATGGGCGTATGGTGCCGGCGGTACGCTGATCGTCGGGACCCTCATCACGAATGACGGCGGCTACTTCGGTTATCCGCACGCCGCACTGTGGCAGGGTTCTTCGCACACCTTCACCGACCTGAACCCGTCCGGCAGTTGCGGAAGTTGTCAACCGGGATCGAATGCGTACGGCACCGACGGAACGTTTATCGCGGGGTCCGGCGGATCACCGGAACACGCGTTGATATGGAAGCTCGGGCAGCTGAAGACGCCGGTCGACCTGAACCCTGCCGGCTTTGCGTACTCCGAAGCCTATGTGGTACGCGGTACCACGCAGGCGGGCTACGCTTTCTCGAGCACGACGAATTCCGCTCACGCCGTTCTTTGGCACGGCACCGCTGCGAGTAAGGTCGACCTCACACCGTCGACATTGTCGTCGGCCTATGCCACCGGGTTGGGCTCGAAGAGCGAGGTTGGCTGCGGCGTGCCCGCCGGGATGAGCGTGACCCACGCACTTCTGTGGCACGGTACTTCCAAGAGCATGGTCGATCTCCAACCCTCGGGCTTCACCGATTCGTGTGCTCGCGCCGCCCAGGGGAAGGTACAAGTGGGATACGGGCACACCGCCTCGCATGTGCTGCATGCGTTGCTCTGGAACGGCAGCGCGGCGTCCACCGTCGACCTTCAGCAGTACTTGCCCAACACGTTCTCGAGCTCCGAGGCGTATGCGATCGACACGGCCGGCCACATCGTCGGCTCCGCATTGACGAGTACCGGTACGTGGCACGCGGTGGTATGGATCCCGTGAGGAATCGCGACGTTTAAAGACTGGCGCCCGTCAAATCTTATCCGCTATGCAAGCCGAGCCTTTTGCGAACCGCTTCCGGTTGGGGATCGTCGGGAGGATCGATGTTAACGCTCGAGCCTCGCTTTAAAACCTGTGCTTCGAGCATCGCGGCGCGACCAGGGTCCACTATGCGACAGCGCATTATTTCGGCTATCGCGTCCTTGAGTTTCATCGGGGCCTTTCGTGGATTTAGTTTGCGGGAGCTGTGTGAGGTTGTGTGCGCTGGTGCGAAAAGCCTCTAAGCGCCAACTGTGCAGGAGCATATGGGATGGTATCGATGTTTCATCGAGCCTGCGCAGAAACACGTGGGTCGGTGAAGCAGCCACTTTGTATTGCGTGCTGCAAGCCGGAAACAAGTAGTGGCTTGCGCGATTCTTTGGAGAGCACACAGCTGGCGCCAGCCAGATGACATGCGCGGCCCCAAGAACGGTCTACCGCCCCGGTGTAGACCACAATGACGCACTCCGGTAAAACGAAACGCAGTTGGCGCAACAACTCCAGCGGGTCCACTTCTTGCCTATCGACGTCGGCAATGAGAACGTCAGGCGCGAGCTTCGCCAGCTCTCCCACATCGAGATGCGCCGCGACCGTAAGGCCCGGCTCGCCTGCGCCCTTCAATGCAGCGCTGAGTAGCGGGATGTCCTTTGGGTCGACAGCGGCCAAGCAGCATACGCGGGCCATATTTTTGCGCTTTCAGGCGGGCGAAGCAGTACGTCGCCACGCAGCAAAAGAAGAAGTATTCTCACTATACCATTGGGGGCTAGAGACTGACCATCGTGAAAAAGTCCCGTATCGTCGCGTGAGAGTAAGTTGACGCTTCTAGTGGATCTCGTTCCAGAGTCGGATCCTGCGTATCCCATCATCAAGGCGATCCTGCGCGTGGTGCCGGCCTCACGCTGGTCCTTTGCGCGTCTGATGCCCGACGGGCAACTAGCCGGCCTCTTGATTGACTCGCAGGGCAATGGAGGCGAGCTAACGCGCCTCGAGGACGAGTTCGAGCGCCAACGCGAGAAAGCAAAAAAGGGCCCTCGCATTGCCGCGACGCTCGGCCCACTCGGCGATTTTGAAAGCGGAATTACTCTGCTATTCGCCGACGCTAATGCCAGCTTCGGGATCCTTACGCTCCTCCGCACGAGCGAGCTGGGACCGTTTACGTCGAGCGAGATCAGCGTTTTGGCATTGTCCCTCGACGCTACGTCGGAGCGCCTCTCCGCGCTGCGCCTAGACTCTAAGACGGGACGACAGGCTCGCCCAGCCGTCGACAATCGGCCCGGCGATGAAGAGCGCACCACAGAAGCGTTGGAGGCTTCGGGCGAGTCGTTCTACGTGCTGGACCGCGACCTTCAGATCGTACTCGCATGGACTGCCGAACAGCAGCGCCGCGTAGCACTTACGGGGCTGCGTACTAGGATAGCCGATCGTCTGCCCGGAGTGCTCGAAGAAGCCGTCCGGGGCCTAATAGCCGAATGGCGCGCCGACTCCGGTACGCAAAAGACGGGCATAGCGCATCCCGTCCCATTCTTAGTCGTCCGAACGCAGCCAATGTCGGGCCCGGCGGGACTCTTCATCGGCGTCCGCATCGACCGCTTAAAGCCTCCGAAGTCGCTGACAGGGCCGGCTGCCCACTTTCATATCTCGCCACGTGAGTTGCAGGTGCTGGCGATGCTGCTTGATGGAGAGAGGCTCGAGGAGATCGGCCAAAGGCTGCACATCGCCACGTCGACGGTTCAGCACCACATCAGGAGCATGGTCGACAAGACCAAGAGCCGGAACCGCAGTGAGCTGATCGCTCGCGTCCTAGGCTGGGAGAGCGCGGGGGAGATGGGGCACTTTTCACGATAGCGCGATCCTTCTTTTCCGCGCTACACTGAGGGGTCCAAACAGGCAACCGGATGGGGGCACGCGCCCTCCCACCGGTCCGAACGGAGAACCCTTGACGTCGCAAATCGCCCTAATGGTCTTTTCTGGAGAGTACGATGTGACGTGCAAGCGGCAATGGTCCGAGGAACTCGATGGTCTCTGCAGCGAGCCACATGTGATCATGGACTTTAGCGAAGTAAGGTACCTAGACGCTACATGCATAACTGAGATGTTGAGAATGCACGCCCGTCGCCACGACAAAGGATTCGATCGTGAAACCGTTATCCTCGGTCAGCCGCTCGTCCGAAGGCTCTTCGATTTGCTAAAAATGAACGACGTCGTTCGCGTGGTGACATGCCTCGATGATGCGACGGGGCCGCAGAGGTTCGCACCCATACTTCACCATGCGTTTTGCGGGAATGGCCGAGCGGTCAAGCGAAGTGCGCGTCCACCAAGCTTGAAACGTTGAGGCGCATGGATAGGATCTACGGTTCCGTTAAAGGTTTCGGGTTACTCGGAATTCACATCGGCGCGCTTGCGCTCTTCTTGCCGGGTTTCGTTCAATGGCCGGCTCTGGCAGCCGCAGCCGTCGTATCGTATGCCACTGTAGCTCTAGGCATTTCGCTGTGCTTCCACCGCACCCTGACGCATCGCAGTTTGCGACTCTTTAAACCGCTCGAATACCTGCTGGCGATTTTCGGAACACTCGCGCTGCAAGGTGACCCGATCCGGTGGGTGGCGGTGCACCGAAAGCATCACGCGCGTGCCGATCAAGAGGGTGATCCCCACAACATCCGTCACGGGTTCAGGTGGGCGCATATGGACTGGATCTACCGGCACAACATCGCGCTCCCCTCGGACGAAGAAATCGTTCACTTTGCACCCGACCTCTACGCCGAGCCATTCTATCGCGTTCTTCAATACCTCAATATTCCGCTTCAGATCGCACTAGGGGCCGCACTCTTTGCGCTCGGCGGATGGCCGTGGGTGATTTGGGGCATTTTCGTGCGGCTGGTGATCGGTTATCATTCGACGTGGCTGGTCAACAGCGCGTCCCATATGCTTGGCTATCGCAACTACCAGACTACCGATCGATCGACTAACTGTTGGTGGGTAGCGGTCATCTCGTGGGGTGAAGGCTGGCACAACAATCACCATGCCTTTCCATTTTCGGCGCGCCACGGGCTGCGCTGGTTTGAGATCGATATGACGTGGTGGCACGTTAGAATGCTCGCCTTTCTGCGGCTTGCCGATCGAATCAAGATCCCGAGTAAATCGATGCAGCGACTCCGCGAAGTCGGGCGCAGCGGCTCACGCCAGCAATTGATTGGCGGCTAGCAGCTAGTTTCGAATCCACCACACGGACTGAGCTGGCCTGGTTAGCCTCGCAGGCGGCTTTCAAGGTGCTTTCGTTCGAAATTCGCTGCAGAAACAGGTATACGTTCGACAAAACCCACCATTTGGAGTCATCTGTTGGATTCTTGAAACAACTGGGTGTCGTATCCGTATGTCGTTTGTATCGATCGTCGGGCAACTTTTCACAACCCCTTAGGTTCTCAACAGTTGTACGAAAAAAAGCTTCGATTGAAGGTTGAGTAATATATGGTTCAGACTAAGGTAGCACCGAAGGCGCATGGGCACGGTAAAGCCGACGGTATCGCCGGTCAGGTTAGTAAGGAAAGGCGAGACTCTCGCGTGTTTGGAAGTTCCTGGCGCAGCGATTTCATTTATAGCGTGCGATGACATGAGCGAGATGGAGCGCGTCTGGACGCGCATGAAGACCGCTGCAAGCAAACTAGCGAGGCGCAAGAGCCTCGTAGACGTAGCAGAATCGCGAGATACGGTGTTGAAAATCTGCCGCCGCGAAAGCGCCACCCCGCCGCCGGACGCCCTGGAGTATCTAACCACAGAACTTGTACGGCTCACTTTGGAGCGGCAGGTCCCTTAGGCTTTTCACCCCGAGCCCTTATTCCAAAACATTGTGTTGCCGACGACGCCGGCGCGTCGTTTCGTGCTGAATTGCGGATGCCGTTGGGGCACAGCTTCGGCCGCCAGGCGGTCAACGAGCTCGCCCGTTCGTTGCTGGTTCCGGAGAGGGCCTAACTTTACGTTAGCAAATCTTAGCAAGTGGCTCTGCTAGGCATTCTCCGTTAGCAAGCCCAATTGCGGAAACCGCAATAAACATCGACATCGGCGGGGACTTGGAGAGGTGGCAGAGTGGTTGAATGCGGCGGTCTTGAAATGCACACCGCTCATTTCGATAAGAGCCGCCAAGTGCCGGGAGGTGCGTGGAGCTGGAACTTCAGCGCCGTAGCGGGACTAGGCCGGGCCTATTCCGTGAGCAAATGGTGAGCAAATTTGTAATTGCTCACGGATTCTGAGTCCTCCGTAAGTTGCGACGATCACGGTTCGTCGCCAGCTGTATCCCGTTGCCGCTGATGGCTTCTTTTGCAAAGTGATTCCGGCCCGAAAGGGCGACCGGCGAAAAAGGCCTGACGAATACGCATTCACACTACCAAGGATAGGTGGAGGGTTTTCGTTGTGGTTGCGACGAGAACGTTTCACGACGCTCCTCCTCTTCGCAGTCTTTTCGACCCGCAGTACGTGAAGTCATCACACAAGAGGATGTTCAACTAATTGAGGCCACCGCTCTCTAGTCTGACGCCTTCGTCATACCTGTGTGTTCTACAGGTCGGCAACCCTTGCTTTGTATTCTGATGCAGACCCATAGCATGACACCTCCAAGAACGGGGAGGGCAAGCACATTAAAGTGAATCGCGCGAACAAACAAATAGAAGGGAGCTGCGAGGTATGAGAGAATCAGCAAAACCAAGCTAATCTTATTCAGACGAACAGTGGTGAGCCAAAAGGCTGGTAAAGCAAGAATCGCTTCATACCCCCAAGCGTGAGGACTTGCGGCGACGCCTATTAGCGGAACCCAACTGGCGGCTTCGAGGCGCGGGGCGCGAAGCAGCAGAGGAGCACTTCCGAATAATATCGTCCCACCGACCAGCCACGCAACCGGAGTCGATATGCCGAATCGCATAAGAAACGTCGGCACGCTGATCGCAAAATCGGAATTCATCGCTGCGTCTCTACTATACAGGGTCGAGAGCATTTGGATATAAGGAATTGGCCAACCCCAATCCCTCGTCGCACTAACGCTCAACAAGTACCAGCCAATAGCAAAAACGCCTGCGATAATAAGCGCCCACCATTGTCTAAAGATTGCAAGAAGAAATGCAATGGCGATTGCGTCACTTGGCTTATAAATGAGGAAACCTAGACCTATCCCCGACAACGGCTGGTCGTTGTGCACTATAGCGAAGATTACAATGACAACGCAGAGAAGAGCGACGGGCGAGTTTTGGCCCAAGCATATAGCGACCGTAAAAGGTGCCCACGCAAGAGCCATTAAAGCGGCAACCTCGAAAGGTAAATGATAGATCTTAGATGCGAGCAGCGCCGCGAGTGTCGCACACGCTGTCATAAGAACGACGTAGATATAATATCCCGTTGCTATTGGTAAGTGTGCGAAGGGCCAAAGGAGCCAAGCTGCCCCGGGCGTATAAGCGAAGTGGGATGCTGTGACAAGCGCGAGCGATCCAACATTGTGGCCAGCACCCCAAAATATGCGCCAATCGTCGCCCTTACCGGCCACATTGGCCGCGCCAACAACTATCCACGCGATAATGAGAACGAGCCCATAAACGGCCACGAAAGTCGATTTTCCCTCGGGCATTGCTTGCACCGAGTGTGGCAAAAGTGCGCCGATCTTCTTCAAAGTTTAAGCGATCCCGATCTTAGCCCGCCTACGCACGATCTCAAGGAGCACTCGCGACGTTTTTTCATGTATTAGAATCCATTTCAGATCTTGCAGTACCGCTTCCCAGCTCAACGACGTAGCGGCGGTTCATGTCGGGACCGCAAAGTGAGTCTAGCATACTGTCCCTCGTCCGCTCAATCGAGGCAGGCAAGCAAGGGAAAGTTGGCGTCTCATACCGAGGCCGGTCCGATTGGCCAGAAAAGCCGAGGATAGAACCGAGTGGCCGCCCGTATTGAGTCTGACGAACGCTGGGTGCGCAAGCCGGCTGCCGGCTGCCGCAGGGTCCGCTAGGGTTCCCAGCAAATGAGCAGCTTCGTGCTTGGGCGCAGGGAAGGTTCCCGCGAGCAGCGGGCGGTGCCGTTCGATCACACCTCGACGAAGTATGCACGCCTTGTTTTTTGCGTTCTATCAGCGATTGCTATCGCGAGCGCTTGTTCGGGGAGCCGCACTTCAGCCTTGCCACCTGCTGGGGCTCCTTATGTCATTTTCAGCGGATCGCCGATGCACCGGACGAGGGTTATATGTCGCCACCGGCATCGTTGCAAAACCATACGCCCTTTTGATTTCTATATGCCGCCCAGGACCGTTTACGGATCGAAACATGGGACGTATTGTTATATGACGGGTGCTCCGAATGGACCGGGAACGTATCCAACCTATAAATGCTGGCTTATGCCAAGCGACGCCCTCACGTTCAACAACCTTTGGCAAGTTGCTACACCTGGCAGTCTCGGACCCACGTGGTACTGTGGGCCGACATATTGGACCATGGCCGAGTCCTACGCGGGTCCTATGCCGAGTCCAATGGTGACGGCAGGCGAGTCTCCTTCCCCGACCGGCCTGGGGAACTGGCAGTGCAACCGTTTAGATGTCGTGAATGCGACGATCAGTCGTGGCGCGGATAACATCTACGGTTGGGTAGCTGATTACACAGTCCGGGGTGGATATATTCTGTGCGACCGTATTGGCTGCAGCGGCCCCGTAACTGAGATAGCTGCTACAATGTCAGTCAACCCGGGACCGGCCCCAACCGTGCGCCCAACGCCTGTACCTACTGCTACTAATGGCGGAACCCCATGGCCAACGGCGCCACCACCAGTAGGCCTGATCATTTACGACAATCGGCTTAACGAAGACGTTAGCGCGCCAGGGGGGGCGGCCCCTTCTCCCAGCTCGGTGATCGGCCTAGAAAATAACCTGACTGCAAAGCGGACCGACGGCGGTAGTCCGACCAATGTCAATTGGGCGACTTTCGGAAATGCGTCGATCATCAGCCAGGACCCCATAACCGCCCCGTCCGTCTCAGACGTGTTGCCCATCTTTCCTACCCCGGGCAACCCGGCAAAGTTCTATTGGTATGTGGGGACTATGCCGAATTCCCAGTCGAGGGTGGTGGTGACGGCATACGTTAACGGGGTCCTTATGACCGCACTCGCGCTATATAGCATAGAGGCGCCGCAACTGGGACAGATGTCCGCCACCTTTAACACGCCGACGGTTACATACAGGGGAATCCCGAACCAACCATTCCTTCAGCTCGGAACCGCGGCTCCGTCACCGGCTGCGGGCATTATATCAACGTACACCGCGACCGCTCCGCCAGATTTCGGGGGCTACTATGCCGAAAATCAGCAGGTCATATCGCAACCTACCTACAGCCCCTCGTCAATCCCAACCCCATACCCTACTACTGGTCCTGGAAACACCAGGTGGCTCGACGGCTGCTGGATCTATAATGTCAATGGCTCCGGCAATAACCTAGGGGCTGACCTGTTTTTAGCAGGCAGCCAAGTTACCTACGGTCCCACCTTCGACGCTCCCAACTATCCGCTCGATCAGCCAGGGATGCAAAGCCTCACGGTCGATGATTTTTTTACCGACTACTTCATGTATCGACCAAAAAGAGCCTCGACAGGCGCAATTTGGGTTAACTTCGGAGTTCTTAGTTGGCACTGGGGAGGCACCGCTGCTTTCAGCGGGTTGACGTGGCGACTGTCGAATGGCTTTGCAAATGTCACGTCATCGGGCAAAAATCAAGATCTTGTCGCGTGGCCGAAGATTTATCAGCCAGGCAGCGACTGTCCAGGGCCGCCCGCCATTCAAAAGCGCCCCAGACGTAGTTCTACCAAATCAGTGTGGTCCCGTTAGAAGGCGAGAAGGTCACCGTTTAATGCGTCGCTACCAGCTTTCTAAGGCGTCGATCGTCGCGTTCCTTACGATCACGATCTCACTGACGCTCGCACTTCGAAGCCCCTACGGTGTTGCCCAGGAAAACGCGCAGCGTGGTGGCATCTTTTCGGTTCGCCTTGAGTCGAATCAGTCAGTATATAGAGAAGGTGATCCAATCCGAGTAAGGCTAACGATCCATAACAATACTGCTGACCTCTACGCCGTCCACTCGGTTCCGCCATGGATTGCTTGCGAACTTATCATTTCTGGGAGCGGTGGCCGTGTAGCCCGGTCACGCCACCCTCTCGGTGGCTATCCCGGGAGCATGCTGGACATGTGGCATTTCACCGGCGGAAGAAGCCTAGTTATAGGCTATGACTTCCCAACCGCTGCCGCAGCGAACTCGCCGTGGGCCGATATCAAGGACTGGGGCTATTCCCTAAGTGGACCGGGGAATTATACGTTGGTTGCTGTTCCACGGCTTGAATTCTTTCAGATGACCGGCGTCGACAGCAGGGGCCCATCGTTCACTTCGTCGACCGCTGATAGATCCAACCCTGTACGAATAACGATTCGTTAGGAGGCCGCCGCTTACGCGGCGTAGCTGCATCCGCAGGCTGTGGGCGCCCTGTGAGCTCTGAATACCTGAACCCTTAGCCGGATAGTGCGTGATGGTGCCCAAAAGTTATGTCACTTTCGAGGCAAAGTCGGTTAGTTTTGGAGTGACTGCGCGAACGGTTCGGGCGTCTGCCGTCCGAGGCCGCCGTGCGGCCGCACGCTGTTGTAGTGGCGGCGCCAACGTTCGATCTCTTCGCGGGCCTCGGCGAGCGAATCGAACGTTGTTCTCGTTCAAGCACTCATCTCGAACAAGCACTCATCTCGAAACTTGCCGTTGAAGCTTTCGTCGTAGGCATTTTGGCTGAGTTTTCCGGGTCCGATGTAGTGCAGGCGGACACGCCGGTCGCGAGCCGAGATCAACATCGCCAAGCTCGTAAGTTCCGTGCCATTGTCCATGACGAGGGTTTCGGGACAGCCGCGACGCTCGGCGACCACGTCGAGTACACGGGCGACGCGATGACCGGAGATCGAAAAACGGACTACTTTAATCGTACCGGTCACGCCCTATCCATCCCAGCCTTTTTAGGACCTGAAAGCAGCTACGCTACTTGAACGGCGGCATTAACGAGGGACTGCAACCATTTTGCAACCGCTAGCCCATAAGAACAGAAAAACGCCCGTAGAATCGGGGTTTCTGTGGGTGGAGGCAAGGAGACTCGACTCGATAAGCGGCCATCTCGTCGCGTGCCCCCTGATGACGGAGAGTGACGTTTAGGCTTATCAGATAACGCTTTTGGTTGAGGCGGCCGTGACAGCCCGTGCGGTCGGGGAACCCTCCGGTGCCGCCCGAAATGGGAGCGTACGGCAACCGCGCGGACCCACAGCCCCCTGGCCCGTAACGGGGTCGCCCCGCTCGCGAGCGCGCCCCACCGTTCGAGGGAGCGGTTCGATCCGGCGGACTTGAAAATCACCAAAGCCGTCCCGACAAGTCACCGCTAGCGTCGATTGAGCACGAAAACGGGATGTATCGTGACGTCCGAGTATCTATCGGGACCTATCCCGTTAGCAAATTGTTAGCAAATTTTGGATTTGCTAACGTGCTTACCGCCCTATATCGGAGCGTGACGGATGGGGCTGCCGCAGCTTGTGATCTTCACTGAGTGTCGAGTGAACGCAACGCATCCGCTAGAACCCTCATTGCGCGGCAATCGTCCTCGTTGTACTCTAGTATCCGCCCTTTCGCGGATGCATCTCCGCGACAGTAACGGTCGTACCATTCGATGGATGCGGCGCCAGATGGATGAGGATCACGCCATTCAAAACCAAGGTACTGAGCGAGAGTTTTGATGGAGTGATCGTTCGTGGGCCATTCAGTGCTTTCTGAGACGATTTCGTACAAGTCTACGGTAACAGAAGGATCGAATAGGCGCTCGATATCCCCGGGCGCGCAGACGTCGGGGTACTTCCTCTGTAGCGCCCGCCACCATGTGCGCTCGTACTTCGAGTAGATGTAGATGACGCAAGGCCCGACGCGCCTTAAGTAGTCCCACGCGGCCGCAAATGCATCGCGCTCGCCATCGGCAGTGGGAGCGACGGAAAAGAACCCCTCGTACCGCTCGGTGGAGTCGTCGGCCTGATGCCGCTCGACGAATCCGTGAAGATAACACTGCTCTAGCATGGGGTCGGTTTCGATGTCAAAAAATAACTCGACACCGCTTTGCGGCAAGACTAAAGGGACGCGTAGATACGGAGCGCCCTTCGTCCCCTTCAGAGCAGCTCGGGCCTGAAAACGGGCTATGGAATCAGCCCCAATCCCGTGAAGAATACTTTTGCCCTTATTGTCGAGGAATCGCTCGAGAGGAGCGGCCGCCAACTCCGCGCTCGTCTTTACAAAGCGAAGAAACGGTTCCCTCTTGGCTTTCCCAAGTCCAGGGAGCAGCGTCAGGTCGTCCATTCGTGCGAGTTCCGCCATGCATGTACTGTACCAGACGCAATACTTACACTCCCCGTGATACGCCGGCCCAGGATTACGCACGCCCGACAGGATCTCGCGCATAATCAACAAGGAGTTCTGGTAATCGCCCCAGAGCGTTTCGGTAGTCTTCTTACCCTTGGCTATCGTGAGATCATATGGCACTTCGTCGCCATGAATGTCCCAAATGAAGCCGCGGCGTCCCGCCGACAAACCGAGTCGTTCCAAGATGTCAACGTACAAAGCTAACTGAACCGCGTAGCGCCTTTTAGGTCGGCGCTCTTCGGATGGCCCTTCGTCACCGGCACCAGACTTAATGTCGCCGGGCACGTATCGACCGTCTTCCCACCGAAGGAGGTCGGGCTCACCGAGCAGATCGCCGCTGGAGATTCGCCCTCCGTAAATGAGAGGGACGCTGTTTCGCATCGCCTCGAGCGTGGCGGTCTCGCGTTCCTCGACCGGCAGCATACGTAGGTTGAGCATCTCGACACCAGCAACCGCTTCTTCCTCGTGAGCGCGACCGCGGCGCCAGAGCAACTCGACGAAAGGGCTCACTGCGTCGCGTGCATTCTGGTCGGCGAAAAGGTCCATCCATGGACGGTGTTCGCAGGCATCCAGGTCGTAGAGCATCGAAGCCGTTATATTGGTACGTGTCCTGTCGTTCACTGCGCGCTACCTCCAAGAATCAGCCGATGGTCCGGCTTCTTGACGACCGTGGTTATGCGTGCTTCGCCCTCTGCCTTCGAAGGTCGTCTGGCGTAGAGCCTTTCTCGCCTATCGAACCAGACCTCAGCAGTAGAGCCCGGAGTATAATCTTCTACCGGGTCGGCTCGCCTTCTCGTCGGCCCAAAGAGTCCATCTTCGAGCGCGCACTCGCTGCTCGAAGTCTAACGGCAAGTTGAAGCCGCGCCACCGGGATGGCGAGCGAAACTTGCGACGAACTGGTACAGGCACTGTGAATTGGTTCAAGCAGTTGTTCGGCACCAAATCGAACGGAGAAGCGCAGCCCGAGGAGTCTGATTCGATACCAAAGGCGGCCGAGCCCGGGAGGGAGCCGATTCCTGCCGAGCTCGTAACCCGAAAAGCTCCTAACCTGGTCGATGGGATCAACGCGCTTGCCATGTACTATCGGTACCTGGAGGCGGAGGCCTACGACCGTGGCCTAAAGACGATGCGCGAGCATCGCGACTTTCGTGATGAGTTTTTAAACCGTGCGAACGCGGTTCTACTGTACGAACGTGACCCCGACGCCCAAGACCAGATTGCACTCGCCATAGCAAGAGAGACCGCTGCATTCTCGGTCTCTCCAGCGATGGTTGTTGGTGACTCAGCCGCTGAGGCGAGGTCTCGAGACCCTCAGGGCTACGCGCTCCTTGACCTCACACCGCCGCTCACGCTCGAGAATCTTAGAGCCGCATACCGCAGGGCTGCTTTGGCTTATCATCCAGACGTCGGCGGCGACAACGAGACGATGCGGAGGATAAACGACGCCTACGAGTTGTTCTCAGCTGTCATCCGAAGACGGGTGGCCCAGGAGACGCTTGCGACTGGATCGCAGCCCATTGTCGCAAATGACGTGGATTCGTTCTTTGTGCGCGTCCGCTTCGGCAAACTTTCTATGCTTCTAGACGACCTTGCAGCCGACGCTGCATTTGAGGTCTACAACACCTTGAGCATCGCCAACCTGGAGGCGCAGTTCCGATCTTGGGACCTAGTAGCCAAGTTATGCGAACTGCTCGCAGCCTGCAACCGCCCCGACGACGCTAAACGAGTATTGCACGACTTAGGAACGCTCGTGGAGGACGGAGGAAAGCGAGAACTAATTTTAGGTCCGATCTACCGAAAAGCATCGGAAGCATGTTGCGATCCCAAAGCGATCAGATTCATACCAAATCATGGTCGTCAAGCCGATAACCTGCTGCGACTCGGCATCATCGATCAGAAGCGCTACGACGCAATCCTCAAACGCGTCGGCGAAGCTGAAGAGAGGGCTTCCGATCAGGAGGAAGCATTTGAAAAGTTTGCTGCTTCCTACCGCTTCCTGCAGCTACCGATGGACCCGGCTGTGGACTCGCTTCGTATTACCGGGCTCATGCCTGGGCCAGATTACTACGCGCGTGTCGAAACCATGAGCGACGCGCAACGACGTGAATACGCGCGCGCGTTTCACGGTGGCTTCGTCGCACTTACTGCTAAATACTTAGCGGTTCGCATGGACGCCCTCCTTCGTACACCTTTTGTCGGCTGTTGCGACTTGAACGCCCTACTGGTCGAACTCCGCGCGCTGAACACGGCACCAGGAATGAAACCCGGTCTTGCGGCTCTTTGTAAGGAAGCGATTACCGTCATTTCGTTTCTTGCTTCTCTCCCGGAATCGCAAAGGGCACAACGGATCGCCGCGCTCAAGGCGCTCGATTCCGTGCCGGGTCCAACCATTACGGTCTCGCCAGTCGGAGTCCGCGTCAGCTTGCCTCGCCCAATCATGATGAACCCTGCGTTCACGCAGTTCGCCACCGGCCCGATCGAGCGCATAGAACGATATGCGAGGACCGGCTCCGAGCTCACTGTCGAAGAACAGCAGGAGAATCGTCGGCGTTGGGACGAGACGCGAGCTTTCCATGATTCGGAGCCGTATAAGCGAGCTCGGGATGCAACGTGGCAAGAGAAAGGCCCCGAGGCCGTTGTAACCGCGGCCTCGGCCTTGTGCGACGCAATGTACGAACGGGCCGTGCAAACTAGGGACGATTCGTTGGAGATTGGATACTGGACCGACAAGTTGACGATTGCGTTAGTAAAATTGAAGCGATTCGACGATGCGTTGAGTTGGCTGCGGCGATTCGATGATGCCCCCGAAGCGATGAAGGTAAGGACGGCTCGCAGCGTACTAGATGCATTACACAGGCGCCGAAGTCGTTGCGAAGCTTTTACCGAGAGTAATCGTAGCGAACAGCGTCAGGGCGAGTAAGGCACGGAGTATCCCTCGATCGGCATCGGCCCGCGAAGCCCGAGGACTTGATACAGCCGTACGTTGTTGAACGAGGCATAGGGGTCGAGCTCGCCAGTTTGGCGAAACTTCTGTCCGACATCGTCTTCGTACTCGAAAGCGATCTCCCACGGACCAGGCGCGTCCGGTTGCTGGAGGATCCCCAGTGTGACGGGGACCGCGAACGGAACCTCGTCACCCATGGTGATCGTTCCGAAGCGGGTGGTCGAGCGCCTCATATAATCCTGCGGTATGCCCGGAATAATTACTCTTACATAGTTCGCCGGGGCGCCAGTATTCCTTAGCACGCCTCGCAGGGGCGTTACTTCGCGGACAGCCGGCGGACCTTGCATTTCGAGGCGTGCCTGTAACCGTGGAATCTCTCGGGCGGCGCGTGCGTGAACGCGTCTACGCTCGAGTACGATGAACTGGCGACGGGCGTTTGATACATCTCGACTCATATTCGTTATTTGCCAACCTTGTGCTAGTAGCGCACCCAGTTCGCCGGATCCCCTCGCATCCGCGGTGAGCGTGTCGGCCGAGACCTCGATCA
Source organism: Candidatus Binatia bacterium (assembly GCA_035544215.1). GTDB lineage: Bacteria > Vulcanimicrobiota > Vulcanimicrobiia > Vulcanimicrobiales > Vulcanimicrobiaceae > Cybelea. The sequence goes on along the minus strand of DATKHY010000007.1, from coordinate 570,392 downwards.
GTTTGGTTTCTAAGACTTCATACATAGGAACACCCTCTATGGCTGCAATAAGGTTGTTGAAACGCTGCGCAATGAGCTCGGGGGGCGCCGGAAAGTCGCCATGAGCAGCAACTTCGGCACGCAATCCAGCGCTCCATCGCTCATCGAGGTCGAAGCGCGGCGGCCACCCGTGCGTACCTCGCCGTGCAAACTCCGCGCCGCAGACGACACGCGCCCATTCATAATCCAGCGTCGTAGAGTCCGCGATAATCAAAGCGTCAAGAACGTCCCGGTAGCGCTCGTTTGTGTAGACATCGGTCGATGGTTGGGTGGCGGCGTGAATCTTATGCGCGAGCTGAGCGGCCACTTCGAGCAACGCAACGTGGACCGGCCCGGGGAGTCCAAGCTCTGTGAGCATGCCGCTGGGTATGACCTCGGTGCTCGGCTCGAACTCCGACCCGTTGATATCAAGATCAAGGCGATAGAGTCGTCTGCCGGCGAATTCGACATTCAACTCTGCACGGTAGACCTTAGCTCGTTCCAGAACGCGCAGTGGTCCTCGGCGTCGGATCGTGAAGGCGTCGAAACCAACCGCCAATATATCGTCAAGAAGATCAGGTATAGATTCGAAAGGGACGGGAACGCTCACGTCGACGTCACGCGACGCGCGAGCACGCATGCCAAAGCGAACCTCGAGGGCCATTCCGCCCTTGATCGCATAACGGTCGATGATGCCGCGCTCTCGTGCGATCTCAAGAACGTTGAAGAGTACTTCGGTAGCGATGCGTTGGTAGAGCCTTTGCACAGGTATACCGAGGCGAAGCGCGAGCGTACTGATTCGCCGTTGCAGCTCGCGAAAGGTGATCTGCGGCTTCAATCCGTAACTTCACGCGCCCTGAGCGACCGCTCGAAGGCATCAGCGTAGCGCGATTGCGCCGGATCGGCACGCAGATCGCGTAGGGTGCGCTGCGCGCTCGTGACAGGGAGCCCTTCAATGAGTTCGGTATCTACGGGGTCGAGGTCATCGAAGTGGAGCACAATCGGGGTCGGCGGCCTTCGTTCGATTCGCGAGCGCTTGGGCACCGTGACATGGACGAGGCTGGGATTTACGTCCGTCCCGCCATGTAAAAGCAGCGCTGTTTCCCCTGAGAGGACGCCTCTGACGGTGGCTGTGCCGCGCGGCCATAGGACGGCAAGCCAGAGGTCGCCGTGGGGGGAAGCTGGGAAGCGAACGATCCTGTAGACTCCGCGTGCGGGGCGCTCGAGTCTCCCTCTGGCATGAAGCTGTAGAATCAGGGGCGCGGGGATGCCTGACGCGACCGCGTCCTTCAGGGCAAAGTAGCCCTCTTGGTCCTCAGCCAGAGCAAGCAGGCGGTCCTCCGTTCCATTGCGCATTTTACGCCAAGTATAGCAAAATGCTATATTTTGCGTCATAGGAAGGCGCTCTGGCATTCGGAGCTATCCCCCAACAAGGCAGCGCACAAACAAGGCAGCGAATGGTACAAAAAGTCCCTGCGGCCGCCCACTTTCTGGCAACTTAGGCGACCTTGAGGCCTGAAGGAGCATGATGCTGTCGGGTTCTGGACTCGGCTTAGCTATTTTGGCAGCGTGTATCGTCGCGGCTGGTTTTGCGATTCTAGCCGCTGTTCGTGCCAGCCGGCCGATCAAGAACGTCACGACCGATGAGCTCACTATAGCTCTGCGTAGCGAATCCGACCGCATCGGCCAAATCGAGACCGAACAAGGGCGCCTTCTGCGGCAAGAGCTCACGGAGAATCTGGCAACGCATCAGAGAACCACTCTCGCCGCGTTTCATGAACTGGGCGAGTCGTTGAGTTCTCGGATGTGCGAGGCGCTGCAGCAATCCAGTGCACAACAAAAGGAGCGGCTCGACAGCCTAAACGTGTCGATCGCCTCTCTTACCAAAGTGGTCGATGAGCGACTTGAAGCGATTCGCCTGGAAAGCGCCGCCAAGCTCGAGGGTATGCGGAAATCGGTCGATGAAAGGCTGCGATTAACAGGGGAATCGCTAAGCGCGAACGTTTCCGAAGTTCTCAATCGATCTAACGTTCAGCAGAAGGAGCGGCTTGACGGAGTAAACGTCTCCATTGCCTCTCTCACAAAGACTGTTGATGATAGGCTTCAGGCGATTCGTCTAGAAAATATTTCTAAGCTTGAAGAAACACGTAAGTCCGTTGATGAGAGGTTACGATTAACGGGCGAGTCGTTGAGCTTAAAGCTCTCGGACGCGCTCAATCAATCTAGCGCCCTACAGAAAGAGCGGCTTGACGGTGTAAACGCTTCTCTTGTTTCTCTAGCAAAAACCGTCGACGGTCGCTTGGAAGCGATTCGCCTTGACAATGCCGCGAAACTTGAGGAGATGCGAAAGACCGTCGACGAAAAGCTGCAGTCAACTTAGACACCCGGCTTGGCGAGTCGTTTGCCCGAGTCGTTGAGCAACTGGAAAGAGTTCATACCGGGATCGGCGAGATGCAAGCGCTCGCAGCCGGTGTCGGCGACCTAAAGCGCATTCTGACTAATGTGCGAGCTCGCGGAACATTTGGTGAAGTTCAGGCAGAAACATTACTGGATCAGTTTCTATCGCCAGATCAAGTAGTAAAGAACGCACAGATTAAGGAGGGCACCAACGAGCGAGTCGAGTTCGCGGTTAGGTTACCAGGGCGTGATGACGAGGGCGAGGTACTGCTCCCCATAGACGCGAAATTTCCGCTTGAGGACTACGAGCGTCTAGTACGTGCAGCAGAAGCCGGCGATGCCGCCGCTGTGATGGAGGCGTCAAAGGAGCTCGAAAATAAGCTCAAGTTTGCCGCAAAGACGATTAAGGAGAAGTACATCGCGCCGCCTAGAACCACAGACTTCGCCATCTTGTTCCTGCCAACGGAGAGCTTGTATGCGGAAGTACTTAGGCGCCCAGGCTTGTTCGAGCAGCTTCAGCGTGACTACCACGTAACGCTCACTGGGCCGACGACATTTACTGCGCTGCTTAACGCACTGCAGATGGGCTTCCGTTCGCTTGCGATCGAGAAGCGATCAAGCGAGGTCTGGCAGATTCTCGGAGCAGTGAGCAGTGAGTTCGGAAAGTATAATGAGGTTGTCGACAGGTTAGCGAAGCAGCTGAACACCGCCAGCAAATCCGTCGACGCTCTCGGTATTCGAACGCGCGCCATGCATCGGAAGCTCCGCGGCGTTGAAAAGTTGCCAGAGGCAACCGCAGAGATCATTCTGGGGCCTACCATTGAGGACCAGGAGCACGAGGAAGCGGAAGCTGAGGTGGACGCGAGCGTTACCAGCGAACCTGCTTACAATGGTGACGGTGCCGCTCGTAACAATGTGCTGCCGCTTACGGCCATTCACCCGGGAGAGACAGTAGACTAGCGTGGGCGGCCGCCTACTACGTACACCGCTCTTGCTAGCGATCATGCTTGCCGTGTTTGCTACGGCAAGGTACGAAGCGCGCGGAAGCGCCGAAACGCGATTTGGCAGTGCGTGTGGGGTAGAGCGCTGGAATGTGAAGGTTTTGATGGATCGGGAAGCCGCAGCGGCGGCACGTGGCCCGGCGGTGAACTCAACCGTCTCGCGCCTAGTGAGCCTTCATACACCTAGTCAGCCAGAGGCGTTGACAGCGCGTGCTGCTCCTTTTGAAACGACGTTGTGGCGCGTGCAAGCTCGGCTAGTTGGCTATCGGTTAGAGCCTGACAGCGATTTTCACGTGGTTCTCGTTGATCTGAAAACCGGGCAATCCATGCTCGCGGAAATTCCCGCGCCCTATTGCACGAACTCACCGTGGGGAACGGCCTTTAGATCAGCTAGAGCCGTCGTCGAATCTATCGGACATCACGCTGCCGAACGACTCAGATTTTGGTGGCTGGACTATCACGGCGCGACGCCGCCGGAGGTCACCGTAACTGGCGTGGGCTTTTGGGACACGGAGCATGGGCAACGTGGCGCATCGAAAAATGGCGCCGAGCTCCACCCGGTAATCTCGGTCTCGCGTTAGGGCGCGTGGCTGGCTTACGGGATGCCTAGGATCCGTTTGAGCACTTGGCCTGGCATCTGGTCAGGCGTCGAGAACTGAATCAAGGGTTTATTGGCAACACCGATCTGCAAACCGTCAACAAATGATCTGACTGCGGTGATGTGTGCTAGCGGAATTGCGATGTCCTTCTCGTTACCCACGAAGAGCACTCGTTGGTTCCCGATGAGCAGTTGTCCGCGGTCGTCGGGCTGGAGCGTTTGCCGGCGCACGCCTCGGCCGCGCGATCCACCGATGCGGTAGTATACGCCGCGCATAACACGAAACGACATGCCTTGCCAGCCGCCGACGTAGTCCGTGTAGGAATGTTGCGCATAATAAACGGCAGGAACTTGCATGTAGAATTGCTCACCGGCGCCAGCCGCCACACCGACCGTCGGTATAATTGGCTGCAATGGGGCGTTAAGCAGCGCAAGGCGCCTTTGTTCGGCGAGGTGGGCAAGAAGCGCGCGAAGGTACGATGCCACAGTATTTCCCAAGTGCTTGTTGGCGAATGTCACACCAAAGCTGCAACGCCATCGATCGGCCCAGGGGATCCATTCTCGCGCAGTATCCGCGGTGATAATCGCGAGAAATCCGACGCCAAACCACCCGCGGGTCTGAATGCCGATGACGGAGTCGAGTGGAAAGTAGCGCCCGCTATGAGAGGGATCGGGCCTGCGCGTAGGCCCCTTCACGATGATTATGCGCGCCGTCGTAACCATGATGGCCTCGTCGACGTTCGTCTGCGTTTGGAGCAGTATAATTTCGCCGGGCTGCAAGACATGGGTCATGAGCCCGGTCAAGATCGGGTCGGTCGTGGCAGGCGGCAAGCTTGCTGGAGGAAACGCGAGAGTCGTCACGACGTCCGGTAGATAAAGCGCGGCATGACAAGCGCATCGGCCATGGCCTGGTTGAGCCGAGCCCGTGAGGCAGCCGCGGCCGCTTGCGCCTCGGGCGCAGCTTTAGCTAGCTCCGGAAGCAGGGAGGCAATGCGAGTCTTTCCGGCGATGAGCTCTTCTCGACCTTGGACGCGCGTGCGCACGTACTTTGTGGTAACGGGGCGGAGGACCGCGTCCGCCAGCGGCGCGGGCGGCCTGCGGTTGAATTGTTGCTCCAGACCGGTGCGCCATGATACTAATGCGCTCGCCTTGGCGGGCCCGAATCCAGGGATGTTGACGATCCTAGTGTAGTCAACGTCGAACGCGGATTCGATGTTCCACGCCGCTAATGTCCCGGTCAGCTTCGGGCCAATTCCTTTAATCCTGGAACTCGCGATAAGCTGTCCGTCTAAGAAAGCCCGCCGGTTGGCTTCTTGCTGGTGTGCTTTGAGCGCGGAAACTTCCGCGTCATACCTCTGCCGCTGCCCAAGTAGCGAATTGGTGACCGCCTCTAAGCGTGCTCGTAATTCGTGATATTCCATGGCGCCACCTAAGCTGCGCCAACGATCTTCGGCACGGTTGAAATCTTCACGCGCTGCGGCGAGAGAATCCCGGCGCTCTTGCAACTCGCCGTTACCTTCAATGCGCACAAAGGGCCAAGCGCAAAGAGTAACGACCGCCAAGGCGCTCGCAATCATACCGTGCTGAGTAAGCAAAAGGATCAGAATGAGGCTCCAAGCTACTGCAAGCGCGCCGCCTAGAATCAGACCTCGCTTTCGAAGGTCAGGCGGGAGCGGCTTGGGGCGCAATGTGATGGCGCGCACGGCGCCACGGGTCGGTCTGTAGGTGACTGTAGGTGCACCTAGACCCAAGATGGCGCGCCAGAGCTCAGTGAGTTTGGCATCTGGAAAGGTTGCCCAAATGGAGTCGTCGATTTTGCCGTCGCTACTGAACGGAACAGGAAGCTGAAAGTAGGAAATCTGACCTTTTGTCTGGCGTTCGATCGCGCACCACGGGCACTGTCCGGACTTGAGATAGACATGTGTTGGATTAGCCTTACAGCAGATGAGCTGGCTGGCAAGGTCGACTAACGCGGCATGCCATTCGAGTGCCGTTGGACGCTGAGCTGGCGTTCCAGCAAAAGCGCGCACGAATAGGTTAGCGACGCGTGGAGAGAGCGCACCGAGAGTCAGCGCAGCCGGCGGCGGTTGCAGGCCGTGAACGGCGGCGCCGGGCCCGTAGAAGAAGAAACCGCGCGCGATATTCGCGGCGCGCGTGGGATCCGCGAGCTTCCTGTGTGTGTTGACGCCTTCGAATGGGTGCCGGCCCATCATGAGAAGCTGGAAGATGATAACTGCTAGCCCGAAGCGATCGCCCTCTTGAGTACGGGGCAAAGTGCTCCAGCGATCCGGTTGCAATTCTGGGGGTTGGTATTCGTCCATGCCGACGCGACAAGGGAACAGCTCTCCATTATAGGTGAATGCGTAGGAATCACAATCAACAAGGGTTATCTTGCTATCGTCGTGTACGACGATATTATTGGCGTTAACGTCGCCCATCACGATGTTGAAATGATGCAACACGGCGATGGCCTGGGCAGTATTGCTTGCCATCGTGACCAACGCTTTCCACGTCATATTTGGATAGAGTTGCTGGCGGGCCTTGGGCCCGAAGAGAGTATGAAGTGGGTGAAAGTCCTTGAGCCGCGGCATCGTATAGCCCGCCAACTGCTGGTCCTTGACGAACGAAACGTCGAGAGGCCACGTCGTTACGCTAAGCAGGTCCTGGTTCTTAAGCGCGGCCATGGCGCGCAGCTTGGGCAGCTGGTCCATCGGAGGGCGCCTGAGGTACACCTTAAGTACACGCGTTGGATCGCCCGCGATGGCGTACACCTTTGCCTCGCCGCCCTCGCCGAGCTCGCCTGCGAGAGCGACGTCGCGGCCTGCCGAATCATAGAAACGGGGGGTTATGGCAGTCGGCATGCGACGATTAAGCTCTTGTCGTCATCGGTACGCTTGTTTATTGGCGCTGATTCGATAAAAGCTCGCAGCTGAGCGTCCAGTTGCTCTTCCAGAGTGGCCTCACCGCGGACGAAGCGCGCGAGAGGTTCGACGAATTTTGGAAACGGCGCCTTAGCGGCAAGATCCAGCGCTACGCGCTCGAGCCCGTCGGAGAATAGAATGACATCGTCAACGCGCTCGGTGCGATAGAGCGCGACAAGTTCGGCTGCATAGGGGTCAGTCACGAACGTTGTTTCGTTTGCGTACTGCCCGTTTTGCGGCCAGATCGCGATCTGGAAGGAGTGGTCGACGCTCGTGCGCAAGGCGATGGCGCCGTCACCGATCTGCGCGCAAAGAGTCTGCTGAGCGCCGGCGATGGCCAGCACGGCCGTTGCGGAGAAATCGAACATCGGCAGATCGTCTCGCGCGCAGCGCGCGCGCAACGCCTCGCGCACCTGAGCGAACCATGTCCGTACGATAGTATCGTCGAGCTCGTCAAGGTCGCTGTTACGCTCCAATGAGGCGGTGGCCAATTCCAACAGCGTATGGCAGACGAGCTCAGCGCCTTCGGCCGAATGGGTCGCGCTACCGGCTCCGTCCGCGATAACCGCGATCAGGGAGGTCGCGCCATCGGGACTGAGCACAGTGCCTATAGCCTGACGATCCTGACAGGGCGTATCACTTTGCATGTGCGAAGTGCCGGTGGCGCTTGCGCGCGCCACGCGCCACATTAGCCGGGCGCGCTGATCCAGCCTGGTGTGCTGAGGTTGACGTCGGTACCAGGCGTGCTGCGCGAGACGGCGTGCATCGATTTCGATAGCCAGCTAAAAAGATCGCGAAAGCGCAGGCCGTCTAGCTTTGCTGCCGGGCGGTTGGGCGGTGCGATTGCGTTGAGCTTGGCAAAGTCGGCTCCCTGCACTCCCACGGCGTAGAAGGAGAACGCGCCGCGCGCTTCACCATCATGCACAAGTTGGGCTGCCCCCGCCCACGAGTCGGTCGGCGCCCCGTCGGTGATCAAGAAGACCCACGGACGAAAGCGGCTTATGCCCGCAGCATCGTAGGTTTTTTTGCGTTCCTGCAGTCGATCGAGACCCATCGTAATCGCCGCCCCCATCGGTGTATCTCCGCTTGCCGTTAGAGTTGGCGGCTGAAATACGGTAGCCTCGGTGAAGTCGCAGAGGAGCTGTGGCGGCCCAAAAGTGATCACAGCGACCTCGACGCGCTTGGCCGCGAGTTCGTCCGCGATGAGTTCATCTTTGAAGCCGATAAGGCCACTATTGAGCTGGCGGATTGGCTCACCGTTCATGCTGTAAGAGGTATCGAGCAACAACAAACAGGCACAGCGCGGTTCCGGATTCTCGGCCAACTGAACATCAGCGAGACCGCCGGTTGTAGGGCTTTCCGAGTACGCCTGTTGCTGCGGGAGTTCAGTTGAAGTGGAGTCGGTCGTCACGACATTGCCTCCCAGGTCGGTAAAGATGGGGTCGACCCTCCGATCGTTAACCCATCGGCGGGGAATGAGGCCCTTCGCTGCGGCTGCCTTCGACCCTCCGCGCTTGGGCCATACGGATCGTAGCTTGGTCCAGTTCCGGCTGAGCGCGACAAGGGCGCGCGACCCTGGCGTTGCTCCAGGTTGGGGGCGCAGCGCCGAAGGCGTTGTGCGCCCAACTACCGGCTTGCGTCTTGAAAAGAGGCGATCGCTAAAAAGAGCGCGGCTATGCTCCGAAACCTCGCTGCTACGATCAGAGCATGGACAAAAGTATAACGTTGCATGCGCTGCGCTTCAAGAAGAAAGCGAATGAGAGCATGCCACTCCTGCGTTGACAAACCCCCGGTGCAGCGGCCGGACCACGTAAAGAAAGGATGGCGGCGCACTTGCATCTGTGGTATACTTGACGTAACAAAGCATGCATGACTAACGCCCGCATAATAATGCGGGCGAAACTATGAGTCCCGTAGCGCCAGCGCGCGCTCGGGGCTTTTCCTTTTGCGGAGATGCCATGATTTCGAAAGCGGTAGCGGCGCGCGCCCATACCCGCACGTTCGCGATCGGGGTCGACTATATCACCGAGCACACGCATCAGCGCGCTGTCGCTGAAGCCGGGCACTCCTTTGAGGGTGGCGTTAGCTATGCGAGCGCGCCGGAGAAGGCCGAGTGGGTGCATCTGCGTGGGGCCATGTCAGTGGAGACGGCGGCGATCGAGATGGAGGCCGTCGCCGTGCTGTCCAGGCGCAAAAGATCCGGTCTATCATCTCATCATCGCCTATGCCAAGAACGAACGCCCCACGCGCGAGCAGGTGGTGAGCGATGCGGAACGGCTGCTCAAGGCGATTGGGATGGAGAAGAGCCAGTACGTGCTCGCGGCACACAAGGATACCGACGACTTCCACGCCCATGTGATCGCCAACCGTATCGGCCCTGATGGCAAAGCCAACGACCTCTGGCGCGAGCGGATCAAACGCGAGCGGGTCTGTGCCGAGATCGCGGCCGAACGTGGCTGGACGATCGTGGTCGGACGTCACAACCGCGACATCGTGCAGCACGTCGAGCATCTGTATACGCCCCCACCCGATCCGCAGCGCCGGCTCAGCGACGGTGCGTACCGCCGGTTGCACGAGCGCGGCGAGCTGCCATGGCAGGAGAGTGCGCGGACTTATGTGCTGGATGCCGTGGATCGCGCCAAGGACTGGAGCGACCTGCATCAGCGCCTGGGTGCGCACGGCGTCGTCGTGAAGCTCGTTCGTCGCGGCGAGCGCGTTCAAGGGCTGGCATTCGCCGAAGGGTTGGATCGCAGAGCGCCGGGTTGTGCGGCGTCACGCATCGATGCGCGCTGTGCACTGCGGGCGATGGAGTCGCAATTCGGCCCGTTCACTCCCGCGCGCGAACGTGTCGCTGAGATTGCGCGCTCCGCGTCATGGGCTGGCTCGGTTCGTCCCAAGATTCTGACGGCGATCGATGCGTCGAAAACGTGGGAGGAACTCGGGCAGAGGCTCGATCTCGACGGCATCGTCGTTAAGCTGATCCGGCGCGGTGCGCGGGTGCAGGGCCTGGCGTTTGCAGCGGGCAGGGATCCCCAGGCGAAAGGCTGCGGAGCGTCGCGGATCCATCCGCGCTGTAAGAAAGCCGCACTCGAGCAGCGGTTTGGCCCGTGTCCGTATACACCGGAGCAGCCACTGAAGCGCAGCCGCAGCGCGCTTTACGATCGGGCGGAACACGAAGCATGCAGTGATCCGCGCTGGGCGCTGCGCGATGCCGAGCGCATCGCCGACCATGCGCGGCTACGGTCAGAGTACCGGGCCTACCGCGACCGCTTCTTCAGTGAACGTGCCGGGGCGATGGGCGCACGCCGGGATGCAGCCTGGGAGCGCGAACGAGGGCAACGGCAGCGCGATGCCCAGCGGCGGCGCGAAGCGCGCCTGCTCTTGCGCGCAGTGGCGCGGCTGGGCACGCGCGGTGTGTTTGCCCGGCAGCTCGCGTACTGGTCGGTCGACGCGGTCATGGGCCGCCGGCGCGCGAAAGAGTACGACGCCGCGCGCGTGCGCTGGGAGGCGACGAAGATCGTGCTGGCGTCGGAGCGGAGGTTGGCGCGTGAGGAGAAGCCGCTCGCGTATCGATCATTCGTCACGGAGCGGGCACGTGCGGGCGACCTCGCAGCGCAGCGGGTAGTCGATGCGCTCGTGCGTCCGACGCGCAACCGAAGCGAGCGCGTCCCGCAGCGTGAGCTGCGTCCTGTGGCACTAGCCGAGATACGTCTACGGCTCAATGTCATGCGCGCGGAAGAAGACGGGCGCTATCAGCATGCTCGCCTCGAGCGTCAGCACCTGGAGCAAGTCGAGCGTCCACCGACACTCGACGGAGCGCTAGCCACCGAACGGCGACGAATTCACGAGCGTGCGGCCGAGGCTACCCGCTGCACGGATGCCGAGCGCGTTCGGCTCGCGCAGCTCGGCAGAGAGAAGCGGTCGTGGAACCCGCTGGCACGCCGCGCCGCGGAAAAAGAAGAAGAGCGTTTATGCGGCGAGCAGCGCTCGCGCTACGAAAAGGCGCTCGCGGAGGCAACGCATGAGTTCGAGCGGCGTGACTTGCCGCAGCTTGAAAAACAGCTGGCCGGCCACCAACGCGTCTACCGGCGCTACGTCGACGCATCGTTGGGCCTAGAGCGGGAAATGAATAACGCGCGTGCCGCTCGCGACGAAGTACCGAGAATCGAGCGGCGACTGAACGTCCTCGAGCGTGCCGGCGTCGCGCGCATCGATTGTGACCTTGCGATCGGGGTCTTACGGCTCGACGACCTTGCAGCCGCGATCGAGCGCGGCTATCGAGCTCTGCCGAACGAGATACGGCGAGATGTTGAGTACAGCATTCGTAAAGAGCAACGTGCACGCGACGCCATGACGATAGACCGATGAGGGCTCTTTGTTCTCACGCCCACGCGCGTTGGTGAAATTGAAGGTTGTGTATGAAGCACTTGGGTCGAACGAGTCTCTCCTGGGAAAGCGCTCCAGAAATCCTCACCGTTAGAGAAGCGGCGGCGTTGCTTCGCGTCACCCCGAGTGCAGTCTATGCCGCGATAAAGCTGGGGTTGCTGCCGGCGGCGAACTTCGGCAAGCGCCAGACGCGAATAGCCAAAGATATCCTACGAGAGGAATTGGCAAAGAAAGGCGAACTGAGCAGCTTGACCGCCGCCTTCGGCCGCATACCGGAGGCTTAACATGAGAGGCTTTCTCCGCAAGCGCGGGAACGTCTGGTACACCACCTTTGACTTACCGCGCCTGCCCAATCAACCGCGGCTCCAAAAATGCATCAAGCTCGGCACAATGTCGAGAGCTGAAGCGCAGGAGCGCGAACGCCGCGTGCTTCGCCGCTACGACGAAGGCCAATGGGCGGACGAATCGACGAAAACCGTCGGCGATCTGCTCGATGCTTGGCTCACGTACGTAACGCCAACCCCCAAATCGCAGACCATTTCTCCGACCACCTATCAGCGCTATGCGTCGATCGTCCGGCTGCACCTCAAGCCCCATCTTGCGGAGGTCGCCCTGCGCAAGTTCAGCTCCGCTGACATAACGAGTGCCTACGCCAAGGTACGCGCAAATGGGCTGTCCGGCCAATCGTGTCTCCACGTGCACCGCGTCCTTCACACCGCGCTGGAATATGGAACCAAGACGCTGGGCTGGCTTCGAGCCAACCCGGCCGCCGCCGTGCGCAGCCCGAGAGTGGCAAAGCGCGCCTTAGCACTGGACGAGCAGACGATCCCAATGCTCCTGGAGGCCGCAAAGCGGACGCGGTTCGAGTGCCCGGTAGCGCTGGCGGCTATGACCGGACTGCGACGAGGCGAGCTGCTTGCGCTGCGATGGTCCAAGAGCATCGACTTCGAGCGAAGGCGCCTCATCGTCTCCGAATCGCTTGAAGAAACGAAGATCTACGGCTTGCGCTTCAAGGCGCCCAAGTCTGGCAAGGTGCGGGTCCTACCGCTCGCCGACGTCGCAGTCCCGATCCTGCGTTCGTACCGAGCGAGGCAGGACGCCGAGAAACGCAAGCTCGGCCTGCGCTACCACGACGCCGATTTGGTGTTCTGCAATCCGGACGGCACCCCGTGGCCACCGGATACCTTCACGAAGCAGTTCGCGCAGATTGCTCGATTCGTCGGCATGAAAGGCTTTCGCTTCCACGATCTGCGCCACGCATTTGCGACGTTGACGCTTAAGAACGGCACGAGCGTCAACGAAGTGTCCGCGCTGTTGGGGCACTCGTCGCCGGTAATCACGCTCTCGACATACGCGCACGTGGTCGAAGGCGTTGCACGCGAGGCGGTCAATGTGCTAGCGAACGGCCTCATGGCGAGAGCGACAGGGACTCAAAGCGCGTGAGCAAATGGTGAGCAAATGGCCTGCGGCCACCGTTCTGTGAGCAAGGCCGTTTGCCAAAAAGCACCCGTAAACTAAGGCACTTGGCGGGTTTTGGAGAGGTGGCAGAGCGGTTGAATGCGGCGGTCTTGAAATGCCGGCTGTCGTGGTTACCGAAGGTCAGCGATAGTCAATAACGCCGGTGAAATAAGAACTTTCAGTTACTGCGAGTCAGCGGAGGTCAAGGCAGGTTTTCACCGACTGCACCGGAATTGCACCGCGGAAGTTACAACGCCGATAGGGTTTAAACGTCAGCTATCTGGTTCGCTACTGTGCGCACTGGCTCCGCGTTGGCGCTGATGTGATCGGGTTTAGCAAGGCGACAATTGACCTGCAAGGGGCCGCATAGGATCTGAGTGCCCCAGATGTCATTACGCGAGGCGTACGCGGCTCCAAGAGGCGGCAATGCCCCGAAAACGCCAAGATCACGGACGCGGCATAGATACAAGTCGACAAAGGTGCTGGGCCTAGCCAGGTCGATCTGCTCGGACGTCGCGCGGCGTGCACAACGTCGAGCTGCTCGGAGGTCGTCGTACGGCGTCCAGAACGTACGAGCCGGTTCTCACGGGTCGTGCTCCACCGCACCGATCGCGTGGACGACGGATCAAACGGAGCCCACCGTGCCAAGCGCCTCGATGCCGGCCGGAGCCGACGATGACGGTCGATCGGCTCCGCGATGGTTGCGCGGGTAAGGGTCGCCAACAAGCTAACACCGCAGCCTTTAGTTCGTCACTAGCTACTGCTACGCTGAAGCTGTGAAGGAGCAAGCCTCTACGTGTTAAGTCCGAAGGCTCGGCAGTTGCTCCGGTGCAAGGCGCACACGCGTGGTGATACTCGTTGCCGCGCGTACGTCGTCGCCGGTCTCGACGTCTGCATCAGCCACTCACCCTGGCGCTCGCGCGGACCCGGCTCTAAGCGTCCGCCGATCCGGCCCAGTCGACAACCCTGTAGGTGCGAAGCGTACACGTGGCCCCATCGTCGTGGATCCGGAGTTTGTCGCTGGCCAGATGCGCCCCAAACGCCGTGTATAATCCCCGCCGGCACGCGCCATTCGGCCAGACCCAAAGCCAATCAGCGGGCGCAAGCGGGACGCCTCCATGAACTCTCAAAGCGCGCTAAGACAGCACTCCCTAAGTGTCAAGAATGGGTCGAGCCGACCGTCGTTTGCCGCTCCAGGGTGAACCGAGCCCCGCGCCATTTCTAAGGCGCAAGACGTCGCAAGCGTTGTCATCAAAATTGGCAGCCAGTCGAAGACAAAATGACGCGACTTTAGTGCGCACGCTGCGCGAGGAACGCACGAAGCGTGTGCGCACCCCCGGCCCGCGTCTCCTCACGCGCGCACGTAGGCGGCCTAGCAGGCATTTGCGAACACGAATCACGCCGGACGATCGCAAGCTCGAAGTCCGTATATTCCTTGCCGCATTAGCAAGTGGAGCATCGGTAAATGGAGCCGCAAAGGTAGCCGGGCTGTCGGAGCGTCGGATCGTGAGATGGGTGGCTTTCAACGGCTTCCTACCCGCCGTTCAGGACGCCCAACGTAAAGGGCAAACTGCTAAGCGCGATCCCCTTGGTCAAGCGGCCTTCGATACCAGCATTGATCTCAGGATCGCGCTGCAGGATCGCGACCTACAGCGCTCCGCAGACCGCTACGCCGGCGGCGACCTCGACCGTCTCCACAAGATGTGGATGAGCGGCGAACTGATGGCTATCTACGAGCGCGAAGCGATCACGAACCTGCGCCGGTGTGGAAAGCACGACCTTGCCGATCACTACGAGCGGGCTCTGGCTGCTACGCCACCGCCGCAGCCCGTCGACTATCTCGGCGAGGCACTGCGCAGACTTCGCTTGGAGTAAACGCTGGAGGCCGTTCCAGAGCGCCGGGGAGAGCCGCTTCGGGCCCGTGGGCACGAGTCCGTGGCCGTCGATGGCCGCCGGCTTAGCTAGCGATAATGGTACTTCTCAATACCCTAGCCTCTTGCGCGGATGTCGTTCGAAGACCAGAAATGCGGGAGCATCTTTAGAAGCGACGGCGACTCGCGATCGCGTCACGTCGTGACTTTTTAGCGGATCGGGTATCGTCGCACCGATTAGGTGTTATAATGCCGTCTGCACGCCCGAAGGTGGTATGAACTCCGACGGCTGCTCGAGCGGCTCCCGGTGATGCTCTAGTGGTCAGCGTCCCGACTGCTCAGGACGTGCTCGTCCTGGCGCAGCTGACCGCTCCGCCCGGAGGCACGAGTTGTATGCGCGTCGGAGAATCCGTAGCGAACGCGACCGCGACTCATTCTTCTCGACTGTAGTATGAGGTTCTTGGTGCGCCGCATTAAGGCCCCGGGCTGCTTTAGAGGCATCCCGCTAATGGCCGAGCGACTTGCCAACAACGTGGTATAGCGGCCGAGGTTACGACGATCCGCTCGACAGCGCGAGCCTAAAGGATTAAAAGCACAGCAACGAGGCTGCGATCCTTGACGGTTTGTAGCCTTAGCTAGCGAAAACACCCCTTGCCAACACCGAACAGGACTGCCGGTATTCGGGCACTCGTCTCACGGACGATCTGCGGACGGGCCCTTCTCGCTAGTGTCCCCCAGGCAAGCCCGCAGACCCCTCGTCGCCAATCCGGCGGCCGGAAGAGTGCGCGACGTGTAATCCGTGGAGGGAGGTGTAGGCGTGCAACTGGCCCTCCCTCAGTGAAAAAATAGTGTAACGCTGCCCTCGCTGTTCGAGCGAATGAGAAGAATCGCTAGAAGCCGAGCGGCTGAGAGCGGACCTTGACCGAGCGAAGTTTCTGTTACATGGCGGCACGCTAACGACGCACACGGCGTCGCAGAGCAACGCTGGGGTCTTCTCAGAGTTGCTCAAGGCGAGTTCGGTCCGTGGAAGCCCAGCCTGCACGCTGGAAGCGCTCGTGAGCTCTGGTGGGTTTTAGAGCGCTCCGTGCTGCCGCGAGTGCACTCGTTTCACTCGTGCGTTCTGAACTCGGACTAATTGGAGCGGCTCGAGCTCTCTGGACGCTCTCGAGCGCAGCGAGAGGCGCTGAAGCTTGGCGTGGCCTTGTCGCTCCTTCCAGCAGCGACTTCGGCAGGCGTCCCCTAACTTGCTGCGCGGCGGCGGCCTGAGCCGACACCACCTGCTGGTCCCTTTCCGCTACTCCCAACAGGGCCGGCGAAATCGCGGCTAGCGGGGATGATTAGCGAACGGGTGTTTGGGGCCGAGCAGGATCGCGGTCTTTGGTTAACAAAAACGGCTCAAAATAGCATTGGTTAACCCGCATAGCGGAGGCACATCCATGGATGAAGAGCTGCAGCGACTGACCGAAGGGGCCTACGGCGTCCCATTCCTCCGGGCCCTAACCAACCGGCTCGGCGCCATCTACGAGGAGGCCTTTGACGAGCTTTCCCTCGAGTACGATCCGCCCGAAATGCACGACCTGCTGCCCCACATCCGTCGAGCGAAGTTCGAGCGCGATATGCGGCTGCTCGCAGGCCGGTTCGGCCTGACGGGCTTCGCGCGCCGCAACCAGCGAAAGACCAGCTTCCACACCAGAATCACCGCGCCAAACATGATCCTCACGGCATCCGCGGTCGCGACACCGAAGACCCTGGTGCGCCACGCGGAGTTCCGGCAAACGCTCGCACGGGATCCCCAGCTCTCGCTGCTGCCCGATGCCGACGAAGGCTCCGGGACCGCGTACTACTCGCTCTATATACACGGACCGTTGGTAACGCCGGAGGGCCTGTCGCTGCCGAAACTCGGCTTCGCCCACCTAGTCTTCCCCGATCGATTCCTGACGAAGTACGTCGGACGCGTCGACCTCCTGAGCACCTATGCCGCCGAACGCGCGCCGGTCAACATCCCCGTCGAGGAGATTCGGCGCGCGACCGTCACGCTGCTCGAACGGCTGCGCGAAGAGCACGCATGAAGCCCGGAACGCGGGGGTTCGTCGGCGCCCGTCTGCGCGAGGCGCGCGAGGCGCGAGGGCTCACGGCCGCATCGTTGGCAGAGGTGCTCGGCCTGACGCGCGCCGCGATCTCGCAATACGAACACGACCACAAGAGGCCAAGTCCCGACATCATGGGGCGAATCTGCACGATCACACGACTGCCCGAACGCTTCTTTACGGAACCCGTGCCAGACGATCCGCCCCAGCGAATCTTCTACTATCGCTCGCAGAGCGCGGCCACCAAGGCTGCCCGCCTGCGATCGGAGCGCAAGCTGGACTGGCTCGCGCGCGTTGTCGCCTGGCTCGAGGAGCTCATCGCGTTCCCGAAAACAGACGTGCCGGCGCTGATCGAAACCGCGCGACCGATCGAGATTCGCGACGAAGACCTCGAAGAGGCCGCACAGGAAATCCGCCGACGCTGGGGATTGGGCGGCGGCCCCATCAGCAACGTCGCGTGGCTGCTGGAAAACCACGGCGTCCTCGTCACGCGTTTTTCACTTCACGCTGAGGCCTTAGACTCATTTTCAGAGCGCCATTCAAGTGGTCGCCCATTCGTCATCTTATCCAGCGATCGAGAATCGGCGTTTCGCTCACGCTTTGACGCAGCTCATGAGCTTGGGCATCTTCTGCTGCACAATGCGGTTCTCGCTAAGGACATCTGGAAACCAGTCGAGCACAAGCTGATGGAATCTCAGGCGCATCGGTTCGCCTCGGCGTTCTTGCTTCCGGCGCGATCCTTTGCGAGGACTGTGACTTCGACGACGCTGGAAGGGTTGAAGAACCTCAAGCGACAGTGGGGCGTGTCGATGCAGGCAATAGCCATGAGACTGAACGACCTGAAACTCATCGACGACGACGCGAAGATTCGATTCTTCCGCGCATTTAGTGCGCGCGGCTGGCGGACGCGAGAGCCGTTCGACGACGAGACGCCGGCGGAGCAGCCCGAGCTCCTACGGCAGGCCTTTGAAATGCTTATTGCTCATCGCGCGGTCGTTCCGTCAGACATACTGTCGGCACTACCCTACGATTCGCAAGACATCGAAGAACTTAGCGGCTTACCCGTTGGCTCGCTGGCAGCCACGCGCGATAAAAGCCCGGCGATCGTGGAGATCGAACGCCCTAATGTCCGGGGGGAAGTCATTCCTTTTCGGCAACGCTGACTGTCGACTTCTTCGAAGCACTCAAAAAATGGCCAATCAACACGCGCCCCGGAAGCAGCGAGGTATCGGCAAAGCCGCTCGCCTTGTCGTCATAGAGGCGGATAACGACAAAACCAAATCGTCCGGATCACAAGCGGTCCGCACACACGTACCTCAGAACACCCAAGGACGACACTGTCGCTTACCAGTCTTTTTGCCTGTTCCCCGATTCACTCGGGATAAGCGCCTAATCGCCGACTTGAGTCAACAATGATTAGTGCGTACTGTGAGAGTTAGGTCGATCTTCGTCGCCTATCCGTATTCGTTCGGAATCGAATATCGCGCGGCACTCGAACGCCGCTTCGCCGGTACTGGAATCGAGTTTCGTTACGCCGATGACGAGCTAGCGAACACCCATGTGATGGCCAAGATAACGCGCATGATGAGTGAAGCGGACGTCTGTTTCTTCGATGTCACCGACTGCAACGCCAATGTGCTGTTCGAGCTCGGTTATGCACTGGGTGCGCAAGAACCTGGCTTTGTGGTCGTCAGACGAGACGCCGTGAGGGAACTCCAGTCTGACATCGTCGGATGGGACAGCTTGCGATACGCGGACCATGACGATTTGTCGACACAGTTATTCGACCGGGTCATGAAAGGGCGCGTTCCGGTTCGCAAGCGGGACCACGGTACCATTGAGGCTGGCGCACGAAGTCCACAAGAGATCTTGCAGAGCATTCGCTTTGGCGTGCCACCCAGCGATCGGGCTCGTCTGGTCGTCTACGCTTTACCGGTACCACATGATCGACACTATTTGGGCAGAAACGTGTTCGGAACACCGCCCTTTCGAGCGCAGGATCTCGTTCACCCAATCATCAACGCGATGAACGCGACCCATTACGACACTTATTTTTGGCCCAGCGGATTCGACTATGATTTTCGACCAGGTCCCGACTTTCTGGAAGTATATCTTGGAGCGGAAAGCACTACCCCGGGTGATCGTAGCACAAACTTCAGGACTTACCTCAGTGGTGCGGTGACGTATATGCAACGTTTACGCCGCAGAGGTCCAGAAGATAACCCCTTCTTGTACGGGTATATGTTTGAGGAAATCGTCGAGATGGCGCTCATTGCATTCAGCGATGTACGCTCGCGCTGGGGTTTTAACGGGCAGAGCTTCCTCGGCATCGGGACGGTGTTCCTTGATGCTCCAGATCTCAGAGTTTCGGAGGCGACTCGCGATTTCTATCCTGTGGGCGACATGGGACGTCCACTGGCTGACCAACAAGACGTCGTTTGGATTCCCAATGCTCCACTCGTCGTCAATGCGAACGAATTTTCTCCGAAGAGCCTCGCAGGCGAGTTCGCTGCCGAATTACGGATAAATTTGGTTTAGTCAGGTTGGGGTTCAAGCTCGATACCCAAATCGTCCCTGGCGGGACAAAGCCGGTCTGGACGAGATCTTTAGCTCCACTCCCACAGCCGGAGAGCCCAGTCCCTCCATAACAGAATATACGCCCTTCCGAATGGTGTAAGCAGTGGCACTCCCTGGGCCTCGACATCGATCCGAAAGTCTTCGGCCTGCTCCTTGACATTGAGCAGCAGCCAATCCGGTTTTCGTAGGTAACCGACGGCCCGATCCTGCTTTGCTTCGAGGGCGTCTTTGGCGGCGGCGTAAAGGCTCGTTTTCTTCGGAAGCCAACGCATCGATGATACTTGCGCCTGCGCTCTTCCGTCGTTTCTGACCGTGACCATGGCTCTGAACCTCGCAAGCGTCCGGGTTGCGGCGGTATCGGGAATCGTTATGTTCTTGTCAACGACGTGTGTGGCGATGTCGCCTCTGCGAATGAATTCAAGTATTTCTGCGACGAGCTTTCGGGAAGCGCTCCGATTGATGTGATCTCCTGGACAATCGTCGGTCAAGGCATCCATTGGCAGGGTCTCCGTTGCGGTATGCTGGAGCGTGACGAGCACCGAACGCCCTTCGAGCGCTTCCTTTAGAGATGAATCGGATTCGACCGCTTGGCGAACCTCTCGCATAACGCTTTTTACCGAGTCGCTCCGGCACGGGGACACAACGTCGGTGACTTCGACGAGCAGCTCGCTCGCCGGCGCAGTCGAAACGATGAAATCGGGGCGCTCGTTCGGATGCAGATCGGCGATCGTCATGCCCAGGATAATCAAAGTGTTCGCGACGGCGAGAAGCTCGTCGGCCTTCTTGCGCGCCACGTCAGGTTGATACAGGTCGCCGAATCCGAAGTCTGAAGGTAACGTCCCGATCCGCCTGCCGTCGAGGCATAGGTTGACGATGGGTCCGTAGCGCCAGCCCTCATAGGCAGCGAAGGACTCGTCGCTGCGCAACAACTGATCTATAGTCCGGCGTCCGCCACTTTCGGAAATCATCGTCAGCAATTACTGCCTTAGCCTAGTGGAATCTGCACCTTGCTATAGTCCCTTAGATCGCTGGTCTTCCCAGACTCCTCCGCCGCTTCGTACTCCTCTCGACGGCGTCGCAGTTCGGCGTCGACCAGTTGCCATTGCACTTCATCGAGCAGCTCAATCTCGTGTTTAGCCGCGATGATTCGGCGAGTCCAGGTGGTCTCCGGGCTGCTTAGATCTAGGGCCTTCGGCGTCACGCCGACTACCACGCCGTACTCGTGATCATCCCAGTCGGGACGATAAGCGTGAACTAACGCACCTCGGTACACACTTACGCCACCATTCATCGCCAGCAAAGTTTTGGGGCGTTGAGCTGTCTGGGCGCGATTTTTAATTGCGTCGTTCCGGTCCGCTTCTAATTCCGCAGCTTCTCGAACTTTTGTTTCGGCGAACTCACGCGCGCGCTCTTCCGCCGCCAGGCACGCGCGATTCCATTCAAACTCATCCACGATGCGCATTATGAATCTCTTGAAGGAGATCCGCTGCGTATACTTCGCGCCAGGCGGTTCGATGATACAACCTTGCCCTGTCATCCTGATAACGGTCCCGTACCAACCGAAGACCCCATCGAAATCGACCGCCGCAACGTGAGACCCAACCTCTAGACCAGGAGGCTTGCCCCAACGGCGACTTGCTATGTTGTCGTTAAGCGTCTTGACGGCTTTCTCGAGCGTCTCGAGGTCATATGCTGCGACGCTATTGCGAATGAATGCGAGAAAGGTCTCGTCGTCCATTGCTCTTGCGGTACTCATGGGTCTGCGATTCGCTTTTTGACCGCCTCCAAATCTGCGTAGGCATAATGCGCTGAAAGAGCCTTCCTTACGCCTCGAGCGTTGGGATGGGGCAAGAATAGTAGGGTCCGTATTCGGCCTCCCAGTTCCAGCTGTGAGGGAGCTACAGGAGCGGCCACGCCCCCTATTATTCGTTCCTTGGCGAACTTGCCAAGCACGATTATGACCTTGGCAGCCGCGACCGAAAACACGGCCGTCGCATGCATGGCATAGCACGTTTGGCCGGCTTGGGCGACTCCGTCTTCGCCCTTGGACTTGCAGTGCACGACTTCAGAAATCGCGTAGTCCTCGCCCGGGACCGCGCCTGGGATCAGCTCGCGAGCACGAGCCTGAATCGACGACCAGTAGCGTACGAGGCGGCCGGGCGACCCATCGGCCTTAGTCGTTCTCATGCCGTCTATGACGTATTGCCGGCTCCCGCCGCCGAACGCGAGATGCTGCGACTCCCAGACCTGCTTTGCCGGCGAAGACTGAAGGGCATAGCGATCGTCGCCGATCGAAGGGTTGGAACCTACGAACAGGATGCGCGCTTTGTCGATCTGGCCGCGCCACGGCTCTGGGAGTTGGAACTCGTCGTCAGGGACGTGCTGGGACCGGACGATCTTGGTGCAGGGGTGCGATCCGTCCCCGCGTTGGCACAGCGCGACATTCTTGCAGTAGGCTATCGAGTCGAAGACTTCTCGGAGCACCGTCACTTTTTTCCCATTCAACGCTGCAGGTGGCCCGCACTTCGCGGACCTTACGCCGGACCCAGCACGGGATGCGGAGGGTTCCGGAACCGGCGGGGAGGCGGCGAGCTACGGGCAACAAGGCCGGAAAGCGTGCCCGATCGATACCAAGCTCGGCCGGGCGACCAACTCTCAGTTATCAGCGGTAACGGCCATTTCCGACACAGCAGCTCGCTATGAGTACTCCAGATGCTTACACACGGGCACGGCTCAAAGATGGCTAGACGAATGAGCAAGCTACAGAATCGCCTTAGAGTCGCTGTCGCTGCGAACGCCGCGTGTTCGGCTGTGTCATCCACGCGACAAACTCGTGCTCTATAATGGTGTGGCCAAGCGCGACGATCCGGTCCTCGATTAGAGCGTAACTCACACAGCTCGCGCGGTCGTAGCCAGCAATAATGTCTAAGACCGCGAGCATCGGCATCGGAAAGTCAAAAAGAAAGCTAGCGGCGGCGCCGCTCGACAGTTTCGCGTTGCCGGAAATCGATCGAGCTAGAGGTTCGATTGACTCCAACTGTCGGCGTTCGAGTGGTCTGCCGTCGCGCACCGCCGTTAACCATTCTGACCGATGACGCACAAAATTTGCGGCGGCGTCTAACAACACATCTAATCTGACATCACCCTCCAACGCTCCGCCAACGCCGAGAGGTCGGTCCTCCAGGGTCAAGGCATTTACGAGACCCGTCACTATGCCATCTAAAGTTAACAGGGTCAACTCCGCATCGAGCTCAACCTGCATAGCCGCAACATAGGCGGCCCTGGACGGCAACGCGTACTCGCCTATTTCTCCTTCGTTCCACGTTAGGCCAGGCCGCTTGCCGATATCCGCGAGCTTTACCTCTGCGGTGGTTTGGTTAACTCGGCCCACATGATACGTCTGATTTATGCGGCTGACTGTTTCGGTCATCCAAGGTCGCACGGTCTCGAGCATCTGTCTAAAAGCAAATCTTAGCGCCTCCGCATTTCGGAATCGATACAACTGACGATGTATTTGGATCTTCATTTCGGGGACAAGTGGGTCACGATAGTGGCGCAAGATGTACCTCGATTCTCTCTTGTCCGTAAAACAGGCTCTATGGTCTTAGCGATTAGGGGACAGCGCGGTTCATCGCTAGGCGCCACTTCGGCGGATACCAATGTTCAAATGTAGCCTTCGGCGCAGCGAAGCGACGCTTGATGCGCGTACGCCCGAGCCCAGCTACCGTGGGATGCGCCACCCGTGAGTACTTGTCCACCTCGCAGAATAGGTTTTGGCAATCGATTAACTGTAGGGACCGGCCCCAGAGTGACCGAAAAGACAGTCCACGAGCCGCGAACTCTCGACTCGCGTGCTCGGCGACCGCGCGGATCACATCCTCGTCGCATAGTCCCCCCGCGTCGCTGAATGCTTTTCGGATGCCGCTTCGTGCTCCAGGGCCGGCGACGACATGCTCCATTTCCGAAAAGTTCAAGAATGGTCCATAGTTGAGATCTATGGAGAACTGAAACGCGAGAAAATCTCCGAGAGACGGATACGCGCGTAGGAGTTCGAATGTCTCGCGCAAGTTACGCGCTTCCGCCAGGCGGTCTGGCAGCCGATCGCGCATCATCATGGTCAGTAACAGCAGGTGGTTCGAGTGCTTCCGCACCCGACCAAGGTCGGGCGGTGGTACGATGTATGCTGCGGAGTAAATGCGTTCGCCTCGCCGCATAAGATCGCCCAATACGCGATCGTAGCGACGGAAGTCAAACGTCGACCATGCCGGTTGTTGCAGACTCTCGACAAGACGCTCCCACGTCTCTATCCGGTTAAATATCTTGAAGAGGAAGACTCGAAAGAATATCTCGTCGGTCGTCTGTGAGCCTTCGTAGATAACGTGGCGGATGAGATATTGGCTGACACGGTCGGACGCGCGGTAGACGTTCGTGAAGCGGAATGCGCGTAAGATGGCGTCGTCGGTCCATGGCTGCGGATCGCCTGACAAACGCCGATAGAAGATTTCCTGTCGCTCGTACGCAAAGCGCCAATACGTTTCGAACACCGGCGTCGTCGACAGAATCAAGCCTGGGGAAACTCTGAAGTAGCGCCGGGCGGTCATTGGTACTTATCGCTTCCGCATGCGGCCCGCTCGTCTCCTTTGCGGCTTACGGTATACGAGCGATCGTTGGGGCAGGTTCACGGATACGCGACCGCCGTGGTTCGCTCTGAGCTGATGGAAGACCCGAAACCCTTCAAGGATTGCGTGTTCCCATTGCCATGCAGGTATCGCTTCAACTTCGTAGCCGCGAACGAACTCCGCGATGATCTTGAGCAGATCGTAGTCGACCTGTGTCGCGTCCTCGAAGTAACGCGTGTGTTTCGCTCTGCTAAAGACGGTGGCGGAGATCGCCTCATCTATGATGACAGCGCGCGCTCCATCTTGATTTTCGTCCAGTTCCGGGTTACTCTTTCGCTTGCAGCGCAGCACGTTTCGAATCACAGGCGACCATCCGAGAAAGACTGCATATGAAAGGTGAAAAATGTCGTGATAGCGATAATGATCCGGGTCTGTGATATTGTCGTTAATGCGCGAACCGACATTGATGCCGTTAGCACGGAGGACGACCTGCTTGCGTTCACCACGTCCGCGCTCGATGAACTCGAACTCCATGCTGCGCGGCAGCTGATCCTCGGGCGGCACGTCGGCATCAAACAGCGGATGGTAATCTGAAGGGCGGGGCCAGGCCGGCCTCGTCCTTTCGCTCGGCCAACGACTCTGCGTCTTGAGAAGGTTGTCATTAGCGGCCTGCTCCAGCGTCTTTCCGTAGGCGCGCGCAACCCGCTCAAGCGACGCCCAGGCGGCGCACAGTGCTTGTCGCAGCGCGATACTATCTCGGAGTTTGAGTGTCGAAATGATGCGGCCAGCCGCAGCGCCGAGGTCGAGAGCGCTCGCCAGGGCGGGCCTGCGGTTTGCGCGTACGCGCTCCCTCGCAATGGATCTCAGCAGCGGACGGTCGAGCAGATCGATAAGGCGGACGAGATACCATAGCGAGTCACCGAGCTCTTCGCCAAGTGAATCGAGATAGTCCGGGTAGACATCCTCCTCCCGCTGACGCTTCTTGACTTCGGCAAGGACGCTCCCGGCTTCGCCGAGCAGCCCCGCGGCGATCAGAAGCGTGTGGTCCGGGCGTCCGCGGAAAATATCCGAGGTTCTGGCTGCCTTCGCGTAAGGAATGAGCCAGCGGTTCGTCGTCATCACGCCCACTTGATCTTCGCGAACTCAGCCGGGTCGCCAACGCATCCCCACGATCCTAAGGAACGCAGCCACTCGACGACGCGCTCGATGTAAGCGTCGGTGAAGTTGCCCTTGTGGCTCGCGCCGTTCTTCCAGAGCTTGTTCCCGGTACGAAATGGGGCAGGTATACGTGGCGCGGATCCACCAAAGTACACGAAGTCGTCCGATATCAGCACGCGATCAGTCTGCGTGTCGTGGTCAATGTTGCTCTTGAACGGTCTTCCTGTGCCGCGGCTATGGTGCGAATTCTCCTGGATCCAGCGGCCTGTGCGAGGATTGCGGTGATAGATGTTGTCGCCGAACCATTGTTTGAGACTGCCGCGCAGATTCGGTCGCTTATGTACGAAGCGCGGGTCGCTCCAATAATCGTCGAAGGCTAGATCCTCTGTCACTCGCATCGCATATACGAGGTGTCCGTGTAGATCGTATTTCGTCGAGCCAGTTCCGACGATCCAGTCCCCGATCGATGCCCCTTTACGAATCCTCGGTTTACAAGTCGCGAGCGTACAAAAGCCATAGAAGGGGTTAGGAGCGAAGCCGAAGTCGCGCGCGATCACATAGGAGTAGAGCTTCAACAGTTATGCCGTGGGATGTCAGCTTCATCGCGCGGCGTGCCATCGACGTTGTCCCACTCGTCCTTTCCGTTGATCGCATCGATGATGCGCTGTCCGTGCCAACCGACTACGCGCGCATCGCCGTATTTTGAGAGGGTCTCTGGGAGATCGGCGTCCTGCGCACCACGGTCCCATACGCCTATAACGCGTTTACCCTGTTGGTGGGCGTACTCGATTTCCCAATTAACCCATCTGCTTTCGTGCGTACCGGGTGAAATCAATACGACCAGCGCCTTCGCCCAGTCGATCTGCGGCGCAAGAATTTCTCGTTTGATGTAGTCTTCGTTCTTGGCCTCGTTGGGCTTGGTCGAGTTAATCGAGCTGTCGCGAACGTCATACTCGTGTTTTGCCAGCAGCTCCTTGAGTGCCGGCAGGCGCGCGTCGTCCTCGTGGATGTGGCTGATGAAGATGTGTTGGATGTCGTCGCTCATGCGTGCTTTTTCCCGCCACCCTTGGGCACAAAAGTGGGCTTCCCACCAGCGCTATGATAACAGGTAACCGTCCGTAGGGGCGCAAGAGGTAGCGGTTAAAGTATGCTATGGCAGGATTATCCTCCCTACAGAAAGCAGCTCGCCGCGATGCCCACGAAATGCAGAAAGGCGTAGCCGATGCCCTCGACCGCAGCGACCCGCGCCCACTACGCGCGCCCTCTACGTGACATAACATCCAGGTCTTGCGGCGGACCGGCGCATGGCCAAGCGATTGTATCAGCACTTTCGGCGCTGGGCGGGCGCGCCCAGAAGCCCTCAGTCTAGAAAGACAGGCAGATTTTGCATGCGATCTTCGCCCGTAAAACGCAGGGTCTTCGTGAGCTATCATCATCGAGGTGACCAGCGCTACTACGATGCGTTCACGCAGACCTTTGGTGGTATTTACGATGTCGTCGAGGACCATTCTCTGGATCGCGAGGTGGATAGCGACAACGTAGACTACGTCATGCGAGTGATACGTCAGGAGTACATTACAGGCAGCTCATGCACGATCGTGCTATGTGGTGCTCAGACCAGTGGGCGAAAACATGTTGACATGGAAATCAAAGGAACCCTTGACGCTGAGCATGGCCTCATTGGCGTACAACTTCCATCCTTGCCGATAATCAATAATAGAGTTTCCGTGCCGGAACGCCTTCATGATAACATCGAAACCGGGTATGCCGTCTGGATACGTTGGGAAGCGATTATCGATAACCCTACGCACTTGAGCGCGGTAATCGAAGATGCCAACCGACGCGACAAACGTCTTATTCGCAATTCCCGGCCAATTCGCATAAGAAACGCCTAATCGTGACACCGACGCAACTCACACAAATGGTTCGGCGGTGCAGCCGATGCAGGCCGTCGAAATGAAACATCAGCCGTTACAACTTATTATTTTTCGCGGCGATGACGTTGAGATAGCTCCCTACGAGGAGGCGCTTGTCCGGGCGCTCCAAGGTGGTAAGGATGCGGGTTCCTACCTCGCCACTGGAGACGACCTTGGGATTCAACTCAGACTCTTTTCTAACGCACCTAAATTTTCTCCAGCCGAATCCCTTAGTGGGTTTTGCCATACGGTCGTCCTGGTGTTCATCGATCGTACGCTAATTAAGAAAGCTAGTAAGAAGTTTTGGAATTGGATCAGGAAGTACTACCGTGAGGTTCAAGCTTCGAGCGACCGATGCACGTTAGTGCCCTTCGCACTCGAGGAGCAATCTGCGCGAGCTTTTACTGAGAAGGCAGGCGACCTTCAGTATGCGCAGGTAGTCATAGCGTCTTCCTTTGGTGAGCCGGCAGTTCGGCCGGCAATAGCGGCATTGAATGCCTTGCACCACTGTAGAATGCAGCTGTCTAACTCTATTGGAACAATTGCTAACAATCCGGCAACGAACCTTACGCTCTTCATCAGCCATGCAAAAGCGGATGGACTGCCCCTCGCACAGGCGCTTCTTCACCAAATTGCTGCTCTTGGACTGACGACTTTTTACGATGCGAAGGATATCCCAGCCGGATCATTTTGGCCCGAGGAATTAGAGCGCGGTGTCGGCAATTCGGTAATCATAATCTTGAGAACCAACATTTACGAGAGCCGCCCGTGGTGTCAGCAGGAGGTAAAGTGGGCAGACGAATACGCGACGCCAGCTGTCTTAGTGGATGCACGTACGTCTCTCACCTACGGAGCAACCACCCTCCCGCTAGATCGAGCCCCGTCTGTCCGAATTCCTGATGGGAACCTCTTTCGCATCCTGTTCGTCGCACTGCGCGAAAGCCTACGATTCATGCTCTTCGTCGTGCGCGTTACCCAGATGAAACGAAATGGCGATTTATCCGAAGACTGCGAAGTCAAGGCCTTCTCTTTTCAGCCCAGCATGGCAGCATTGCTGCGCGCTTGCAACAGCCTCGCAACGAGCGCGGCACCACAGAAAATGATTATATATCCTGATCCTCCGCTGCGAGCCGGCCTTTATGAGGCTGCAAATGCCCTTGTAAACGAAGCAGCTCCTGGCACAAAGTTGGTAACTCCGGAGACCATTTCTGCGATGGGCGCTTAGGCATGAACGGGGCTGGAGACTCCTTATGAGTATTAGCACACGACCACTTGCGGGGATGTCAATCAATCTTTCGGTTTCAGAGAGCCTTGACAGCGCGGAACGCGGGTTTCCAACTTGGCAGGTGAATCGCGTATCACTCCAACTCGTGTCAGCTCTGTTCGGGCAAGGAATGACCGTTGTATTCGGTCATGACTGGCGGCAGGATGGTGTCATGGAAGCAATGCTTTCCTTTGCCCAGCAGATGCGAGCACCAGTTGGACTTTCTGAGGACGATGCTCGAGTTCTTGGAGAACCAATGCTGCGAAACATCCTAGCGTGGCCCGACGTTCCCTCTCTTTCAGCAGATGATATTGACGCGCTATCCCCAACTCTTCAGATCGAAGGACCCGTTTTGCCCGAGGACCTCCGAGAGGAAGCGCAACGCGTTTCCGGCATGACGGCGACCAGCGAGTTCAAGTACGTCCGCGCTCGCGCCTTGACGTACCTCCGGCGCAGACTTACCGGAGAGTGTACAGCTAGGCTGTGCCTGGGCGGGAGGCTTTCAGGTTCTCAAGGTTTCTTGCCGGGCGTCCTTGAGGAAGCTGTGCTGTCACTTGACAGTCATCGTCCGCTATATATGTCCGACTTATTTGGGGGAGCATCGCAGGAAATCATTTGGGCAATCGAGGGGAAGCCGATGCCTAAATCCTTTTGCCCGGATTTTAAGGCATTTGAGACTCCGCTTCAATTTGCAGACGGCGTTGAGGCCTCGCGCTTCCAAAGCCGAGCAGAAATCTGGGATGCACTCCAGAATTTTGACGAGCCCAGTATCGCGGAAACGAATAAACTTTCGATTGAACAGCAGCGTGAGCTATTTCACACAAGCTCCGTTGACCGGTTGACGGAACTTCTCTTAATAGGGCTTTCACACCTAAGGCAACCAGATCAAGATTGAGTGGCGAGTAGGTCGACTGGGATTTTGCGGGAAATGACCAGCCTGCCGGTGGGAGCACGCCCCCGCCGGCCGTCCGATGAATGAGCGATTAGCAAAAATGTTGGTCCCGCGCCTTCATACGAAGCGCCTTTTCGTCCCTGACGTTACCCGCTGCCCTCAGGACCCTCTACGAGATGGCGTACGCCTTTAGCACTTCATCGCCATAGTGGTTGATGACTTTGATGGCAATCTTACCGGTTGACGGTTTTTTGAATGGGCGGCTCGTTGTGCGGTAGAGCGTCTGCCATGCTGATTCGTCGATATCCGCGCGCAGCGCCTTGCGGAGCTTCTCGTAGGGATCGCCCGCGCCAACGAAATAGGCATGGCGAACGAAGAAACTCTCTTCGTCGTAGTTGGTGTCGATAAACCAGCAGGCGATATCATCCGTGTCGTGGCTCTTCACGGCGCCAGTAGTGGGATCGTAGATGTCGAGGCCGCGAATCTGTGCGACGTACTCGCCTGTACCCTCTTTGCGAATCTCAATGTCGGGCTCGCCGAAGACCATGAAAAGATTGCCTGCACCGGTCTTCTTGAGGAGTTCGTCGCCCATCGAGAGGTCAGGGTTCATCTTGGCTCGCAAGACCTGCATGCGGCCCAACTTCGACGACTCCTCGCCAACGATCGCTTCAAACGCAAAGCCGCAAACTATTAGCAAATCGCATATCTTCGACGCCTCCTTCGCGGCTTCGCGGATCAGCTCAGGGCCCACCGTGCCGTATTCGGGACCTATACAAATCGCGGCGCGCTTCGCCTTGTCGGCCTCGTTGTAATCCCCAACTGCCTGGATGTACGCGCCAGGCCAGAGCTCGATTGAAGCGAAGTCCAGGCGCTCTCCCTTGACAGTATTTTGTACGCCCGCTTTACGCAGGTTGTCAAGGATGCGCGATATGAAGCGCTCCGAGTCGGGTGCAGGATCCGGCTCTGGGTCACGAACGCCGTCGGCGGCTGGAAGCATGCGGTGCGGGGAGAGGCTCTCAACCGTAAACGGGCCCGAGACGCGAACGATGTCCTTCTCTTCGTAAGGCTTGTCGTAGAGCAGTTCAGTTTCGGCGTGGCGCGCAATTGCCGTACGGATTTCCTCCCGCGTCATCGCTTCTCGAATATCCGGGTTGTTGGCAATCGACTTAAGCGTCACGTGCGGGACTTGTTCGTAGATGAAGCCCTTGTCGACATCGCAGTTCATCGCTGGAAGTGGATCGGGAGGAATTGTCTTTGCCAGTTGGTGCTCTTTGCGGACGCCCTCCGGCGAGTCGGCCAATATGTAGAAAGGGAACCTTGCCGACATCAAGCGCGTTCGAGCTAAGGCCAGGGCGACGCGACTTGTATCAATGGTGATCCATCGGCGACCCCACTGCTCGGCGACAAACGCGGTAGTACCGCTGCCGCAAGTTGGGTCGAGAACGAGATCACCAGGATCCGAGCACATTAACATACAGCGTTGGACGAGACGTGGGCTGGTCTGCACGGCGTAGACAACATCGGGCGGGCTCGCAATGTCGGTCCATACATTGTTCAGTTCGTAACTTGGAAAATCGTTTAACAGTCGTAGATACCTTATGGTCGCGCCGGACGACATGATACGGTGCGCCACATCCAGCCGACGCATCCCGTTAAGGGTGGTGAGCCAACCCTTGCCTGTAGCCGGAAAGTAGGTTTTTCCTTGAAAGTCGAACGGGAAAAACGACGATCCACCCGAGCCAAACGTCGTCAACGTAGTTAGCTGGCAGGGCTCCCACCCCTCAGAGAGCATCTTGTTTAAGTCCGATGCGATTTTTGGAGCCCTCCGCCTTTCGCCAGAAGGCGATATGATTTGGTCGTATCGCGCACCGGAACCATGGCCAACGCCCAGAAGTTTGTCTTGAAACAGTTGCCGATATTTAGCGGTTTCTCTGTTCCGAACGTACCAGACAATGTAGTCTGCCGCGCCGTTGATAAATTCGGCCGATAAGCCGGCCATCTTCTGTACAGTAATCACACTAACAAAGTTTCCTGAACCGAAGACCTCATCCAGAACACTTCGTACAAGATGCACGTTTGCGTCGCCTATTTGGATGAAAATGGAACCACTGTCTGTCAACAGATCTCGCGCGATAGTTACCCTATCCCGAAGGTACGAGAGATAGGAATGGATGCCCAGTTCCCAGGTATCCCTGAAGGCTCGGACCTGTTCCGGTTGCCTAGTGGCGTCATCTGCCCTGCCATCTCTAACATCCCGCTTGCGGGTCGACACTTGCCAGTTTGAGCCGAACTTGATGCCGTACGGCGGGTCCAAGTAAATCATCTGGACCTTGCCTTTGAGACCTTCCTTTTCGGCAAGTGATGCCATGACCATTAGCGAGTCACCGAGGATCATTCGGTTTGACCACTTGCGCCGGTGCTGGTAGAAGTCGACGCGTTGCTCGAAACTCAAGCCATTGAAATTGTCGAAAAGCCCAGGCCCAACGGACTCCTCAGTGCGCTTGCGCAGTTCCTCGATGATCGCGCGGGGTGAAATCTGCTCTTGAATGAATAGCGGAACCAGCGGCACCGCCAGGTCCGCTTGATCCTGTTCGTCTTTGCCCCGCCAGACGAGTTGTGGATCTAGGGAAGGGTCACGCGGATAGAGCAGCGCCTTCGCGGCGCCGTCTCGCTGTTCTGCCATCGACTCCAACTCCGCGGTTGGAATATTCACGCGCGTTGCGCTCTTATGCTTGTTCTCTGCGATCTTTTTCGATGGCATGCCTAACTGACAACAGCCTCCCGTAGTGACGCGAGCTTGGTCCGGAGTAAACGCTTTGAATCATTGGGATCGGTGATTTCTACGAAACGCCAGCGCCCGAACTGACCGAGATTGTTGATCGCCGGCACCCATAGCTGCTCGGCCGTCTCGATCTTGGCGGCCTTCGCCTTCTTGCGCTCGCCCGTTACCTCTGCGATTACCATCACTTCGTTCCCGTCGGCCGCGCGCCAGCGAATGAGAAAGTCAGGAATGTAGTCATGCGGTGCTCCGCCGTCCGTGTACGGAATACGGAACCCGACTCGATCGTCGTTCTTGACGTACGAGACCACCTCGCCCATGCTTTCGAGCGCCTCCGCGACTTTCGCCTCCCAATCGCTGTCGAGCACGACATAGTTGAGGGGACTATTCTTCGTCGTGTAGACACTCTTGCTCGTGTCGAAACCCACATTAGCGGTGCTGCCAATTGTCTCATACGGGCGCAGCAGCGGGAGCAGTCGTTTCTCTCCCGCTGCGCCCGCCACGACGGCACGATAGATGCGCTCCGATGCTGCCAGCGTCAGCTCTTGCAGCGCCAGGAGCTGCGGAAATGTGTCGTCTCTGCACACAAGGCACTCTCGCATCCAGCGCTTCGCGATCTCCAACATCTGCGGAAAGAGCCACGGCTTGTCGGTACCTATCGCATCGCCAAAGTGCGTTGCGAGGACGCGCCGAGCAACGACGAACGCGATGTGCTGGAGGCGCATCGCCTTAAGCCCGTCGAGATTAGTTACGTTCGACTCGCCCACGATCGGATCAAGACGAGTCTCTGTCGGGAGCATGTCGGTTGTAAGTGTGAGCAGAGAATCATCGCTGAAGCGTGCCATGACTCGTTCGGGAGGTAGCTCATACCGGTAGCCGACGACGCGCGGATACTCGATCGTCAACGAGGTACGTTCCGGAAGCGCCCTCACACGATAAAGTTGCTTAGGCAACGCGGGGGCGACTGTCGATCCGGCTGTCGGAATGAAGGAGAACGGCACGCCGTACACGTCGGCGTACTCAGGAGAGAACATTCCGTCCGTGCCAACGTCGTAGCTCATGCGTCTAAGGCCACGGCCGACGACCTGCTCACATAACAGCTGGGTCCCGAAGGCGCGTACGCCAAGGATGTGCGTTACGGTGTTGGCGTCCCAGCCTTCGGTGAGCATCGAGACCGAAACGACGCATTTGATCGATTCGCCGAGGCGGTCGGGCTTGCCGATCGTGTTGAGCACCTCGCGCAGCAGGTCTTCATTGGTAATCTCGTCAGCGCTCCGGTCGGGAAAGCGGCGGCGGTATTCGTTTTTGAACTCCTCGATCTCGTTCTTGGCGGCGCGCCTGAAGCTCTCATCCATGCCGGCGCCGGAGTCGATTTGCGCTGAGTCGATGAGCAGCGAATTCGGGCGAGTGCCCCAAAGGCCATCGGCCTCGTTGCTAAAAATTGGAAGCTGTCCCGGCACGACGACCGTCCCACCGTTCGGAAGCGCCTTCTCCCAGCCAGCGACATAATCGTAGACGAGTTTTGAAACGGCCGTGTTGCTGCACACCACGATGAAGACCGGCGGTGTTCCGATGCCACGAGTAGCCCACAGACGATACGCCTTTTCGTAGTGCTCGTACAAACTGCGGAGCGCACCCTCTAGTTTCGCTGGAAGGTGCGGCTCAGCGCCCTCCTGTAGCGATTTGGCGCTTCTCTTCGGCAGGTCGTCGCGGACTTGCAACCATAGATCGCGATACGTCGGCATCGCGCCAACGACTCGGTTATCCGAAACAGGAACGCGTGGAATCTTGACGATCCCGCACTCGATAGCATCGATGAGCGAGAAATCGGATATAACCCACGGAAACAGCGTTCCCTCGCGATAGCCGGAGCCCCGCAGGAAGAAAGGCGTCGCCGAGAGGTCATAGCAGGCCCGAATGTCGAGCTTGTTTCCGACCGCTTCGAGTCCGGTGAGCCAGACGCGCGCCGCCTCGCGGTTCTGGCTCGCCTCGACTCGCTCGTCGGCGGCGAGTTGCTCTTCCTCGCTCTCGGGCTTTTCGCGATAGCAATGATGCGCCTCGTCGTTGATGACGATGAGGCTTTTCTTTATTCCCAAATCGCGTAGCACGCGGCGGACCATCTCGGCCGGCGTTTCTTTGAAGCGGCTAATGTCGCCGTCGGGGCCGGCTAGGACCTTCTTCGTAAGTGATGTCGCAGCGAACTCAGCGCGGTCGCGTAGTCCGAAGGCGTGATAGTTGGTTATAACGATCTTGGCTTGCTGAAGCATGTCGAGCTGATCGGGTCGAACGATATCGCGTTCTAGGTAGTAGTTGTTCGGATCGTTGGGCAGTAGGACGCGTAGGCGGTCGCGCACCGTGATGCCAGGCGTGACAATCAGAAAGGCGTCGGAGAACTCCTTGTTCTGGGGCTGAGCGATTTTGTTGAGCGCGTGCCACGCGATAAGCATCGCCATCACTACTGTCTTGCCTGAGCCCGTCGCCATCTTAACGGCGGTGCGATCGATACCGGGATTCGCCGTAGCATTGGAGCCACGCAGCTCCTTGCCAATCCACGCTTGTCCGTAGCGGTCGGCCACTTCCGCGAGATAGATAGCGGTCTCTAGCGCCTCGATCTGGCAGAAAAACAAACGCCTCTCTCGGTGCGGATCTGTCCAGTATTCAAGCAGCGCCCGCGTGGTTGCGGTGACTCCCTGATAGCCCCCAATGCGCCATTCGGCTACGCGTTGGCGAATCTGATTAATGAGTTCGTTGGGCTTCTCGCGTTCAGCCGTCCAGCTGGTCTCCAGCGCGAGTTGCTTATTCTTCTTTTTCGGCGGCGGTATTGGAATGAAGTACGAGCTTACGCGGCGCCCCTCGACGACTTCGTCGGTGATCCCATCGTCGCCGAATTTCCAATGCCGTTTCGGCTCTTCATATGGAGAGTTAAGAATTGGGTTCTCGATAACGACGCCCGGCATGTAATTGTCAACCAGATAGCGCGAGATTCATGCTGCGCAATCGCCCGCGCATTGCACTTCATTCCCCATTAGCCACGTTTTTCGCGAGGGCGGGCTGGCACACTAAGAAGTACAATCCGCTTTCCGCCTGCAGACCATGACTCGATGACAGTCGCTGGAAACTGGCGATGGGTTCCGCCGTGGTCGGTGAGTCTCCACTTAGAGCCTTTTGTTATGCGGATTCCCTTGGCTGGCTTTTTCGCAGCCGCTTTCTTTGGCACCGTTTACCCCTCCTGAGGTCCAATCTTTTGTGTATCGGCGCAGACTCCCGCCTCGGTCGCATACGGAAGGGCTATACCCGATAGGTCGACCAGGTTTTTCGACGGAGCAAATCGCTGTCAGGAAACATGAATGACGAACGACTCATTCAAGCCAAGTGGAGGTTCGATGCGTCTTTCTAACGCGCCGACGCGCGAAAGGTCGAAAAACGGGGACGCTAACCACTTGACTGGCCTTCCTCGGGCGTGCGAAGCTCGGGCTGCGCGCGGTCAACGACGGTTGAGCGCGGATTCGCCGCTCGCACCGGTTCGTCTTACGCTTGTGATTCCGACAAGTTATGAACCATTGGCGGCAAATACAGACGGACCGCCGCGAAGCAGTGAACGATCGAACAACAATATGATTCGGTGGCAAAACGTAACCATGTACTAAAGTAAGTAAAATTGCTATACTGAAATTGTCCCAATTGATTTCAGGAGAGGCTTTGAAGACGGCCTGCTTTCATACAGCCGGAACGCATCCAAACGCTATTTCAATCGCACGATTTGGTCCGCGCTGGATGAAGTTTTGCGGTGCTTGGTACGCGCCATTGGCGCCGACGCCAGCAATGGTCAAAATGAGTGGTAGCGAGTTTGATGCGCTTTACTGGGCTCGTCTCGAGGCACTCGATCCGCAACACGTGTATCGCGATATTGTCGCAGTCGCTGGCCCTGACGCGCTTCTGCTCTGCCACGAGAAGCCTGGCATTCGATGCCATCGCCTGATTGTGAGTAGTTGGCTAGCGGCTACGTTGGGAATCCATGTTCCCGAGCTAAAGGCGCCCGTCACGACGGCGGCGCGAATACCGCCTAAGCCGGCACCGCCCATCGACGACACCGACGCGGTGCGGCGGTATCTCGCTGAACAGCTCCATTTGGACCTTGATCGCCTTCCCGAGCGTCACCCGTGACAACTGCGCTGGTTTCCGTCGAGCAGACGCCATCAAACCGGTCGTTGGCGCATCTCGAGGATCTGCGCGAGCGGGCGCAGGGCTTCGCCGAGGCATCGAGCGCTAAGAGTACACGGCGTGCGTATCACGGCGATTACCGACACTTCCGAGAGTGGTGCGGTGCGCACGGCGTTGTGGTGCTTCCGGCACTGCCGGCGTCGGTCGCGCTCTACCTCTCCGAGCTTGCTCGGACCTACAAGGTTGCGACGATCGCCCGGCGCATCGCTGCGATCAGCCAGGAGCACCGAAAAGCGGGGCTTCGCACCCCGTTTACGCACCCGCGAGTGGTCGAGGTCTGGGAGGGCATTCGCCGCACGCTGGGCGTCACGCAAGCCCGTAAAGATGCGATTCTCACCGCTGACCTGCGGCGGATGCTCGAGCCGTTGACCGATACGACGATCGACATCCGCGATCGCGCGCTGCTGTTGCTCGGATTCGCCGGGGCGTTTCGTCGGTCGGAGCTGGTCGCACTCGATGTCG
Organism: Candidatus Binatia bacterium; assembly: GCA_035544215.1. Classification (GTDB taxonomy): domain Bacteria; phylum Vulcanimicrobiota; class Vulcanimicrobiia; order Vulcanimicrobiales; family Vulcanimicrobiaceae; genus Cybelea. Next base: position 533,767 of record DATKHY010000007.1, on the reverse strand, counting down.
TGGACGTCCGAATCGTCACCAATGGCCTCGAGGTTATCCTCCGACGCTCGAAGACCGATCAGGAGCGCGAAGGCCGCCTGATCGGCATTCCGTACGGCTCGAATCTCGTAACGTGCCCCGTACGTTCGGTCCAAGGGTGGCTCGACCGGTCGGCGATCGTCGATGGACCGCTCTTCCGCGCTGTCGATCGAGGCGGCAACATAGCGTCGACGCCATTATCGGACCAGACGGTCGCGTTGATCGTCAAGCGTCGTGCGCAACGCGCTGGTTTCGATCCGACACGCTTCGGTGGTCACTCGCTCCGCGCTGGCTTTGCGACGTCGGCCGCGCTCGCGGGTGCGGACGCGCTGGAAATTTCGCGCCAGACCGGCCACAGGAGCCTTTCGATGGTTGCGCGCTACACGAGACCGGCGACTATCTGGCAAATGAACGCCGCGCACCGGGTTGGTCTATGAAACGGACCGCCCTGGCTGCAAGCGGCGGTCCGTCCCACCGGCGACCGCGTAGAAGAGTTCGGATGTGGCGAGCTGGGCCCGTGAAGCTCTACCACGTGCGCGGCCGGCTGTATTGCGAGTGGTGCGTGCTCCGATGCCGCTCCAGGCTAGACAAAGAGCGCGCGGTCGTGATTGAGCACGATGGTCTCGAGTGCGACCGCTGTGCGCGTTTCGGCTTTCCGAATCTGCCGAAGAAAGCGAAGGAGATCATCCGCGCAACGCTGCCCTCGGGCTACCGTCCGATGGTCATCGTCAACGAGTATGAGGCCACAATTCATCCGAACTGGCCGATGCGCAACAGCGATCCTGGTCGGTGGGCTTGCGGATTCACCAAAGCCGATGTAACGGCCGCTCAACGTGAGCTGAAGGCCGTCGGCATCAAGCTCCCCTGGGACACGGTCGATGCCACCTTGTGCGCGCTCCTTTACAGAGGAGAAGAGCCGTGAGTGCCTACATGGTCGACGACGCGCACATCGACGCGCTGATCGACATCGCAAAACAGTACGAGCGAGAGTATCGCGGGATCGGCCGTGGTCAACTCTACTGGCACTTCGGGAACCCCGGTCAGAGCCGCTCGCTCCGCGACCAGGCGGAGACCAAAATCGGGCGCATGTTGTTGGCGGAAAACGCGCGATCAGTCGGCCATCGTTATCGCGAGGTCCAGGATCCGGCCGCGCTCACCTACATCTATCGGCCGACGAAGCGCGTGTACACGCCGAGCCAAGCGCTTATGGCGGTCCGCGGCTATGAGTACCAGGCCTGCGAGACGCCGGACTGGGATTGCAGCGAAGCCTATGCTTTTTGCCGCTCGCTCTTTCGTCGCGTGGTTGACGTCGCGATCCCCCAGAAAGAATCCGACGGGCCATTCTGGACTGTCAGCGACCGCTTTCTCGGGCGCGAGGAAGCATCGGTTACGTAGCTCTCCGAGCGGCGGGCAGCCTCTGCAGACGACGCCGGCTGATTAGACTTTCGAGCTACTCGAACAGCTCGCCAAGAGGGAGTTTCAACGCCGATGCCAGCCTGCAGAGCGTTTGCAGTGACACGTTCAACTCGCCGGCCTCGAGTTTCTGCACATGCCGAACGTCGAACTCACCCCGTTCGGCTACATCCTCCTGGGTGAGTTCTAGCGCGATTCGACGTTCCCGTATGCGCCGCGCCAGGGCTCGCCGAGTTCGCTCGTAGGACGCCACGCCCTGGATTGTCCAACGGCTGCGCCCGGCTGCCCACGCCTTGCGAGGCGGGTTAAACGCCTCCGGAGGCGGGACGCCAAGCCAGGCGGGTGCAAATATTGAACCTGCTAAGCCAGCAGCGCCGGGCAAAGTTAACCTACTTTGCGCGTTGGATAATCTGCGAACCGGCCCGCTACGCCTATGCTACGGCACTTAGAGCGCTTTGTGAAAGGAAAAGATGACCTTTTGCCCGGCCTGCGGCTCTCAAACCCCCGACTCCGCAAGGTTTTGTCCGACCTGTGGCGCTGCGTCGCAGACCGACGTTACAGGGGCGGAGCCGGGCGGCCGAGCGTCGCAAACTGCTCAGCCGGTGACTGCGTCGCCGGCCTTGCGACGGAACGCAAATAAGGGTTGCGGCACTGCATTGCTCTGGACCGGTGGCATCATCGTCGCGCTTATCGCGGGGTGCGCGAGCCTTGCTATGCTTGGGCAGCGAACCGCTGAAAGCGTTAAAAATTATCGCCCGACTGCCGCAGAGGCTCGTCAGCAGCGCTATATCGATTCCATCAACGGAGCGTCGCTCAGTCAGCTCACCAAGCGCATAAACGGTATCAACGCCCAGTATGGGGAGAGGCTCTTCACGAAGGCGGCAATCGGCCTGGCCAACTGCACGCTTACGGTCGACGGGAACATTTACGAGGGCCTGAGCGAACAGGACAAGCGGATTGTGCTCCGGATCGCCGGCGTCGCGTGTGTCGCGGCGTATCGACAGCCCCACGGCGGTGACCGTAACGAGCGCCGGTTACCTGACGGCGGCCTCAGTATTGCAATCGACGACGAAAGTGGCGAGGAAGTTGCCCACGACCTATGGTCTCGGCAATAAGTGATCGCTATTATCCTGAATCGATAACAGTTCGGGTTCCCGGGCCCTTGCGCTGGTAGCCGCGCGAGCTACTCGTTCTCGAACGACAAATTTGCAGCGTTCCAGGATTCTAGCCGCGCAGTCTCGAGACTTTTGTCCGTTCGAGGGGCGGTTCGACGGGTCTTCGCGAGCATCGACGATGCTCTGAGAGCATCGCGCTCGCGAAGGCCCTTGAGACAACCGAGTCCGGCTTCGCACTAGCACTGACTCAGCCCTCAGGCTGTGGGCTCCGCTGGCGAGTGCTGGCTGCCGTTCGCGGAGGTCGGGTCCGCCGCTGAGCGTTGGGCTTCGTCGGGAGCCGCTAGTCCGTCCGTCGAGCGTCGGCACTGTACCACGACGCGGGGACCTCGTGCTGCTCGGCTAGCGCCTCGCTCAGCTTGGCGACACTAACCGGCCGTGTGTCTTACGTCGAGAGAATCCGGCCGGCTGTGATAATCGCGAACGGGCTATACTGCGCCGTTCTCAAGGAAAAGTCTACCAACAGGGCCGCGAAGCATGTCGTCGCGCAGAGCCCTTGCACTCGGGGAAAGGGAGATACTGGGTTCTGGAAGCAAGGGCGCCAGCCCCTCTACACGACGACTTGATCGCTTGAATGTACTCGCAGTCTTCCCCCCTGTGTCTACGGTGGTAGGTTCCTGGTCGGTTATCGTACCTAGTGGCCAGCACCCTGGATGACTAGATTCCATCACCTGCGATGCCGAACGGTGCTTTGCATCGGGAGTGATGACCTCCGACACCGTCGTCGGCTTGTGCTGCATAGCATCGAGGGTGATGATCTCGGACACTGTCGCTTTTCGCAGCCGGGCATAGGGGGTGATGGCTTCAGGTACGCTTCGCGCTAACCGATAGAGGTTCGAAGTCCCCGGCCTCTTTATACTGGTAAGGATCCCTATTGCCCGAACCTTCTTGAGCGCCGCTTTCATCGTGCGTTCTTTAACCTGACAATGAGCTGCAAGTGTTGCGACACTTGGGTAAGCCTCGCCAGTCTTTGCGTCTGCGTAGCTGGCGATGACGCAGACGGCCCGAAACGCAAGTTCTCCTGTTCCTTGGAGCGCGCCCACCCACCAGAGGGGGAACCTGGCCCAGGCGCTACGCTCATGGGCGAGGCGCCGTCGCTCTGCGTTCTGGTCTTTGTCGGAGCTCTTAGGAGCGTAGCATGGACCACCCTTCGCGATAGCCTTTGCAATCGTAGTGTGGCCATACGTTTGCGCTCCGTGGCGTTCGTTCCACTTCGGGCGCATGAGGCCAGAGCGACGGAACAGTCTGTTCATTTGCGCACGGTTTGCGCCCGTAAAGAACCGGAGCTTGCGACAGAGCGCGAGGTCTGCCTCGCTACGCGACGGATACCCGGAATGGTCGCCGTCGAAAATCACGCGCCACTTTTCTCCGTCCTTCGCCGCGAACATGACCTGAAGCACCCCGTCGTCGTCAAGCGAGTGCTGCTCGTTGTGGGCGTCGTCGCCGGCCTCGAGCGAGTTCGCTTGTTCGACGAACCACTTGGCGATCAGGGCATCAAGTGCAGCTTGCGCTTGTGGCCCCTCCGCGAGCTGCTGTGCGCTCCCGAAGCGCTCACCAGTGACGGTGAAGAACCGCGCGGACCCTTCGCGACCGTCGTAAATTTCGCGGCCGGGAACGCCGTCGCGCTTGCAAATCTTGCGTGGCTCTTGTATGGCCCCCCGAACGAGGAGGTGCAAGCCGCGTCCGCTCGGGCTTTTTTCGGCGTAGGTGCCGAGCGTCTCGATCGCGTCGCGTGCTACGGCATGCACTGTGCCATCGACATTGATGCAGGCGTCGAGGTCTATGCCGACGATCCCGTCGCCCAGAACGAAGCCTACACCGTCCGCGCGACCGCGAACGACGAAGTCACACGCTCCGGAGAGAGAAAGCCATTTTCGCTCGTCGTTTACGAGTTGTAGCGGCCTTTTGCTACTCTTGCCGTCGCGGACGTCAATACGCCACGCCACCCATCGGCGTAGGGCCCTGAGCTCGGCAGGGAAGTTGACAAGTTCGCCGATCAAGTTAGATCTGGCGCCCGGCAGATTGTCGTGCGACTCATTGTGAGGGATAGCCATCTGGTCCTACGGTCGCCAGAGGTGGGCCAGAATCGCCATGCAGATTTTACAGCGGCGCGGGCCGGTGCACAGACTCACTCGGTCGGCGCCAGCTACCGACCTCCCCTCGCGCGCTCCAACGTGCCATGCAAAGTCACGGTCGCAGAGGCCGGCAGTCACAAAGGGACCTCGCCCTCGCGTTCACGGTCAGCGATCCACTCCAGAACCGCCACGTGCGTCACCAGCCGCCGCCTCCCAGCCTTAAAGGAGCGTAGCCGTCCTGAGGCGATCTCTTGCTTGACCTTGGATAATCCGATACCTAGCACATCAGGCAGGTCCGGGATTTGGTGAATAAGAACGGTTTCCACTGGCCAAGAGTAGTCGCAGAGGGTTACCGCCGTCCAGACATAGAATCCGATACTTTGTGCCAGCTCAGCATCATGGGCGCTCAGGTAAGGTCGGGCGGCCGAAGAATCCCGCTCAGGCGCTGCTCGAACTAGCCCATCAAGCGACCGATCCGCGCATGAAGGCTCTCGCTCTTGAAGCCGCTCGACGGGCTTACTCGATGTCAGAACTTGCCGCTCGCTTCGCGAGCCCCGCATATGATGCCTCAGCACTCACGCGAAGCGTTCTCGCGCAATCGCCTCGGACTTCGACGGTGACAAGGCTGGCGGACGTTCTGGGTTATAACGAGCTAACTCAGCACGCGCTCGTCATTGAGTTGACGCCGGGAGACGAGAGGGAAGCCCTACGGCGCTTGGATCAGTTGATCACGAGTCGCTCCCACTCTGCAATCCGTCCACAGTTCGCGGCAGTCGGCGCTGCTTTGCGAGAAAAAATTGCAGCAGCTCCGACGGAGCTACGACGAAAGGCCCTTGCCGATATGGTCGTGGCCGATATTGGACTTTACGAACGCGACGCGCTTGAACTCGTCGCGGAACACCTCGGCGTGGAGTTTCGCAACGCCGACGCACGCCATCTACGTGAAAATCAAAGGGAAGTCTACGCATCGTTTTTGTGGTGGGCCAAGGTCCTGAATCTGAACGTTCGGGCAAGAATTGGCATGGTATCTGCACTGAAACCCTGCTTTAAGGATTTCCCCATTTTGGAAGACCTGATTCTGCAACGTTCGCTGGACCTCGAGTCGGGATACGAAGTAAGGATTATCGAGCAGGCACTCACCGTAGCACGCGGCGCCTTTTTAGATGATCTGTACGCCTCACCGAAGTTCATCCCGGAGCCCGGCTTTAAACTGGAGCACCTAAGGGAGGACCACAAACCATGAGTGTGTTTGTTCGGCCGTGCGCAAAATGTGTGGCTAAGAAGACTAGTGACCGTAAGGATCGGCGTGGCCGCAAGGGTTGTCGCGAATGCAAGTGGCGCGCGGTCACGCCGCCGAAACTTGACCGTAAGACGCTCGGCGTCTATGACACACGAGAAGAAGCCGAAGCAAAGTTACAGGAGGCGCTCGTAAACCATCGCCGGGGAATCGACCTGCTGCCAACGGATCTAACCGTTCGCGAACTTGTCGAACGCTACTTCAAGGACGGAACTACCGACCTCTCTGTCACAACACGTCACCGGTATCGCGAGCTTTGGTCGATCCACGGGTCGGCGCTAGGTAAGCACACGATCGCAGATCTCCGGAAAGCGCATATTGTCAGGCTCTACGCACACTTACAGCGCGAGCCCCGGGGGAAGCGCAAGCCACTCAATCCCCGCACGATCCTGCACCTGCACAGGGTTCTGCACCGCGCTTTCGAGTGGGCGGTCGAAGTCGATTTGATTGGCGCCAACATCTTCCATCGCGTGAGAGTGCCGAGGGTCAAGGACGCGGACACCCGAGCGCTGTCGCTTGAGGAGGCGGGTAAGTTCTTTGACGCCGCACGAGGCTCGGGCTTCGAAGCCTTCTTCCACGTCGCCGCGTTGACTGGCGCGCGGCGCGGCGAGCTCGTCGGCTTGAAATGGGATGCTGTCGATCTTGACTCTGGAGCGCTGACCGTACGCACGTCGCTCGCATCGACGCGTGCAAAGAAGGCGGAGCGCGCTGCCGGAGCCGCTGCTGTCATCCTGAAAGGCACGAAGTCCGGAAAGAGCCGGCAAGTGCCGCTCGATCGCGACGCCGTTACAGTTCTTAGGCGCGTCAAGACGGCCCAAGCGGCCCAGGAGCTCGCGGCGAAACCCGGGGAGTACTTTGACCTCGGCTTCGTCTTTTCGGACAAGCACGGGCGTCCATTAAAGCTCGACGCGCCTACCAAGGCCTTTCGAGAGATCGCCGATGATGCGGAGCTCCCGACGGAAGTTTCGCTGCACTCGTTGCGCCACTCGTTCGCGTCATGGTCGATCGCGAGCGGCGGCGATATTGTCGCGGTGCAACGCTGCCTTGGGCACTCCGTCCCGAGCACGACGCTGAACCTATATTCGCACGTCGTTGCAGGCGGCCGGGAGAAGGCGGTCGCCGCCGTCAGCGACACGCTTCGGCGGGCGCGAGCGGCACGCGCGGCGGGCAGGAAATGACCCCGCGTCGATCGAGCTTCTCGCACCGACTGCACCGAAATTGCACCGGCGGCAATAGCCCGAAAGGTCTATGCAGCAAAAACCCGCATAAAATCCAGCACGGAGAGGTGGCAGAGCGGTTGAATGCGGCGGTCTTGAAAACCGCAAAACGCGATGAGCGTTTCGAGGGTTCGAATCCCTCCCTCTCCTCCATGAAGCCCCCGCGCCACGCGGTTCGCGTAAGAAAGCGGCGACCCTAGTGAGAGGCACCCGCCGACTGAGTGGGCGTTAGTGGTGACGCGGCGTAGATTTGATCGAGCACCTTCAACATTAGGGTGTTGGCGGTCGGGGCTTCGTCGAGCGACACCGTCAAGTTAGTCCACACCACCAATGTCACTTTATTGGCGGGATCGTAGCCCATGAACGATGTTCGAGGCGATGCGAAAGTAGGTGTCAGTTGCGGGCCGACTCATCGTGCCGAGCTGTGTGGTGCCGTAGGTGGCCGTGAACTCGCCTTGGGGTGTGCGCAGGAGCACCACGGCGCCGGGGATCAGGAGCTTCCGAGCTGTCGCGTCCAGCATCGTTTGCAGCGTACCCTGGCTGATCGGCTTGAGCGTCGCGGTCGAGGTTGACGCCACCAGCGTGGACGGATTCGCGCCCGCGACGCCTGTGCCCAGCAGCGCGGCACCGAACAGTAGGCTCGCGACCTGGAAGGGCCTGCGTGGCCGGCTCGGTCGCGATGGTCGGCCGACTGTTTGCATAAAGCCACCCTTTCCTTTGTTCGCTTTCGAACTTGAGACCGTGGTGCAGGTCGTGGCGCGCTTACCTTCGGCGCGTGGCTCTCACGATGAAGTGGTAGGGAATACGCGGATCGCGGATACCCTCGATGCATCGCAGGCCGCTGCGAGCTATGCGGTCCCATCCTTCGGCGGGGCTGTGGGCGTGTTCGGCCGGTGGGCCCGTTGGGCGGTCGATGGTTGCATCCCAGTCGAAAATCAGGACGTCGCCTCGCGGCGCCAATAGGGGCGCGAGGGAACGAAGCGTAGCGTCGTCGATTTCGTGGAGCACATTGAGCGCGAAGATGCGGTCGTACGGTGCTCTCGCCTGCGTCTCTTCCCAACTTGCGGCGACGAAGTTTTCGAGGCCTAACTCTTCCTTCCGGCGGCGAACGATGTCGAGCATCTCGGGCTGCACGTCATAGGCGACGACGCAGACGTCCGGATGCGCATGAGCAAATGCAACTCCGTAGCGCCCCGTGCCGGTCCCAAAATCGAGAACCCGCGAGCCCGAGGGAACGTCGAGCAGCTCTATGACCGCCGCAGTCGGAAGCCAGCCTTCTCGTTCAGGATCGTCGAGCACGCCGGCGCGCTCGTGAGAGAATATATAGGGCTGTTTAGCTCCCTTTCCAGACCTATGCTCCACAGGTTGTAAGAACTCCAAGAGACCTGGCTTCGGCGCCGGATCCCTTCGTGACTGGAGGATCGACTCAAGCGGTCGCGCTTGCAGCCGTAGGGAGTCCCGTCGAGCTTGAAGGGTCGATCGGAATGTATTCGTTTTTGCAGACCCGCCCGAAGAGCGGCTCGAGAAGGTCCCTGACGCCGTCGACCGACGCGGCTTCCCATAAGCAGATCGCCGTCGAGCGGTCATTGCTCGTCACGGTTTGATGCAGCTTGATGTCGGCGGGGATGTCTTTCGCGGCGCTAGCCGCGGTGGCCCAAAACGCATCGGGATCGCTGATCCTATGAATGACCGAAATGAACATAGCCCCATCCTTTATGGTGGTCGAGTGCGCCTTACGGCGATTGGGGTGCCGGCGGGCGACCCCGGTACGTGCCTTGACTACCCGATTCGCTCGCTCCTTGCACCCGCGAAAACCGGGAGCGCCGGCTCGGATCGCCCGACCGGACCGCGGGGAACGCCGGGCGCACGGCCACGTAATCGCTTGAACGTCGGACGCGTCGACTTGGATTTCATTTGAGAAAAATCCCCGCTCAGCCTCAATCCAACCAATCAACGGCAACGTTGGGGTGGCAATTGGAGGTGGGCTTTGGAGCTGTTCAGGGTGGCCGCATTAGCGCTATGGATTGCGTGTTTATCGCTCGCTGCGATAGGAAACGCGGCCGCACATCCGCTCGGCAACTTTACGATCAATCATCTCGCGCGCATTGATGCGCGCGGCGAGCGCCTCGAAATCCACTACGTGCTCGATATCGCCGAAATCCCGACCTTTCAAATTATGCACGCCGCTGACTGGACTCCGGATCGTGTGCGCGATTGGCAAGACGGCGAAGGCGGGCTCGTAGCACGAAACCTTTTCGTGCTGGCCAATGGGACGCCGCTCGTGTTGCGGTTGGATGGCACGTCGGCTCGAACGCGCCCCGGTGCCGGCGGTCTACCCATTCTTTACTGGACCGGAGATTACTGGGCCAAGCTTCCCGCTCGCGCCACCGTAGCGGTCCGCGATCTCGTCTACGCTGACCGGCGCATCGGCTGGAAGGATATCGTCCTTCCGGGCATTGCGGATCCCACCAACCAGCTGCGCTCGTATCCCAGCGCACTAATCGGCTCGCCGCGCCAAAACGATGCAGCGACGTTCACCGTCGCCGACGGACGAATCTCCAACGTTCGAGTCAGCGGCGAGTCGTCGCTGGCGTGGGGTGCGAGCTCGATCGTGCGTTCCTCGGCGCTGTCGGATCTCGTCGCGCGGGGCGGTCAAACGCCGGCGTGGATCCTGTTCACAGTCCTCGCGGCGTTCGGCCTCGGCGCCTTGCACGGCCTCGAGCCCGGCCACGGGAAGGCACTACTCGCATTCACGCTGGTCGGCGCGCGCGCGACCTTCAAACAGGCCGCCATCCTGGCGGGAGCGTTGACCTTCGCGCACACCATCGCCGTGTTGCTGCTCGGCGTGCTCCTGTTCGTCGTGGCGGGTTTCGCAACCGAGACCCTCTTCACGTGGATCACGCTCGTCTCGGGCGTCGCGGTAACGGCGATCGGAGCGCGCAGCCTGACCGCGACACTTCGGCATCGGTACCAACACGCTCGCGGCCACGCACACGCAGACCACGACGCCGATCACTCGCACGCGATACCGGGCGCGGCGCCCCTGCATTTCCCGAGCGCAGTCGTCGCCGCGATGAGCGGCGGGATCGCCCCTTGCCCGGCGGCCATCGTCGTGCTGCTCACCGCGCTGCACCTGCACCGCATCGGCTACGGCTTGGCGCTCATCGTCATCTTCAGCCTCGGCCTTGCATCCATTCTCACCGGATTGGGGCTCGCGGTTGTGCGCGGGGCCGCATGGCTTTCTCGGCGCTCCGCGTTCGAGCGGGCGGCTCGCGTCGCACCCTTCGTCACGGCGACCGTCATCACGATCATCGGCGCCGGCATGCTCACGCAAGGGCTTATCGAGCAGGGGGTGCGCGCCTCCGCACCGACGCTCCTCGCGCTCGCCCTCGGCGGCGTGGCGGCCTGCGCAATTCTCTCCGCCTTTCTCTCGACACGCTTGACACACCACGCTCTCGCCATAAAGGAGACCACATGAGAATCCTTCGTTCCGTTGGGACGATGGCGGCAGTCTTCGTGCTCGCATTCTCGATCTCGCTCTACTCGTTCAGAGCGGCACGCGGATCCGATCACCAAGACTCGCCGGCAGTCGTCGCTAACCCGCTCGCGGATATCACCGACGTCTTTGCCTTCCCGAACCCGCACGACGCCTCGCGCGTCGCGTTGGTGATGAACATCCGGCCGCTGATTCCGGCCGGGATGTATGGGGGCATCGGGTTGGATCCCAACGTCCTGTACCAGTTCAAGATCGCCAATACCGGCGTCGGCTCGAACTCGTTTCATGAGAATACCGTCCTTCAGTTCACGGCCGACACGACCGGCTCGTCGCAGAGAGTCACTCTCTACGGGCCGGCCGCTCCGAACGAGGTTGGCACGTCCAATACGACCGTCGTCAAGACCGGAACGTTCGACTTTGGCAAGGCCACCTCGCTCAAGCACGGGATCAAAGTTTTTGTCGGGCCGAGGCGCGACCCGTTCTTCTTTGATCTCGCGCAGTTTTTCAAGATCATACCTGACCGCAACTACATGAATCATCCGCACGTCCCACCCGCGACGGCGGATTCCTTTCGCTTCGCGTCGCGCAAGCAGCGGATCATCCTGAACGGCGTGGATTACGGCACGGCGGGCTCCAACAAATGCAAGATCGCAAAGCCGCGGGATTTTCTCGCCGACTACGACGTCATCTCGATCGTCGTCGAGATGCCGAAGGCGCTGCTCGCTCCGGCAAGCGGATCACCGGGACTGATCGCACTCTGGGCGACCGCCGGCACGTCCGACGGCCAAGCGGAATAGGAGGCTCTCGAACATGACGATACGCTACAAACTCTCGCTGCTGGCTCTCGCCCTGGCCGGCGCCGTGATCGGGGGCTGCGCCTCGAACTCGGCGTTGACCCCCGCGATGCGCGGTCAGTCGAGTCCTACGACCTCTTCGAAGACCGTGTACCAGCAGATCGAGCTGCTCTCGCGGCCCGCCGTGAAAGAAGCTTTCGAGCTGTTCAGAGATCACCGCAAGACGAACGTCTCGGAGCCTTACGCCGATCCGGTGTTGCAGAGCCAGATCAAGGCGTTCACGCTGGATTTTCGCAGCAGGAAGAACGCCGAAACGCTGCAGGCCGTCCTGTATCCGAACGTGATGAAAGTCGACCTTTCGCAGGATACGACGAAGGCCGCCTATCTCGGCTACGAGACTGGCGGCGCAACCGGCAGCAAGTACGGCGGCCGCGCCCTCAACGACGACATCATCGACATCTCCCTCGGCGCGATCTTCGGTAACACGCTCTCGGCGCTAGGCCTCATTCCCGACGATCACAAAGAGGCGCCCTGCCTTACAACCGACAATATCGCATACGACAAGTCGAACACCGACACGTTCCCGTATATTCAGGCACCGCTCTAACGTGAAAACACCAAAGGCGATTGTCGTCCTCGTGGCGGCAATCGCCATCGGATCGGCATGGCCGTGGTTCGCGGCGCACCGCGCGCAGGCGAACTCGCCGCCGCCCGCTCCGATCCAGACCGACTACCTCCGGCGTAACGCGCTGATCGCGTTTTACGAGAGGCAAGATCTGCGCGACTCCACCGATCAAATCACGCGCCGCATGCTGGGCGGCGAGTACCTGCAGCGCTTTCGCGAGACGGGCGACCTTAACGACGTCACCCGCGCGCTCGCCGTCGCGAGCGATTCGCTGCGGTTGCAGCCTTACGGCAACCTTCAGGCTCTCAGCGTCATCGCCTCGTCCGACCTCGCCCTCCATCGCTTCGCAGCCGCGCTCGTCGCGGCAGAATCGGCCGTACGTGTTGCGCCCTTCGACGACAACGCGCGTGCGGAAACTGCATCGATCCTGATGGAGATGGGGCGGTATGACGCGGCCGCGCATATTCTCGCCCATCCCTTGCAAAGCGACCCGAATCCGACCTGGATGTCGATCCGCGCGCGGTACGACGAGCTCACCGGCAACCTTGCCGGCGCCCGCGTGCAAATGGCCGCGGCGACGGCGATTGTCGACCGCATCATCGTGATTCCGGCGTACACGCGTTCGTGGTATCACACGCGGGTGGCGCAGCTCGCCTTCGAGGCGGGGGAACCATCAAGCGCGGCCGGGCAGTTCGACGATGCGCTGCGCGTGTTCCCTGACAACGCGATGGCGCTGCTCTTCGAAGCCAAGCTCTACCGCGCGCAGCGCGATTGGCGCCGCGCGCTGGTCGCCGCGACGCGAAGCGCAGAGCTTTATCCGCTGCCGCAAGCGCTCGGGTACGAGGCCGACGCGCAGCGCGCGCTCGGCGACCTCGCCGACGCGAGGCGGACCGACGCTCTGATCCGTGCCGAACAGCGCCTCTTCAACGCGCAGGGCGTCAACGATCGGCTGCTCGCGATCTACTACGCGGAACACCGCGAGCACTTGCCCGACGCGCTCCGCGCGGCGCGATCCGACGCGGTCAAGCGGGGCGACGAGATCTATGCGGACGACACGATGGCCTGGGTACTCGCCGCGATGCGGCGCTGGAATCTGGCGCGCGTCTATGCGCTTCGAGCGACGCGATACGATACGGCGGATCCCGAGCTCGAGTATCACGCCGCCGTCATCGCCTGGCATACGGGCCATCGCAGAGAAGCGCGGCGGCGACTCCGGACGGCGCTGGACGCGGATCCGCAGTTTCACCCGGTCTACGCCGACGACGCTCGCCGGCTGCTCCAGGCGATCGGCGACTGACGATGCGCGCGAATGTCGTTCGACTTTACGCCCTTTTGATCGCGCTCAACCTGGGTGCGTGGGCGCTGGCCTTGTGGGCCTTTTGGTCGCGCCCGGTTTTGCTCGGCACCGCGCTTCTGGCGTACACGTTCGGTCTGCGTCACGCGGTCGATGCCGATCACATCTCCGCAATCGACAACGTCACGCGAAAGCTGATGCAGGAACGCAAACGGCCGCTGGGCGTGGGCTTGTTCTTCTCGCTCGGGCATTCGACGGTCGTCGTCGCGCTGACGCTCGCCGTGGCGATCGGCGCCGCGCTCGTCAAGAGCAGGCTGCCAGCGTTGCAACACGCCGGGACGCTCGTCGGCACCTCCGTCTCCGCCGGCTTCTTACTCTTGATTGCGGCGATCAACCTGATGGTTTTGTTCGATATTTTCGGCGCGTTCGCGCGCGCGCGGCGAGGCGAGGCGTACGACGATGCGTGCCTCGACGCGATGCTGAACCGGCGCGGCCTAATGGGGCGCTTCTTCGCGCCGCTCCTGCGGATCGTAGACCACAGCTGGAAAATGTATCCGATCGGGGTGCTCTTCGGGCTCGGCTTCGACACTGCCACCGAGGTCGCGCTGTTGGGCCTCGCCGCGGTCGAGGCCGGCAAGGGTCTGCCCGTGGCCGGCATCCTGCTGTTCCCGCTGCTTTTCACCGCGGGAATGTCGCTGATCGACACGACCGACGGCATCTTGATGCTAGGTGCGTACGGCTGGGCCTTCGTCAAGCCGATGCGCAAGCTGTACTATAACGCGGTCATCACCCTCGTCTCGGTGCTCGTCGCGCTCGTCGTCGGCGGCCTCGAGGCCGCCGGAGTCGTCGCCGACCAGCTCCGCCTCTATGGCGGCGTCTGGGACGCGGTGAGAACCGTCAACGATAACTTCGGCGTCCTCGGATTTATCATTGTGGGAGTCTTCCTTGCGAGCTGGCTGGTCTCGGCGGCCGTCTACAAGCTGAGCGTCTCCCTAGGCGGATCGTGAGAACGCCGTCTACTTTACGCGAGAGATCATAGTTCAAGGGCGGCCGTCGCGGCGGCCTCTTCGCTCCATTGCGCGCCAAGCGCCATCAGCTTGTCGAGCTGTTCTCCGAATGCGCTTTTGAGCACGACGCCGACGCGCTCGTGCTCTTGCCGTTCGGTATAGTCCCGGCGGGCACCAAGCGATCTGAGCCGAGCCTCAACGAATCCGAGCAGCATTGGGACCTGCTCCCGTTTTCTCCCCAAAGGCTGATCCGAACTGGACTGTAACGTTGCGATTGCGGCGAAGTGCTGCAGTACAAATGCCGACAACACAGGCGCGCGGACGTCTTGGGCCGCCTCTAATGCTTGCAAAGCGTACGCGCGCGCGTCGTCAAAACAATCGAGCGCCACCAGATATGCCGCCATGTTGCTCAAGTCGGCCGCTTCCGAGCGACGATTTCGCGTGGTTGCATGTCCGGTGCGCGCCTCTTCTGCTCGTTCCAAAGCGGCGGCCGCATCGCCGGCCTCGAACTCCACTTCGGCAAGATGCCCCGCGATCGACGCCGCCGGTCTCCCAAGGCCAAGCGACACGTATAGGGCGAGCGCCTCAGCGTAGAATCGGCGGGCGCCCTCGACGTCCCCGCGGCGAGAGCAAGCGGTCCCGAGGTCGCTCAGTGCTAATGCTTGCAGACGGCGATTCTCGAGCCGCTCCGCCGACGCCAGCACCCTCTGCAGAAATGCTTCGCCCTCCGAACCCTTTCCGATTGCGGTAAGAGCGCTTCCGGCCGCGTGCTCTGCGCGTGCGACTTGTAAGTCGTCGAGCATGGAGCGTAGCCGTAGCGCATGCTCTGCCGATGCGAGCGACGCTGCGGATTCAAATAGCGCGCCAGAGAGCTCCGCGTCCGCGATGTAGAGCTGCGCGAGCTCGTCGGCGCGAGTCTTTTCGGTAATCGAGTCTATGGCCAACCGCACCCAGCGTCGGCCCTCAACGGGAGAGAGCGAATACCACACCCGGGCAAGGGCTCCGGCGAGAAGACAGCCTGAGCGAAGGTCGTTGCGCTCCTCGAGCGACCAGCGGAGTGCGGCGCGAAAGTTATCGAGCTCGGCCTCGGCTTCGCGGAACCAGGAACGTTCGGAAGCCCCGTACCAATCCCGATCGAGCCGCACGGCTACTTGTAGAAGCGCCAGCGTGTGGCGATGTCCCAGCGTGTGGCGTTCGCCTCGCTCCGTGAGCTTTTCCAAGGCATATTGCCTGGTGGTCTCCAGCAGATGATAACGCGTGGTGCCGTGAACGAAGTTCGTCATGACTAGCGATTGGCCGACGAGCGACGAGATCGACTCTAATACGTCTTGTGGCCGAATGGCTTCGTCCGTGCAAACTGCCGTCGCAGTCTCCAGAGTGAAGCCGCCGCTGAAGGTGGCGAGTCGATCGAAAAGTAGCTGTGCCTGCGAGGACAGGAGTCCGTAACTCCAGTCGATCACGGCGCGCATCGTTGCGTGGCGCGATATTGACGCGCGCCGATCTCCCGTCAGCAGGTCGAAGACCCCGTCGAGACGATCGGCGATCTCCTGCGGAGATAGCACGCTTGCTCGTGCAGCCGCAAGTTCGAGGGCGAGGGGCAAGCCGTCGAGACGTCGGCAGATCTCAACGACTGATCGTACGTTTTCTGCTGTCACCTCAAAGCGTAAGTCAGCGGCGCGAACGCGGTTGGCAAAAAGGGCGACGGCGCCGTACTTCGAGGCCGCGTCCGGGGAGGGGACGTTCTGCTTCGGAAAGGCAAGGGGCGAAAGACGATAGATTTGCTCCCCCGCGATGTTTAGGCCTTCGCGACTCGTCGCCAGCAAGGCGACGCTCGGGCATTCGCGGAGAAGTGATCCGGCGATCGTGCGCGCCTGCGAGATGACGTGTTCGCAATTGTCCAGAATGATCAACAACCGCTTTTGTGCGAGGTAGGCGAAGAGCGTTTCGAGCGTAGGGCGTTGGGGTGATTCCTGAAGGTGTAACGCTCTCGCAAGCGCATGCGGCACTACGGCGGCGTCGTTGAGCGGGGCGAGCTCTACGAACCAAACGCCGTGCGGAAATCGGTTTACCAGCCGCGTTCCCACCTCGATGGCGACCCGCGTCTTCCCGATTCCCCCGGTTCCAACGATGCTGACGAGCGGCGCCGAATCAAGTAAATCGGCGATGTCTCGAACGACGTCGTCGCGCCCAAATAACGACGTGAGCTTTCGCGGGAGATTATGCGTCAGGGCTGAACCGTGATCGGCGAGACGGGGACCGCGCGAACGCGGGGCGGCATGCTCGAGTGCCTCGCGCGCTTCTTGTGGCAGTGCGAGCGCATCGGCAATGCGCTCGAGCGTCACATGGTACGGCGCCTTGCGATACCCGCGCTCGAGCGCGCTGACGGCCTGGACGCTGATGAGCGCTCGCTCTGCGAGCGCCTGCTGAGAGAGACCAGCTTGTAGTCGAAACTTTTTGAGAAGGGCAGCGAGCTCGGCGGTGTTCGCCGCGTCTCGCAAGCTAGCTACCCAGCGCGGGTGCGATTCCGATTGGCGGGGCCGTGATTCCGCCGAGTACGTCTAGGATATATGCAATAAGGCCCTGCAGATTTACCGCGTCGATATATCCGGCGGCATCGGCGACCCACAGATTTTGAGGCCTGCGGTTATCGAAATTTATGTTCGCTGGAAGAATGAGGCCGCCGAGACCGACGACGGTGAAGATGCTGCACGACGACGAGCTCTGGCATTTGAAGATGCCGAGCAGTTGGTCGACGTAATAGAGGTTCCCGGCACCGTCGAAGGCCAGTCCGCCGGCCCTCAATATTCCGGACTTAAACAGCGTACCGCTCCCGTTGCAGCCCGCAAACTCCACGATCGACCCGGTCAATTTCAGAGGGTCGTTGAAGCTCCAGTAGCAGTTGCCACGTGAATCGATTGCGATGCCCTCGCCCTGGATCGGATCGGTCCCATAGGTCAGTATCCGCGAGGGTGCGTCGTGACCGTTCAGATAGACACTCACACTTCCCGCGCTCCCTCGGGTGGTCGAGCCGTTCGAAACGGCGACGAGCTGCCGATCTGGAGTAACGTTGACGTTGACGGGAACCTGTCCGTCGTCTCTCAGCGTTGCTTTGGGGCTCTCCAGTCCTTCACGCGTCGTGCGATAGACGAGGACGTCTGAGGCTCCTGAGTTGGCGATGTACCACCACGCGTCGCGCGTCGTTACCATGCCCATCGGGCTCGAGAATCCCATGGTCAGCGTCTTACGGCGCGTGAGGGTAAAGCCGTGTCTGTTGCGCCGATAGACGACGACCTCATTGGCGGAAGGCTGAGACGAATACATCGCATCGTTGCCGTAGAAATGGGCGGCTGGCCACGCTAACGTCTGTGTAGCTCCGACGTATGGCGGCGTGCCGGCGGACGGGCCTTGCGCACACCCGCTCGCAGCGAGAGCGATCGTAAGGTGCACGAGCCGTCGCGCCAAAAATCTGGACACAAAAGAACTTTCGTCGCGTTAGCGACCCAGCCCTTGCTCTGCGCCAAGAAGGCCCGTCCGAGCGGGCCTTCTTGCGCATTCCCCGGGGCCTTCCTACAAGAGTACGATCCGCACGCGGACCAGCAGAAGGTGATGCCGCAGGTCTTTCACGAGAAAGAACCCGTTGCCAAGCGCGAGGCCGCCGAGCAAGAAATCGGTCTTTTGACTCCCGAGAAGCGGCTTGAGATCAAGGAGCCCGGGCACGTGATTGAAGAGCTTAAAGACACCGTTATATCCGTTTTCACGGAACTTGCAGTGAACGAAGCCCAGTAGTTTGATTTTTATCACGTTGCCGCAAAGCGATATGATGGGGGAACGGTTTCGGGCAAAGGTATCCGCACCGCCGAATTGAGGCGCAGAAACCGCAGTCGAGCCAACGGGGATGTAATTTGGGCTCGCAGGCGATTGTCCGTGACAGGCTGCCATACTGAGCGATAAGGCCACAGTTAGGGTGGCACCCACCAACCGTTTTAGATGGAACGTCATGTTAGTTTGCTCCTTCGTTGTTGTGGCGCGAGCTTTTCGCATGATGGGCGAGGCCTCACAATGCCAGGCCAAACCAGAACTGCCAGACCTCGGCCTCGAACGGCGCCATGAACCGGTGCCCTAACGGCCGAGTGCAGCGCGCCCCAGCTGTCTTCGATTCTCCACGCGATGGGCATGCGCGTCGTGGTGTAAGCATGCAACCATGGTAGCGTCGAGCCCCGGAGGGTCGCCATCTACAGGCGCAATTGTGCCAGAAAACTGTGTCGGAAAAGTGTGTGAGGTCGTGGTTTGACGGCCGGATCGGCCTTAATCGAGCGCGCCTCCAAAGGCACGGCCATCGACGGTCTCGAACGCGATGAGGGGCCGACACCTGCGCACCTTTCGATCGGAAAGCCCGGATGGAACAGAACTTGAGGGCGTCGTAAATGAGCGAAGTGGGACCCGTAAAAGCGGCTGGTCTTTTGGGTTTTATCCTCATCTTCGGTTTTTGTGGATGTTCTGGGGCAGCTCTTCCGCCTACTCCGGGTGTCCCGGGTGGAAGCACGCCGGGAGCGACGGTGTTCGATCAGAGCGCCTCGGCGTGCGCTGTTTCATACGACGGAGTCGTTTGGTATCAGGTGCCCGCCGGCAAGTTCTCCCCGATTGACGTAAGGCACGCGCACTGTTCAAGCGGTCTCTCTACGATCGACTCGCCGCCACGCCCAAGTTGGGCCATTCCGCATGGGCAGACGCAAGCGCGATTCGTGGCGACGTCCTTGCAGCAAGGACACTACGTACCCGGCGGAATGCAGAGTATCGAGGCGGATGCCCGGGAGAACAAGCTATCGGTGTCGTGGATGACCGTCGGGTTGAGCTACGTTACCGGCGTTGGCGACTTGTACGACGTCTATCATCAAAAAAACGGCGACGATATCGAGGGTATCAGTAACCGTACGCTGATCGACTACCTGAAGGACCATTTTTCGTGGTACGTCCCCACGGTGAGTGTCGAGGGCGCGGGACACGAACGCAATATCCAAGGACTGTTAGCGTTAGGCGAACACGCCTTCTGGGGAATCACGTGGAATAGCCACGGAACCGATGGCACGTACGATTACGGCGCGCCGTGGGGGAGCTACTGTGCCGACCCGACTTCATATAAACGCCCGCAGCCGGACGGTCAATGCTCGTTACTGGCGCTAGAGTGGACGGCACGAGACTTGACTCGCGCATACCTGAGCGGGCATGAAGAGTATTTTTCGACCGATCCCGATGATTTGCAGCAGCGTGCGGGATTCTCGACATCTGGTGCGGAGCAGTACATTCGCGAGCTGGCCGATGCGTATGCGGCGGCCGGTGAGACCCAACCGATCGTGATGATGTCGCAGCAGGAGAGCAATTTCAACAATATCGTTCCTGGCGACGCTGAAGTTCTCGCAGCGTTATACAACCAGGCAACGCGCGATGGCATGAAGACGGAGACACTGGCGGAGGTTGCGAGCGATGCCGAGACGTTCTCAGCGGCGCCCCGAGCGGCGGCATTTCCGTTTATTCCCGGCGGTACGGCCGTTCCATCGCCGATCGTTAACGGACAAACCGTTTATCCTGCAACCATCGACTATCACGACACGCAGATCGGCATGACGTTTTTGGCTGGGCACACCTTGCCGACGCGAGCCTTTCGTTATGCGGATGACCCGGTATCAAAGTATAACGTGCCGCTGGTATCTCTGCCTCATGGGGACTACCCGACGCTGGAGAAAGCCGTCATTGACAAGAAGAGCTTAATACTCGAAATAACGTCGCCGATTCGGCTGCATTTCGGGATCGCGTTATGGGCGTCGCCGGAAACGCTAAGGATAAATCAGCCGAATGCGACTCCGGCCGGTCGCGCCGGCGAGGTTGTTACCTTTGATCTAGAGCGAGGGGAAAACGACATCCTCATTCATTGTCCGGGGTGTAAAGCAACAACGTTATCCTATTCGACGTAAGGCCGGATAGCGAGGAAGGGGCCCCAGGTCGGCACCCTCCTGGCCGTGAGCGAGCGAGGGACCGCTACGGCGGACGGCGAATATAACAACTAAGATCGCCTCAGTCGCGTTGTATAACACTGTCGGTGCGTTTTTTACTTTGCTGACTAGTCGCTTTGCGATCTGCTGAGCATTCAACACGAAAGGAACGAACTTCCCGTGCGAAACCTCGTATCTGCCGGCGCTGCGGCCGCTGTCACGCTATCTTTTGCGCTGAGCGCATGCAACGGTGCAGTCACCCCGTTTTCGAAAGCCCCTGGGGCGTCATCGCCAATGGGCGCGGTCCCCTTCCATCCCGCTTGTGAGAAGGGCAAGAGCGGCGTGGGCATGCAGACGCCGCATACCCAATTCATCGTCAACGGACGCTACATCGATTTGAAGATTGGGGATAAGGCACCCCAGAAGTTTTTCATTAAGGGGATGGCTTATTCGCCGACCCCGGTCGGCAACGGCCTTGGCGATCCGCCGTCGTGCGACGATCCGCTTCGCAACGACAACAAGGCTATTTGGTCGCGCGACCTTCCCACGCTCCGGGCGACGGGCATCAACGCGATCCGCGTTTTCAACGTCTCGCCGCCGCCTTACGACGAAAAGCTTGGGACGATTGACGAATTCCTGGATGCCGCCTGGAACAAAGGCGACAAGCCCATCTACGTGCTCATGACCATCTATTTCGATGGTAGCGCGCTCAATAATGCCGATGCGGCCCGAGACATCGCCGGCCAGTATGAGCGTCTCGCCGCCAAGTACGCCCTCTATCCGGCCGTCATGGGAGTATCGATCAGCAACGAAATCACTGGTGTTGACCACTGGACCACAAAGGGCTGGTGGGACAACTTCAACCTGGTCGCGGACGGAGCCAGGAGGGGCTTCGCTTCTAAGGGCGTCAAGAAGCTCGTGACGACTGCCGACTTTGATGGCCTCACCACCTTTGACTTCAAGGGCCGCCCGCAGATTGCCCAAATCTATTGGGGCGAGAAGTACGGCGCGAGGGTCGATGTGTGGGGCGACAACCTCTATCGAGGACGGTGGTTCACTGACCTGCTTACGCAGATCCAAGACACGACCACGAAGCCCGTTATTCTAACCGAGTACGGCGCGACGGCAGCCTACCACCCTGCGTGGGCGAACACCTACGAGTATCTCAAGGCCGAAAAGCACAGAAACGGGCAGTGCATTCCGCCGACGGGGCCGGATGGGCCGGTAAATCGCGATGTCGCAGAGTTGCCCGGCGGCCGCCACAATCCCAACATGGCCGGCCTCGTCGACTACTCAGTGAACATGGCGGATCTGCTGTATAACACGTACAAAGATAGCGGCCTCGTGGCGGGCGGGTTCTATTTCGAATATAGCGATGAGTGGTGGAAGGCCGACCCTAACAACCCGGCGTTTCGCGGCGAACACGTAGGAAACGAAAAATTCACCGCCCACTTCCCCGGATGTGGTTATGATTCGGCCTGGTTCGGACTCAACTCGATCAAGAAAGGTGCCGGTGACCTCGACGTGCTGACCCCGCGTCCAACGCTTAACGCCCTGAAGGCGACCTGGGCGCAACAACAACCTTAGACAATCGAAGCACGCGTTTGCGTGAGTTCGACTCCGTGGCATCCGATTGATCAGGTGCCACGGAGTCTTTACTTTTTGCCTCCTCCTTGAAGTGCCGCTTCGATTCTTTGCCGCAACGCCGATCGCGCGTTCCACTCATCAGCGAAGACCTTCAGAATTCTCGCTGTCAGCCCCCAAATGTGCCGGCCTTCGTGGTCCAGCGCGTACAACGTCCTGTCGCCCGTGCCTAGCGCAGGATCTTCGTATATTTTGCCCGGAGCGACGATCGCCGCAAGCGGAACCGTAAATGCTCCGATCGTCTCCGTTCGGTCGACGTGCAGCGGCGTACGCGGCTCGAGCACGCCGACGACCGGCGTGACCGCGACGCCGCCGGAAACCTGCCGTTGTTGCTCGAGTTGCCCGACCACGCGGATCGCCGTGGGCCGCACGCCGAGCTCTTCGTAAAGTTCGCGTACTGCGGTCGTCGCCGGATCCGCGCCGTCGATCGGATCGGTCATGCCTCCGGGTAGTCCGATTTGACCGGGATTGCGCCGCAGATGGCCGGCGCGCTTGACGAAGACGACTCCGTGCGGCTCGTCTGCAAAGATGGCAATCATTACGGCCGCTTCCATTTCGTTAACGTGCCGAGGGAAGACGCGAGCCCGTCATTGTATGTGCACCAACATCATGAAACCGTATGCAATCCTTGCTTGCGCTATTCTGCTTGCCAACTGCTCGCATTCCACCTTTGCACCGCAATTTTCTCCGCCACTTTCCAGCGGAGCCTCCGCAATGTCGCCAGACCAAGGGCCATGGTTGTGTGGCCAGCCGCCGTCCGCGGCACGCCGCGGCGACGATTCGCCGGCGCTCGGTTCCAGTTATAAGTCGCTCTACAAATTCAAGGCCGGGAACGACGGCGGCTATCCGTATGGCGCACTCGTCGTGCTGGGCGGCAAGCTCTACGGTACGACCGACCAAGGCGGGAAATTCGGATACGGAACCGTCTTCGAACTCAGCAAGAGCGGTCAGGAACGCGTGGTCTACAGCTTCGGCGGGAACACCGACGGCGGGTATCCGTGCTCGGGCCTCACGGTGGCGAACGGCAAGCTGTACGGAACAACGCAGTCCGGCGGCACGCACGGCTGGGGCACCATCTTCGAGGTGTCCGCCGCGGGGAGCGAGCGCCTCGTCTACAGCTTCAAGGCCGGCAACGACGGCGCCGCGCCCTACGCGGGCGTTCTCTATCACAAAGGAAACTTTTATGGCACGACGGTCGAGGGCGGCACGAAGGGATGGGGGACGATCTTCGAGACGTCGGCGACCGGTCGCGAGCGCGTGCTCTACAGCTTCAAGGCCGGCACCAAGGATGGCGGCTATCCGTATGGCGACCTCATCGCGGTCAACGACACGTTCTACGGCACGACGAAGGAGGGCGGAAGCACCGGATGGGGCACGGTCTTCACCGTAAGCCCGGTCGGCAGCGAAAAAGTGTTCTATAATTTCAAGGCCGGAACCAAGGACGGCGGCTATCCGTTCGATGGGCTCACCGTTCTCGACGGCAAGCTCTTCGGCACCACGAAGGAGGGCGGCAGCGCGGGCTGGGGCACCGTGTTCGTCGTCGACCTTTCGCGTCAAGAGCACTTGGTGTACTCGTTCAAGAGCGGTTCCGACGGAGGCTATCCCTACGCGCGTCTCACGGCGCTCAACGGCATGTTGTACGGCACGACCCTGGAAGGCAACAAGAAGAACTGGGGAACGGTGTTTCGGGTCGGGCCGACCGGCGGCGAGCGCGTGTTGTACGGCTTCCAAGCCGGTCACGACGGCGCATCTCCCTTCGGACAGCTGACGTACTTCGACGGAAAGTTCTACGGCACGACGCAAGGCGGTGGCGTCAACGGCGGATGGGGAACCGCCTTTAGCATCGGGCGGTAAGCTTTGCTGCGCTAGCGAATCGCGAGTCGAATCTCGTAGCGCGAGCGCCGGTACTCATCGTGCTCGTTCGTGCCGGAGACAAACAAGCGATACGTACCGGTTTTCGGGAGCGTGCCGCTCCACGCCGTCACTCCGCTGAGTTGGGCGAGGCTCGACGCATCATCGTCGTAGTACAGTGATGCACCCGTGTGCGGCGGCCGGGCCCCACTCTGCAACCGGATCGAGATCCGCTGACCGGCGCGTGCGCGCAAGACGTATTCGTCTCCGAAGTGGTAAGCGACCGTGCCCGAGAGGGTGGTCGTGGACGTGCCGGGCGCAAAGCGCACAGGCACCTCGTACGGCCTGCGCTCGCCCAGCGCGACGTCGTAAAGATGCGACCGCGCCGCGGAGAAGACGTATTTGGTTCCGTTCCAGACGTAGGTCGATTCCAGTATCAGCTCAACGGAGTCGTGCGTCGGCATCGTCGCGGTGCCGTCCGCACTCACCTGAGCAAACGCCGGCAACGTCGGCGCGTCGAGCACGCGCCGATAGCCGGATCCGATTCGTTCGTAGATCGCGACCCGCGTCGATTGCCCCAGTGCTAGGCAGGGGTCAATCGCGACGGCGACCGTCATGTATTCGCCGCCGCGCAGCGTCAGGTGTCGCAGTTGGAACGCCTGAGCGACGTAGGCTTGCGGCGTCCGGCCGGACTCGCTCGCACATGCCGCGATCGCCTTGTCCGACATGAGGGCTGCGACGAGCGCGACGCCTGCGATCGTTATAGCTTTCCGAAGAAGCTAGTGATGTTGAAGTAAAAATCGCGCTCCACGTTGGTTGCCGGACAGACGACGTGAAGACGATCGTAGGCATGTCCTGCCGCGTGCATCGCCGACTGGCTCTTGATCTGCCAGCGTGTGTCGCCCGAGCACGGGTGAAACGCGAGATAGCGGTATTCCCACGCGACGCCGTCGGTTTCATCGGATTGCGTATCGAGGATCGCCGCAAACAGCGAGTCGCCGGCGGGTGCGGTCAGCGGCGGAAGCGCGGGTCGCGCAGTCTGCGCCGTCGTGGTCCATTGGAGGCTGCGCAGCCGGCCGTCTTGGAACACGTAGGTCGCATTCGTCGTCGGCGAGATGGGTACGGCGAGTAGCGGCCGGTCGTCAGGGTCGATCGCGGAGTGATAGTCGGGATGCACCGACTTCACCGTCTCGAGCGTGTCTCCGAGGCGCACGCCCGAGGGATCGGGCACGACGTTATCCAGCACGGCCGTGGGCGCGGCGTCGGTGAATGCCTCAAAGCTTGAGATATAGCCGGCGTCTTCGACGACGAGCAGGTACGTCGAGTTTGCGCCAGGCAGCCAGTAGCGCGCTACGCGCCGGCCGTTCACCGGCACGATCCGCAACGGATCGCCGAGCTTCGGACGCAGCGTCGACGCCGGCGCTCCGAGCGCGACGCCGTGCCAGGCTACGGCTGAGTCCGCGGCAAGCGTAACGGCCGCCGCGAGCACAGAGATTGCAGCGATCACTTGCGACGAACTAGTCGCCGGTCTGTTCGATTTTACCTGTTAGGAGTTGATAGACCATCACGAAGTCGCCGCAAAACGACAGCGCCGGATGCTCCAGCGTCTTGGGCTGATTCTTCTCGAAGACCCAGTGCGACGCAAACGCCGGCAGATAGCCGAGCGCGAGACCGCCGAGCATCAGCGCGGGACGTCGCAGCGCGATGCCGGTTAGGCCGACCGCGAGGCCGCTCAGCAGACCCGCCGCGTGCACGAGCTTCGTGCGGCGGTCCTGATGCGCCGCGAGATACTCCGGATAAAATTCCGCGAACGTCATGCTCCCGCTATCCTCCGTTCATGTCGAGAAAGAGCTCCGTGGCGAGCGCGATCAAGAACCCCGCGCACATCGTCGCCGTTACGGACGCCGAGAGGCCGGTTCGCCGCAACACGCTCCACAACTCGCCGATCACGAAGATGAGCGCACCAACGGCGATCGCGAGGAACAGCACCGAGAGCGTCGGCGAGTAGAAGCTGTAACCGACGATCGTCCCGACGAACGTCGGCCCGCCGGCGATGAGGCCGGCAAGGCCGATCTGCGCCCACGTCGGGACGACGCGCCCGACGAGCGGCGCCGCGACGCCGAAGCCCTCCGTCGCGTTGTGCAGCCCGAAGCCGACGATCAGCGCGAGTGCGACGGCGGTCGCGCCGGCCGCGGCCGATGCGCCGATTGCAAGTCCCTCGCCAAAGTTGTGCGCGCCGATCCCGATCGCGATGATTGCGGCCAGCACGATCGGATTCTCGGCGTGCGCCGCCGCCTGCCGGGTGAGGTGCGTCGCCGCGCTCCCGAGGCCGACCAAGCCGATCAGCAAGCCGGCGACGAACACCGCGATGAGCCCCGCCGGGAAGGCGCCCGTCGAGGCGTGCCACGCATCGAGGCCTCGTGAGATGGGCGCGATCGCGTTCTGTGCGATCTCGACGACCAGGTAGAGCAGGATGCCGATGGCTAGCGCGTTGAGCAGCGCGATGGTCTCCTGCGAGAGCCGCCGCGCTCGCGCGATCGGCAGGCCCAGGAAGATCGTGAAGCCCGCGATCGCCCCGAGCAGCACCGTCATGCCGAAGCTCAGCGCGCGCGTCGTCGCTCCGGCCGCAGGCGCCATCGCATGGTACATCGCGGTCAGGGTGTTGGGCGTGCCGGCGTAGTGGATCGCGGTGATGAGGCCAGCCGGCATGCCGCTCGCGTCTTCGATGTGGTCCATGACATGACAGTGAATCAGCCACGTGCCGGGCTTCGCGTTGGCGTCGACAACGACGTCGACGCGCTGGCCCGGCGCTACCAGCACCGTGTCCTCGACGTCGCGGTAGTCGACCGGAGACGCATCGCGCGCGACGATCTGCTGATAGTGACCGTGCGTGTGCATCGTATGGAACTCTTCGCCTGAGATGTTGACCCACCGGATGCGAAAACGCTCGCCGGCGCGCACGTCGAGCTCGCGGGTTGCCGGATACTCCTTGCCGTTGAGCGTGAAGTGATTTTCCGCGCCGCTCTGGATCTGCCATGACGAGATCATCTCTAGAAAGTCGTGCGCGAGGCCGCGCTCGACCGGCCGCGGGACTGCGGGCTCGACGATGATCGCTCCGTAGAGTCCCGAGTCCAGCATCGCCTCGTCGTCGTGCGTGTGGTAGATGAACGTCCCGGGCTCATCGGCGACGAAACGATAGACAAAGTGGCCGCCCGGCGGCACGAGCGGCTGCGAGATGCCGCCGACGCCATCCATGCTCACCGGAATGTCGTGCACGCCGTGCATGTGAATCGAGTCGGGCGTCGTGCCGTCGTTCGTGTAGTCGAGCACGAGCGTATCGCCCTGCCGCACGACGAGCGCGGGTCCCGGAACAACGCCGTTGTACGTGTTCGCCATGACGGTCAGACCAGGCTTGAGCGTCCAGGGGGCTGCGCGCTCGACGACGTGAAAGGTCTTGACGGGGCCTCGCGTCGACGGAAGCGCCTGATACGCGCCGTCCGAACGCTGGAAGACCGACGACTCCCCGGGCGCCGGCGTCGCCTGTGGAATCGGCCCGCTCAGCGGCTGCAGCCCGAGCGACGTCGAGTTCGCTGAGGCCGCAGTCTGATCGGCGTCGGCCGAGGCAACTGCGGGAACAGCCGCCCCGACGAGCAGCGCGAAGGCAAACAGGGCGCCCCAGCGCCGGCGGCGGAGCTGCTGCATCTTAGGTACGCCTAATATTTTCGCTAGGCATACCTTTCTCCCGCTTCGGCGAATCGGGCCGTCGGGGAAAGGAGAATGACGTGCCGGACGTACGGCTCGAGCGCACGCTGCGGGTTCCAGCAGACCCCGGGGCCCAGGCACTCGGCGAACTGTTGAAGGCGATCGCGGACCAGGAGGGCCCGTGGCGCGGCTTCGCGCTGCACATCGGTTTCGGTGAACTACATCTCCCCGACGTCGGATACGTCGCCGTGCCAATTAGCCTGCAAGTGAAGAAGCATGAGGACAACGCGCGCGTGTTCGACATCACCTTCAGCTCGATGAATCTTCCCGCCGCGTTTCCCACGTTCAACGGCACCATCGGTACCGAACCTTCCGGCCTCGGCGAGTGCAAGCTCCTACTTAGGGGCGGTTACGATCTGCCGATGCAGATCTTTGGATCGTTCCTCGACAAAGCGCTCGCGCCGAATCTCGCGCGACGCTCGCTCGAGAACTTCATCGACGAGATCGCCGCAGCGACCCAGGCACGCGTCGATCAGCGCGAGGCGGAGTTCGCGCGCTACCGTTTCTATTCGGCCAACCTTCGATGAATCGAACCGAGGCGGGTTGCTGCATCGTCGGTGGCGGGCCGGCCGGAATGATGGCCGGTCTGCTCATGGCTCGGGCCGGCGTCTCGACGGTGCTGCTCGAGAAGCACGGCGACTTTCTACGCGATTTTCGCGGTGACACTATTCATCCGTCGACGCTCGACGTCATGGCCGAGCTCGGGCTGCTCGAATCGTTCTTGCAGCGGCCGCACCAAGAGGTCACGACGCTGGCCGGCAGTCTCGGAGACACGCTCGTCACCGTGGCCGACTTTACGCATCTGCCAACGCGATGCAAGTTCCTCGCGTTCATGCCGCAGTGGGACTTTCTCGATTTCTTGGCGGAGGAGGCGCGGCGCTATCCGGCGTTTGACCTTCGCATGCGCACCCGTGCGGACAGTCTGCTTTGGGAGAACGGCGGAGTCGTCGGCGTCCGCGCGCAGTCCCCGGACGGCGCCGTGGACGTCCGAGCGCGCCTCACGATCGCGGCCGACGGACGCGAATCCGTGTTGCGGCAACGCGCGGGACTCGAGCCGGTCGAGCTCGGCGCGCCGATGGACGTACTCTGGCTGCGCCTAACCAAACACGCCGACGATCCGCATCAAACGTTCGGGTACATCCGCGACGGCCGCATCATGGCGCTCATCGACCGCGGAGTCTACTGGCAGTGCGCCTACGTCATTCCGAAGGGATCGCTCAGCGAACTCCAGCGCTCGGGGTTGGAGGCGTTTCGCCGGAACGTGAGCACGATCGTCCCTTTTCTCACCGATCGCGTGGATGAGATCCACAGCTGGGACGACGTCAAGCTGCTGACCGTTCGGGTGAATCGCCTGCGCGAGTGGTTTCGCCCAGGCTTCCTGTGTATCGGAGACGCGGCGCACGCCATGTCGCCGATCGGAGGTGTGGGCATCAACCTCGCGATTCAAGACGCCGTCGCCGCGGCGAACATGCTCGCCGCTAAACTCGTCCGCGGCGACGTGAGCGTGCGCGACCTCCGTGCGGTGCAGCGCCGTCGCGAGGGCGCCGCGCGGCTTACTCAAGCGCTACAGCTGTTCATTCAGAGCAGGATCATCGGGAACGTGCTCGCGAGCGGGCGAGCGCCGGTGCTGCACCGGCTTCCGGCCCTGCTGCGCTGGCTACCGTTCTTGCCGCGGATACCGGCGCGGCTCGTCGGGATCGGCTTTCGACCGGAACACGTCGCTACTTGAAGACGATTCCGGTCTGCTGCACCTCTTGATACGGCAGCAGCCATACTAACGACTCATCGTGCAGGTCCACGACCTGAACGCGATTGCCGAACGGGTCGACGAAATCGCAGCGAAACCCCGGTATCAGTTTGATGCCGTACTTGCCGGTGAGCTTGTCACGCACCTCCGCTAGCTGCGCCTCGTCGCGGACGATCAATCCGAAATGGCGAGTGCGATTCGGGCGGCCGTCGCCGCCTCCGAACATGGCGAGGAACTGATGCTCGCCCACCTTGAAAAACGCGTCGCCCTCACCCTCGTCGAGTTTCTCTAGGTCGAAGACGTCCTGATAGAACGCGACCGCCTTCGCGACGTCGCTGACCTCGATCGCGATGTGATTGATGCCGTATACCTTGACGCTCATGCCGGTCTCTACCCGGCGCCTCGTGGAATTGGTTGCGGTGCGCTCGGGAACGACATCGTCACGCGAGTGCCATCGCCGAGCCGGCTTTCGAGCGCAACAGCGCCGCCGGCCCGTTCGACCGCGCGTTTGGCGATCGCGAGGCCGAGCCCGGATCCCTCGCCGTTCGTGCGCGACGTTCCGCGATAGAAGCGGTCGAACGCGTGCTCCACGTCCTGCGCCGCCATCCCGGGGCCGTGATCCGAGACCTCGATCGTGACGCACGCGCCGTCCGAGGCGACGTTTACCGTGACGCCGGAGGCGGGGGCGTACCGCAGCGCGTTTTCGACGACGTTCTTGATCGCTTCATAGAGCTCGGTCTCGTCGGCGTCGATCGGCATGGGAGCGTCGGCCGCGCGTAGTGCGATTCGGCCCGGGCCGGCGAGCGGTGCGAGCGCGTCGGCCGCTCGGCGCGCGACCGCGCCGGCGTCGATCCGCTCGGGTCGCGGCAGGGCCGGACGCTCGAGACGCGCGAGCAGGATCAGCTTGTCGATGGACGCGCGCATACGCCGGCTCTCCGCCAGCATCGTCGTATAGACGCGCGCGACGCCGTCGGGGTCCGTGATGACGCCCTGGTCGAGCACTTCGAGATAGCCCATCACGATCGTCAGCGGCGTCCGCAGTTCGTGGCCGGCGTCGGCGATGAACTGGCGCATCTGCGCCTCGTTTCGGTCCCGCTCGGCGGTCGCCGTCGTCAGGCGATGCGCGACCTCGTTATAGGCCGCCGTGAGCTCGCGCAGGTCGCTGTCGCGCGACAACAGTGGTTCGGGCGCGAAGTCGCCGGCCGCGATGCGTCGCAGCGCCGCCGATACGTCTTGTAGCGGTGCGATCGCGCGCCGCGTGATCGCCCGGCCGATCAGCCACGCGGCGACCACCGCCAGCGCGCCGATCGGCAGCACGAACGTTAGGTAGCGCTGAAGCAGCCGCGCGAATCCGGCGAGATCCGGGGCCACGACGATGGTTCCCCCCGACACGCTCACGACCGTAGGATGCAGGCCCAAGAACGCTGCCGCCGCCCGCGTGATGCGGTCGCCGGCGAACGCTTCCCGGCGCGCGCTCTGCGCGAGCAGACGATGCGCGTCGTCGTAGACGGAGACGCGAACGCGCGCTCCACCGATCTCATTCGCGACCTTCGGCGCGTAGGCGCTCAGCGGCTCGCCGGCGCGCTCGTACGCGGCGGAACGCTCCGTCGCGCGCTGCGCGTACGTGCCGATCGCTTCATTGAGCGCACCGACGTAGAGCAGAAACGCGAGCAGGCTCGTCGTCGCCACGACGAGCACGATCAGCGCGACGGCGAGCAGCACGTAGCCGCGCGTGAGGCGCGCGGCGAACGGCGAAAACGAGTCAGACACGTAGCGTGTAGCCCGCCCCACGGACGGTTTGAATTAGCGGACGATCGAAGCCGCCGTCGACTTTCCCACGCAGATACGAAATGTAGCGCTCGACGGCGCCGGTGCCTACGTCGGCGTCGCCCCACACTTGATCGAGTAGTTCCTCTCGGGTGAACACGCGCCGCGGTCTGCGCATCAGCGTCACGAGCAGATCGTACTCGAGCGGCGACAGATCCAGCCGGCGTCCCTCGCGTTCGACCACGTGCTCGTCGAGGTCCACGGTCAGTCCTTCGTATTCCAGCGTCGAGCGCGCCTCGAGATGCGGCCGGCGGAGCTTCGCATCCACGTGCGCGAGCAGCTCCGAGATCTCGAAGGGCTTGCTCAAGTAGTCGTCGGCGCCCGCGACGAGGCCCTCGACGCGGTTCTCGAGCTCCCCGCGCGCGCTCAGCATCACGATCGGCGCGTCGGTGACGCGCCGCAGCGCGGGGAGCAGTTCGATGCCGCTGACCTTGGGCATCATGACGTCGAGCACGATCAGATCCGGCGACCACTCGCGGACCAGTGCGAGCCCGGACGCACCGTCGCCGGCGCAGCGCACGTCGAAGCCGCGGTGACCGAGCGCGAGCGAGAGCAGATCGCGGATGTTTGGCTCGTCGTCGATCACTGCGATCCGCGCGTTCACTCGAATCGCAGCGCCTCGATCGGGTTGAGCGCGGCGGCCTGTCGCGCCGGATAGTAGCCGAAGAAGATGCCGACCATGGCCGAGAAGGCCACGGAGGCGAGGATCCACTGCGGCGGGATCGCCATCGGCCAATGCGTCGCGAGTCCGATCGCGAGCGTGCCGATCCCGCCGGCGATGACGCCGATCAGACCGCCGATCGTGGCGAGCACGATCGCCTCGGCTAGAAACTGGCGTAGGATCGTTGAGGCGCGCGCGCCGACCGACATGCGCAGACCGATCTCGCGCGTGCGCTCCGTCACCGATACGAGCATGATGTTCATGATGCCGATTCCGCCGACGATGAGGGAGACGGCGGCAACGCCCGCGAGCAGCAGCTCCATCACGGTCCCCGTCTGCGAGGCCGCCTGCGCGATCGACTGCAGGTTGCGCACCTGAAAATCGTCCATCTCCGGCGGCACGATGCGGTGGCGCTGCTCGAGCAGCCGCGTCACGCTCTGCTGAACGGGGTCGATCTGCTCTTGTTCGGAGGCCGAGACCATCAGCGCGTTGACGGTCGTCAGGCCGGTGAGCCGCTCCATCGCTGACGTATAGGGAATCAGCACGGTGTCGTCCTGGTCTTGGCCCAGGCCGCTCTGCCCGAGCGCGCTCAGCGTGCCGATCACGGTGAACGGTGCGCCCTTGACGATCACCGTCTGGCCCAACGGCGAGTCCCCGTTGGGGAACAGCTGTGCGATGACGGTCTGGCCCAACACGGCAACCTTGGCGGCCGACGCGACGTCGTTCTCGTTGATGAAACGCCCGCTCGCGAGCGGCCACGAACGGATGAACGTGTAGGTGGGCGCCACGCCGGCGATCGTCGTCTGCCAGTTGTTATCGCCGGCGACGACCTGCGTGCGCACCGAGACCATCGGCGACACCGCGGCGACGCCCGGGAGCTTCGCGATCGCGAGCCCGTCGTCGGGCGTCAGCGTCGAGGCGCCGCCGAATCCGCTGCGCGCGCCCGTCTGCGTGACGCTTCCCGGCTGCACGACGATCAGGTTCGAACCCAGGCTGTTGATGCTCTGCTGCACCGACGTACGTGCGCCCACGCCGATCGCCACCGTGACGATCACCGCCGCCACGCCGATGACGATGCCGAGCATCGTGAGCAGCGAGCGCGCCTTGTTGCGAACGAGCGCCGAGAGTGCCAGCGCGAGTGTGGCTTTCAGATTCATGCGGCCCGCCTTTCGTTGCGCGTGTCGCTCGTGATCAGGCCGTCGCGGAAGGTTACGATGCGGCGCGCGTAGGCCGCGACGTCCGGTTCGTGCGTGACGAGCATGATCGTAATTCCTTGCTCCTCGTTGAGCCGCGCGAAGAGGCTCATGATGTCCTTCGAGGTCTGTGTGTCGAGGGCGCCGGTCGGCTCGTCCGCGAGGATCAGTCCGGGATCGTTGACGAGCGCGCGCGCGATCGCCACGCGTTGTTGTTGGCCGCCGGACATTTGGTTAGGGTGATGATTCGCCAGATGCGATATGCCGATGAGGTCGAGCTTGGCAAGCGCGATGGTCCGGCGCTCGGCCTCGGACACCCCGGCGTACACCATCGGCAGCTCGACGTTCTCCACCGCGCTGGTACGCGGAAGCAAATTGTAGGCCTGAAAGACGAAGCCCAATCGGCGCCCGCGGATGTCCGCTCGGTCGTCGGCGCGCAGCGTTGAGACGTCGGCGCCTTCGAAGCGGTACGTTCCCGCGGTCGGCGTGTCGAGGAGCCCGACGACGTGCATGAACGTCGACTTCCCTGATCCCGACGGCCCCATGACGGCGACGAACTCGCCGGCATCGAGCGCGAGATCGACGCCGCGCAGCGCCTGCACCCGCTCCTCACCCAACGCGTAGGTCTTGCCCAGGCCCGAGACCTCGACGACGCGCGCCATCAATGGATTCCCCGCATCGCGCCACCCACGGACGTGCCGCCCATCGGCGACGCGCTCGTCGGCGACGCGCTGGTCTTGTGTTGACGCGCAGACGATCCTGTGACGACCAGGTCGCCCGCCGTCAAGGCGCCGGCTTCGACCGGCTCGACCCCGGCGAGATTCCCCTGGGTCAGCGTCACGCGCACCGAAACCGGTATGGCCTTTCCGCTGCGATCGACCAAGAGCCGCGCCGCGGAGCCCGCGGCGATTTCCGCGCCGGCATCCGCGCCGCTCGCGGTTCCCCACGGCGTCGCGCCGGCCGCGGCGGACGTGTGCAGCGCCGCGACCGGGACCGTCAGAGCGTTCGGAGCGCTCGCGACGCCGATGGTCGCGTTCGCGGTCATCCCGGGAAGGAGCTGTCCGCCGGCGTTCGCGGCGTAGACGACGACGTCGTACGTCACTACGTTGTTCAACGTCTGTGGATTGATGCGAACCTGCGCGACCGTGCCGTAAAAGTTCGTGTTTGGGTGCGCGAGCACCGAGAACGCCACCGAATCGCCCGGCTTCACGTTGCCGATGTCAGGCTCGCCGACGTTGATGTCGACTTCCATCTTCGAGAGGTTCTGTGCGATCGAGAAGAGCGTGGGCGTCTGGAGCGACGCCGCGACGGTCTGACCGACCGAGACATCGCGGGCGACGACGGTACCGTCGACCGGCGACGTGATCACGGCGTGCTCGAGGTTGAGCTCGTCTTGCTGTACGATGGCCTGCGCGGCGGCTACGTTGGCCTGGGCTGCCTGCGTCGCGGCAGCCTGACCGCTCGCGGTGGACGACTGTTGATCGACCGTTGCGGCCCCCGCGAGATCTTGTGCCTGCGCTTGCGCGACGGCGGCCTGCGCCGCGGCGACGTCGGCCGCGTCCTGCGCCACCGTCGAGCGGTCCGTGTCGACCGTGCTCTGCGCGACGTATCCCTGCGCGAGCAGCGCGGCGTCGCGACCTTGCGTCTTCTGCGCGAGCACCAGCGCCGCCTGAGTCTTACCGACATTGGCCTTTGCGGAAGCGACCGCGGCCGCGTCGGCCGCATCGGTCGCGTTTGCGACGCTTACGCCCGACGACGCGCCGTTTGCGGTAGCGACCGCCTGCGCGACCTGCGCCTGAGCCTGCGCGAGCGCCGCGCGCGCTTGCTGCACCTGCGCTTCGAGCGTGCTGGGATCCAATCTCGCCAGTACCTGCCCGCGCCGCACCTTGCTGTTGTAATCGACGTAAATCGACGCGATCGTCCCGGAAACTTGCGTGCCGACCGAGACGAGATTCTGGGGATTGACTGTGCCCGACGCTGTGACCGACTGCACGAGCGTCTGCGTGACCACCGGCGCAGTGATCAGTTGATCGCGCGCTCGCGCATGCAGCAGCGCCCAGGTCAGCAGGACCGCTAGCAGCAGACCCGCGCCGAGCCAGAGCAGCCGCGGCAGGCGAGTGATGGCCGCGCCGATCGCGCCGAGGCCTTTCGATTGAGGAATCGTAATCGTTGACATGGCTTCTCCACGGTAGCGAACGCGGCTGACAACCAGTGGAGAGGCCCGTGTCCGCCGGTTAAGCACGGATTAGCGTCGAACGGCGCCGCCCATGATGCGTGGACTCGTTTTGGGGGCGATCGCGGCGCTCGTCGCGCTAGGACTCGTCCTCTACATCGGAATCGAGGTCGGGATGATGCCCGCCAACGCGGATGCGAAGCCCTCGAAGCTGGAACGCTGGGCGGCGCGCACGTCGCTGCACGCTACGCTCGCGCGCGAAGCGCCGACGGCCGCGCCGCCGATTGCAGGCGACGATGCGAATCTGATCGCGGGCATTCGGCTCTACGCCGCGGACTGCGCGGCTTGCCACGGCGCTTCGGACGGCGAACCATCAGTCATCGCGCGTGGCCTCTACCAGCGTCCCCCGCAGCTCGCCAAGAAAGGCGTCGAAGACGATCCGGAGGGCGTGATCTTTTGGAAGATCGATCACGGCATCCGCTTTACGGGCATGCCGTCGTTCGTCCAGACGCTGCGCGAGGAGCAGATCTGGCAGGTGACGCTCTTCCTCAAACACATGGACGGCCTTCCGCCGGCGCCGCAGCGCGTCTGGAAGGCCATGAGAAGCGCGGCGAGCCGCCGGTAGTCTAGGGCGGGCCGCTGACGGTCGGCTCGGGCTCGTTCGTCGGCGTCGCGGCGAAGATGTATTGCTCGGCGAGGTTCGGCGTGGGGTTGGGAGTGGGGCCCACCACTACGACGCCCGTGAGGACGGCCGCCGTCTCCGGATAGACCTGGCCGCGGAAGGAGCCGTCGGTGCTCATCGTGCCCACCACGTGTAACCTCCCGCCCGGGCCCGCGCCGAGCCCGAGATCGACGACCGACGGACCGATATCGAACCAGATGTAGTTGCCGTCGCGGCCGCCGACCACCGGGATGTAGAGCTTGTAGTACGACGTGTGATAGTAGCCGCGCAAGTTCCCGGCCGGGAAGATCTGAATGTCGAGCCTACCCGTGATGGGATACGGCGATCCGTAGACCTCGGTTATCTTCGTCGTGAAATGCATGTTCGGCGTCGTCGTCTGGGCCGATGCCGCGCTCGTCAGCGCCGCCGCCGTTAGGCATACGAGCGCAGCACTGCTGACGAAGCGCGAAACCAGAGACTTTACCATGCTGACTCCTCTCGATTGACCTTTCTAAGGGAGTAGAGCGCTCGGCCCGGCGAGAACGTGACCGACGTGGTACAACCTGCCGAAATCGATCTGCGGGGTCTTCCCGTGTGGGAGCGCCCGGATCTCATCCGCAAAGCCCTCGACCGACTTCCATCCGGCGGTTCCCTTACCCTCATTATCGAGCAAGAGCCGCGAGCACTGTCGTCGCGCGTCACGCAGGACCGGCCGGACCGCTTCGTGGTCGAGACGCGCCGAGTCGCGAGCCGAGTGTGGCAGCTGCGCCTGACGCATCGCCCCGGCGAGGGCAGCGAGCGTACGTCATCGGCGCAGCATCTTGGGCGTTGCTCGGCGTTTACCGCGCTCGACGTCGGCGTGCGTGAAGAGCTCGCGGCGGCGGCTTTATGGCAGACCGGACGGCGCGGGCAGACCCTCGTCGCCGAGAACGTCGATTGGCCGTTCATCGGCATGGTGACCGAGGGGATCGTCGCGCGGGCGAACGGCGGCGGCCGCGAGCGCGAGCGGATTCTGTACGAAGTCTTTCCATACGAACTCTTCGGCGTTGCCGAGTATTTCGATCGCGGCTTTAAGATGGCGCGCATCGCGGTCTTTTCGAAGACCGCGCGCGTCCTCAAGGTGCCATGGGACGCGGTGTCGCGCGTCGCGGCCCGCTATCCCGAGTTGACCAACGCGCTTGGGATCGTTATGGCGCAGCGCGTCCGAATTCTAGCCGACGCGCTGAGCGTTCAGGGATCGCTCCCGATCCTGGGCCGGATCGCGCGCGTGTTGCTTCCGTACGCGATGCCCGAACGCGGGCTCGCGGCGGCCTCTGCGTCGCTTGGGACGATCACGCAGTCGCAGATCGCCGCCGCCGGCGGCACCGTCAAGGAAGTCGCCGCGCGCGCCATCGCGGAGCTGGAATCGCGCAAAGCACTACGCCGCGAGCACGGCCACATTCGTTATCTCGACCGCGAAGTATTGTTGGAGCTCATCCAAGACGTGTCGTAGGCACGTACGGTTCGAGCGCCTTCGGAAGAAGGATCGATCCGTCGGCCTGCTGGTTGTTCTCGAGCAGTGCGATGAGCGTGCGCCCGATCGCGAGCCCTGAGCCGTTGAGCGTATGCACGAGCTCTGGTTTGCCTGCGGCCTCGCGCCGGAAACGGATGGCGGCGCGGCGCGCTTGGAAGTCCGTGCAGTTCGAACACGAGCTGACCTCGCGATAGGCGTCGCTGCTTGGAATCCACACCTCGATGTCGTAGGTCTTCGCCGGGCTGAAGCCGATATCGCCCGCGCAGAGCGTCATGACGCGATGCGGAAGCTCCAGCTCTTCGAGCAGCGATCGCGCGTCCTCGGTCAGCGTCTCCAGCGCGTCGAACGATGCTTCGGGCCGGCTGAGCCAGACGAGCTCGACCTTGTCGAACTGGTGCTGGCGCATCAGGCCGCGCGTGTCTTTGCCTGCGGCACCGGCCTCCTTGCGAAAGCACGGCGTCCCGGCCGCGTACTTGCACGGCAGCTCGCCGGCTTCGAGAATCTCGCCGCCGCGCAACGCTGTCAGCGGCACTTCTGCCGTGGGAATGAGGAACAGCCCCGCCTGGGCGTCCGCAAACATCGCGTCAGCGAACTTACTGAGCTGCCCGGTCGACCACATCGTTTCGCGCGAAACGAGCAGCGGCGGCGCGACTTCGATGTAGCCGCGCGCGCTCGCTCGATCGAGAAAGAACGCAGTCAGCCCGCGCGCCAGGCGCGCTCCCGCGCCGGTCAGCATGGCGAAGCGGCTCCCCGAGAGATGCGCGGCGCGCGCGAAGTCCAGGATTCCGAGCCGCTCGCCAAGCTCCCAGTGGGGCTGCGGCGCGAAGTCGAATCGGCGCGGCTCGCCCCAGCGCCGGACCTCGACGTTCGCCTCTTCGCCGGCTCCGTCCGGAACGGAATCGTCGAGCAAGTTTGGCAGGTTGTCGAGCAGCGCGCGCAGCGGCGAACCGTCCTCGGTAGGTGACAGCGTCCGAGCTCGCTCTTCGGCTTCTGCGATGTTCTTCGACAACTCCGCGATCTGGGGTTTGAGTTCGCGGGCTGCCGCCGCTTTATCGGGCGCCTTCCCGATCGTGGCCGACAGGCGATTCTTCGAGGCCAGCAGCCGTTCGACGGTCGTGAGCGAGGAGCGGTACTCCTCGTCGTAGCGCAGAAGCTCGTCGATCACCGAGGCATCCAGGCCGCGACGAACGAGAGAGCGTCGCACGCGGTCGGGATCGCGCCGAATCAGAACGATGTCGAGCATGGAGAGCGCGCCATTATGCAGTCCGTAAATCCAGTCCTACCGGCGCGGGCATTTGCGCCCGAAACGCTGCTCCCGCCGCGTCAAGCGATCGTGGCCTATTTCACCCGAGTTACGATCCCGCCGCCGCAGATGGAGCGCGTGGCGCTCGATGACGCGCTCGGCCGCGTGTTGGCGGAGCCGATCGTCGCCGGCGAGGACTACCCGAGCGCGCCGCGCTCCCTGATGGACGGCTTTGCGGTGCTCGCAGACGCCACGCCCGGCTCGCTGCGCGTCGCAGGCGAGGTGCGCATGGGCGCTGCGCCGGATGGATCCGCCTCGCCCGCCGCGGCCGTACGGATTCCGACCGGCGGAGTTCTGCCGGCGGGCGCCGACGCCGTCGTGCCGTTCGAAGACGTTCGCCTGGAGGACGGCGTAGTTATAATTGAAGCGAGGGTGAAACCCGACGACAACGTTGCGCAACGCGGTGCCGATATGCGCCGCGGCGAGACGGTACTGTCCGCGCCGCGGCGCATCCGCGCGGCCGAAGTCGGCGTCCTGGCGACTTTGGGCGTCACGGCGGTCCCGGTTTGCCGGCGACCAGTCGTCGCGGTGCTTTCGAGCGGCGACGAGCTCGTCGACCCCAGCGCGCAGCCCGCGCCCGGCGAGATTCGTGATTCGAATCGTTACGCGATAGCGGCGTCGCTGCGTGCGATGGGCGCGCACGCGCAGCATTATCCGACGCTGCGCGACGAAACTGAGGAGTTCGAATCCGTTCTGCGTCGCGCGATCGAGGAGTGCGACGCGGTCGTCGTGAGCGGCGGCTCGTCGGTCGGCGACCGCGATCGCTTGCCGCCCGCGGTTGCTGCGATCGCGCGTCCCGGCGTCGTGGTCCACGGCCTGCGCGTCAAGCCGGGCAAACCGACGCTCTTCGGCGCTGACGGCGGAAAGCCGATCCTCGGGCTACCGGGCAACCCGACTTCCGCGTTGATGATGTTGGAAGCGGTCGCCGCGCCGATCGTCGCCGCGCTCGTCGGCGCTCCGGTCGATGCGGCGCGCGTCGCGGCCCACCTCGCCGCACCGGCTCGCAGCCGTCGCGGCTGGACGTGGTATATTCCCGTTCGCTTGCAGGATGATGGAGGACGCCCTTTGGCGCATCCACTTGAGCTGCGCTCGTTTTCCGTAAGCGTTACCGCGCGGGCCGACGGTTTCATCATTATGGGAGAGCGCGATGAGGAATGGCCCGCCGGCTCGCCCGTCACGGTTCACCGCTTTTTGGGAGCATAAGGAAACTCTTGTGATTCGTCCGACGCGCGCGGTCGAAGCGATTCCCGCGACGACGCCCTTCGTTGGCCCCGAGCAGTTGATGCGCGAAACCGGCCTGCGCGAACTCGTGCGTCTCGGCGCGAACGAGAGCGCGTTCGGACCGTCGCCCAGCGCAATCGCCGCGATGAGCGGCGAGCTGCCGCGGCTCGCATGGTACGGCGACCCTGAGTCCCTCGATCTGCGCGACGCGCTCGCGGCGAAGCATCGCTGCCGGCCCGAGCAGATTGTGGTCGGCTCCGGCATCGACGACCTGATGGGCTTGGCCGTGCGCGCGTTCGTCGCGCCCGGGGAAGCGGCGCTCAGCACGCGCGGAACGTATCCCACGTTCAACTACCACGTCGTTGGGTACGGCGCACGCCCGATATGCGTTGCGTATCGCGACGACGGCACGCCCGACTGCGACGCGCTGCTGTCGGTGGCTCGGCGCAACGCCCCGAGGATCGTCTACCTCGCAAATCCCGACAACCCCAGCGGGCGGTTCATCCCGCGTGCCGACATTGAGCGCTTCTACGAAGCGCTGCCGCGCGACACGCTCTTGCTGCTCGACGAAGCGTACGCCGATTTCGTCGACTCGAGCGAGCTGCTCCCGCCGGCGTTCGAGGACCGCCTGATCCGCCTGCGCACCTTCTCGAAGGCCTACGGGATGGCTGGCGCGCGCATCGGATACGCGCTCGCCACGGAGCGCAACGTCGCGACCTTTCAGAAGATCCGGCTCCATTACGGCATCAACCGCAACGCGCAGGTCGGCGCGCTGGCCTCGCTCGGGGATGACGAATTTCGGGACTACGTCGTCGCCGAGACCGCGCGCGCCCGCGACGACTACTACCGCATCGCGAGATCGCTCGGCCGGCGCTACATCGAATCGCGCACGAACTTCGTGTGCATCGATTTCGATGGCGCCGAACGCGCGGCGCGTGTGATGAACGAGCTGCTGGCGCGGGGCGTTTGGATCCGTAAACCGGGAGCGCCGCCGCTCGACGCGTACGTGCGGGTGAGCGCCGGTACGGAGCCGATGCGCCGCGCCTTCGAGGTGGCGCTGCACGCCGTGCTCGCCGAGGCCGTTCTCCCTGGAGCGGTCTGTGACTGAGCCTTCGATACCGCAAATGGCGGCTTTGCGGCCAAACCCTTCGAGCCGCGGCAGTTTCGCCGCATCTCTTTGTTGCGCGCTCTGTCACGCTTCGACAGAGCCTGTCCCGAGCGAAGTCGAAGGGCTCCGGGTAAACTACGGGCGAGACTATGCTTCCTCGGGCGCGCCTCGATCTGCGGCGAAACTGCTCGCTGCGATCGGTGCAGCGACTTCTTCAGAGGGTCCCTAGATGCGGTACGCGATCCTCTCGGACGTCCACGGGAACCTCGAGTCGCTGGAGCGGGCGCTCTCGATCGCAGCGCCCGACGACGTCATCGTCTCGCTCGGCGACGTCGTCGGCTACGGACCCAATCCTAACGAGTGCATCGCCGTGCTGCGCGAGCGCGCGCGGCATGCCGTTCTGGGCAATCACGATCTCGCGGCGGTCGAGAACTTCGGCGTCGAGAGCTTCAACCAGGCCGCCCGAAAAGCGATCGGCTGGACGCAGGGCGTGCTGGACGACGCGAGCCGCGCGTGGCTGAACCTGCTCCCTTACGAGTTGCGCTTTCCTGAATTTCTTCTGGTTCACGGCGCGCCGGTGAGCTACTTCG
The DNA here is from genome assembly GCA_035544215.1 of Candidatus Binatia bacterium. Classification (GTDB taxonomy): domain Bacteria; phylum Vulcanimicrobiota; class Vulcanimicrobiia; order Vulcanimicrobiales; family Vulcanimicrobiaceae; genus Cybelea. The sequence goes on along the minus strand of DATKHY010000007.1, from coordinate 492,118 downwards.
AGTACATACTCGACAAGGACGGCGCGGCGCGCGCCTTCGAGCGCACCGACGCGCCGATCGTGTTCGTCGGCCATACGCACATCGCAGAATACTGGGTGCGCGACGGCGAGGGGGCCATCGGACACCGGCACATGCAACACGGCGGCGAGCTGATGCTCGAGGACGGCAAGCGATACATCGTCGACGTCGGCAGCGTCGGCCAGCCTCGAGACCTCAACCCGCAGGCGAGTTTCGTGCTCTACGAGCCGGAGCAGCAGCGCGTCGAGTGGATCCGTTATGATTATCCGATCGACGAGGTCCAGCGCAAGATGCGCGCCGCGCGACTGCCGTCCTACCTCGTCGAGCGCCTGAGCGTCGGACGATGAGCGAAGTTCCGTTCGACGACGGCAACTGTTTCGCGTGCGGACCGAGCAACCCGATCGGGATGCACGTGCACTTCGATCGCGCTACCGAATCGGAGGGCGTGTACGCGCGCGTCGAGCTCGCGTCGCAGTACCAGGGCTGGCGCGGCATCGCGCACGGCGGCATCGTGATGGCGCTGCTCGACGAGGCCATGGCCCACGCCGCCGGTTTCGCGGGTCATCGCGGCGTGACCGCTGCGGTCAGCGTGCGCTTCCGCAAACCGGTTCCCCTCGAGCGGCCGATCCAGGTGCGCGGGCGCGTCACGTGGCAGCGGCGCAACGTGCTGGGCGTCGACGCCAGCGTGCTCGACGACGCCGGTGAAGTGCTGGCCCACGCCGAGGGCAGCTTCGTATCGCGCGGTCGGCTCGAGGCCGTCGAAGACCACCTGCGACGATGACCAAGAGCAGCGCCGCTATCGACAACCGCCGCGCGCGCTACGAGTACCACATCCTCGAGTCAGTAGAGGCCGGCCTGGTCTTGACCGGCACGGAGGTGAAGTCGGTGCGCGAGGGCGGCGCGAGCCTGAGCGAGGCGTACGCGCGCTTCCGCGACGGCGAGGCCTGGCTGATGGGCATGCACGTCGCCCCCTACAAGCAGGGCAGCTTCTCCAACGCCGAACCGACACGGCCGCGTAAGCTGCTGCTGCACAAGGCAGAGATTCTGCGCCTGCAGAGCCGCGTCGCCGAGAAGGGCTTGACCGTCGTGCCGTTGCGGCTCTATTTCACGCGCGGGCTCGCGAAGGTTCAGCTAGGACTGGCGCGAGGCAAGAAGTTCTGGGACAAGCGCGCGGCCGTCGCGAGGCGTGAAGTCGAGCGAGAGATCGCCGCGCATGCGCGCCGGTCGTGAGAGGCGCGCACCACGAGCGCGAGGTCGAACGCGCGATCGAGCGCAGCGGCGTGCTGCGCGGAGAGCGCATTCTGATCGCGTGCAGCGGCGGTCCCGATTCCGTGGCGCTCGCGGCCGCGCTGCACGCGCTTTCAAAGCGGCTACGGCTTACGCTGTTTGCCGCGTTCGTCAACCACGGGGTGCGCGACTCGGCGTGGCAGGACGAATGCGTCGTGCTGGAGCTCGCGGCGCGCTTCGAGATTCCGCTCGAGACGATCGCGCTCGCCGCTTCCGCCGGCGACGAGCAGCGGCTGCGCACCGCGCGCTATCGCGCGCTCTGTGCTGCGGCAAGGCGGCGCGCGTGCGGGGTTGTCGCGACCGCGCATCACGCGGAGGACCAGAGCGAAACCGTCGTGCTCGCGCTGCTGCGCGGCACCGGGCCGAATGGGCTCCGCGGCATGCCGCGCCGTCGACGCATCGCGCCGGACGTCGACCTCGTGCGTCCGCTGATCGGAGTCTCGTCCGAGACGCTGCGCGCGTACTGTCATGCGAAGGCGTTGCCCTACGCCGTCGATCCGACGAACTCGCAGCTGGGTCTGCGGCGCAACGCCGTGCGTGAGGCCTTGGCGACGCTGCGGCCGCTCTTTCCGGAACTCGATCGGGCCGTGGCGCGGGCCGCGCAGCTCGTGGCGGACGAACGCGATGCGACGCCGCGCTCCAGCCTGCGGCGTTCGATCCGCGAGCGTCTGGCGGCGGAAGAGGGTCTGCGCGACGTCGACTTTTCGCACGTCGAGGCGGCAGTGCTCGCGCTCGAACGGGGCGGCACCGGCACGTTTCACATGAAGCCTGGGATCGCTCTGAGAATCGAACGCGGCTCGATCCAGGGTATCAAACGGAAATGACCGCGCTGTATCCGACCGCTGGCATCGGGCGCCACATCTGCGGCGCCGAAGCGATCGCGGCTGCGGTCGAGCGCCTCGCCGCGCAGATCGCCGGCGACTATCGGGGGCAACCGCTCGTGCTGCTTGGCGTGTTGAAAGGGGCGCTGTGTCTTACCGCCGACCTCGCGCGGGCGCTGGCCCGAAGAGCCGATGGCCCCAGCGAGATCCTGGTTGACTACCTCTTCGTTCAACGCTACGGCACCTCCGGGACCTCCGGAGGCGAGGCGCGGCTCGAGGCGGACGCCAGCCTGCCGCTGGGGGGCACGAATTTGCTGATCGTGGACGGTATGGTGGACAAAGGCCTCACGCTGGAGTACCTGCGAGCGTTACTAAAAGAGCGCCGGCCGGCGACCCTGCGCACCTGCGTGATGTTCGATAAGGCGGCGCGCCGCGAGGCGTACGTACCGATCGAGTACCTGGGCCTCGCAGTCCCGGACACCTTCGCTATAGGTTACGGTTTGGACTACAAGGAATGGTACCGTAATCTTCCTTACCTAGCAGAGCTTCGAGAGGATCAACCGGTCTAACCACAACGTGAGCAAGCACCTCAAATCGATCATCCTGATCATCCTGGCCGTCGTGGCCCTGTTCATCATCGTCGAACGATTCGTTCAGCCCAGCGAAGGCGAGACGCGACTCGACTACGGCGCCTTTTACCAGAAGCTCGAAGCCGGGCAAGTGCAGTCGTTCCACGCGACGGGCCTGAACGCGATCGGCGACCTTTCGAACGGGACGAAGTACACGGTCGCGGTTCCAAACGTGGACCAGACCTTTGTGGACGAAGTCTACCGGAAGGTCAAGAGCGGCGCGATCAGCTTCGATCAGCAGTCGAACACCGGACTGTTGTCGAGCCTCATGACACTCGGTCCGCTCGCGATCACGGTCCTATTGCTGTTTTTCATCCTGCGTCAGGCGCAGAGCGGCGGCAGCCAGGCGCTGTCGTTCGGGCGCTCGCGCGCCAAGATGCTTTCCGAGAACCGGCCCAAGGTTACGTTTGCGGACGTCGCCGGCGTGGACGAAGCCAAGGAAGAGCTCGCGGAGATCGTAGACTTTCTCAAGTATCCGAAGAAGTACCAATCGCTGGGCGCGCGCATCCCCAAGGGCGTCCTTTTGCTCGGGCCGCCGGGAACCGGTAAGACACTGCTCGCGCGAGCGATCGCAGGTGAGGCGGGCGTGCCGTTCCTCTCGATCTCGGGCTCCGATTTCGTCGAGATGTTCGTGGGCGTCGGCGCTTCGCGCGTCCGCGACCTGTTCGATCAGGCCAAGAAGTCGGCTCCCTGCATCGTCTTCATCGACGAAATCGACGCGGTCGGACGCCAGCGCGGCGCCGGTTTAGGCGGCGGTCACGACGAGCGCGAGCAGACGCTCAACCAGCTCCTCGTCGAGATGGACGGCTTCGATCAAAACACGGGCGTGATCCTGATCGCGGCGACGAACCGCGCGGACGTGCTCGATCCCGCGCTGCTGCGGCCGGGCCGCTTCGATCGCCAGATCGTGGTGGGGCGCGCCGACTACAAGGGCCGCGAGAAGATCCTCGAGGTGCACGCGCGCAACAAGCCGCTGGGCAAGGAAGTCTCGCTCGAGACGCTGGCCAAGCGCACGCCGGGTTTTTCCGGCGCGGATCTGGAGAACCTGTTGAACGAGGCGGCACTGCTCGCGGCGCGGCGCAACAAGAACGTGATCGAGATGATCGATTGCGACGAGGCGATCGATCGCGTGATGGTCGGTCCGGAGCGCAAGTCGGTCGTGATGTCGCAACAAGAAAAAGAGACGACGGCCTATCACGAGTCCGGTCACGCCGTTATCGGCGGCCTGCTCGAAAAATCCGATCCGGTCCACAAGGTCACGATCATCCCGCGCGGCATGGCGCTCGGCATTACCTGGTCGCTTCCCGAAGACGATCGTCACAACCGCAGCAAAGAGGAGCTGCTGGCCATGATCACGCGCGCCATGGGCGGACGTCTCGCCGAGGAGATCAAGTTCGGCGACGTCACGACCGGTGCGAGCAACGATTTCGAGCAGGCGACGGAGTTGGCGCGCCGGATGGTGACGCAGTACGGCATGAGCGATCTCGGCCCCATCCAGTTCGGACGAGGCGCTCATCAGGTCTTCCTCGGCCGCGACATCAGCGAGGAGCGCAACTACTCCGAGGAAGTCGCGAGCAAGATCGATGGCGAGGTGCGGAAGATCATCGAATCGTCGTACGAAACCGGCAAGCGAATTCTCAAGGACAACTGGGACAGGGTCGAGCGCATGGTGGCCTCGCTGCTCGAATACGAGACGGTCGAGGCCGAGGAAGTGCGCGCCATCCTGGAGGGCCGTCCCTACACGCGCAGTCATGGGTCGGAGGTCGCCGAGGGCGGCGACACGCCGGCGGAGCGCCCCGCGGAGGAGCCGAAGCGCGCCGAAAAGCCTTCGCGCATTCCGCCGAAAATTTTCCCGGAACCGGCATGACGGCGCGAATCGCTTACGCTCTCGCGATGCTCGTCTTGGCATCGTCGTCGCTGGCTGCCCCTGCGGGCGCCGCCATCGCGCGGCAGACCGGCGCCTTGCCGCGTGGCGGATCGTACGTGCTGTATCCCGATCCGACCGTCGGCACGGCGGCGATCGGCCTGTGGTTCCGCGCGCCGGCGGCGGGATTTGACGACGCTACTCCCGGCATTGCCGACCTTGCCGCGACGGCCGCGGCGGTCGCCCCGCTCGCGAGCGGCAAGTCGTTGTACGCGCTCGTGCACACGGTCGGCGGCGAGCTCAACATCGAGGTATATCCGGACATAGTCGGCATCGGTGCCGTCGTTCCCGCGTACGCGTCGCGCCGGATCGTCGCGGCGATGACGGCCGCGTACTTCGCGCCGTCGGTCGACGACGCGGCGGTCAAGACGGCGCGCGCCAACGCCGCCGTGCTCGGCGTGCAGCAACGCTACGAATCCGACACGACGCTGCACGACCTGCTGTTCAAGCAAATCTTCGCGACCGGCCCCGCGCACTATCCGCCGCTGCCGACGTCGGTGTCGCAGCTCACGAGCATCACGACGGCCCAGGTCGATGCGTTCGCGAAGCGCGCGTTTCGCGCGCAGAACTCGGTCCTCGCGCTGACGGGCAACGTCGACGCTTCTAGCATCTCGGCGGTTACCGACGGAAACGGTCCCGGTGCGATGGACACTCCCTACGACTCGACGCTGGAGGGATCGCCGGCGTCGACGACCGCGGCCGGCGCCGTCGACGGTGTGGGACTCGCCTGGATCGGTCCGCCGATCGCGGATCAGAAAGCGGCGACGGCGTTGGATTTCATCGCGGACTATCTCTTCCGGGAGCAGACGGGGGTTGTGTCGCGGGTGCTCGACCGCGCGGATAGCGATGCCCTGGTGGTCGGCCAGTTCATCACGCTGCACGACCCAGGCGTGATGGTCGTCACCATCGGGGGCAGCAACGAGAAGCAGACGGAGAAGAGTGTGCTCGCCGCGCTCGAGGCGCTGCAGCAGCCGATGGACGCGCCGGCCTTCAACGCCGCGCGCGAGGCGTTTCTCTATCACGTCGCAACCGACACGCAGACGCCGCAGCAACGCGCCGACAACCTCGGCTGGTACTCGACGGAAGGCAACCTCGACTACGCTCCCGGCATCGCCAGCGGAGCTTACGAGCAGTCGGCCCGCGCTCTCGATCCCCAATACGTTGCCGAAATCGTCCGCCGCTATCTACATAATCCCGTGATCGTCGACCTGGTCGCGACGACACCGCAGAAGGAGCCGTCCCGGTGAGATTCCTGTTAGCGTCCTGCCTGGCCGCGGCTCTGGCCACCGCGCTGCCCACCGCGGCGCGCGCCGCGTCCGTCTCCATTCCCGTTCCCACCGTGGAAAACGCCGGTGGAACGGTGATCGTGCGCCAGTCCGACGGTGCCGCGTCGCTCGTCGGCGTAACTCTCATCGTCCGAGCGGGACTCGATCGCCAAACGATGCGGCAGAACGGCATGGCCGCGCTCGTTGCCGAAACGATCGTGCGCACGCCGATCAACGGCGTCGCGCTGGAAGACGCGGTCGCGGCGCGCGGCGGATCCATACGCTTCACGATCGATCCGGGCGACGTGCGCTTTTATGTCGAGGCGCTGGCCGAGGACGCGCCGGCAGTTCTCGAGCTGTTCCGCGCTGCTCTCGCGGCGCCGGACTTCTCGGCGGTGACCATTCGCGACGCTCGCGGCGTGCTCGTGCGGCAGATCGCGCAGGTCCAGCAGGTTGCGCTCCAAGTCGGTATAGATATGCTCAATGCGGCGTCGTCGCGACAAGCGAACGCCGGCCTCCCGGAGCTCGGTACGCCCGCATCGCTCGCGCAGTTCTTCGCGGAGGACGCGCGCTCGTTTTACCGCGCTTACTATCGCCGCGGTGGCGCCGTGGTCAGCGCCGCTGGACGGCTCGACTCGCTGGCTCCCCAAGCGCTCGCGGCGCTCGCCGGTGCGCTGCCCGCCGGAACGACCTCGCCCGTGGCCGTGCGCGTCCCGCAGCTCAACGGAGCCACGCACGAGATCGTCGCGCATCGCGACATCGCGTCGCCTTGGCTGATCGCGCAGTATCCAGCGCCCAACGTCAACAGCCGCGACTTCGGGCCGATGCTCGTGCTGGCGTCTTTCGTGCGCCGAACGCTCTCGGACATCGCCCAGGTGCCGGGCGTCGTTTCGCCGACCTTCGCATCGCGCTCGGTCGGCACGGTGTACGCGTACGATCGCGCGCCCGCGACGCTCGTGCTCTACGTCAACGGCGGCCTGATCGGCAACCCGAGCCGCGCGTTTGCCACGGCGCTCTCGGTCGTCAGCGTGCTGGCCGCGTCGCGCCTCCAGGGTTCGATCGACGAGTTCAAGGCCGAGGCGGCCGGCGACTTCGCCAACGACGCGAACACGCTCGAGACGCGCACCTGGTTGGCGGCGGTCTTCTCGACCGGCAGCGCCTCTCCGGACTTCATCAACCGTGCATTGGCCGCGATCTCGGCGACGACCCCGGAGGACCTGCAGCGGGTCGCCCGTTCCTACCTGGGCAACCCGACGATAGCACTCGTTCTACCCCGCGGCACCAACCTACAGGACTAACAAGGCCCTTATTGCGTCCATGCCGTTGTGGCCGAAAGGCTCATGTGCAAAGCACACAGCGCCTTTCGTCGCCTAGGCCTGGACGCAATAATGACCTTGTTGCACTATGAAGGTTGCGTTAGTTCATGATTACTTGAACCAGCGTGGCGGCGCGGAGCGAGTCTTCGCCTGGATCGCGCGGGCGTGGCCCGACGCGCCGATCTATACGGCGCTGTACGACGAGCACGCCGTCGGCGATCTCTTCCCGGCAGCGCGAGTTCGCCGTTCGTACCTCGCCCGGATCCCCTTTGCGAACCGCTATTTTCGGGTGCTCGCGCCGTTCTATCCGCGCGCCTTCGAGGCCTTCGACTTCTCGGGCTTCGACGCGATCGTCAGCTCGACGACCGCCTGGGCGAAAGGCGTCGTGGCCCCGCCCGGAGCCGTGCACGTCTGCTACATCAACACCGTCAGCCGTTTCGCGTTCGCGTACGACGAGTACGTGCGAACGCGCCTCGCGCGTCCGATGATCGACCGGCTGATCGCGTGGGATCGCGCCGCCGCCGCGCGGCCAACCCGATTCGTCGCCAACTCGCTGAACGTCGCGCAACGGATCTCGCGATACTACGGCCGCGACTGCGACGTGCTGCACTGCCCGGTCGACGTCGATCGTTTTAGGATCGGCAGCGGAGGCGGCGACTACTTCGTTGCTGCGTCGCGCCTGCTGCCCTACAAACGAATCGATCTCGCGATCCGCGCGGCCGCACTCGCCGGCGTCAAGCTATTCGTTGCCGGCACCGGCCCGGCGGAGAGCGCGCTGCGCGGCCTCGCCCGCGGAACGACGACGACGATGCTCGGCTTCGTCCCCGACGCGCAGCTGGCGGAGCTGTTCGGCGACGCGCGCGCCGCGATCGTTCCCGGCGAGGAAGACTTCGGACTCGTCCCGCTCGAGGCGGCCGCGACCGGGCGTCCGACGATCGCCTTTCGGGGCGGCGGCGCGCTCGAGACGATCGTCGAAAACGAGACGGGCGTGTTTTTCGACGAGCCGACGCCGGAGTCGCTGGCCGCCGCGCTGCGCGACTTCGACGCTTCGCGCTTCGATTCGCAGCGGTTGCGCGTGCACGCCGAAAAATTCGCGCCGCAGCAGTTCATCGATCGCTTACGTTCAATCGTGGATCGAGTATATCGGGAGAAGGCGAACGCGTAGATGAGACCGGTATACATTGCCGTGGCCGTCTTCGCGGTCGTGTATATCGGCCTGGACCTTAACAAGCTGTACGCGTTGCGATATGGTGCCGATCTCGGGACGTATCTGCAGACGCTCGTGAACCTGCGGCACGGCTCGTCGTGGAATTATGGCGAGTGGCGCCCGCACTTTGCTGTGCACGACTCGTGGGTGCTGACCGCGCTCGTTCCGTTGGTCGCCCTGTTTCCGCGCGCGGAGGCGCTGATCGTAGTGCAGGTGCTGGCCGTGGCGCTCGGAGCGATTCCGCTGGCGCTGTTCGCGCGCGAGACCGGAGTCGAGCCGCGCGCCGCCAACGCGCTCGGCATCGCGTATCTGCTGACGCCGTCCGCGCAGGGGCTGAGTTACGACAACTTCTCGGAGAACGTTTTCGTGCCGTTGCTGGCGTTCGGCGCGGCGCTCGTCGTGCGGCGGCGCGCGCTCTGGCCGGCGCTCATCCTGGCGCAGCTGCTGCTCGGGCTGAAGGAAGACCAGATTCCGTTCGTGCTCTGGTTCGCGGTTGCGTGTGCGCTCTGGTGGGATCGCCGCATCGGGATCGCGCTCGCCGCGCTCGCGCTGTGCAACGGCGCGGGGTTTTGGCTGGTCGAGCGAGCGTCGGCGGCGGCGCCCAACGTGCCGCAATATTCGCTCGCGGTGTTCGATCCCGCCAGCAAGATATCGATGCTGTTCCTGTTGCTCGCGCCATTCGCGTTTGCGCCCGTCGGCGTCGGATGGTGGCTGCTTTTGGGAGCGCCGCTGGTCGCCGAAATCGTCTTGATGCGGCCGTGGAACTACGAGGCGAGCCGCGTCGGCTCGCATTACACGGCGGCGCTGCTCGCCGCGACGGCGGTCGCGGCGACATTCGGCGTGCGGCGCTATCCTCGCTTCGCGCGCTACATGATCGCTTCGGCGGTGGTCGTGCTGCTCGGGTTTAACGACACCGTGCTGCGTCCGGGCCGCTGGCCGTACGTCGTCGACTGGAACGCCTACGCGCGCGCGCTGGCGATTCGCGACGCCACGCAGCCCGTGCTGCTGCGCAGGGGCGAGGAGGGGGTCTGGGCGGTCGCGGCCGTCAACCCGGGCGTGCGGCTCGATCCGCGCCCCGATCCGCTCTTCCCGCGGTGCCCGGCCTACGATACCAACGCGGCGGCGTTCTTCGGCAGCCTCGCCGGACGCGCGCCGCAGCGTCTATGCGGCGGCGTGCCGGTGCGTCCATGAGCGCGACGCTGCGCGTTCGCGCGGTGCGCGAGGATCGCGGCCGGTTTGCGGCCATACGCGATGCGCGAGTGCTGATCTACTGGCCTCATGGATTAGGCGACTGGGTTCATTTCGGTGCGGTCCTGCCCTTACTGGAGCCTTCCAACGCGTATGCGATCACGCGGTTCGGTGACGACTACGTAAGCGTGATGGAGGGCAACGCGCGAGTGTGCGCGCTGCTCGGCGGCGGGGCAGCGCCGAGCGACGGCGGCGAGCGCGGAGCGCGTCATCTGGGCCTCAGCCTGAAGCGCTGCGACGGGCGCGTCGTGACTCTGGAGGCCCCGGCGCCGCTCGACCAAGGCGTAACCAGTTTCGCGCCGGACGTCGTGCTGTGGACCGACTATCCGGAAACGGAGGGCCGGACGCCGTATCCGTTTCACACGAAGGCGCGCAACCTGGCGCGCCTGCTGGTACCCCCGGAGCGGCTAGCGGCGCTCGATCTATCCGCGCCGCTGCCGAACTCCATCGACTTTGGGATCCCCGCGGCCACGCGCCGGCTGGTCGACGAACGCCTGGCGCGGCTCGCGGCGCCCGGCACGCCGCTGTGCGTGATCTCGCGGACGGGCGTAACGGCGTCGCGCAAGAATTGGGGTGACGGATCGGAGGCCCGCGCGTTCGTCGCCGCGATGCGCGCGATGTCGCCGCGTTGGCGCTTCGTTTCGATGGATGACGAACCACTCGGCGAGGGCGTCGCCGGATTTCGCGAGCTGTTCGGCGGCGGCGCGGAACCGTTCGCGCGGCTCTACAAAGCCCTCGCCGGCCGCACCAATCTCTTTGTAGGAATCCCGGCGGGTCCGCTGCACCTGACGATGGCGCGCGGCGACGTTCCGACGATCGGCCTATGGCTCGCGCACCATCCCGATTGGTACGACGAGCCCAACCCGCGCGCGATTCACCTCGTCGGACGCTACGTTCGCGAGTGCGGGTTCGATCGGCGGCCCGCGACGGCGACGAAGCCGTCGTCGCTCGCGCACCGGCTTCGATACGTCGAGACGCGCTCCATCGACGCCCGCACCGTCGCGGACGCCGCACGCGAGCTCATTGCGTGATCTTCGGCACGAAGAGCAGCGCGACGATCGAGAGCGAGTTGAACAGCGCGTGTGAGATCATCGACGCCCAGGCGTTGCGCGTCCGATAGTAGACGGCGCACAGCACGATTCCTCCGAGCGCCAACGGGAGCGCGGCGTACGCGTCGCCGTGCGCGATCCCAAAGAGCACGCCGCTCAGCACGGCGCCTCCCCAGAAGCCGGCGTACCGAAGGCCGAGGTTGAAGAAGAACACGCGGAAGAACGTCTCCTCCGCAAACGGCGCAAAGAGGATGGCGAACACGGCAAATATGGCGATCGTCGTCGGGTCGTGCAGCTCCCTGAAGATCTGTACGATGTCTTGCTGGTGCGTGCTGTGCAGCAGATAGTCGATCAGCGAGGCGCCGCCGTTGGCGACGACGACCATTCCGACCGCGCCGAGTATAGCAGTTCCCACGTTCGCCGCCGTCGGCATGCGGAAGCCGAGTTCGCGAAGGCTGAACTTGGAGAGCGCCGGCAGCGCGACCAGCAGCAGCACCACCAGCGCGCCTTCCAGGGCGAATTGCAGGAGGAGCAGCGCGTCGAACTCGCGCGGGCTGACCGCCGGTACGCGACTGGTCTTTAGCCCTGCGACGAAGGCGGCGACGAAGAGAAACGCGATGAACCCGGCGAGAAGCCAGGTCCAAACGCTCTTGAAACTATCCTTCGGCCAGCGCGTCGGCCAGTCGCGCGAAATCGCTGAGGTCGAGTCGTTCACCGCGTAGCTCCGGAGAGATGTTGCTGAGCTCGAGCGCCCGCACAATCGCCGCGCGATCGTGATCGAGCGAAAGCGCGAGACTGTTGACGAGCGTTTTGCGGCGGTACGCGAACGCGCCTCGTACGACCTTCCAAAACACCGCTGGATCGCGCACGCACGCCGCCGGCTGCGCGCGCCGCAGGAGCCGTACGAGGCTCGACTGCACCTTGGGAGCCGGGAAGAACGATCGCGGAGACAGCGTGAACGCGAGCTCGACCGTCATCGCAAACTGGATGGCTACGGAGAGGCTTCCGTAGGCGGCCGTTCCGGGCAGCGCGATCAGCCTTTCCGCAACGTCCTTTTGCAGCATGACGGTCAGCGCGTCCGGACCGCCTTCCATCTCGACGAAGCGCAGGATCAGCGGCGTGGCGACGTTGTAGGGAAGGTTTCCGGCGACGCGCCAGGCGTCGCCGCGCGACCACGCGCGATAGTCGAACGTCAGCGCGTCGGCCTCGATGATTCCGGCGGCACTCAATTCCCGCCGCGAGCGTAACAACTCGACGAGCTTTGGGTCGATCTCGAGCGCGGTTACGTCCGCGCCTTCCGCAAGAAGCGCGAGCGTTAACGCGCCGGTGCCGGCGCCGATTTCGAGCATTTTGGTTCCGGCGGGCGCGCCCGCGAGGCTCACCCGCGCGGCGTGGCGCGCGGCGGAAGCGTTGACGAGAAAGTTTTGTCCGTAACGCTTACGCGGCCGGATCCCCGCTTCTGCGAGGAGCTTACGGGGGCTGAGCACCCCGTCATTGTACGCTACTTCAGGCGATACACTTTGATGTCGCGCCGCCCAAAGAGCATGGCGTCGCGCATGGAGTCGAATCCCAAATCGATGCGATGCCCGACGATCGCACCGCCGGTGTCGCCCGCGATCGCCGGGCCGTAACCCGGAATGTAGAGGCGCGTTCCGAGGGGGATGATGCGCGGATCCACCGCGACGATTCCGTGGCCGGCGCGCCGCCCGATCGCGGTCATCCCGTCGCACCCGCCGCAGCTCGCGGTATAGGCGGTCGCCATCATGACGATGGCGTCTCGTGCGAGGAATGCCATGCGCGTGACGCCGTGTGCTTCGAACGCCGCAAGCGGCGAGTAACCGATTCCGTCGGCGACGATGCGCGGCTGCGCCGCGCGGACGACCTTGGACCAAACGACGATGCGCTGAACGGGGCCGCCGTCGCGCTGGGCGTAGCGGGCCTGGAACTCGAGGACCCCGCGAGTGCCGTGGCTGACGACTTTCGAGATTCCTGGGTATAGGGCGGGCGTGAGGCGGTGGACGGTCTGAGGCGGTATCGCTCGTCGCTCGAGACGCTCCCACGTCAAGAGGCCGTCGCGATGCCAAGTCACCTTCGTCGGCGCGGTGCCGACGGGCGGCGTGGCCGCATAGGCCGGAAAGCCGCATAGCACCGCAGCAGCGGTAGTGGCGCAGAGTACGCGTCCGATCAACCCCGTATTCCTTTCGTTCCGGCTCGTCGCTAAGGTTTGCTCTGCACATCCCGCAGAGAGCGAACGATGAGCGGCGTGTCGCGTTTGTTTGGAAGCGGCGCAAGGCGGCCGCTGGGTGATGGATCCTACGGAAACGCCAAGACACTCGAGAGCCTGCCTGCTGTCCGTTTTGGCGGGCTCAATCTGACCCGGGCAATATACCATATCCGGTTCAAAGCGGCGATATGCCCTAAGTCATAACCTGCAAGGGAGGCCCTTCTCGCCGGGCGCCCGCGCCCTCCAGCGCGAATGGGCCACCCAATGGAATCGCTGCGCGTCGGCTTTTTCACCGAGATTTACCGCCCCGTGGTCAACGGCGTCGTAGCCTCGGTGGAGGGCCTCGCCGACGGCCTGCGCGCGCGAGGACACTCCGTGTATTGCTTCGCGCCGCGGATGCCCGGATACGACGAGGCCGACGGTCCCGTGTTTAGAATGCCGTCGCTGCCGCTGCCGACCAAGACACCGTACCGGCTGACGCTTCCCGTGGTGAGCCGGCGCAACCGCAACGGCATCATCAAGCGGCTCTCCGTGGTGCACGTGCACTCGCCGTTCGTCACCGGTTGGATGGGCCTGCGCTACTCGCGTCGTTACGGCATGCCGCTCGTGTACACGTATCACACGCAACTCGAGGCCTACGCGCACTATATCCCGTTCGAACCGAATGCAACGCGATTCGCGGCGACGCAGCTCACGCGCGCATTTGCGAACATGGCCGATGCCGTAATCGTGCCGACGCGCGCCATGGCGCAGCGCCTGGTCGAAGTCGGCGTGCGTGCCCGCGTGGAGATCGTACCGAGCGGCATCGACGTCCCTCGTTTCGGCGCGGGCCGGCGCGACGAGGCGCTGCGCGCGAGGCTCGGGTCTCGGCCCGGCGATCGCCTCGTGCTCTCGGTCGGGCGCCTGGCGAAGGAGAAGAATCTCGAGCTGTTGCTGCATGCTCTCGCCGGCGCGCGCGATCCCTCGCTGCGCCTCGCGATCGCCGGCGACGGCCCCATGCGTTCCGAGCTCGAGGAGCTCGCGCTCAGCGTCGGCGTCGGCGTGCAGACGACGTTCCTGGGCGCGATTCCGCGCGAGGAGCTGCCCGATCTGTACGCCAGCGCGGACGCCTTCGTGATGCCCAGCACGACCGAGACTCAGGGGCTCGTCCTGGCCGAGGCGCTCGCCACCGGAGCCCGTGTCATCGCGTCCGACTCGGCGCAGAGCCGGGACGTGCTTGGCGGCGCCGGTATCGTCGCCGAGGCGAGCGCAGCGGGCTTCGCGCGGGCCCTGCGCGAGATCCCACAACGACCGGACCCAGCCGCCTCATCCTCGGCCCGTCGCGCCGCCAAGCGGTTCTCGCTCGAGGCGCAAACGGACCGGACCCTCGCAATCTACCGGAGCCTCCTCAAACCGGCCCAAATCGCTTGACTACGAACATATGTTCGCTATAGACTGGGTAAAGAGGCTGATGAAATGCGAGCTTCAGATTCAGGGGTGCAAGCGGAAATCGGCTACGCCGTCGGGCCGCGTGGGCTTGGCCTTGCCTACGCGCGCCTGACCGGCTCGGGCAGGCGGAAGCTGCTGCGATCCACGTTTCGGGCTTCCCGCGGCCAGACCGATCGAGCCGGCGGATACGCCGCAGTGACCGCCGTCGCTCGCGCGCTCCGCGATCGTGGTTTCGACAATCTGCGTTTTGTCTTAAACGATGCGGAACTCGTAGACGAGATCGTAAAGCGGCGCGAGCCGTCTGAGACACTCGCGCTTCCTTACGTCCGTCTGCGGTGCGTTCTAAACACGCTCGCCGGGTTCACCGTCGCCGCTGGCGCGACCGACGACCTCACGCAAAGGGCACGAGCCGAAGTAGCGCTGAACCTGGCGGCATGACCTTCAGCCGGCTCGCGCCGGCGTGTTTACCCGTCGAGACCGAGGCGCTTGCCGTGGCGCTGCTGGGTTGCGTTCTCGTGCGCGAAAGTGCCGACGGTGTTGCCGCGGGAAGGATCGTCGAGACCGAGGCCTATCTGCCCGGCGACCCCGCGTGCCACGCGTATAGCGGCAAGAGCCTGCGCAACGCGACGCTCTTCGGACCGCCGCATCGCGCCTACGTATACCAAATTTACGGAACGTCGTACTGTTTTAACCTATCGAGTGAACCCGACGGAGAAGGAGCCGGCGTGCTCGTGCGCGCGCTCGAACCGCTCGAAGGCCTCGGACTGATGCAGGCCCGACGGGCGACGACGCGCGTGCGCGATCTGTGCCGCGGTCCGGGGCGGCTATGCCGGGCCCTCGCGATCGATCGCTCGTTTGATGGACTGGACCCGTTCACTCACCCCCGGCTGTGGCTCGCGCGAACGACGGACGGTCGAACGCGCGTGGCGCGCAGCCGCCGCATCGGAGTCACCAAGGCCCCACGCAGGCGGCTGCGCTTCTACGAAGCGGGAAATCCCTATGTCAGCGGCCCCGCTGGCTTGAGCCCGGCTTGAAGGCTTGCTGCGCCTGTGCTATAGTGTGGTCGTCGCCGCGTCGCTTTTGCCGACGGTGCGACGAGCTTTGACATCCCCTCGCTCACGTCACCGGTCTGATTGCGCAGGCAGCCTCGCCTCGCCCTCGACCGCGCCAGCTTGATGTGTGCGGCTCTAACAGCGAGATACTCTTCTGCAAACCGAACATCGCCCCAACACCGAACAACGATTCAATAACGACATGCGCCAGCAGGGCGGCGGCCGCCGCCGACGGTCGCGGCGTCGTCACTTTGGCCAACATCCCGCGGCATATCACGATCAGCTTCCGCAGGTCGAGATGCCGCCGATGCTCACCGCGGCTCAGCTCGGTGAGAAAACGAAGACCGAGCTGCTCGACATCGCAAAGGAGCTGGAAGTCGAGATTCCGACTCCGGCCAAGGTCAAAAAAGACGAGATTGTCACCCTGGTCGTGCAGGCGCAGATCGCCCGTTCCGGGATCGAGGTCGCGAGCGGGATTCTGGACATCCTGCCTGAGGGATACGGGTTCTTACGCCGCGCGGGCTACTACATCGGCAATGACGACATCTACGTCAGTCAGTCGCAGATACGGCGCTTCGAGCTTCGTCGCGGCGACATGGTCGAAGGCCAGGCGCGCCGGCCGAAGGAGAGCGAGAAGTACTACGGCCTGATCCGCGTCGATAAAGTCAACGAACTCGACCCGGAGGCCATCAAGGGGAGGTCGGTCTTCGAAAAAGGGACGCCGATCTTTCCGGAGGAGCGGTTCAAACTCGAAAACCGCTCGACGCAGCTCTCGACGCGCGTCATCGATCTCTTCTCCCCAATCGGCAAGGGCCAGCGCGCGCTGATCGTTTCGCCCCCCAAGGCCGGTAAGACCACGCTGCTCAAGAATATCGCGCAGGGCATTTCCATCAATCATCCCGACGCGCACATCATCGCGCTGCTCGTGGACGAGCGGCCCGAAGAAGTCACCGACATGCAGCGCACCATTGACGGCGAAGTTGTCGCGTCCACGTTCGACGAGCACCCCGAGAACCACACGACCGTCGCCGAGCTCACCATGGAGCGCGCCAAGCGTCTCGTGGAGCTCGGGAAGGACGTCGTGATCCTGCTCGACTCGATCACGCGCCTCGCCCGTGCGTACAACCAAGTCGTCGCGAGTTCGGGTCGTACGCTGTCCGGCGGGCTCGACACGGCCTCGCTCCACAAGCCGAAGCGCTTCTTCGGCGCAGCGCGCAAGATCGAGAACGGCGGGTCGCTGACGATCGTCGGAACCGCGCTGATCGAGACTGGATCGAAGATGGACGACGTGATCTTCGAAGAGTTCAAGGGCACCGGCAACATGGAGCTCAACCTCACGCGCAAACTGGCCGAGTCCCGCGTCTTTCCGGCGATCGACATCAAGCGGTCGGGCACGCGTCGCGAAGAGCTGCTGCTCTCCCCGGAAGAGATGCGAAAGATCTGGATGCTGCGGCGTGCGACCGCCGTCCTCAACACCGGCGACATCACCGAGATCATCCTCGACAAAATGGTGCAGACGCGCACGAACGAAGAGTTCCTGCAGTCGGTTACCAAAGAGGCGATGTCGATGTCGCGCGGCTACGAAGATAACGGCAAATACTAGGGTTTCTGTCTCTCGGCTTGAGCGGTCGACATCCCGCTCCTGCGGCCGCTCGCCTCGCACGTCGTGTGCTCGGCTTCGCGCGGCCTCTGCGCCGCTCTCGCCATCCGTGGCTCCGCGGCGCATTCACACGCCGCCGGAACGGGACGTCGACCCCTTTCGCTGCGTTCCCTCACCCTAATATTTTGTGGGGAGGGCGACGCGGCTAAATAAATTCTTAGCGCGTGGTGGTATAGCGTCGCGCAGACATGCCGATGAGCTCATCAAGAGTGGGCGAGTGCGCGTCAATGGGAAGCGCGTCACCGAGTTGGGTGTGGTGGTTGAGGACGGTGATCGGGTTGAGGTGGATGGCGAAGTCGTCCAGCTGCCGGGTGAGCATACATATCTTTTATTGAACAAGCCCGTCGGGGTCGTGACGACCATGCGCGATCCGCAGCGGCGTTCGAGCGTCGGCGACCTCGTGGCGCGTCCGGGAGTATTTCCGGTCGGGCGTCTGGATTATGCGACTGGGGGCGCGTTGCTGCTTACGGACGACGGCGATCTCGCACATTGCCTGCTCCATCCGCGCTTCGGCGTTGAGAAGACGTATCGCGTCGCGATCGCCGGACGGCTGTCCGCCGAAGACACACATAGGTTGAGCCGCGGCGTGACGCTTTCAGAGTTTCGCGCGGCGGCTGCGAAGGTGCGTGTCGTCGCGGCGCGCCGGGACGGCAGCGTCATCGACGTGACGATTCACGAAGGACGCAACCGCCAAGTGCGCCGGATGTTCGAGGCGCTCGGGCATCGCGTTCTCGCGTTGACGCGGATGCGCTTTGGCCCCTTGAAACTCGGCACGCTGCCGCCCGGTCGGTTCCGTGAGCTGACGGCCCGCGAGCGCACCGCACTCGAGCGGCACCGCAGGCCGCCGGCCTGACGGCCTCGTACCTCCTTCGCGTGAGGTGCGCCATGAAACGTTTGTGTAGAATCGTCGCTCCAGCCGCCGGAGCCCTGGTCGTCTTCGCCGCGATTCCCGCGCTCGCTCAGTACGCGAACGAGTTTGTCCCGGCGAAGCTGCTCCACCAGGGAACTACGACCAAACCGATCGTGGGCAGCGGCAAGGTCGTCATCCAGGTCGAGGTGCATTCGGACGGCTCGCACAGAGCGATCAAGGTCATCAGCTCGACGAATCCCGGCGACAATGCGGCCGCGATGGAGATCGCCCAGAACTCGACCTATCGTCCGGCGCACCGCGGTTCGAGTCCGGTGACGGCGTTCTACGACTTCACGCTGCAATTTAACGGTAAGTCGGTCGCGAACGCGTCGAACGAAGGCTCCGGATCGGGCCCGTCCGTGCCGGCCGGCGGGTCGCTGAGCGGTGCCGCGAGTCAAGTCGCCTCGCTGATTCGGGCCAAGCAATACTCGCAAGCCAAGTCCAAGGCCCAAATGGAGCTGCTGTCGTCGCCAGGCGACGAGTCGCTGCGGCAGATGCTTGGGGTCGCGGCGTTTGACAGCGGAGACTACGCCACGGCGGCCTCAGCCTTCGATAAGGTCGGAACGATCGGCCAGCAGTTCAAGCCGATCGCCGCTCAGAGCTTTGCCAGGGCCGCCGTCGACGTCGCGGGCAGCGACCCCACCAAGGCGCTGGAGTACGCGCAGAAGGCTATGGCGCTCGACCCGAGCACGAACTCGAAATACGCGCTCGGTCAGGCGCAGCTGGCCAACAAGCAGTACACGGACGCCATCGCGACACTCAAGCAAGTTCACGCCGCCACGTTCGCCGACCCAAAGACGCCAACCAGCGCGAAGGTCGCGATCGATACGGCGCTGATGAACGCTTACCTCCAGACCAAAGACACGCAGGACATGCAGGCGATGGCCGCCGAGGCCAAGCAACTCGATCCGAACAGCACGCTGCCGGGACGCGTGATCGGGAGCGGCTTGCTGAATGCCGGCGTCGACGCGGCGAACGCGAAAAACTACGACGAGGCCTTCAAAGACTTCGATCAAGCCGCGGCGGGCGGCGATCCCGAGGTCGCGGTCACAGCCTATGCGCAGGCGGCGTTCTTGGTTGCAAGGATGGACAAGCCGGACTACAAGCGGATGCAGGCGTATGCCGACAAGGCCCTCGCGCTCAAGCCTAACGACGCGGCCGCGAATTTCGCCGAAGGTATAGCGTTGACGGGTCAGTGGGCGTCCAGCCACGACGACGGCACGAAGAAGAAGGCCGCAGATGCCCTCGACAAGGCCGACCAGCAAGCCAAGGCCGAGGGCAACGAAGCGCTTTCCCTGCAGATCGAATCGTTCGTCAAAAAGAACCTCAATGCCGCGCCCGGCGGGCAGTCGGGAAGCGGTAGTTAAGGTTACCAGGACTTTAGGCCGGGGTAGGCCAATGTCGCGCCCTCACGGGGCGGAAAGCCGCCGCGGAGAGCACGTTTAGTGGAGGGGTCGTAAAGCCGTGTTTTCGGGATTTATGGGTCTCATGCAGCAGGGCGGCTGGGATATGTGGCTGCTGCTGCTCATTTCGATCGTCGGTCTCGCCGTCGTGATCGAGCGCCTGGTCTTTTTTGGGATGCAGCACTCCGACACGAAGGGGTTGCTGCGCCAGATCGGCACCAAGGTGTCGGAAGATGATCTCGACGGGGCGATCGCGCTCTGCAAAAAGAACCGCGGAATGCTTCCGAGGATCCTCGAGTTCGGGCTGCGCCGGGGCGAGAAGAACCGCACGGACATCACCGATGCGCTCTCGATCGCGCTGATGGAGCACCTCAACTCGCTGGAGCGCAACCTGGCCATCATCGGAACGATCGCGGTCATCGCGCCGTTCGTCGGACTCTTCGGAACGGTCTTGGGCATCATTCGGGCGTTCCAAGACATCGCATTGAAGGGCAACTCGACGCCGGCAGTCGTCGCGGCCGGCGTTTCGGAGGCGCTCATCACCACGGCGACCGGTCTGATCATTGCCGTCATCGCAGTGGTTTTCTTCAACTTCTTCAAGTCGCGCATCAAGAATTACAACCAGGAAATGATCGTCGCCGCCAACCAGCTCGCCGAGATGCTGCACTTCCATAACACCGGCGCGCCGATTCCGACCGATCTCTACCAGCCGACAAAAGCAACGGCCAAGTAAGCCGGTAAGGCACGACCATGGGACTGCTCTCGGCACAACAAGAGCAAGAAGTAATGGCGGAGATCAACATCACGCCGTTCACCGACGTTTTGCTCGTGCTGCTCATCATCTTCATGATTCTCGCGGCACTGGTCGCTCCGCCCGGCTTCGAAAAAGAGCTGCCCAACAAGAACAACAATCCCGCTACTCAGAACAAGAACAAGAACGACATCGAAGTTGACGTCAACAACAAGGGCGTGATCTTCGTCGACGGAACGAAAACCGATCAGACGGGCATCTACCGCATCATGTACGACGCCTCGAAAAAGAAGCCGCACCACCACGTCGCGATCATCGCCGACGCCAAGGCGCCGTACGGGGTCATCATTCGGATTTTGGACGCCGCCAAGAACGCCGGCCTCGAAGACGTCGGCTTCGTAACGTCGTAAGGGAGGGTTAGCACGTGGCCGTTTCCACGGGCGGAGGCGAAGATGAGGTAATGTCGACGATCAACATCACGCCCTTTACGGACGTGCTGTTGGTGTTGCTCATCATCTTCATCATCTTAGCGTCGGTCACGAAAGAGCCGAAGCTGCCCGACGCCTACAACAAGGACAAGGTGCAGGCGTCCCAGATCGTCGTCATCATCGACGATAAGGATCACGTCCAGATCGGCTCCAACCTGGTGTCCATACTAGACATGAAGGCGGCGTTCGGACAGCTGCAGGACGCGACCGGCCACCGCTTCAAGAGCGTGATCATCAAAGCGGATCCCAAGACGAGCTACGGTGTCATACTCCAGGTAATGGACGCCGCGAAATCCGTCGACCTCACCGACTTCGGCCTCGCGAATCACGTTCAGGGCACGCCCGAGGGGACGACGCAGTAGGCGATGGCCAAACGCGGCTCTGGATTCATCACCACCGGCGAGCGCTTCCGAAGCTTTATCGGATGGGCGTTTGTCATCTCGATCGTCGCGCACCTCGCCATCGGTTCGATCTTCCCGAACTTCCTCAAACACAGCGAAGAGCAGAAGACCGAAGAGGTCACCGTTTCGAAGATCCACAAGACGATCGTCCACACGCCGCCGCCGCCGACCCCCACCCCGCCGCCGACTCCGACGCCGCCGCCGCAGGCGACGCCGCCGCCCAAGCAACAGCAGCTGCCGCAACCGAAGCTCAAAGTAAACCTCGTCCACACGACGAGCAAGTCCGCATCGGGATCGACGGAAAATACCGTATCGCAGCCCAAGAGTGGCAGCGAGAATGGCGCGCCGCAGGGCGTGGGGAACGGGCCGCCGCAGCCGGCCGGCACCGCGGCAGCCGGCACGCCCAAGCCGGCATGTGCGAATCCGAACGTGGAAGCGACGGTGACGAATCCGGTGCAGCCGGATTATCCGCAATCCGCGCTCGATCTCGGGCTCGGCGCGGTGACGGTCAACGTCGAAGTCACGGTCGGCCCAAGCGGCAACTTGGTCTCGGCCTCCGTGTACAAGAGTTCGGGCAACATGTCAATCGATCAGGCGGCGCTGCGCGCTGCTCGCCAGTCGACCTACTCGCCCAAGCTGATCAACTGCTCACCGACCACGGGCAATTATCTCTTCCGCGCGGATTTCCAACCCGACTAGCCAACTCGCTCGTCATCAGCCATGAAACGCATCCCGCGTTTGCTGGTGATTGCGTTCGCGCTCTCGCTGCTCGTCCATCTGATCGTCGCGCTCATCATGCGGCCGCCCACACCCACGCCGCAGGGCCAGGCTGAGGTCGTCTCGCTCGAGCATCGGCCCGCTACGATAACGGTGAGAAAGATCCAGACGCCTCCCCCGCCGCCTCCCAAGCGCACGCCCGCGCCCCGCACCGTCAACTCTGCGCCGCCACGCAAGCCGAACGGGCTCGAGGGACCCGCGGGCACCGCGAACGGCACGCCCCCTGCACCGACGCCGGCCCCCGCTACGCCGCCGCCCACGCCGGCGGCGACGAGCGGGGCCGGGTGCACGCAGCCCAACGCGGGCGCGGCGATCGCCGCCTCGCCACCGCCGCCCGACATCGCGCCCGGCGCGCGCTCGGAAGGGACCAGCGGCGTCGCGCTCGTGCGCGTGCAGCTCGATCCGAGCGGGCAAGTCACTCGCACGGCCGTCGTGCAGAGCACGGGAAATTCATCGCTCGATCTGGTCGCCGTCGGGATGGCCCGCGACGCGCGCTACACCCCGGCGCTGCACGAGTGCAAGCCGGTTGCGGGAGACTACGCGTTCAGCGTAAAGTTCGTCGCGTGGTAGAGGCCGCTCGATACACGTGACGTTCTTCCAAGCACTCGTTCTCGCGCTGCTCCAGGGCGTGACCGAGCTGTTCCCGGTTTCTAGCCTCGGTCACACGATTCTGGTGCCGGCCGTGCTAGGTTGGCACAACGTCGATCGCTCCAGCCCGTCGTTCCTCGCGTTCGTCGTCGTTTTGCACCTCGGCACCGCTCTGGCACTGATCGTCTTTTACCGGGCGCAATGGTATGCGATCGTGCGCGCGCTGATCGCGAGCGTCGTTCGCGGGCGCCTGGGCGACGACCGTGACGAGCGGATCGGATGGCGGCTCGTCGTGGCCACGATTCCGGTCGGAATCCTGGGCTTCATCTTCGAAGTTCCGGTGCGGCGGCTATTCGGCTCGCCTGCGCCGGCGGCGTTCTTCCTCATCCTCAACGGGCTCGTGATGTTCGCGGGTGAGGCGCTGCGCCGGCGTCAACTGCAGAGCGCCGGACGTACCGACAAGCCGATCGAGCGGCTGAGCTACGCGGGCAGCCTCTCCGTAGGCGCCGCGCAGGCGCTCGCGCTCCTGCCCGGCATCTCGCGGTCCGGAGCTTCCATGGTCGCGGGGCTGCTCTGCGACCTCGACCACGAGGACGCTGCGCGCTTCTCGTTCCTGCTGGCGACGCCGGTGATCTTGGCCGCAGCGCTGCTCGAGATACCGAAGCTGTTCGTTCCGGCGGCGCACGTCGTACTCGTCCAGGCTGTCGTCGGCGGAATTGCGGCCGGAGTCGCCGCATATCTTTCGGTGGCCTTCCTGACGCGCTACTTTCGCTCGAACGACCTGCGCCCGTTCGGCTGGTACTGCGTCTTCGTGGGCGCAATCTGCCTCGTTCTCGCACGCGGGGGAATTATCACATGAGAGTTATCGCGCTCGCCTTGGCGATCATCTTCTTCGTCGTCGGAATTCTCTACGGCTTGGGGAAGATCAACCTCTTCACGCAGTCCGGCGCGCAACACCCGAATCACATCACCCACCTCGTGGTTCTCTGGGTGCTGGCGCTGCTCTGCCTGATTTGGGCTCGCTTCCAGAGCGCGCCGAGGTGAAACTTTCGCACGTGGCGCCCGACGCGAGCGTCGAGATGGTGGACGTCTCTGCGAAGGGCGTGACGTCTCGCTTCGCGCGTGCTGAGGCCATCGTGCGCATGAACGCCGCGGCGCGAACCGCGCTGCGCGAGGCGACGTTGCGCAAGGGTGACGCGCTCGTCGCGGCCCAGATCGCTGGAATCATGGCCGCAAAGCGCACGGCCACGCTCATTCCCTTGGCCCATCCCTTGCCGCTGGACAAGATCGACGTGCGCTTCAAGTGGCGCGACGACGGCGCGCTCCGCGTCGAGACTGAGGCCCGCACGTCGGCGCGGACCGGCGTCGAACTCGAAGCCCTGGTCGCGGCCTCGGTCGCCGCGCTCACGATCTACGACATGGCCAAGGCCCTCGACAAGGGCATCACGATCGACTCGCTGCGCCTGGTGCACAAGAGCGGCGGCAAGTCCGGATCCTATGACGTTTAAGGTCGCGCTGATCGTGCTCTCCGACCGGGCCGCGTCGGGAGAGCGCGCCGACGAATGCATTCCGATCATGCGTGAACGGCTCGGCCCCACGTATGCGGTCGTCCACGAAAGCGTCATCTCCGACGACCCGGCTTCCCTCCAGGCTCACCTCATAGACCTCGCCGATTCGCATGTCGCGGACCTCGTGCTGACCAGCGGCGGAACCGGGCTTTCGCCGCGCGATCTCACGCCCCAGGCGACGGCGGCCGTTCTCGATTACGAGGTCCCGGGCATCGCCGAGGCAATTCGCGCCGCCTCGCTGCAGTACACACGCACGGCGATGCTCTCTCGCGCGATCGCAGGCGTCCGCGACCGGACGCTCGTCATCAATCTCCCCGGCAGCCCGAAGGCGGTGGCGCAGACGCTGGAAGTCGTGCTGCCGGTGCTCCCGCACGCGCTCGAGCTCTTGGCCGACCGGTCGCCGGACGCATGAGACGTATCTCGACGTACGCCGAGGGGGAAGCCTATCTGCTCGGCCTGATCGACGAGACCGTTTCGCGCCGCACGTCCTACAAGCTCGACCGAATTCGCGCCCTGCTGTTCGAACTCGGCGATCCGCACCGCGCGTATCCCACGATCCACGTCGGCGGCACCAGCGGAAAGGGTTCGACGGCGACGATGATCGCCGGCGCCTTGCAGGCGGCGGGAAAGCGAACCGGGCTCCACACGAAACCGCACCTCCGCGCAATGACCGAACGCGCCCGCATCGACGGCGCGCCCATCCCGCACGAGCGCTTCGCCGCGCTGCTCGACGAGATGCTGCCGGCGATCGCGCGCGCCGCAGCGCAACACGGGCGTCCGACGTACTACGAGACGCTGCTCGCGCTGGCATTCAAGTACTTCGCCGACGAGCGCGTCGACGTGGCGGTGATCGAGGTGGGCCTCGGCGGACGCCTCGACGGCACCAACGTGATCTTGCCCGTAGTCGCGGCGATCACTTCGGTGGGTTACGATCACACCGACGTGCTGGGCACCACGATCGAAGCGATCGCATCGGAGAAGGCGGGCATCGCGAAACCCGGCGTTCCGCTCGTGCTCGCCGCGATGCCGGCCGCCGCGCTGGCGGTGATCGAACGCTACGCCTCCGAGATCGGCGCGCCCATCGTGCGCGTCGAACAAGTCGTGCGCATCGAGCGCGAGCGAGCCGAGGAACGCGGCGCGCAGCGGCTCTCCGTCGTCACGCCGCGCGGGTCGTACCGGTTGCGCCTGGCCGTCGCCGGCGCTTTCCAGCGAACGAACGCGGCGACGGCTATCGCGGTGTTGGAACAGCTTGCCGACGAGCTGCGCCCGAGGCCGGAAGAGATTGCCGCAGCGCTTCGCGACGTCGCGATTCCGGGCCGAATGGAGCTCGTGTGCGCGAGCCCGACCGTCGTCTTCGACGTGGCACACAACGCGGAGAAGGCCGAGTCTCTCGTCGCCTCGCTGCGCGAGTGGTTTCCCCATCGGCGGATTCACTACGTGGTTGCGATCGGCGAGAGCAAGGACGCACGGCGAATCATCGAGATTCTCGGGACGGTGAACTCGACGTTCACGTTCACGTCGTTTGTCGCGGCGGGGCGCAAGGCGATTCTGCCGCAGCGCCTGGCGACGCTCGCGGAGTCGCTCGGCGCATGGGGCCGGGCGATAACGGATCCGGTCGAAGCCTTGACCGTCGCGCGCCGGAGGGCGGCGATCGACGACGTCGTCGTCGTGACGGGATCGACCTTCGTCGTGGCGGGATTACGCGAATGGTACGTGCCGACCGCGGTTCCCTGAGACTTCGGGGTCGAGTCATCCGCTGGGGAGATCGGACGTACGTCATGGCGATCGTCAACGTGACGCCGGATTCGTTTTCGGGCGACGGTCTCGAGGACCCGGGCGCCGCAACCGCGCACGCCGTCGGCCAGTGGGACGCGGGAGCCGACCTGTTGGACGTCGGCGGCGAATCGACGCGGCCGGGGCATCGACCGGTCGATGACGACATCGAAATCGCACGCGCCGTTCCCGTCATCGCGGCGCTCCGCGAGCGTTTTCCGGGCGCACCGATCTCGGTCGATACCTACAAACCCTCCGTGGCGCGCGCCGCCCACGCGGCGGGAGCCGATATCGTGAACTCGGTCTGGGGCGCGTCCGACGCGCTGCTGAGCGTCGCCTCCGAGCTCGGAATGCCGATCGTCGTGATGCACAACCAGACGACGACCGCGTACGAGGGCAACGTCGTGGATGCCGTGCTGCGCTATCTCGACGAATGCGCGCGCAGGGCCGTCGCACGCGGGATCGCACGCGAGGCAATCGTCCTGGACCCGGGCATAGGATTTGGCAAGACCGCCGACCAGAATCTCGCCGTCTTGCGCGCCCTGGATCGGTTCGTAGGGCTGGGCTTTCCTACGATGCTCGGGGCTTCGCGCAAGTCGACGATCGGCAAGCTCACCGGACGCGAGCCCGCCGATCGCGTTTACGGAACGGTCGCTACCACGGCGCTCGCCGTACGAGCCGGCGTCGACATCGTGCGCGTGCACGACGTCGCCGCCGCGCGCGACGCGGTCGCGGTCGCGGATGCGATAGTTCGTGATTGGAGGCCGGCGGGATGGACTGGATAAGGCTGGAGGGCATACACGCGTACGGCAAGCACGGCGCCGGTGCCGTGGAGCGTGCGCGCGCGCAGCCCTTCGACATCGCGGTCTCGGCGGAGCTCGATCTGCGTGATGCGGCGGCGAGCGACGATCTCGCCTGCACGATGGACTATGCTGCGCTGCACGCGCGGATCGTGCGAATCGTGGAGACAACGTCGTATGCGTTGCTCGAGCGCCTCGCCGCGGATCTGCTCGCCGCGGTCTTCGAAGACGAGCGCGTCGCGAGCGCTCACGTGACGATCGCGAAGCCCGGCATACTCGACGGCGCCACGCCGTCGGTTACTCTGAGCCGCGAGCGGTGACACAGCATCGGGCGCACATCGGCATCGGCAGCAACCTGGGCGAACGTGCCGCGAACGTCGAGCGCGCCTTTGCGGCGATCGCCGAAATGGGAACGCTGGTCGCGAAATCGTCGATCTATCGCGCCGCTCCCTGGGGCAAAACGGATCAGCCGTGGTTTGCCAACGCGGTGGCCCTCCTGCAGACGCCGCTATCGCCGCGCGAGCTCTTAGACGCGTTGCAGGCCGCGGAGCGTCGGCTGGGGCGCACGCCCGCCGAACGCTGGGGAGCGCGAGTGATCGATCTCGATCTGTTGCTCTACGACGAACTCGACATCGACGAAGAGGGTCTGCGTGTGCCGCATCCGCGCCTGCGCGAACGCGCCTTCGTTTTGGTTCCTTTGGCGCAAATCGACACACGCTTCGGCGCGCTGCGCGACGCGTTGCCCGAGGCCGAAGCCAGGTCCGTCGCTCCTTTGGGCGAAAGCGCTTCGGGAATGCCCGTGCAAGGAACCCATTCCATCGCGGACCGCGTGCGCGCGCTCGCGCAATTTCTCGCTGGTAGTGACGCCGTTCGCGTGCGAATTGCGCGTCCGAGCGACGAGATCGAAGTCGCTCGACGGGGTTCGGAAGCGGGTGCGGCGTCGCGCGCAGTGGATCGCATTCCGGCCGAAACGATTGCGCCGCGGATCGACACGATCAAGGCCGATCTGGTGGGTATCTTTCACAGCAGCCGTCCGGCGCCCGTCGAGGGCGAGGTGTTCGAGGGCGATCGCGAGCTCGGCTACATCGAGGCGCTCGGCATCCGCACGCCCGTTCACAGCATGGGCCCCGGCCGGCTCGTTTCGAACTCGGCCATGGACGGGGCGGCGGTCGAATACGGCCAGCCGCTCTTCGCGATCGCGCGACCGTAAGGGCAGCGGCGCATGTTTCGTAAGGTCTTGATCGCCAATCGTGGCGAGATTGCGCTGCGAATCAATCGCGCGTGCCAAGAGCTGGGCGTTGCCACCGTCGCGATCTTCTCGGAGCCCGACCGTGATTCGCTGCACGTCCGTCAGGCGGACGAAGCGTTCTGCGTCGGTCCCGGGCCCGCGGGACGCTCGTACCTCAACATTCCGAATATCATTTCCACGGCGCTGATCACACGCTGCGACGCCATCCATCCGGGCTACGGCTTTCTCGCGGAAAACGCGCGCTTCGCGGAGATATGCACCGACCACGGTCTGACGTTCATCGGACCGAAGCCGAGCGTCATCGCCCTGATGGGCGACAAGGCGACCGCGAAACGCGTCGTGAGCGAAGCCGGTGTCGCCACGACGCCGGGCAGCGACGTGCTCGACTCTCCCGAGGAGGCGCAGGCCGTGGCCGCAGCCATCGGCTATCCCGTGCTGCTCAAGGCCACCGCGGGGGGCGGTGGCCGAGGCATGCGCGTCGTGCGCGACGCCTCCGAGATGCCCCGCGCGTTCGCGGGAGCGACGGCCGAGGCCGAGGCCAGCTTCAAAGACGGCCGCGTGTACATCGAAAAGCTGATCACGGCGCCGCGGCACATCGAGGTGCAAGTGCTCGGCGACGAGTTCGGTAACCTCGTTCACCTCGGCGAGCGCGACTGCTCGGTGCAGAAGCCATCGCACCAAAAAGTCATCGAGGAGACGCCCGCGCCGAATCTGGCCGAGCGCACGAGAAGCGCGCTCCACGAGATGGCGCGGCGCGCGTCTCGATACGTGGGATATAGCAACGCGGGAACGCTCGAGTTCCTCGTCGCCGGCGACGATGTCTACTTCATGGAGATGAACACGCGCATTCAGGTCGAGCATCCGGTCACCGAGATGGTGTACAACATCGATCTCGTCAAGGAGCAAATTCGGATAGCTGCGGGGGAACCGCTGGGGTACGCGCAGAGCGACCTGGTGGCGCGCGGCCACGCGATCGAGTGCCGGATCAACGCCGAAGATCCCCAGAATCACTTCGCTCCAGCGGCTGGGACGGTCTCTAAGCTCGTCTTTCCCGGCGGCCCGGGCATCCGTGTCGACACGCACCTATACGCCGGCGCCACGATTCCCCCGTACTACGATTCGATGATCGCCAAGGTAGTCGCGTTTGGCGACACCCGCGAGGTCGCGATTGCACGGATGGACCGCGCGCTGCGGGAGACGTTGATCGAAGGCGTGAGCACGACGATCGACCTTTGCCTGGAGGTGCTGGAGACCGACGAGTTCCGAAAGGGGCGCTACGACACCGAGCTCTTGCTCAAGGAACCGCTGCACCGATGACCTCTCGCCGCGTCGCGCGCGAGCAGGCGCTCAAGGTGCTCTATTCCGTCGTCGTGGGCGATCGCGATCCCGGTGACGCGGTGCGCGAAGTCGTGGGAGAGAACCCGGACGGTCAGGAGCTTGCGTTCGTCGAGGAACTCGCTCTGGGCACGCTCGAATACGCTCCGAAAGCGGATCGCATCGTTAGCCCGCTCTTGGAAGGCTGGGCGATCGAACGCCTGCCGACGATCGACCGGCTACTCTTGGAGATGGCTACATACGAATTGCGCTGCCGCCCCGAAACGCCGACCGCGGTTGCGATCAACGAGGCGGTCGCCCTCGCCAAACGATTCTCCACCGAAGACTCCGGGCGTTTCGTCAACGGCGTTCTGAGTGCCGTCGCCAGTGCCAAGGAAACGTAGGAACCGGCGCGGCAGCCGCGTCTGGGCGGGGATCGGCGTCACCGCGCTGCTCCTCGCGCTATTCGCGCTCGGCGCGGTCGCGGGGATGGTAGCGGCGTACGCCCGCAACCTTCCCGATATCAGCCGCATGGCCGACTACCAGCCCGCGAGTACGACGCGCATTTACGCACGCGACGGAACGCCGCTCGCCTCGGTCTACAAGGAGAACCGCGTCTGGGTTCCGATCTCGCGCATCCCGGTCATGGTGCGCGAAGCGTTCATCGCCAACGAAGACCACAACTTCTACTACCATCACGGCGTCGACTTTAGCGGCATCGTGCGCGCGACGTTTGCGGACCTTACGCATCAGCAGCTCCAGGGCGCGTCGACGATCACGCAGCAGCTCGCGCGGCGGCTGTTCTTGACCGATCAAGTCTCCATCGCCCGCAAGGTGCAGGAGGCGTTGCTGGCCATCGAGATCGAGCGCTATTACACGAAGGACGAGATCCTCGAGCGCTATCTCAACATCATTTACCTCGGCGCCGGCGCGTACGGTGTCGACGCAGCCGCGCACACCTATTTCGGCCGCAGCGTCGACAAATTGACGCTCGCCCAGGCCGCGATGCTGGCCGGCGTGGTGGCCGCGCCGTCCGTATACTCGCCGTTTTCGAATCTCACGCTCGCGACCGATCGGGAGCGCCACGTGCTGGACCGCATGGTCGAGAGCGGCTACGTCACCGCCGCACAGGCCGACGCGGCATTCTCCGCTCCGCTCGGGCTGATCGCGGAACGGCCGGCCGGTCTGCAGGGCTACCGCTACCCCTACTTTACGACGTACGCAATCGCGCAATTGGAGCGGCTCTTCGGAAAGGATGTCGTGAACGAGGGCGGCCTTCAGGTTTATACGACGCTCGATCCGCAGATGCAGCGCCTCGGCCAGGAGGCGGTCACGTGGGGCGTGCACCAGGCGATCGCCGAGGGCATCGGCGCGCATCAGGCGGCGCTGGTCGCGCTGCGTCCGTCCACGGGCGAGATCGTCGCCATGATCGGCGGCACGGGATTCTCGCTGCGCAACCAGTTCAATCGTGCTTGGCAGGCGCACCGCCAGCCGGGATCCTCGTTCAAGATCTACGACTACACCGCGGCGATCGACTCAGGGCTCCCAGCCTCGACGGTAATCGATGACTCGCCGGTGAGCTATCCGATGGGGGACGGCACACAGTGGTCGCCGCTGGACGACGACAACAGCTACATGGGTGCCATAACGCTGCGCGAGGCGCTGGTCATGTCGCGCAACATCGTCGCGGTGAAGCTCGCCGAACGCGTCGGCTTGGACCGCGTGATCGACTACGCCCATCGCATGGGCGTCACGTCGCCCTTGGAAGCGAACCTATCGCTCGCGTTGGGTTCGTCGGGTCTCACTGTGCTCGATCAGGCCAGCGGCTATTCGACGCTTGCGGATCAGGGGCTGCACGTCGATCCGACGCCGTTTCGCCTCGTCAAGGATTCGCTCGGAAGCGTCGTGCTCGACGATCGCTTTCCGCAGGCCAACGACGTCGTCAGCGCGGGTACGGCGTACATCATGACCTCGATCTTCGAAGATGTCATCAAGCGCGGCACCGGTTATCCGAACGCCATCATCGGGCGCCCGGCGGCTGGAAAGACCGGAACGACGTCGAGCTTCCGCGACGCGTGGTTCGTCGGCTACACGCCGGACCTCGTCGCCGCGGTCTGGCTCGGCAACGACGACTACACGCCGATGAACGAATCCTACGGCGGCAACATCCCCGCGCGGATCTGGGCGCGCTTCATGAAGGCCGCGCTCGCTAGGACGCCGCCGCACGAATTCCCGTTCCCGGCCGACGAGGTCGTGAAGGCCAGCGGGTGCGGCAGCGGCGGCGAGTACTATCTGAAGGGAACTGAGTCGTGCGGTGGCTACGGTGCCGGTTACGGCGCTACCGGCGACACGACGAACGCCTACGTCCGGCCGCCGATGCCGGCGCCAACGATGCCGCCCGCTGACGTGACGCCGCCGGCGGAGCTGCCCACGCTCGCGCCGTCACCGACGGAGCCGCCCACACCGGTGAGCTCGACGTCGCCGACGCCCGCCCCTTGAAGTCGGAAATGAGGCTCTTCGAGCGGGAGCCGCAGATCCTGCAGCTCACCGTGTCGCAGTTTGCGCTGCGCCTTCAGCATTGGCTCGAGAAGCGCCCCGAGCTCGCGCGCATCGCCATCGAAGGTGAGATATCCGGCTGGAAGCCGCAACCGAGCGGCAACGTATTCTTCAGCCTAAAGGACAGCCGGGCCGTATTGAAATGCTTTGCCGGCTGGAAGGAAGTCCGAAAGTTTCCTCCGGTCCACGACGGCGTCGCGGTCGTGGCGACCGGCGCGATCGGCATCTGGGAAAAAAGCAGCGAATACCAGCTGCGGGTCGTCGCCATCGCCCCGCTCGGCGTCGGCGCGATCGCGGCAAAGGTCGAAGCGCTGCGAAAGCGCCTCCAGGCCGAGGGTCTCTTCGATGTAGACCGCAAGCGCCCGGTCTCGCCATACCCGCGTCACGTAGCGCTCGTTTCGGCGCGTGGCCAAGGCGCCGAAGACTTCGCGACGACGCTGCGCGAGAAGTCGCCCCACGTCGCCGTCACGTTCATCGAGACGCGAGTTCAAGGCGAGGGCGCAGAAATCGACATCGCCGAAGCGATCGATCGCGCATCGCGCTCGAAGGTCGACGCGATCGTCGTCGTACGCGGCGGCGGATCGTATGAGGATCGCTATCCATTCAATACCGAAGCAGTGGTGCGCGCAATAGTTCGAGCGCGCCATCCGGTCGTCACCGCGATCGGCCACACCGGTGACCGCCACCTTGCAGACGAGGTCGCCGACGCCGTCTTCAAAACGCCTACTGCGGCGGCGGAATACATCGCCGGATCGTGGGCAGAGGTGACGGCACGAATCACGCACCAAAAGCGGCTGCTGTACAACGCGATCGACAAGAGAGTCGTTCGGCTGGGGCGGGATCGCGATGCCTCGGAGCAACGGCTGCGCCGCGCGATCGATCGTCGTCTTTCGCAACTGCGAGAACGCTTGTTGCAAGTGCAAAACCGCATTGAGCGACGAAATCCGCGACACCGCATCGCCGAGCGTGGAGCGCGGCTGACGACTACGCTGCTGAAATTGGATGCGGCGCGCGACCGGATCGTTTCCAAACGAAGCAACGCCTTGACGCTGGCCCGCAGCCGGCTTCTCTCCGCTAATCCAAAGGGTCCGTTGGAACGCGGATACGCTATCGTAACACGTGCCGGACGCGCCCTTCGTAACGCCGCAGAAGTGTCTGTTGGAGACACGATCGAGGCGCAGCTTTTCCACGGGAGGCTCGCCGCAAGCGTCGAACGAGTGCTAGAAGATGAGTGACGCGAGCCCTGGTTTCGAGTCGAAACTCGAACGCATCGAAGCGATCGTCAGGGAACTCGAAGACGAAAACACCAAACTCGACCGGGCCATCGCGCTGTTCAAAGAAGGCAAGATGTTGGCGCGCGAGTGCGAGACGCTCCTCAAGAGCGCACAGGCCCAGATCGACGAAGCGATGTCGGAAACAAAACCGGACGACCAGATTCCGTTTTAGCGGCGGGCATGAAGGTCCGCCTTGACTCGGCGGTCGCTGACCGCAACCAGATCACGCGTTCGCGGGCGCGCAGCCTCATCATGGAAGGCTGCGTGAGCGTCGACGGCGTCGTCGCAACGAAGGCGGGGCAGAACGTCGCGGCGGACGCCGAGATCGTCGTCGCGCGACCGCGGCGCTTCGTGAGCCGAGGCGGCGAGAAGCTCGAGCGCGCACTGCTCGCGTTCGGCATCGACGTCTGCGGCGCCGAGGCGCTCGACGTCGGCGCTTCTACGGGAGGCTTTACCGACTGCCTGCTGCAACACGGCGCTCAGAGCGTCACCGCCGTCGATGTCGGATACGGCCAGCTTGACTGGCGACTGCGCAACGACCCGCGCGTTCGCGTGATGGAGCGCACGAACTTCCGCCTTCTCGCCGACGGCGCGTTCCCAGCCGGATTCGACGTAATCGCGATCGACACGTCTTTCATCTCGCTGCGAACGATCTTGGCCCGAGCGGTAGCCTACCTTCGCGGAAACGGCGCGATCGTCGCGCTGCTGAAGCCACAGTTCGAGGCCGGCCGGGAACGCGTCGGCTCGGGAGGCGTCGTGCGCGACCGCTCGACGCACGCCGCCGTGCTGTGCGAAGTGCGCGCGGCCGCGCTCGCCCTCGGCCTGCCGCCGGTGGGCCTCGCCGCATCGCCGCTCCTGGGCCCCGCAGGCAACCGCGAATTCCTGATCGAGCTGCGCCGCGCGGGCACGCCTTACGACGACGCACGAATCGAGGCGGTACTCGACGAAGGTAACCCTCGATGACGACGCTGCTGGCCATCAAAGAAAAAGTCGTCGGCCTCTACGTCGATACGGCGCGGGAGCACGCGCGCTCCATCGCGAGCCGCGTCGCGTCGGATTTTCGCGACGGCGGCTTCGAGGTCGTCGAGGGAACCGCCGCGAGGGCCGTGTCGCTCCTCATCACGATCGGCGGCGATGGGACGCTGCTGCGCGCGGCTCGGATCGCGGTCGACGGCGATGTTCCGCTGCTTGGCATCAACACGGGCCGCCTCGGCTTCCTCACGGAGCTCGACGAGGACGATCCGCGCCTGTCCGACCTACCCGCGCTGGTCGAGCGAGGCCTTTTCATGGACGATCGCACCGCGCTGCAAGCCGAATATGGCGGCCGGCGTTTCTTCGCACTAAACGACGTCGTCGTACGCAAGGGCGAGGTCTCGCGAATCGTGCCGTTCGGTCTGCGCTTCGAGGCCGGTGCGATCACGCGCATCGCCGCCGACGGGATCTGCGTCGCGACGCCGACCGGATCGACCGCATATTTTCTGTCTGCCGGCGGATCGCTTATCGCTCCGAGTGTCGAGGCCTTCGGCGTCGTTCCGCTCCTTCCGCACACGCTGTTCTCGCGCCCGCTGATCGTCCCGATCACGTCCCGCATAGAGATCACGTCCGACGTCGAGAGCGCGCAGGCGCACATCGAATGCGACGGCGACGTGTTGTCCGAGGTAGAGCCGAGCGCCAGCGTCGTCATCCGCTGCCACCCGAAACGCGTTCACTTCGCGCGCACGATGCCGCTACATTTCCTCGAACGCCTCGAGGCGAAGATGCTGTGGGGCGTTTCAATTAAAGACCCGCGTCGGTAAAGACCCCTCCCACTATGCTTCGGCGACTGCAGATCGAGAACTACGGTCTGATCGCTCGCGCCGACGTCGAATTCGCCGAGGGCGCGACGATCTTCACGGGCGAAACCGGATCCGGCAAGACGATGCTGCTCGGCGCTCTCGATTTCGTGCTGGGCGCGCGAGCCGGTGCTGACGCAGTTCGGCGCGGCGAGCGACGCGCCATCGTCACGCTCGCGTTCGATGCGGAGGATTCGCTGCGCGCGCGGCTCGACACCGACGGCTTCGAGCTCGACCGCGGTGAAGAAGGGAGCATTACCCGCGAGTTGGGCGCAACCGGCCGCTCGAGCGTGCGCGTCAACGGGCGCCCCGCGACGGCCGCGTACGTCCGCGAGATCGGCGGGGCTATCGCGGAGATCGTCGGCCAACACGAGGCGCAGCGGCTGCTGTCACCGGCGTATCACCTGGAGTTGCTCGATCGTTTCGCCGGCGCGCCCGCGCTGGGCGCGCGCGACGCCGTCGCGCGCGCGCACGCCGGGCTGACCGCGGCGACCGAAGCGCTAGCCGCCCTCGCGCAGGACGAGCGCCGCGCGCGCGTGCGCTACGACGACGCCTGTTTCACGGTGCGTGAGATCGAGGAGGCGCAGCTGCAGCCAGACGAGCAAGAGCGCCTCGACGAACGCCGCGGTTACCTCGACAACGTCGAGCGGATCGCGAGGGCGCTGCAGACGGCACGCCAGGCGTTAACGGGCGACGACGGCGGTGCACTCGAGGCGCTGGGCGCGGCCGCGGTCGCGCTCGCGGGCGTCGAACGCTATGACGCCGCGCTGCGCGAGATGGCGCAGCGGGCCGCAACGCTGCAGGCCGATGCCGGCGACCTCGCCACCGAGCTCGCCCGCGCGCTCGACCGGACCGAATTCGATCCGGCCGAGCTCGAGGCGATCAACGCGCGGCTCTCGCTGCTCGATCGGCTGAAACGAAAGTACGGTTGCGGCATTGACGAGATCGTCACGCTAGCGCAACGGCAACGGCGAACGATCGACGAGTACGAAAACCGCGATCGCCTCCTCGCGGAGCATCGAGAGCAGGCGGAGGCTGCGCAGCGCGAGCTCGACTCGGCAGCGGCAGTTCTCAGCCGGCTGCGCAAGACGGCGGCGGCCGCCCTGCGCAAACGCGTTCTTGCCGAGTTCGAAGACATCGCGCTCGGATCGGGCTCGTTCGACGTTGCGTTCGACCCACTCGAGCGCGTCGGCTCGCAGGGAGCCGAACGCGTCGAGTTTCTATTCGCGGCAAACGCGGGCGAGCCGGCCCGGCCGCTCGCGCGGGTCGCTTCCGGCGGCGAGCTCTCTCGCGTCCTGCTCGCGCTCGTCGTCGTCTTGTCCGGTGCCCGGGATGCGGGAAGCGCGCTGGTCTTCGACGAGATCGATACCGCGATCGGCGGCGCGACCGCGACGGCCGTCGGAGCGCGAATCGGCGAGCTGGCGCGGCGCGAACAGGTCGTCTGCGTGACGCACCTCGCGCAGCTCGCCACCTGGGCCGATCGTCATTACGTGCTCGACAAGACGGAGCGGGCGGGCGTCACCATGATCGGCGTGCGCGAGGTGGACGGCGCGAAGGAACGCGAGGCCGAGATCGCGCGAATGCTCTCCGGCGAGACGCACGACGTTGCGCTGCGCCACGCCCGTACCCTGCTGCAGTCCCCGACTAGGGAAGCCGCTCGAACCTTGCCCCGTCGGCCAGGACGGAAGTGACCGTTCCGCGCGCGCCGCGCACTTCGGGTAGGCTTACCGGATCTGGTGGATCTTCAGCACGTTGGTGCCGCCCGAGCCGACCGGCATTCCGGTCGTAAACGCGATCAAATCGCCGGATCGCACGAGCCCCTCGTGGACCATCCGGCGCTCGGTCAAGTATAGCAAGACGTCGAACGAGGCGTAGGTATCGATCAGCAGCGCCTCGGTGCCCCACAATAGGGCCAGCCTGCGCGCCACGCGGGGGTCGGGCGTTAGCGCGACGATGCGTGCCTGCGGCCGGAACGCCGCGATGTGGTGCGCCGTGTTTCCCGTCGTGGTTCCCGTGACTATGTACGGGATCTTCAGCTCGGCGCTCGCGCGTGTTGCGGCTTCCGCGATCGACGACGCGATCGTGGGTTCGAAGTTCTCCAGGCGGCGGTCGCGCAGCAAGGCGTGCGGATAGTGCTGTTCCACCTCGCGCGCGATCTGGGCCATCGTGCGCACCGCCTCTGTCGGATACGCGCCCAGCGCGGTCTCACCCGAGAGCATCACGGCGTCGGTTCCGTCGAGGATGGCATTCGCCACGTCGGTCGCCTCGGCTCGTGTGGGTCGCGGCGACGCGATCATCGATTCGAGCATCTGCGTAGCGGTGACCACGGGCTTACTCGCCCGATTGCATTTAGCGATGATCTCTTTCTGGACGATCGGAACCGTCTCGATGGGGATCTCTATCCCTAGATCGCCGCGCGCGACCATGACGCCGTCGGCCGCGGCGATGATCTCGTCCAGCCGCGCGAGCGCCTCGTGCTTCTCGATCTTCGCTATTACGGGCACACGTTGGCCGCGCTCGGCGATGAAGGCCTTGACGCGTTCGACATCCTCCTCCGATCGCACGAACGAGATCGCGACGAAGTCGACGCCGCGCTCGAGACCGAATTCCAGATACTCGAGATCGCGTTTGGTTACCGACGTGATGTTGAGCGAGCCCTCAGAATAGTTGATGCCCTGCGCCGGCCGCAGGTCGCCGCCGAACTCGACGGTCGTCTCGATCTCGTTCGCAGTCTTTCCGACGATGAGCAGCGTCATCTGGCCGTCTTGCAGATAGAGGTGTTTGCCGATGGCCACGTCGGCCGGCAGATCGCCGTACGTCGTGCTAACGCGTTCCTGCGTTCCCTCCACCGGATCGGACGTGATGACGAAGCGAGCGCCGCGCTCCAGCCGTACGGACCGCACGCCGTCCGCGAGCGGTCCGGTGCGCACTTTGGGGCCGGGAAGATCTTGCAACAGCGCCGCGTGTATGCACAGCTCTTCGGCGATGGCGCGCGCAGTTTCGATCACCTGCCCATGCTCCTCCGGGGTTCCGTGCGAGAAGTTCAGGCGGAGCACGTTGGCCCCCGAGACGAAGAGCGAGCGGAGGATTGCGGGTTCGCGGGATGCGGGACCCACTGTCGCCACGATCTTCGTGCGTTTCTGCAAAACCGATTCCATGAGGGGCGTTGGGTTGTGCGGCCGGACCGGCAGGCTCCTGCGCTCGATTAAGCGCACTTAACCCCTCGCCGTGACGTTCGAGCGCGATCCGCGGGACCGGCGCTATCCGGAACGACTCGCGGGGAGCTTCCTAGCCTCGCTGATTGTCCATGCGCTGCTCGCCGCGTTGCTGTTCACGGTGCTCGTGAGCTCGTCGCAGCAGGGCGCTACGGAAAGCGTGCAGGGCGGCGAGGTGATCACGATCGCCCGCACCTCACCGATCGCCGTCGCCAATCAGCCGGCCGCCGTTCACGCCGTCGCTCCTATTCCACACGTTCGAGTAGTCGCGCCGCTGCAGCACGCAGCCATCGCGCAGTTCCAGTCGCAGCGCCAGCCGGTCAACCGCCACGAGCTGGCGAAGATCGCACCGACCGCGCCGCCGAACCCGCGCCCGATCCCGCAGCAGACGCCGCAGCCCAACCCGCAGCCTACGCAGAACATCTTCGAAACGCAACCGCGCAACGAGCTGCCTGCCGCGCCGGTTAGCGTGCCGACGGTTGCGCCGGTTGCGGTGACGCTGAAGCCTCCGCCTACGGCGGCCCCTTCGCCCGTGCCGACGAGCGCGCCGTCCGCGCGTCCATCTCCAAAGGCGGCGCCGCTGGTCCGCGCGACGGCCCGCGCGGCGACGCCCGCCCCCGCTCTGCCGCGAGCCTCACCGACCGCCGCGGCGATCGCGCGCGCGAGCCCCGCGGCGAGCGCCGCACCGGCAGTCCGAGCGTCCGCGTTACCGGCGGAGCGCGCCGGCGTACCTAGCCCGAGCCCGACCAGCGCGACCGCGGTGGCGAAAACCGCCGGCACGGCGCCGAGCCCGGGTCCGAGCGGCGGCGCGTCGCCAGGTCCGCGCACCGGCCCCGGTCCGAAGGCGCAGGCGGCGCCTGCTCGACCGATCGCAGTCCCGCCGACGCCCCCACCCGGACCTCGCGCTACGACCGCGCCCAAGGCGCGCAGCGCCCCCAACATCAACGCCAAGCTGCGTTCTCTCTTGCCGAACAATCCGGTCCATCCGACCAGCAAGACTTACACGCCCTCGTATTCGCTCACCGGGCGCATGGAGCCGACGCCGCCGCCCGACGTACTCGCGAAAACGAAATATATCTACGAGGTCAAAAACACGGGCAACGAGGCGCGCGTCAAGATGTGGGTCATCGCGGAACGCAAGGCCGGCCCCACGACGATCTGCACCGGCTGGCTCGTACGTTATCCACAGGCGATCCGCGGCGGCTATGCCGATGCGGCGGGGTCGGACTCGTCCATCGTGCACAGCGACATGCACGGCGGGCCCGCCAACGGGACGCAGATCGCGATCGGTGGCGGAGGTTCGGCGAGCCGGGAACCGGTCAGTCCGTTCGCCGCCGGCCTCGCGCCGATCGTCGACGGAATGGTGTCGCAGCCGTGCGACGGCCGCTTGCTGGTGCCGTTCGCACCGTCGCCCGTTTCGTCGCCATGAGCACATCCGTTTCCCGCTTGAATTTCGACATTAGTCGCATTACAATTTTTACGTGCCGGAGAGGCCGGCACACTTCGTCAGTCACGAAGGAGGGCGGTTGGAACCGCAAAATCCGCCGGGCCATCGGGCCCGCGATGCACGCGCCGAATAACGCGCGCCTTGTGCGCGCCCACGGCAGCCGGACGATTTTCCGGCGGCGCGCCGATCGCAAGATAGGAGAACAGAGCGAGGGGTCGCGCCCACTGTAGGGTTGCGGCCCGTCGCACTTTTCGGTATCCTGGGGTGGGTCTTATGAGAGGAGCGTGGGTGTCGTCCCGCGCTTCGCTGCTTCTAGAGACCCTCGACGAGGGAACCAACACAGACGATCATGAGCAAGGCTGCGCCGAGAATCGCCGAGACGTTCGAACAACGGCTCGACGCGATCGTGCACGATCGGCAGTTCGGCGGTCTCGAGATCGTGCAGCATCATGCGCGTCCCGTTCGCGGTGCGCTCGAGCTGAGCGTGACGATCGACCGCCCCGGAGGAGTCGATTTGACGTTGTGCGAGCGCGTCGCCGCGTACATCAACGCGACCCTCGGCGCGCAAGATGGCGCGTACACGCTCGAGATCGAATCCGCCGGGCTCGATCGCCCGCTGTACCGCGCGGCTGACTACGAGCGCTTCGCGGGGCAGCGCGCGCGGATCCTGACGACGCTCACGATCAACGGGGCCAAGACTCACCGCGGCATCCTCCGCGGCTTGCGCGGCGAAGCGGTGGTCGTGGGGACGGAGGGCGGCGAGCTCCTGCTACCGCTCGCGGCGATCAAGTCGGCCCGCTTGGAATACGACCCGCGCCAAGACTTCCAGCGCGACAAACTTCAACGGAAACAATTGCATGGCAACAGCAGAAAACACGGCAACTGAAGATAAACTGATCGACGTCCTGCACTCCATCGCGAAGGAGCGGAACATCTCGTTCGAGATGCTGCTGGAGGCGCTCGAAGCTGCGCTGCTTACCGCTTATAAGCGCCACTTCGGGACCGAGTCGAACGCGATCGTTACCGTCGATCGCCAGTCCGGCGCTTATCGAGTCTTTCACCGCCGTACCGTCGTCGACGAAGTGCAGGATCCGAAGCTCGAAATTTCGGTGAAGGCGGCCGGAGCACCGTATCAGGCCGGCGATTTCTACGATGAAGAGGTGACGCCGAAAGACTTCGGCCGCATCGCGGCGCAGACGGCGAAGCAGGTCATCGTGCAACGTATCCGGGAAGCGGAGCGCGACACGGTCTACAACAAGTACGTTCGCAAGCTCAACGACTTGGTCACGGGCACCGTGCAGCGCTACGAGCAGCGCAACATGTACGTCACGCTGGAAGGGCGCGATGAGGCGGTCATGTATCTAGACGAGCAGGTCCCAGGCGAGGCTTACCGCATCAACGACTTCATTCGCGCCTACGTGCTCGACGTCAAGAAGTCGCCGAAGGGGCCGCAGGTGATTCTGTCGCGCGCGGCTGAGGGCTTGGTACAGCGCCTGCTCGAGCTCGAGGTACCCGAGATCGCGGAAGGCACGGTCGAGATCATGGCAATCGCACGGGACCCGGGCAGCCGATCGAAGGTCGCCGTGCGCAGCAATCGCGCCGAGGTGGATCCGATCGGGGCGTGTCTCGGTCCCAAGTCGAGCCGGATCGCGAACGTGACGGACAACCTGCGCGGGGAGAAGGTCGACATCATTCGCTACGACCCGACGCCGGCAACGTTCATCATGAACGCGCTGGCCCCGGCGAAGGTCATCGGCGTCGAACTCTTTGAGGAGGACGGGGTCGCGCTGGTCGTGGTTCCGGATTATCAACTGTCGCTCGCGATCGGGCGCGACGGCCAGAACGTTCGGCTCGCCGCGCGGCTAACGGGTTGGCGCCTGGACATCGCGAGCGAGAGCGAATCGGCGCAAGCGCGCGAGCGCTATCTCACGGAGCGCGCGGAGCGAACCTCGACTGAGGCGATGCCGGAGGCCGTGGAAGCGCCGGAGGCGTCCGGCGAGGAGATCGACGCCGAGCTGATCCGCAAGCTCGAGGAGTTTCGCCGCGAGCGATTGGGGAAGGACGGCGCGTAAGCCGGTCCGCAGCTGCGTTGGCTGCCGAAGTCGCTTCACGCAGGCACAGCTGACGCGATTCGTTCGCACGTCGACCGGGTGGCTCGCGGATCCGCCGGCCGCACGGCGCAAACAAGCGGGCCGGGGCGCCTACCTTTGCTCGCTCGAGTGCGCCGAGCGCGCGCGCAAAAACAAGCGGTACCCGGGGCTTGGCGCCGCGGCGGCCGAATATGGTTTAATAATTACAGAGCCCATGCAAGAAATGAACTCATGAAATACTGTGGCGACCGTCCCCTCCGATGAGGGCGACCCTTTGATCACCTAGCGGAGCCAAACCATCGGTTGGGGCTCCGCGCACCAACTGATGGGACTCGAGTGCTGTGCGCTCGAGAGAGAATTTGGCCGGAAAAGTAAGGATCTTCGAGCTCGCAAAAGAGCTCGGACTCACATCGAAAGAGCTGACGACGCTGTTCAACGAGCGACTCGGCGGCGTCTTCGAAGCAAAAAATCAGCTTAGCGTCGTCCCGGATCCGATCGCGGATCTGGTCCGCAGTGTGCTGCTCAAACCAAGCGAGAAGCCGCCCGCTCCCAAGGCGGCTCCGTCGCAGCCTGTCGCCAAGCCGGCCCAAGCGGCCCCGAAGCCGACTCCACCCAAGGCGGCCCCGCCGCCTCCGGTTCAACGCCTTCGTCCGGTCGTCGGCACCGGTCGTCCCCAGCAGTCGGTCGCATCGGTCGCGCCGGTCGCACCTCCTCCCGTTGCCCCCGAGCCCAAACGCACCCGGCCTGCCGCCGAGGCGATCCCGCAGCTGCGTCCGGTGCCCTCCGGACAGCCGTCAGTCGCAAAGCGACCAGCTCCGCCGCCGACCACCGCCGCGTCGGCCTCGCCCGGTCCACAAACCGGTCTGCCGGGGCGGCCCGGCGTCGCGCCTCGTCCGGGTGAGGCGATGCCCGGCCAGGGCGGCAAAGGTGCTCCGGTCCCGGGCCGCCTAATCGCGCCCGCGCGCGCCGTACCGCCGCAGCAACGCAGGCCGGCCGGCAACGGTCCGTTTCGTCCGATGTCCCCCAGCGGCCGTCCGGCGCCGGGCCGCCCCGGCGTACCCGGAGAGGCGCCCGCGCCGTCGACGGGGGCGCGCCCAGGCGATCGCCGCACTCATGAGGACAAGGCCGCCGCGAAGAAAGATCGAGAGAAGGAGCTGCTCCTCGAAAAGGAGCGGCAACGCAAGAAGAAGGGCGAGACGGCCGTCGCTGCGCCTGCTCGCGCCCTGGAGACGATCGAGATCCCGGATCTCTTGACGGTGCAGGAGCTCGCGACGTCGATGATCGTCCCGGTGCGAGACGTCATCACCGAGCTGATCAAGATCGGGACGATGGCAACGATCAACCAGAATATTTCGAGCGACGTCGCCATTCAGATCGCGAAGCGCTTCGGTTTCAATGCCGTCGTCAAGGAAGCCGGCGAAGAAGTGACGGTCGAGCAGGAAGAGGACAAGCCCGAGATGCTGACCCCGCGCCCGCCGGTCGTCACGGTGCTCGGTCACGTGGACCACGGCAAGACGTCGTTGCTCGACAAGATTCGGCAGGCAAACGTCGCGGGCGGCGAGGCGGGCGGCATCACGCAAAAGATCGGCGCGTACACCGTCGAGCGGAACGATCGCAAGATCACCTTCGTGGACACGCCGGGCCACGAAGCGTTCACTGCGATGCGCGCACGCGGCGCGAAGGTCACTGACGTCGCGATCCTCGTGGTCGCCGCGGATGACGGCGTCATGCCGCAAACGAAGGAGGCGATCGCGCACGTCAAGGCCGCGAACGTTCCCATCGTCGTCGCGATCAACAAGATGGACCGGCCGGACGCGCAGCCCGATCGCGTCAAGCAGCAGCTCATGGAGCAGGGTCTTCAGCCGGTCGACTGGGCCGGCACCGTCGAGATGGTGCCCGTCTCCGCCAAGACCGGCGACGGCATCGACAGCCTCCTCGACACCGTGCTGCTGGAGGCCGATATCCGCGAGCTGCGCGCCAACAAGAACCGGCGCGCCAGCGGCGTCGTGATCGAGTCGGCGCTGCACCGCGGCCGCGGTGCGGTCGCCACGGTGCTCGTGCAAAACGGCACGCTGCGCGTCGGCGACATCGTCGTCGCCGGCGGTACCTTCGGAAAAGTGCGCGCGCTAATCGATGACAAGGGCAAACAAGTGAAGAAGGCGGGCCCCTCGATTCCCGTCGAGGTGATGGGGCTTTCCGACGTTCCCGCCGCCGGCGACACGCTCTCGGTCGTTAGCGACGAGCGCGTGGCCCGCGAAACCGCCGAGAAGCGCGCGACGCGCCGCCGCGACGTGCGCATTTCGGCGACCGGATCGCAGCGCGTCTCACTCGAGACCTTCATGGCGATGCCCGCCGAGGGCAAGAAGGTGCTGAATCTGATCATCAAGGCCGACGGCCAGGGGTCGCTGGAGGCTCTGCGCGCCCGAATGGAGTCGCTCTCGACGGATGACGTCGAAATCCGTGTGATTCACGGCGGCGTGGGCGCGATCTCGCCCAACGACGTCAACCTCGCCAGCGCCTCGAACGGCGTGCTGATCGGATTCAACATCCGGCCCGACGAGACCGCGCGCCGCCTCGCGGAGAACGAGGGCGTCGACCTCCGCTTCTATCAGGTCATCTACGAGATCGAAGACGATCTGAAGAAGGCGATGCGAGGCATGCTCTCGCCCGTCGAGCGCGAGGTCGTGCTCGGCCGCGCCGAAGTGCGCCAGGTCTTCAAGGTCAGCCGCGTCGGCACCATCGTCGGGTGCTACGTGCAGAGTGGCAAGATCACGCGCAACGCCAAGGCGCGCGTGATTCGCGACGGAACCGTCGTCTTCGACGGAGAGATCGAGAGCCTGAGACGCTTCAAGGACGACGTGCGCGAGGTCGCGGAAGGCTTCGAGTGCGGCATCCAGATCGCGAAGTTCCAGGACCTCAAAGACGGCGACGTCATCGAAGCCTACGCCCTCGAACGCATAGCAGCCGAGTTGGTGCGCGCGTGACGCTCGGCCCTGGGAGCGCC
Organism: Candidatus Binatia bacterium; assembly: GCA_035544215.1. Lineage (GTDB taxonomy): Bacteria > Vulcanimicrobiota > Vulcanimicrobiia > Vulcanimicrobiales > Vulcanimicrobiaceae > Cybelea. The sequence goes on along the minus strand of DATKHY010000007.1, from coordinate 447,550 downwards.
CTCACGTCAAGCTGTGATAGCGAAACATTTCAGAACTTCAGCATTGGGAGAAGCGGCATGAAGGCGCAGAGAATTGCGAAGATCGATCACGAGATTCAGCGCATTCTGGGGACGCTGATTTCGCAGGAGCTTCAAGATCCGCGGCTCGCATTCGTGACGGTGACGCATGCCGAGGTGAGCGACGATCTGCGCCACTGCAAGGTATTCGTGTCCGTGATCGGCGATCGCCATCAGGCGCGCCAATCGCTGGACGCGCTGCAGCACGCCGGCCGATTTCTGCGCGGCGAGCTGGGGCGCAAGATCGATCTGCGGCACACGCCGGAGCTGGTATTCGTCGAGGATCGCTCCGCCGAACGAGCTATCGAGCTCGCGAAGACGCTTCGCGAGGCGGCGGCGCACTCCGCGGCGGAAGAGAGCGAATGATCGAAAGCACGCCCGGAATCGCGTCGACGCAAGAGGTCGTCGAAGAGCTGCGCCGGCGCGGCTCGTTCGTCATGGTGAGCCACGTCAAGCCCGACGGCGATACGCTGGGCGCTGGGCTGGCACTCGGCCTGGCGCTCAAGCGCCTCGGCAAGCGCGTCGCGTATTTTCAGCAGGATACCGTGCCGCGCAATCTGCGTTTCCTGCCGGACGCTGAGCTGGTCTCGCGCGAGCTGCCGGCGGACCTGCCGCAGGACAGTCTGTTCGTTTTCTGCGACATGAGCGACTGGCGCCGTGCCGGCGAGTACCTGCCGCCGGTCGATCGGGCGAACATGCTCGACATCGATCATCATCTCGGCAACTCGCTCTTTGGCAAGCTCAACCTCGTTCTTGAGGAAGAGTGCTCGACCGGCAGCGTTGTAATGCACGTCCTGCGCGGGCTCGGCGAGCCGCTCGACTCGCGGATCGCGACGTGCATTCTCGCGACGATCATGACCGATACGGGCGGCTTCATGCACTCGAACACGACGCCGGAGGCGCTCGAGCTTTCGGCGGAGCTGATGCGGTTAGGCGCCGACAAGGAGCTGATCACCGAAGAGATATTCTTGCGCAAGCGCGTCGCGGCGACGAAGCTCCTTGGGCGCATCATCGAAGAGATGCGTTTCGAACACGGGAGCCGCTACTGTTATTCGTATGTGGACGATGCGATGCTCGAACAGACCGGAGCCGACGGCGAAGACACGGAAGACATGGTCAACACGCTACTGGGGCAGGAGGGCGTCGACGTTGCTGCGCTATTCAAGGCGATCGAGGGCGAGATCCGCGTGAGCCTGCGTTCGGGCGGGCGCATCAACGTTCAGGCGGCGGCCGGCCGTCTCGGCGGCGGCGGGCACTTCCGCGCCTCGGGGCTGACGTATCACGGTTCACTGCCGGACGCGTTTGCGGCCGTGGAAGCGGCGCTCGTCGCCGAAGGTTTGTAGCGCTTTACGTTAGGGCGGGATCTTGATCGGTTTCGTAAATCTGTTCAAGTCCGCCGGCCCGAGCTCGGCGCAGTCGGTATCGCGCGTGCGCCGGATCTATGCGTTGTACGCCGGCGATCGAAAGCTCGCCGCTGGACACCTGGGCACGCTCGATCCGCAGGCCGCCGGCGTGCTCCCAGTGGCGATCGGCAAGGCGACGCGCCTGATCCCCCTCCTCGTGGACCAGCGCAAGAGCTACGTCTGCACGCTCGTGCTCGGGCGCTCCACGGCGACGCAAGATGCGCACGGCGATACCCTCGAAAGCGCGCCTCCTCCAAAAGATTGGCCCGAGCGGCTAGAGCCGTTGCTGCCGAGATTCGTCGGAAGGCTCATGCAGACGCCGCCGATGTACTCGGCGGCGCGACACCAGGGGCGGCGGCTATACGAGCTCGCGCGCGAAGGCAAGAGCGTCGAGCGAAAGGCCCGCGCCGTCACGATCTACGGGCTGACGATGCTCGGAGTAGAGCAGACCGGTTCGACACGCTCAGGGCAGGCTGTGGCGCGGCTGCGCGTCGCATGCAGCGAGGGCACGTACGTGCGGACGCTGTGCCATGACCTGGGAGCCGCGCTCGGCACGCCCGCTCACATGGGCGCTCTGGTGCGGGAAGCCTCCGGCCCGTTTGTGCTCTACGAGGCGCACACGCTCGACGAGATCGCGCGCGCTCCCGAAGCCGCGCTGATCGCGCCCGAACACATCATTCCCTTTCCGACGATCGTCTTGGATTTGCGCGGGTCGGCGGATTTTCGCGCGGGGCGCGTCGTTCCGTTGCCGGAGGGCGCAACCGGAAGACACGTTTTCGTTCGCGACGCGTCGCGCACGCTCGTTGGCGTCGGCGAGGCGCTTGGGACGCTGCTCGCGCCGCGTAAGGTCTTTCTTTGAAAGTCAGTCATGAGCTCGCGCGCAACACGGTGCGTCCTCTCGTGCTCGCGATCGGATTCCTCGACGGATTCCATCGCGGCCACCGCGAGATCGCTCGCCAGACCCTGCGCCTGCGCAGGCCCGGCTGGCGGTCGGGCGTCCTCACCTTTTCGAACCATCCCGCAACGCATCTGCGTCCCGGGACGGAGCCCGCGTTGATCTCGACACCGGAGGAGCGGCTCGCGCTGCTCGCGTCGGCCGGCTTTGAGGAATGTTTCTTCGTGACGTTCGACGACCGCATCGCGACGCTGCCGCCTGAGGCGTTCCTCGAGCTAGTCGTCGAACGGCTGGGTGTGCGTGGCGTCGTCGTCGGGTCGACTTTTCGATTCGGACACAAGCGCAGCGGCGACGTGGAGATGATGCGCGAATACTTTGCGCAGCGCAGCGTCGGCTTTGTCCCGGTTGCGCACGTCGGCGACGGCGGCGAAAGGATATCGAGTACACGGATTCGCGCGCTCATTGCGGAAGGCGATCTAGAGCAGGCCGATCGCCTCTTGGGCGGTATCGGTTATGAGATCCGCGGCGCTGTCGAGGTGGGTGCAGGCCGAGGGCACGCGCTCGGGTTTCCGACCGCCAACGTTCGCGTTCCGCGCAAGCTGCTGCCCAAGGACGGCGTGTATTCGGCTGTGGCGCGCTACGACGGTCGCGACTACGCTGCACTCGTATCGATCGGGGCGAACCCGCAGTTCGGGGGAACCGCCCGCACAGTCGAAGCGTGGCTGCGCGACTTCCAACACACGATCTATGGGCGCGAGCTCGCGCTGCGCGGGCTGCGCTACGTCCGCGAGCAGCGGCTTTTCGCCGGAGTCGGCGAACTGATCGAGCAAATGCAGCGTGACTGCCGCGCGATCGGATACCCGAGCTATGGCTAAGCGGATCGTTAATGCGGTCGCGCTGATGGCGCTGGCCGTGGCCGGCTGCGGCCGCGGCGGAAACGCGTCGTCGCCGGCGGAGGCATCGGGTCCCGCTCGCGTCGGCCGGGCAGCGCCGGGCTGGAGCGAAGCGAGCCTTCCGGGCCCAACCCTCGCGCTTGCTTCGCTGCATGGCAAGGCGATCTACCTGAATTTCTTCGCGACGTGGTGCCCGCCGTGCAACGCCGAGGCTCCGGCGCTGGACGCGTTGCAGCGCGAGTACGGCACCCGAGGCTTGCAGGTCGTCGGCGTAGATGTCCTCGAGAATGCCCGGAAGGCGTCGCTATTTCGAACCGAGCACCACCTCAGCTACCCCGTCGTGATCGACGCGGGAACGTTGCGCGATCAATACGACGTCAACGGGCTGCCGGTGCACGTATTCATCGATCGCGGCGGAGTCGTTCGCAAAATCGTCGTCGGCGAGCTCTCGCCGTCCGACATGCGCAGCAACGTCGAGCGGCTCTTGCGGTAGCACCGTGATTCGCCGAACCGTTGCGTTGCATACCGCCGCGGCTCTGACCGCGGCGGCGTGCGCTATAGGATGTGCCGGCGGAGGTGGTCAGGGCGGCGCGCTGATGCCCGCGGGCGCATCGCTCGGCGCAGGCGGCTCCGGAAACACGGTCGTGCGCATCTTCGTGCCGGCGGGAAGTCAGGCCAGTTCCACGCTCTCAAGGGGTTCGTCGCTGCCGGCCCTACCGTCGCCCGCTGCGCCCCAGCCCTTCGGCGGTGCGGTTCCCGTCACGACGGCACCACCGCCCGCGATGAACGGCGCGCCGGCCGGCAACGGCGCGCAGATGTTAGCAATCAACGTAAGCGGGCCGACCAGCATCACTCAGAGCGTGACGGTCGGACCCAACGCGACCGGCTGCTCGCCGGCGCCAGGCGGAACGAGTTGCCAGCTCGCGCTGACGCTCCCCGCCGGCACTTATACGGGAACGATCGGCAGCGCCGCGGTCGCTTTCAACGTGGCTTCGAGCGCGACGAACTCGCTGAACCTCACGCTGAGCGGCGTGCCGGCGCAGCTTCAGATCGTCCCCGCCTCATTTATGAGCGCGCCGAACGGCCAGGGCGGGATCGATCTGTACGGCGCCGGAAAGCACGCGCTGCTCATCGAGATGTTCGACGCTGACCAGAACGTCATCGTGGGAAGCTCCGGCGCGAGCTTCTCGCTCAGCCAGGCCGGCGGATCGCTCCCGCTCGCGGTCACCCAGGCGGGCGCGCTCGCGCCGAACCAGTTTTTCGTTTCCGGTCCGGCATCGACCAACGCGAGCTCGAGCATCCTGCGCGCGACGGCGACGTATCAGGGAGCCGCGAATCCCTGCGCGCAACCCGGAGCGGTGTGCAGTGGCACAGCGCGCGTGGACGTCCGTCAGCTGCTAGGCGTCGCGAACTCCAACGTCAACACTGTCACGCTCTACGCCTACGGCCAGACCACGCCCCTTGCGACGATCGTGAACGGCGTGACCAATCCCCAAGCGCTGATCTTCGACGCGGCCGGCGACCTGTTCGTCGCCGATCTGCCCGGCAGCATCACCGCGTACGCTCCGCCCTACAATCAGGCACCGAACACGATTAGCACCGGCGTGAACCACCCGCAAGCGCTCGCCTTGGATAACCGCGGTGATCTCTTCGTGGCCAACGGCAACGGCAGCAACACGGTGACCATGTACTCGCCGCCCTATGTGGGCGGGCCGTCGCAGGTCATCACCGCGAACGTGGACGACCCCGTGAGCCTCGCGCTCGACGGCAACGGCAACCTATTCGTGCTCAACGCCGCCGCCAACACGGTCGCCGAGTTCGCGCCGCCTTACGGAGGCGCTCCGACGATCATTTCGAAGGGCCTGAACACGCCGAATTCGCTCGCGCTCGACTCGCACGGCAACCTCTTCGTCGCGAACCTCAACTCGACGCCGAACTCCGTCGTAGAGTACTCGTCGCCATTCTCGAGCTCGAGCGCGCCCGTCGCGACGATCAGCAACGGCATCAACGAGCAGGGTACGATCGGCCTGAGCGCGTCGGCAAACCTGTTCGTGCCGAATCAGGGTGCAAACACGGTGACCGAATACGTCGCCCCTTACACGAGTCCGCCGTCGACGATCGCCGGCGGTCAGAGCCAGCCGGTCGCGCTGGCGATCGACATGCTAGGAAATCTCTACGTCGCCAACTACGGGAACAACACGGTGACGGAGTATCCTCCGCCGTATGCGGGCGCGGCATGGACGACTGTTGCGACGGGGATCGGCGCGCCGCTCGCGCTGGCGCTCGCGCCCGCCACCAATGCGGCCACCGCGCTCGTTCCCTAGTTCTCTACGCGGCGCGAACCCGTAACGCGTCGCCCTCGAGGGTCACGTTGGCGCCGGAGCCCTCGCGCAGCTCGCCGCGGAGCAGTGCCGTCGAGAGCGGCGTGGAGACGTAGTGCGAGACGGTGCGCTGCACATACCGAGCCCCGCCCCCCGCGCCCATCGACACTCGAGCCAGATAGAGCTTCGCCTCGTCGGAGAGGTTGAGTGCGACGTTGCGCGCGCCGAGCCGCTTTGCCAGCGCTTCCACGTGAATCGTAACGATCGCCTCGATCTGCGGCAGCCCGAGCTCTTCGAACGGCACGACCTCGTCGATTCTGTCAAGCAATTCCGAGCGCAGCGCGATGGCGAGGTCGTCGTCCACCAGATTCGTGGTGAGAATGATAAGCGTGTGCCGGAAGTCGATCGTGCGTCCCTTGGAGTCCGTGACGCGCCCATCGTCGAGAATTTGGAGTAGGATCGACGCGACGTCCGGGTGGGCCTTCTCGAGCTCGTCGAACAGAACGACGCAATACGGCCGGCGCCGCACCGGTTCCGTGAGTTGCCCGGGCTCGTCGTGACCGGCGTAGCCCGGCGGCGCGCCGAGCAGCCGCGAGACGCTGTGCGGCTCGGTGAACTCCGCGAGGTCGATGCGCACGAGGGCCGCTTCGCTGCCGAAGAGCACTTCGGCTAGCGTCTTCGCGAGCTCCGTCTTGCCCACACCGCTTGGGCCGCGGAAGAGGAAGCTTCCGAGCGGTTTGCGCGGATCGTGCAGGCCCGTTCGCGCGCGGCGGATCGCGTCTGAGACGCCGGCGACGGCGCGGTCTTGACCGATGACGCGTTTGGACAGGAGCCGCTCGAGGTCGAGAAGACGGTTGGCCTGCGATTCCGTGAGCGAATCCTGCGGTATGCCCGTCCAGCGCGTTACGACCGCCGCGACGTCGTCGCGGCCGACGAGAGGCCGATCGATGGCGCCCTTGTTCGCCAGGGCGACGGACGCCGCGGCCTCGTCGACGAGATCGATGGCCTTGTCGGGCAAGAAACGATCGGCGATGAAGCGGGCCGACAGCTGCGCGGCCGTCTCGATCGCGTCTTCTCCGATTACGACGTTGTGGTGACGCGCGTAGCGCTCGCGCAGACCGCGAAGGATGTCGATCGTCTCGTCGATGCTCGGCTCTTCGACCATAACCGGCTGAAACCGGCGCTCGAGCGCGGCGTCGGATTCGATGTACTTACGGTACTCGTCGAACGTCGTGGCGCCGATGCACTGCAGATCGCCGCGCGCCAGCTCCGGCTTGATCATCGTGCTCAGGTCGAGCGGTGCGCCCTCGGCGGCACCGGCCCCGACGAGCGTGTGCAGCTCGTCGATGAAGAGGACGATGTCGCGCGCGCTGCGCTTGACTTCGTCGAGGATGCGCTTGACGCGGCCTTCGAACTCGCCGCGGTATTTCGTCCCCGCTACCAGCGGACCGAGCGACAGGGCGAGGACGCGCTTCCCGCGTAAGGACGGCGGCGCGTTGCCGGCGACGATGCGCGCGGCGAGACCCTCGACGATCGCCGTCTTGCCGACGCCGGGCTCGCCCACGAGACACGGATTGTTCTTGCTGCGTCGCGCGAGAATCGAGACGACGCGATCGATCTCGCGATCCCTCCCGATGACGGGATCGAGCTTGCCGTTGCGCGCGAGCTCCGTCAGATCGCGTGAGTACGCCGCCAGCGTCGGCGTGCCGCCGCGGAAGCGCTTGCCGAGCTCGTCCAGCGGCGAGGTGGCTCCCCCGCCCTGCATTTTTTCGGCGAGCAGGGCGCTGCCGGCGATCAGGCCGGCCGCCGCCAGGGCGGCCCCGACGAACGGCAGCGCGCTCGTCGCGGCGCGTTTCTGCGCACAGACGTTGCAGAGGCGGCGGCCGCCGTAGGTCGTGACAGCCGGACGAGCGGCGCAACCTTCACACTCAAAAGTCATCGCCTATGCTACCAGGCTTCATTGGGGCAGGTTTCGTCTGGCGTCACGGCTCGGCTACGAACTCGACGCTCACGGACACGGTGACGTTGACGTTGGACTGGTCGAATTGCGTAGGCGCCGCCGGCATCGCGGCGGCTCTCAGGAGCGGCACCGGGCCTGACGGCTCGCTTGTGAGGTTGATGCTCTTGATCCCGACGATTCTCAGCGCCGCGGCGCGCGCGATCGCGTCGGCATTGGCACGCGCCTCCGCCACCGCCTTTGCGGTGGCTTGCTCGCGAGCCGTGGCGGGATTCGATAGACCGAAGCTCACCCCGTTAATTGCCGTGGCTCCGGAGCTCATGCACGCGTCACTGACCCGTCCGGCGCTGCCGATTTGACGCACCTTTACTGAAAAGCTGCGCGAGACCGCGTAGCCATAGCGCTCGCCCGTCGGATTCGGCGGCACGATTTGCGGCGGCGGATTATAACTCACGTTGTAGTATGTGAGCGCGATGTCGCCGCGCGCTACGCCGGACTTCTCGAGCGCGGCGACGACCTGGTTGTACGTAGCGTTGTTTTGCGAAATCGCGTCGTCGGCGTTTTGGGCAGTCGTTTCAACGGAAGCGCTAACTGTCGCGACGTCAGGCGGCATCGAAACGCTGCCGGTTCCACCGGCGGTAATCGCCGTGGCAGGTGGCGCCGCAGACGCCGCCGCGGTCGCCAATGCAAACGCGCCAAGGAGGCAAAGGAAAGTACGCTTCATAATGTCGTATCGTCCACCGCGGGAGAGCCAACTCCCTGTGCGATGTTTGGCGGACGCTGAAGGAGGAAGGGTGTTGGGGATTCTTGCCTGGATCGTCTTTGGCCTAATCGTCGGTTTGGTCGCCCGCTGGATCGTCCCCGGGGAGGCGCCCGGCGGCATCATCGCCGACGTCATCGTCGGAATCCTGGGAGCGGTCATCGGCGGGTGGCTCTACCGGTTCTTCGGTCACGCGGGCGTCACAGGGTTCAATTTGCCAAGCATGCTCTGCGCGCTGATTGGCGCGATCGTCCTGCTGTGGTTACTCCGCGCAATCCGTGGGAGGCCTGCGGCCTGAAGGGCACGACTTCGCTGCGGGGAAGCTGAAACGTCATGGCCTACATCATCACCGAACCGTGCATCGGAACCAAGGACAAGTCGTGCGTCGACGTCTGTCCAGTCGACTGCATTCACGGCAAGGATGAGGACGAGATGCTCTATATCGATCCGGAAGTCTGCATCGATTGCGGCGCCTGCGTTTCGGCCTGCCCCGTAGAGGCGATCTTCGCCGATTCCGACGTTCCGGAAAAGTGGCAGAACTACACCGAAATTAACGCCGAGTATTTCAAGAAGTGATCGCCGAAATCTCCGGCGGCGCGTTTGATGCGTTCTTCGCGTGGTCGCCGTGGGTCATCGGCGCGGCGATCTACCTGATCTTCTATATCGCCAAACGTCACGAGAGCGCGGCACGCCCCGCTTCCGTCGGCCAAACGTACGCGTGTGCCGGCTGCGGTCGCCGCGGTCCGCGCGAGCAGATGGTGCCGCGGGACCACGGCGGGGCCATCGGCTGGTACTGCAACGACTGTGCCGCGCAGCAGGCGGTGCAGCGCGCCTAACGCCCCAGATTACTGCTGCTGGCCGTAGTCGGCGAGCACGTCGTGGATGCGCGAGGCCATCGAGAGCGCCGCGTCCCACTTGCGCTGCCACATGTTTCGACCAAAGATCAGTCCCACGCAACCGGCCGCCATCGCGACGTGCGCTTTGTGCACGGTCGCGTCGTCACCCATCTTACTCCCGCCGGAGACAAGAACGAGGCAGCGGCCCGCCGACTTGACGACTTTGCGTAAGCCTTCGACGTCGTCGAACGCGAGCGTGTCGTACGGCTTCGGAAGCTTCGCGGCGTCGTCGGGTTTCCAGACGGGCTCGTTGAGCTTGATCACGTCCGCCCCGATCTCGCACGCAACGCGCGCGGCGTAGTCGACCGCATAGAGCGAATCGATGCCCCCCTTCGCCTTGACGGCGGAGCCGCGCGGGTAGGCCCACACGACCAGCGGCATTCCGTAGCGCTCGCACTCCCGGCGCACGTCGTTGCATTGCGCGATGTCGAGCTCTTGCGCCGGGCTGCCGACGTACAGCGTGTAGCCCACGGCGTCGGCGCCGAGCCGAACGGCGTCCTCGACCGACGACGTCATCGGGCTGAACGCCTCGTCGTCAGGCGGGAGGTTGGTCTTACCGTTGACCTTCAGCAGCAGTGGAACTCGCCCGGCGTACCGCTTCTGGTACTTCTCGGCGAGGCCTATGTGCAGTGCGACACCCGAGAAATTCCCCTCGACTGCGAGGCGGTAGATCCAATCGGTGTCGATTGCCGCGGGGTTGTCGAAGAAGTCGACGGGACCGTGCTCCAAGCCCTGATCGATGGGCAGCATCATCAGCGTGCCGTTGGCGGGGCCGTGCTCGTATAGCAAACGGTGCAGTCGCGTCCGTTTCCCGAGCGAGAGGTTCATCTCGTCGAAGGTGGGGCGCACGATCGAAGGAGTTGCGGTGGCGGTGGTCATGCGGGCGCCTTCGCCGGGCTCCGAAGGTTATCCTGAGGCTGCGCCCAAAGGGGCGGCTCGTGATTGCCCGGGTCGGGTTCGTCGGGTTGGGCGCGATGGGCGAGGCGATGGCTCGGTCGTTGCGCAAAGCCGGCTTGGATGTGTTCGCGAGCGTGCACCGGCATCGCGACGCGTTGGAGCGGTTGCGCGCCGATGGCGTTCGCGAGGCCGCGGATCCCGCGAGTCTGGCGCGCGACGCCGAGGCCGTCGTTATCTCCGTGCCGGATGCACCCGACGTAGAGGACGTGCTCTTCGCTGTGCGCGGCGTCGCGGCGGGCGCGAAGGCGGGGTTGTTGGTGATCGACACGTCCACGATCTCGCCCGTCGCGTCGCGCCGCTTCGCGGAGCGCCTGGCCGAGCGCGGCATCGAATTCGTGGACGCTCCGGTCAGCGGTGGTCCGGCCCGCGCCCAGGACGGCACGCTGACGATCATGGTGGGCGCCTCGCCCGCGGCGTTTTCGCGCGCCGAACCGGTTTTGCGCGCGATGGGAACTCCGCATCACCTCGGGCCGGTCGGCATGGGCGAGACGGTCAAGCTGGTCAATCAGATCATCATCGCGAACGTCATGATCGCTAACGTGGAGGGCCTCTCGTTCGCACAGCGCGCCGGCGCTGATCTTGGCATTGTGCGCGAGGTACTAGCGTCGGCGACGGCTTCGAACTATCTCCTCGAGGAATGGTTGCCCAAGACGTGGCTGGGCGGGACCTTCAGCGGCGGGTTCGCACTGGATCTGCTCCGCAAGGACCTCGCCGCGGCCCTCGACACGGCTCGTGCCGCGAGCCTTCCGATGCCGGCGACGGCGCTGGCTCACCAACTCTATACCACTCGCTCCGCAGAAGGGGACGGCGCGCTGGATTACAGCGCGATAGCAAAAGCGTATGAATGGAACGTCGGAGATGCGGCCGCCGCGAATGACGGCAATCAAGGGTCCGGAGGTCAACAAGAAGATCCTCGTCGTGGACGACGAGTCCGCGATCCTTCAAACCTTGCGCTTTAATCTCGAGCGCAGCGGTTACGCCGTCGTGACGGCTGGAGACGGCCGTAGCGCGATCGCAATGGCGCAACGCGAGCAGCCGGATCTGGTCGTGCTCGACATCATGTTGCCGGTTCTCGACGGAGTCGAGGCCTGCAAGGAGATCCGCAAGTTCAGCCCGGTGCCAATCATCATGCTGACCGCTAAGGATCAGGAAATCGACAAGGTCCTGGCGCTCGAACTGGGTGCCGACGACTACGTCACCAAGCCGTTCGCCCTGCACGAGTTTCTCGCGCGCGTCAAGGCTCGGTTGCGCCGCCAGAGCTCGCTGCCGTCGGGGCACGACGAAGCCATCGCGCTTGGCGAGATCGTCCTCGATCCGTCGCGGCAGCAGCTTACGGTTCGCGGTGCCGAGGTTTCCCTCGCGCCCAAGGAATTCGGACTGCTCCGCGTGCTGATGGAAAACCAGGGGCGCGTCGTGACGCGCCAGACCCTGCTCGACAAGGTCTGGGGATACGACTTCGAAGGCGAACAGCAAACCGTCAGCGTGCACATTCGCTGGCTGCGCGAGAAGATAGAAGAAGACTCGCGATCGCCGCGGCACATTCTCACGGTTCGCAGCCGCGGCTACATGTTCAAGGCTTGACCCCTCTCGAGTGGTCGCTTTTCGCGCTGGTAGCCGGGCTCGCCGCGGGACTCGCCCTCGGACGCATTCCCCGCCGCCCGGCGACCTCCGCGGAAAGCGAATCGAGTGAGGAGGCCGCGCCCCCTCCCGCGGAACCGGCCCCGCTTTCGCCCGACAGCGGATTCGCGCGCCTCGTCGGCGCGCTGCCGATCGGCGTCATCTTGGTCAATCGCGAGCGGCGCGTCGAGTTTGCCAATGCGGCGGCTGGGACAACGTTCGGTTTCGATTCGGGCCGCGCGACGAGCCTCCACATCATCGAAGCCATCCATAACGTCGAGTTGGAGCACCGCATCGCCGACGCGTTGGGCGGCGAGGCCTCGGTGGCGCCGCTCATCCTCACGGGCGCGCAGGGCCAGCGAACCTACCGGATCTCGGTGTCGCCGCTCGCCGACGAGAACGGGAATATGCCGCGAGTCGTCATCTTCTCCGACGATCAGACCGGGCTCGTGCGCCTCGACCGGGCGCGCAAAGAGTTTCTTTCCAACGTCTCGCACGAGCTGCGCACGCCCCTTTCGTCGATCAAGCTGATGCTCGAGACTGTGCTCGAGGCTCCCGAAGAGGAGGCGCGCGACCTCTTCGTTCCCCAGGCGCTCGCTCAAGTGGACCGGTTGACCGCGCTCGTCGGTCAGTTGCTCGAACAGGCGCGCGCCGAGTCGGGTCAGCTCAAGCTCGATTTGCGCGACGTCGATCTCGAAGAGGTCGCTCGCCCGATCGTGGCGTCGTTCGAGCAGCAGGCGTTCAACAAGGGCATTTCGCTCGAGCTCAACCCGCTGCGGCCCGTTCGCGTCGAAGCCGATCCCGATCGGCTGTCGCAAATCTTCGTCAATCTTATCGACAACGCGCTGCGCCACACGTCGGGCGGCGGGCGCATCCGCGTGGAGCTCGATGCGCGCGACAGCGACGCGGTGCTGCGCGTCCGCGACACGGGAGAGGGCATCCCGTACCGCGACCTGCCGCACATCTTCGAGCGTTTTTACGTGGTTGATCGCTCGCGCACTCGCGGGAGCAGCGGCGCGGGCCTCGGGCTCGCGATCGTCAAGGGCATTGTCGACGCGCACGGTGGCGCGATTTCGGCTGAGTCGATGCTGGGGAGGGGCACGTCGTTTACGATTCGGCTCCCCATCATGCGCATTAAACGGCCTTAAGACGGGCAATCCGAATCGCATGACGAATACCGGCGGCGCATGTTCGTGAGTACCGAAGACGTGGTTTCGGTTTCGATCGAGCCAAAGATCAACGTCGAAAACCTCGACGTGTATTACGGCGCCTTTCACGCTATCCGTAACGCGTCGCTCCACGTGCCCGCGAATCAAGTGATGGCGCTGATCGGGCCTTCGGGCTGCGGAAAGTCCACGTTCATCCGCGCGCTGAATCGAATGCACGACCTGACGCCGGGAGCTCGCGTGGAAGGGCGCGTGTTGCTGGACGACCAGGACATCTACGCCCCCGACATCGATCCCGTGACGGTCCGCTATCGCGTCGGTATGGTCTTTCAGCGCCCCAACCCGTTTCCGAAGTCAATCTTCGACAACGTCGTATACGGGCCGCGTATCCATGGCGAGCGCGATACGGCCACGCTGAAGGAAATCTGTGAGCGCAGCCTGCGGCACGCCGCGCTCTGGGACGAGGTCAAGGATCGGCTCGACCGCTCCGCGCTGGCGCTCTCGGGCGGCCAGCAGCAGCGGCTCTGCATCGCTCGCTGTCTCGCGGTCGATCCCGAAGTCATCTTGATGGACGAGCCGGCTTCGGCGCTGGACCCGATCGCGACGAGCAAGATCGAAGACCTCATCGGCGACCTCAAGAAGGACTATACCGTCGTCATCGTTACGCACTCGATGCAGCAGGCCGCGCGCATGAGCGACAAGACGGCGTTCTTCCTGCTCGGCGAACTGGTCGAGACCGACAAGACCGCGACGATCTTCACCAAGCCCAAAGACAAGCGCACCGAAGACTACATCACGGGTCGCTACGGCTAGTTTCCCCGCCACTTCGGTTAAACGGTTGTTAAGAAGAGCTTAATCAGCGGGCGATAGACTAATTGCGGTGTCACCTTTGATCGTCCGGGTCTTGTGCGCCGCGACGGAGATTTTTGGGGGTGCGTCTACGCCAAAAATCGCCCGGCTGTGCAGCCGGGCGATTTCCGTCCCTAACGATGCGTGCCGGCTCAAAAAAGTGACCAAGGTTAACCGGGGCGCTCCAAAGAAATTGACTTCAGTTACTTCCCTGAACAGGAGGCTCCTTCTCTTTATGAAGACTGCTTGTGCTCGAGCGGGACTCATCGCAGCTCTCGCCGGGGCGGTCACGATCGCGCCGGCGCTAAGTGCGACGACCGTGGCGCAGACCGGGTCCGTGCCGCCCGCGAACTTCGGCACTCCGCCCTCGGGGCAGATTCCCATTCTTTATAACGACCGGCACGTCTACTCGCGGCCGGACGTCCTTAAGCAAGGCCGGGTCTTGGCCGCGCTGGTGCGCGGCGGGACGATCCTGATTCCGCTGCGCTCGATGTTCGAGCAGATGGGCGCAACGGTGTCGTACGATCCGTCCAGCAAGACGGCGGTAGTTTCGAAGTCCGGCGCCGAGGTTCGCGTAACCGTCGGCAAGCCGGAGGTCATCATCAACGGCGAGTCGCGTCCACTCGACGTGCCGCCGATTCTTTATCAGGGCGACGTGCTCGTGCCGGTGCGCGTGATTTCCGAAGGCATGGGAGCGTACGTGCAGTGGGTGCCGGATCGCCGGCTGGTGGTCGTGCGCTACATTCCGGCGACGCCCCCGCCGACCGAAGCGCCCGCACCCCCGCCGCCGGCTGCGGTCGCGCCGCTTCCGCCGCCGCCGCGGACGCCCAATCCGCTATCGATTCACGGTTTCGTTCGTTCGTTTTACTTTACGCGTCAGAATGCGTCGAACAATCCGGGAGCCCAGTTCAACTTCACGCCCGGTGCAAAATACAGCACGGCGGGCGTGAATCAGGCGTCTTGGAATAGCGCGGTGGCGCTCGGCGGTGAGTACGACTTCCCGGGTGGCGGTTGGGGCATCGGCGGGACGTACCTGTATGCCAATCCGATCAACGGCCCGTGCGTCGTTCCGGCCAACCACCTCAAGGGCTCGCCGTGCGTCTCGCAGGTTCCTCCGAACACTAATCCGGACGACACGCTGCCCGGATTCACGTTGAGTACGTTCTACGAGGCGTACCTGAAATACAAAGCGTACGGGTGGGACGGCGCGATGGGCAACATCACGTTCAACTCGCCGTGGGCGAACCCGGCGGATTCGCGCTTAAAGCCGGCCGCGTTCGAAGGCGGCTATCTTGGCTACACGACGCCGGGCGGGATCACCGTGCAAGGCGCAGACATGCTGGCGTACGAGAACCGCACGAGCTCGTCATTTGGTCGCCAAACGCTACTGACGAGTTATCCGGCCGGCAACAACGGTCTGGCCAACAATATCATCGTCCCCGGCGGCACGGGGATCTTCACCAACGGTTTCGCGATGGGCAAACTGGGCTATGCCAATCCGTCGGGCACTGGACTCGCGGCCGATGGATACTTTTACGGCGTGAGCGATCTCGTCAATATGTGGTGGGGCGACGCCCAGTACACGTTCCCCGGAAGCTGGGCGCCGTTCATCGCGGTGCAAGGCGGGACCGAGCAAAACGCGGGACAGTCTTACATCGGCAAGATCAATAGCCAAGCGTATGGCGCGCAGATCGGCGTCACCGTGGCGAAGAACTTCCAGCTGACCGCCGGCTACGACGCAATTCCGTGGAAGACGGACACGATCAATCTGCCAAACGGCGTGACCTGCAACAACTCGAACTACCAGATCTCCGCAAAGGCCACGCTGGCCTACTTCCTGCCCCTCAACGCGGCGCAGTGCTTCCAGCCGCATACCAACGGCCCGGCGCAGATCTACTACGGCGGTTGGGCCAGCCCGTATACGGATAACTACGACAGCGATCCCCTCTTCACGACCAGCGTCTCGCAGGGCATGGCCGACCGGCGCGCGCCGGGCACGTCCTGGAAAGTCGGGGCGCAGTACACTTCGACCAACAAGAAGTGGGTCTTTATCGCAACCGACGCGTGGTACAATTACGGCAACGCGCTCGCGCCTGAGAACACCAACATCTGGGTGCTCGACGGACGTTACCGCTTCAGCCACTACTCGGGCAAGGGCCCCTATCATGGCCTCGTGCTGCGCTATCGCTACATCCAGCGCTCGCTGAGCAACACATTCTGCGGCGCGGCCGGCACGACGAGCTGCGCGCCGGGCGCGCCGATCGGGCAATCGGAGTTCGGCGGCCTGCCGCTGTTCAAGTACAACCGCGCGCAGGTCGAGTACGACTTCTAACGCCTCCTAAGCAAGGGAAGGGAGAACCGCCCAGCCGGTCCGCTGGGCGGTTCTCTTTTTACCTATTTAGTGACCCAGGTTATTAAATCGGAAGCCGCGAAAGTGACTAGAGTTCACTTTTTGCCGCAACCGAAAGAGGGGCCCCTTCTCGTTATGAGGACTTCCACGTACATCGCGCTGGCGGCGCTAATTCTGGGCGCGGCGGTGTCGGCGCGCGCCGACGCGCCGCCGGCCACAATTCTCAACGTCTCGTACGATCCGACGCGCGAGCTCTACGACGACTATAACGCCGTCTTCGCGCGCTACTGGAAGGCAAAGGCGGGCCAGAGCGTGACCGTCCAGCAGAGCAACGGCGGTTCCGGAAAGCAGGCTCGCGCGGTTATCGATGGCCTCCAAGCGGACGTGGTCACGCTGGCTCTCGCATATGATATCGACGCCATCGCCGACAAGGCGAAGCTGTTGCCGCCGAACTGGCAGACGCGCCTTCCCGACAACAGCACGCCGTACACGTCGACGATTGTCTTTCTCGTGCGCCAGGGCAATCCGAAGCGCATCCGCAATTGGAACGATCTCGTTCGTTCCGGAGTCGGCGTCATTACGCCCAATCCGAAGACGTCGGGCGGCGCACGGTGGAACTTCCTCGCGGCCTGGGCGTACGCGCTCGCGCAGCGCGGCGGTAACGACGCATCAGCCAAGGCGTTCGTCGGCAAGCTATATCAGAACGTCCCCGTGCTCGACTCGGGGGCGCGCGGCTCGACGACGACCTTCGTCGAGCGCGGCATCGGCGACGTCTTGATCGCATGGGAGAGCGACGCGCTGCTCGCGGTCAACAAGCTCGGCCGCGGGCGCTTCGAGATCGTGAGGCCGTCCCTGAGCATTCTGGCCGAGCCGCCCGTCGCCGTCGTCGACAACGTGGTTGACAAGAAGGGGACGCGCGCGATCGCCGAGGCGTACCTGCACTATCTGTACTCGGCCGCTGGTCAGGATGTCATCGCGCGGCATTACTTTCGGCCGAGGCTGCCCTCCGTAGCGCGGCGCTACGCCGGGCAGTTCCCGGCGATGCGGCTCGTGACGATCGACCGGTTCGGCGGTTGGAGGCGGGCACAGGAAACGTATTTCGCTGACGGCGGCGTGTTCGATCAGATTTATCAAACGCATTGACGATGTTGCGAGCGCTCTCCGCCCGGCGCCAGAGCATCATCCCGGGCTTCGGGTTGACTCTAGGCTTCACGATTCTCTACCTATCGCTGATCGTGCTGATTCCGCTCTCGGCGACATTCGTCGAGACGTCGAAGCTCGGGTGGCACGAGTTCTGGCGCGCCGTCCTAACGCCGCGGGCACTCGCGGCGTATGGCCTGAGCTTCGGGGCCGCGCTGATCGCCGCGGCGCTCAACTTTGCGTTCGGCACGCTGGTCGCATGGGTGCTGGTGCGCTACAGTTTTCCGTTCAAACGTATCCTCGACGCGCTCGTCGATCTACCGTTCGCGCTGCCAACCGCGGTGGCGGGAATCGCCCTGACGACGCTCTACGCGCCAAACGGATGGTTCGGATCGCCGCTGGCGTCGGCCGGCGTTCACGTCGCGTTTACGCGTTTGGGCGTAGTCGTCGCTCTGACGTTCGTCGGGCTGCCGTTTGTTGTGCGAACGGTGCAACCAGTCCTCGAAGATCTCGACAAGGAACTGGAAGAAGCCGCCGCTAGCCTCGGCGCCGACCGGTGGCAGACGTTCGCGCGCGTGCTCTATCCCGGGATCTTTCCAGCGGCGCTCACCGGTTTTGCTTTGGCGTTCGCGCGCGGCGTCGGCGAGTACGGTTCCGTAATCTTCATTGCCGGCAATATGCCGATGAGAACCGAGATAGCCCCGCTGCTCATCGTTACAAAGCTCGAGGAGTACGATTACAGCGGGGCGACGGCGATCGCGGTCGTCATGCTGATCGTTTCGTTCGTTTTTCTCCTTGCCATCAACATGATGCAACGATGGAGCACTCGGCGGGAGGGTCGAGAGACCGTCGCTGCTCCCTCGCTTCGGCCGCTCATCGAGGCGCCATAATGCGGTCGAAAGCTAAGTCCCATCGCGACAAGCCGATTACGTCGCCGCTCTCGTTAACCGCGCTGCTCATCGTGGCTTCACTGTCGTCGAACTATCTATGGTAGGGACGATTCCGCTCGGGCGGGCGCCCGCCGTCGGCGAATCGGCGACCGTGCGCCGCGCGCTGATCGTGGCGACCGTGGTCTTTCTCGGGGCGTTCCTGCTGTCGCCGCTCGCCATCATCTTCACCGCCGCTTTTGGTCAGGGAATCGCGGCGTACTTCGCGAGTTTCCGTGACTCCGACAGCCTGGCGGCGATTCGGCTGACGCTCCTGGCGGTCGCGATTGCCGTTCCGGCGAACCTCGTCTTCGGCGTATGCGCCGCGTGGGCGATCGGTAAGTTCGAGTTCTTCGGCAAGACGCTCTTGATCGCGCTGATCGACCTGCCGTTCTCGGTCTCGCCCGTCGTGGCCGGCCTGGTCTACGTGCTCCTCTTCGGCGCCCAGGGCGTCATGGGCCCGTGGTTGACGGCGCACGACGTCCACGTCATTTTCGCGGTTCCGGGCATCGTCCTCGTCACGATCTTCGTAACGTTTCCGTTCATCGCCCGAGAGCTGCTTCCGCTGATGGCGGCGCAGGGGAACGACGAGGAGGAAGCCGCGCTGACCCTTGGTGCCGGCGGCTGGCAGACGTTCTTGAAAGTAACGCTGCCGAACGTCAAGTGGGCGCTGCTCTACGGTGTGATTCTGTGCAACGCTCGCGCGATGGGCGAGTTTGGGGCGGTCAGCGTCGTCTCCGGGCATATCCGCGGCCTCACGAATACGATGCCTTTACAAATCGAAGTTCTCTACAACGACTATCAATTCGTTCCGGCATTCGCCGTCGCCTCGCTCTTGACACTCCTGGCACTCGCAACGCTGATCATCAAGAGTTTCGTCGAATGGCGCGTCGGCACGCGCGGAGGCCACGTGGCATGAGCATTGCGGTCAAGAACATCACGAAGCGCTTTGGAAACTTCACGGCTCTCGATCGCGTTGACCTGGAGATCCCGAGCGGGCGGCTCGTCGCCCTCCTCGGCCCATCGGGCTCGGGCAAGACGACGCTGCTACGCATCATCGCGGGGCTGGAGATCGCGGACTCCGGCATCGTGCAGTTCGACGGCGAGGATTTCAGCAAGCGCACCGCGCGCGAGCGGCGAGTCGGCTTCGTGTTTCAGCACTACGCACTTTTCCGTCACATGACCGTCTTCGAGAACATCGCGTTTGGTCTGCGTGTCCGCCCGCGGCGCACGCGCCCAAGTGCGCAGCGTATTCGCGAGCGCGTCTCGGAGCTGCTCGAGCTGATCGCCCTGCGGAACCAGGCCGGGCGCTATCCGTCGCAGCTCTCCGGCGGCCAGCGTCAGCGCGTGGCGCTGGCACGCGCGCTCGCGGTCGAGCCGAGCGTGCTGCTGCTGGACGAGCCCTTTGGCGCGCTCGACGCAAAGGTTCGCTTGGAGTTGCGCCGGTGGCTGCGTCAGCTGCACGACGAGGTCGGGGTCACCAGCGTCTTCGTGACGCACGATCAAGAGGAAGCGCTCGAGGTCTCCGATCAGGTCGCCGTGATGAACGGCGGGAGAATCGAGCAGGTCGGGAGCCCGGACGAGGTCTATCATCACCCGGCGAGCTCGTTCGTCTACAACTTCTTGGGAAACGTCAACCTCTTCCACGGGCGCATCGAGAACGGAACGCCGCAGATCAACCCGGAGGCGACCGGTCACCTCGTCTTCGTGCGCCCACACGCGTTGGACGTCGCGCGTCAGCCGCAGGGCGCCAACTATTTCCGTGCGATTACGAAGCATATCAATGCGGCGGGGCCGGTCGTGAAGGTCGAGGCGGTGACGGAGTGGGGCGCGCCTGTTCGGGTCGAGATGGCGCCGGAGCGTTTCCGCGCCCTCGCGCTACGAAGCGGCGAGGAAGTCTTCATCACGCCGCGGGATCTCGCGGTCTTTACGACGGACCAGCAAGCGGTCTAGCGCGCGGGGGTTTCCCCTCGCGCGAGTGAAATACCGCGCCGTCATGGCTTCCTCGATGCGCGCGCTCGTCAAGCCGGGTCCCGAGCCCGGCTTTGTGTTGACCGATGTGCCGGTACCGTCGATCGGGCCCACTGACGTCCTAGTCCGCGTCGAAAAGGCGGGGCTCTGCGGCACGGATCTTCACATTTACAACTGGGACAGCTGGGCGCGGCAACGGATTAAGCCACCGCGAGTCATCGGGCATGAGTTCATGGGAACCGTCGCGGCCGTCGGCGACGCCGTGCGCTCCGTGCGTGTGGGCGAGCGCGTGTCTGCCGAAGGTCACATAGTGGACCTGACGTGTCTGCTCTGCCGCACCGGACAGGCGCATATCTGCGAACACGTCGAGATCATCGGCGTGGACCGTGACGGCGCTTTCGCGGAGTACGTCGCCATTCCCGAGTACAACGTGTGGCGTCTCGATCCCGCGATTCCCGACGTGTATGCCGCGATCTTCGATCCGCTCGGCAACGCCGTCCACACCGTGATGGCCGCAGGCGTCAGCGTCAAGAGTGTGGCGATCACCGGTGTGGGCTCGATCGGGCTGATGGCCGTCGCGGTGGCGCGCGCAGCCGGCGCCACGGCCGTTTACGCGATCGACGTAAATCCGGCCAAGCTCGAGCTCGCCCAGCGCCTCGGCGCCGACGCGACGTTTCTGGCGACGCAGCCTGGACTCGTCACGGAGATTCGCGAGCGAACCCGCGGCGACGGCGTGGACGTGCTGCTCGAGATGTCCGGCAACGCCGCAGCGATCGATCAGGGTTTGCAGCTGCTGCGTAACGGAGGAACCGCCGCGCTTCTCGGCATTCCGTCAGGCGACGTGAGTCTGAATCTCGCCGAGCGAATCATCTTCAAGGGCCTCACGGTGCTCGGCATCAACGGCCGGCGCATGTTCGAGACGTGGTACCAGACGGAAGCGCTCGTCAAGAGCGGGCGAGTGGACCCGCGGGCGATCATCACCCACGTGTTACCGTACGATCAGTTCCAGCACGCATTCGAACTGACAGACAAGGGCGAGGCGGCCAAGATCGTACTCGACTTCAAAGGAGACGTTGCAAAGTGAGTTCAGCGTTCGAAGCGAAGCTGCGAGACGACCTCGATGCGCTCAAAAAGGCCGGAACCTACAAGCACCTGCGTCACTTGACGACCCCGATGGCGCCCGAGGTGCACATGGAGGAGGCCGGCGACGTCATCGTGCTGTCCAGCAACAACTATCTCGGCCTTGCGGATCAGCCGGAGGTCGTCGAGGCCGGGAAGTTCGGGCTCGACAAGTACGGCGCGGGCACGGCGTCGGTGCGCTTCATCTGCGGAACGTTCGACGTGCATCGTGTACTCGAGGACCGCATCGCCAAATTTTTGGGGCTGGAGGCGGCCCTTACGTACGTCTCGTGCTGGAACGCCAACACCGGACTCTTCCCGACGATCTGCGACGAAGGCTCGGCGATTGTATCCGACGAGCTCAATCACGCCTCGATCATCGACGGCGTTCGGCTCGCATCGAAGGCGCGGCGCGAGCGCTTCAAGCACGGCGACATGGGCGCGTTGGAGGAGAAGCTGAAGAGCGTGCAGGGCTGCTTCCCCATCGTCATCGTTACCGACGGAGTCTTCTCGATGGAAGGCGACCTCGCCAAGCTGCCCGAGATCGCCGCGCTCGCCAAGAAGTACGGCGCAATCAGCGTTGTGGACGACTCGCACGGGACCGGCGTGATGGGCGAGACCGGGCGCGGCACCATCGAACACTACGGCTTGACCGGTGAGGTCGACGTGATCACGGGCACGCTCGGGAAAGCGCTCGGCGGCGCGGCGGGCGGCTTCGTCGCCGGTAGCGCCGCGCTGATCGACACGCTGATCCAGCGATCGCGCCCACAGCTGTTTTCGAACGCGCTTCCCGCGACCGTGGCGTGCAGCTCCATGGCCGCCATCGATTATCTGGACGATCACCCCGAGCTCGTGCAGAGCCTGCGCGAGAAAACGCGCTATTTTCGCGACGGGCTCAAGCGGATCGGCTACAAGCCGCTCGAGAGCGAGAGCGCGATCGTGCCGATCATCGTCGGCGAGACGTCGTTTGCGATCGCGATCAGCGACAAGCTTCTGAAGGCCGGCGTCTTCGTCACCGGGTTTGGCTATCCGGTCGTGCCCGAGGGGACGGCGCGCATCCGGGTGCAGATCAGCGCGGCGCTCACGCAGGACGAAATGGACCGCGCGCTGCGCGCGTTCGAGAACGTCGGGAAGGAGACGGGGCTGCTCAAAGGTGCCGCTCGATAACCTGAACTTCCGCCGCACCGGGATCCTGCTCAAGCCCGACCCCGACGCGATGCCGTCCGAGCGCCTCGGCGTTATCAATCCGGCCTGCACTCGGCTCCGAGACGGCACGCTGCAGATCTATCCGCGGATGGTCGCGCCGGGGAATATCTCGCGCATTGGCTCGTATCGCGCGCGCGAGCGCAGCGGCGGCTCGTTGGACGTCGAGTTCTGCGGCTACGCGCTCGAGCCGCAGGCGCCATACGAACTCCGAGACGCGCCGGGCGGCTACGGGTGCGAAGATCCGCGCGTCACGTTTGTCGAGCCGCTCGATCGTTTCGTGATGGCATACGTTGCGTACGGTCCACGCGGTCCGGAGGTCGCGGCGGCGGTCTCCGAAGATGGCCTGCAATGGCAGCGCCTCGGCTTGATGCAGTTCGAGGGCAGCAGCGCTCCGCTAGCCGACAAGGACGCGGCGTTCTTTCCCGCACCCGTAACCTCGCCGAGCGGGGTGGAAGCGCTCGCGTTCTACCATCGCCCGACGCTCCAGCTGCTCGCCACATCCGGTCAGACCGCGCTTTCGGTGATCGAATCGCTGCCCCCGACCGAACGCGAGGGCATCGCGATCGGCTACATTCCGCTTGAAGCGGTTCGCACCGACCTTAGCGCGCTCTGCACCGTCACCGAAACGCACCGCCTTACGATGCCTCCCGCGAACTGGGGCAGCGTCAAGGTCGGCGCAGGTACGCCGCCGGTGCGCGTTGCCGAGGGTTGGCTTTCCGTGATTCACGGTGTCGACGCGCTGGCGCACCCGCGCGGATCGGAGCTGTTGCGATACTGCGCCGGCGTGCTGGTTCACGACGCGCAACACTTGGACCAGATCGTTTTTCGATCGCCCGATCCGCTCTTCGTTCCCGAGCGACCCGGCGAGCTGCACGGCACCGTCGGTCGCGTCGTGTTCCCGACCGGCATCGATCGTATCGGTGAGCGCGAGTTCGACATCTATTATGGAATGGCCGACTACGAGATCGGACGGGGCAGACTGACGATCTTGTGACACACGTGATGCTCGGTCACGGTCACGTTCTCTGCGTTCGGGTAGGTTGGGCCGTCGATCGTGTACAGCGTGTCGCTCTTGCGGACGAACCGCGCATCGTAGCCCGTCGACGGCAAAGATCGCCCGCGCCCGAAGAGGCTCACGTACGTAACGTTCCACCCGCCCGCACCGTCGTCGACCATGCGCATCGCGAAGTACTGCCCCGTGCTCACCGCCCCGAAGCGGACCCATTGTCGCCGATCCGGATCGTAACCGACGAGGAACTCGCCCTGGAACCGAGGCGCGCGTGCCTGCTTGGGTTGGTCGAACGTCTGCCGTAGCCATCGCCCGTCAAGAATGCGAGACCACATCGTCGAGTAGTTCCCGGCCTCGTCGCCGACGGTGAAGCTGCAGCGCCACGTACCGACGAGAAACGTCCGCGAGGCGATCTCGCTACGGGGCACCGGCGCCTCGGCCAAGAGGACGACGCCGGCCAGGAGTAAGGCGGCTCTTTTTACCATAGTCGTTATCGTGAGCGTTGGCGCCCGGGGCGTCTTGAGAAGCGCCATCAAAAAGCTTTGATGGAGACCGCGATGATCGTTTATGAAGTCGGCTCCTTCCGGCTCTGCGTCGAGCGGCGTGCCCTGACGCATTCGGGGAAGTCCGTCGGGGCCGGGGCGAAGGTCGTGGAGACGCTGATCGCGCTCGTCGAGTCGTCCGGAATGGCGGTTTCGAAGGAGGCGCTCATGGAGCGCCTCTGGCCGGACCGCTTCGTCGAGGAGAGCAACCTCGCGCAAAACGTCTACGTGCTGCGCAAGATCTTTCGTCTTTACGGCGATCAAACGTCAATCGAAACCGTTTCCGGATACGGTTACCGGCTCCGAGCCCAGGTTAGCCGCGCGACCGTTGCGCCTGCCGCTCCCGCGATAGAGCGCCGCCGCCGGCTCTTCGCTTGGCCGCGTATCGCTTCGATCGCTCTGGTTGCGGCGCTAGGAGTCGCTTTTGCGTTTTACACCGGATCGACCGGCGCGCCAAAGCCTACACCGCTATCGGTGGAAGGGGCGCGGCTCTATG
Source organism: Candidatus Binatia bacterium (assembly GCA_035544215.1). Classification (GTDB taxonomy): domain Bacteria; phylum Vulcanimicrobiota; class Vulcanimicrobiia; order Vulcanimicrobiales; family Vulcanimicrobiaceae; genus Cybelea. Next base: position 423,020 of record DATKHY010000007.1, on the reverse strand, counting down.
CCATCGGCCGCTATTACTGGAATCTGCGAAGCGCCGCCGGCGTGGAGAACAGTATGCGTTACTTCGCGCGCGTGATCGACCTCGACCCGACGAGCCCGCTCGGCTACGTGGGCTTGGCCGATGCCAACGAGAGCATGGGCGATTATTGCTACGGCTCGCACCGGCCGAGCGTGTACTTCGCGCGAGCGCGCGTCTACGCGATGGAGGCCCTCTCGCTCGATCCGGGCTCCGCGCCCGCACACGCCACTTTGGGCCTCGCCGAGCTCCACGCCGGGCGGGCGACGGCGGCGGCGGCAGAGTTCCGCAGAGCGATAGCCGCGGATCCGCAGTACGCGGCGGGGCACGAGTGGTACGGCATCGCACTTGCCCGGCAAGGCCAACTTCGCGAAGGTTGGGCGCAGCTTAGCCTCGCCGCGCGGCTCGACCCGCTCTCCGTCGCGACGCTCACCTGGATGAGCCGCCTAGCGTTTAGCGACGGCCGCGTTGCGGACGCCGCGGTCTATCGCGCCGAGGCTGCGGAATTGTCTCCGCAGCTCGTGGCGCGTCCGAGCCCACCCCCGAACCACCCGGCGTGGGCGTCGATCGAAGACGGCGAGCACGCGCCCCCAACCGGATCGCGCCGGGCGGCATACATCCGGCATGAAACGATTTTTACCGCTCGCGCTGCTCGCCGCGCTGCTGACCGCGCCGGCCACGGCCTCACCGTCGGCGCCGGCGATCCGTATCAAAGATGATGCCTTCACCCCCAAGACGCTGACGATCGTCGCAGGGCAGACCGTGACGTTCGTCAACGACGATGACGACGCGCACACGGTCACGGCCGTCGACGGCAGCTTCGATTCGAAGGGCCTGGACACTGGTGGCGTGTGGCGCCACACGTCGCGCGACCGCTCATGGTACTACGTGATCGTCGCAGCGAGCGGACGGTATGAGGTGTACGGGATCCGCAATGGTAGCGCCACGGATCTCGGCTCGACCCAGCCGCAAGGCCAAAGCAGCGAGCTCTTTACGCGCATCGGGACACTGTTCACCCGCATCGAACTGCGCGAAAACGGCACAACCATCGAAACCGCGGCGATTAGGTAACCTCGATGCGCAGCGTCGTGTGAGCGTGAGCCTCCCGGTGTCACCCTTAGCCTGTCGAACAGTTCTCAAAATAAGGTCCAACAAAAGTCATTTGTCGGACCTGGACTTGGTTGCGGGGGGTGGATTTGAACCACCGTCCTTCGGGTTATGAGCCCGACGAGCTACCGGACTGCTCCACCCCGCGATAGGAACGACTAGTTTACGACGGTTTGGGTTGCGCCCCTGCCGGGTATTCGCCGGGGCGGCTTGGCGCGGTGCTTGATGGGGCGACGCCGAAAGGCAGCCGCATGGCCCCTGGAACGCTCGCGGAGCGTATTCCCAAGATCCACCTTCACTGTCACCTGGAAGGTTGCTTGCGCGCGCCCACGTTTGTCGAGTTGGCGGCGAAGCACGGCGTGCCGCTGCGCTATAGACGTGATTCTTCGGTCATCCTTTCTTTCGACTCCGCTCGGGACAGGCTCTCGGCTCAGGATGACACACGACGGGCTCAGGATGACAATGCGGGGGATCCTTATGCGTTTGAAGGTCTCGAGGAATTCCTGCTGCTCTTCGCCGCGGTTAGTCGCGCGCTCTGCGATCCCGAGGATTACGCGCTGCTCGCGCGCGAATTCGTCGAGGACGCGCTGGCGCAGAACGTGATCTACGGCGAGCTGTTCGTCTCACCGTCGGTCTGGACGTTCTTCAACCCGCAGCTCGACGTCCGCGCTGCTGTGGAAGCGATCGCGACGGAGCTGCGCAAGGCGCGGCCTCGCGCGACGTTCAAGCTGCTCGCCGACGTGACGCGCAATTTCGGCGCCGAGAGCGCGTTGGCGACGACGCGAGCGATGGCGGCGATGACCGATCTCGACGTAATCGGCATCGCGCTCGGCGGCGACGAGGCTCGCTTTCCGGCGAGGCTATTCGCCGACGTCTTCGCCTATGCGCGAGCGCAAGGATTGCACTGCGTGGCGCACGCCGGCGAGGCGGACGGTCCGGCGAGCGTGCGCGATGCCCTCGAGCTGCTGCATGCCGAACGCATCGGCCATGGAATTCGTGCGCTCGAGCATCCAGCCACAGTAGAGACGTTGGCACAGCGGCGCATCCCGCTTGAGATCTGCCCCACGTCGAATCGCCTGACCGGCGCGGAGCTCGCGGGCCATCCGCATCCCCACGTCGAGTTCGACCAGTTCGGTTGCGTCGTCACCATCGATTGCGACGACCCCGCGATCTTTGGCACGACGTTGCGGGAGGAGTACGCGATCGTGGAGCGGACCGCCGGTCCGGAGGCGCTGCAGCGCTACGTCCGCAACGCGATCCACGCCAGCTTCGCCGGGGAAGGCGAGAAGCGGGCGATGGAGGCGCGGCTGACCGCGGCCATTGCGGAACTCCACGCGGGTCCGCGAAGTTAGAACGAGATATGCCCGGCCACTCGCATTCGCACTTTGCCGAGTCCTTCGAAATGTACATGAAGGCGATCTATCGTCTCGAGCGCGAGGGCCCGGGCGTCACGACCTCTGCGCTGGCCAGCGAGCTGGGCGTTGCGCCGGCATCGGTCTCCGGGATGCTGAAAAAACTCGTCAGTGAGGGGTACGTCGAGCACGAGGTTCGCGGTGACATCCGGCTGACGCGACAGGGCCTCGAGGTCGCGGTCGGGGTCGTGCGCCGCAACCGGCTGGCGGAGCGGCTGCTGACCGACATTTTGGGCATGCCTTGGGATGAAGTGTATGCCGAAGCCTGCATCCTCGAGCACGCGATTACGGATCGCGTCGAAGAGCGGCTCGTCGCGGCGCTTGGAAACCCGCAGACCTGCCCGCACGGCCATCCGATCCCGCCCAAAGACTTGACCGAACCCGTGCGAGAGGGCATTCCGCTCGCGCAGGTTGAGCCCGGTACGCGCGTGACCGTCTCCGGCGTCACCGAGCAGATGCCGGAAATCTTGCGCTACCTGGGCCAGGTAGGATTGCGCCCGGGCGCACGTCTCGAGGTCGTCGACAAGGCACCGCTCGGAGGACCGGTCACGATCGAAGTCGGCGGCGAGCGCCACGCGATCTCGCTCGAGCTCGCGCGCACGGTGATGATCGCGTGATCACTCGCTTCTTGATCGTCTGCAACGTCATCGGATATGTCTGGGAGATTTCGGTCGGCGGACCGGGGATGATATCCGGCTTAGGAAACAGCGCCGGAATTCAACGCGTGCTGTATGAGGGGGCTTTGATTCCCGCCTTCGTCTTGCAAGATGGCCAATGGTGGCGCATCCTCACCGGGGCGTTCCTGCACGGGGGCTTGATCCACATCGGCGTCAATATGCTGTCGCTCTACTTCCTCGGCCGCTTCATCGAGTTCGCGCTCGGATCTTGGCGCATGCTCCTTGTCTACATGGTCTCGCTGATCGCATCGGGACTCGGCGTCGTCTACTTCAGCGCCCCGAACGTTCCGACCGTAGGCGCGAGTGGCGCGATCTTTGGTCTCTTCGGCGCGCTCTTCGCGATCGGTTTCAAGCTCGGGAAGCCGGGGATGGACCTAGTGCGCGCCAATATCGGTATCCTCGTCCTCAACCTGATTATCACCTTTACAGTGCCGGTCATCTCGTGGCAGGCGCACGTAGCCGGCCTGTTGGCGGGCTTTGCGCTGACCTACGTGATCTATTTTCCACCGCGCCGCGTGGTGCCGGTCGTCGTAGACGCAAGAACGGGGCGCGAACTCGAGTCGGAATACGAGACGCCCGGCGGTCCGCACAACCCGCTGCAATGACCACGTCGCTCGAGCACGTCTTCGGCACGGACGGCCCGTTCGCGAGCACTCTGTCCTGCTACGAGCCGCGCTCCGGACAGCTGCAGATGGCGCAGCTCGTCGAGCGCGGCATCCTCGAGGGGATGCACACGATCGTCGAAGCCGGCACCGGCGTCGGAAAATCGCTCGCCTATCTCGTACCGGCGATCCGCAGCGGCAAGAAGGTCATGCTCTCGACCGGGACGATCGCGCTGCAGGAGCAGCTCGTGCACAAGGACATCCCGCTCGTGGAGGCGGCACTGGGAACGCCGGTCCGCGTCACGCTGCTCAAGGGGCGCAGCCATTACCTGTGCAGGCAGAAGCTCGAGCTGATGCGCTCCGACCGATTGATCGCCCCATCGCGAACGATGCAGCGGATGTGGGAATGGGGAGGCCGCACGGAGAGCGGCGACCGCGCCGAGCTACCCTTCCAGCCGCCCGTGAACGAGTGGGAGCAGCTCGACGCCGACGCGGATGAGTGCGTCGGCGAATTCTGCAGGCATTTTCGCGACTGCTTTTTCTTCGCGAAGCGCGACGAGGCGAAGTATGCCGACCTCATCGTCGTCAATCACGCGCTCTTTTTCTTGGACCTCGCGAGCGGCGGCGGCCTGTTGCCTGCGTACGACGTCGCGGTGCTGGACGAGGCGCACCAGTGCGAACGCTGGGCGACCGACGCCCTCACGGCCGCGCTCTCGGCGGCGACCGTTGGCCGAATGCTGCGCAAGCTGCATCGCTTCTACGACCTGCCGTCTACGTTCGATGCGGAGTTCGACGCAGGCATCCGCGGCCTGGTATCGGCGCTGGCGCGCGTCCCCGGCGACCGCTATCCGATCGCGGCAAACGAAGCCGTCTGGCCCGCGCTCGAGTCGCTGCGCGAAACGCTGTACCGCCTGGAGAATTGGCTCTACGCCAACTGGCACGGCGCGCTCAAGCGGCGCGTCGAAAACGAGGCGGAGGGCGAGCGCCGGCGCGACCTTGCGTTGCGGAGCGTGCTCGCGCACGAGGCGGTGATCGACCGCGTCGAGGCTGGAACACCGGAGACGATCGCGTGGGTCGAGCGTACCGACAACGAGGGCGGCTATTGCGTGAAGTGCGCGCCGCACGAGGTAGCCGACTTCTTGCGCGCGGCCCTCTTCGCGCGCACACATAGCGTCGTCCTGACCAGCGCGACGCTGTCGACGGACGAGTCGTTCGGGTTCGCGCGCCGGACGCTCGGAATTGACGACGCGCAGGAGCTGATCGCGCCGTCGCCGTTCGACTACGCGACCCAGGCGCGGCTCTTTATCGCGCCGGTCGAAGTGAATCCGAAGTCGTCGGAGTTCGCCCGCCGGGCGGCGCCGCTCGTCGAGGAGTGTCTCGACCGCAGCGGCGGTCGCGCCTTCGTGCTGTTCACATCGCACGCGCGCCTGCGCGAAGTGTACGCGCTCGTGCGGGAGCGCCTCGCCTATCCCGTCCGGCTGCAGGGCGAGATGCCGCGGCTGTATCTGCTCGAGTGGTTCCGGCAAACGCCCGGCGCGGTGCTGTTCGCTACGGCGACGTTCTGGGAGGGCATCGACGTCGTGGGCGACGCGCTCTCCTGCGTCATCATCGACCGGCTGCCGTTTCCGTCGCCGAGCGATCCACTCGTCATGGCGCGCGTGCGCGCGCTCGAGGCGCGCGGGCTGGACGGCTTCGAGCACTACATGATTCCGGCCGCGACGGTACGCCTCAAACAGGGTTTCGGGCGCCTGATCCGCAGCCGCAGCGATCGCGGACTGGTCGCGCTGTTGGACGGGCGCGCCGCGTCGACGCGCTACGGCGCCACGATCCTCGCGACGTTGCCGCCCGCTACGCGGATCGACCACCTGGATGACTTGGAGCCGTTCTTCGGCCGTTAGAAAGAGCTTCCTCAGTCTTCCTGGGTCACTCCCGTCTTTGCGCGCTCCTGCAGCTCCTTGACGATCGAGGAGTCGGCCAGCGTCGTCGTGTCGCCGAGCGTGCGTCCCTCGGCGATGTCGCGCAGCAGGCGCCGCATGATCTTGCCGCTGCGCGTCTTCGGCAGCTCCTGCGTGAACGTGATGTACTTTGGACGCGTAAACTTGCCCAGCCGCGCCGCGACGTGGTCGCGCAGCTCGTCGGCGAGCTCTGGCGTGTCGGCGCGATCGCCTTTAAGCGACACGAACGCGTAGATCGCCTGACCGGTCATGTCGTCGAGCTTGCCGCACACCGCCGCCTCGGCAACGGTGGGATGATCGACGAGCGCGCTCTCGACCTCGGTCGTCGAGATGCGGTGCCCGCTCACGTTCATCACGTCATCGATGCGGCCCATGAACCAGTAGTCGCCGGACGCGTCGCGACGCGCGCCGTCGCCGGCGAAATACACGTGTGGAAACTTTGACCAGTAGGTCTGCACGTAGCGTTCGTCATCACCCCAGATGCCGCGCAGCATGCCGGGCCACGGCCGCGTCAGCACGACGTATCCTCCGCCGCCCGGCGGAACGGATTCTCCGCGATCGTTGACGACGTCCGCGCCGATTCCGGGCAGCGGCTGCGTCGCGCTGCCGGGCAGCAGCGTCGTGACGCCCGGCAGCGGCGAGATCATGATGCCGCCGGTTTCCGTCTGCCACCACGTGTCGACCACGGGAACGCGATTGCCGCCGATCCATTCGCGGTACCAGATCCACGCCTCGGGGTTGATCGGCTCACCGACGGTCCCCAGCAGCCGTAGCGATGTGAGATCGTGGCGCGCCGGATACTCGGTTCCCCACTTCATGAAGGTCCGGATCGCGGTCGGCGCGGTGTAAAGGATCGTTACGCGATAGCGCTCGACGATCTCCCAGAACCGGTCCTTGTCGGGGAAATCCGGCGTGCCCTCGTACAGCACGCTCGTCGCGCAGTTCGCGAGTGGACCGTAGACGATGTAGGAGTGACCCGTGACCCAGCCGATATCGGCCGTGCACCAATAGACGTCGCGGTCTTCCTTGAGATCGAAGACGAGCTTGTGGGTCATCATGACGTGAGTCAGGTAGCCGCCCGTCGTGTGCTTGATGCCCTTGGGCTTAGCCGTAGTGCCGCTGGTGTAGAGGAGGAAGAGAAGATCTTCTGCGTTCATCGCCGCTGGTTCACACTCGGTGGGCTGGCCGGCGACGACCTCGCTCCACCAGTGGTCGCGGCCCTCGCGCATAAAGACGTCGTCGCCGACGCGCCGCGCCACGATGCAGTGCTTGATCGACGGCGTCTTCTCCATCGCGACGTCACAGTTGCGCTTTAGCGGCACTTTTCCGCCGCGGCGCCAGCCGAAGTCAGCCGTGATCAGGGCTACGCACTCCGCGTCGTTGACGCGGTCGACGATCGACTCTGGCGAGAAGCCGCCGAAGATCACCGAGTGCGCGGCGCCGATGCGAGCGCAGGCAAGCATCGCGACGGGAAGCTCCGGAATCATCGGCATGTAGATCGCGACGCGGTCGCCCTTGTGGATGCCGAGCCCGCGCAGCCCGTTGGCGAACTTGTTGACGTCGTCGAGCAGCTCGCGGTACGTGATCGTGCGCCGATCGCCCGGTTCGCCCTCGTAGTAATAGGCGATTTTGTCGCCGCGTCCACCGCTCACGTGCCGGTCCAAGCAGTTGACAGAAACGTTGAGTTCGCCGTCGCCGAACCAGCGCGCAAACGGCTCGTTCCATTCCAGCGTCGTCTCAAACGGTTTGATCCACTCGAGGCGACGCGCCCAGGCCGCCCAAAACGCCTCGGGGTCGCGCTCGGCTTCGGCGTAGATCTCCGGCGGCGCGTTTGCCTGGGCGGCAAACTCGGGAGGCGGCGGGAAGCGCCGCCTCTCTTCGAAGAGCGCTTCGATTGCGGGCGTGCTCATTCGAGCGAGTTACCTAGGCCACGCAGTCATGCCTGCCGAAGATTTCGAGCCACTGGAAAGATGTTAGCCGCACTGCTTCTCGCTGCGTCGACCACGCCTGCAACGGGACTCGCCACAATCCGCTACGACGCCCCGCCGCCGAACTTCGCCATTCCCGGCGCGCACGGCACGAAATACCTCTCCGACCTTCGTGGGAAAGTGGTCGTTATAAATTTTTGGGCCACGTGGTGCCACGCGTGCACCGAAGAGCTCGATTACTTCGTGCGCGCGAAGCAGACGTTCGGCGACCGCATCGCGATCGTAACGATCTCGGAGGAGATGCCCAACGTCGCGGCCAGCTATCTCCGCGAGCGCGACATCGCGCTGCCGATCGTCGAGGATAGCGGCGGCGCGATCTCCCGCGTCTACTCGGTTTCGAAATGGCCGATCACGCTCGTACTCGACCCTCTGGGGGACGTCAGCTACGTCTCGGTGGGGGGACTGAGCTGGCAGGAGCTGTCCGATGCAATCGAGCGAGCGGAAGCTCCGGCCGCGGCTAGCACTCCCGAGGCGGGAGTGCTACAGTAGGGCGGTGATAGATAGCACCGGGCTGGGCAAGCGCAGAGCCTACATCCTCGCCACCGTCGTCTACGAGTACATCGCCACCGCCGAACCGGTCGGCTCGCACTCGCTCACGCAAAAATATAACCTCGGCGTGAGTTCCGCGACCGTTCGCAACGAGATGGCCGAGCTGGAGGCCGGCGGTTACCTCGTGCAGCCGCACACCTCCGCCGGGCGCATCCCCTCCGACGCGGGCTATAGGACGTACGTCGACCAGCTGATGCAGCCCGAGGAGCTGACCGAAACCGAGCGCCGGCGGATTCACGACGAGCTCTGCGATGCGACCCGCGAGCTGGACGAGATCATCGACAGCACGACGCGGCTGCTCGGGCGCCTCTCGAACAACCTGGCTTTCGTGACGAAGCCGCAGCAAGAGGCGCAGCGCTTCAAGCACATCCAGCTGATCTGGCTGTCGCCGCACACCGGCGTGGCCGTCGTCGTTACGTCGCTCGGCGTCGCCGCGCAAAGCCTATTCGAGCTGCGGGCTGAAGCTCAGCCCGACGATCTCACGCGTTTTTCGAACGCGCTCAACGCGCGTCTCGCTAACCATCCGCTGCGCGACGCAACCGAAGGGGAGATCGCGCTTGCCGCGCGAGAATCGGGCGTCTCCGACGATCTGCGCAGCGCGGTCGTCGCGGCAGTCGTCACGGCCCGCTCGAGCGAACAGCCGACCATTGCCGCGGCCGGCGCGCAGAACCTCCTGGATCAGCCCGAATTTCAAGACCTGCGCAAGCTTCGTTCGATCCTGCGAATCGTCGAGGAGCAGAAGACGCTCTATCAGATCGTGGCGGACGCCATGAACTCGGATGCCGCAAGCGTCAAGATCGGTCACGAGCTCGGCAGCGAAGAGCTGGCGGATCTCTCGGTCGTGACGGTGCCATACCGCTTCGGCGAGCACGCGTTGGGCATGCTGTCGATTCTGGGACCGCGTCGGATGCCGTACGGGCGTCTGCTGGCGCTGGCCACCGGCACCGCGGAGAGTTTGAGCCAGCGGCTCTCCGACGTGGAGCATATTCCGGAAAGCTAGCGTGCCCACCACGAATTACTACGAGATCCTCGGCGTCGCCGCTGACGCATCGGGGGACGAGATCAAGCGAGCTTATCGCAAGCTGGCGCGGGAGCACCATCCCGACGTCGCGCACGACAAGTCGAAGGCCGAGCATCACTTCAAGGAGATCAACGAGGCCTACGAAGTCTTGTCCGATCCGAACAAGCGCGCACAGTACGATCGCTTCGGGGTCGTCGGCAACGGCGCTAGCGGTCCCGGCGGCTTCGGATTCGGCGCGGGCGCGTTCGGCGATATCTTCGACATGTTCTTCGGCAACATGCGCGGAGCGGCGGCGCGACGCGCGGGGCCCGAGCGCGGAGCAGACCTCCGCTACGACATCGAAATTCCACTCGAAGAAGCATATGCCGGGACGAGCCGCGAGATCGTGTTCGATCGTCTCGCGCAATGCGACGTCTGCGAGGGCAGCGGCGCGCGTCGGGGAACGGTTGTCGTGGCGTGTGAGCGCTGCGGCGGAAGCGGGATGGCGCAGACGGTGCGCCACACGCCGCTGGGGCAGATCGTCACGCAGTCCGCTTGCTCGCGCTGCAACGGGGAGGGGCACGTGATTCCGCACCCGTGCGACGCGTGCGGCGGGCGCGGCCGGCGCGCGATCGAGACGCGCCTGACCGTCAAGATTCCGGCCGGAGTCGACGACGGATCGCGCATCCGCATCGCCGGCAACGGCGAGGCGGGAAGCCGCGGCGGACCGCCGGGCGATCTGTACGCGTACCTGAGCATCGGCGCGCATCCGCTCTTCCGGCGCGACGGGCGCGACACGTTCGTGGACGTGCCGGTGAGCTTTCCGCATGCGGCGCTCGGCACGACCATCGACGTGCCGTCGCTCGGAGGCGACGTCGAAGTCACGTTGTCGCCGGGGACGCAGTCTGGTACCCGGCTGCGGCTGCGCGGCTACGGCATGCCGAGCATACGCGGCACGCAGCGCGGTGATCATCACGTGACCATCCACGTCGCGGTCCCGACGAAGCTCAACAAACGGCAGCGAGATCTTTTAGAAGAGTACGCGCGCGCGGGCGGCGACGCCGTCGAAGAGCGCACGTTCTTCGAGCGCGTGAAGGACGCGTTTCGCCCCGAGTAGTGACCGCGGCCCGCCGATTCTTCGTCGAGGGTCGTGGCGAGATTGGCGGCAGCGTCGAGATCGCCGGCGGCGACGCGCACAAGATCGCACACGTGTTGCGTCTGCGCGCCGGCGATCGTCTCGAAATCATCGACTCGACGGCGGGGGCGTTCGTCGCGGCGATCGATGCCGTAGAGCCCGCTGTGCGCGCGACCCTCGTCGAACGCGTCGTCGAAGGTGTGGAACGCGCACTCGCGCTGGACGTCGAGGTGGCGCAGGCAGTGCCCAAGGGACGGCGTATGGAATTTGTGATCGAGAAGTGCACGGAGCTGGGTGCCGCGGCGTTTCTCCCGTTTTACTCCGAGCGCAGTGTCGGCCGCGCCGTCGGGGCCGAGAAGCTCACACGTTGGCGCCGGCTGGCGCGCGCCGCCGCGCAACAGTGCGGGCGACGCAACATCCCGTCGATCGTTGCGCCGCTCGACTTCGGGACGCTCGCGCAACGCTTCGAAGAATATGCGGCGGTGCTCTTCGCGTGGGAGACGGCGCAGCCCATAGCGCTGCGCGAGCGGCTGCGGTCCGCGTTACCTAACGCGGGGCGCCTGCTCGTCGTCATCGGGCCGGAGGGCGGCTTCACCCATGCCGAAGCCGAGCTCGCCGAGCGCTGCGGGGCCACATTGGTGTGGCTCGGCGCACGCATCCTACGCACCGATACCGCGGCGATGGTGCTGTTGGCGGTGATAGGCGCCTTAACGTCGTAGAAACAGCGATTGCGCATGCCCTTACCCTTTTCGATCGTCATTCCGACCTACAACGAGGCTGCCGATATCGGCAAGCTCCTGCGGGCGCTATCCGAGACCTTCGCGGCGAACGGGCTCGACGGCGAGATCATCGTTGTGGACGACAACTCGCCGGACGGCACCGGTGACGTCGTCGAGCAGCTTTCGGGCGAATTGCCGGTACGATGCCTGCACCGTAGCGGCAAGCTCGGCTTGTCCAGCGCGGTCATCGAAGGCTGGAAGATCGCTCGTCCCGAGTCGCTCGCGCTCGGCGCGATGGACGCGGACTTCAGCCACGACATCAACGCGCTGCCCCGGATGGTGCAGGCGTTGGAGTCGGGCGAGTATGGACTCGCGGTCGGAAGCCGCTACGTTCCGGGCGGCGGAATCGCAAACTGGCCGAGACGACGCATCGTGACATCACTGGTCGCGTGCTGGCTGGCGCGTCCTCTCACCCGCGTAAAGGATGTGACGAGCGGATACTTTCTCGTGCGGCGCGACGCGCTCGAGGGCGTGACGCTCGACCCGATCGGCTTCAAGATCGGTCTGGAGGTGATCGCCAAGGCGAAGTACAGGAAGGCGATCGAAGTGCCGTACGTCTTCACCGATCGTGTCGCGGGCGAGTCCAAACTCAACAATCGCGAGATCTTCAACTACCTCAGGCAGCTCCGGCGGCTGTACACGGCCTGGCTGCTGCCGGTCAAGGAGCGTAAGGCCTGATGCGCGAGTGGCGGCGCGTCATCGCCGGATCCGCCGAAGGTCGGCGTGAGAAAGAAGACCGCAACGACGCGGCGCTGTGGAGCAAGTGCCCCAAGTGCGGCGAGGTGCTGTACCGCCGAGAGCTCGCGGCTAACCTCGACGTCTGCACGCGCTGCGGCTATCACTTTCGCATGGGTGCCCACGATCGCATCCGATCGATCGCCGACGGCGACTTCACCGAGATCGGAGAGGAGGTCGTGTCGAGCGATCCGCTCGGATGGTCGGACAGGAAGCCCTATCCCGCGAAGCTCAGCGCGGATCGCGAGCGCAGCGGTCTGTCCGAGTCCGTCGTCTGCGGCTTCGCGACGGTTGGCGAACATCCGGTCGCGCTCGGCGTCATGGACTTTCACTTTCGCGGCGGCACGATGGGTCGCGTGGCCGGCGAACGCATCACGCTCCTGCTCGAAGAGGCCGAGCGCAGGAAGGTGCCGTGCATCATCTTCGCGGCATCTGGCGGAGCCCGCATGGAAGAGGGGATGGTGGCGCTCATACAGTTGGCAAAGACGACGGCTGCCGTGGCGCGCTTCATGGAGGCGGGTAACTTCTTCGTAACGGTGCTCACCGATCCAACAACCGGCGGGGTATCGGCGTCCTTCGCGTTCCAGGCAGACGTCATCGTCGCCGAACCGAAGGCGATGATCGGCTTCGCCGGGCGGCGCGTGATCGAGCAGACGATTCGCCAGCGTCTCCCCGACCAATTCCAAACCGCCGAATTCCTGCTCGAGAAAGGCGCGATCGACATGGTCGTCGATCGGCGGAATCTCAAAGAGACTCTGGTGCGGCTTCTCGAATACGCGAAGGCGCGATGAGCAACAACATCATCGTCGAGCGCGAAAAGGGCATGGCCGAGCTGGAGCGGCGGATCGCGGAGCTGCGGCAAGCTTCTGCGGCGCAGCCGCTCGACATGTCGACCGAGGTCGCCGCGCTCGAACAGAAGTATCGCGAGATCCTCCAGGAGCTTTTCGGAACGCTCTCGCCGTGGGAGAAGGTCCACATGGCGCGCCATCCGGCGCGCCCGACGTCGCTCGATTACATCTCACGCTTCGATCGCTTCGACGAGCTGCATGGGGATCGCCACTTTCGTGACGACCCCTCGATCGTGGGCGGATTTGCCTTGTTGCACTCCCGTCCGGTCGTCGTGATCGGCCAGCAGCGCGGCCGCGACACTAAGGAGAATTTGCGCCGTAACTTCGGGATGCCGTCGCCGGAAGGCTATCGTAAAGCGAGCCGGCTGGCGCGTCTCGCCGGGCGGCTCGGGCTGCCGATCGTCACGTTCGTCGACACGAAGGGCGCGGATCCCGGCATCAGCTCCGAGGAACACGCGCAGTCCGAGGCGATCGCTACGTGCCTGCAAGTCTTCTCGACGGCGCGCGTGCCGATCGTAGCCACCATCGTTGGCGAGGGCGGCTCGGGTGGCGCGCTAGCGCTCGCGATCGCCGATCACGTGATGATGCTGGAGTATAGCACCTATTCGGTCGCGTCGCCGGAAGGTTGCGCCGCGATCCTCTGGTCGGATGCGGGCAAAGCGGAAGAAGCGGCGGCGCGGTTGAAGTTGACCGCCGATGACTTGCGCCGCTTCGGCATCGTCGACGAGATCGTACCCGAGCCGCTGGGCGGCGCCCACCGGGATGCCGCCGAAGTCGTGACGCGTACGTTGCAGGCCGTCGACGCGGCGCTCGCGCGTTTAGCGGCGCTCTCAGTGGAAAGACTTCTAGAGGAGCGTTATCGAAAGTACCGGCTGTTGGGAGAATGGCAGGCAGAGGGTCTAAAACCCGTAGGAAAACCGCACTGAGGCCGCGCGTGCGCCCGGTGCTTCGCCTCGCCGGCCGAATGGCGGCCGCCGGGATTGCACTCCTCATCGTAGGATTGGTTGCCGTTCAGTTTGCGCGCGCGATCGGCGAAAACGTGGTCGCCGCGCGCGAGCTCTCGTCGATACGCGCGGACATCGCCGCGCTGCAGAAGCGCCGCGACGAGCAGCAGGGCGAGGTGCGGCGGCTGCACGATCCCCAGGGGGCGATTCCCGAAATCCACGATCGCCTACGCCTCGTGCGTCCGAACGAGGCCCTCATCTTCGTGTCGCCGCAGCCTGCGGCGACCTCCTCGAATCCGTGAACGACACGCTGGGCGGAATCGTGATCAACCTGAACGCCTACGGCGCGACGGTCCGGCTCGACGACGGCGATCTGGCCACGGCCAGCGCGGCAGATGTGGAGTCGCACCGCGACCAGTATCAACGCTCGCTCGCGCGCCGCAAGCGGCTCGCGTTCGAGGTGCGGCGCGAGGGGCGGCGCTGCGCGGTCTCGCTCGTGCCGCAGATTCGCGATGACGAGCTCGACGAGCAGATCGTGGCGTACCTCAAGAGCACTGAGGAGTGGGAGCCGGCCGAGGGGCTTCCCGCGGCGGAACGGCATTTCTTGCGCAAGAAGCGCCGGGCCGCGCTGTTTGAAGCGAAGCAGTAAGAGGACGCGGTTCTGAGCAGGCGCTACGCGATCGTATCGATTGGCACGAACTCGACCCGCGCGCTGCTGGCGGACGTCGAGCTCGATAAGCCTCGCGTTGAGTTCGCCCGTTCGATCGGAACGCGCATCGGCGAGGGAATGGGCGAGCGGGGCCGGCTCGGCGACGAGCCGATGCAGCGCACGATCGATGCCGTCGCGCAGCTCGCGCGAGCGATGCGCGGGCATTACGTCCGCATGTTCGCGACCGCGACGAGCGCGCTGCGCCGAGCAGACAATGGTGAAGAGTTCATGGAGCGAGTGCGCGATGTGCTCGGCGTTCCGCTGCGCGTCCTGACCGGGGAAGAGGAAGCGGAGGCCTCGTATCGCGGCGCGCTGACGGCGTTCGATGGCCGGCGCGGCGATCGCGTCGGCGTTATCGACGTCGGAGGCGGCAGCACCGAGTACGCGGTTGGCGATTCGGTTACCCCCGAGAGGGTGATCTCATGCGAGGTCGGGGCCGTACGCCTGACGGACTCCGTGCCTAAGCTCGCGGGGCGTGAAGGCCCGGTACCGGCCGGGGAGCTGTCCCGTGCAGCAGACCTTGCGCGCGAGGCCCTCCGACCGCTCGCGGAGTGCGCGCCCGCGGAGCGCGTGGCGCTCGTCGGCGGCAGCGCGACGACGGCGGCTGCGATCGTGCGCGGACGAGCGGCGCCGATCGGATCGTACCGGCTGACGCGCGCGGATCTGCAACGCACGATTGAGCGTTTGTGCAACATCAGCCTCGATGAGCGCAAGAAGGTGGTGGGCATGAAACCACAGCGTGCCGACATTCTGCCGGCGGGGATCGTCGTGCTGGATGCCGCCCTCGAGACGCTGGGGCGCGACGAGGCGCTCGCGACGACCTCCGATTTGCTGCTCGGCTTCTTGCTACAGCAGTGGGACGCGACGCGGCAACCCCAACGTGGCCCTGAAGGTTCGAGAGTCGCGAAGGGGATGAACTAATGAACGACACGCAGATACGCGAGCACATCGAGGAGCTCGTTGCCGAAGAGCACCGGCTGCTCGAGCACGGCGAGAACGGCAAGCTCACGTCTGAGGATCTCAAGCGCCTCGACGAGATCACTGTCAGGCTCGACCAGTACTGGGACCTATTACGCCAACGCCGCGCCCGGCGCGACGCCGGGCAAGACCCCGGCGTTGCAGAGATGCGCAAGGAAGAGGTCGTTGAACACTACCAGCAGTAGCCGACCTGCTTGGGATGGTGGTGGAATAGGCAGACACAGCAGACTTGACGGGAAACGGTTGAGCCGCGGGATCGGGAAACCACCCGCGGGATGCGCTCAAATTCGGCGAACTCTCTGTCGTCCTGACCCTTCGACAAGCTCAGGGCGAAGGGCGACGTGACGACGCCGAGCCAAGCTCCGTAGTGGAGAAGGTGTAGAGACTGGACGGGCGCGGCCTACGTGAGCGCAAGCTCATACGGTCAAGGCACAGTCCGGACCACAAACGCGAGAGCGCGGTGGCGAAAGCCATAGTGGTGCGAAAATCTGCAGCCCGAAAGGGCGTCCGGGTTCGACTCCCGGCCATCCCAAAAAGTATTTGCTTTATTTTATAGGAGTTTCCGCCGCACTAGGTCTCGTTTTGTCCGCTCGATGAGCATCAATGCGACTGTCGGGCTTAGGTTGATATTTTGCTAGGGACGCGGTGTTCAAACCAAGTGGAGACGCGAGCATGGTACTGCTCGGTTCAGCGCTGCATAACTCGATGCTGGAAGCAAGTTATTGGGAGCATGCGGCGTTAGGACTATAGCGCATTTTAGGTTGGTCAAGGTTTTGTCCGCGAATCGCAGTACCAAGCAAGGATGCCTGCTATACGGGTGCCTATCTTTGAACCGATCGAAAGACCAGCTGCTACCTGCTTCCTACGTGGCGCGTGCGCGCCCGGAAAGGTGGGGTGGGGTAGGGCGATTAAGGGTTCGCGGGCATTGCGTTGCACGTTCCCGAGGGGTGGTGAAACGAAAAGCAAGGCCGCAAGTTGGGCCCGGCTGTGATCCAGCTCGCAGTGCCGCGGTACGATCATGGCTACGCACCTCCTACGTGCGCGTGTGCACTTGCGCCCGATAGGGGGTCTGTCCCGGGGCGATGAGAGTCAGTCCGCGAAGGACATGTTCACGTGCGGAGGCGAGACGCTCACGTCGTTCAATCTCGGACTGTTGTTAGGATCTTTACGGGGCGTGATGACGTAGGTCAGCGTACCGTTTTGCAGCGTGAAGCGGTGCGCATTGTCCTTCGACCGGCCCGAGCCTTTACAAGACTCATACGCTGGACGGAGCTTTGCATTGAATACGATCTGCTGCGGCGTTGCCGAGCGAAGCTCGCTCACGTAAGCGACGTCAGACGTCATAGCCGTGATGTCGAGCGTATAGCCGCCTTCGAAATACGTCGATGCGACTCTGATCCGGATCGTCGCCGGGCACGTACCCACGGCCCGCACGATCGCGACCCCAACTGTGTTAAGTTCTGGAGATGACGCTGCTAGCGCGTTGCTGGGGCTAAGAAAAGTTACGATCAACGTGAGGATGGCCAGACGAAGCCGGAACATTTTATGTGTTGCCCAAGCCCCAAGCCCGCGCGCCTCAGCGCGCGCATCGGAAGGGCTTTGGGACGCATCGCTTGCGGCATGCGACGACACGAATAAGCCGCCAATAGCAACAACGGTAGCGAAGGCCGCGGCAGCGTGGCGGCTACGTCGTTCCATGGAACACCTCCAACTGAGACCGTGTTCAGGTTGCCTATTTTAGTCCCCTTCCAGGCGTTAGCCTGCCATTGCCTCTTTTTCGCGAGAATATCAGAATCGAAGGTTTCTTAGCGGTGCACAAACTGTAAAACGAGAGCGGTGATTGCTAGGAACAACGCGAGCACGTGCAACGCTGAGATCCGGGAAGGCGTCCATAAAGCTTCTGGCTATTTCCGCGATCGCCACGCGTCCTCGCGCTGGCGCTCCGTCATTGACTGTGAGCGACCCGTCCGGCGAAAAAATGCTGCTACCGCGCAAGGATCCCCACCGCACCACGCCGCCGTGTAGCGCTCGGCAAACGCTCTTATGTTCATCGTTTTGGCCTCACTGGTTCATGGGATTCGAGCTTTTGCTTATTGTCACGTTTTGTCACGGACGGGTCGGAAGCGGTCAGAATCGGCAGGGATGGTTCGGGAACCAGTGGGCGGAAAAGCCTCACGGAATAACACTTTTCGGTAACGGTCGGCAGCGACTGGAATCCCCGAGCTTGGGTTCGACTCCCGGCCATCCCATATAAATTGGCGTTATTGTCAGAGATTCGTCGGTACTAAATCCAGTCAGCTCGATACCCTTTCCGATACCATGAACAAACAAGTATTAATAACCGAACTCCGCGGTGCTATCGAAGATATGGCTCCTCTTGCAGCGGAAATCGGCCCGAATACCAGAACGTGGAATGGGAACGATTGGGTCCCAGCAGAGCCTAAGGTCGCGGATCCACGAGCTCTCGTCTGGGTGGGAGTGTTTTCAATAATTGTCGAGTTAGTCGAGGCGCAGACCACCCCTCTCAGCAGAGAGCAAATCGCCGTTATCCGGCGTAACCTTTTCGGCGGAATGGGCAGCTTCGGTGACGTTCGGTTTACTCCGAAGACCGTTGGACCTACGGCTAGCGACGTCAATGCAAAGCTAGACGAGCGACGCGCCACGATCTACGCTGCCCTCAAGGACGGCGACGGTTGACATCCTAGGCGCACCTCTATAACCCTCGGCGTCGCTGCGATGTCTATATACGAGAATCGCGCGTTGACCTTTTTGGGCGGCCGAGACGGCGAAATAATCGCCATCAGCCTGGTTGCGCAGTCCCGAAGACCTTCAGCAACTCCTTTGTGTCGCATACTAATTAATCGGATTAGTGGATTTGGTCCATAGGACATAGCGTCGGCCCAGAATCTGGAGCCAGGGACAACTGGATTGTTCAGGTCACCGATCGAGTTTTTTTAACATTTTCTAACGGAGCGGTCGGGAGCGGCCGGGACTGGGCGGTATCGCTCGGGAACCTGGAAGCGAAAAAGCCCTACAAAATAACGCTATTCGGTAATGGACGGGGCTTCCCGGAACCCCCAAGCGTAGGTTCGACTCCCGGCCATCCCAAAATTTAGCCTTATTTTATTGACTTTTTCGTCGCTCGAGATCGCATTTTCTAACCGCCGTAAAAGTTCCACCGCCGCAGAGCCGAGTCTAAAATGCCCCCGGCTTGGGCGTCGCGCGCTCATGATAGGCGCGCAGATAACCTCGGTCGTGGCGCGGATATCGGCGTGACGGAGACGCTTCCTCGCTACTTCGGGCCGCGCCGTTACTTTGCTGCAACATACCACTGAGCCAGTATGCGCGCCAAAAGCGTACAGCGTGTCGAGTGTAGTGCCGGCGATTACCAAGTCGCGCCTACCGCTTCGCGTCAATACGCCACTCACGACGAGCGGAATAAAATCAACCCACCCTCACAATTATCCGTGGCCTGAAATTGCCTTACACATCAGCCATAACCCAAGTAGAAAGTCGGGCGCATCAGTAGTTGGTGTCAGCCACTCGGCGCGTCTTGCAATGCGTTTGTCTCGCGCTCGATTGCGACCGTGAGCAAAGACACGGCTCGTTCGACGTCACTCTCTGACAAGATCAGCGGTGGCGCTAAGCGCAGCGTATTGGAGCCCGCGCTGCCGAGGAGCAGCCCGCACTCGCGCGCCCGGGCGACGATCGCCCTCGCTTCGTATGGTGCGCGAACGGGCAGACCGACGAGTAGGCCAAGCCCCCGCGGTGACTCTAGCACGTCGGGCACTGACGACGCAAGCTGAGCGAGAGCGCCGAACAGGTCACGCGATCGAGCGCGCACGTTGCGATCGAGATCGAGTTCATCGCGCACACGCAGATGCGCGAGTGCGGCGGCACACGGGACGGGAGACCCGCCGAACGTCGATCCGTGATCGCCGGGAGCGAATCCGCCAACGCAGCGGTCGCCGGCGAGAGCGACGCCGATCGGCAGTCCGTTGGCCAGCCCTTTCGCGAGGGTGACGATGTCCGGCCGCACCCCGAATTGCTCAAATGCAAAGAACGAGCCTGTCCGTCCCATTCCGCATTGAATCTCGTCGAAGATCAGAAGCGCGCCACGCTCGTCACAGAGCCGGCGGGCCGTCGCAAGAAACTCGACGCTCGCGACGTGCACTCCGCTTTCTCCTTGTACCGGCTCCACAATGAACGCCGCAACGCTTTCATCGATTGCGCTACGCAGTGAATCGAGGTCGTTGAACGCGACGAAATCAAAACAATTCGGTAGCGGCTCAAAGCCTTCCCGATACGACGCGGTCGCGGTTGCGGCGAGCGACCCGAGCGTGCGACCGTGGAAGGACCCCGTACAGGCTAGGATCGTGCGACGCTCCCGCTCGCCGCGACGGTAAGCCCACTTGCGTGCGAGCTTGATCGCAGCTTCATTCGCCTCGCTGCCGGAGTTGCATAAGAACGCGCCGCTCATTCCGGAGCGCTCGACGAGTTCGCGCGCGAGCGTACCCGCGGGCTCATGGTGATAGAGATTGCTCGCATGTGTCAGCCTGCCCGCCTGCGTCGCGACGGCCTCGGCAATCGCCGGATGCGCATGACCGAGCACGTTGACTGCGATACCGCTGATGAAATCGAGATACCGGCGTCCGCGATCGTCGATGAGCTCGCAGCCTTCACCGGCAACGATCGTCAGTGGTGCCCGAGAATAGGTATCGAGCAGCGTCACGTTCGGTAGCTCGCATTGATGCGCACGTAGTCGCGCGAGAGGTCGCATCCCCAACCCGTCGCTTCGGCGCCTCCCAATGCTAGCTTCAACTCGATGGCCACGTTCGACGACTCGAGCTCGCGATGGGCTTCGGCTTCGGAGAGCGACTCGATACCGCCGCGGTCCACCCACAGTTTGCCGTTGACATACAGGGACCACTCCGACGGGTCGAGGCCCGCGCGGGCCGCGCCGGCGGCCGCGACGACCCGTCCCCAGTTCGGATCCTCGCCGAAGAGCGCGGTCTTCACCAAATTACTGTTGATGATCGCACGGGCAATGGCGCGCGCTTGCTTGACGTCGCCCGCTTCGGTGACGCGAACCTCGAGCGTTTTGGTGGCGCCTTCGCCGTCGGCGACCATGGCACGCGCGAGGTCAAGGCAAACGGCGCGCAGCGCGGCGGCGCATTCGGCCGGCGCGTGTGCGCCGTTCACACTTGCGGGGGCAAACGCGTATACCGCATCGTTGGTCGACATATCGCCGTCGACCGAGATCATATTGAAACTTTCGTCCGCGCGCTCGCGCAGAAGATGGGCGAGCGCGCCGCCGGATAGCGGATAATCCGTCGCGATAAAGGCCAGCATCGTCGCCATGTTTGGAGCGATCATCCCCGACCCCTTAGCGATGCCGCCGACGACGTACTTTCGGCCGCAATGATAGAACGCGTAGGCGGCGAGCTTCGGCACGCGATCGGTCGTCATGATCGCCTCGGCCGCATCGAATGCGGCCTTGCCGCCCGAATCCAGCAGCATGACGGCTCGCTCCAGCCCCCGCTGCACGCGGTCCACCGGCAACGGCACGCCGATCACGCCGGTCGACGCGACGACCACCTGGGCGGGCGCGATTTCAAGCAGGGCGGCGACTTGCCGCGCGGTTGCGCGGGCGTCGCGTTCTCCCCGCTCGCCGGTGCACGCGTTTGCGCAGCCCGAGTTGCAAACGAGCGCGCGCATCGTGGGCGACTGCGCGAGATGGGCCGCGCTGACGAGCAACGGCGCCGCCTTGATCTCATTGGTGGTCGTCACCGACGCGCAGGTTTGCGGCCCGTCGAATGCGATCAGCGCGAGATCGCGCTTGCGGGGCTTGATCCCGGCATGCACGCCGGCGAGCCGCACGCCGGGCACGGCGCCGAGACCGCCGCGGAGCGAGATCAACTCAAGCAACGATTGCGCGAGCATCGAGGCCGCTTTCTTGCGGAAGTCCCAACATCAGGTTCACGTTCTGGATGGCTTGTCCGGCCGCACCCTTACCGAGGTTATCGATGGCGCAGAGAATGCGCACGACCGGCCCCTCGACGTCGACTCGTATCTCGGCATCGTTCGTTCCGACCACGGCCGCAACGCTTGGAGCGCGGTTCCCCCACAGCATTCTCACAAAAGGCGCCCGCGCGTACGCGCGGTCGTAGGCTGCCGCGACTTTATCGGCGCTCACCGCTACGTCGCAGACGGCGTACGCATTGACTAACATGCCGCGGGCGATCGGCACGACGTGCGGCGTGAACGTGAGACTCGCTTCGATGCCGCCGGCGTGGAGAAATCGTTGGATCTCCGGGTAATGGCGGTGGCCCTTGAGGCCGTAGGCGCGGACGTCGCCGCTAACCTCTGCGAAAAGTGAGTCTACGTGCGGCGTCCGGCCGGCACCCGTGATTCCACTCTTCGCGTCGATCACGACGTGGCGCGGGCTCGCAACCTGCGCGAGCGGCAGAAGAGCGAGCAAAGCGGCCGTTGGATAACATCCGGGATTGGCTACGAGCTGCGCCTCGGCGACCGCCTCCCCAAACCACTCGGATAAGCCGTAGACGGCTGACTCATCCAGCCGATAGCGCGACGATAGGTCTACCACGCGCACCCGGCGCTCGAGCAGCGCCGGCACGATCGCCTCAGCGTGATCTTCGGATCCGGCGACGATCGCAACATCGGCGTCGGTAGCCGCTGCGAGGGTGCTACCGGACTCGCCGAACCGGTACGGGGTCGCCCGTAGGCGTGGAAAGTGTTCGCTTACGCGCTCCCCGGCGTGGCTGTGGCTCTCGAGCACGCCGAGCTCGAGCAGCGGATGAGCGTGGAGGAGGCGGATCGCCTCCGCCCCGGCATATCCGCTCGCACCCCAGACATGAACGCGCGTCACCATGCCTCTCCGAGATCGGCGAGCTCCGCTTCGATGGAAGCGATTTGTTCGTAAACATCCGATTGGCGCGTCGATCCGCGCGTTCTCTTTGCCGCAACGGAAGCGCGCGCGTCGAGCCCATCGAGTGCGCGACCTTCCGATTCCGCGCGCGCGACGTCGGCGCCGATGCGCGCGTGCGCTTGTCGCGGGGACGTACCTCCGGCGATCAGTGCATCTGCGGCATCCGTCGCAGTCGTGTAGCCGTCGAGCGCGGCCGTTTCCATGCGGGCACGATCGAATGTCACGTCGGCAAGCGCGCGCGCAAATGCGTCGAGAACGCACAGGGCATCCTCGACGATCGCAATCACCTGACTCTTCGTAACTTGTAAATCGCGCTGGTAGGAGGGCGCCAGGCCGCACAGCGTCCCGAGCGCACCGGCGTACAAGCCGACCAGCTTGGCCGCGTGCGCGCGGATGAGCTCGAACGGATCGGGATTTCGCTTTTGCGGCATCAGGCTCGAGCCGGTCGACGACGCATGTCCTAAACGAACGTATCCGTAGGCCGGCGTCGACCAGACGATCAACTCTTCCGCGATGCGCGATGCGTCGGCGACAACGCGTACGCAGGCGTGCGCGAAATCGAGTGCCACGTCACGATTTCCGATCGCATGAAGCGCGTTACGCGAGGGGCTTGCAAAACCGAGCGCGCGCGCCGCACGATCCCGGTCGAGCGGCAATCCGGAACCTGCCAGGGCGGCGCTGCCGAGCGGGCACGACTGCGTCGCGGCGCGCTCGATGTCGAAAAAGCGACGCGCCGCGCCCACGAAGCTTTCGCTCCAGGCGACTAAGACGAAGGCCAGCAGGACGGGCTGCGCCGGCTGCCGATGCGTGCACCCGGCGAGGATAGTGCCGGCCTCGATCGTCGCACGTGCGCGTGCGGCGACCGAGGAGGCGATGGCGTGCGTTTGGCGACGCGCCGCGCGCGCGCGCTCGTCGACGTAGAGCAGGAGCGTCGTGGCAACCTGGTCGTTGCGGCTACGCCCGGCATGCAGCCACTCGCCGGGCGCTCCGGCCAGCTCGCGAACGCGTGCATCGATCGCGCCGTGAATGTCCTCCGCGCCGAGCGCGCGCGCGTACGCCGCAAAACGGCCGTCGCGAATCTCCGTTTCGACGGCGCGCAGCGCGACTCGCAGCGATTCGGCCTGCGCCGGCGTGACGACGGCGCCGCCGTCGAGTGCCTCGACGTGTGCGAGCGAGCACGCAACGTCGAAAGGCGCGAGCGCCAGATCTTCTTCCAGCGACGAGCCGAAGGCGAGCAGCTTCGAATCGGCGGGGGCGCCAAAGCGGCCGCCCCACTGCAAGGCGCTCACCGCGCGCCGGCCGCCGCCGCCTGCGCCTCGGTAACGAGCACGTAGGTTTCGAGCGGAAGCCCGTGCAGCGCGATGAATCCGCTCGCCGCCGCGTGGTCGAAGGCGTCGCGCGTGCCGTACGTTGCAACCCGCTCGCGGTAGAGCGTGAACGGCGACCGCGTGCCGGCGACCACGCATGCGCCGCAATGGAGGCGAATGCGAACCTCACCCGTCATTCGCGGAGCGAAAGCGGCGTTGAAGGCGTCGAGCGCGGAGCGGAGCGGGTGCATCCACAACCCGTCGTACACGAGCTCCGCATAGCGACGATCGGTCATTGCTTTGAGGCGGAGCTCGTCGCGCGTCAGCACGAGCCGCTCGAGTGCGCGATGCGCGGTGATGAGGATCGTTGCTGCTGGGGATTCGTAGACTTCGCGCGACTTGAACCCGACGACGCGGTCTTCGACGAGATCGATCCGGCCCACGCCGTGCGTGCCGCCGGCTGCGTTGAGCTCGGCCACCAGCGCAGCGCTCGTATTTGAGCCGTGCCGCGGCTCGGCGGCGTCGAACGCCACGACGATCTCTTGCGGCGCAGCAGGTCGCCGCGCCGCACCGGCCGTCCACGAAAACGCGTCTTCCGGCGGCGAGCTCCACGGATCTTCGAGCACGCCGGCTTCGATCGATCTCCCCCAGAGGTTTGCGTCGATCGAATACGGCTTCTCGACGGTATGCGCTACCGGCACCCCGTGCTCGCGCGCAAACGCGATCGCGTCCGGTCGCGAGAGCGGCGACTCGCGCAACGGAGCGCGGCAGGTCAAGGCCGGGTCGAGCGCGCGGACGGCCAGCTCGATGCGCACTTGGTCGTTCCCCTTTCCGGTACATCCGTGCGCGACGACGGTCGCATCGTGCCGGTGCGCGGTCTCGACGAGCAGCTGGGCGACGAGCGGGCGCGAGAGCGCCGCCGAGAGCGGGTACGCATCTTCATAGAGCGCGTTGGCTCGAAGCGCCGGGAAAGCATAGTCGCTTACGAACCGCTCGCGCGCGTCGACCACGACGGCATCGAATGCGCCCAGTAGGAGCGCTTTGGCGCGCACCGCTTCGAGCTCCGCCCGCGCAACCGGCCCGGCCACCGCGTCGCTTTCGCCGAGATCGGCCGTCATCGCGATGACTTCGTGCCCTTCGAGAACGAGCTTTTTCAACAGCACCGACGTATCGAGGCCGCCGGAATATGCCAGAACGATTCTACTCATGCGGCGGCTTGAACTGTCAGATCCTCAAAACGCTGCTTGACGACCGGCATCTCGTCGGGCGAGCGAACGACGACCAGAATCGTATCGTCGCCGCCGACGGTGCCGAGGATTTCGGGCCAGGCCGCCTCGTCGATCGCCGATGCCACCATCATCGCACTACCCGGCGGGGTGTGGATGACGATCAGATTTGCAGTTCCCGCGAACGTCGTGGCGAGCTCCGTCATCACGCGGTGAAGACGACTCGCATAGTTCGGCGCCGCAGTCGGCACGACGTACTTGAAGATCTCGCCGTGCTTCGAGCCGATCGGTAGCTTCAACAGATGCAGTTCCCTGATGTCGCGCGAGACCGTGGCCTGTGTAGCCTCGATTCCTTGCCTATGAAGAAGCGCGACGAGTTCGTCCTGCGAGTGGATCGGGCGCGTCGCGACGAGGGTTAAGATGGCACGTTGACGTCGTTCTTTCATATCGGATATCCTTTGCATTGCGTCAGGAGCGCGACGAGCAGTGCTTTTTGTGCGTGCATCCGGTTTTCTGCTTGACTGAAAACCATGCTGTGAAGCCCGTCGATGACCTCCGCGCTCACCTCTTCGCCGCGATGCGCGGGCAGACAATGAAGAAAAACTGCGTGCCCGGCGGCGCAGCTCATTAGCTCGCGCGTTACCGCGTACGGTCGCAGCATCGCGTCGTTACGCTCGCGATACTGCTCTTCGCCCATCGAAGTCCAAACGTCGGTATAGACCGCGTCGGCGCCGCGCACCGCCCGGGCGGCGCTAGAGAAAGCGCGGGCAGTTCCGCCGGATTGACCGGAAAGTCGCGCGAGATGCGTGAAAAACGTCTTCAACGGCCGATGCGTCGTGGGGCACCCGAGGCGCACCTCGGCGCCGAGCATGACGGCCGCTTCGGCTAACGACGTAACGACGTTGTTGCGGGCATCTCCCAGATACGCGATGCGTAGCCGGGCGACGTCGCCGAAATGCTCGGTCAGCGTGAGCATGTCGGCGAGTGCCTGACACGGATGCGCCTCGGCCGAGAGTCCGTTGATTACGGGAATGCCTGCGGCGCGCGAAAACCGCTCGAGCGGCGCGTGCTCGTGCGTCCGGACGACGACCGCATCGACATAGCGGGAGAGCACGCGAGCCGCATCTTCGGGTGTCTCGCGCGAACCGATCGCGAACTCCGCGCCCTGGGCGAAGAGGGTCTTGCCGCCGAGCGTGCTGGCCGCGACTTCGAACGAGACGCGAGTCCGCAGGCTAGGCTTCTCGAAGAGCAGCGCGACGGTCCGCCCCTGCAGAAGGTGCCGGTGTTCGCGCGCAGGACGGTTCTTCAGCAGCGCGGCAAGCCGCAGGAGCGCACGCAGCTCTTCCACGGCGAGATCGCTCACTTTGAGGAAGCTGCGCCCGGCAAGGCCGAAAAGCGGAGAAGGGGCTGGTGCGACGGCGTACATTTCTGTATATTTATGCATATGTCGCATAATTATGCAAGGGTCGTAGTCGTAAAGTACGGCGGCGGCGCCATGCCGGCCGGCCAGGCGTCCAAGATCGATCCCATTCTGGCGGAAATCGTCACGTTGCGCGAAGCGGGGAGCGCGATAGTGCTGGTCCACGGCGGCGGGCCCGAGATCGATGCGGCGCTCGCGCGGCGCGGCGTTGAGAGCGCGCGCATCGACGGTCTGCGCGTGACCGACGCAGCGACGCTCGAGACCACGGAAGCCGTGCTCTGCGCAACCGTGAACAAGCGGATCGTGCGTGCAGCGCTCGCACTCGGCATCCAGGCTGTCGGTATCAGCGGCCAGGACGGCGACATGCTCGTCGCCGACCGCGCAGCGGGCCTACGCGGCCACGATCTCGGCTACGTTGGACGCATCGTTGCAACCGACGTACGGCTACTTCGCTCGCTTTTCGACGGGGGCTTTGTGCCGGTCGTCGCTCCGCTCGCCGTCGCGCTCGATAAAGCGCACGCATACAACGTCAACGCCGATCACGCGGCGGCCGCGATCGCCGCGGCATTGCGAGCCGACGTTTTTGTCGCGATTACGAACGTCCCGCGTGTTTTTCGCGACGCGAACGATCCTGCGTCGGGCATCGACCGCCTTACGGCCGATGAGGCGTTGCTATTTGCCGGCAGTGCCGCGTGTCGCTCGAGCATGAAACCGAAAGTCGAAAGCGCAGCACGCGCGGTGCGCGGTGGTGCTTCGGCGGCGTTTATTTGCTTGGCCAAGCCAAACGCAATCGCCGCGGCGATAGGCGGCGACGCTACGATTATTTGCTAAAGAGCCGGAGGTGTTACCGCGGGTGCTTGCAGAACCGCTGGCAATGCCGAGAGCCAAGCCCGGCACTTCGTTCGATGTTGCGGTGCGGCACCTCTTCCGACACCTGCACGAGCCGGGTGAGCTGCGCCGCAATCCTCTGGTCAGCCGGTTTTTCGGGACCGGCGTTCGCCGCGGAAATCGCGAGCAGGATGCTGTAATTGCGGCACAAGTGCGGGAGTGCATCGCGAAAAGCGTAGAGTGCTTAAAATCCAGCGAGCTTTCGCCGGCGGCCACAAGGCTTCGTCTACAAGAGGATACAATAATTGCGCGACGCCTCGAGGGTGCGACTCCAAAACAGATCGCAAGCGAGTTGCGGGTTTCAAAGAGCGAGTTTTACCGTCAATATCGCCAGGCATGCATACGCGTCGCCCGGCACGTCCAGTCTCTTGAGTCTGCCCCGCGCGCGGTCTCTTTCTCTACGCCCGACACTTTAGATTTGGCGCTGGTGCGAGCTCGCGCTGCAGCCGACGCCGGCGATTACGATCGTGCAATCTGTGGGTTCGATGCGATGGTTGCGTCCGGCCTCGACCCTGAGCGCCGCATCGAGTGCCTCTGCAGACGCGCCGACGTGGATCTCGAACGAGGCGCTTACGCAAAGGCTGGCGTTTCGCTTGCGGAGGCGTCGCGAGTCCTCGCAGTAGGCACGGGCGTGCTTGCCGGCGTCGCACTAGCGACAGCCCGCGCTCGCGTAGCGTTGCTTCGGTCCAAAGTAGCATGGGCCACTGCAGATTTTGGAACGGCCGAGGCCGCGCTGCTTTCAGCGCACGAGAGCCTCGAGCCGTTTCGCGCCCAACCCGATGAGCGCATCGGAGAACTTCTCATCGACGTCCTGTTCGAGTGCGGAAATCGACACAAGCTTCAGGGTCGATACGGGGCGGCGTCAGAGTGTATTCGCGAGATCGGCGAGCTCGCGCAGTCGCGATTAATGCTCTCGCCCCAACATGAAATCGACTGTATCCTGCTGCGGGAACAAGTCGCGTTGCTGTCGGCACGACCTGGGGCGTACGATCCAGCGAAATACGTGGCGCTCTTAAATCGCGCGCTCCGGCTATCGAAGGCGTGCGGCTCAGTACGGCGTGTCGTCGAAATAGAGCTGGAGCTGAGTGCTAATCCTTTTATCAACGCGGACGTCGCGAGAACGACACTGGATGCCGCACGGCTTTTGACATCCGCGTCGCGGCAACTTCGTAATTCCCGCCTTCTGGCCTACGTGTCGATCTACGCGGCCGACGCTCTTGTCGGCACCAGATTTTGGCGCATGGTGCCCTCCATTCTCCACGCGGCAAAGGATGCAGAACCCAAGGGAAGCCGCGAGTGGGCGCATATGGCGCTGCTGCAATCGGCACACCGCTGCAAAGCGAGCCGCATTCCAGAATCCCGTCATTGGGCGAATGAAGCTTGCCGAGCCGCGGAACGAAGTGGGAGCCAGCGCGTCGTGGCGGCGGCCCTACGATGTTTGGCGAGCGCGGCGCTCGCGGACGGCCGGCGCGGGGAGGCGGCGGAGTACCTGCGCAGCTCTCTGCCCACGGCCGAACGCTTTGGAAGCTCGGAGGCGCGAATTCTTACCTATGACCTTGCCCACGCGGTCACTGGCGACGCGCGATACCGACGAGCCGCGGTGGAGCTCAGGCAGAGCCTCGTGCTCTGACGCGCGAACCGAACCAGCGACTTTTTCCCAAGAGGTGTTGACGACAGCGCGCGGATTGTGCCTTTTATAACCTAATGTCCTTCGGCCTTGCAATGACGCCGGGAAGGAGAGTCTGATCCATGCTGCTTTGGAAGGGATTATCCAGGCGCGCAATTGCCGCTAGCATCGCGGTTGTGCTGCTCGCCGGCTGCTTGGGAAACGGAGCTCGCGTGATTCCACCCGCGGGCGGGGGCGGCGTGACGTCTGGTACCCGAACCCCGCTGACGACGCGCGCGAGGAAGTACGACGGCCTCGTTTTCGTTTCGGACATCGATAGCGGCATCGTCTGGGTCTGCCGCCCGAATTTCGGCGATATCCGTACGGGCTTCTTGCCGCCGTTTACGCAGCTTAGTGGCTCTTCCTATCCCGTCCAGATTGCGGAGGATGCCGAGGGCACGATCTACGTCGCGAACGCGCAGGTTGATGCCGGCGGCGACGGCAGCATTACCGAGTACGCGCGCGGAAGCCTCTCGCCGAGCACAACGCTGACGGCAGGTCTCAACACGACGCTCGGCGTCGCGGTAGACGCGCGCGGCACAGTCTACGCGAGCAACGAACTCCTCGGCTCGATTGAGGTTTTTCCAAAAGGTAAGACGGTCCCCCGCGCAACGATCACGACCAACCTTCTCGAACCGGCCGGTCTCGCGGTCGACAAGGCCGGCAATCTCTATATAGCAGACGGCGCAGCCAACGCCGTGCTGAGACTCGCGCACGGTTCCAAGACACCCGAGCCGTTGCATTTGAGAGGTTTGCGCCGGCCGATGGGGGTTGCCGTGGATAGCCGCGGCAATCTTTACGTCGCCAACTTGCTTGCCGCGTCGTCATATGTTGGCGTGTATCCGCCCGGTGCGACTAGGCCATCGCGGTCTATCGTGGTGCGCGGAAATGTGAAAGGCGCGATCGGTGAGCTATCGATGCTCTCGATAGCCCCTGGCGATCTCTTAATTGTCAGTGCTCCGATCACCGCGAACACTAAGGGAGGGCCCCCTTTGGCAGTGGCCGATGGCTTCGCATACGGGCAGACCGGGCCGAGTTGGGTCGAGTACGATCAAGGCGTGTCCTATACAGACGTCGTCTTTCAACCCGCGCAGTGAGCGCCTCGGCTTCGGATCAGGAAAACGTGCACGAGGAAACCAGAATATGAAAAGTACCGTGGCAATGTTAAGCCTGCTTGCGGTGGCGGGCGTTGGCCTGGCGGCGCCGACTGGCGCGGCGCCTGGTAAAAGGCCGCCGAGCGAGCATCTTTGTACCTTCTTGCGCTGGGTCCGGGCGCGTGCGGGCAGCTACTGCGTAGGCGACATCGGGCGCAAGGAGCGAGTCACGTTTTCGCCCGGGCGGGCGTGACGCTCGTCTACGCCTCAGAACCGTTAGCGAGCGCGGTGAGCATCTTTAGCCTGGGAAGCAAAGGGTTCGTGCCGGCAGGTCAACTCGTGTTTAGCGACTACCCGATCGGTGTGACCGTGGACGCGGCACAGCGCCTCTATGTCGCAGTCACCTCCCTGGGGGCGTCCGGGTCGTTGCCGAATGACGTCGAGGTCTTCCCGCGCGGCGCGACCAAGCCGAGCAAAACGTACTCCGACGGACTCACCGGTCCGGACGACGTTGCAGTAGATTCGCATGGCACGCTCTACGTCGCCAACATTTCCAATTTCGGCTGCGCCGACGACCCCGGCGACGGCGACGTCGTCGAGTACGCGAAGGGGAGCATGAAGCCGACGTTAACGATCACCGACATTCCCGGTTGCCCGCACGCTCTCGGGCTCGACGCGAGCGACAACCTCTACGTGACCTACATCTACTACGGATCGAGCGGCCCATCGATCAGCGATGTGATCGAGTACGCCCGCGGCTCGACGAAAGGAAAGGCGCTTGGCTTGCACGCGAAGGATGCGGCCCTCAGCTCCCTGTTCTGGCGAGTTGCGGTTGACGGCAGCGGCAATGTCATCGTTGCGAACGACGCGTACGACAACACGCTCGGCCAGATTCTCGTTTACCCTCCCGGGTCAACGAGCCCGTCGAAATCGATAGAGTATGTGGACTGGGGTGAGGAGTACTTCGCATTGCAAGGCGACCGCATCTTCGCCGAGGCGTATACCGGACAGACCGTGAGCGCGGTTCCGGCCGAGTTCACCTATCCGAGCGGTCAAGAACGCCTCGTCGCAAGCCCGAAGCTCGTGCCACCGGCATTCTATTACGGTTTCGCGGTGAGCCCGCGATGAAAAGTGACCCGATGATAAAGCATGCGCCGCTCCTCGTCGGATTGCTCGCGCTGGCAGCCTGCAGTGAAACCACGCACTTTCAGCCATACGCCCCTCAGGCTGCTGCACGGCTCTGTTGTGCCGACTCGCTAGCAGCGATGAACGGGTCGGACCGGGTGATCGTGCCTCCTCTCGCGGCGCGGATGGATCCGCTTTTCGCGCCGAAGCAAGTGCTTTATGTCAGCACCGGCGGCGATATCGCAGCCTTCGCCTGGCCGAACCCCGGCCAGCTCCTCGGCGTGATCCCAGGTTCCAACCCACAGGGCGAATGCCCGAGCGGTAACGGCGACTGGTGGGTAGTGGCTACCGGTAATCTCGGTCAGGTCAGTCACGTTCGCGAGTACGGGCATTGGGGTGGCAAGCAGTTAGCCGTCTTGAGCGAAGGCAAGGCCGCCAACGCCGTCAGCTGCGCCATAGACCCCATTAACGGAGACCTCGCCGTAGGAAACTTCACCACGAACGGATCCTCCGGCCCCGGAAGTATCGGCGTCTTCCATCACGCGCACGGGCGTGCGACCATCTACCAAGCGCCGAAATTCCTGCACGTCTACTTCGTGGGTTACGATCCCAAAGGAAAGCTCTACCTTGACGGGATCGACGACTCGAAAGCGTTTGCGCTCGCCTCGTTCAACGGTAAGACCTTTACGCCAATCGTCGTTAGCGGCGCAACGATCAACTTCCCCGGCGCCGTGCAATACGCCGACGGATCCCTGACCCTCGCCGATCAACTCGGCGCGTCCGGATACTCCGTGGTCTATCGCATCTCATCCGGCGGCAAGGTCACCGGTTCGACACAACTCCAGCAATCGACGGACTGCGTTGAGACTTTTATCTACGGCAAACGCGTGATCTGCCCGAACGCCTACAACGGCGGGGGTGGAAGCGTCTTGATCTATCCGTATCCGGCGGGCGGGAATCCGCTCGAGACGATCACGGGGTTTCCCAGCACACCTAGTAGCGCCGTCGTTAGCAACTGACAGCGCTTTGCCAGAGTGTCGTGCGAATGGCCCTCCTGTTGCAGGGAGCGATGTTTTTACGGTTGCACCGCCTCGTTCCGATTGCTGCCGCGCTGCGCGCGCTACTTCCTGCGGCGTTTAGTTCGTTCGGGATTCGAATCGCCGACATGTGTCTCAAAGGGGCGGGGGCTCAATAGCCGCAGATCGAAACGCCAACCGAGCTCCTGAAATGGCATCGTCTGCTTCAGCCGGCCGAACCGAGCATCCGGTTACGCGAGCGGACGGAGACGCTCCTCTTCGAATTTGTGCCAGCGATTCTCGGCCTTCCACTTGTCACTTTTTCACGCTGCGATCCGTCACATTTGTGACGAATGCTGACTCGGTCGTCTAAAGTACACGCCGATATACTCTGATCCGGAATCGCTAGCGACGGCCGCAGGATAACGTGTTGCAGCGTTCTCCATCCAGAACTGCGCCCTGGCCTCACGGTAATAGAGTGAGGCTCCTCTCAAGAAAGACAAGGACCGCCCTATGAATATCGCCCTCTGGATCGCCCAGGGACTGGTGGCGCTCGCATTTCTCTACGGCGGCGCGATTAAGGTGTTTACCTACGGCTATTACGTGACTTCCATAACGAAGTTAGGACAGACCCCCGTCGCGCGCGGGCTAGCCGGCTTCATCGGGATTGCCGAAATGATCGGAGCAATCGGCGTCGTGCTACCGATGGCGCTTAATGTCGCGCCGGTGCTAAGTGCATGGGCCGCAATCGGGATCGGAATCATCATGTTGCTCGCAATGGGCTATCACCTTCGGGGCCGTGAGCCCGCGCTGGCGCCAATCATCCTTTTTCTGCTGGCCGCGTTTGTAGCAGTTGGACGTTTTTCCCACTTAACATGAGCAACGAGTCGACAAGTCAGGCGATCTCGAATGGATTCCACCGTATCCGCACGATCGCGTACTGGACGTTCACCCTACCCGTGGCGTTTGAGAACGCTGCGGGAGCCATGTGGGTCTTTTCGTTTCGACTGAACTACCTGGCGGTGACCCTCGGACATCTTGGCTACCCGCAGTACTTCAAGTACATCTTGGGTGCGTGGCAACTCGCGTGCGCGGCGACGTTGCTTGCGCCGCGCCTCCCACGCGTAAAGGAATGGGCCTATGCCGGAGCATTCTTCAATTATTCCTCAGCTATTGTTTCGCATTTGTTTGCGGGGGATCCGCTGGACGTCGGCGCCGCGGTCATGATCGTCTTTACGGTCGTCTCCTGGGCTTTACGACCACCGGACCGGCGACTCGGGGGATCGATGCCTGTCGGCAAGACGAGTGCCATACCGTAGATCGCGGCGGCCGCCATCCTGGGCCTGATGTTAATCCTGTCGCTCTTCTCGCTGCCGGAGCATGCATCGATCGGCGAGCCTTGGCAAACCATTTGGTAGAGGGGCACGGCTCGCTGTACCTCAGGAAAGCGTTGGAAGAAACGCGCCAGGTTGGCGGTTTAGCGCGAGTCCGTCGGTTCGACCCGGCCTACCTCGCGCATTTCGTCGGGGCAGCATCCCGGGACCCGCGTCCCTCGACTACGTTACGCTACGCTCGGGATGAGACGCATTAGTCGTGCGCAGCCGCGCAAGTGTAGTCGGTGATCCAGTTTGTTTCCCACGTCTTGCCGTCGTCTACTGAGTAGGCTTGTTCAAAATGCGGGTTTCGACGCGGCGTCGACTATCGCGCGCGCGCGAGGATCGGTTTACCGTTGAGCACGTCGGGT
Source organism: Candidatus Binatia bacterium (assembly GCA_035544215.1). GTDB lineage: Bacteria > Vulcanimicrobiota > Vulcanimicrobiia > Vulcanimicrobiales > Vulcanimicrobiaceae > Cybelea. Next base: position 389,152 of record DATKHY010000007.1, on the reverse strand, counting down.
CCGCTCAGTTCACCGTTGCCGTGTGCATCGAGCGTACCTTCGATCGGAAGGCCCGCTGCAAGACCATTGGCTTGAGTGGCCCAATATGACAGCCATTTGCCGGACGCGGCATGGTAAAGACGCAGCGTCACCGCGTTGATCGTCTGCGCGCCGCACGTGATGCGCGCTTCTTGGAAGTCTCCGGCGCCGCCCCAGAACTGATGGGCGATCGATAGGCCGGAGCAGCTGATCCAATCCTTTTTGGCACTCAGAGGATGCTCGAGCCGCTTGATGTGCAAGTTCCACGTTCCCGCAAGAAACGCGAACCCGTCGTGCTCGCCCTGCGCCTTGTCGGGGCGGTTCCACACGCCCGGTGTTGCGGACGAGACACGCGTATAGTCGGTGGTCCAATTCATCTCCCACGTCTTGGCGCCATCGGTTGAGAACGCTTGCTCGAAGCGCGGATTTCCATGCGGGATGCTCCACTGAAAGCGCGTGATGATCGGCATACCCTGCCAGTTGTCGTACGAGTAGAATCTTCCCACGCCGGTGTTTTCGAAATGGCCGACCTGCGCCGGCGCCGATACGGCGAGCTGGCGCGTTCCCCACCAAATCCTCGATTGACGCGTTTGCGGATCGTACATGCACAGCGCCATGCCGCCGATGTAGCGGTGCGGCATTTCAGATCGCCATGCTCGAGATTTCCCTCGCCGCTCCAGAACGGGGTGACGATCTACGTGCCGTAGCAGTCGTACCACGTATGGCTATGCGCGAGACGCCTGGCGAGCAAGCGGTAGTGCGTGCGCCACGTACCGTGGCCTCGACCCTGAATTCGGAGCCAGCGACGACTAGACTTCGTCCAGGCCACCGGCGCGATTTTTCTAACATTTTCTAACGGAGCGGTCGGGAACGGTCGGGAAGCGACGGTACCGCCCGGGAAGTCTGGGGCGAAAAAGCCCTACGAAATAACGCTATTCGGCAGTGGATGGGACTACCCGGAACCCCCGAGCGTAGGTTCGACTCCCGGCCATCCCAAAGAAAATCTGTCGACGTAGCAGGCGTCTGCGCCGCACGGTAATCACTAACGTGACCACAGTGTTGCCGTGCGATTGAAAACTGTGGGTCAGGATGCTCCGCCAAGACGCTTGGCGATGGCCTCGACGGGGCGAGCCTCCGCGCCCGGCAGTACGTGCGCATACGCGTTCGACGTTGTGACGGTACTGCTGTGCCCTAGGACTGCGGCAAACGGTCCGGACGTCGATGCCGCACTGCAGCAGCCACGTGGCGCGGAATGCCGAATGCCGCTAAAGGAGGATCCAGATGGAGAGCCCGATCGAGGTAGTGCGCAGGTTCTGCGCGGCGTGGTCCGACGACATCGGCGCCGCCGAGCTGGCCGCATTTTTCACTGACGACGCCGTCTACCACAATATTCCATTGGCGCCGGTCACCGGCAGGGAGTCCATCGCGAACAACATCGCGTCGTTCATCCGCCCTGGCGCGCCAGGCATCGAGGGCATTCAGTTCCGCATCATCAACATCGCAGCCAATGGTCCAGTCGTGATGACCGAGCGGGTAGACGTCTTCAAACTCCCTGATAGGTCGTTCGAGTTGCCGGTCATGGGGACTTTCGAGGTCAGTGACGGCAAGATCAGCGCGTGGCGCGACTATTTCGACATGGACCAATTCATCAGCCGGATGGGATAAGGCTGAACATCGACCGTTCTACGGGCCTTAACTGGTCGGCTCGCCGGCGGTCATGCCGCGAGGAGCTCTCGGCATGCACCCATCTGCAACCATCTCCACTTCCATCGTTAGCGGGGAATGTCGATGGCGCAAGGTTCGCGAGGTGATCGTCTGAGGTGGCGTTTCTAACGTTTTCTAACGGAGTGGTTAGAAAAGGGCGGTAGAGCTCGGTATTGGTTGGGAACCTGAGTGACGAAAAAGCCTCACAAACTAGCACGTTTCGGTATCGGAGGGGAGCGTCCGGAACCCCGAGTAGTGGTTCGACTCCCGGCCATCCCAAGAAAATCGGCCTTATTTTAACGATTGTCGGTTTCTACGGACGGGCCAGATGGTCGATCTCAACGCGCTGCTTTCAAGCGAAGACCGGACAAATTGCACCGGCGTCGTCGCAGAAAAAATCAGCGACAACAAGCAGATCGTGTGTGGCCAATTCTAAGAGCGACCATCGGGCAGCCGCACATCAGCTGGCACGTTGTCGCATGGAGGAGGTCCTGCACTCGCGTCGAAATACGGCGACGCAAGTGGGTCCATCTTGGATGCCGACTTTCTGTTTCCATTGGTTGCCTCTCAGGAGAATCGGTATGCGAGCTCGATCTATGACACGGGCGGATGCGGCAGTTGTTTTTCTAGCAGCGCTTGTCGCGGGTTGTTCGACGACGTTGGAGGGCATCGCGTCTCTGCCAGTCAGTTCTTCCGAGTCGACCCAAAGGACGGCATCTACGCCGGGCAGGCCGGCGATCCGAACGACACACGGTCGGCCGGCCGTCAGATATGAGACGCTGCACAGCTTCGGCTCGGGCTCCGACGGCGCCGAACCCGTTGCGGGCTTGATCGACGTAAACGGAACGCTCTACGGCACGACCGACTTTGGAGGCGCCCACAACGCCGGGACCGTCTACGACATAAGCAAGAGCGGCGGAGAGACGGTTCTGCACAGCTTCCGCGGCAGGCACGAGGGCGATGGCGCCTATCCCCAGGCCGGATTGCGTCTCGTGAACGGCAAGCTCTACGGCACGACTTGGTTAGGGGGCGACTACAACCACGGGACCGTTTACAGCATAGGTGCCTTCGGCGCAGAAACGGTGGTGCACAGCTTCGATCCTGGCTCGGGGGATGGCTCCAATCCCGTGGCCAGCTTACGTGACGTGAACGGCACGATCTACGGAACGACTCTCAACGGCGGCAACACCGGCGGCGGCAACAGCGGCGGGACCGTCTACAGCATCACTCCGACCGGCACTGAATCCGTGCTATATACGTTCGGCGGGGGCTACGACGGCACGAATCCCGAGGCTGGCTTGCGTGACGTGAGCGGCACGCTGTACGGCACGACTTCGTTGGGCGGCGACTTCGGCGACGGCACCGTCTACAGTATAACCACGAGCGGTACCGAGACAGTTCTGCACAGCTTCGGCTTGCACTCGGATGGCGCTTGGCCCTGGGCCGGCTTGCGCGACATGAACGGCAGGCTCTATGGCACGACTTTGTATGGTGGCGTCTACGGCGCAGGGACCGTCTACAGCATAACTGCGAGCGGAAAGGAGACGGTAGTGCACAGCTTCGGCTCGGGCTACGGCTCGGGCTCCGACGGCGCCAATCCCCAGGCCAGCTTGCGCGACGTCAATGGCACGCTCTATGGCACGACTTCCAATGGCGGCGCCCACGGTGGCGGGACCATCTACAGCATAACGGTAAGCGGCACGGAGAAGGTCCTGTACAGCTTCGGCTCGGCCTCCGACGGGAAGACGCCCAAGGCCAACTTGCTCGAAGTGGGCGGCACGCTTTACGGCACGACTTCGCTTGGCGGTGCGCACGGGCGCGGGACCGTCTTTTCGTTTATTCCCTAGCGACGTCCCTGCGTAAGCCGCGTAGATAACTCGTCGCCTTGCGAGTACTTGGCAGCTGAAAGCGGCGCACTAAGCCCGTCGCCGCTGCCGAGCGTCGCGACGACCGTGCCGGTCCGGTAATCTCCTACCCACACCGTTGCGTCGCCGAGTCGTAGCTGTCCAAATAGGGTATCCTGAGATGCTGCTTGTAGATCGGACATGCGATCGCAAGATCATTGGTGGCTTCGGCGCGGCCCTCCAGGTAGAGCGTCGGGTTACGATCGTTAGGAAATCGCCAGCGTAAACGACACGATAGCATGGTTGTTGCGATCGGCGGTCCAAAACCGCTCGCCGTCGTAGGCGACGCTACGCGGTTTAAACGGAAACGATAGCAGCGTTTCGATCGATGACGCAGCGGCATCGACGCCGAGCCGCTGGAGCTGACCGTCGACCCAATCTTCGTCAACAGTGGCCAAATAGAACGCACGGTCAACGATCGTCATACCGACAGGGCGTCTTTCGAGCTGCACTTCGCGTACAGGCGCACCGCCCTCGTTGAGCTCGATCAGCTTCTTATCCCACGCTTGTGAGAGATACAACGTTCCGTTTGCATACGCTAAAAACGATCCGGAGAAATCCGGGCACGGGAAGCACGCGGTGAATCCCGCGTCGGGCGTAAACGAATAGACGTACCGCTGGTCGCGTTCCAGGTCGGGCTCGTCAATCGTTGGAGCGAGGATCAGCCGCAAGTCCGAGCCGGTGTAGGTCACACCTAAGGATTCATGCGGCGGAACGAATTTGCGCCGGATGTTCCACGTCTTCGGATCGAGCGCATATAAGCGACCGTTCGCGGCGCTCGTCAGCCACATCGACTGGCCATCCCAAGCCAGACCCTGCGGGCCTTGCAGCGGCGACCGGTAGCGGACGAGGTCGCTCATGCCGTTCCACCTCCGTGCATCTTACGCTTCCTCATGGTCTAGTCGCTTGCGCGTCATTGCCCGTCTCGCGCCTCGAACTCAAAACGTTCCTTTTGGCGAGACGACGCTTTAAACTTAGACGCGAGGGCGCGAAACTCAGCTTCAATTGACGCGAACGGGCGCATGTTCCCGAATTCAGTGGCTCGCTTAGGGGCAAGGGCGTGCTGAAAAGCATGGCCAGTCCGGGAACGGGGACTGGCGCCCGACGTGTCACATTTTGTCATGGACGGGTCGGAAGCGGGCGGGATCGGGCAGTTTTGTCCTTATTTTACAGGCAATTTGCGCCGCACTGGCCGCGTTCTTATGTGTCGCCCTGAGGCGGTCAAAGGGTGACACATCGCGATTTGTCACGGAGTTGTCACAGAATGCGAGGTACTGTCCTAAACTCGAACGGTATCGAGCGGCCGAGCCGCGCGTAGCGTAGTTGTTTGCAGTGCCGGCGTCCGTTGGCGCCGCTTGCCTCGGAATCTTAGAGAAACGTAACTGCCCCAACGCAGGTGTCACCATTCTATTCGATGCCGTAGACGGCTCCTACGCCATCTACCAGGGCGGCTTAGCGTACGAGTCGCGTACGAGCGTGAAGAGGTAGCTCGCGTGGCTTCCCTCGATGTCGCTCGACGCCGATACCTCGTCGCGGATGACGTCCGGCACTTCCATGGTGCGATCGTAGTCGATCGTTACCTCTGATGTCTGCTGCTCGAGGTTGATGTCGCTCAGCTTCATCGTCTTGCTCTCGTGCACTACGATATTGCGATCGTTCTTTGCGTTCACCAGCGTGAAATGTTCCTGCGCGGTATATTGCGACGTATGTACCGTACGCTGCCAACGTCCTTGAGCGTCCCACGGCGCGTTGTCGATGAACTGCCGTCCCAGATATCCGAGCAGCACCCATTCGGCTTCGCTGGGAGACGGCGTCGAGTTACAGGCGACTGTCGTGTCGCCGTAGACCGCGCACGTGTAAGTTTGTCGCGGACGCGGATCGCCGCGCACCAGCTCGGCGATTCGCACGACGAGCGCGCCATCTTGCGCTATCGACATCACATCGACGAGCATCGTCCCGCTTCCGCCTTCCGGGTCGGCAACGTTGCCGAAACGGTCGACCGTTTGTAAGCCGCCGCCTTGTGCGGTGAACCTGTAACCTTGCAAGCCTTCTACGGCGACGCTGAACGAATATTCCAAATGCCGTAATTGCTTAACCGATGACGGCGAAGGCGCAGGCATCTGTGCGGTCAGGGTCGCGAGACCGCAGAGCGCTACGACGACGGCGGCAACATGCCGTGCGCGGAGGCGGAGGCAAAACACGGCTGCTCACACAAACGCTTCATCGGGCGACCCTGTGACCGCCCTTCCAAACGGTACAGGACGGCTACGTTACGCGCGGTATCACTACCGCGCGACGTTCGAACAGGGCTCGCAGGGTGGCGGCAGCCCCCAGTAGTTAGAGGCGCACGTTGCGCCCACCAGGGGTGAACGAGAAAACGATTCGGCAGCCGTAGGGATAGTAACATCCGCTGCCGCCGCCAAAGCCGGTCGTGCCGTAAAGCGTGCCGTTGAGGTTGGTCAAGCCCGCGACCGAGTTTGCTCCGTCGCGGAAGCCGGTGAGGTCGTACAGTACCTTCTCTGTCCCATTCGTGGTAACGCTGAAAATGGTTCCATATGAGCCGTATGCCATGCAAACGAAGCAGGTTCCACCGCTGAGGGTCGTGCCGTAGAGGGTGCCGCGGACGTCGATCAGGCCGGCAACGGGGAACGTTCCGTCGGAGCGGCCACCGAATCCATGTAACACCTTCTCCGTGCCCGTCGTGCTTATGCTATGAACACTTCCGTCGTTGTCCGGCCCTCCGGTCTCCGTCGTGCCGTACGAGGTGCCATTGATGTCGATCAAGCCGCCCACGGGGTTTGCTCCAGTTTGCGCCAACTCACGGCTTCTATGATGAGTGCGTGCTGGAGACGGCTCACAACGGCCGTCGTCATCCCGCTTGCGGCTTGCGCGCATGTTACCGCGCCGGTGTCCTCGTTGCCGGCGTCTTACGCCAGAGGCACCGTCGTCGATCGAAGTGCCGCTCCATGCACGGTAAGTTACGACGGAGTGATCTGGTATCGAATCCCGGCAGGCGATTTTCCGCCCATCGATGTGCGCTTGGCAAAGTGCGGCTTCAACGTCTTAGGTAGAAATCTGTCTCCGGATCGCCCGCATTGGTCTATCCCATCCACAGCGACGCAGACGCGGTTTGTCTTTACCTCTCTGGACGAGGTGATCTCGGTGAAGGGCACGCGTAATATCGAGCGAACGGCCGCGGCGCACCACGTGCCCGTAACTTGGATGGTGGGCGATATTCGTCACATGGCCTATGCTGCTGACTACAACGCGTTTCACCGTGCCAACGACGACGATGCCCAGGCTCAGTTCTGGGGCAACCTGCACGCGGCGATGTCGGCGAAGCTTCCGTGGTATGTTCCGAGTGTAAGCATTCTAACGGCCGGCGTAGAACGCAACGTGCGGCGCGCTCTCTCATTTGGCGAGCATGCGTTCTGGGGGATTACCTGGAACAGTCGCGGTACCGATGGGACGTCCGACCTCGGTGCGCCATGGGGCACCTATTGTGCCGACATTCATTCTTACAAGCGACCGCAGCCGGATGGCGGTTGCTCCTTTTTGGCCTTTGAGTGGACGGCGCGTGATCTGACGCGCGCCTACCTTAGCGGGCGTGAAGCCGCCTTTTCTACGGATCCCGACGATCTGCTGCGGCGTGGCGGATTTACTCCGAAGTTCGCAGCCGCGTACGCACGAGAAATTGTCGACGCATATGCTGCGGCAGGCCAGACTCAGCCGATTGTCATGATCGTGCAGGAGGAGTCAATTGACGGCGCAATTTCGGCTAACACGTTCGTTATGAATGCGCTGTTCGATGAGGCCGTACGCGACGGAATGAAGCTCGAAACGTTGACTCGAGCGACTCGTGACGCTCGCACCTTCTCCGCTGCGCCGCGGGCGGTAGCTTTCCCGTATATACCCGGGGGTACGGAAGTTGGGTCAGCCGTGCTCCACGGCGACACGCTGTATCCGGCGACGATCGACTATCATGACTCCCTGGTCGGCATGACGTTTCTTTCGGGGCGCACGCTGCCGAGCCGAGTGTTCAGATACGCAGATTATCCGGTCTCGCGTTTCAATCGCCCGCTACCCCAAGTGCCTGGTCGCGAGATGCCGTCGCTTCTGCGCGGGAGCGTCACGGACGGTTGGCTCGAGCTCGCGTTCTCAGCGCCGCGAGCTCTGCGTTTCGGAGTGGCAATTTGGGGCGATCCGTCGCAACTGAAGATTAGCGGTCCAGGGGAGATCCCCGCCGGGCGCGCGGCTGTAGTCTTGGTCTTTGACCTCAAGGCCGGCACGAACAACGTGCGCTACCGCTGTAGCGGCTGCCATGGCTCAGTCTTTACCTATTCGTTATAAGCAAACTCTGAGTCGCAATCCGCGTTACGGCCGGCGTTGCCTGCGACGACGTAAATGGTTCGGACGAAGCCCTATTTTATGGTGCTTTGCCTCGGTCCAGGGACGGTCAGGGGTGGTTCGTTGTCAGCTGTTGCGACTCGAGCTGGTCGTACGTCAGCTGGAACGCGTCGGGTCCAATGCTGACTTCGCCCCGGAATGGGTGATCGACGGCGGCGATCATGAAAATAAGAAGCGACACCAAGATGCCGGAAACAGTCGTCATTACGACATGAACTTTGAATCGCTCCAATCCGAGGAAGTAGGTGAGAAACATCGTCAGCACTCCGCCGAGAATCACGACGGCCCAGAGGGCTGCAGGCAATCCTGCGTCTTTGTCGTGCAAGCGTAACCGCCGCAGCTCAATCATGCGGACGAATTCGTCAACGGCCGAGGCGTGGATGATTCGCTCACCTTCAGTTTTGGGCTCGAAGGAATAAAACGTCGCTTGAAACTTGTTCAATAAAGCGGCAGGCTCGGGCGGAACAACACCGTGCTGCAGGAGCGGCCACCCGTCAATAACGGCCCGGGTGTAGGCGCGCAACTCTTGAGTCAATTTTGACCGATAAGGCTCGGGATATGTGGCAACGCTCCGATATAGCGTTGCAACCGAGCCGGCTTCTTGCGTTACCTGATCGTCGAAACTCGCGAATTGCTGCCACGCTGCGACGGCAATGAGACCCGCAACGAGGCCGTAGAAGACCGCCGCCGCTGCGATGTACGCATCGACGCCCTCATTATGGCCCGGACGAGGCCCGGTTATTCCTCCTACGAGGCGCCTCGATGCGTACAGGCCGGCAACGGAGATAGAGGTAAAGCCGCCGACGATGATCAGGCCCATGAGCCAAGTTGGCAGGTCGTATAACCAAAGCACTATAGCCCTCCTGAACACTTCGATTTCCCGGCGTAATCCGGTGATCCCCCGCACGCGGGAAGCAACGTCAAACCGGGGCTTATACGCAGTGTCGATTCGTCCAGAAAAAATCTTTGACTCGCTGGGTAGCCACGCCGAGCTCGCGCAGCTTCGCGCGCAGCTGGGCGTTTTCGCGCTCGCACTCCTCGGAGTGCAGATGCTCGTAGGCGGTTGCCGGGGAGCGCGAAAGCCGCATGAGAAGTTCCTCTTCCGAGGAAGAGCGGCGGCAACGTCGAGCGCGGCTTCCCCTGCGCGAAGTGCGACCGAGGGATAGAAAAGACGTGCTAGGGCAGGCCCGCGCCGGGCCGCCCCGAACCATGCCGTCGGCTTGCTATCTCTTTAGAGTGTAGGGAGCGTAAATATGGACACTGCCAATATACGGTTGGCTTTTTGCGTTGGCGCTGTCGCCGCAGTTCTCGCCGGCTGCAGCAGCAGCGGCGGCGGTTCGGCGAATCTAGCCCCGGTCGGTCCGATGCAGAAGGTCGTCGGCCGCGCCATGGCCGGGAATCCTTCGAAACACATTGGCCCGCTCGTATCGTCCGCGTGGACGTACTACGATTATAATCCATCCGGAAGGAGTCTTTTCCCTCGAAGAGCCGACTACTCGAACGGCGTCGCTAGTTTTAGCATTAACTCGACGCAATTCACGGCTCTCCTGACGACCGGTGACAAGTCGCTCACCGGCGATCTGACGGGAAAGAACCTGACGGACACGATCACCGTGAGCGGCGCTACCGACGTCTTCGTCACTCAAAACGGCGGTGGCTGCGGCAACCCGCCCGCGGTCCGCTTCTATTTCGACACACCGGGCTTCGCGTATACCAACTTCTGGTGGTCTAACCCCGTATCATACGTTCTCGCAAACGGGACCATGACTTTGACGGCGCCGCTCTCCGATCCGACCCAGTGGTCGGATTGGAACGGGCAGGTCGGCAACACGGTTCCGAACGAGTTCGCCGCTGCGGTCTCCAAGGTACAGGACGTCGGCCTGTCGTTCGGGGGCGACTGTTTCTTCGAAAACGGCGCTGCGGCCGCATCGGGTTCGGCGCTCTTCCAGAGCCAGTTCTCGGAGTTCTAAACCCTCCGATGTGTACGCCCGAGTGGGGTCTCGGCTTGGCCTGGCCCCCGCCCGGGCGCCTTCGCGCTCGTCTCTTGGCTTCTCGTCACGGTTGTGGTCGCTCCGAGCGCGCGAGCCGACCCGTCGAGCGCGGATCTCAACGCGGTGGCGAAGAGCGTCGTGCAAGTCGCGCAGGTTCAGGAGGATCAGATCGTTCTGCTGACCAGCGATCCCCCCAACTTTCCATTCCTCGAAGATCTGGCCGTGGCGGTAAGAGCGGCGGGGGCGTTCCCGCTGACCTGGGTCACCAGCGACAACTACAATCAGCGCATGTACTCCGACGTGCCGGCGAAATACGGCTCACAATCGCCGTTGTTGTTGCTGGGTCTTTACAAAATGATCGACACGCAGATCAACGTCGACTTCGGCGGGGACCCAGACTACAATTTCTTCGCTGCTGCAGATCAAAACCGGCTCGCCGCACAGTCCAAGGCCAGCGCGCCGGCCCTGCAGCTGTTTTTGAGCGGGCACCGGCGCTACGTCGAAGTCGGTAACGGCATCTTTCCGAACCCGCCGACCGACATTTCTTTCGGCGTCAAGGGCACGCGGTTCATCGTGAGCGCCGGCTCGATTGGTGCCGATTGCGCCGGCGTCAACTGCTACACCGCCCTGCCCGCCGGCGACCTATTCGTCATCCCAGTTCCGGGAACCGCAACCGGTAAGATCGTCTTCGACAACACATTCTGGGGTAAGGACGACCTCAAAGGCTTTACTGCGACCTTTAGCGCCGCCGTGACGCATTTTCGATCGTTGATATCGGCGTGAACGACGCGGTCAAGGACATCCCAGGAAGCTTGATGCTGGCTACTTTCGCGGGCGGCTCCGTCAGCTTCGGCTGGGGCGGCGACCTAGGCTATGGGGGCACGAACGGTTCTGCCTTCGGCTTCTTGGGCACGTAGCCCGGCAGCACCGTATCCGTCGACGGAAAACCGATAATCACCCGCGGGGCTCGCGCAGCGCTTCAACCGTAGCGTAGCGCGAGCCCCCGCGCGCGCTACTGCAAGCCGAGGTAGTACGGAGTCTTTAACCCCGTCTTCGGTCCCGAGATCGTGCGAAGCGGCATTGCGTCGCCATTGGCGTCGCCGGCAAACTCTTTGATCGAGTTACCGGTCGTGTCGGCGATGTAGATATGACCGGCGCTGTCGGACATCACGCCGCCCGCGGCCTTAATCGAGGTGATGTTCTGGACCGGCGCGACGTTACCCATGGCGCCGCTCGCGAAGACGAGCACGTCCGGATTCTCTTCCGCCACGAGAAGCCGGCCACTGGGATCGAACGCGATGGCAAACGGCCACGAGAGGTTGGTGTTGCCGCCCTCGATGACGCCCTTCGGCGTAGTGTTACCCCTAGCACCCTTGGCATAGACGGTGATCGAGTTGCCATACACGTTTGCGACGAAAAGGTCGCCGTTGGCGTCCGTCGCCATGCCGCACGGACCGTTCAGTTGAGTGCTGCTGCCGCGAATCTCGTTGATCGGGGCAACGTTGCCTTTCACGTCCGGCGCGTATTCTGTAATCTCGTTCTCTCTGTAGCTGCTGACCCAGAGATCGCCGGAGTGGTCCACGAAGAGGCCTTCCGTGCCGCCTATTATCGTTTTCGAGCCGCCGATGATGCGCGTAGGCGCAACGTCGCCGTTTGCTTTCGAGCCGAAGACGTCGACCTCAACCCCGGTGTCGTCGGCCGTGTAGATGTTGCCGCTTGCATCGAAGGCAAGCGAGTCGGGATTGCCTAACTGGGTCTTAGATCCGGAGATATTCCGAATCGGCGCGACGTTGCCGTTGGCGCTAAGCTCGAATGCGAGAAGGCCGCCGCTTCCGCTCCCACCGTCGCGGTTCGCCGTAAAAATCAGCGGAGTGTGGAGCGGGAGGCACCTTCCGACCGGGTCGCGGACAGGTCCCGGCTACCCCGGGCCGCGAGGGCGAACGCCGGCAGCGCACGCCGGCACGTTGATGCGAACATGTATTTTCTCCTACGAGGTTTTTTGATGATGATGTGCCATGGTAGCCGAGTCGCCGTACGGAAACGCACGGGTCGTTTAGCCTCCGCCATCGTCGTGGGCTGGCTGTGCGCGGCGCCCGCGTTCGCCGGGGATCCGGGGCTCATCGACGGATACGTCACCCCCTATTACAATTCGGCCGGCACGGTCATCAAGGTTGGCGAATTCAGCGCGGGCCTGGCATCGAAGAACTCGAGTGAGTTCGTCGCCACGATCCTTCAAATGAAGAAAAATTGGGCGAAGCTCAACTTTGCGGAAACCTACGTTGCCGCGATTCGTCTCTACGACCTCGGCTATCGCAATGAGGCGACGTATTGGTTTTACACGGCGCAGTATAAGGGGCGTCAATTCGCACTGTTGGTCGACCAGAAGAAGCTCGGCGGCATAGGCGATCCGGGATTTGAGTTGTACCATGCGCAGGAGGCATTTTTCGCCGTAACGGGGCCCAGCATCAACGGCTACGCCTTTGGCGACGTCGATTCGCTGGTCTCAATAATTCGGAGGGTGCAAAGCGAAAACACGTCCGTCCCGGACGTACGCTCAGCGTATCCCGGTGTCGCGTTCGTGCCGAAGCAGCAGTGGCAGCGCATCAACGCCGGGCTCAACTCCGGATTGGGACAGCTGGCCGGTCAGCTACCCCGTCAGAAGAGCGCGATCGCACAGCAGCGCGCGCAGAACGGAACGCAAGCGCGCTACGCCCATTTGACCAGCAAACCGCTTCCTGGGGGCCTCTAGATTTCAGGACCCCAACCCGGGAACAGGCGCCCATTGACGTGCCTCAATTCCGTAGGCAGACTCTGCGAACGGGTTGGCTCGCCCTCATTGCACGGCGATGAGCCTTCGCTGGGCTCTGGCGTGACGCCGGCGAAGTCGACGACGGCGTGGAACATCGGCCGGCGGAGCCGGAATATCGTGGTACCTGGCATTGCTGCTCTCCTGAAAAGGTTCGCTGTTTCCCTGATGGTACAGGGGGCCGCGTACGAAAACGTTCGCGGCGCTACATCACCTCTTTGATCCCGGTTCGGATCAAGAGCCAGTTCGCCGGATAGGACGTGATGAAGCCTAGGATCATGCCGATCTGCATCATAAACCAGAACGTGGGCTGAGTCGGCATGAGGTGCGGCTGAAACAGCACGAAATACGACACGGCCATCCATCCGAACAGGCCAATCTCGAACGCCGTCAGCGACAGTGTGTCGGCCTTGATCGCAGCGCGCAGGCCTTCGCCGAATGACAGATGCCGCATCGGGACGATCGCGAAGTACTGAAACGCGATCCCGAACACGTACGCCAGGATGTAGTCGCCGACGAACTCGGTCAGGAGCATCGAACCGAACAGGGTCAGACCAGTGAAGAAGATCACAAACTCCGCGATGACGTCGCCGAGGACGCAGCCCGCGCCGCAGTGCGAAGCGCTCACGGCAACTCCCCCGTAAAACGCCTTCTCCCGCGAAGAGGGCCGGCCCAGTCGCGCGTACATCCACAGCGCGACGGGACCTCCATAGAGCGCGGTGATCGGCCAGACCCAGTTCATGATCGCCATGGGTTGCGGCAAGCGCACGAGGTCGATCGCAACGAGTGCAGCGCACAGCCCCGCTACGACAAGCGACGCGACCGAGAGCGCATTGAGCCACGCTGGAACCATAACTTAGTGCGAAGCCGTCTTCCGCGATAGGTTGACTCCGGCCTCTGCCGAAAACGGCGAGCCTGCGATGTCCCTTTGGCTGACTAACCTTCCGTCGTGGGTAACGTTCGTATTGGTGCTCGGCGTGTCGAGCGCGATCGCGCTCGCCGCCACGTTCCTCGCGCGCGGGTGGTACGGAAGCCGAGGCGTGACCTGCGGGCCGGCCGTCGTGAGCTCGTGGGCCACCTGCATCGGGGCGCTCGTGGCCGTGATGTCCGCGTTTACCGTCATCACGCTGTGGGGCGTCTTCGCGCGAGCGCAATCGAACCTGGATACCGAGACGGGGGCAATTCGCCTCGCCTCGCGAGACATCGCGCCCTCCCAGTTGCCGCTGCTAAAAGCGTACATCTCGGCCACGGCGGCAGCCTGGCCGCGGATGTGCGGCGGAACGCCCGAGCCGCGCGTCACGGCGTTGCTGAAGAAACTGGAACGCGTCGCCAAGCCGCGAGCGCCCGAATACGCGAACAATCTCTTCCAGCAACTGACGACGATGGAAGAGATGCGCGCCGAGCGCTGGCACGGCGCGTATGCGACGGCGCCGCCGGAGCTCAAGATCACGCTATCCATTATGGCGCTGACCCTCTTTGGCGTCCTCGCGATCGCCATGCCGGAGCGGCGCGACACGCACGTAGCGCTGACCCTGCTCGTCGCATTCGCGATCGGGGCCGTCTTCTGGGTGATGATCGAGTTGGCGTATCCGTATTGCGGCAGCGTCAGCATCAGCCCCGAGCAGATCTTGAGGGCGCTCGACTACCGCTGAAAAGGACTCTAAAATGTATCTGGTCCTCAAGCTGATTCACGTCGCGGGCGTCGTGCTCTTCCTCGGTAACATCACCGTCGGCGTGTTTTGGAAGCGCGTGTCGGACCGCAGCGGCAACGCGGCCATCATGGCCTTCACGATCGACGCCATCATCGCGGCGGATCGCGTTTTTACGATCCCGGGCATTCTCATGTTGTTGATCGGCGGCTTCGCTGCGGCATTCGTCGGCGGCATTTCAATCCTCGGGACGGGCTGGCTGTTATGGGGACTGATCGCCTTCATTCTATCGGGCCTGGCCTTTGGGCCGCTGTCCCGCACGCAGCGAAAGCTCTCGGTCGCTGCACACGCTGGCAGCCTCGCGGAGTACGAGCGGCTCTCGAAGTCCTGGGATCTATGGGGATTTATCGCGCTCGCGCTTCCGGTCGTCGCGTTCGTCCTCATGATCCTCAAGCCGGCGCTGCCGGCGTTTCATCACTAACGCGGGTTCCAAATCGCGCGGCGCGCCGCGGCCCCCGCGATCATCCCATCGGCGATCGCATCCGAGTTGTTCGGCGTGCGCGTGCGCGATTCGAAACCGCTGTCGTCCCACGCGTACCATCCGACGTAGCGCGCACCGAACGAACAGAACGCCGAGACCTGCTCGACGGTCTCCGATCGCGTCATTACCGAGAGACGGATGGCGCCGGCCGAACGGTGAGTAGGATGCCGTGCACGGCTTGGGCGGCGCTGCCGTTCGCCGGCAACGGGAACGCCGTGGGCGCGCTAACGCAGCCGCTCAGCGCAATGCTTGCGGCGATGAGGGCGCTGCGCGCCCGCACGACGCTAGTGGTGGAGCAGCGTCGTCGTATCGGGACCGATGCCGCTGATCTCCAGCACCGTCTCGCCCTTCGTCACCGCGTAATGGTGAACGCCGGCCGGAATCGAGACGACGCTGCCCGGCCCAAGCGGCTTCATCTTGGAAGTGTCCATCTTGTCGCCGAGTCCGACCATCAGCTCGCCGCTCAGGACCGTGACGTTCTCCGTCATGCCGTGATAGTGCGGCGGCGCCATGCCGCCGGACGGCGCTTTGAGCAGGTACGCGTAGTAGGCATCCGCTTTCGCGGGATTGCCGACGACGATCGCCATCTCCCATCCCTTGAACTGCGGCACCGGTTGCCACTTCGCCGTGTCGGGCGTCACGATGATCGGCGCCGAGGCCGTCCCGGCCGCGGTCAGCGCGACGGCGAGCGCGAGTGACGTGAAAATCGATCGAGTCAGAAGCATAGGGAATACCTCCGTAGTTTTGCAATTCGACGGTCGGCCGCCCAGCTACTTTGCGTGGGGGGCGACGATCTCGGCCAGCATGTCCGGCGAGCCGGCGACGCGCTCCAGGTGCGGGTAGCGGACCCCCTCCTGGTAGTTGAGTGAGAGGGTCTGGTACCAGCCGTTTTGCCTCGTGATCAGCGAGATCGGGGTGTTGGAGTGCTGCGCGCGGCGTAATGCGTACCCAAGGACCTCTTCCGAGAACTGCTGTCCATCGACCGCGAGGATGTGCATGCCGGGCGCGAGACCGGCCCGCCACGCCGCCGAGTTCTCGCGCACGTCGCGTACGGCTCCTTCGGCGTTGAGATCCGCCCCGTACGAATACCAGCCCGTTATCCCGTGGTCGTCGGACTGCTCCGCGGTGATGAACTCGTTGGGCTTTTGAGTGTACACGATTCGCCAGCCGGCCCGGGCCAGCTCATCGTTCGGCGGATGCGGGCTCGGGTGGTAAACGTAACGCTCGAAGAAGTGGTGCCAATCGTAGGGCTCGACTTCGTTCAGCAGGCTCTCGACCTGTGCGCGAGTGTACGTTAAGACGATCGGTCCGGTGACCGCCGGCTCCGTGAAGCGATGCAGGAACGTGTCGAGCGAGCGCGCGCCGTGCGCGCGCTCGCGGATGATGGTGTCCACGTCGAGCCAGACCAGTTCGCCCTCGGTGTAGAAGTCGTTGGCGTTGCGGCGTATCGCCGGATACGCGCCGCGGGCCTCATAGTAGTACGGCGCACCAGTCGTCAGATCGATCAGCGGCGTCGTGGCGCGTCCGGTTTCGTAGTCCATCGAGGCATAGACCGTCGCGAGATACTCCGGATACAGCTTCGGCTCGCGGATTCCGCAGCGGAATGAGAGCACGTCGCCGAGGTATTGGTTCATGCCCTCGTACACCCAGAGCAAATCCGTGAGCTGCGGCACCTGGAAGTTCGGCGTCGTCAGGTCGGCCGGCCGGCGATACTTTCCGTTCCACGAGTGCGAAAACTCGTGGGTGATCAGGTCGCCGGCAGAGAGCGACTGGTCGGGATCCGTCAAAAAATCGTCACCGGCGCGGTTGTCGCTGGACTGGTGATGCTCGATCCCCTGAAAGCCGACTGATTCGCTCAGCGTGAGCAGCGCGTGGTAGTCGGCGAAGTGCCGCGAGCCGTACATAGCAAAGGCCTCGGCGGGCATGCGCTGATACGCGTGCAGCAGGCTAGAACCGATGTCGAGGTCTTGCGGGTAGTCCGCGAACGCGTCGAGCTGCACGAAGGCGGGGCCGTCTTGCCAGAGGTTCCATTTTTTGGCGTAGCGCCCCATGTCGAGCGGCGAGTCGACGAGCATGTTGAGCGGTGTGACGGCAAAGTCGATCCGATTGCCGTCGCGCCCCGACTCGCGCAGCGCGGTCGCAAAGTCCCAGCCGCCGGGCAATATAACCGACGGCCTGACGAAGTAGTGATGCGAATCGACGCCATCCTGGTAGAGGAGGGCCCGGTTCCACTGCAGGATCGCGAGGGAATGCGTCGCGGTCGCGTCGTCCGGTGCGTTCATCAGCACGTCGAAGTCGACGTCGACATCCTGCGTACCGGCCGGAACGTTGACTCTGAACGCGTAGAGATCGACGGAGTCGCGCCGCCAGTCCAGGGGCACACCGTTGGCCGAAACGCGCAGCGCCGCGAGGTTGCTGAGCGGCCCAGTCGGGCCGTGTTCGCCGGGGATCCACTTCGGGTACACCAGCGTGAACGAACCGGCGGCCGCGGGGACGCGTTCGTGAACCCGCAAGATGCCATCGGCCGCATGCGCCGCGTCGATTACGAGCGTTGCGGGCCGCTCCTGCGTGGCCAGCGAAGGCTTCGCGATGAAACCGCTGCCCGAGGCGGCAGAGGGTGCGAGCAGCGCAAAGCAAATCAGGGGTACGCTCAGTCGACGCATCTTCGACCGGTTCTGGAGCCGGCGGTGGGCCGCCCTTCCTCACGCGCGCGGCAGGTCCGGGGATGGCAGACAACCAAAAGCAGGGAGATTTTTTCATCCCCCGTTTTCTGACGGAGGTCAAGCGACCACGTGAAGATCGTGGTGACGGTTAAGCTCGTCCCGGACCCCAACGCCGAAAAGAAGATCGATCCCGCGACGAAGCGGCTCGTTCGCACGGGCGTCGAGACGGTCCTCAACCCGTACGACGAATACGCGCTCGAGGCCGGCTTACAGTTGAAGGAGCGGGTCGGCGGCGACTCGCGCGTCACGATCTTCTCGATGGCGCCGGACACGCTCAAGGAGACGCTGCGCCGCGCGCTCGCGATGGGCGCCGACGACGCGCTAGTTTTGAGCGACGGGGAGCTCGCGGGCAGCGACGTCTGGGCCACTGCTTACGCGATGGCCAAGGCCCTTCGTACGCTCGACTTCGATCTGCTCGTGGTCGGCGGGCTCACCGACGACAGTAGTACCGGGGCGGTGCCCGGCGCGCTTGCCGAGCATTTGGGCTTGCCTTGCATTACGAACGCACGCAAGATCGACATTAGCGACGGGAAGCTCGAGGTCGAGCGCGAGACCGACGCGGGCTATCAGATCGTTCGCGGGCCGCTGCCCGCGCTGATCACCACCGCCCTGACGTTCGGCGAGCCGCGCTATGCTTCGCTCAAAGGCATCATGGGCGCGAAGAAAAAGACGATCGCCACAATCGGCGTCACGGATCTCTCGCTGGACCTGCCGGTAGGCACGGGCGGATCGAAAACCGAGCTGCGGAGCTTCGCACCTCCGCCGGCGCGCGGTGAGGGCAGGACTATCGAGGCCGCCGATGGCGTAGCCGGCGCGACGGCCATCTTAGAGTTTCTCCGCGAAAAGAAGCTCGTGTAGCCGTGAAGCACGTCATCGCATACGCGGAGCACCGCCAGGGACAGACCCGCAAGGTGACGTTCGAGCTTGCGAGCGAGGCGCGGCGGATCGCCGATGCGCTCGGCGGGAAGGCCTACGTGGTCGCGCTCGGCTCGGGCGCCGCTCAGCTCGCAGAACAATTGAAGTCCTATCCCGTCGACACGATCTACGTTGACGAAGATCGAGACGTCGACGGCTTCTTGCTCGATCCCGTCGTCGACCACCTCGAGGCCGTCGCGAAGCAAGTCGGTCCCTCGGTGATGCTGATTCCGAACACGCTGTCGGGCCGCGACATCGCCGGCAAGCTCCTGGTGCGGCTCGGCGCGGGCATCGTCGCCGACGTCGTGGATCTGCAGGTGGAGGGCGACGCCGTCGTCTGCGTCTCGCCGAAGCTGGGCGGGGCCATCGTGACGCATTGCGCACTGCTCCCGGCAGACTACGGCATCGCGACCGTCCGTCCAAACGCGTTCGCGGCGGTTCCCGGCGGAGGCGGCGCTCGGGTCGAGCGGCTCGAGAAGCCGGCCGGCAGCTACGCAGCAGTTATCGAGAGCGACGTCGAGGAGGGCGCCGGCGAGCTAGCCCTCGAGGAGGCCCCGGTCGTCGTAGCGGGCGGGCGTGGGCTCGGCGGCCCGGAACCGTTCGACTCGCTGTTGAAGCCACTAGCCCGGGCGCTGGGCGGAGCAGTCGGCGCTTCGCGCGCGGCGGCCGACGCCGGTTGGGTGCCGTACAATCTGCAAATCGGACAGACCGGGAAGACGGTGACCCCGAATCTGTACATCGCGGTCGGCATCTCCGGTGCGATTCAGCACAAGGTCGGCATGCGCGCGTCCGGGACGATCGTCGCGATCAACAAAGATGGGGCCGCGCCGATCGCCGAGTTCTCAGACTTGCTCGTCGTGGGCGACGCGTTTCGCATCGTCCCCGAACTGACGAAAATGATAGAAACTGCTAAAGGACACGTCTCTTGAAACAATTTGGACTCATCGCATTGATTGCCATCGGCTGCGCGGTCGGCGTCGCGGCGACGACCCCCAGCGCGCAAGCCGGCCTGTTCGGCGGCGGGAAGAAATCGACGCCGAGCCCCTCGCCGTCGCCGTCCGCCTTGCCGACCGCTAGTCCCGAGCCGCCGAGCATCGCGATCCCGCGCTTGGTGGCGAAGCTCAAGGCCAACCCCAGCGATCAGCTCGCGATGGCGCAGCTCGCCGCCGAGTACCTCCAGGTGAATCGGCCGGACATCACCCTGCAGTACACGCAGCACCTGCTGCAGATGGGCGACAAGACCGCACAGGTCTTTTACTACGACGGTTTCGCCGAGGAGCAGCTCGGCAACGCGATGGCCGCGACATACGACCTCGAACAGGCGTCGAATCTCGATCCCACCAACTTCGGCGTGCTCGCCCAGCTCGCCGACGTGTACATCCGCACGAATCGTCCGAATGACGCGGAGCGGGTGGCCAAGCGCGCGGTGACGTTCAACAAGGCGGAGCCGCAGGCGTACATGACGCTGGGGAGCGTATACGCGTCCGAGCAGCATTTTGACGACGCGCGCGCGCAGTTCGAGATCGCCTACGCCATGAACAAGAAGGACACGTCGGCGTTGTTCCAGATCGCGACGACTTACGCGCAGCAGGACAACATCCCCTTGGCGCTGCAGACGACCGCGCGCGCCTTGGCCGTCGACCCCCGCAACATCCAAGCGCTGGTGTTCAGGGCCGACCTGTACGCGAAGCAGCACGACGACGCGCACGCCACCGAGGCGTACGACGACGCGGTGGTTGCCGCTCCTACGGACGACGAAAAGGTCGCGATCATGACGCGTAAGGCCGACTACTTCGTGCAGGAGAAGAAGGACGCACAGGGCGTTGCGATCTTCCAGCAGATGGTGACGCAGTTCCCGAAGGTGCCGGCCGGCTTCGTCGCCTACGGCAACTACCTCGCGTCGCAGCGCCAGTACGGGCAGGCGGTCACGCAGTGGCAAGCCGCGCTGGCGCTCGATCCCAACAGTCCGGGAGCGCTGCTCGGCATGGGCGAGATGGCCATGCAGGCCGGCCGCCTCAACGACAGCGTGAACTACTTGAAGCACTACACGCAGATCTCGCCGGATGCGCAGGGCTTCGCGCTCCTCGGCCAGGCCTATTCGCGCGTCCACGATTACTCGGGAGCTCGAGACGCGTGCGGCAAGAGCTTCGAAATTCAGCGCAACCCCGAGACGCTGGGATGCGTCGCCGGTGCCGACTTCGAGCTACGCAATTATAAAGAAGCGGCGCAGATCTTCGACGCCCTGGACAAGGCCGCGCACGGCTTCCTCGACCAGAATCCGCCGCTGCTCTACATCGCGGCCAAGTCGTACGCGGGATCGAATCAGTGTGCCAAGGCGACCGCGGCGTACAAGCGGCTGCTGCCGATGATGAAGAAGGGCACGAAGGACTACAATACCGTCCACGACGGCGCATCTAACGGGTGCCGCCCCAGCACGAAGCACTCCGGCTGAAGTTCGTCACTGACCCGCTCTACGCGCAGCATCTTCGCGGCGTAGCGCATCCCGAGCGTCCGGATCGCGTCGAGGCGGTCGGTGCTGCGCTCGCGGCGCGCGGCATTCTCGCGGATCGCGCACCGGCGCGCGACGCGACCGAGGGGGAGATCGAGCGCGTGCACGCCCGAGGCTACGTCCAGCTCGTCGAGCGTGAGGTCGCGGCTGCCGACGACGCACGATATCTTTCCACCGGCGACACGGTCGTCGACGCGCCCTCGTATCGCGCCGCGCGGCGCGCCGCCGGCGGTGCGATCGCCGCGGTCGAGGTCGCCGTCGCGCGGCGCGGGGGTGCCTTCGCGCTGGTGCGTCCGCCTGGGCATCACGCGGAGCCTGACCGCGGCATGGGCTTCTGCCTCTTCAACAACGTCGCGATCGCGGCGCGCGCCTACCAAGCCGCGACCGGAAACTCGCGGCGCGTCCTGATCGTCGACTTCGACTACCACCACGGCAACGGCACCGAGGCCGTTGCCGGCGACGGGCTTTCTTACGTCTCCACCCACGCGTATCCGGCCTATCCCGGCACGGGGGCGCGCAGCTACCGTCGTGGAGACGACCTCGTGCTCAACGTGCCGTTGCCGGTCGGCGGAGTCTCGACGGAGGCCTTCGTCGCGCTGTGGGAGCGGCTGCTGCCGCTCGCGGCTGCAGCCGTGCGTCCCGGCTTGATTATCGTGAGCGCGGGCTTCGACTACGTCGCGGGCGACGCGGTGGGCGACCTCGGCATAGGCGTCGAAGCGGCGGCGCCCATCGCGGCTGCGATCCGCCGCGCGGCCGAGCAGTACTGCGAGGGCTCCGTCGCATACGTCCTGGAAGGCGGATACGACCTCGACGCCCTGACACGCTCGATCGCTTCGATCGCGGCGACTCACGACGCGTCGCAAGCGCCGGATGCGACCGCCGATCCGAACGCGATTTCGCCCGAGCTGCGCGAGCGCGTTCAAGCATTATTAACGATTTCTCAAGGAAGCGCTTAAGGGACTACGAACTAGCCTGCTTATATTGCATCCTTAAGGGAGGTCCCGACATGATCCGGAGATCGCTCCGGCATCTCGGCACCGCGCTGCTGCTGCTCGTCATGTTTTTCGGCCAGGCAACGTGGACACTGGCCAGCGTGACCGGCGGTCTCACCGGTTCCGTCGTGGATGCCGATACCGCTGCTCCCATCGCGGGAGCCCAAGTCACCGCCACGAGTCCTTCGCAGTCGGTGAGTGTAACCACCGACGCGGCGGGCCACTTCTCGTTCCTCACCCTCGGCCCGGACACGTACACCGTGACCGTGTCGAAGTCCGGCTACCAACCCACCAGCGTGCCCGGTCAGATCGTCTTCGCCGACACGGTGCAGACCGTTTCGATCCGGATGCCCAAGGCGCTCAAGACGATCGCCCGCGTTTCCGCTGTGGCGGGGGGCGCGCTCGTCAAGTCGGGCACGACCGCGGACGTCTATTCGATCAACGCCGCAGCGCAAGCGGGCACGGCCGCGCTGGGCGGCGGCGGTCTGATCAATCAGGCGTACTCGGCGATTTCTACCGTTCCCGGCGCCTACGTGATCCCCAACCAGACGGGTTACTACGCCACCGTCAACATTCGCGGCGGCGACTACGATCAGGTCGGCTATGAGTTCGACGGCGTTCCGGTAAACCGGTCGTTCGATAACTACGCGTCGAGCTCGGCGTCGTCGCTGGGCAACGCGGAAGTCCAGGTATACACGGGTGCGAACCCTGCGACGTCCGAAGGCCAAGGCCTGTCGGGCTTCATCAATCAGGTCATCAAGAGCGGAACGTTCCCGGGTTACGCCACCGGTTCGCTCGGCATCGCAACGCCGCAGTTCTACCACCGCGCGGCGGTGGAGATCGGCGGTGCGACGCCGGATCGCATGTTCTCGTACTACGTCGGCATCGCGGGGTTGAATCAAGCGTTCAACTACATCAACGGCAACAACGGCTCGGAGTACGATAACTGGCTCGGTCCCGTAGAGGGCATCGTAACCGGCCCATTCGGGAAACCGTTTGCCCCCGGATGGTCGCTGTTTTGGGGAGGCAACGGCGACGCGTACTACGCGCTCGGGCCGGTAAATTGGCCGAACAACGACGCCTCAGTCGGATTGGCAACGATCTACGGCCGCAATACCGTCCTCAACTTCCACATCGGAATCCCGCATCGTAACGACGCGGGCCGCGACGACGTTCAGCTGCTCTACGACGACGAGTCGCTGAAGAACCAGTTTTATTACTCCGCCAACGACTTTGCCTCATCGTTCTGTACGGGAGCGGCCGCACAATCAGGGGCGAACTGCATGGCCCTCGTCAACGGCGAGATGGCCTCCACGCTAACCGGCGGCGGCGTCCCGTACGGCACGTCGCTCCCGGTGACATTCTTGAACACCTATACATGGGGCTGCGGATCGTCCGTCGGGAAGACGTTCAACAGCGCGGCGCTCAACGCCCTGGGCAGCTGCGTGCGGAACTACAGCTTCCCCAACAGCATTAACACCGGTTCGCCGACTAATCCGGCGGTCATACCCGCGGGGGCCCGCGATCAGTCGTACAATGACACGGCCATCACGAAGGTCCAATACACGAAGAACTTCGGATCGTCGGCCTTCCTGCGTCTCTACGGCTTCACGTTCTACAGCGACTGGTTCCTCAACGGTCCCTACAACACAAACTTCTGCAATTTCTTCTGCCCGCTCGCGCCCGACTACGAGCTGAACACGCATACGCGCGGCCTCAGCTTGGAGTTCCAGGACCAGCTCAACGAGCAGAATCTCCTCAGCCTCGCCGGCTCGTATACCACGGCCCGGATCATTCGCGACAACAATGGATTCTACAACCTTGCCGGCGAGGGCAATTTTGCCAACGTCGTTAACGCAGCGAATCCGTATAGCGGGTATTGCTACGCTCCGAGTACCAGTGGAACGGCCGTCGTCAACTGTAGCGCCAACAAGACCGCCCTGACCCCTGGTTACAGCGTTTCGTCGGTTGGCAACTCGTGTCCGATCCCGGGCAAACCGCAAGACGGCAGCGCCTGCACCTACCTTCTCTCGGAGAACGGCCTTAACGGAACGTATAGCGGGACGATCCCGAACTTCTACGGAGCCTCCCTCACGGACCAGTACCGCCCGACCGACCGGTGGCTACTCAACGTCGGCGTGCGGCTCGACAGCTTCGGCTTCGTCGGTCAAAATACACTGGCTCCGCCGCTCGGCGCCGGCGGTACGGCGGCGCGCGCCTTCTGGTTCAACGCGTATAACCTCGACAATTGCATCAACAACACCACGGGGGCGCCGTTCGCGAATCCAAGTCCGGGCGCGGCGTGCCCGAAGGGTGCGCGTACGGCCAACGTGCAGAACGTTCCGGCGAACTTCACGTTCAACATCTGGCAGCCGCGCATCGCGGGAACGTATACGGCCAGTGCGAACGACGTGTTCCGGTTCTCCTACGGCCGATACACGGAAGCGCCGAACACTGCATTCGAGCAATACAACACGCGCCAGGAGGACTTGGCGGACTACATCGGGTCGCACTTCCTGCAGTTCGGCCGCAACAGCCCAGGATATCCGATCCAGCCTCCGACCTCCATCAACTACGACATCTCGTGGGAACATCGCCTGAAGGGCACAGACTGGTCGTTCAAGCTGACTCCGTTCTTGCGACAGACGCAAGATCAGATCCAGCAGTTCTTCCTGATCCCGCAGAACGGATTCGTGTCCGGTCTGAACGTCGGCAGCCAGCGTAGCGAAGGCCTGGAGTTCCAGTTGCAGAAGGGCGACTTCTCGCGCGACGGCATCTCGGGCTTGCTCTCGTTTGCCTACACGAACTCGTACGTCCACTACGGGCCGATCGCGGCCGGCGCTTCCGGGACGACCGTGCTCGCCCCGATCAACAACTCGATCGCTCAGTACAACGCCTACACGAAGTACTGCGCCACGCATCCTGGCGCTTTGAACACGATGTGCGGCGGCAGCACTTCGAACGGCGTGACGGCGAACGCGTGCTATACGACCACCGGCACGCCGGTCGCTGGGTTGCCCGGCGGCGGATGTCCGAGAGGCGACATCGCCAATCCGTACTGGCTCTCGGCGCCGCAAGCGCTGGTGAACACCGCCCAGAACTTCCCGACCTACGACACGTTCCCGGGGTCGCTAGGCTTAGCGGCGCAGGGCTTCGGCTCGCCGTACGTCGGCACGATCCTGCTCAACTACCGGCAGAAGAAGTTCGCGATTACGCCGTCGTTGCAGTTCCAAGGCGGCGGCAAGTACGGCATCCCGATTAGCTCGGCCGGCATCGACCCGGCGAGCGGTTGCGGCAAGCCGCTCTTCGGCGATCGTTACAATGCGTCGACGTGCCCGGGCGTGGTCGACATTCCGAATCCGTACACCGGGGTGTTCGATCCGATCGGCGCCTTCACGGAACCCAACGAGCTGATCGCCAACCTGCAGCTCTCGTACGACGTGAGCCCGCAGATCCAGCTCGTCGGGCAGCTGACGAACATCGTGAACTACTGCTGGGGCGGCACGAAGCAGCCGTGGACGGTTAGCGACGGCAACGTCTGCTCCTACAGCAACCTGGAGGGAACGGTCTATCCCGTCGCACCCTACGGAACGCCGGGCGCGATCGTCAACCCGCCGGGCTTTTCGGGCTCGCAGATCCAGCCGTTCCGGCGGTTCCCCTACGAGCCGCAGCTAGGGCCGGCGATCGTCACGGCCTTGAACGGCTCGTATAAGACGCCGCTCCAGTTCTACTTCACGGCAAACGTCAAGATCTAGCTAGGGTTTCGGAATCTACAGCCGCGTCGGTCGCACTACGGTGCGATCGACGCGGCAATCTTTTGAAGCTCGCTCAGCCCGAGCTCGCCTACGAGCGCGTAGTGGAGCGTCGTATCGCTCCAGGCGAGCAGCGCCATCGCGCCGTCCTCCGCGTATTGAGCCGTGCGCCCGCCGACCTGCGTCCGCTCCGTCTGCAATCCCGTCATGTCCAGAGTTGACGCCGACGCGTTTTCGAATAGCGAGATCGTGCGGATGCCGTCGGAGTACAACAGGTGAACGGTGCGGACACCCTTGAGTTCGACGAGAGTACCTTCGATTGGCGCGAAGCCCTCCGGCAGCGTTCGCGGCTCGCGCGCCGCGAAGCCGGCGCTGCGGACGGCGCTGTCGGGGCTCTGCGGCGGCTCGCCGAACGTGGGGCCCTGCACGAGCTGATACTGCTTGGGAAGCGCGAAGTCGGCGGTCGCGACCGCCGCCGTGTAGCGTACGCTCTGGAAGCGAACCTCGCCCACGAGCGAACCATTGAGCGCGAACTCCTGCTTGTCTAAGACCAGCTTCGTCTCGCGATCGACGCGCACGAGCATCGCCGTGCGGCGGTTGTACTTGTTGATCAACACGATCGCGACGACGCTCCGCCCGTCGAACGTCTCGTCGTCCTTGCGGACGATCTGATAGTTCGCGCGCAGCAGCGCGTAGTTATCGTTAATCGCGATGCGGTCGTCGAGCGCCGCATTGCGCGTCTCGACGATCCGGTGCCGGCGGGCGTCGACGGAAAAGCTCAGGTCTCCCTTCGAAATCACCGAGTCGCCGGACAGCGCCGACGGCGCGCTGTAGACGCGAAGCGTGAGGTCCGGCGCTCGGTGTTCGATGCTGTAGACGGACGCCTCCGCTGCGTGGCTGCCGAAACGAACGACCTCGACGACGCCGGTATACGAGACGCTCGACGGTGCCGCGATCGCCGCGAAGAGCATCGTCTCCGGTGCAGCGGGCACGGGTCCCGCCGCGGCTAGCGATACGCTGCCGGTCAGCATGGCGAGCGCCGCAATGGCGCTACCGCGTCTGATCATCCGAGGTCAGCATTGCCGGCATCGGCGCGTCTTCGGAAAAGGGCGTCGTCGCCGTAAGGGCGGCATGGTTGTTCACGTAGTACGCGGCATTGATCGGGGTTGCTTCACCCGAATGGCGGCCGCTCACCCCGAAGTAGAGCGCGACGGCGAGTGCGGCGGCGGCCGGGATCAGGATGGCGGGACGGAGCGCCGATCGGATGCTTTCCCATGCCGGCGGCGACGTTCGCTCGGCGGCAGCATCGCGAATCGCCGCGACGACGCGGTAAGGAAGCTCGCGGTCCTCCGAGCGAGCGTGCGCGCGAACCAGCTCCCTGAGCGACGTCTCCGCCTCGTACGCTCGCGCGCACGGCGAGCACTCCGCCAGATGCGCGTGCACGGCGGCGTCTTGCGGTGGCGGCAGCTCACCGTGAAGGTATTCGACGAGTTCTTCCGGCGTCGGATGCGTTTGATTCATGGCGACGATTTCATATGACGGTTGACGAGCTTGCGAAGTTGCCCCCGGGCGCGGTGCAGCCGCGAGCGAACGGTTCCGACCGAACAGCCGATGACCTCGCCGATTTCTTGGTAGCTGAAATCTTCGACGTCGGCGAGCATCACGATCTCACGCTGCTCCGCGGTGAGTTCGGAGAGCGCTTTCGAGACCGGTTCGCTGAGGTAGCCGTCCATATATTCCTCGATGGGTTGAACCGCGAGCGGGCGGCCGCTGCCGAATTGCTGGGGCTCATCCGATTCCGGGAGCTCTTCCTGATAACGTCCTTTGCGCCGCCGAAGTTCGTCTCGGTGCAGGTTTGTGACGATCCGATAGATCCAGGACAGGAAGGAGGTCCCTGGTTTAAAACTGCGCCAGGCTCGAAAGACGCGGATGAAGGCTTCCTGGGTGAGGTCGCTTGCATCGGATTCGTTGTGCGTCAGGCGGTAGGCGAAGTTGTACGCCGCCTTGCCATACCGTTCCATGGCATGCTCCAAGAACGCCCTCTGCTCCATAGCCAGGCACTACGCTTCCTTGCCTTCCTGCGAGCGCCTGCGCCCTTGGGGACCTACGACGATACCGGTGGCCAAAGCACGCGCGCGACAACCCATAGCGCCGCCAGCGCGATGACCGTGATGATCGCGAATAGGGACATCTCGAGCAGGGCGATCCCCGCGAACTGGTTGCCCCCGCAGATCGCGATCACGTTGGCGACCAGCGCGAGCTTAAAACGCTCGAACGGATTGCTAGCGGTTCCGGAGATACTCTGCGCCTCCGCGAGCACGGCGCGCGGATCCCAGGCGGCGGTCTCGACGACGTACGCGACGCGCCCGGTCGGTGCGACGACGAACAGCTTGTCGTCGTGGAGAAAGTTGCTCGTGCTCAGGCGCATCGAGCTTATCTCGAACGCGTCGAGCACGCGTTGGATCG
Organism: Candidatus Binatia bacterium; assembly: GCA_035544215.1. Classification (GTDB taxonomy): domain Bacteria; phylum Vulcanimicrobiota; class Vulcanimicrobiia; order Vulcanimicrobiales; family Vulcanimicrobiaceae; genus Cybelea. The sequence goes on along the minus strand of DATKHY010000007.1, from coordinate 360,775 downwards.
TGGAACCGGTGGAGGTGAGCAGGGTCCAGCTCTCGCGCCTCGCACCGTACGCGTCCGCGTAGCGCCGCAGTACCGCCGGCGAATCGTACTGGGGATCGAGCGTGACCTCGGCGAGCGCGAAGTGCGTCGGGTCGAGGTGCGCCTGAAGGTACGCGAACTTGCCGCTAATCGCCGGGCAGAGCGTCCGGTCCGGACAGCGCGTGAAGATGAAGGAGAGCAGGAGCGTCTTGCCTAGGTAGGCGCGATCGAGCTGCACCGATCGGCCGCCCTGGTCGACCAGCGTGGCTCGCGGAAGCCCGCCGCCAAGCACGACCGGCGTGGCCTTTCCCGCGTCCGGCATCCCGGGCGCGAACGGCGCCGCCGGGATGGGGTCGAGCAACGCCAGCGGCCGCGACGACGGGTCCAGGAACGCGTCGACGTTCGTGCCGGCCGCGAACGCCGCGTTGGGTCGCAGCACGTAGCGCAGCGTGCGCCCGGGCAGCATCTGCGTCACCGGTTCGGTGCGGACGATCGCCGATCCGTCGCGCAGTGTGTCGAGGACGACGCCGTGAACCGGGATGAGCGAGATCGCCGCGAGCACCAGCGCGGCAATCATCCGAGCATCTCCGCGACGACGTGCGCGATCGAGGCCTCGGAGTCGTTATCGTCGCGCAGTGCGCGGATCCGGCCTCGCGGGTCGATCAGAAAGATTACCGAGGTGTGAGCGTACTCGTCCCGCGGCAGGCGCTGCGACCGTACGTGGTATGCGGTCTCGACGACGGCGATCTCGCTAGGCGTTCCGGTCAACCCGACGAGCCGGCTCGAGCCCGGCTCGAAACGAGCGAGGAAACGGTGTAACACCGGAGGCGTATCGCGCGCCGGATCGACGGTGACGAATGCGATCTCCGCGTTACGGCCACGCGGACCGAGCGTGCGCGTTAGCTGCGTCAGCTTTCCGAGCGCCGCCGGGCAGGTATCGGCGCAGTGCGTAAACCCGAACGTCAGCAGCACGACTTTTCCGCGCTGCGCCTCGAGCGTCCACGGCCGGGCCGCGTCGTCTCGCAACGTGAAATCGGGGGCGCTGCTTCCGCTATCGCAACCCGCGACGAGCGCAATGCAAGCGAGCACGCCGAACCCGAGCACGCGTTTCCACACGGCAATATTGTACGCCCAGGGGTTCTGCGGCTACTAGGGCAACGAACGCACCCATGAACGCTGCGGTCTTCATCGTCCGCGTGCTGCTGGGTGCGCTGCTCTTAGTCGCGGGGGCGCTCAAGGTTGGGCACGCCCCGGAACTCGCGGCGAGCATCGCCGGCTTTCGCCTGCTTCCGGCGGCCATCACCGGCCCGCTCGCGCTCGCGCTGCCGTACTTCGAGCTGTTGCTGGGGCTCTATCTGGTGGCGGGCCTGTTCACTCGGGTCGTCGCCGCGATCGCGTCGGTGCAGTTCGTGCTTTACAGCGGCGCGATTGCTTCCGCCGTGCTGCGCCACATCCCCGCCAACTGCGGATGCTTCGGCCCCGGCGACGCGACCGTCGCCGACTGGCCCCACGTCGCCTTCGATCTGCTGTTGGCCGCCGCGAGCGTTTTCGTTGCGTGGGGAGCTCCCGGAGCGCTCGCGTTCGATCGACGGCTGCGCAGCGCGTGACGAGTCGCACGTGGGCCTTCGCAACGATCGCCATCGTAGCACTCATCGCTATCGGGGCGGTGATTTTCTACTATGTCGGCCCCGGACACCACCGCGTTCAGACGGCGTCGGAGTCGCCGATCGTCGGTAAGGCGCAGGTCGGTCAGACCGCGCCCGAGTTCGAGGTACCGACGACCGGCGGCCTGTTCGATCTCGCGACCATTACCAGGCCGGTGTTCCTCGAGGTATTCGCGACGTGGTGCCCGCACTGTCAGCGCGAGACCGTCGTCGTGGACAGGCTCTACAAGACGTATCGCTCGCGCGTCGCGTTCGTGGCCGTCTCGGGCAGCGACACCGCGATGGACGGCACCTCTGCGTCCTCGCAGCTCGACGTCCTGGACTGGGCGAAGCGATTCAACGTGCAGTATCCGGTCGCATACGACCCGCTGCTGAACGTGGCCAACCTCTATCTCCAGGGCGGATTCCCGACCTTCGCGCTTATCGGTAAAGACAAGAAGGTCGCGTATCTCAACAGCGGCGAGATATCTTTTGGCGAGCTCGACGCCGCTGTGAAAAAAGTGCTGCGCTAGCTGCGACCCTTAGTCGTTGGGCGGAAAGGCGTAGTTCGGCGGCGCAACGGGCTTGCCAATCATCAAGACGATCTGTTGATGCGCGCCGAGCGGTATCGAGCTTAGGTCCCCGTCGTACTTGGTGCCGTTGACATACGCGGTGACGGGGCCGACGAATCCGGCAACGTCCTGTCGCTGCAGCGGCTGACCCCAAACGTCGAAGAGCATGCCGAGCGTGTACGGCCCGCCCTGCGGCGGCGTGAGGCCCGGCGCCTCGAGATGAATGATGCCGCTGGCGTCATGGGTGTGGATCCAGTAGAGGCAGCCGCCGGCGAGGCTCGGAGCGAAACCGATGTATTGCGGGACCTGGATCTGCTTGCCGTCGTTGAAGATCGCGAGGTGGGTGTGCACGTGTAACGTCGCGTACTCCTGCGTGCCGCAGCCGATGCCGTCGACGGCCTGACCGCGACCGCCCTGCGCGGTGTCCGGATACTTGCCCTTGAAGAATTTCGTGCCGAGCGACTGCCCGTCGGCGAGCTGTATCGGCTTGGCCGACGCGCTCGGGCCCGGCGTGGGCGTGGCGTAGGCTTGCTGGACCTTACGGTTCTGCCACCAGTTGAGGCCGGCAAAGATGACGATCAGTGCGACGATCGCGATGCCGATGCCGATGTACACGGGGCGCATCGGGTCGCGGCGCGGCGGCGGGGCGGCGCCTCCGCGGGCTTGGCGGCGGCGTTCGGCACGACTGGGTTGTGACATGGATTCCTTCTAGTGAGGCATGGCCCGTAGCGGCGCGGCGACGGGCTGGTCGGAAAGATCGAGTGGCCTCCCGGGCACCAAGTAGTTCGTGACGTAGTCGGTAACGGCGTCGGCGAGCGGCGTCACCGGCTTGTCGTAACCGGTCGCCCGGAGCCGGTCGATGCGCGCGCAGGTGTAGTACTGATACTTGCCGCGCAGATGCAGCGGCATCTCGATGAACTCGATGCGTTCGGGCATCTCGAGGGCGTGGAAGATCGGACGGACGAGCTCGAGCCACGTGTGCGGCGTCCCCGAGCCGACGTTGAACAGGCCCGCGGCGCCGGACTGCGCGAGGTGCAGCGTCATTTCGACGGCTTCCTTGACGTAGATGAAGTCGCGCTGCTGCTCACCGTCACGATACTCCGGCCGGTAACTCTTGAAGAGCCGCACGCCACCGGACTCGTGGATCTGTTCGTACGCCTTCTGCACGATGCTGCGCATTTCGCCTTTGTGGTCTTCGTTCGGCCCGAACACGTTGAAGTATTTTAGGCCGCAGACGCGCTGGTCGAGGCCCGTACGGGACGAATACAGGTCGAAGAGCTGCTTCGAGTACGCATACGCGTTGAGCGGACGGAGAACGTGCAAGTCGATCTCGTCGGAAAGGTCGGCCTCCAGGCCGCCGTACGTTGCCGCCGAGGACGCGTAGACGAGCCGCGCCTCCTGATTGACGGTCCAATGCGCCAGGTTCTTCGTATACTCGTAATTGTTGCGCAGGAGGTAGTCGGCGTCGTTTTCCGTCGTCGAAGAGCAGGCGCCCAAATGGAAGACCGTCTGCACGTCGCCGAACGTGCCACCCTCGGCCCGCTGGTCTTCGAAGTCGTCGGCGTCGACGTAATCCGCGAAGCGCAGCGGAACGAGGTGCTTCCACTTCTCGGACCGGTCCAAACGGTCGACGACGAGGATGTCGTCGATTCCTCGCCTATTGAGCGCCCAAATGACGGCACTGCCGACGAGGCCTGCGCCGCCCGTAACGACGATTCTCCCGCGTTCTAAGTCGTGCATTGCTCCAACGCACGATAATCCCGCGGATCAGAGGTGGAGTCCTTCCTGAAACCCGGACGAGCCCACCTATTGCCTAAACCGCACGCCTATGCTGAGCGCGCGTCCGGGCCCGAAGTGATTGCCCTGGGCGTTGAGCAGCGTAACATAATAGCGATCGTTGAGCAGATTAGCGATGTCGAGCGTGAGGGCGGCCTTCGGTGATAGCGCGATGCCGTCTTCGACGTCGAAGGTCGTGTGCGGCGTTTCTTTGCAGTAGCCGGGCGTATCGGACGGACAGAACGCCGAGGAGAGGCCGCTGCCGTAATACGCGTCGGCCGAGAACCATCCACCGCGCCGGTTGTTGAGCAGGATGCCGCTCGTGACGGTGTAGCGCTGCTCGTGGTCGGCGGGCGTGAAGCCCGTCGGCAGCCCAAAGCACGGCGCGAGGAGTTGCGTTTCGCATCCTGAGTTCAGCGATACCACGTGTGCAAACGAGAAGTACGCGCGTCCGTTGAGGGGCAACGGCTGCGTATAGGTCAGCGCTTCTTGCGACAACCGGCCCAGAACGTAGTTGATGTCTTGGTGGAGGAGCGTTACGCCGACTTGGGTGTCGTCGATGAGGTCGTTGGCGTTCTTCTGCCAAACGCGAAAGCCGAGCTCGCCTGGACCCAGCGGCATGTGACCGCCGAGCTCGAGCTGGGTGTCGCGTTCGGGCTTGAGATCGAACTGCGCGGCGTTACGCGTTAACGGCAGGTTGAGAAGATAGGCCGTGCTCGGGCTGACGTTCTCGAGCGAGAATGGCTCGAAGAAGCGGCCGACGTACGCGTAGACGCTCGCTCGATTTCCAAAGAAGCGGGTAAGCTTGAACCGCGGGCTGAAGGCGCCGAAGCCCTGGCTGAAATTGGTCGATTTGATCGTGAAGAAGTCATACCGCAGCCCGTAGTCGGCCTGCCAGAGCGGGCTCATGCGCCAGCTGTCCTGAAGGTACGATTGATAGGTATTGCCTAGATTCGGGGAATCGTCCGTCACGGTCGTCGACACGTTCGGTGTGCTGGGAGTCAGAAGCGGAGCGAGGTAGTTGTTCGGCTGGAGCGTGAACGCGTAGTACTTGAGAACGCGGGTGAGGTCGTAGGAGACGCCGGCCGCCACGGTGTGAGCACCGAAGTTTTGATTGTAATCTCCTTGCAAGGTGTAGTCGAGTTCGGTACGGCTGTCGGCGAGCGATAGGCCGCACATCGTCCCAAAGCCCAACGGGTTCTGCGGGGCAAGGGTGAACGCGTTGGCGCAATCCGTCGGGCTGCCGTTGTTCCCGAAGGGAGGCGGCGTGAGATTGAGCGACTCGCCGTAGATCCAATCGTTATGAGGGTCGCCAAAATCCTGGATGCGCGACGCGTTGTATGCCGGGCCGAAGGTAAAAGCACCGGTGTTGCCGATCGCGTGGCGGAACTGCACCGCCAAGAAGGTGTCCGACTGCGATTCGCTGTCATCCGTGTTGCCGGGTGCACCGAACTGAACGTCGTTGGGTATCTGAAAGGTGGAGTGGCTGTTGAAGAACGTGATGTTCGTGAAGTTGTTTCCGCCGGCGGGCAACGTGAAGCGGGCGAACTGTCCGACGGAGCTGGCATCGTTGTGAGGCGAGTTCCAATCGGGCGGATCGAGGCCGCGCGTGGTCGTCGAGCTGCTCAGGGCGACGTCGAAGCCGCCGCCTCCCTCGAGCGGCGCGTGGTACCCCATCGTCGATTGCGCGTTGGTGTACGACCCGAACGATGCGTAACCGTCGGCGCCGGGCGGACCCGTCCCGGCCCGCGTGGACATGTTGAAGACCGCGCCGAAACGCAGGCCGTATTGCGCGGGGTACGCCCCTTCGATGAGATCGACGAAGGAGAGATTGTTGATGTTGATCTCGCTGCCGATGTCGCGGTTCAGCTCCTGCGGCAGCGGAACTCCGTCGATCATATAATTGATGACGCCGTGATCGCCATTGATGTGGACCACGCCGTTGGCGCCCGCAACGGCACCCGGCATCTGGGTTTCCATCCTGGTGAAGCTGTTGTTGAAGGGAAGGCGGGTCAAGGCTGTGCTGTTCAAAACGACATCGCTGCCGCTTCCGTGAAGTGCGAGCGACTGCGACTGAGTGACCACGGCATGCTCGATCTCGCTAAGCTTGACGAGGGCGATGCTAATCGTAGCGCCGCCGCTTCCCAGGTCGACTCGGATTAGCCCGCGCAAGTCCCCCTGCCGCGCCTCTACGTCGTACGTGCCCAGCGCGAGCGGAGGAAACGCAAAATGCCCCCTCGCGTCGCTGCTCGTCTTGACGGTGAGATTGTTACCTGACGCGGTGACCGCAATGGCGCTTGCCGGATGTCCGTCGCGCGTCACGGTTCCGCTCAAGAAGGCGCTCGCGTTGACGGCGTATACGGGCGCCGCCGCCAGGGCGCTTAACGCGAGGAGAAGGGCCGAACACACGGCTGCTCTTGCCATGCTATTGATAATAGCGTATCATTATCAAAAAGGTCAAGGGTCAGGGTGGCGAACAAGGGGCTTGCGGTGAGCGGACAGAGCCGGAAAACGAAACAGCGAGACGCGCTCTCGGAGATCTTGGAGCGCGCCGAGTCGCCCTTGAGCGTGACCGAGCTCTACGATGCCGCGTCGAAGCGGATCGAGGGGCTTGGGGTGGCGACGGTCTATCGCACCGTCGGCTCGCTTCTCGAGGGCGGTCTAATCGAGACCGTCGAGATTCCAGGCGAACCCACTCGCTACGAGCGCGCGGACAAGGGGCATCACCACCACTTTCAGTGCGAGCGTTGCGACCGCGTGTTCGACATCAGCGGATGCCTAGACAACCTGCGGCGGCTCCTGCCGCCCAAGTTCAAGCTGAACGGACACGCGGTCACGCTCTACGGCGTCTGCGCCGCCTGCGCGCGTTAGCGAACCAAGGCTTCGCTAAAACGGCGCGGCCAGGCGGAGCAGGAAGTTACGGCCGTTCGCGATCTGCGTCGTGTTGAAGCCGTTGGCGACTTTGATCGGGTATTGGTGGTTCAAGATGTTGATCAACTGCAGAGACACGCCGAGGCCTTGACTCTGCGGTCCGGTTCCCGGGCTCACTATGCGACCGAGGGCGAAATCGAGTGTCGTATGCGCCGGCAGGGTTCCGTGCAAGCTGACATTGGCGTCCTCGAACTGCACCGGGAATCCGCTGCCATAGTTGCCTTGCAGCGTCGCGTACCAGAGCTTATTGGGGCCACCGAAGTGGTGCGTGTACGCGGCTGTGGACGCGACGGTTTCGCTGTGGTCCTCCAGCGAGAGCTGGGCGACGCACGAAATGCCGGGCGGGTTAGGTGGGAAGAGAAAGGTCGAGCCCGATACGCACGCCGCGTATGAGCCCGAGACGGTTCCAGTGAAGAACCACCGGTCGCCGTCGAGCATCCGATCCTGTAGGCGAAACTCAACGCCGTTGTTCAGACCGATCGAGTTATTGAAGACCGCGAAGAGCGGCGTGTTGAGGAACTGTTGCGTGTCCAAGATGTTGACCACCGTCTTCTTGAAGACGTTCACGGATCCGGTGAACTGGGAGTTGAACGAGTGCGTTAACCCCAGCTCGTAGTACGCGTCGCTCTCAGGCTTGAGGTCGTATACGGGATTGGGTGTGCTGCAAGGCGCCTGCTGCGAGAGCGCGACGCAGTCTTGCCGAACGTCTTCCAACAGCGGCGCCGCATAGAATCTGCCGTAGTAAGCGTGCGCGACGTTCTTGCCGCCGTCCCATACGTTGACGCCGATGCGCGGACTCAGCTGCCATCCTCCCACGTATCCGGTCGAATGGTCGTACCGAAGCCCGTAGTTCCAAACGATGTTGGGCGACATCTGCCACTTGTCTTCCGCATAGAGGCCGATCTGCGATCCGGCCTGTCCTTGAGGCGCCACGAACGCCGGGAAATACGGCGAGGCGACCTTTCCGGAGCTCTTGCAGTCGACGAAATAGCAGGCGAAGATTTGGTCTGCCGTCGCGGTCTCGCGGCTGATGTCGACGCCCACCTTCCACGCGTGATTTTTCGTGGCCCGAAAGTCGGAGGCGCGTACGCCGACGTACTCGGCGAACGTGTCTTGCTGCAAGCCGATTCCATGGACGGTTTTCGCGCAGGTCGGCGGACAAACGCTAAAGTCGGGTTCGGTCGCGAGCACGTCGCTGGCGAGGTCGCCGTCATAGGCAATCCGAGTCGAGCGCCACCAGGGAATTACCTGGAACACGCCGTTGCCGTCGCGCGAGATCGTCGTCCAATTCAAGTTCGAAAACTGGTCGTACTCGCGCTGCGTATCGAGCGTACCCTGCGCGTTGAGAATAGGGTCGTAGGGATTGTTCGGATCTACGTTGATCGGAACCTCATATTGCGAAAATTGGTTCGAGTAATCGAAAGCCAGCGTGCTGCGAGGATTCAATTGGGTGAGGAAGCGCACGAACTGATCGCTGCTCGAACTGGCGTCGTTGATCGGATTGAAGGTCGGCGCATCCAGTCCACGGCTCGTCGTCTGAGTATTCGCGTTGAGGAACAGCTCGCTCGACCCGAAGCGTGACGCGATGTCGAGCGTTCCTACGCCCTGATTTTGGTTGCCGAAGCCCCCGGTGATCGTGCCGTAAAATCCTGCTGGGATGTCGGTTGGCCTATTGCTGATGATGTTGACGACCCCGCCCATGCGGTCGCCACCGTATTCCGCCGGAATCGCCCCCGTCAGCACCTCGATCGAGTCGATGGCCTTCGGATCGATGATCTCGGCGAAGTTCGACGTCGTGGCCAGCGGCAGGGGCGCGCCGTCGATGTTGTACGTCACGCCGTGGAAGCCGTTGATCACCGGCTCGTTGTACGAGAACTGGATGACGCCGGGCAGCGTTTCTAGCATTTTGTCGAGGCTGTTGTTGACCGGAGACGCCTGGATCGTGTCACGGTCGAGCAAATGTACCGAAGGTGCGTTGCTCTGAGCGCCGTGACCGACGGCCGTTACCGTGGTCCTACCGATCTCCTTGAGTTCCGTCGAGAGAGGAATATCCACGGTGGCGACGGTTTCGCTGGTCACGGTCACCAAAAAGGACAGGTCGTGAGCGTTGGCCGCGTGAGCGGTCAGGCGATATCGCCCAAATGGAACCTGCGAGAAGACGTACTCGCCCGACGCGTTGGTAGTGACGGCGAAGCGCGAGCCTTCGCCCTCGAGGGTGACGTTTGCGTGTGGAGCGGGCTTACCATCGACCGTGACGGTGCCACGGACGAGCCCGATGGTTGCGGCCGCGGCCGGCAGGGCCAGCGCGTACGCCAAAAAAGCGGCGGCAAGCGCCGTGAAAAAACGGGACATGGCTCTCCTTCGATCTACAGTTAGCGAGTGCGACGAGGAAGCGCCGCGCGTACGCGATTACGCGCGAACGGTCGCCGCGATCGGAGGAGGACGAGCGAAGCGGCGGCGTGCGCCGAAGAAAGAACGATGAAGGGCCGGAGTTGTTGGACGGCGCGCCCAGCGCGGCGTCCGAGATGAGAAGGCGAGTCGCGCAATCGCGAAGACGACGCTAGCGAGAACCGCGACCGCGAAGATGGCGATCCGCCGCACGATCCACGCGACGGCGGCGAGTACGAGCAGGACCGCGAGCGGCGCGACGCCGGCATGATGCGGCTCAATGGCCTCGGCGATGCCGAACCAGAGCGTTACGGCCGCGCCGAGCGCGGCAAGGCTCGGAAGGCGCTCGTGCAAGCGCGCTGCAAGGACGGTGCCGTCTGGGGTGACCCCCACTGCGCTCCAAGCCAGCGCGCCCAAGCCGACGACGAGGCTCAGCGCGCCGACGATCGCGACTTGTACCAGCAAGCCGTGATAGCCGCCGCCCATGGCGTGCTCGTTGCCGTAGAGCGCCGCGTGGGCACCCAGCGAGGCGAGCAAGCCCAGGGCGAGCGCGCCTGGAACCTTCCGCGGGATCACACGGGTCCATTTCTAGACCGGGTCAAGGGGAGACCTTGGGGCCGCGTCGTACTGACCCTGCCCCTTGGCGCTACGCCGGCCCAGCGGGATTGGAGCGGGGAAGTAACCTTACAGTCATGAGCACGCGAATCGTCGAGAACGCCGATACCGTTAGCCTGGTTTGCGCGCTGTTGGTGCGCTTTCCGGAGCTGGCGTCGATTCGCTCCGGCCCGACGGAGCGCACGTTGCGCCTGACGTTCGCGGTGCGCCAGCGGTTGGACCGAGCCGCGCAGACGGGTCTGAGCGAGGCTCTCGAAGACCACGTGCGCAGCTTCCTGGCGCTGGCCAAAGAAGAGCCGACGGTGCTGCGCGTCGAGTGCGAAGGCGACCGTACGATGACCTTCGTCCACGTGACGCGCGACTTGGAGACCTTCTCCAAGGAAGAGCTGGAGTTGCAGGTCGGGCTCTTCAGCAACCGTTTGGGCGATGCGCTCGTGCGCAACCCGCACCCGGACGATTACCTCGAGGCCGATCCGGCTGCCGAAGACGAAGCCGCGCTCTACGCGATCGAGGCACTGCGCGATCCCGAGCAGTCCAAGAGTTTGGTGGGGTTTAGAGAAGAAAAGCGCGTGCTCGTCTACTTCTTGAAGTCGCAGAAGAAAGCCAAGGCGTCAGCTCGCCGCTAGAACGCGCCGCCCTCAAGGTACTCCTGGTGGGGGACGTGGTCGGATCTCCCGGCCGCGAAGTCTTGAAGCGCTGCGTCGCGCTGCTGCGGGAACAGCACCACATCGACGCTTGCATAGCTAACGGTGAGAATGCCGCGGGCGGCTTCGGCCTGACCGGACAGACAGCCCAAGAGATGTTCGACAGCGGCGTAGACTTCATCACGGGCGGGAATCACATCTTCGACAAGCGCGACTTCGCGGAGTATTTGGAAACGAGCGCGCGCGTCATCCGTCCGGCCAACTACCCGCCCTCCGCGCCCGGCCGGGGCGCCGGAACGTTCACCGCCAACGGTGTCACGTTCGCCGTACTGAACCTGATGGGCCGGACCTTCATGCCGCCCGTGGACGACCCGTTCCGTTGCGCCGACGCTCACCTCCCCGAACTTCAAGCGCAAACCCCGATCGTCATCGTCGACGTCCACGCCGAAGCGACCTCGGAGAAGGTCGCCCTCGGCCGCTACCTCGACGGCCGAGTCTCGTGCGTCGTGGGGACGCATACCCACGTCCAGACGGCGGACGAGCAGATTCTGCCGGGAGGGACGGCCTACCTGAGCGACCTGGGCATGACGGGGCCGACGGAAGGCATTATCGGAATGGAAGCCAAGGCCGTACTGGACCGTTTTTTGACCGGTCTCTCGGAGCGCTTCAGCGTCCAGCGAAATGGATCGCGCCAGTTTTGCGGCGCGGTGGTTACAATCGATCCAAGTTCAGGAAAGGCGAACGAAATAAAACGCATTTTTCTTAAGGGCATCGCGTGAACTCCGGCGTTACCCTTAAGGTTTCGGCGAAGAGCAATCCCAACGCGGTGGCCGGCGCGCTGGCGGCGGCGCTGCGGGAGCGCAACAGCGTCGAGCTGCAGGCCGTCGGCGCGGGCGCGATCAATCAGGCGATCAAGGCCGTAGCGATTGCGCGCAGTTATTTGAAGGGCGCTCAGTTCGATGCGGTTTGCACGCCGTCGTTCGTGGTCGTCGCCATCGGCGAGAGCGAGCGCACCGCGATCTCACTGCTCGTCGAACGCCGCAAGGTAGAAGAGAAGGTTTCCAAGGGTGAAGATTGACCTGCATTCGCACACGCGGATGAGCGACGGCACGCTGTCGCCTCAAGAGCTGTCGGATTTCATGGGAGAGCGCGGAGTCGAGCTCTTTTCAATTTCGGACCACGACACGCTGGCCGCATACGGCATGTTCGAGCCCCCGCCGGGAGCACGCGTGATCACGAGCATCGAGATCAACACGACGTGGCGCGAGAACGAGGTCCACGTGCTCGGCTACGGCGTCCCTCTGGGCCCGTCGCCGATCAACGAGCTGCTCGAATACAACCAGACGCAGCGGCGCCTGCGAGCGGAGACGATGGTGGAAAAGCTGCGCCAGGCGGGCTACGCGATCACGCTCGAAGACGTGCTGCGCGAATCCGGCGATGCTGTGGCGATCGGCCGTCCCCACGTGGCCAAAGCGCTCGTGCGGCTGGGCATCGTCGACAGCGTCGACGCCGCCTTCAGGCGGGCGCTGGGGCGCGAGAGGCCCGGCTACGTGCCGCAGCACTATACGACTCCGGAGCACGCCATCGAGAAGATCGCGGAGGCCGGCGGGATCCCCGTGCTCGCGCACCCCGGACGCCTACGCGACCGCGTGCTGATCGACGAGCTGGCGGGCCGCGGCCTGCGCGGGCTCGAGGTATTCTATCCGCTGCACGATGCGGCGGACACGGCCGAGTTTCGAGAGAAGGCCAGGCAATACGGGCTCGTGATGACCGGCGGCATGGACTTTCACGACATCCGCTATCACACGCAGGGCGTCGGCATGGAGGTGGACGCGGCCGACATCGCGCCGTTCCTCGAGCTCGTCGAAGTCTTCGCGTAGGAGGTTCGTGAGGTGTTGAGCGCGGCAGCGCTGGCGGCTGCGATCAACGCGCCGACGCGCACTCCGCGGCTCGCCCACACCGTCGTCGCCGGTGAGATCTACGATCTCGACGCGCACCGCGTGCTGTACGGGCGCAATGCCAACCTGCTCATGGTCGCGGCTTCGACGACGAAGCTGTTGACGGAGGGGACGAGCCTGGCGCTGCTCGGTCCGAACTTCCGCTGGACGACGCCGGTCTATCGCACCGGGCCGATCGACCCGCAGGGCGTGCTGCACGGCGACATCGTGCTCGTCGCGAGCGGCGATCCCAACCTGTCGCAACGCATCCAATCCGACGGAACCCTCGCCTTCGAGAACGAGGATCACGCCTACGACGGCTCGGCCGACACCAAGGCCGTACCCGGCGATCCGCTTGCAGTGTTGCGCGACCTCGCGGCGCAGGTTGCAAAGGCCGGCATCAAGCGCGTGGAGGGAGGCGTCGTGATCGATACGTCGCTCTTCCCGGACCAAGGTGCGGAAGGCGGCACGGGCGTGTTCGTCTCGCCAATCGTCGTCAACGATAACATCGTCGACGTCACGGTGACGCCTGGGGCGCACCCTGCCGATCCGGTGAGCATCAACGTTTCGCCGCAGACGCCGTACGCGCGTTTCGTCAACCGCGCAACGACTGGAGCGGCAAAGAGCGATGCGACGATCGATCTCAGTGCCGACGCTCGGGATGCCGCCGGAAATCACGTGGTGGCGATCGCCGGCGCGCAGCCGGTCGGTCCGAGCGTGCTCTACGCCTATCGCGTCCCCGAGCCGCGACTCTTCGCCCAAGCGGCGTTCACCGTGGCGCTCGAGGGCGCCGGCGTAACGGTAGCCGGCGCGCCCGACGGTGCTCAGCACAGCTACGCGGCGGAAGATCTCGTCGCGAAGCACGTCTCGCCGCCGCTTTCGGAAGACGTCTACGTCACGCTGAAGGTCAGCGATAATCTCCATGCAGCGCTGATGCCGTATACGTGGGCCGTGTACCGCGCGCGCGCGTCGAGCGATTACCTCAAGAACGGGTTCGCGCTCGAATCTAAGCTGCTGACCGGCGCGGGGCTCACGCTCGACCAGGCGGCGCAGCAAGACGGCGAGGGCGGCACCGCCTACTTCACACCCGATTTTATGGTGCACTATCTCGCGTGGGTGCGCGCGCAGGGCTGGTATCCGCAGCTGCTGCGCGGCCTGCCGATCCTGGGCGTCGACGGAACGTTGGTCGACATTCAGCGATCGTCGCCCGCGCGCGGCAAGGTCTTCGCGAAGACCGGAACCGACGACAGCGACAACTATCTCAACGACGGTGGCGTCTACGAAAAAGGCCTCGCTGGTTACACTACGACCCGTTCGGGCCGGCACGTCGCGTTCGCGTTCTACATCGGGGCAATGAACGGGCCGCACGATGAAGACACCGGCCACGTCGCCGGGGAGATACTCGGCGCGATGGCCGCCGCGACGTACGAGTCGCTGTAAGCTAGCGCCTCGCGAGCGCTGCGCCGACCGCCGCGCGCACGAGTTCGAGGATGTTCGAGGCATCGCGTTCGTACGACGCCAGCATCTCGGCCTGACACGCGATCACCTCGGTTTCGTGCATGTACTTGTGATTGACGCGCACATTGTACGCGCATCCCGCCAGCGCCGCGTGCGCGAATTCTGCCGCGCAGCCGACGTCGCTTGCAAGTGCCTTGGTCTTCGCCTCGCTCAAGCGGAGCGCAAGCTCGAGCACGCGCAGCGCGAGGCCGGCGGCGCGCAGCGGCTCCTCGGCAGCCCCTTGCAGCGCCGCGTCGAGGGCTTCACGGCGCACCTGCACCTGCGCTTCGTCGTCCTTGGGGAGAGCCTGTGCCGCCACGACGGCCGCAAAGGCGGCCTCGTCGCGCAGGCGCGCCGCGGCCAGCTCGTCGCGGAGCCGGTCGGCCTCGTCGACGACGTCCTCCAGCGGCGCCGATGCGATCCGCCCGACCATCGCGACCAACGCGGCTGCGACGGCGCCGATCAGGGCCGCGGCGCTGCCGCCGCCCGGCACGGGATCGTGCGAAGCGAGGCGGCGGAGGTACTCGTCGAGCGTTTCCACGCGGGGCAGAGTTGGCGGATGGGTTCGGCGAGCCTGCGGCGAAAGGGCGGCGTGCTATTTACCCTAATCCCCAGGAGTTCATCTTGCCAGTTTTGGATCCAGTCCAAGGCGACGTTAAAGACCGCAGCCTCGCGGACGCGGGCCGCTCGCGTATCGCGTGGTCGGCGGCGTATATGCCCGTCCTTGCCCAGATTCGCGACCGCTTCGAGATCGAGAAGCCGCTGCGCGGCATGCGCATCGGCGCGTGCCTGCACGTCACGACCGAGACCGCGAACCTCATGCTCGCGCTGCAGGCCGGCGGCGCCCAGCTCGCGCTCTGCGCCAGCAACCCTCTCTCGACCCAGGATGACGTCGCGGCGGCGTTGTGCGACTACGGCGTCGCGACGTACTCGATCAAGGGAGAAGATCACGCCACCTACTACTCGCACATCGAGTCGGTGATCGCGACGCACCCGCAGATCTCTCTGGACGACGGCTGCGACCTGGTGACGAGGATCTTCACCAAGCATCCTGGCCAGCTCGCGAAGATGATCGGCGGCTGCGAGGAGACGACGACGGGCGTGATCCGCCTGCGCGCGATGCAGCGCGACGGCGTGCTGCCCTACCCGGTCATCGCCGTGAACAACGCGCTCACCAAGCACATGTTCGACAACCGCTACGGCACGGGGCAGTCGACGCTAGACGGGATCATTCGCGCGACAAACGTGCTGCTCGCCGGGCGCACGCTGGTCGTAGTCGGCTACGGCTGGTGCGGACGCGGCATCGCGTCGCGAGCCGCCGGCATGGGCGCGCACGTGGTCGTGACCGAGGTGGACCCGCGCAAGGCGATCGAGGCCACCATGGACGGGTACCGTGTGATGCCGATGAGCGACGCCGCGAAGATCGGCGACATTTTCGTCACGGTCACCGGAAACTATCACGTGGTGCGTGAGGAGCACTTTAAGTTGATGAAAGACGGAGCGATCGTCGCCAACTCCGGCCACTTCAACGACGAGCTCGACCTCGAATCGATCAAACGCCTAGCGCGGGGCAAGACCGAGCCGCGGGCGTTTGTCGAGCAGTACGAGCTGCACGACGGCCGCAAGATCTGCATCCTCGCCGACGGCCGCCTCGTCAATCTCGCCGCGGCCGAGGGTCATCCGGCTGCAGTGATGGACATGTCGTTTGCCAATCAGGCGCTTTCGACGGCGTATCTCGTGTCGCATCACGAGGCGTTGGAGAAGAAGGTATACGACGTACCCATCGAGATCGACGAGGAGGTCGCGCAACTCAAGCTCTCTTCGATGGGCATCGAGATCGATACGATGACGCCGGAGCAGGTGAAGTACAGCGCGTCTTGGAGCGAGGGGACGTAGGGTGACGTACACGCGGCTCTTCACCAGCGAGTCGGTGACCGAGGGCCATCCCGACAAGCTCGCCGATCAGATCTCGGACGCGGTGCTCGACGCGCTGCTGCGCGACGATCCGTATTCCCGCGTGGCCGTCGAGACGTTCGCAATCACGGGCCAGATCCACATCGCGGGCGAGGTGACGACCAGGACCTACGTCGACATCCCGAAGCTTGCGCGCGAGGTGGTCCGCGACGTCGGCTACACGCGCTCGGCGATCGGCTTCGACGCCGAGACGTGCGGCGTCAGCGTCTCGATCGACGAGCAATCGCCGGACATCGCGCTGGGCGTCGATCGGTCGCTCGAGGCGCGCTCGGGCGATGACGACGAGTTCGAGCTGGTAGGTGCGGGAGACCAGGGCATGATGTTCGGTTACGCGTGCCGCGAGACCGAGGAGCTTATGCCGCTGCCGATCGTGCTGGCCCACAATCTCACGCGCCACCTGGCCGCGATGCGCAAGAACGGCGACATTCCCTACCTCCGTCCCGACGGCAAGTCGCAGGTTACGGTCGAGTACGACGGCGACCGGCCGCTGCGCGTCGAGGCCGTGGTGGTTTCGACGCAGCACGATCCCGAGATCCCGCTGGAACAGATCCGTCGCGAGATCACGGAGAAGGTGATCGACCACGTGATCCCTGTCGCGATGCACGACGATCGCACGCGCGTCTACGTCAATCCGACGGGCCGTTTCGTGATCGGCGGTCCGAAGGGCGACGCGGGGCTCACCGGGAGAAAGATCATCGCCGATACGTATGGCGGCATGGCCCGTCACGGCGGCGGCGCGTTCTCCGGGAAGGATCCCACCAAGGTCGATCGCTCGGGTGCTTACGCCGCCCGCTGGGTCGCGAAGAACGTCGTCGGCGCCGGTCTCGCGGACCGCTGCGAGGTCCAAGTCGCCTACGCGATCGGCGTCGCGCATCCGATGAGCGTGTCGATCGAGACGTTCGGCACCGGCCGGCTCCCCGAGGAGCGCATCGCCGCCGCCGTTAAGGCGGTGTTCGATCTTCGACCGGCCGCGATCATCCACTACCTTCAGTTGCGCCGTCCGATCTATCGGCAAACGGCTTCCTACGGGCACTTCGGCCGCCCGGATCTGGATCTGCCCTGGGAGCGGCTAGACCGGACCGACGCGCTGCGTAAGGCGACTGCATTTAATGGAGAAGAACTTCGTGTACCGAACTTTGCCGGTTAGACTCGCCGCCGTCGTTGCGGCATTCGCGGCATGCGGCGCGCTCGCGCAAGCGACGACGTTCGTGCCGTCGCAGACGTTCAAGGCCGGAACCCGCATTCAGTGCTCGCTCGAGGAACATCTCGACTCTTCAAAGCTGACCTACGGCGACAAGTTCCGGCTGCTCATCGTGGATACGTCGTTCCCCGCGCTGCACGGCGGGTATATCGTGGGCTGGATCACCGACGTACGGCAGCCGGCGGGATCCGACCGCGCACGCGTCGGCTTCTTTCTGACGACGATCCACCTTGCCAACGGACAGAAGAAGAGCATCACCGCCTACGTCGTCAACAAGGGCGTCGTGCAACTCAACCCATCGGCACAGTACAAACAGCGCCAGCAGCTTTCGCCGATGTCCGGCGTCCCGTACGGCACCGTAACGCCCGGACCGATCGCGTGGCAAATGCGCCTCGGCAGCGGGCCTTCGACCGTCAAGCACGAGCAATCCGGGACGCTGGGCGGCTACGTCTACGGCACGAAGCCAAACGAACCGATCGTGGTCAATGCGGGCACATCCGTCACCGTGGAGCTCGCCGAAAACCTCACCGTCCCGTAGGGTGCAGTAACTGCTCCATCGTGCACTGCCGCGGCGCCTTATCAGTTCGCCAGCGCAGCAGCCGCGCCGCGTGCCTAAAACGATGCCCGGTCACGTGATCGAAAGCCACCTCGACGACGACCTGCGGCCGGACCGGAAACCATTCTGAAGCCTCTCCGCGCCGCCAGCGGCTCGGTCCGCCCGGGGCCGTGCCCGTGAAGCCCGGTGGTTCGACGATCGGACGGATCAGCTCGGCGGCCCGTTTACGTTCGGCAGCGCTCATCGATCCGACGAAGCCCACGTGGTTTAGCTTTCCCGCGTCGTCGTAGAGTCCGAGGAGCAGCGACGCGACCGCGCCGCCGCTCCCGGTACGAAAGCCGCCGACGACGCAGTCCGCCGTGTAGTTGCGCTTGACCTTAACGGCCGCATCGCGGCTGCCGAACGCGTAGGCGACGTCGCGTTTGGCAATGATGCCGTCGAGCCGCGCCAGGCTGCCGCCTAGCCAGAGCTTCGCGAGCGCGCCGTCCCGCGTCGCCGGCGAGAGCCGGAGGGTCGGAATTTCCGCGAAGTTTCGCGTGACGAAAAGATCGAGGCGTTCGCGGCGCGCATGCAGTGCACGCTCGTAGAACGCGCTGCGGCCTTCGACGAGCAAGTCGAAGACCACATACGATGCCGGAGTCTCCTGTGCGAGCCGCTGCACGCGGCTCGCGGCCGGATGAATGCGCTGGAGGAGGGCGTCGAAGTCGGAGCCGTCGTCCGTTGCCACGAGCAGCTCGCCGTCGACGACGAATTGCCGTGCGCCCGCCTTCAGCAGGGCCGCGACGATCTCGGGGAAGTAGCGCGTCAGCGTTTCGCCGGATTTCGATTGCAGCTCGACCTCGTCGCCGTCGCGAAAGGCGATGCAGCGAAACCCATCCCACTTGGGCTCGTAGCTCCAACCGTCGCCTTCCGGAATGCGCGCGACGGCTCGAGTCTCCATCGGCTCGATCGGCGGTCGAAGCAGCAGCGATTCAAACCGCGGCATGAGCGCCCATGTCGGCAAACTTCGCGAGGTTGAAACGCCCGCGGGCGCTCAGCAACGGCTGCCACAGATCGCCGATTTTGGCGAGACGTTCGGGGACGTTGAAGATCGTGAAGTCGCCCGGCTCGCAGCCGGCCTCGATCTCCTCCCATGTCACCGGCGTGGAGACGGTGGCGGACTCGTTGGGGCGCACGGAATAGATCGACGCCAGCGTCTTGCCGAACGCGTTCTGGTTGTAGTCTACGAGGACGTGGTTCGGCGGCCGATTTGCGACGCGATAGATCGCGGTGAGTACGTCGGGGTGCGCCTTGGCCATGTGATGACCGATCTGTTTGGCGATGGCCCAGACCTCGTGCTGCGTGAGCTCGCGGCGAATCGCGACGTAGACGTGCGCGCCTTTGCTGCCCGACGTCTTGGCGTATGGCGTCATGCCCAGCCCCTCGAGCACGTCGCGCACGATCAATGCCGCCTCGCGGACGACGGCGAACGTCGCGCCGGGCGTCGGATCCAGGTCGAAGTGCAGATAGAGCGGACGATCTGGATCCTCGCACAGCGAGTACCACGGATTGAGATCGATGCATCCGAGGTTGATCAGCCAGAGCAGCGCCGGCCGCCCGTCGACGAGCGGAAAGTCGATGACGTTGCCGGAGCTGTGCTCCACGGAACAGGTCCGGATCCACGGCGGGCGCGGCGATGGCGTGCGCTTCATGTAGAAGAAGTCTCCGGTGACGCCGTGCGGATAGCGCTTCATCACCATCGGCCGATCGGCGACGTGCGGGATCAGCACGTCGGAGATGTTCAGGTAGTAGCGCAGCAGATCGCCCTTCGTGAGCTTGAGCTTCGGAAAGTAGATCTTCCGCAGGTTGGTCAACGCGACGCGGCGCCCGTCGACGTCGAGCGTGGCGTCGTCGACGTCGCTCGGAATCGCCACGGCATCGCGGTCGCGCCTGGGACGCTCGGCCATCCTCGCTTATACCCGCAAGGCAGGGTGGCGTTCCTGGCCGTGGAACCAGGGACCGCCGGCCGCCGAGCTACCACGCCGTTCCGGATTAGCTCAGTTGGTAGAGCAGCTGACTGTTAATCAGCGGGTCGTTGGTTCGAGTCCAACATCCGGAGCCATAAAACAAGGGCCCGTTTCTCGAACGGGCCTTTGTATTCGCCGCTATTTCGGCACTATGCTGACCGTCACGCCGACTGGGTGGTCTGGGCCCAGGATTATGTGCGTAGCCAAGCCGCCGTGCGGATAATCCCAATAGCCTACGTCGCCGGGGTCGAACCGAGAAAAGTGAAACTGTCCTGCAACGATGTGCTTGGCTTGCGGATTCACCAGACGGTGCCCAAATCGTGGTATCCAGAACTGGCGAACCGGGCCCTCGCCGCCAGCTAGGTCGGCCCTGCCTTGATAGGTGGCGGTCGAGCCGCTTATCTTGAACTGGTACGCCATGTTGTCAACCGATCGCCGACCGCGATATGTTTCCGGTCACTGTACCGCGCCGGGTTTTAGAACGTAATGACCGAGATGGATGGCCGTAAAGGACGTGCTGCCTTTGGGAAGCTCCGCGAACACAAAGCGCGTCTGCATGGTTCGTCCCACGATAAAGAGGTTCCACGCATCGTCGTAGCCGCAGAATTCGTACGTTGCGAACTTGGCGTCTTTGTGCCGCGATAGGGGGCCTACGCTGCTCTCGGTTGTAAGACGGGAAAGACCCGGTCGAGCGCGGTCACCGAAAGCGTGCGAAGTACGCCGGCCCGAGTCGAACGAAGTGCGAGGTCGCCGCCGCTGGAACGCGCGAGCCGCAACAGCCGGATCAACTCTCGCAACGCCGCCGAATCTAGGCTGGAGACGGAGTCAAGGTCGAGAACAACGCGCTCCGCGCCCGCGCGCAGCGCTTCAAGCATTGCTGGTTCTAGAGCGTCAAGGCTCTCTGGGCGATACTCGATCGTGACGGATTCCATGCGATGCTGTGACAGCTTCGGGACGCGGTGGGATGCGATCATGGCTGACCTCCTTATCACGGCGCGGAAGACGGAGCCCATCGTACCGAACCGGGCGTACAAAAGCGTACGGAAACCAGACCAGGAAGGCGCTCGATCGCCTGGAATGAGCGGCGACAGGGGGTTTTAGCATGCGTTATCGTCTCGCGCTGCTCGCCGCGGCTTTCACAGTCGTTCTGTTGGCGATCCCGCCATCCGCCACGTCGATGACGCCTGCCGCGATCGGCGTCGGGCCGAACGGTTACGACTTCTTGATCGGGACTTGGTCGTGCAGGAACAGCACGCCGTCGACGATGGAAGGACCGTCGAAGACGACCGTCACCATCGCACGCACCGCGGGTGGCACACTCTCGGTCCATGTTTCCGCTGCGAACTTCGACGCTATGGGTTATATCGTCTATGCTTTTGAGACGAAGACGTGGTGGAATCCGTCGATGCTAGCCGACGGCGGCTACGGGACCGAATCATCGCGCCAGACGGGCAGGAAAACCATGTGGACCGGCTCGTTCACGGATCCGCCGTCCGGTAAGACGGTGCAAGTTCGTGACACCTATACATTTCTGAACGCCACCACCTACACCGACCTCTATCAGGCCGATGTAAACGGCACGTGGAAGGTCGAAGGGAACAGCACGTGTAGGAGGGCGTAGAGATTGCAAAGGCCCGCCTATGGAGCGGGCCTTTGGCTTTGCGGGATTCGCAGCCTAGCTAGTGAGGTGGGCGGCCTCCACCTCCGGGCCGGCCGCCTCCGCCACCACCTCCGGGGCGCCCGCCTCCGCCGCCACCACCGCCCGATGGATGCGGCGCTCCCCAATTGCCGCGCGAGTACGAGGGAGGAGACCCATACGATCCACGCGGAGACGACGGATAGGATCCGCGCGAATAGGACGGATACGATCCGCGTGAGTATGACGGATACGAACCGCGTGAGTATGACGGGTACGATTCACGTGAGTACGGAGAAGCGTACGATCCGCGTGAGTACGAGGGCATCTCGCGCTGGTAGGATGGAGCCGATTGACGCTCGGCGTACGGGTTGCGGGTGCCTCCGTATGACTCGCGCGTTCCTCCGTACGAATCGCCGCGCGACGTAGAGAACCGGCCCCATGAATCGGAAGGCGCCCTTTCTTCTCGCCCAGCTTCACTTGGTGCGGAAAGCGCTCCACGCGAATCCCTAGCTGACGTCGCGCCCCCGGAACCGGCCGGAAACTCAGCCGACCGTGCCTCGCCGCGGCCTGCATTGAAGCGCTCCCACGACGAAGATGGTGCGAACTCGTTGCGAGGAGTTTCGGCTTGACGCATGCTCGCACTATTCTCGCTGCGCATCGTCGGCGCCGCATTCTCGCGCACCGCCGGCGCCGCGTTCTCCCGAGTCACCGGCGCGTTCATTCGTTGAGTCGCTTCGATCTGTCGCGACGTTGCGGCATTCTCACGAGTTACCGGCGCGTTCTCACGCGCAAACGACGGATTCCCACGCCTTTGGAATGCATTCGCACGAGTCTCTGGCGCATTCGCATGAGCTATGGGTGCGTTGGCCCTAGTTACCGGCGCATTCACGCGAGACACTGGAGCATTTGCACGACCGAGCGCCGCACGCTCCGTAGCATGCATTGCTGCGTTCGTGCGAGTCGCCGCCATATTCTCGCGAGATACTGGAGCGTTCGCACGACTGACCGGCGCCCGTGCGGCGGAATGTCCCGCTAGCCCGGCGCGAGAGGTACGCGCGGCAAGTGTCCCATGCAACGCGAAGCGTGGCGAGTTGAAGGCCTTAGAGAAAGTCACGGGTGCGTGCACAGTGCCGTGCGAGAAAGCCAGGTTACTGCGCGTCGGCTTAATCGGCAGCGCTCCGTGAATCGTTCCGAAACGACGCCCGATGTCACGCCGATTCACCGCAACCGTGTGTCCGGAAACCGTTCCGTGACGGAAGTGTCGAATCGTGGTTCCGGTCGCGCCGCCATGGCGGAAGTTACGATAGGTCCGATAGACGTTGGTGATGTTGGTGACGTTGACGATGTTGTTCGCAAAGCCTGGGTAGCCATAACCGCCAAAGCCAAAGCCAAAGCCGACGCCGCCATACCACCACGGATAAAACGGTTCGTACGGTGCGATCGGAACCCACCCGATATAAGGATATGGGTAGGCGTATGGAGCCGAATAGCCCGGGCCTCCCTCGCCGTACTGGGTCGCAGGATAGCCGCCCGGGCCACCCTCGCCATACGGGGCGGCCTCGTTTGATGGAGCTGCGGGAGCGGCCTCGCTAGCTGGAGCGGTGGGACCGCCCTCGCCATATGGAGCTGCCGGAGCCGCGTTGCCGGATGGGCCGGCGGGAGCGCCCGAGCCCTCAGGCGCGTACCCGTAGTTTCCGCCGCAGTTATTGAGGCCGCCCGTCGACGCGACGTCGAAGCCGAAGAAACCCACCAAAGCCGGCGACCAAGAAAGTTTGGTGGCAGACGACGGCGGCAGCCATGCCCAGCCCGATGAACTGCAGCTGCAGTAGAACCAGTTGCCATAGTGATACGGCGTCCAGCCCCACGCCTCGGAGCCTATCCACGTCCAGCCGTATCTGCCTTCCCAAGTCCAGGAACCATTGCGATACGGTACCCAGCTGGCCGGCTCGTTGGGCACCCACGACTGGCCGTAGCCGGCGATGGCTTGCCAATGGCCGTAGTCGTTCAAATTCTCATACCCGGCGATGCTGGGATTCAAGTTGGGGCTCGCGTTTAGCGCGGCGATCATCGCCTTGTCGCGCTCCGCGTTGAACTGGTCGAACGAGTCGAACGCGGTCGCCGAGACATAGCTGATCGACGGATCGGATGCCGAGCCGCTCGCGACGAGCGTGCTGCCCGCGCCGAGCGTGTGGGTATCCTGCGGCGTAACTATCTCCACGCTACCGTGGCGAGCGGTGATCCAGGTCGAGCCGTCCGCGGCGACCGAAATCCGAGAGTCGCCGGCCTGACGCGAGCGAACGCTCACCGACGGCGTGTCGATCTCCATCGCCTGATCGTCGTGCACCATTCCCACCTCTACGGTGCCGCTCGCAAGCTGCAGCCGTCGGTTCGCGTCGTTGTCGACGATGCGCGCCTCGACGCTCCCTCCCAGCCGAACGGCCGTGTAGCCGTCGAACTGCAGTTCCGCGCGCGACGTCGGACCGGTCGAGATAAAGTCGCCCGGAAGCATCGGCGCGTTGCGGACCGCATTCGTCTGCACGCGGCTGGCGCCGCGCTGGACGACGGCTGAACCTTCGACGAAGCTCACGCGAACGACGCCCGGCCCGTTCTTATAAGGTGCCCGTTCGCCCGGAGTCCGAACGTCCGGAGTCCGCAGCGCACCCGTGAGGATCACCCCAACGAGTACCCCCACGAAAATCGCGCTTGCGGAAATCACGCTGATGAGCGACTTGCTTGTCATTGCCATATCCCCCTGAAGGCCGAATCCCTGAGTCTCATTGAAGCGGAATCCGGCTGATCAAGCATCGAAACGCGATTAGCCTACCATTAAGCCGGCGTGAGAGAGCGATTAACCAGGAAGCGCCCGCTTTTTGTCACGCTTGCCTAGCCCCCAAGCAGATGGGCTCAGATTCTCTGCATTTCAGCGTCGCTGCATGACGCGATACGTCCGACGTCGCTCTCAGCACTTACAACGAAACGCGTGTCATGCTGGGTGCGTCACCGGATTGCGAAAGGAGCGGGAGTCGGTGCGCTTCACGATCATCGCCGCCGCAGCGGCGCTTGCTGCGCTAACGGCCTGCACAAAGTCGACGAGCGTGCTGCCGCTGGCGTCGAGCGCGTCATGCCGGCCGCACACGCAGCGAGCCGTTTCGACCGTGTCTCAAACTGCATCCACCGTGCCGCAGTACCCGATGGCGGCCCCGACTCGCGCGACGGCCGCGCAGTTAGGACTCTGGCCGCGCGAAGGACCGTCGCTCCGAGTGTGCGGCGACGTGGGGAAGGGTTTTGCGCGCTGCCAAGCCTGGTTACGTACCGACATTCAACGGGAGATTCAGCCGGACACGCCCGGCGGTTACGCCCCCAGCGATCTCCAAACCGCATACGGGCTAATCGCCGCCAGCAAGAATGATGGCGACGGGCAGACCGTCGCGATCGTCGACGCGTACGACGATCCGAACGCAGCGTCCGATCTGAGCGTTTACCGTTCGCGGTACGGTCTGCCGGCATGCCCCGCCGACAACGGATGCTTCAGCCAGCAGAAATACACGTCGCAAACGAACGCCGGGTGGGCCGGAGAAGAGTCGGTCGACGTCGATATGGTTTCGGCCATCTGTCCCAACTGTAAGATTCTCCTGGTAGAAGCGGCGTCGGCGAGCATCGGCGATCTCACCACGGCCGAGAGATACGCCACCGCTCATGCCGACTACGTCAGCAACAGCTGGAGCGGAAACGAGGGAACGACGACCTACGACGGCGACTACAGGGCCAACTGCGGCGCGATCGTGGCCGCGACCGGCGATGCCGGTCACGACGCCACGGCCCAATGGCCTGCAATACTTCCGCGCGTCATCGGCGTCGGCGGCACGAGCTTGACGTCGATCAGCCCACGCGCGGAAACCGCGTGGCTACGCGCAGGCAGCGGCTGCAGCAAGATTTACGCCAAGCCCGGCTTCCAGGCCGGTTCGAACACTGGTTGCGCGATGCGCGCGGAGGCGGACGCCTCGGCCGATGCGGATCCCCGCACGGGCGTTGCTGTTTACGACACGTTTCACCACGGCGGATGGCTTGTCTTTGGCGGAACGTCGGTCGCCACACCGATCGTCGCGTCGGTCTTCGCGCTCGCGGGAAACGATGCCGGCGATCCAGTGGCAAACTTGTACTCACATGCCTCGAGCTTGAACGACGTCACGTCGGGAAGCGACGGCGCGTGCGGCGCGCCGCTCTGCGTCGCAGGCCCCGGTTGGGACGGTCCAACCGGACTCGGCAGCCCCAAGGGCATTGGCGCATTCTAGGACCGCCTGAGTAGGAAACGCCCCCGCAAGGGGGAAGCGCGTACTTGCCTGCCTCTGAAAGAAGGTGTGTATGCGCATGCGACTTGCCGTATTCTGCGTGCTCGCCGTCACGGCGTGCGGCCGCGGCAGCCTCGCGCCGTCGCCCGGGGCAGCAGCGCTCTTTGCGCCGGACGGCGCGCGACCCGCCACGTTGCACGTCGTTCCGCTCCACAGCTACACATTTGCGGAAACCTTCATCGGAAAATCCGGCGGTTCTGCCGGACTTGTCGGCGACCCGAACACCGCGCTTTTCGGCGTCGCACCCGCCGGCGGAGATCTCAAGTGCCGGGACGGATACCGCGGCTGCGGGTTCGTCTACGAGCTTACGCCGCAGACGGGAACCAGGCCATACAAAGAGACGCGCATCTACACGTTTCACGGCGCAACCGGTCAGGACGGAGCCGAACCCAGCGCCACGTTGATCGTCGGCGCGCGGGGCACGGGCGTCCTCTACGGCACGACGGTACTCGGCGGGGCCTACGGTAAGGGAATCGTCTTCAGGCTCACACCGACAACACGGCCCTTCAAGTACGTGGAAAGAGTTCTGTACAGCTTCGGCGCCACTAAGACCGACGGCCGATACCCGTATGCGAGCCTGATCGAAATACATCGCGTGCTGTACGGCACGACGAGCGAAGGCGGCACGTACGGCAAGGGAACCGCCTTTAGCATCGGCGTGACCGCCTCGTCGGCGAAAACGCTGCATGATTTCGGTGGGCCGAACGACGGCGCCACGCCGTATGCAAACCTGATCGATTATAACGGCACGCTCTACGGCACGACCAGCTCGGGCGGATCGAGCGAAAATTGCGGCTCAGTTTTCAGCATGAGCACGTCCGGTGCGGAGCAGGTGCTGCACGAGTTCCAGTATGGCCCGCACGACGGATGCGATCCGCTCGGAAGCGGCGTCATCGAGCTCAACGGCGTCCTTTATGGCACGACGTCGGCCGGGGGGCAGCACAACTTCTGCCATTGCGGAACGATCTATAGCGTGAGCACGTCTGGCGCCGAGCGCGTGTTGCATAGTTTTTCCGGCGGCGGGGCTCCGGCGGCGAGCCTGATCGCGTACAACGGCGTTCTTTACGGCACGACGCGCTACGGCGGAAGCGCCTCTAAGTGTTCGCTCAATCTCAAGCAGGGCTGCGGCGTTGCGTTCAGCCTCGATCCGTCCGGCAAGCCCCTGTATCAGGTGCAGTTCCCGTTCACCGGAACGCTCGGAGGGGGCGGCGCCGAGCCCGTAGCTCCGCTACTTGCGAGCGGAGGCGACTTCTTCGGCACGACCTCACGCGGCGGGAGGCTCGGCCACGGTGAGGCCTTCGAACTTACGCCCTAGTTTTGCCTACCAGCTGATGACGATCTGCCCGTTGCCGGCAGGCGCGCCGCCCCGAACGTTCTGCAATATCGTGCCGGTGCTCTCAACGTACGACGAACCGCCTCCGCCGCCGCCGCCCGCGCCGCCCTTGTTGCCTCGAGCAGAGCGCCCTCCCTGACCGCCTCCGCCTCCGCCGTAGTAGCCGCCGCCGCCGCCGCCGCCCACGCCGCCCGCGCCTTTGCCGCAGCTGGAACCCTGGCTGCCCCCGCTGCCGCCGATGCCGCCCGCGTGCCGGGCGCCCGGCAGTCCCGGGTTGCCGTCGCAGCCGCTCGGACCGCCGCTCCCGCCGCTGCCGCCGGCCGTCTGCGTACCGCCTGAACCGCCCGTGCCGGGACTGCCGTCGACGCCGCCGCCCGCGCGGCCCCTCGCACCGACGTCGGGGCCGCCGGCGCCGCCGCCGCCCCCGCGGCCGAAATAGGTCATTCCTCCCTCGCCGCCTCCTCCGCCGCCGCCGGCGACGAGCACTCGCGCGACAAACCGCAGGCCGCCCTCGCGCACGTCGGACGCGCCGCCCCCGCCACCACCGCCGCCGACGCTATTAGCGCCGCCATTAAAGCCGCGGTCGTAGCCGTTTGAGTACGTCTGGCCCGCCCCGCCGACGACGACGGCCAATCTCTCTCCGGCATTCACTGGAATCGTAGCCTTCACGAAAGCGCCCTTGCCGCCGGGACCGAACGTGCCGCTGCCGCTGCCGCCGCCTCCGCTCGCGCCCCATGCGGTGATCGTCAGGTGCCTGACGTCGCCGGGCACGTTGAAGTATTGGTTGTACTTACCGGTGTACCGAAACGTCTGCGAGTGGTGCGCGGCGCGAAATGATGCGCCTGCGCTAAACGATGGCTGTGCGGGCACGCCGCCCCCGCATCCAGCCAACAGCGCCGCGCTCAGATACGCGCGAACGACGAAGTGCAAACGGGCCATAAAGAGTCCCTCCGCGACAAAAATAGCTTTCTGGCAGGCAATTCGCAGGGCCTCCGGGCGAAGGCAAAGAACTAAGCAAGCGTCGGCTCTCTAGGAGGCTCACTATGAAGCAATTTTTATGCGCGCTCGGCGCGCTTCTGGCGATCGTCGCGCCGTCTATGGCTCGATCGCAAACAATGGCGTCCGCGATGTACGGCGCCGGGCCGCACGGCTACGACTGGGCGATCGGAACGTGGTCGTGCACCAACACGCTGCCGTCGCCGATGGGCGGTCCGACGCGCACGACGTTGACCGTCAGCAAGGCCAACAACGGCGCGATCTTCTACCGCAGCACCGGAACGAACTTCGATAACGTCTGGTACAACGTGTACCTCCCGGCCAAGAAGATGTGGACCAGCCCCTTCATCCTCGCAGACGGGAGCTACGGCACCGAGTCGACGTCGCAAACCGGAAAGAAGATCGTCTGGGTCGGCAGCGCCTACTTCGGCGACTCCGGTAAGATGATGGCGATTCGCGACACGAATTCGATCGGCCCGAACAACTACGCGGATCTCGGGGAGTATCGTTCCGGTGGAGCCTGGAAGGCGCAGTACAACGTGAGCTGCACCCGGACGTAATGCTAGACCCCGAGCGTTAACGGCTACGAGCCGCTGACGATGCGCGCGCTCTTGATGTAGTCCAGCCGCGGAAACGCGCGCTGCAGGTAGGCGTTGCCCTGCGCCGCGATCTGGCCCTGATCCGGCTGCTCACCGTAGCCGCTGTAGATGTGGTCGACGGCCTGCATGCCGCTGCTGACATGACCGATCGGGGCGAAGCCCATCGCGCTAAGCCGCTGGTTGTCGCCCAGGTTGATGAACATGTGCGTCGTGCGGCTATTGGGCTGGCCTGTTGCGGCGAACGTCACGTCGCCGCGCATATTCGATGCCTTGACCGGATCGTCGGGGATCGTGACGTCCCACTTCTTGGTCACGGCGGGATCGGCCGCGGCGCCCCACTGCACGACGAAGCCCGGGACGACGCGGTAGAAGCGTGCCCCGTCGAAGTACCCCGCCTTCACGAGTTCGTAAAAACGCTGCGCCCCGTTGGGTGCGAGATTCCGGTCCACCACAATGACGACAGGCCCCTTCGTCGTGTCCAGTTCGACTCGATACGTCGAGGCGGGGGAGCTCTGCGACGCCGCCTGCTTTGAGCCGCCGCCGCAGCCGGCGAACGCAAGTACCATAAAGCCGAAAAGAGAAAAGTTCTTCATTCGGCAACAGTTTCGCGGGACGAAGCGACGAACGCCTGTCGCGTGCGGAAATTCGTGAGCCGCCCGCTCGTGCCCGCCGGGGACGGCTTCGTTACGCCCGCCGACGGAAGCCGGCCGCCCGTCCCGCGCGCCTTTTTATGGGATGATCGCACGCTCGTCATAACGGCCGTCCTACGCGCGTGGCGCTCCACGAAGACCGACCGCGGCGACACGTATCTCAAGCGGCACTGGTTCGAGCTCGAGACCGCCTGCGGCCTCAAGATTGAGATCTACTATGACCGCGAAACTCGGCGCGGCGCGGCGCCGTGGTGGCTCTACACGGTTGCAGACCTACGATAAACGGGAGGAGCGCGCTCATGGTCACGATGCATTTTAGCCGGGGTACGCTAGGCGTTCTAGCGATCGTATTTCTCGCGGCCTGCAGTGGACCGCTCGGGGGAAACGGCGCCCCACCCGCGACGATCCCCGCTACGCGGCAGTCGTGGAAGGCGCCCGCCGCTCAAGGCGACTTGCTCTACATTTCGGAGTTGTACTCTGACGTCACGAACGTTTACACATATCCGCGCGGACAGTTCGTCGGAAGCCTCACGTACCCGGGTAGCGGCACAGGTGGGCTGTGCTCGGACAAAGCCGGCGACGTCTTTATCACAACGCCGTATGCGATCTACGAATACCAACATGGCTTCGCCACGCCAGTTCGCAACGATCGCGGCTGCAGCGGATGGATGCTCCATCGATCCGATTACCGGCGATCTAGCTGCCGCTATACCCAACAGCGGTGTTGCGATCTATCGCGGTGGTCCGCGCTACCAGTGGCATCTGCCGCGCCTGTACAAGATTCCGAGGCTATTGTCGTGCGGCTATGACGGGAAGGGGAATCTGTTCGTGGACGGCGTTCCACCATACTTTAAGGAGCTCCCCAGAGGCGGTTCGAAGTTTGAAGACGTGAGCCTGAGCAAACTTCCCAAGATTCCCGGGAACATCGAGTGGGACGGACGTTATCTCGCCGTCGGCGACGGCCGTAATCTGCTGATTCGTCGGTTCGCAATTAGCGGCACCCGGGGGACGCAGGTGGGGTCGCTGCATCTCGCGGGTCCGTCGCAGGGGGAGCAGTTCTGGATCCAGGGCAGCACGATCGTCGCCCCGGCCTACTCCCACGGGTGGATCGCCGGATTCTGGAGATACCCGCATGGCGGATTTGCTTACAAAGCAATTTCGGAAACCTCGGCCTACGGTGCGACCGTAAGCGCCGCCGGCGGGCCAGCCGCACCCGCGCCTCAGGCCTTGAACGCGAAGTAGACGGCGGCGATGATAAGCAGGTAGCTGACGCCGTAGTTCCACTTGGGCGCCTGCCCGAAGACGACCAGCGCGAAGACGGTGAAGACGGCGAGCGTGATCACTTCCTGAAGGATCTTAAGCTGCGTCAGCGTCAGCACGCCGTAGCCGATGCGATTTGCCGGAACCTGAAAGCAGTATTCCAGCAGCGCGATCGCCCAGCTCGCGAGGATTGCAAGAATCAGCGGCGTCTTTGTGTTTTTCAGGTGTCCGTACCAGGCGATGGTCATGAAGAGGTTCGAGCACGTCAGGAAAAAGACCGTGATCGCAATTGGGTAGCGGGCGAGGAGCGATGCCATGCTCGAATGTTCCCCGAAAACGTTTGATGGAAAACAGCCTAAAGGATGGTGAGGCGACGTTTTGTCGTAAAACGCGCCAGGGGGTAACCGATATGATTCCATCGCAACGACTTAACGTGCCGGCACTCGTGGCCTTAATGCTCGCGACCGGCGCCACTCCGGCGCCGACGCCGCCTTCGGCTCCGCTCGACGCGGCGACGGTCTTGCAGCGCAGCGAGGCCAAATGGCAGGGCCTCAGCTCGTATCAGGTGCCGGTCACGATCGCCGGCAGCGTGCGCGTGGCGATCATCTCGGTGCCGGTTCACATGACCGGGACGCAGTACTACAAGGCCCCAGACCAGCAGGCGCTGCACCTCAACAACCCGCCGAGTTACGCACGCGGGCTCGGTGACACGCTCTCGACGATGGGAACGCCGCAGACCTGGCTGCGCGACTACGCGATCTCCGCGCCGGCCTCGCAGCCGCACGGGCACCACACCGCCTACGTCCTAACCGGTACGCCGAAGAAGTCCGGCAGCCGCGTGAAGAGCATGACGATGTCGGTCAGCGCCACCACGTACGTCATCGAGTCGATCAACTTTGCTTACAACAACGGAGCCTCGCTCGTCGTGACGTTCATCCACCACACCGGCATCTCGCAATATCGCCTTGCGCGCAGCGCGACGGTCGTCGCACACTTCCCCGCTTACAGCGGCAACGCGACGATCAATTACGGGAACTATCAGCTGAATCAGCCGATTCCGGCCTCAGTGTTCCAGCAGACGCACTGATCGTCGCGGCGTACGGTTCGAGAAACTCGCGCATCGTCTTGATCGGCGCGCCGCCCGCCGGGTAGTGCCAGAAGGCGACGGCGCCGCCGCTCTGCGCGTTGGGCCCGATGAGCGTCGCCCCCGCGAGCCAGAACCCGTCGACCTGGGGGCCACCCTTGAGCCGTATGACCTGCGCGACCTTGCCGGTCGTGGTCGTGCGGTAGATCACGCCCGCGCCGCGGTCGGAGATCGCGACGTACTTGCCGTCCCACTGCACGCCGCCTGCGTTCTTGACCGACCGCGTAAGGCTGTACGTGTGAAACCCGTGGCCGCCCTTCGGCAGCTCCAAGAGGACGAACTGCGCCGATAGGTTCGAGCCGTCGATGAACAGGTTGCCTTTGCCGTCGTAGGCGCAAAAATCGGTGGTTCCGACTTTGTAGTCTTCGTAGATCTTGCCTTTGCCCTTGGCATGGGCGTAGATCGTGACAGTGCCGTACAGCACCGCGGACAGGTTCGTGACGGCGAGGTCACCTGTAACGGGATCGACGGCGCAACCGTATGGAGCGCCGCGGATTTGCAGCTTCCGGATCGGCTGGGTACCGCCGTGGGCGTAGACGACGACTGGCCCCGCCTCGTCCACCACGAAAACGTCGCCGCCCTTGTTCGAGCAGACTCCCGCGACCGAACCGAATCCCGTCAGCTTCCCGACGGCCTTCAAGGCGGGGTACGTGAAATAGTCAACGCTGTTCGACCCCAGGTCCGAGACGTAGAGCAGATCCGTTGAACGCGCGGCGACGCCGTTTTTAACGGCGATGCCCGGCGTCGCAAGCTGACTCGGACTCGCGCAGCCCGCGAGAAACGCGATCGCCGCGAGTACGCTAAATCGCGCGCGCTTCTTCCACGGCGCGCGACTCGCTCCAGCCTCGCCCCTCTTCCTTGAGCGCGGAGGCCTCGGTACCGAGTGCATTGCCGATAGCTTCGCTAGTCCGCTCGTGTTCGGCCTGCTCGGTGAAGTTGCGCGGAAGGTTCAGTTCGGCGATGCGGCCGTCGACGAAACCCGCGAGGCGCGCGGCGCGCCGCCGGTCCTGCGCTTCGTCGTCGCCGGCGCGCAGCGCCGCGATCGCAGCGAGATGGTGGAGCGCCCAGACCGTCGCCGCAGGGATCTCGCGGTCGAGAGCCAGCTGCAGCGCCTCCTGCGCGCTGTCGCGAGCGTCGTTCCACGAATCCAGCGCGACGAGATACGCGGCGAGGTTGCAGAGAACGAAGGCGACCATATCTGGCTCGTTGAGGCGCCGCTCGGCGCTCAGGGACTCGCGAACTAGCCGCGCGGCATCGGCCGGGTCACCGTCTTGAAACGCCGCCTCGGCGAGATACGACGCGACGTGGGCCGCCGGTCGCGCCGCTCCGATGGACTTCAGTAAGTCGAGCCCCTCGAAGAAGAAGGGGCGGGAGGCCGCGACGTTGCCGGAGACCAGCTGACAGATGCCGAGATAGTTCAGCGCCGCGGCGCTGTTTCGGCGCGACCCGCTCGCGCGAAACTCCTCCAGCGAAGCCTGTAGCAGCGAAGTTCCCTCGGCGACCTCGCCCTGCATGCCGAGAGCTGCGCCCGCGAACATGTTCGCAAGTGCTCTTCCCTGGCGATCGCCGAGCTCGCCGAAGAGCTGACTCGCCAGCTCCGCTTGCGGGAGCGCAGCGGTGTATTGTTGGGAAACCATGGCCAGATGCGCCTCGCACAATGCAAGCTTAGCGGCGATCGCCGTCGGAGTCGCGCTGTCGAGGCTCGCCAACGCGACCGCAATCCAGCGCTGTCCTTCCGACGGCGCCATCGCGAACCAGGTCGGGCGCAACGCGGCGACGAGGCGACGCCCCAGGGCGACGTCGCCGTCCGGTCCGAATGCCCAGCGCAGCGCGGCGCGCGAGTTATCCAGCTGCGGCTCCGCAAGCCGCAGCCAGGCGTCATCGGGTATGGTGTCAAACGCGCGTTCCAATTCCTCGGCGGCAGCCGCGAAGGCCATGGCGTGGGCGCGATTCAACGACGCGAGCTCTCCGTGCTCGCGCAACTTCTCGTTCGCGTAAGCTCGCATCGACTCGAGCAGCGCGTACCGCGTTGGTTCGACGGTGAAATCGGCCTGCAGAAGCGACTTGTCGATGAGCGACGCGAGCCGATCGAGTATCTCGGACGGCTCGAGCTCTATGACAGCCGCGGCCTCGCTCAGGGTGAAGCTCCCCGCAAAGACGGCGAGGCCGCGGAACAGCACGCGCTCTCTTTCCGAAAGCAGATCATAACTCCAATCGATCATCGCCCGGAGCGTCTTCTGCCGCGGGAGCGCCGTGCGCGACCCGCCGGTGAGCAGCGCGAAGCGCTCGTCGAGACTGGACGCGACGCCCTTTACCGAGAGCACCTTCACGCGCGCCGCGGCAAGCTCGATGGCAAGCGCGATGCCGTCGAGCCGACGGCAGATCGCCGCGACCGCCGGCGCGTTTTCATCCGTTAGAGCGAATGATCGATTGGCGGCGTGCGCGCGATCTGCAAAGAGCTCGATCGCGCCGTACTCCAGCGCGGCCGCCGCGCTCAGCGTGCGCGACGAACGTTCGTCGGGCACGGCGAGCGAGGGTACGCGAAACACCTCTTCGCCACGGATGTCGAGCGGCTCGCGCGTGGTGGCGACCACTATGACGTAAGGGCAGGCTTGGAGGATCGCTTCGACGATCCGCGCGGCTTCGACGACGACCTGTTCGCAGTTGTCGATGACGAGCAGCACTCGCCTGTTCTTGAGATGAGCGATCACCAGATCGATCGTCTCGCGGCTCGGCGATTCTTGCAGACCGAACGTCGCGGCGAAGGCCTGGAGGAAAGATGCGGCGTCGTGCACCTGCGCGAGGTCCACGAACCATGCACCGTCACGATAGGCGTCGAGATTCCGCCTCACGACGGCGATCGCGAGGGACGTCTTGCCGATGCCGCCGGGGCCGCACAGCGTCACGAGGCGCGACGACTGCAGCAGCTTCTCAATCTGCGCGATCTCGGCATCGCGACCGACGAACGAGGTGAGCGCCAGCGGCAGGTTGTGTTGCGCGATCCTCGGCGCTTGAACGACCGGTGCGGCTTCGGTGCCGCTCCCGATGAGCTCGCGCACTTGGCGCACGAGCTCCGCCCACGCGAGCTCTGCCGGCCGCGTCGCGTCGAACCAGTGGATCGCGCGGATGTAGAACTCGAGACCGGGCGAAGGCGGCACGTCGTCGATGCGCACCGGCAAGACGATCTTGCCGCGGTTGGACGCGAGTTCCACCTCGCTGAGAACCGCGCGTGACGCGTTGGCATGCGCTGAAAGGACCAACAGAAGAATGCGGGTGGATTCGATCGCGCCCACGAGCTGTTGGGCGTACGGAATTCCCGCCGTCGGATCGCGCGGCGCGATCCAGCAAAGAACGCCGTCCGATTCGAGGCGCGCGCAGATATCCTCGGCGGTCCGAGCATCGGGGCTCGCGTGGCATATGAACACGTCGCGATTCATCCCCCGCTTGGTCCGCCCGGCGCGGCGGCCCATCCTGCTTCCTCGCGTAAGCCCACTCATCGGAAAGGCCTTGCGCCGGTCGATACTTTGTGATACAAAGTTAATGACTTTGCAGTGCAAAGTAACTGACCGACGCCGAGGGGTACCGCATGCTCAAGCGCCTGATCGCCATCGCCTTCATTTTTTGCTCGGCTGGTGTGGCCTGGATGATCCTGGGGGCGACGCTCGTGCAGCGCACGGCATCGTCCGACGAGAGCCAGCGCCAGAAGCTCAGCGCGCAATGGGGAAGCGCCCAGACGCAGCTGGCGCCTCAGGTGAACGCGCGCGTGGCAGTCGACACCTACAACAAGGACAAGAAGCGGGTGGAACGGGGCTACCAAGACGTCGCGGTGCCGCTGAGCCGCAGCCGAGTCGCGGTCAATCTGCATCTCGAGCAGCGGCGGGACGGACTGCTCTGGTACAATCTCTACGACGTTGCCTTCGTGGCGCACTATCGCCTCCGCAACGACACGAAGAGCCGGCAGCTCTCCGTGCACTTCCCATTCCCCTCCAGCGACGGCACCTACGCGAACTTCGCCTGCTCGATCGGCGGGGAACGCGTGACCGACCCGACCGCGCTGGACCAGGGCTACGTAGGCTTCGATCTGCCGCCGGGAGCGGAAACCTTTATCGACATCCGGTATACGTCGCGCGGCATGGGCACGTGGACGTATCGTTTCGGTAACGATGTCGAGTTGGTTCGGGACTTCGCGCTAACGATGCGGACGGACTTCGACGCGATCGACTTCCCGCCGCAGACGCTGCTGCCCCTCGCCGAGCACAGGCTCCCCAAGGGTTGGCGGCTCGACTGGCACTATGGGACGCTCGTGACCGGCAACGGCATCGGCATGGCGTTTCCCTATCCGCTCCAGCCGGGACCGCTCGCGCAGCGCATCACGTTCTGGGCGCCGGT
Source organism: Candidatus Binatia bacterium (assembly GCA_035544215.1). Lineage (GTDB taxonomy): Bacteria > Vulcanimicrobiota > Vulcanimicrobiia > Vulcanimicrobiales > Vulcanimicrobiaceae > Cybelea. Next base: position 324,658 of record DATKHY010000007.1, on the reverse strand, counting down.
CGCGCTGTTCTTCTACTTCTTCGTGATGCTGGTGATCACAACGCTGCGTAAGGTCGATCTGCACCCGATCAACTACTTCTTCCTGGCCGCGTCGTTCTTTTCGTTTCACCTGCTCTTCGCGTATCTCGTCGACCGAATTCCGGTCGAGGCCGCCTTCGTCATCTGCTCGGCGGTCACGCTGTTCCTGACGATCTCATATCTGCGGCTCGCGGTCGGCTGGAGGTTCGCGGCGGTCGAAAGCGGGCTCGCGCAGCTGATCTACCTCGTCCTCTTCTCGTACGCGCTCTTTAACGAGGGCTGGAGCGGCCTCACGATCACGGTCGGCGCGATCGTCACGCTATTTGCGGTGATGCAGTTGACCGGCCGCATCCGCTGGAGCGAGCGCCTCGCCGGCGCCGAGACCTAGAGGCGGTACCGCAGCCGGATCTGCGCCGTGCGAGCCATCGGATAGGCTTGCGGCACGTACCCGGCCGCTCCGTACGTCCACGGCACGATTTGCATGCGCCCGTCGTTCGTCGCTACGCCGTTGCCGAGCGTGTAGAGACAACCTTTGCAGTACTGAGCTCCGTATGCTCTCTCGTACAAAAGATCGCCCCCCGTGTAGCCCGGCGGTCCGATGAGATAGGGATTGCCTTGCATCTGCGTAGCCGCGCCGTCCGCAAAGAGATTGGAGACGTCGAGCATCGCCGTCACGTGCTGCGACAGGTCCAGCTCAACGTGCAGCGAGGCGAGCGTCTGCGGCGCGGTTCGCAGAGTGTTCGGATCGCTGCCCTCTGCGGTGCCGAGTGTTGCGATATATGGGTTCGCCACCGCATTGTACCCAAGCGCCGGGTTCCTCAGGAAGTAATAGTTATACCCGGGGTTCACGTGATTGTCGTTGGGTACTAATTCCGGCGCGCCGGTCTTGGGGTTGAGGATCCACACCATTGTGCCGTTGCCGTACGGATAGCCGCTCTCGTAGGAGAGCAACGGCGTGACGCGCAGCCGCCGGCGCATGAGGCCGACCTCGTAGCCGAGCACCGCGGTGAAATCGGGAACGTAACCCGCAGGATAGAGGTGGCCGGCTGCGATCGCCGCCGGGTTGAGATCGTTGTACGCAAACTGATCGACGCTCGAGGTATACGTACGATCGTAGTTCGCCGTGAGCTGCAGTCCGCCGCGCTTGACGAACAACCCCACGCCGTGCGATCGAAGCAGGCCGGCGTTGGTCGGTACTCCAACCGCGTTGGGATTCTGCGACGTCGCGCGAAGGTTCGGCGGCAAGACGTCGATGCGGTTCTTCTCGAGCTCGGCATAGTACGTCAGCCGCACCTGCATCGGCCCGGCGTGTTCGTACGAGAGGCTGTAGTCGTCGGCCGTTTCCGGCGCCAGCGTGATCGGCGTCGCCGGCGCGGCGGAGTCAGTCCGCCGGACTTCCAAGGGAAGCGGCGCGACGGACGTGTGATCGAACGTCGCTCGCACGGCGCCGGCTTCGCCGAGCGTGTACGTAGCGGCGAGGTGCGGGTCTATCGCGTCCACGCCATACGCCATGCCCGTGCCGCTCAGCACGTTCTCGCCCGTGAGCCGCAGCGTCGCGTTCGCGTTGAAGCGATCGTCCACGGACCACGTGTCGCCGGCGTAGAGCAGGTACTGATCCAGACGCGGATTCGACGTGACGAGCTCGTCTGCAGTCGGAACGAGCTGATCGAGGTTGCTCGTGTTCACCGCGTACTGGACGCCGCCCCGGAAGTCGTGCTTGGCACCGGCCTGATCGTCGAAGTCGTAGCCGATTCCGTCTTGCCGCTGACTCTGCTGCGACCACAGCGAGATCACGCCGTTGGGGAAGGAGAGGTCGTCCCAAAACGGGCCGTTCGCTATCGCATCAACCTGTGACTGATAGACGTACACGCGTCCCAGGGAGTGTGCCCAACGATGCAGCCATTGCAGCTTCGCTACGAAATAGGTGCCGCGCGCTCGCGACGGCGTGTCGACCTGCGCGTTGGGGTCGGCGGGCTGACCTGGGAAGAAGGTCGACTTCGAGTTGAACGTCGCCCACGTTTCACCGGCATAAGGCGTGTCGTACTGGTCGTACGTGGCGACGCCGGCGAGGAAAGTGGCGGAAAAGTCGTTGCTATCGTTCGGCGCGAAGTGCACGTTGCCTGACCAAGCCGTCGCCGCCCGCGTCTGCAAAGCTAGCCCGTACGTGCCCATCTCCGACGGATAGAACGTCACGCCGTCGCCGTAGGGAAAGTAGGCGTTAGAAGAAGTCACGCCGACGGCGTAGCGCCAGCGCAGGTCCGGCGTCGCCCACTGCGAGCTCGCGTCCACGGCGCCGTACTGCGCGCCGATCCCTGTCGCGACGTCGAACGTCGAACGCGCGGGATAGGTGCCGACCATTGGGATCTCGTTCACGACGCCCCCCAGCGCGTTTTGACTCGAGTCGGTGAAGCCGCCCAGCGTCAGTGTCGTCGCGCCGACGCCCGCCGTGCCCAGCTGCGCGCCGACGATGTTGCCGCCGGGCTCGGCGATCAGGCCTTGCGGAATCGGAACCGAATCGAAGTCAAACACGGTGTCTTGCACCTTGCCGCCGCGTACGACCGCGTTCGCGAACGTGTCGAGCTGCACGCCCGGCACGCCGGCGATCGCTCCCTGAACCGAGCCCTGCGCGTAGTTCGCCAAGCCCGAGGAGTTTGCGTCGGGAAACGACGCTCGCGCCGCGTCGCCCGTCACGGTGAACGTATCGCTCGTGCTGCCGACCGAGAATGCCTCGCCCTTGGCCTCCACGCGCGCGATCTCTTTGAGGGCAGGTCGCAGCGTGAACGTCAGCTGCTCGCGCTCGCCCGGCAGGATGATCGCGACGTCGCCGGCCGGCTCGAAGCCGCCCGCGCGCACGGTGACGTCGTACGTATCGGGTGCGATGCCCAGAATCACGAAGGCGCCGGACGAGTCGGTCGTCGCGGCGTAGCGCCCTGACGCCGATCGTGCCTCCACTCGCGCGTTCGCGATCGGCGCGCCGGCGCCGGTCTGCACGCGCCCGATGATCGCGCCGGTCGTTAGCTCCGCGGCATTGGCTCGCATTCCGATGACCAGCGTTGTCACAAGCATAACGCCCAGCGCCAGGACGGAGCGGCGAAGGCGGACGCTGAACAGTCCCGAGCAGCGTGCCGTCATTTGAAGTTCGCGTGGTGGACGCGCGCGACGCCGAGGCGCTCGCGCCGCTTCTGGATCAACTGGGCTATCCGGCGGGAGTCGAGGACATCCGTGCGCGTCTGGCTGCATTGAAGGGCGACTCTCAAGTTCTCGTCGCTGCGGGCGACCGCGGTCTCTCCGGATTCGTCGCCGTGGCCATAACACGGGACTTCATTGTCGGAACGCGCGGAATGATCCTCGGGCTCGTCGTCGCGGACGGATTGCGCAGCGCCGGCGTCGGCGCAGAGCTCCTCGCCGCTGCAGAGAGCTGGGCGTTCGACCGCGGGGCAGCGGCGGTCGGAGTGCGCTCCAACGTCATCCGGGAGCGTGCGCACAGGTTCTACGAACGCAACGGCTACCGGCGCGTGAAGAGTCAACACATTTTTGAGAAGCGCCGGCCGTAATATGAGGCTGCTTCTCGCCGGGATCCTGACGGCGGGTGTGTTAATCCGCATCCCAGGCCTGCTGCACGACGGCCTCTGGCGAGACGAGGCGTACGTCTACGTCGACGCAATTGCCCCGACTTTCCAGACGTTTCTGCACCGCGTCATAGTAACGGAGTATCATCCGCCGCTCTACTTCGCGATCAGCTACGCTTGGCTGGGGCTGGCGGGCACGAGCGAGCTCGCGCTCAAGGCGATTCCCTTCGTCTGCAGCGTATTCACCATTGCGGCGGTCTATCGCCTCGGCGCGATCGCCGGCTCGGCCGGCGTCGGGCTTCTGGCAGCCGCGATGTACGCCGTGAGTCCCATGGCGATCTTGGAGTCGGGCGACTATCTCTATCCGCTGATGGCATTGCTGTGCACAGTGCTGGCGGCGCTCGTTATGACGGCGCGGCGCGAACCGCTACGGCCGACACTTTTCGTCGCGATCGCGCTGGTGACGGCGCTGACCACGTATACGCACTACGCGGCACTTTTCTACGTGCCGATGCTCGTCGTGTGGGCGCTACGGTCGCCCCGCGGAGTGCGCCACGGTGCGGCGGTAGCCGGTGCGATGGTGCTCGGCGCGCTGCCGTTTCTCTTCTGGCTGCCGGTCCTCGCGCATCAGCCCGACCCCTACCTGGTGAAACCGGCGCTGGGTCCCGTAAATCCTTTGTTTGAGCCGCCGCCGAACGCGCTCGCGAAGCTCGGCTTCTTCGCGTGGACGATAGTGCGGTCGATGCCGCTCTGGCCGGAGAAACTAGCCATCGTCCTGTGCGCGTTTCTGGCCGTCGCATTAGCAAGGTTGATAATGGCGCGCAGGCTCAACGCCGACGCGATCGCGCTGGGAGTGATATACGGGGCAGCGCTGGCGCTCATCTCGGCGGCGGGCCGCCTGAACGTCAGATACGCCGTCATCTTCGAAGGCCTCTTATGCGTGTTCCTCGCGTGGATCGTCGCGGCATGGTTCCAACGCGTCACGCGTGAGTATCCGTCGCATTGGGCGCGCTGGGGAGCCGCGGTAACCGCGACAATTTCGCTCTTTATCGCGACGGAGGACGTCATCTTTGCCCTACACACCGCCGGCATGCCCAAGTCCGGCATTCGGACCTTCGCCGTGTCGCAGCCGCTGGATGCCGCGACGCTCTACGTGATTGCACCAGACGATATAACCGCGACCTTCGCCTTCTATTCGCGCGACGCGCATGTCGCGTACACCGCGTTCCCTCAGACCGATCACCCCGAGATATTCAAGTTCGGTCACAACGCGAACGCGTACGCGCCCGGCGCAGTTCCAGATGCCGTCAACCGGCTGGTCCAAGATGCACGCACGTATGAATACATCGATCTGATCGTCGACGATACCGCCGACCGGCGAAAGGTATCGCGCGGCGTCGTCTACCGTTCGCCCACCCGCGACTTTCTAGATGCGATGAAAGCCCATTATCTGCTCGTCGGCCAGACGTCATATCCCGGCCGGATGGAGTCGGTGACCGTCTATCGCCTTCGTACGGGCCCCCGCTTGCAGTGAGCAGGCCACCGCGAGGCGAGGCGGCGTAGAGTAACACAAGTGCTGAACGGACAGAAAGTCGTCGTCGTCATGCCGGCCTACAACGCGGCGCAGACGTTGCGACGCACGTACGCCGAGCTGCCGGAGATCGTCGACGCGGTCGTCGTGGTCGACGACGCCAGCGACGACGAGACGGTCTCGTTGGCGCGACGGCTCGGCGCACACGTCGTCACCCACGAGCGGAACCTGGGCTATGGCGCCAATCAGAAGACGTGCTATCGCGCGGCGCTCGAGCTCGGCGCCGACGTGGCCGTGATGCTCCATCCGGACTACCAGTACTCGCCTCGTTTGGTCACTGCGCTGGCGGCGATGGTGGCGTACGGCGAGTACGACGTTGCGTTGGGCTCTCGAATCCTGTGCGGGGGAGCGCGCGCCGGGGGCATGCCGCTCTATAAGTATGTGTCCAACCGGGCGCTCACGGCGTTCGAGAACCTGCTTGTCGGAGCACGGCTGTCGGAGTATCACACCGGTCTGCGTGCATTCTCCCGCCGCGTGTTGGAAACGCTTCCGCTGGCGGCGAACTCCAACGACTTCGTCTTCGATAACCAAGTCCTCGCGCAGGCCATCTATTTCGGCTTGCGCATCGGCGAGATCTCGTGCCCGACCCGCTACTTTCCCGAGGCATCCTCGATCGGGTTCGCCCGCAGCGTGCGCTATGGGTTCGACGTCGTGGCGACGGCCCTCGCCTTTCGGCTGCAGCGCTGGCGCATGGTTCGGTTTCGAATTTTCGATCCCGCCGGCGCCAAGGTCGGCGCGGCTAGACACCAGCCTCAAGGGCTCGATGCCTAGCCACGCCGCTACGCTATTTCCCGACCGCTATCGCAGCGGGATTGACCAAGCCGGTGTTAGTCCCGGCTATGGTCGCTACCGGCGCGACGCCGCCGTCGGCATCCGGTGCGAACCGGTAGATGCGAGCGCCGTCCTCGTCGCCGGCAAAGACGTTTCCAGCCCCGTCGACCGCAATCGGCTGCAGGCCGACGAAACTCGCACCCGGGATATCGCGAATGGGGAAGACGTCGCCGTTCTGATAAGGCGCGAACTCGATCACCGCCTTTTGCCTGCATAGATAAACGTCTCCCTGTGCGTCGACGCCGGTGAGATGACCGACGACGCGGGCCTCTCTTCCCTCGATCGACGCGAGCGGCGGCTCGTGGCCGTGCTCCGTGGGGCCGAAGGCGTCGAGCGCCGTCTTATTGGCGGTCCCGACGGCCGTCGTGGTGTACAGCAGATCGCTGGGCGAAACCGCGGCTCCGCCGCCGTTCAGGTTCTTGATGTGTCGCACCGGTTTCGCGTCGCCGTCGGCGTTCGGGGCGAAGACGACGATCCCGCTGCCGTCGTTGACGTAAATCGATCCGTCTGGGCCGACGCCCGTGTCGCTCGAATTATTCGTCAGCGTCGTGTGCGGGCCGGTAATCGCGCGTACCGGCTTCGCGTTGCCATGAGCGCCCGGCGCGAAGACGAGCACCGACGTCGTGACGCCGTCCGCCGCGATCGTCGTAACGTACACGTAGCCTTGGGCGTCTTCGGCAATTCCCTGTGGAGCGGCGTGATTGCCGCCGACGTTTCTGATGCGATAGTACGGAGCGACGTTACCGTTAGAGCCCGCCAGGAACACCGAGACGTCCGAGCTGGCATGGTCGATGACGTAAATGTATCGCGCCGGCTTCGCCTTTACGGCGTAGGCGACGTACTCGTACGACTGTTTGGCCTGGAGGATGAGCTTGTTACGGCCGCTTTCGAACACGACTTCCGTCTTCGCCCGTTTGAGTCTTCCGGGAACCGTCGTGTACAGCGCCGGCGGCAGCGAGTAACACTGCTTGCCCAGTCCGATCTCGAAATAGAACACGTACCCGGTGGGGTTGAAGCTCGGCGAGAGCACAAACCTTTGCACGGACGGGGGATCGAGCACCGTCCGTCGCTTGGGGGTTACGATCCTGCACCCGACGATCGTATCTTTGGGAGCTCGGTCCGGTGCGAGACCGGCGAAGTTCGTAACAATCGAAGAGTTGACCGCGGACGTTTCGGGCACAAGGCCGCCGCTCCCGGATGCGCAGGATGCTTCGAGCAGCACGAGCGCGAGAGCCATGGACGCGGAGGCATGTTTGCACGACATAAACACGTGGGCTCCTTTGCAAAATCGCTTGGCAACGATGAGGGAGGGTTAGAAAACTAGACTAGCGCCAAAGGCGCCGGCCGTCATGGTCATACGTTTGTACCGAACGAGCGTGCAGAATAAAGAAACGCGGGGGTCTCCCGCGTCTCTTAATGCCTTCTAAACCGCTGTGAAGTCATTCGGCGACGGTCGCAACCAGCGCGGTGAGGGCCGCGTCCATCGCGGCGATGCGCGCATCCATGCCGGTCACGCCGCAACGCGCGGCGATCTCGGCCATCGGCACGTAGGCGACGTTCGTCGCCCCGTCCTGCTCCCAGATCAGCAGTTTGAGCGGAAGCTCGAGCCCCACGAGGGGGAAAGCGTCCATGAGGGGCGTCCCGCCCTTGGGGTTGCCGAAGACGATCAGCGTGGTGGGTCGCAGCCTCGCGCCCACCGCCTGCGCCGCGGCCGCCTGGTCGATCGTCGCGAAGATCGTGTTGCCCGCGTTGGCGATCGCGCTCGAGAGCCGCTCGAGGGTCTCGGCATAAGGATAGCGGCTTAGCTTCGTCATCGCTATGAAACCACTACGGCGTCGAGATCCGCGAGATACTGGCGGCGGAGCGCATCGTCGATAAAGGATGCCTCGAACGAGTTGCGCGCCAGCATGACGAGTTGTTGATCCGTGAGTGACAGCGCGGCTGCCGTCTGCACGAAATTGTCGCCGACGTAGCCGCCGAAGTACGCTGGATCGTCGGAGTTGCACGTGCACATCAAGCCCGCGTCCATCATGCGCTTGAGCGGATGTGCCGCGAGGTTCGGGACGACGCGCAGCCGCACGTTGGAGAGCGGGCAGACCGTGAGCGGCACGCGCTGTTCGACCAGATGGGCCACGAGCTTCGGGTCGTCCAGGCTGCGTACACCGTGGTCGACACGCGACACCTTGAGCAGATTTAGTGCCTCCCAAACGTAGTCCGGGCCGGCCTCCTCGCCGGCGTGCGCGACGGTGAGGAATCCTTCGGCGCGGGCACGGTCAAAGACCGCCGTAAACTTCGACGGCGGGTTGCCCACCTCGGCGGAGTCCAGGCCGACGCCGATGATCTTCTCCTTGTAGGGTAGCGAGCTCACCAGCGTCGTCATCGCCGATTCGGCGGTCATGTCGCGCAGGAAGCACATGATCAGACGCGACGTGATGCCGAAGTTCTTCTCGCCGTCCGCGAGCGCACTCGAGATGCCTTCGACCACCACGGCGAACTCGACCCCGCGCTTCGTGTGCGCCTGCGGATCGAAGAAGATCTCGGCGTGGCGGACGCCCTGCGCCCGCACGCGCTTCAAATACGCGGTCGTGAGGTCGTAATAGTCCTGCTCGACGCGCAGCGCTTCCATCCCGTCGTAGTAAACATTCAAGAACGACTGCAGGTCGGCGAAGTTGTACGCCTCGCGCAGCGCCTCAACGTTGGGGTAGTTGAGCCGCACACCGTTGCGGGCCGCGATCGTGAAGATCAGCTCGGGCTCGAACGTGCCCTCGATGTGCAGGTGCAGCTCTGCCTTCGGCAGTTTGAGCGCATCGAAGGTTGTCACGGGTTGGGGCGAGGGCGCGGGTGTGGCCGCGGCTGCGACCGGAGCGTCGACCATCGCGGCGAGCGACGTGAGGAAGTAGCCGCGGTCCATGAGCCGTACCTCCGTTATAGGATCAGCGCGTCGCACTTTGCGGCGAAGATGAAGTCACTCTCCGTCAGCCCGCCGATCTTGTGCGTCCACACTTCGACGCCGAGGCGCCCCCACGCTACCTGTAGATCGGGATGGTGCTGCTGCTCTTCGGCCATCGTGCCGATGCGCTGCGCCGCCTGCATCGCCTCGTTGAAGTTCGCGAAGACGTACGTGCGCGCCAGCAGCTTTACGATTCCATGCTTTGCGTCGGCGCGCTCGGCCACGTGCCAGGCCGGATCCAGCTGCGCCAAGAGCGGCGCGATCTGCTCGTCGGTCAGCGGCGGAACGCCGCCGCGGCACGGCACGCACTGACGCTGCGCGAGTTCATTCATGTCGATCACCGTCCTTCGAAAGCGTGGCCACGAAGTCGCTGATGCGGGACGCGATTGCGTCGGGCCTTTCGAGGATCGCGTAGTGCGCGGCGTCGGGAACGACGAGGAAGCGCGCGCTGGGGAGAAGCGCCGCGACGTTGCTCTGCGCGCGCTCGGGCGCGTCGAGTTCCGAGGCGATCACGACCGCGGGCATGAGGGCGCCCGTTGCCTTTTCCTTGAGATCCGTGCGCATCCACGATTCGAGACTTTCGAGCACCGCTTCCGGCGGGGACTGCCCGGCGACGGCGCAGAGCCGATCGAGCATGGCCTCGTCGGGCGGGTCGGCGATCGTCTTAGTGAGCCACGCGCGAAGGCGTACCGAATCGCCGGCGGTCGCGCGAAGATACGCCTCGCCTTTTTCCGAAAAGCCCGCCGGACCGATGGGAACCGGCGCGACGAGCACGAGGCCGCGCACCATTTCGGGCGCTTCGATGGCGAGACGCAGCGCGACCTTCGCGCCCATCGAGTGTCCGACGGCGACGACCGGACCGGTCCCCAGCGATGCGAGGAGAGCGCGAAGCTCGGCCGCAAAACGGTCGAGGTCGTAAGGCCCGGCGACGCTGTTCGAGGCGCCGAAGCCAGGCAGATCCACGGCGATCGTTCGCACGTCGGGCCCTAGCTCGGCCACGACGCCGTTCCACACCGATTGATCGCCCTGCCAGCCGTGAACCAGCAGCAGGGTAACCTCGCCGCCCCCGCGATCCTGGTACGCGATCAGGTCAGCACATCCTCAAGCCACCCGCGTCGGGTCGAACGTCCTGACTCCGGGCAGGCTTATAAACGCATTTGTGCCTTAGGTTGTACCCACCATTTGTTAACCCCGAGCACCCGGGTGTCGGGCTGAATTTTCCGATCAATACATGCGTCGTCGGATCGTACGTCGCCGTGGTTGCGAGGACGCACCAGCCACCGGCTGCTATGATGATCGTTCCCGCGAGCTTACTCCCGCTGAGCGTCCACACGGCGTCCTCGGCTTTGGAAAACCTGGCGAATTGGAGCGTTAGCTTTCCTCCGATCGCCGCGTGATACTGGGCGACGTCCAGGGTAGCCTCGCGTAAACGTTCGTTCTCGCTGAACGTGCCCTTGTATTGACCGCTCAGATTCGAAGCGCCCGCTTCGCCGTTTCCAGCGAATCCATCGGCCTGCGGCGCGACGCCAGGCGCCGGTGCGCCGCTTCCGCTTCCCGCGCACGCGCTCAAAAGTGCAAGGCCGACGGCTATGCCGACGACCTTTCGTAGAAAGACGCTTCGCATTCTATCCTCCGATCTTTAAGTAACTGAAAGCTATGTTCGACAGCCTCCCTATGTCATCCTGAGCCGCATTCGCGTTGACGCCGCCGTAGGAGCTCGAGGGAATCCTATTTACTCTGCTCCCTCGGGGACGCCTTCGCTCAGACGTAGCACTTGCTCGATGGTGTCGTACTCGAAGAGCTCCGCGTAGCGACCCCAGTCGACCGCGGTCGCGAGCTGTCGCTGCGTCTCCGCGGGCGGGAAATACTCGTCCCACAAGTCGAGGAAGAAGTCGGCGCGCATCACGCCGTTGCTGGCGCCGAGGGTCCGCATGATGGTGTCGAAGATGGGAACGCGCTCGAGCAGCTGGTCGCGGAAGATCTCCTTGCTGCGCAGGATCGTGGCCGTCGCGAAGTCGCGTCCGCTCGGGGTCAGCTCTACTACGCCGCCGCTGGTTCGCGTGAAATCGAGCAGCGTGGTCGCTTCCAGAAGCGCGAGCAGGTCGTCGGGCGTGACGGCCAGTCCATCGGCGAGCGCGGAGATCTCCCGGCGGCCCTCCGGCATCCCGGCGAGAATTTCGAGCAGTCCACTGATGCCGCCGAGGCGCACGTGCGGCAGCGGTCGCGCAAACGGAGAGATCGCCGCCGGACCGAGTGCGGCCTCGCGCGAGACGTCGGCTTCGGGATTCGTCATCACCTGGTAGAGGTAGTCGACGATCTCTTTAAAGCGCGGGGCCGTTCGATCGTGCGGCCGCGGCATATCGATCCGTACCTCGCCGCGCAGGTGCCCGGGATTCGAACCGAGCACGAGCACGCGGTCCGCGAGCTGCACCGCCTCCTCGATGTTGTGCGTCACGAGCAAGATGCTCTGCGACGGGAAGTTTCCCGCGTTCCAGAGCGAGTCGACCTCGCCGCGCAGGTTTTCGGCGGTCAGCACGTCGAGCGCGCTGAACGGCTCGTCCATGAAGAGCACCTTCGGCTCGACGGCGAGCGCGCGGGCGTACCCCACGCGCTGTTTCATGCCGCCCGACAGCTCCTTCGGATAGGCGCTCTCGAACCCGTCGAGTCCGACCACGTCGATCACCTGCAGCGCGCGCTCGCGACACTGCGCTTTCGGCGTGCCGCGGGCGTCGAGCCCCAGCTCGACGTTTTGCTGCACCGTGAGCCACGGCAGCAAGGCGAAGCTCTGAAAGACCATCGCCACGTCTCGATTCGGCCCGTGCAGCGGCTGCCCGCTGCTCGTCACGACGCCGTCGCTCGCCGGAATGAGCCCGGCCATGATCCGCAGCAGCGTGCTCTTTCCGCTTCCGCTGCGCCCGAGAAGCGCGAGCAGCTCGCCGCCGTTGACGCGCAGCGAGATGTCGCTCAACGCGGTGAACTCGCCCTTCCCGCCCGGCAGCGGAAAGCGTTTGGTCAGGTGGTCGCAGATGATAATGGCGTCGTTCACAGCGAGAACTTTGTCTGGGCGTACGCATACAGCCGGCGCCAGAAGAATCGATTGATCGTCACCACGAACAGGCTCATGACGCAGATGCCCAGTGCCTCGCGCGCGCCGTTGCCCTTGGCGGTGGCGTCGGTGATGTAGGCGCCGAGTCCGGTAGCGACGAGCGTCGTGCCACCCCAGGTTACCACCTCGGAAACGATGCTCGCGTTCCAGGCGCCTCCGCTCGCCGTAATCGCGCCCGTCACCCACGACGAGAACACGCCGGGAATAATGAGCCGCAGCCAGCGCAGCCGGCCGCGTACCTGCAGATCGGACGCCATCTCGCGCAGCTCGGTCGGCACACTCTGCGCGCCCGCAATCGTGTTGAACAGCACGTACCACTGTGAACCGAGCGCCATCAGCAGGACGCAGCCGTAGTTGATCGGCACGCGGTACGTGATGAACGCAAGAGTCGCGAACGGAAAGACGATGTTGGCGGGAAACGAGGCGAGGAACTGTGCGACCGGCTGCAACAAGCGCGCGAGGCGCGGATGAAAGCCGATCGCGACGCCGGCCGGCACCCAGACAAGCGTCGAGAAAACGATCAGCACAGCGACGCGCAGCATGGTCGCCACGCCGAGCACGAGGCTGTGTCCGATCTCCGGCAATCCCAGCGACGTCAGCATGAAGCGGGCGACGTAGAACACCAGCAGCAGGAGCGCCACGACGAGAATCGCGTTGAAAACGCGATCGCCGAGAACGTGACGTTCGCCGGTGCTCAGGCGCTCGCGCGCCGGGGTCATTCGCGACAACGCACGATCGACGGCCTCGCCGGCGGGCGCCAACGCGCGCCCGACGAGCCTCGGAATGCGGGCCCCGCGCAGGATGTCGTAGACCCAGGATGCCGGCTGGCTGGCTGCCGCGCTTTGCTCAAAGCGAAACTTGTCGGACCACGCGACGACGGGGCGCCAGAAGAGCTGATCGACGATCACGATCACGATCGCGATCGTGAGTGCTGCCCACACGAGCGCGGGGAGGTTCTTTTGTACGACCGCCGCCGCGACGTACGATCCAACCCCGGGGAGCGTGTAGTTGGAGTTGGCGACGCTGATCGCTTCGCTCGCGGCCAAGAAGAACCAACCGCCGCCGAAGCTCATCATCGCGTTCCAAACGAGCCCCACCATCCCGAACGGCACCTCGATCTTGGCGAAGCGTTCCCAGAGCGACAGGCGGTAGAGCTCGGCCGTCTCCTCGAGCTCCTTCGGGATCGACCGCACCGATTGGTAGAAGGAGAACGTCATATTCCAGACCTGGGCGGTGAAGATCGCGAAGATCGACGCAAACTCCAGCCCGATCAAGCTGCCCGGGAAGAGCGCGATGAATCCCGTGACGGTGATCGTCAGGAATCCCAGCACCGGGACCGATTGCAAGATGTCGAGCAGAGGGATCAGCACACGCTCGGCCCGCCGGCTGTGCGCCGCCGCGTATCCGTACGCGAAGGTGAAGATCAACGACCAGATCAGCGCGACGAACATGCGCAGCGTCGAGCGGGCCGCGTAGTACGGCAGCAGACGCGGATCGAGATCGACGTGCGGAACGAGATGCTTCTGCGGAACGAACGCCACGAGTGTCCCGGAGCCGACCCGCGCGAGCGCAACGAGCAGCGCCAGCGCGCCGACGATCACGACCAGATCGGGCAGCCCAAACTGCGGCCGGCGCAACGCCTCCGCGGATGGGAACGTCCGAAACCCGCTCGGCATTCGCAAGCGCCGCTACTGTTCGCGCGCTAGTATGCGGGGTGGTCTTGGCAGCGCTCGACCGAGGGATCGTCGCTCGGGAAGAGCGCGAACATGGCGCCGCGCGGCACCACGATGTTCTTGCCCTTGCGGAAGTAATTAAAGAGGCCGACGGCGGCGCCGACGCCGGGAATCGGGATTGCGCCGAGGTAGCCGGGTATCCCGTCGGTCGGACCGGCCTTGTCCAGCGCGTCCGTGTTGTGATCGAGCACGACGCCGAGGCGTCGGCCGTCGGGCAGCATCAGAAAGCGCGGCTCCAGCACAAGCACTCCCGGGCGCGCATCGTGGTGGCCCGCCGGCGACGCGACGGCGACGATGCCGTAGCCCATCGTCCGCTGAGGAATCACCACGTCCGCGCCGTTGGTCACGGCGTTGACGGTCTCGAAACGGAAGAAGTCGCCGGGGCGCGCGTCGTCGGAGTCGACGGTGTCCATCATCTGTGCGGCGACGACCGTGCAGCGATCCAGCGCCATCGCGTGCGCGCCGTTCGTTCCGGCGGAGAGGGAGACGATGAAGACGGCGAATCCGCGGAGGCGGCGAAGCGCGGACGCCGTCATCGCTTAACCTCGCCTCGGAACGAGGCGCAGCTCGCTCGCGCCGTAGTCGAGTTGGACGAGGAACTGATCCAGAAAGGCGGCTCCGAGATGGCCGAAAGCGGTGCCAGCCAACGTCTGCGTCGCGCCGATGCGCTGCGGACCCGTGCGGTAGTCCCCGATTCGCACCTCGGGTATTTCGCCGATCATCTCGATGCTACTGCCGCCGATTCCACCGACGGCGCGGCGCTGGGTGACGCTGAACAGTCCCGGATGCTTGGCATAAAATTCGTACCCAAGGTTGACATTCGACTCGTCGCCCGTATCTACTGCAAGCTGCGCCTGAATTTCACCGAGCCCGACCGTCACGATCGGAACGAAGTGCTCGAACGTAAGCGGCACCGTGATCGCGTTTTGCAGCGGCGGAGCCTGCAGACGCACGACGTGCGCGGCGCTGTCGATCTCGATACCCGAAGCGCTTAGGAGATCCGCGCCGAGCACGGCGTCGTAACCGTAGCGGCGCAGATCGTTGAGCACGATATAGTACGCCTCCGGATAAGTGGCGTTGCCGATGCGCAGTGGTCCGGCTCGAACCACCTGGGTCGAGTAGCCGCCCAATCCGCGTACCTGATACGTCCCCACCACCGGAGCGCCCAGGCGGCTCGCGAGCTCGGTGCTCATCGAGAGGCCGGAGTTGCCCGTGTCCACCAGGCAGCGCACGGCGATGCCGCCGATGATGCAGTCGACGATCGGCGTCACCGCCCTCTGATCGGTGGGAATTGCGTCGGGCACGCCGCTGAACGATGGGACCAGCCCGCGCGGGGGATGAAACCCCGACGATACCGCGGCGCGGTCGTCGTAGCGCTCAAAGACGCGTCCGTTGTGCAGCACCTCGAAGGCGAGCACGAACGCGCCCACGCGCCGGTAGCCGCGATACTCGAACGTATCGCGCCCATCCAGCGAGCGGGCGAAGCGCACCAGACCGCTCTGCGGATCGACGAACAGCCGCAACGGCACCGAGCTCGAGTCGCCGATCACGAAAGTGCGGTAGGGCTTCCCGTTGACGGAATCGGTGGCGGCCGCGCCGACTCGGCCGCCGCGCCCGATAAACGTTGGCGTGAGGAAATCCAGCGAGGCGACGATACGCAGCGACCGGAGAAACGGCTCGAGCTGCTGTGACGACGCGACCATCGTGCCGTTCATATTGAACGAGTAGATCCGCTGGCCGTCGAAGTACGTGCCGTCGCAGAGCTCGCCGATGCAGTGGCGCACCAACACGCGCAGGCCCTCGCTGTCGGTCGAGACGACGGCCGCCGCTCCGTTGAAATTCAACCGCGCCACGGAGACGATGTGGGCCTGCCAGACGGGGCCGCTTGCGCCGCGCATCTGCTCGAGCAGGCGGACGACGCCGTTTTCGTTCCGGCTGGCCCCGAGCGTCGCCGCAAGCAGCGCGAAGAGCAAACCCATCCGAGCGGCGAACCCCATGCCGATGGAGTTCGAGTTGCTCGACGGCTATCTTCTCGACTGTTCGCCCCCGAAAGCCGAGGTCGTGCGCGACCTGCTCCGGCGCCGGCCCGAAGCTCCCGGTGCGGCGCCGTTTTATGAGGGAATGGAGCGGCTCGGAGCGCGCACGCCCGATCTGTCGCTGATCGCCTTACGCCTGGTTCTCGGCGGGAAGAAGGCGGACGACGCGGCCGTGGTGCGGCTGCGCGACGTCGTCGAGCGCGCGCGGTCCGGAGATGCCGCGGCTCGCGCGGAGTACGCCGCGCTCGATCGCGCGTAGCATCGATGCGGCTTGCAACCGAGGCGCTCGTTGCCGGTTATGCGGCGCGCAGTACGCCGGCGCTGGATCGCGTCTCGATCGACGTCGCCGCCGGCAAGACGCTCGCGGTGGTCGGCCCCTCGGGGGCCGGCAAGACGACGCTGCTGCGCGCGATCGCGGGGCTTCTGCCCGTGCGCAGCGGCGACGTGCGGCTGGGAAGCGAATCGGTCGCGACGCTGCCGCCGCAGGATCGCCGCATCGCGCTCGTCTTTCAGGACGACGCGCTGTTTTCGAGCATGACCGTGCGTCAGAATCTGCGCTTCGCGCAGCGCCGGGGCTCGCGGGAAGATGCCGTCGCGGCAACTGCGACTGCGCTGCACGTCGACAAACACCTCGACCGGCGCCCGCGGCACCTCTCGGGCGGCGAACGCCAGCGCGCGTCGATCGCGCGCGCGCTCCTCTCCGATCCCCTCGCGCTGCTGCTGGACGAGCCGCTCGCGCACCTCGATCCGTCGCTGCGACGCTCGGTCCGCGATGAGGTGATCGGCGTCCGACAGCGCTTCGCCGGTCCGATCCTGTACGTAACGCACGATCACGTCGAGGCGATGAGCGTCGGAGACGCGCTCGCGGTGCTCGTCGAGGGGCGCATCGAGGACGTCGGCGAGCCGCAGCGCGTCTATGACTCTCCCCGCACGATCGCAGTGGCGCAATTCCTCGGCGAACGCCCGATGAATTTGCTCTCCGACGGCGACGCGATCGTCGGCATCCGGCCGGAGCACGTTCAGCTAGACGGCGACGGCGCGTTGCGCGGCCGGATCGCGCGCCGCGAGCCGACGGGCGCGGACGCGTACCTCGAGGTCGCGACGCAGCGCGGCGCGGTGGTCGTTCGCGTAGCTGCTTCGCGCCGCGCGCAAATCGGCGAGCTCGTCGGGCTCGATCTTCCGGCGCAGCACGTGCGCCGTTTCGACCGCGCAACCGGGATCGCGCTCGCATGACCGATACGGCGGCGCTGGCGCGCGGCGTGGTCGTCGCCGGCATTGCCGGTGCGCGCCTCGCCGGCGACTTCCCGCGCTTCGGCGGCTACCTGCTGTTCGCGCGCGAAGCGACGCTGGCCGAGGTTCGCGCGCTCACCGACGAGCTGCGTGCTCGCGACGGCGAAGCGCTTATCGCGATCGATCAGGAAGGTGGCCGCGTCGCGCGGTTACACGAAGGCGTCGAGCCGATGCCGCCGATGATGGCGCTCGGCGCCGCGGACGATCTCGAGCTCGCGCGCCGCGCCGGCCAGCAGACCGCATTCGATCTGCGCCGAGCCGGCTGCACGCTGGACTTCGCGCCGGTGCTCGACCTCGCGCTGGATCCGCGCAACACGGTGATCGGCACGCGCTCGTTCGGCGCCGATCCGCAACGCGTCGCGGAGCTCGGCGCCGCGTTCGGCCGCGGGCTGCACGACGGCGGCATCCTCTCCTGCTACAAGCACTTTCCCGGCCACGGCTCGACGGCGGTCGATTCGCACGAGGCGCTGCCGATGATCGAGGCCGCCGAAGCTACTTTGCGCGAGCGCGACCTCGTTCCATTCGCCGCGGTCGCACGTCAGGCGCCCGCGATGATGAGCGCGCACGTCATGGCTCGCGAATTCGACGCGCTCTATCCGGCGACGTTATCGCAGCGCATCGCGACCGCGCTTCTGCGCGAGGAGCTCGGATTTCGTGGCGCGCTCGCGACCGATTGTTTGGAGATGAACGCGGTCGCGCGGCGCGGCGCGGAGGCGAACGCCGTCGAGGCCCTCGCGGCGGGCGCGGACCTCTTGGTGTTCAGCCACGATCTCGGCGCCGCGAACGATGCTGTCGCGGCGATCGTCGCTGCGGTTGACCGCGGGCGCCTGCTGTCGGCGCGATTGGAAGAAGCCTTCACGCGCGTGCAGACGCTGCGCCAGGCCGGATCGCAGCCGCTTCCACTCGACACGTTCCCGCCGCATCCAGGCTTGGGCCGCGAGATCGCGCGCCGCGCCGTGACGCTGCTGCGCGGCATCGCGCACGCCGACCCGCTCGCATCGATCGCGGTGTCGTTCGGTGGCACCGCGGCGACGCTGGATCGCGAGGCGCCGGCGATGGAGACCCTCGACGTGCCGATCGCGCCGAACGAAACCGAGGTGCGCGGCATACTCGACGCTCTCGCGCGCTCGCAACGTCGCGCCATCCTGCTCGCGCGGCGCGCGCATCTCTATCCGCAGCAGGCTGCAGCGATAGGCGACATCTTGCAGCGCTATCCAGATGCGCTCGTCGTCTCGTTGCTCGAACCGTTCGACGTGGGGCTGTTCGCGAGCGCGCGCCACCTCGTCGCTGCGTATGGCGACGACGAGGCCTCTATCGGCGGCCTCGCTGACGTGCTCTTCGGCGCCAGCCTCCCCGCCGGCACTCTTCCAATTTAACGAGGTTCAAAATCGGCTTTAACGAGGTTCAAAATCGGCGCGGAACAAATACGTCGCGCTCACGGGGAGGCAGTACGACGTGGCCCCGGTGTATTTCGATCGCCGCGCAGCCTTGAGGGCTGCATCGTCCATCGGCGGACAGCCGGAGCTGGCCCAAACCCATGCGTCGACGAGTTTCCCATGCTCATCGAGGGCAATGGCGATTATCGAGATGGCGACACCGCTGAGCCCCTGGTCCACGAGGATCGCAGGGAAATCCGGCTGCACCGCGTCGGTCACCGTCGCGGAAATGAACGGTTGGACGCAGCTCGGGGGCGGAAACGGCGCCACCCCAACGACGGCATTCGCGGGCGGGGGTGCGGGCGCCGGCGTCTCATCACCCGCTTGGGGGCTACGGGTCACCTTAACGTTTTCAGGATGCTTCGATTTCGCGAAGTCCGGCGGCTCGCACGTCACCACGCCGCGCGAATCCCAGTCGAAGAACCGGTCACCCTGCGACCGCGCCGTCGCAACCCAGAAGTGTCGAATCGCAACGGCTTGCGGAAACACAACGGTTAGTTCTGGCGATTCTGCGACGTGGAACCAATACTTCAGCGACCACGAGGCGCTCATATAGGTCGTGCGCGTGAGTTGCACCGCCTGCTGAACCCAGGTGAACCACCCAGCGTCGGTGTCCGCGATGAACGTGCCGTCAACGACCCGCGGTGCGAGCGCCTGCAGCTGGTAATGATACGTCGTCGCCTCGCGATCGGGCGACGTGGATTCGAGATGTGTCACGTTCGCGGGGCAGAACTCGGTCGCTGCGTTCGCCGACACAAGGCACGCCGCCACCATAGCGCAACCGCAGAAAACGAAGATAGCGAAGCTCCTCAACGCGTCTTAGTACTCCACGACCCGTTGGATTGGCCGATGCGGACGGCTCGCCCTGTTCTAATCGCCGCGAAGGGATCCCAAGCGTCGACGCGCCTACGCCCCGTTCCGGTACTCCGCAGGTCTCGTTTCGCCGGTCGCCGATAATTCGCGCGATGGCTGTGTGGCTGCCCTGAGCCTGTCGGAGAGCGTCGATCGGATCCTAGAAGGTGCGCGTGGCGTCGAATTTACCGGCGCGGTCGCACGCGTCGAGCACCGTGGGAAGTTGATCTTCGAGCGCGCATATGGCGTCACGCGCGAGGACGAGCTCGGCCGCGCCGTTTACGCCGACACGCTCTTCGACCTCGCCTCACTTACCAAGCTCTTCGTCACCACGCTTTCGCTGCAGGCCGTCGCCGCCCGAATGCTAGAGCTCGACGAACCCTTGTCGCGCGTCATTCACGAGTGGAGCAAACGCCCCCACGCGGCGATCAGCCTGCGCATGTTGTTGGCGCACACGTCGGGCATGAACTCCGGCGCGGACTATCGCGCGATCCTGGATCGCAACGTCGAAGCGTTCGCGCTTGGCTCCGACCTCATCGCCAAGCCGGGTGAGCGCGTGATTTACTCCGACCTCGGCTTCATCGCGCTCGGCGTCGTTCTCGAGCGCACGTACGGCCGATCCCTTGCGGCGCTGGCGCGCGCGTCGTTCACTCCGACGCCGATGTTTCGTCCGCCGTTTCTGCAACGGTTGGACATTCCCGCGACGGAAGACGACGGCTGGCGCGGACGCGTCCAGGGTTTCGTGCACGACGAGAAGGCCTACCTGATGGGCGGAGTCGCCGGCCACGCGGGCCTCTTCGGCACCGCGGCCGACGTCGCCGCACTCACGGAGTGCTATCTCGGCTCGCTGCGCGGACGCCGCGAGACGCTGTTGCCGCGCGAGCTCGCGCGCGAGGCGACGTCGCTGCAGGCCGACGATCCCGTGCTGCGCCGCGGCCTGGGGTGGGCGCTGAAGACGACCGACGAAAACTCCTGCGGCCGCTGGATGGATTTCTCTTCATTCGGACACACCGGCTTCGTCGGCACGTGTGTGTGGGCCGATCCGGTGCGCGATCTTCAGGGCGTGTTGTTGACTAACGGCGTCTACTTCGGCCGCGCCGGAGACGCCCGCGATCTCCGCGCCTCGTTCTACGAAGGACTGGTACAATGCGTGCCATTGGATTGATGAGCGGCACGTCGCTCGACGGCATCGACGCGGCGCTGGTGAGCCTCGTGCCCAGTGGCGCGGGCTATCGCATCAACCTGCGGCGCTTCGAAACGTATCCGTTCGAGCCCAAGCTGCGCGACGAGCTGCTCGCCGTCCTGCCGCCCAACAAAGGGAACGTGGAAAGCGTCGCACGGCTGCATCGCGCGCTCGGCGACGCGTACGCGAGCGCGGCTCGCTCGATGGCGGGATCGGACGCGATAGATTACGTCGCATCGCACGGTCAAACGATCTGGCACAACGGACCGGCGCACGTGACGCTGCAGATCGGCGATCCGTTCGCGATTCGCGAGGCCGTCGAAGCCACGGTCTGCTACGATTTTCGCAGCGCCGACTGCGCGGCCGGTGGGCAGGGCGCGCCGCTGGTCGCGCGCGTCGACGCGGTTCTGCTCTCGAGCGCCGAGGAAGATCGCGTCGCGTTGAACCTAGGCGGCATCGCCAACGTGACAATGCTGCGCAAGGGCGCGGCGCCGGAAGAAGCCGTCGCCTTCGACACCGGCCCCGCCAACATGTTGCTCGACGCGTTCGTGCGCGCGCGCACGAACGGGGCACAATCGTTCGATCGCGAGGGCACGCTCGCCGCAACCGGCCGCGTCGACGAGGCGCTGCTGGCCGCGATGCTCGCCGACGAGTACTTCGCGGCGCCGCCGCCCAAGACGAGCGGACGCGAGCGGTTCGGCGCGCAGTTTCTCGCACGTCACGAGCGCGCGCTCGCAAAGCTCTCTATCGAAGACGGCGCCGCGACGCTCGCCGAGCTCACAGCCGCTACGGTTGCAGACGCGATCGAGCGCCAACGCTTCGCCGGCGCGCGTGTCATCGCCGGCGGCGGCGGCGCGAACAATCCGACGCTCCTCGCGCGCCTGGCCGCACGGCTCAAGGGCGCGCGCGTCGAACGCTCGGATGCGATGGGATTACCTGCCGATGCCAAAGAGGCGATCGCGTTCGCGGTTCTGGGCTACGAGACGCTGCGCGGCCGCGCGAGCAATGTGCCCGCCGCGACCGGCGCGCGCCGCTCGGTCGCGCTCGGAGCGATCGCACCGTGGCGGCTGAGCGAGCTGCTGGCGCGCACTGCGGCGGAGTGCCGTGCGAGTTGACGACATGACGGACGATCTGCCTCCGACCGAGGCGACGAATCCGCGAACCGCCGGACTCGACCAGCTCGACACGCGTGCGCTGGTCGAGACGCTCGTCTCCGACCATCGCGCCGCTGTCGACGCCGTCCTCGCGCAATCCGACACACTGGCGCGGGTCGCCGATGCGATCGCAGAGCGCCTCGCGCGCGGCGGGCGTCTACACTACGTCGGCGCGGGGAGCAGCGGCCGCATCGCGACGCTCGACGCATCTGAGATGCCGCCGACGTTCGGCACCGCGTCGCACCTCGTGCAGGCGCACGTCGCAGGCGGTTTGCCCGCGCTCGTCAACGCGATCGAAGGCGCCGAAGACGACAGCGCCGCCGGCGATGCGCTCGCGCGCGAACGCTGCGCTCCCGAAGACGCGGTCGTGGGTCTGTCGGCGAGCGGAGGCGCGGCGTTCGTCGTCGCGGCGGTGAAACGCGCGCGTGCGATGGGCGCGTTGACGATCGCGTTCACGAGCGTTGTGGATTCGGCACTCGCGCGCGCAGCGGAGATCTGCGTCGCGTTCGACACGGGCGCCGAGGCGCTGGCGGGATCTACCCGGCTCAAAGCCGGAACCGGGCAGAAGATCGCTCTCAACGCGCTGTCGACGGCCGTGATGGTGCGCCTCGGCAAGGTGCACGGGAACCTCATGGTCGATGTCGTCGCGAGCAACCAAAAGCTGCGCCGCCGCGCCCTGCGCCTCGTGTGCGAGGTCGCGGGCGTCGGCGAAGAGCGCGCGCGCGAGCTGCTCGACGCGGCCGGCGGCCGCGTGAAGGTCGCTATCGTGATGGAGCGGCGCGGCGTCGATGCGCAAAAAGCGCAGGAGCTGCTCGGAGCCTCTGGCGGCGTGTTGCGCGACCTGATCTAATGCCTTTTCTCGCGCTGCTTTTCGCGACGATCGCGTTCGTGCCGATCGACGACCGCCCGGTGACCTCGCAGCTCCCCGTCATGCTCGGGCGCATCGCCGGAATAACGGTCGAAGCGCCGCCGCGCGACCTACAGGGGCGCTTCCTTACGGCGGGTCGCTCGGACGCGATCATCGCGTGGCTCAATCACGAGGCCGCCAAAAGGGAGACGAACGCGTTCGTCGTCTCAACCGACATGCTGGCCTACGGCGGGCTCACGGCCTCGCGCGTTCCTGGGCCGACGTACGCCGATGTGGAGTTCCGCCTGCGCGAGTTTTCGCATCTCCGCACGCGCCGGCCGCGCGCGTGGATCGGCGCGTTTGGCACGATCATGCGCCTCGCGCCGACGGGCATTCCCGCAGGCACGCCGTTTTTCGCGCCCTATCCGGTCTGGTCGTATCTGCAGGACTACGCGAACCTGCACGACCCGCCGCTGCCGAGCGAGGCCGCGCGCGCGCAGCATCTGCGCGAGTTGATCGGCGAGCCGACCTTCGACGAATACATGGCGACGCGCGGGCGCAATCTCGCCGCCGATCGACTCTTGCTGAAACTCACGGCGGACGGGACGATCGACCGGCTCGTCCTCGGCCAGGACGACGCCGGCCCGGTCGGCCTGCACGTGCGTGACGTGCAGTTGCTGCAGCAGGATCTCGCGACGGCGAATCTCGCGGGCCGTGCGTCGATCGAGCCGGGCGCGGACGAGCTCGGCTCCGCGCTGATGGCCAACGCGATCGCGCGCGCCGCGAACTGGACGCCGCACATCGCGGTGCGCTACTCGACTCCGGACGGCGCATCGTATCAGGATCCGATCGAGTACGCCCCGATCTCGACGGCGATCGGCGCGCTGATCGGCGTTTGCGGCGGCGTGCGCGACGACGATCGCACCGACATCGTGCTCTACGTGCGCGTTCCGGGAACCACCCCCGCGCAGGATGCGCAGCTCGTGAGCGCAATGGCCGCTACGGTAGCGCAGGGACGCTCCGTCGCTGTCGCCGACCTATCTTATCTGAAGTCGTACCGCGATCAGGCGGCGTTCGCGCAATTGCTGCTGGCGTCGGACGTGTCGCGCGAGCTCGACGCCTACTCCTCCTGGAACACCAACGCGAACACGGTCGGCACCGCCCTGGCCGAGGCGATCGCCGCCGGCGCCGGCCGGCGCATGGGCACCTACGACGACCTCGCGCACCGCACGTACACCTTCACGATGTTCCTCGACGACTACGCGTACCACGACTTCGTGCGGCCCGACCTCAACGCGACGCTGGCCGCGCAAGGCATCGCGGACCACACGCTCCTGACGCCCGACCTCGCCGCCGCGACGTCGCAGCGCGACCGCGCGCTGCTCTGGAGCTATGCGCTCAAGATCCTGGCGCAGCTCGACCCCGGCTACCACATCGCCGCGATGCAGCTCGGCCTGCCGTGGAGCCGCACCTTCGAGACCTCGATCGACGTCGGCCTCGCCCCTAACCTTTAAGCGCGACAACGGCAGCGCCGACATCAAACGGTAGCGGCGTGGCGCCGTCGGCAATGCACGCCAGGTTCCCGGCCCACTCGCGCAACGTTTCCGCGCCGGCGGGAGGCGTCACGGCAAACCGCAGACGCCCCAACTCGCGCGCGAACTGCATCGTATGCATGGCGCCGCCGCCGATTTCGGTGCAGACGAGCACGACCGCGCGCGAATGCTCCGCCTGCAGCCGATCCCGCTCGACCAAAGCCTCGTCCGACGCCGGCGTTCCCGGCGGAAGAAGCGTAGCGATCGCGCCGCGGCCGCTGACGATCTCCTCTTCCAGCGCGGCGTGCTCGGGCGGATACGTGCACCCGAATCCGTAGCCGACGAAGGCGACGGTGGGAACGCCCGCGGCGAGCGCGCCGCGATGCGCGGCGGCGTCGATGCCGAGCGCGAGCCCGGCCACAACCGGCTCGCCTAACCGAAACGCGAGCTCGTAGGCAAACGCAGCTGCTTCGGGCGGTGGCGCGCGGCTCCCGATGATGGCGACGCCGCCCTTCGGCAGCGCGCCGCGCACGTACACGTTAGAACTCGACGTACGATCGGTCGAGCGCGGTCACGTCGAGGCAACCCAGCAGACGCAGCGTGCGAACGATGTCGCTGCGCAAGATCTCGATCGCGCGCGCGACGCCCGCGCCGCCTCCCGCGCCGAGGCCGTACGCGTAGGCGCGCCCGATCAGCACGGCGCGTGCGCCGAGGCACAGCGCCTTCACGACGTCGCTGCCGCGGCGGATGCCGCCGTCGAGCAGCACCTCGGCGCGCCCGCCGACGGCCTCGACGACCTCCGGCAGCGCGCGCAACGTCGACGATACGGAGTCGAGCTGGCGGCCGCCGTGATTCGACACGACGATCGCCTCCGCGCCGACGTCGAGCGCGCGTCGCGCGTCCTCGCCGCTCAGCGCGCCCTTGATCACGATCGGCCCTCGCCACGCGTCGCGGATCCATCCCATGTCGTCCCACGAGACGGTCGAGCGCTCCAGCGCGGCGGCGACGTCCTCGTACGCCATCACGCCCTCGCCGGGAATGATGACGTTGGGAAACTTCATCATGCCGCCGTCGCGCCAGAAATCGAGCAGCCATCGCGGACGAGCGAGCAGCTGCGGCACGTGCGGCAGCATGCGCCACAGATTGCCGCTGACCAACTCGGAGGCGCCGTTGCGCAAGTCGCGCTCGCGCTGCCCGGCGACGGCGGTGTCGATCGTCACGGCGAGCGCGCGATAACCCGCGGAGCGCGCACGCGCAATCGCGCTGATGGCGGCCTCGCGTCCGCCGAGCAGATACAGCTGATACCAGACCGGTCCCGTTGCGGCCGCCTTGACGTCCTCGAGCGCGCAGCCCGAGAGCGTAGACAGCGTGTAGATCGTTCCGGCCTTCCCCGCCTCTTCGGCTGCGACGCATTCGCCGCGCGGGAAGAACATGCGGCTGCTTCCGACCGGCGCGAACAGAAACGGCAGCGCGAGCGGCGTTCCCAAAACGGTGGTCTGCAGGTGGCATTCCATGCGCGCGACGGCATTGCGCGCCCGGAACGTCACCGTCTCGAAGACGCGGCAGTTCTCGCGCATCGTGACCTCGGCGCCGCTTCCGCCGTCGATGTAGTCGAACACGACCCGCGGCAATCGGCGTTTCGCGAGGCGGCGCAGATCCTCGATGTTCACGGCGCGAGCGACGGAATTCACAGCGGAGCCTTGACGTTTGCCTTCAGTAAACGATACCCTGTCGTCGCACCATGGACTTTCGCTTCGTCGCCACGGCGTTCGCCACCGCGTTCACGATCATCGATCCGATCGGCATGATCCCAATGACGCTGGGCTCGACCGCGCGCATGTCGCCGCAGCGGCGCAATCAAGTCATCGACCAGGCCGTCTTTGTCGCGGCCGGAGTGATCTTGTTCATGGGCGTCGTCGGCCGAATCATCCTCGATTATCTCGGCATCACGCTGCCGGCGTTCACGATCGCCGGCGGGATCTTGCTGTTTCTGATCGCGATCGACATGCTCTTTGCCCGCCCCACCGGCGCGAAGGCGACCGACGCCGAGGAGCGCGAGGCCGCCGAGGGCGAGAACCCCGCGGTCTTTCCGCTCGCCGTTCCGATGATCGCCGGCCCCGGAACGATCGCGACGGTGCTGCTCCTGGTCAACTTTTCGCACGGGGACCGCGCGGAGCTCTTCGTCGTCGCCGCTGCCTACGCTGTGGCGCTGATCGTCACGTGGCTGTGCATGCGGGCCTCCGCGCTGCTGCTCCGCGTGATCGGCAAGACCGGCATCCACGTGATCAGCCGCATCCTCGGCATCATCCTCGCGGCGCTCGCGGTGCAGTTCGTGCTCAACGGACTCGCGCAGACCCCGTTGCTACGGCGTTGACGGCGCGCCCGTCTCGCTCGCCCACTGCTGGTACACGGATTTCTCGATCGCCGGCAGCTGCTCGTCCGATGAGAGTCTGAATCCGGCCGGCGGCAGCGGGAACGGAATCGGGTGTGGCGGCTCCTTGAACGGATCGGAGCCCGGATCGAAGCAGAACGGCCACACGATGTCGCCGCTCTCCATCGCACCGTCCGGATACGTGAAGTCGTAACGTCCGTAGTAGCAGTCGCGCCCGTTCTCGTGCCACGCCCGCGTCGGCGTGATGATGCCGTTGCCTTCGTCCGAACCGCGCAACGATGAGGGAATGTTGAAGGCGTAGCTCTTCATCGTCGACCCGCGCGTGCCGGGATCGATCGTGGGGATCGCGCGCGGATCGTCGAGAGCGTTGAGCTTGGCGACCTCCTTGGCGTAGCCGGCCGTGTCGCGCTCGATCGTCGACGGGATGGTCGGACGTTGCGGCGGCTCCGGTGAGGCAGCGGTCTTGACCACGCGCGCCAGCTCGTGGGGCTCGATTTTCGCCGGCGCCGACTCTTGCCGCCGAATCGTCCGGTGGGGTTGCGGCGCCACCGTCGCCTCTTTGGGATGGACGAGCCGCTCGACTGACGTGACGTTGGTTTGCGACACGATCTCCTTGGTACCGCGGGTAATCAAGATCCGCGACACGGCGTAGAAAAGCAGCGTCAAGACGATGAGGTGGATTGTGGCCGACGCGAGCGTCGACCAGAACAGCGCGCGCCGGCGCCGATCGAGCGTTCCCGAAATCAAGCAGTCGTTAGGCTTTCCCGCTTAGGTGTGAGTACGTACCGGATGCGGCTGACAGAGTTCGATGAGCACGCCCGCGGTCGCCTTCGGATGGAGAAACGCGATCGTGCTGCCGTTCGCCCCTTTGCGAGGACGCTCGTCGATCAGACGAACGCCCTTGGCCCGCAGCTCCTCGAGCGCGCGCTCGATGTCGGCCACGCGGTACGCCGTGTGATGCAGCTTCGTCTCGGCCTCTCCGCGATAGCGCGCGATCGCCGAATTCTCGTCTAAGGGAAGCAGCAATTCCACGTGCGATTCGCCGGCCTCCAGCCCGACCGCCTCTACTCGCTGATCGTAGATGACCTCGCGATAGATCTCCTTGAAGCCGAGCGTCTGCGTGTAGAGCCGCAGCGTTGCGTCGAGATCCTTGACGACGATCGCGACGTGGTCAATTTCCATCAATTACGCGACGACCTCTTTGGAGCGATACGTTCCGAACACGTCGCGCAGCACGTCGCACAGCTCGCCGAGCGTCGCGCCGGCGTCCACGGCATCGACGAAGCGGGGCATCAGGTTCTCATCGCTCGCGGCCGCCGCACGCACTGCGGCGAGGTTCGCTTCGACCGCGCCGGGATCGCGTGCCGCGCGAAACGCTGCGAGGCGCTCCACCTGTTCGCGTTCGACGCGCTCGTCGACGCGCTGCAGCGGCATCGCCGCTCCGTCGGACGCCTCCGCGAAGCGATTCACGCCGACCACCACCTGCTCGCCGCGTTCGATGGCCTGCTGCGCGCGGTACGCGGATTCCGCGATCCGCCGCTGCATCCAGCCGCTCTCGATTGCCGCGATGCTTCCGCCCATCGCGTCCACTTCGCCGATCAAGTGCGTCGCCCGCTCGATGAGCGCGTTGGTGAGCGTCTCGAGGTAATACGATCCCGCCATCGGATCGACGACGTCGGCCACGCCCGACTCGTACGCGATGATCTGCTGCGTGCGCAGCGCGGTCTTGGCGCTGTCGGCGGTCGGTAGCGCGAGCGCCTCGTCCTTGCCGTTGGTGTGCAGCGACTGCGCGCCGCCGAGCACCGCTGCGAGCGCCTGTAAGGCGACGCGTACGACGTTGTTCTCCGGCTCCTGCGCGGTCAGCGTGGAGCCCCCGGTCTGCGCGTGGAAGCGCAGCATCTGCGAGCGCGGATCGCGGCAGCCGAACTCGTCCCGCGTAATATGTGCCCACAAGTAGCGCGCCGCGCGGAACTTGGCGATCTCCTCGAAGAAGTCGTTGTGCGAGTTCCAGAAGAAGGAAATGCGCGGCGCAACCTCGTCCAGCGCGATGCCGGCGTCGCGCGCCGCGTTCAGGTACGCCTTTGCGTTGGCCAGCGTGAATGCGATCTCTTCAACCGCCGTCGAGCCCGCCTCGCGGATGTGGTAGCCGGAGACGGAGATCGTGTTCCACTGCGGCACCTCACTCGCGCAGTAGGCCATCACGTCGGTCACGAGGCGCATCGAGGGCTCGGGCGGATAGATGTAGGTGCCGCGCGCCGCGTACTCCTTGAGCACGTCGTTCTGCACCGTGCCGCCCAGCTTATCGAACGGGACGCCGCGCCGGCGCGCGACCGCTAAGAAGAGCGCCAGCAGGATCGCGGCGGGCGCGTTGATCGTCATCGATACGGTCACCTTATCGAGCGGAACGCCGGAAAGCAGCGTCTCCATCTCGTCGATCGAGTCGATCGCCACGCCGACCTTGCCGACCTCGCCGCGCGCGAGCGGCGCGTCCGAGTCGAGGCCGAGCTGCGTCGGCAGGTCGAATGCCACTGAGAGGCCGGTCTGCCCGCGCTCGAGCAAATAGCGGTAGCGCGCGTTCGATTCCGCTGCCGTGCCGAAGCCGGCGTATTGACGCATCGTCCAGAGGCGTCCGCGATACATATCGGGGCGAATGCCGCGGCCGTAAGGAAACGCGCCGGGCTCCCCGAGCTCGTGCGGCTGTCCGTCGACCTCGTCGTAGACCCTCTCGAGCGGAATGCCCGAAGCGTTGATATCGCGCGCCATCGTTGGCGTACTACGCCGCGCTCGGGCAGGGCGCCCGCCGCCGGGGCGCCAAGGCGCACGCATGCTCGGCTGTGTCGCGCCGCTCTTGGCGGCGCTCTCGCTGCAGGCGGCGCTCGACGCGCGCGCCGCGGCCGTGCCCGGCACGGGCATCGCCGTCGGCGTGATCGATCACGGCGTCACGCGCGTCTACGTCGCTGGTAACGCCGGAAACGGCAGCGCGGTCGACGCGCACACGCTCTTCGAGATCGGCTCGGTGACGAAGACGTTCACCGCCACGACCCTCGCCGCGATGGTGCTCCGCAACGAGGTCCGTTTGAGCGACCCGATCTCGAAGTATCTGCCCGCGGGCGTTCGCGCTCCGAGCAAAGACGGCAAGGCCATCACGCTGCTCAATCTGGCCGAGCAGCGTTCCGGGCTGCCGCGCCTACCGACGAACATGAACGACGTCGCAGGCGACGATCCCTACGCGGACTATACCGTCGCCAACATGTACGCGTTCCTCAACGGCTACGCGCTTACGCGCGATCCCGGTTCGTCGTACGAGTATTCGAACTATGGAATCGGACTGCTCGGGCAGTTGCTTGCCAATCGCGCGAAGGTGCCGTATACGACGCTCGTGCGTAACACGGTGCTCGATCCGCTCGGCATGAGCGAGACGGGCTTCGCGGAGTCACCGGCATCGGACCCCGCGCTGCTCGCAGCGGGGCATGATTTGAGCGGGCAAGTCGTGACGACATGGCATGCTCAGTCCATCCTCCCGGCCGGCGGCATCTACTCCAACGTGACCGACATGCTGAAATACCTGCGCTGCAATATGGGCCAAGGACCGCTCGCGCGCACCTGCCTCTTCGCGCAGCGGCCGCGCGCGCAGGGGAGCCCCGGCCACCAGATCGGGCTCGTGTGGAATATCAATCCCAATACCGGAACCACCAGCCACGCCGGCGACACGCTCGGTTTTCACGCCGACTTCGCGATCTCGCGCGACCGCCAAATGGGCGTGGCCGTGCTCAGCAACGGGCCGGCGGTCACCGATATCGCGGCGCACGTGTTGGTACCGAGCTATCCGATCGCGGTTTGCCCGTCGTCGGTGGCGGCGTCGGACACCGATCCGAAAGCGTACGACGGCGTCTACTGCAACGCGAGCGGCGGCTTCACGTTCCGGGTGGCGACGACCCGGGAGCCCAACCAGTTGGCCATCGCGGTGCTGCCGCAGCTCGGCGCGGCCTATCAGCAAGTCGGCCGGGACACGTACTATTCGCAGGCCGTCGATGCGACGTTCAAATTTTTGCGCGCCACCGACGCGATCGTGGGGCTGCGCTTGATCCAGGCGGGCGAGACGATCCCGGCGGTGCGCCTCGGCGAGCAGGGCAAGCCCGTCGTCGCGCAGCTGCCGCCGGCGTTTCCGCCCGCGGTTGCGCTCGATCGCGCGACACTGCAGCAATACGTCGGCACGTATCCGCTCGACGGCGGGGCGTTCACGGTCACGCAGCGCGGCGACGCGCTCTACGTGCAGCTAACGAGTCAGCCCGCTATTCAAGTCTACGCGTCGGCAAAGGACGAGTTCTACCTCAAGGTGGTCGAGGCGCGGATCACGTTCGGGCGCAACGCTTCCGGTGCAGTCGACGGGCTGACGCTCTACCAAAACGGTCAAACAATCCACGCCTCGCGTGCAGCATCAACGAACGCGCCGCCCTGATTCCAGCGATTTACGACAGCGTAATCAGCGACGTGCCGCTTTCGACGCTCGATCCGGGGCCGGCGTGGATCGCGGTTACGGTTCCGGCGCGTTGCGCGCGGATCTCGTTCATCATCTTCATAGCCTCAACGACGGCAACGACCTGACCCTCTGCGATCGCGTCGCCGATGCCGACGCCGAGCTCGACGATGATTCCGTGCATCGGCGAGGTCACGTCGTTGCCGCTGGCCGCGGCGCTGCGCTTGCGGATCGCGCCCAGGCGCGGCGCGAGCCGGCGCGCGGCGGCCCGAGCGGGGACGGACGCCACGCTGCGCTTGCGCGCGGAGGGGGCGAGTCCGTTCGCGACCGCCTCGCGCCACGTCTCCGCGTACGCTTCGAGCGTGGCCGTGCCGTACGTCGCATCGGCGACCGGCGCGTAGTCGCATAATGCGCGCAGCAGCGGCAGCGTGGTCGGCACGCCCTCGACCACGTACTCGTCGATGGCCCGGCGCAGCCGCGCGATGGCCTCGTCACGATCCGGCGCCCAAACGACGAGCTTGGCGATGAGCGAATCGTACTGCTCGGGGATAGTCCAGCCCGGATACGCCGCGGAATCGACGCGAACGCCGAGGCCGCCTGGCTCGCGGTATGCGGTGATCGTTCCCGGCGCCGGGCGAAAATTCTCCGCGGGATCTTCGGCGTTGACGCGCGCCTCGATCGCGAAGCCGCGGAAGCGCACGTCGCTCTGGCCGTAGCCGAGCCGCTCGCCGGCCGCCACGCGTATCTGCTCGCGGACGAGATCGAGGCCGGAGATCATCTCGCTGACGGTGTGCTCCACCTGGATGCGCGTGTTCATCTCCAAGAAGTAGAACGCGTCGCCCGAGACCAGGCACTCCATCGTGCCGACGGAGTCGTAGCCGATGGCCTTCGCGGCGCGCACGCCGGCCTCGCGCATCGCCTCGCGAACCTTGTCGGATACGCGCGCGGGCGCCTCTTCCCAGAGCTTTTGATGGCGCCGCTGCAGCGAGCAGTCGCGCTCGCCCACGTGCACGACGTTGCCGTGCTTGTCGGCAAGAAGCTGCAGCTCGACGTGTTTGGGATTCTCGAGATAGCGCTCGGCGTAGATCGTGCCGTTCTTGAAGTATGCCTCGGCCTCGCGCCGCGCGGTCTCGAACGCCGGCTCGACCTCGTCGATCGAGCGCGCGATCTTCAGCCCCTTGCCGCCGCCGCCGCCGGCGGCCTTGAGCGCGAGGGGCAATCCGTACGTCTCCGCCGCGGCTCGCGCGGCGCGCACGTCGGGCACGCTCTCGGTCGCGCCCGGCACGATCGGCACGTGGGCCTTGTGCATGAGATGGCGCGCGCGGAGCTTGTTCCCCATCGCGTCGATAGCGTCGGCGTGCGGCCCGATCCAGGTTAGGCCGGCCTCGACGACGCTGCGGGCGAACGCGGCGTTCTCCGCCAGAAAGCCGTAGCCGGGATGGATCGCCTCCGCGCCGGATCGCCGCGCGCAGTCGATCAGCTTCTCGGCGTTTAGGTAACTCTGCGACGGCGCGGCGGCGCCGAGGGCGCACGCCTCGTCGGCGAGCTCGACGTGCAAAGCGCCGCGATCGGCGTCGGAGTAAACCGCGACCGTCTCGACGCCCATCTCCCGCGCGGTGCGAATGATCCGCACCGCGATCTCACCGCGGTTCGCGATCAGGATCTTGCCGAACATTTTACGAGCGCAGCGAGGCGAAGCGGCGGCGTCGGAGGGGCAGATCGATCATCCCAGAGCGAAGAGCCCCATTGCGTGATAGCCGGCGTCGACGAAGTGCACGTCGGCCGTCACGGCGCTCGAGAGGTCGGAGGCGAGAAAGACCGCCATATCGCCGACGTCCCCGGGCGTGACGTTCCGGTGCAGCGGCGCGACTTTGGGCACGACGTCGAGGATCCGTGAGAACCCGCCGACTTGGCGCGAGCTCGCGGTCTTGATCGGGCCGGCAGAGATCGCGTTGACGCGGATTCCGCGGTCGCCGAGGTCGAAGGCGAGGTAGCGCATCGCCGCCTCGAGCGCGGCCTTGGCAATTCCCATCAGGTTATAGTTGGGAACGATCTGCGTCGCGCCGAGATACGTGAGCGCCATGATCGAAGCGTTGTCGTTGAGCGCCTCGCGCAGCGCCTGAACGAGCGCGATTAGCGAGTACGACGAGACGTCGAGCGCGAGCGAGAAGCCGCCGCGCGAGGTTTCGAACACTTTGCCGACGAGGTCTTCCTTGTTGGCGTACGCGATCGAGTGGACGAGCGCGTCGATCTTGCCAAACCGCTTGAGCAGCTCCTCGCACATCGCGGCGAGCGATTCGTCGTTCGAGACGTCGCACTCGAAGGCCGATGCGCCGCCGAGCTCCGCGCCGAGTTTTTCGACCTCGTCCTTGACGCGTTCCCCTTGGTACGCGAGCGCGATCTGCGCGCCGTGTTCGTGCAGCTTGCGGGCAATGCCCGTCGCAATGGACCAGCGATTCGCGACTCCGGTCACCAAGATGCGTTTACCGTCAAGCAGTTTCACAACATAAAGCCCCTAAAAAAGAAGGTGATCCCCACCACGCCGGCCACCAGACTAACGTACCATGCGAGCTTGGAGCGCGCGAGCGCGCCCACCGCTCCCAAGGCGATCGCCACCTGCAGCAGCGCGACCGCATACTCGAAGGCGTGGTGCCGCTCGATCTCTGCGACCGATTCCTCCTCTAGCCGTCGCGCCTCGGTCTGAAGCGGCTTTTCCTTCGACGCCTCATTGGCGACCTCGCCGCGATAGGCGCGCAACCGGGCCGCGTTCTTCGATCCGCTGTCCGTCAGATTGTCGACCGCGATCGTGTACAGGTGCTCTTTCGACCGCGCGGCCTGGTACTCGGCCCACGTGTCCGATGCCTTGATTTGATTGATCGTCGCCTCGTTGATTAGATCGCCGGCGCGCAGCGCCGAGACCGCCGCCACCACAGCAAAGATCGCCGCGCCCAGCCCCACCCAACGCAGCCACGGCGCGGCACGCTCGCCTTCCTCGCGCGCGTCGTCGACCTGCTCTTGCAGCTTGTCGGTCTCGACCTCGATGTCATCGGGCATCGCAATCTCCTCGCTTCAGCTTATAAAGGAATGTTGCCGTGCTTGCGCTCGGGCCGAAGGCCGCGCTTATCGCGCAGCATCTCGAGCGCCGTCGCCAGCGCGCCGCGCGTCCGGCTGGCTTCGATCACGTCGTCCACGTAGCCGCGCTGCGCGGCGATGTACGGATTCGCGAAGCGCTCCGTGTACTCGTCGACGAGCTCCTGCATCTTCGCGTCCTTGTCGTTCGCGGCGGCGAGCTCGCGCCGGAAAATCGTCTTGACCGCGCCCTCCGCGCCCATCACGGCGATCTCCGCCGTCGGCCACGCGAGGTTGACGTCGGCGCGAATGTGTTTGCTGGCCATGACGTCGTACGCGCCGCCGTACGCCTTGCGCGTGATGACCGTGATCTTCGGGACTGTCGCCTCCGCGTACGCGTAGAGCAGCTTCGCGCCGTGCAGGATGATGCCGTCGTACTCCTGGTCGGTTCCCGGCAAGAAGCCCGGCACGTCGACGAACGTCACGAGTGGGACGTTGAACGCGTCGCAGAAGCGCACGAACCGCGCCGCCTTCACGGACGAGCGCGTGTCGAGTACGCCGGCCAGCACGTTGGGCTGATTGCCCACGATCCCGACCGTCTCTCCGTTGATCCGCCCGAACCCGCAGATGATGTTCTGCGCGTACAGCGGCGCGATCTCGAGGAAGTCACCGTAGTCCACTACACCCTCTACGACCTCGTGCATGTCGTAGGGCTTGTTGGGCGAGTCGGGCACGACGTCGTCCAGCCTGCTCGCGACACGCTGCGGGTCGTCGTCGCAGTCGAAGCGCGGAGATTTTTCGCGGTTGTTCTGCGGCAAGAACGAGAAGAGCGCGCGCGTCAGCTCGACGAGATGATCCTCGTCGGTGGCGACCAGCTGCGCGACGCCGCTGCGCGTGGCGTGGGTCATCGCGCCGCCGAGTTCCTCGAACGTGACCTCCTCGCCCGTGACGGTCTTGATAACCTCGGGACCCGTGATGAACATCTGCGAGATCTTTTCCGTCATCAAGATGAAGTCGGTGATCGCGGGCGAGTACACGGCGCCGCCGGCGCATGGCCCGGCGATGAGGCTGATCTGCGGAATCACGCCGCTGGCCTGCACGTTGCGCCAAAAGATCTCGGCGTACCCGCCCAGCGAAGCGACACCCTCTTGAATGCGCGCGCCGCCCGAGTCGTTGATGCCGATCAGCGGCGATCCGGTGCGCAGCGCTAGGTCCATCACCTTGCAAATCTTCTCCGCGAACGCCTCGCCGAGCGATCCCCCGAGTACCGTGAAGTCTTGCGAGAAGAGGAAGATCTGACGCCCGTCGAGCGTGGCGCGCCCGGCGATCACGCCGTCGCCGAGAAACTCCTTCTCGTCTAGTCCGAACGCGTTGGTCCGGTGCACGACGAAGCGGTCCAGCTCGTCGAAGGATCCCTCGTCGACCAAGGCCTCCACTCGCTCGCGCGCGGAGCGTTTGCCGCGCGCGTGCTGCTTCTCAACGGCCTCCCGGCCGGCGGGGAACCTCGCCTGTTCGCCCTTCGCGCACAGCTCGGCGTATTTCTCGGCGCGGGTCTTCACGCGCTCACCTTGCACACCTTGCCACCGTTGTCATCCTTCATAAAGGGCAGCGCGAGCCACGCCAACAAATACGCCTCCATGTTGCGTTGCGTTCTTTTCGTTTTTGTCTTCGCCCTCGGGCTTGCCGCGGCCGGCGCGCTCCACGCCGCGCCGGCGGCCCAGACGTTCCCGAACCCGCCGCCGGTACCGCCCACGCGGCCAGTGGCGGAGACGATCTACGGCACGTCCGTCACCGACCCGTACCGTTACTTCGAGAACATGCAGGATCCGGTCGTCATCAACTTCTTCAAGGACCAAAACGCCTACGCGCGCGCGGTCCTCGGCCGCCTCGGCCCCGCACGCCAGCAGCTCTTCGATCGTATCAAAGTGCTCGACAACGCGGGCGCGAGCGTCACGGGTGTAACGATCGACGGGCCGTACTACTTCTACGAAAAGCTCAATCCGGGCGACAACTCGCCCAAGCTCTACGTGCGCAACATCTCTGGCGGCGCCGAGCGCGTCCTCGTGGATCCCCAGGCGCTGGCGACCACGGGTAAGCACTACACGATCAACTACTTCCTGCCGTCGCTCGACGGCGACCGCGTCGCATACGGCATCTCGGAGGGCGGCTCCGAGGCGGCGGTCGTTCACGTCGTCGAGACTGCGACGGGTCAAGTCCTTCCCGACGCGATCGACCGCGCGTACTACTTCGGCGTCACGAGCTGGCTGCCCGATAACAGGTCGTTCTATTACGTACGCTTCCCCAAGCTGAAGCCGGGCGAGTCGGAGAACGACAAGGAGACGCGCGCGGTCGCGTACCTGCACGTGCTCGGCCGCGATCCCGACAGCGATCCTGCCGTGTTCGGATACGGAGTGAACCCGAAGATACCGTTCGGCCTCACGGATTTTCCGATCATGGTCTACTCGCCCGCTTCGAACTACACGCTCGCGGTCATCGCGCACGGCGTGAAGAACGAACAGACGATCTACGCGGCACACGTCGCCACGGCCGACGCCAGCACTGCCTGGGAACCGGTTGCGACCACGGACGACGATGTCACGGGTTACGACCTCAAGGGTTCGACGATCTATCTGCAGACGCATAAGAACGCGCCGGCGTTTAAGATCGTCGCGACGTCGCTCGCGGCCCCCAACGTCGCCGCGGCGCGGCTCGTCATTCCCGCGAGCCGCTCCGTCGTCGAGTCGCTGGGCGTCGCCTCGGACGGCTTATACGTGCTCTCGCGCGACGGGGGTTTCGGGCGCATCACGCGCGTGATGCTGGCCGCCGACGGCGCGCCGGGCGCCTCGACAACCGTCAAACTGCCGTTCAAAGGCTCGATCAATGCGATAGCGACCGATCCCCGCGTCGCCGGCGCGGTGTTTGGATTGACCGGTTGGACGCATTCACTGCTCTACTACGTCGTCGACGCGCAGGGCAACGTTGCCGACACGCACCTCAAGGAGATTGCCAACGTCGACACGTCGCCGTACACGTCGTCGGAGGTCCAGGCACGCAGCGCGGACGGGACGATGGTTCCGCTGTCGATCGTCTATCGTAAGGGTCTCAAGCTCGATGGCTCGCACCCGGCGTATCTCGAAGGCTACGGCGCGTATGGGATCGAGCTCAACCCGGGGTTCAGCGCCACGCGCATCGCCTGGCTCGAACGCGGCGGCGTGTTCGCCGTATGTCATCCGCGCGGGGGCGGCTGGTACGGCGAGGCCTGGCACCAGGCCGGAATGATCGCAACGAAGCCGCATACGTGGCAAGACTTCATCGCCTGCGGCGGCTGGCTGATCGCGCACAAATACACGTCGTCGGCGCACCTCGCGGGCGAGGGCACGAGCGCGGGAGGCATCACGATCGGCCGCGCCATCACGACGGACCCGCACCTCTTCGCCGCCGCCTTGGACGTCGTCGGCGCGAGCAACGCGCTGCGTCAGGAATTCTCGCCCAACGGACCGCCGAACACACCCGAGTTCGGCACCGTCAAGAACGAAGTAGGTTTCAAGGCGCTCTACGCAATGGACGCCTACGAGCACGTCGTGCCCGGAACTCCGTATCCGGCCGTCATGCTGATCACGGGCTACAACGATCCGCGCGTCTCCTCGTGGGAGCTTGCGAAGATGACCGCCCGTCTGCAAACCTCGACGACGAGCGGCCGTCCGATCCTGTTACGAGTCGACTACGACGCAGGCCACGGATTCCTCGCCGCCTCGCGCACGCAGAGCGAGCAGCTGCTCACCGATGAGTACGCGTTCTTGTTGTGGCAATGCGGCGATCCGGCATTCCGCGGCATCCCAACCCGCATTTTCCCGCGCCTCAACACTTCACGTTAATTCCGCGGGTGATTGCTTCGAAATCACCAAATCCCCAGGAGCGCCTTGACGTCGTCGGACGCCATCGTGTGCGGGTCCCACGGGGGCGTGAAGGTGATCTCGACGTTGGCGGTTTTGACGCCGTCGATCGCGAGCACGTGATCCTTTACCGATTGCATGAACATCGGGCCCACCGGACACATCGGTGAAGTGAGCGTCATCATCACGGTGACGTCCTCGCCGTTTGCTCCCTCGGCCGTAATGTCGTAGACTAACCCGAGATCGAGGATGCCGAGGTTGAGCTCGGGATCTTTGACGTCGACGAGCGCTTCGCGAACCTGTTCGACGGTGGGCATGGTTGCGAGGTTCCGCGGCTCGTACGGCAAACCTCCGCTCCAACCGGGGCCCAAGCCCCCTGTCACGAAACCGCTCTGGGGCGGGTAGAGTCTATAAAGGAAGGAAAGGAAGAGCCAGAGCGATGTCGATGTGGGAGCCCTTCACCGAGCGAGCGCGGCGCAGCATTGTGCTTGCTCAGGAAGAAGCGCAGCGCCTCGGTAACAACTACATTGGAACCGAGCATATTCTGCTTGGCATCATCTCCGAGGGCGAGAGCCTTGCCGCTAAGGTGCTGGAGTCGCTCGGCGTCAATCTCTCCAAGGTCCGCCAAGAAGTCGAGGCCATCGTCGGACGCGGCGGCCAGACCGTCCAGCAAGAGATGGTCTTCACGCCGCGCGCCAAGCGCGTGATTGAGCTCGCCTTCGAAGAGGCACGGCAGCTCAATCACAACTACATCGGGACCGAGCACCTGCTCCTCGGCTTGATCCGCGAGGGCGAAGGCGTCGCCGCGCGCGTCCTCACCAACCTCGGCGTCGATCCCGCGAAGGTACGCGTGCAGACGACGTCGCTGCTCGGGGCCGAGGGCCAGCCCGCCGCCCCCAAGGGTAAGAGCAAGACCCCAACGCTCGATGCGTATGGCCGCGACCTCACCACGCTGGCGCGCGACAACAAGCTCGACCCGGTGATCGGGCGTAACTCCGAGATCGAGCGCGTCATTCAGATTCTGTCGCGCCGCACGAAGAACAATCCCGCACTGATCGGCGAGCCCGGGGTCGGCAAGACGGCCATCGCCGAGGGCCTCGCGCAGCGCGTTGTCAAGGGCGACATCCCCGAGCCGCTACGCGACCGCCGCGTCATCACGCTCGACCTCGCGGGTCTCGTCGCCGGCACGAAGTATCGCGGCGAGTTCGAGGAGCGCATGAAGCGCGTCATGGATGAGATCCGCGGCGCCGCCGGTGAGATCATCCTCTTCATCGACGAGCTGCACACGCTCGTCGGCGCGGGTGCGGCCGAAGGCGCGATCGACGCCAGCAACATCATCAAGCCGGCACTCGCGCGCGGCGAGCTGCAGTGCATCGGCGCTACGACGCTCAACGAGTTTCGCAAGCACATCGAAAAAGACTCCGCGTTAGAGCGGCGCTTCCAGCCCGTGATGGTCGGCGAGCCGACCGTCGAGGAGACGATCGAGATCCTCAAAGGGCTGCGCGACCGCTATGAGGCGCACCACAAGGTACAGATCACCGACGAGGCGCTAGTCAGCGCCGCGCGTCTCGGCGACCGCTACATCACCGACCGCTTCCTACCCGACAAAGCCGTCGACCTGATCGACGAGGCGTCGTCGCGCGTTCGTTTGCAAGCGACGCTGCCGCCTCCGGCGATTCGCGAAGCCGACGCACAGCTGCGCCAGCTGATCGCCGAAAAGGAAGCCGTCGTCAAGAACCAAGAGTTCGACAAGGCGGCCTCGATTCGCGATAAAGAAGAAAAGCTGCGCCTAGAGAAGGCCAATCTCGAGCAAGAGTGGCGCGATCGTAAAACGCAGGGCGAGCGAACTCTCAAGGTCACCGCGGAGAACGTCGCCGAGATCGTCGCGTCGTGGACTAGGATTCCCGTGCACCGGCTGGCCCAAGCCGAGACGGAGAAGCTGCTCAAGATGGGCGAGTTGCTGCACGAGCGCGTGGTCGGCCAAGAAGAAGCGATCCAAGTGATCACGCGCGCGATTCGTCGTTCGCGCGCGGGTTTGAAGAATCCGAACCGTCCGATCGGCTCGTTCATCTTCCTCGGCCCGACCGGCGTCGGGAAGACCGAGGTTGCGCGCAGCGTCGCGGCGTTTCTGTTCGACGACGAAGAGTCCATGATCCGCATCGACATGTCGGAATACATGGAGAAGTATTCGGTCAGCCGGCTTGTCGGCGCGCCGCCCGGATACGTCGGCTATGAGGAAGGCGGCCAGCTCACCGAAGCGGTGCGGCGGCGGCCATATTCGGTCGTCCTTCTCGACGAGATCGAGAAAGCGCATCCGGACGTCTTCAATCTGCTGCTCCAGGTTCTGGAGGACGGCCGCCTGACCGACTCTCAGGGGCGCCAAGTCGACTTCAAGAACTCGGTTATCATCATGACAAGCAACGTCGGCGCCACCGGCATGACGACTACCACCGACATCGGCTTCCGTCCGCAGAAGCTCTCGGGCGAAGACGAAGCCAAGGCGTACGAGCGCATGAAGAACCGCGTGCTGGAGGAAGTGAAGCAGACGTTCCGTCCGGAGTTCCTCAATCGCGTCGACGAAGTGTTGGTCTTCCATCAGCTCACGCGCGAACAGATCGAAAAGATCGTGACGCTCGAGCTCGAGAAGGTCATCCGCGAGGTCCGCGCCCAGGAGATGGAGCTCAAGGTGACCGACACCGCGAAATCGCTGCTCGCCCGGAAAGGCTGGGATCCACAGTTCGGCGCGCGTCCGCTGCGCCGCGCGATTCAGCGCATGGTCGAGGACGAGATCGCGGAGGAGATGCTCAAGGGCGTGTTCGGCTCGGGCGATCACATCCTGGCCGACGTCGATCCCGACGATCCGGATAAGCTGAAGTACGCCAAGATTCCGTCGGTAGAGCCGCCCGCGGCGCCTCCGCCGTCGGAACCCGCCGTCACGTAAGAATCCCGACCGCCGCCGAGCGTTGACGTGCACGCGCTGCTTCTAGGAATCTTCCTGGCGCAGCTCACGCCCGGTCCCGCGCTGAGCGCCTCAGCGAGCAGCGTGAATCTCAATCCCGCGCAGCAGCAGGTCGTCACCCTGACGGGCGCGACCGCGCCGCTGCAGGCGACGCTCGATCAGCGACTCGTCAACGCGAGCGTCAGCCCCGACGGAACCAGCGTCACGATCACGGCGACTCAGGCGACCGGCAGCGACGTGCTACACCTCGTCGACGCGAACGGTGCTCGAGCGTCGATCGCGATTCGCGTGGCGTTCAACGCCGGCACGATCGTGCCGCAGACGACGCTCAGCGTTACCGGCAGTCCGCTGGATCCCGACTGGCTGACCTCCGAGGTAGCGCGCTGGGTCTCGGGCATCACCCAAGCGCAGCCGGACGCGCGGGTGACCGTCGGAACGCCTGCCCCCGTTCCTTCGCAGCTCGCGCCGGGGCAAAGCGCGCAGCTCTCGGTGCCGGTACAAATCACCGGCAACGGAGAATACTTCGATCAGACCGGCTCGACGGTCGTCACCGTGCAGAGCGTCGCAGAAGCGCCGTTCCAGCCCGGCGTGCTCTTCTACGACGACGATCCGGAGCATGTGGCGCAAGACGGCGTCCTCTTCCGTGGCACCGTTTCCGCCACGCCCACGCGGCTCTACTACTACCACGACGACGTCGCGGACCCGCGCCGCCTGCTCGTCGTCCTTAGTAGCGCCGCCGCCGATCCGGCGTCGGTGCAGCTCGTCGCGGCTGCGGCGGGGCCGAACATGGACGTGATGCACGTCGGCCAGACCCTGACGAAAAATTTCATGCTGACCAAGACGCGCGGCGAAGGGATCGTCGTCACGCTCCCGCAGGCGCAGCCATATCTCTTGGCCGACGTGACGATGGCGGCGCAGCAGCTCGTCTCCGGAACCGTCGACCTGCGCGTGCTCTCAGGCGGACCGGTGACGGTCACCGTTTTGGCTGCCTCGGCAGGGATCGATCCGCGCACGCTGCTCGACGGGCCCGTACTCCCGGGTGACGGGCACCACCGCACCGGCGTCTTCGCCATCGGCGGCTTCGGCACGGAGAGCCTCAACTACGCGGCGGGGGCCGCGGATTCGACAGTCGTGATCGGCGACACCGACCCGACTCCGCCCAGCGTCGATACCGGCGCGACGGGCCACGACTACGGCGACTACGGCGTCTCCCACACGATCGACCTGACGATGACCAACGCGGGCGCGACGTCGGCCTCGGCGTACCTCTATTTCAAGCCGCTGGCAGGTCCCGCGCGCGGCGCATTCATCGTCGACGACAATCTCGTCGAGCTCGGCTGCGTACGCGAATCGGCGCCGTATCAGATCTCGGCGTTCGAGCTCGCGCCCGGGCAGACGTACCACTCGGTCGTGCAGACGATGACCGACGGCGGCTCGTTCTATCCGGTGGAGATCGGCCTCACGGCGACGCCGCCGCGGCCGAGCGCGCCGCCGATCAACGCTCCAGACGGCTGTTTCCCGAAGCCCGCGGCCGACACGCAATCGCGATGATCGGCGAGGGCGAGTCGAAAGTCGTCTTGCTCGTGCGCCTGCTCAACGCGATCGACCAGGCACGCCACTCCTTTGAAGACCTCAAGGACCGCGTCGCCGAAGGCGGCCGGCGACCGAGCACGCGCAGCCTGCGCCGCTACCTCGCCATCCTGACCGACGCGGGATTCCCCCTGTACTTCGATCGCGCGGCCAACGCGTATCGCTTCGCGGACGGCTACAGCCTCAAGCGGCTCGATCTATCCAGCGGCGAGCTCTTCGGTCTCGTCGCGTTGCGCTCGCTCGGGGCTAGCATCGGCGGAACGATCGGCGCGTCCATCGACGACGTGGCGGAGAAGCTCGTCGGCAGCGCGAGCAGCGGAGCGCGCGCGCGGATCGAGGCCGGCTCGCCCGTCGCCTTTCGGCTCTCCGAGATTCGGCTGGACAAGCGCGGTGAGCGCGCCTTCGCGCTACTGTCGTCGGCCGAGCGCGCCTCGCGTAGCGTGCGCTTCCGATATCGCGACAAGGACGGCAACGCGACCACGCGTACGGCCGATCCCTACGGGTTCATCATCAACGCGGGACGTGTCTACTGCGTCGCCTACGATCACAAGCGGCGCGACATGCGCACGTTCGCCGTCGACAGCGTGAGCGAGCCGCTCGTGCTGGCGCGCACGTTCACGCGGCCCGCGGACTTCAGCATCGAGGCCTACGCCGCCGCCTCCATCAGCGGCGTGTTACACGGCGAGCAGACGACACCGGTGCGCGTT
This sequence comes from Candidatus Binatia bacterium, assembly GCA_035544215.1. Lineage (GTDB taxonomy): Bacteria > Vulcanimicrobiota > Vulcanimicrobiia > Vulcanimicrobiales > Vulcanimicrobiaceae > Cybelea. The sequence goes on along the minus strand of DATKHY010000007.1, from coordinate 281,443 downwards.
AGATTCGCGCCGCGTGTCGCGAAGGCCGCCGCGGCGGCGCGGATCGTCGCCGAGCGCGAGGTCGAGCAGCGCCCGGATGGATCGGTCGAGATCGTCTACTACGTCGCCGATGTCGACGAGCTCGTGCGCTGGACGCTCGGCTGGGGCGCGCAAGCGGAGATCCTCGATCCCCCGGAGGCCCGCACCCGTATCGCCGCGCTCACCCGCGAAATCACCACCAAGTACCCCGCCAACTAATAGCACAGGAGGTGCCGCGACGAGCGTCCGAGCCGCCGCGCGAACCACGCGCCGAAAAATCTGAGAAGGCGAGCGAAATAACGAAACCCGCCGATTGCTCGACGGGCTCCGACGTATTCACTCACCTGCGCCTCGCCTGTTTGGCTACCTCGTTAGAGGGCCCCACTGACGTCGACCGGCGGTTTGACCGTTGCTGCGGAACGCCGCTCATCGCGGTGTGTCACGCATTTTGCATTGGTCGCGAACGATACATGCGTCGCACTTCGATTGAAGCTCGAAGCTCGTGAATCGTAACACGGTGACGACGCCGCGACAAGGCGCCACACGGGCAATTCACAAGCTGTCCACAAGTTTTTTCCGTTATGCACACGAAGCTACGCCCATGCAGTTTTTGATCGCGCCCATCATGGTCGTTCAGAGTTTTTTCGGAGGCCTGCCGATCGACGGCGTTCACTGCGATCGACAGGAAGGTGCAGCCGAGCACATTCACACCTACTTGGCCATCTTCGATCGCGGGCGGGCGGTCACTATACCGGCCGGAATCGGGATGCCGCAAGCGGCGGGCTGCCTTTACTGGCTGCACACGCATAATACGGACGGATTCATCCACATCGAATCGCCGGTGCGCCGCAGCTTCAACCTCGGCCAGTTCTTCGATATCTGGGGTCCGGAGCTGAGTTGGACCCAGGCCGGTCCCGTGAGCGCTCAGCGCGGCCAACGCTTGACCATCTGGGTCGACGGCAAGCGCTGGCAGGGACACGATCCGCGCGCGATTCGGCTCCGCGATCATGAGACGATCGTGATTCAGAACGGTCCGCCCTACGCGCCGATGCCGCATCCGAACTGGGCGACCTTGTGACGGTCGAGCTCGACGGCCATCGCCTCACTCTCGAGGCTCTCGAGGCGATCGCGCAGGGCGCCCCGGTCGAGATCGCGGCAGCGGCGCGTGCCCGCGTCGTTCGCGCTCGTGAGTTCGTCGACGCGCAGTTCGCAAGCGGCGAGGCGATCTACGGCGTCACGACCGGCTTCGGGCGTCTGGCCAACATCTCAGTCGATCCCGCGCAGGCCGTCGAGCTGCAGCTCAACCTGGTGCGCAGCCATGCGGCGGGAACGGGCGAGCCGCTTGCGATCCCGGTCGTGCGCGCTACCGGCGCGCTGCGCGCGAACTCACTCTCGGCCGGTCACTCCGGCGTCAAGCCGGAGACGCTCGACACGATCGTCGCCATGCTCAACCGCGGCGTCACGCCGGTCGTGCCGAGCCAGGGCTCCGTCGGTGCGAGCGGCGACCTCGCTCCGCTCGCGCACATGACGCTCGTACTGATCGGTGAGGGCGAGGCGTTCTATCACGGTGAGCGGCTGCCGGGCGTCGTCGCGCTCGAGCGCGCCGGCCTCAAACCGATCGAGCTCGGCGCGAAGGAAGGGCTGGCCCTCATCAACGGAACGCAGGTGATGACCGCCGTTGCCGGCTTGGGCGTTTTGCGTGCCGAACGGCTCGTGGCCGCGGCCGACGTTATCGGCGCGCTCTCACTCGAAGCCTACCTCGGCAGCGAGCGCGTCTTCGACCGGCGGATCAACGACCTGCGGCCCCACCCCGGGCAGGAGCGCGTGGCCGGCAACCTGCGCGCGTTGCTCGCCGGCTCGGAGATCGTGCAGTCGCACGCGGAGTGCGAGCGCGTCCAGGACCCGTACTCGTTTCGCTGCATCCCGGTGGTGCACGGTGCGGTGCGCGACTCGATCGCGCACGTGCGCCGCGTCACCGAGATCGAGGCCAACTCCGTCACCGACAATCCGCTCGTCTTCCCGGAAGATCGCGAGTTTCTCTCGGGCGGCAACTTCCACGGCGAGCCGGTCGCACTCGTGCTTGACTTCTTAAAGTTCGCCGTCAGCGAGCTCGCGTCGATCGGCGAGAGGCGGCTCTACCTGCTGCTCAACGCCGAGGATCGCGGCTTGCCGCTCTTTCTCACGCAGCGGCTTGGTTTACAGTCTGGGCTGATGCTCGTGCAGTACACCGCCGCTGCGCTCGTCAACGACAACAAGGGTCTTGCGTGGCCGTCGAGCGTCGATTCCATTCCTACGTCGGCGGGCCAGGAAGACCACGTCAGCATGGGCATGACGTCGGCGAACAACCTACCGCGCGTGCTCGACAACGTCGAGGGTGCGCTGGCCTGCGAGCTCCTCGCCGCCTGCGCGGCGACCGATTTTCGACGCCCGCTGCGCTCGGGCGCCGGGACGCAGGCCGCCTACGCGGCCGTCCGCGAGCGGATTGCGCCGTGGACCGACGATCGCGCGCCGGCGCCAGACATCGCCGCCGCGCGCGAGCTGATCGCGTCCGGGCGACTGACCGACGCAGCGGAGGCGGCGATCGGGCACCGCCTCACAACGTGATATTGAACTGCAGATACGCGTTGAACGGGTTAGGCAGCACGAACGCGTTCGTATCGGCGTACGACGGAATGAACGGCTGCTTGAACGCCGCGTTGAGCGGCACGCCGTTGGCCCCGCGGTCGTTCGGCGACGTCCCGTTGTAAAAGTTCGAGACGTAGTAGAAGTTCGACTGATAGCCGCACGTGTAGCTGTTCGGCGGGAACTGCTTCGTCCAAGGCTCGGACGAGCCGCCGAAGCACGCGTTCACTAGGTTGGCCAAGAGCGCGTTGACCCTCACCCGCGGCGTGAGCTGATAGCCGATCTGGAGGCCGAAGTTCAATTGGTTCGGCTGACGGAAAGCGCCGAATCCGTCGAAGGTGCCCGTCTCCGGGTTAGGGATGAAGAACTCGCCGGGCGACGTGCCGTTCTGCGTGGCGGACAGGAAGCAGGTCGTGTAGTCGGCCTGCAGCGGATTCTTCGTGTGGATCGGCGAGTTGATGAAGCCTGCGGAGTTCCCGGCGCACACGCGCGGGTCGTTGCCTAAGACATCGCCGGGACTGCCGTAGAGCGATCCTTCGTTGAACGTCAGCGCGGGCGTGATATAGAAGCGATTGTGCCGGTAGTTCACGAGCGCAGTAAGCACGTTCGGAGAGAGGTAGGCGAAATCCAAGCCGACGGGGTACCAGCCATTGCGATCGAGCAGCGGCTGCGACGGCATGCCGTAATACGGATTTGAGATCGGCGGGTTGTAGCCGGGCTTGAGCTGGATGCACTTCGGGTCGGGATAGACGTTGCCGACGCTGTCGTTCTCGTAGCAGCGCGATCCGCCGCCCGCCTTGGTCAGGCCGTTGTAGTTGGCGATGTCCTGATTGTAGGGATCGATGGGGTTCAGGGTCGTGCCGGGATAGTTGGCCCACCGCTCGGCGGCGTTCGTGTATGTGTACGAAATCAGGAACGACAGCCCGTTCTTGTTGAAGTCGCCCTTGGTGAACTCGGTCTCGAAGCCGTCGACGCGCTCGACCCCGGTGTTGAGGCCCCCCGAAAGGCCGAAGGGGAGTCCGATGCTGTAGATCTGATTGGTCGCGTAGCGATAGTACGGCGTGATCTTGATCGACATATCGGTTCCCTTGAACCGCCGCTCGTACGACGCGTCGTAGTTGTCGGAATACTGCACGAGCGGATCGTGCTTCGGCGTCGTGTAGCCGTACTGCCAAAACGCCTGGAAGAGGTCGTAGGCGAGGTTGTTGTCCTTGGCGTTGTACTGAACTTGGTAGGTCTCCGGCTCTTGCGCGTACCGGCCCGCCGAGAAACGTAGCACCGTGTCCGGGTTGAGCGTGTACGTCGCTCCGAGGCTCGGCGTGAACGCGTAGTCGGCCAGCGTCGGCGTGTAGCTGTTGCTGAGCAGCAGGTGCCCATCTTGGCCGTCGGGATGCACGGTCTGCACCGGGTGCGCCGGGATGGACCGGTCGATCGGGCAGTTGAAGCCGATGAACGGCACGGCCGGCTGTCCGCTGGCCGGCGGCTGCGGGATGAAATACGGCGCGAGCGTCACGGGGTTGTAGCAGAACTCGCGCTGGCCGGCCAGGAACCAGAAGTTCTGGCCGTTGTTGGACGTGTTCGAGAGGTTGTATTCGTAGATCTCGTCGCGCAGGCCCAGATTGACGTTGAGCCTGTCGGTCGGCGTCCACAAGTCTTGCAGCGCGATCGCCGTGAAATTCGGAACGACGTTGTTGACGAAGCCGGAGTTGCCCGTATACGTCACCTGCCACGAGGCGCCGGCGGGCAGCTTCGTCAAGCAGTTGTAGCTTTGCGCGCATACGCCGGCGTCGATAGGATCGCCGAAGCTGCCGCTCGTGAGGGTGCTGTAGCCGTTGCCGAAGTTGCTGTTGCACGGCGCCGGCTGGCCGGCCTTATATACCTGCCCGCCCGGATACACGCTGCCGGTGTACATCGCGAAACATTCCTTACCGTTGGTGAGGCTGGTCGCGCTGGTGCCCAGGCCGTTGTTGAACATCGTGCTGTTGTAGCGGTTCGTGGTTGCGGTCGTGTAGTTCGTGTCGAACGTGAAGAGATGCTGCGAGCTCAATTGGTCGGCGAACGAGAACGAAAGGCCGCGCGTGTGCGACTCGAGCTCGTAATCGTAGCTGAGCGCGCCGAAGCCGAAGAACGGCGTGCCGTAGCTGAGCGCGCTGGCCTGCAGCCAGTCCGAGTAGAACGAGTAGCCGTAGATCCTGAAGTAGGCGTTCGATCCCATGTTGTGCTGATATTGGATCTTAGCGATCCCGGCGTTGTTCCAGTACGAGTCGCGGTTGTCGGGCGGCACCGCCGACCACTTTCCGCCCGGACACGCACCGCGAATGATCGGCGCCGTTCCCGGGAATTGGTACGGGTTGACGTTCGCGCAGCGGTTTCCCGGCGAGCTCGGCGCAAAGTAGGGAATGGGCGATAGGCCAACGGCGCTCTGTCCGAAGCTCGTTCCGCTCGGCCAGGTGACGAAATCCGGCCAGACCTCGGGAACCGGATACGATGCGTGCTTGTTGTTGTTGAAGAGTTCGCTGAGCTGGGTGATGATGTTCGGTCCCAGATCGTTCTGCGAGCTGTAGAACTGCGTCTGCAGGGAGGTGATGTTGTACAGCACCTGGATGTCGTCGCGTCCCGCGTCGCGGTGGTGGGGCACGCCGATATGGATGTTGGCGACGCTCTCACGGTCGGCGAGGTTGGATACGCCGAACGCCGAGTACGCCGGCGTGATGGTTTGATAGCAGCCGGGATCGTTGCCGAGGCCCCCGCTGTTGAGCGTGTTGACGGGCCGCTTTTCGTAACCGAACTGTCCGGGGCTGAGCGTAAACGGATCCCAAATCGGCGACGGGTTGGGGCCGTTGTAATAGTTGTTGCCCGTAGGCGGGATGTAGCCGCAGATCGGATAGACGCCGCCGAAGTAGAGACTCGTCGTGTTGAACGCGATCGCCGGATAGCCCCAGACGAGTCCTAGGTTCGAGCCGTTGAACTGATCGAGGTAGCGGTAATCCTGATTGTAACCGCCGACACCGAGATAATATGAGAACATTCGGTTCGGCGTCGCCCCGCCGACCTCGAACTGCAGGTTGTGGTAGTACGTCGTGCTTCCGATCCCGCCGCTAGCGGTAGCGTATCCGGGGAAGGTCCCCGTCTTGATGACCTGATTGATAAAACCGGCCAGGCCGGTCGCGCTCTCGCCCGCGGTTCCGCCGCCCGCGTAAACCTGTAACTCTTGCTGGCCGAGCGTTCCGGCCGTGCCACCCGGATAGTTGTCGAACGAGCGGTTCACCGGCACCCCGTCGAACTCGTAGCCGACCTGGTCGAAGTTGCCGCCGCGGATATAGACCGTCTGATCCCAGCCTTGTTGGTTGGGCGGCACGAAGACGCCGGGGACCGTCGCGATGGCCGAATATGCGTTGTTGAGATTACCACCGCCGCCCACGCCGGCCGCAGCCTGCGTCACCGTCGAGTTGACCGAGTAGACGTCCGTCGTCGTTCCCGGCTTGACTAGGTCCATCGTCGAGCGCGCCGTCACCCGGGCAATCGTCTTAAGCGACGGTGCGAGCGTAACCCGGAGCGTTTGAACCTGATCCGCGAACACCGAAACGCCGGTGATCGACGCTGTCTCGAAGCCCTGCTTCCCGGCCGAGATCGAATACGTGTCCGGAGCCAGCGACAGGAACGTAAAGCGCCCCGATGCGTCCGTCGTGACGGTGACCGTCTGCGACGGGCTGGCGGCCGTGACGAGCGCGCCCGCCAAGGGCGCTCCCGAGCTGTTCACTACGATTCCGGCTAGCGTCCCGGTCGTTCCCGCCAGAACCGGGGCCGAAGCGAAAACAAACCCGCCGGCCACCGCAAGACAGAAAAGAAAACTCCGCAGCGCGCTTCTCATGGACTTTTCTTCGTTGGGTTCAAACTTTGTCATCCTGAGCGAGGCACGGAGTACCGCGGTCGAAGGACGGGCGTGATGCTCAGGACAGGCTCCGTCGAAGGGCGAAGAGACGCACATGAGTACCGTCGTTGGAGCTCGCGCCGTCCGCGCGCCGCGCGGCATCGAGCTTTCGTGTAAGGGATGGCCGCAAGAAGCGGCGCTGCGCATGTTGATGAACAATCTCGACCCGCAGGTCGCCGAGCGGCCCGACGACCTCGTCGTGTATGGAGGCAACGGACGCGCGGCGCGCTCGTGGGAGGCCTTCGACGCCATCGTCCGGACGCTGCGACGCCTATCCAACGACGAGACGCTCGTCGTGCAGAGCGGCAAGCCCGTCGCCGTCTGGAAGACGCACGCGCGTGCACCGCGCGTCTTGATCGCCAACGCGAATCTCGTACCCAAGTGGGCGGATTGGAGCGTCTTTCGCGAGCTCGAAGCCAAAGGACTGACGATGTACGGCCAGATGACGGCCGGCTCGTGGATCTACATCGGCACGCAGGGCATCCTCCAGGGAACCTACGAGACGTTTGCCGAGCTCGCCCGCCAGCATTTCGGCGGCTCGCTGCAAGGGCGCGTCACGTTGACCGCCGGCGTCGGCGGAATGGGCGGCGCGCAACCCCTCGCGGTGACGATGAACGGCGGCGTGTGTCTCATCGTCGACGTGGATCGGTCCCGCCTGGAGCGCCGCCGCGAGCTGCGCTACCTCGATCGCGTCGCGGCATCGCGCGACGAGGCGCTGCGCGAGGTCGAGCGAGCGCGCCGCGCCCGCCAGGCGCTATCGGTGGGCTACGAAGGGAACGCCGCGGTGGAATTCCCGGCATTGTACGATCTCGGCGTCCGTCCCGACGCGGTGACCGATCAGACGTCCGCGCACGACCTGCTCGACGGCTACGTGCCGGCCGGCGTGACGCTGGAGGAGGCGTACGCGCTGCGCAAAAGCCATCCCGACGAGTATCAGCGGCGCGCATTGGAGAGCTGCGGCGTGCATGTGCGGGCGATGGTGCGGTATCTTGACGCCGGCGCGGTCGTGTTCGATTACGGCAACAACATCCGCACGGAGGCGCAGCGCGCCGGCTTCGCCCGCGCCTTCGCGTTCCCAGGATTCGTGCCCGCGTTTATTCGGCCGCTGTTCTGCCGCGGCTCAGGCCCGTTTCGCTTCGTCGCGCTATCGGGCGACGAATCCGACATCGCGCGCTGTGACGCCAAGCTGCTCGAGCTTTTCCCGGAAAACGCATCGCTGGCCCGCTGGATCCGGCTCGCGCGCGAGCGCGTCGCATTCCAGGGACTGCCGGCGCGCATCTGCTGGCTCGGCTACGGCGATCGCGCCAAGGCGGGCCTCGCGTTCAATGAGCTGGTGCGAAGCGGCGAGATCAAGGCGCCGATCGTGATCGGGCGTGACCACCTCGACACCGGCAGCGTCGCCTCGCCATACCGCGAGACCGAAGGCATGCGCGACGGCAGCGACGCGATCGCCGACTGGCCGGTCCTCAACGCGCTGCTCAACACCGCAGCCGGCGCACACTGGGTGAGCTTCCACCACGGCGGTGGCGTCGGCATCGGTTACAGCCTGCACGCTGGGATGGTCGTCGTCGCGGACGGCAGCGACGAAGCCCGCGAGCGCCTCGCCTGCGTGCTCACCACGGATCCCGGGATGGGCGTCGTGCGCCACGCCGACGCCGGCTACGAGATCGCCATAGAAACCGCGGAGGCGAAAGGCATCGACTGGCGCCTCTGACTCCCAATGTCATCCTGAGGAGCGCGCGAAGCGCGCGTCTCGAAGGACGGAGACGGGGTAGCTAATCGACAATTAGCCGGTTAAGCTCGTCGAACGCGTACACCACGTCGTCGAACGTGCCTGCGTCGAGGGCGAAGCCATTCGGAACGAGACGCGCGCCGAGCCGTTCATAGAAGCCGCGCGCGTCACCGAGCCGCAGCGTCCGCAACACGAGATTCGAGCAGCCCTTTGCGGTGAGCGCCCCGGCTACTGCCCGCACCAGCGCCCTGCCGATGCCCTGTGACTTCGACTCCGATCGGAGGTAGATCGCCTGCAAGTAAGCGTCGAAGCCGTCCATCGGCGGAGTCAGCGGTATCGCGCTCACAAAGCCGGCGACCGTGCGGCAGTCGTCGGCTACGAAGACCAGCGCAATAGCTTCGCTCAGCACCTTTAGCCAGAGCGCCTGCCGCCGCTCAATCGTTCGAACTTCCATGATCGAGTCGGCGATCAGTCCGCGATAGTTGTCCTGCCATGCGGCCACGTGCACGCGAGCGATTCCGCCCGCGTCAGCGAGGGTCGCGGGGCGAATCCTCATGGACGCCGGCTTCGTTGCCACGGCCAAGGAGTTTCGCCGCCGCGCGACAATCTCCACGAGCGAATGGATCGGAGCGAGTTTCTCAAACTGCTTGCGTTTGCATTCACGAGCGGCGCGTCGCCATTGCCGTCGCCGACCGGATCGCCGGCTCCAGCATCCGATAAGTGGAGCGAGTGCGACGTAAGCCCCGCTCTCCCGTACGACCGGCCTTTGGGCTTGAATATGCGCGTCCTGGACGGCCCGGATTTCGATCTGGCGAAGTATCGCGGTCAGGCCGTCTTGTTAAACATCTTTGCAACCTGGTGCGGTCCTTGTAACCGAGAAATGCCCTACGTCATCGAAGCGGCGGCGGACTACGCCGCACGCGGCCTCGCCGTCGTTGGAATCAACAGCAGCGAAAAAGACGATACCGTGCGCGCATTTCGGAAGCGCTACGGCATCACGTTCCCTATCGCGATGGATGCCGACGGCTCATTCGTTACGGCGCTGGAGGTCGGTGCACGGAGGCAGTCCGACCTTAACTTTCCGGTGACGCTCTTCGTGACCCCGAAGGGCTACCTCTATTGCGACTTGGTCGGAGGCGTCGGACGCGCGGAGCTGCGCTACCGCATCGAACGGTTTCTCGCGGCCTCGGCCGGCGAGATCAAGCTCTAGTAACCGCGCAATTCAAGTGAGGTCTGGAGGGCGCCGCGACCGCCGCGGCGGATGCACGCGCTGTGGCCCAGCCTCACGGGTTCGTCGTCCGCGCAAAGACGGTCGTCACCTGCGACACCGACGCGGCGCAAGCGGGAATCGATTTCGATTCACTCGGGCGCATGGACGACGCCGCGATCGTGGTAGAAGACGGCCGCATTCGCGAGGTCGTGCCGTCCTCAGCCCTTCGACAAGCTAAGGGTGACAAGGCTCAGGATGACATAATCGACCTCCGCGATTGCGTGATCGTGCCGGGACTCGTCGACGCGCACGCGCATCCGCTCTTCGCCGGAGATCGCGAGCCGGATTTCGCCGCGCGGCTGCGCGGCGAGCCGCCGCCACTCGGCATGGCGTACACGATCGAGCGAACCCGCCAGGCGCTGCTCGACCCGGCCGAATTCTACGAACGCACGGTGGGCCCGCGGCTGCGCACGATCCTAGCGCACGGCACGACGACCCTCGAGACGAAGACGGGTTACGCATTGCACAAGCCCGGCGAGTCGGCGCTGCTCGACCTAATCGCACAGCATCGCGACGATCCGGATTCCCCGCGACTCGTGCCGACGTTCCTCGGCGCGCACGCGCTGCCGCCCGAGTTCATCCGCGAAGAGCCGTTTGTCGACTATCTGATCGACCAGGTCATCCCCGCTGCCGCCGCGCATGGCGCCGCGTACGCCGACGCGTTCTGCGAGCCGGGCTTCTTTTCGCCGGAGCAGACGCGGCGGTACCTCGACGCGGCGCGACTGCATGGGATGCGCCTGCGGGTGCACTGCGACGAGATGGCCTACGGCGGTGCGGCCGAGATGGCGGCGAGGCTCGACGTCGACGCCGTCGATCACTGCAACTTTATTCGAAAGTACGATGTGGGCGCCATAACCGAGCGCGGTATCGTGACCGTCGCGTGCCCCTCAACGATCGCGTATCTCGGCCTTCCACACCATGCGCCGGTGCGCGAGCTGCTGGAGGCAGGCGGCATCGTCGCGCTCGCGAGCGACTACAATCCGGGAACCTCACCGTGCTTCAACCTGCAGACCGTCGCGTATTTCGGCCGCACGATCTTCGGCCTGAGCGCCGCCGAGGCGCTCTACGCCGTGACGCGCGCGGCAGCACACTCTTTACGCATCGGCGCCGGACGCATGCGCGCCGGCGACCGAGCCGACTTCGTCGCATTGCAGATCAGCTCGCCCGACGAGTTCGGCTGGCAGTTCGGCGGCAACCTCGCCGCAATGGTCGTCAAAGCAGGGCTTCCCATTGTCCTTCGACGGGCTCAGGATGGCAGTTAGCGAGCTCGTGCGCTGCGCGCGCGCCCTGGTCGGCGGCGAGCTGCGCGAAGACTACGCGTTCGTCGTGCGCGACGGCACGATCGTCGCAGCCGGCGACTTTCGCGACGTGCGCGACGCCGCGCGCGATCTCGATGCGCGCTCGTTCCCGAGCGATCGGCTCGTCGTGCCCGGCTTCATCAACGGGCATAGTCACGCGTATCAGATCCTGCTGCGCGGCTGGGCCGACGACTGGCCGTTCGCGAAGTGGCGCAGCGACGCGCTCTACCGCGTCGTGCCGCGCCTCGAGCCCGACGACGTCTACTGGACCTTCGCGGCCGCATTCGGCGAGATGCTCGCCGGCGGCATCACGACGGTGGCGGAGTTCTTCTATCTCAACGGCGCCGGCAACGCGGCCGCGGAGGCGGCGATCCGCGCTGCGCGCGACACCGGCATCCGACTCGTCCTCGCGCGCACGTGGATGGACGCCGAGTATGCGCCGCGAGAGTTTCGCGAGAGCATCGACCTCGCCGCGCAGCGGACCCGCGAGTTGATGGAACGTTACCCGGAAGCGAACGTCTGTGTCGCGCCGCACTCGCTCCACGCGGCGTCGCACGACATGATCCGCGCGGCCGCCGAGTTCACGCGCGAGCGCGACTGCATGCTGCACGTCCACGTCGCGGAGGCGCCCTACGAGGGCGATGCGACGCAGGCCGCCGCAGGCCGCAGCCCGGTGCAGCTGCTCGACGAGCTCGGCGCCCTGAACGAGCGCACCGTCGCGATCCACGCGATCTACATCTCGCAAGACGATCGCGAGCGTATCGCGCGCAGCGGGGCGCGCGTGATCCACAACCCGATGACCAACCAATACCTCGGCGACGGCATCTGCGACGTCGCTCGGCTGCGGTCGCTGGGCGTGCCGATGGGGCTCGGTACCGACGCCGACGTGCGCCCGTCGCTGATCGACGAAATGCGCGCGGCGGCGCTGCTGCAGAAGATCCTGTACCTCGACGGCGCGGCTCTCGACGCACGGCACGCGTTCGAGCTCGGCACCGCGCAGGGCGCGCGAGCGCTGCGCGTCGCCGGCGGTGATCTGATCGCGCACCAGCCCGCCGACTACGTCGTGCTCGATGCTTCGCGGATCGATCCGTGGTCGCCGGCGCTCAACGCGCTCGTCTATCGCGGCGACGACTCGTGGGTGCAGGCGACGTTCGCCGGCGGCCGCCGCGTCTACGTCGGCGAGCCGTCGCCGCTCGTTCGACGCGCCCGGGACGAAGTCGGCGCAATCGCGAAGCGCGTCATATGAAGAGCGCCGCAGCCGCAGCATTTTCGCTCATCGCACTGGTCGCGCTCACCGCCTGCGGCGGCAATAAGTCGAGCGGCGGTAACGCCTCGCGAGTAAATGCCTCTCCCGCGCCGGCGCCGTCCATGGATTGCAACGGGGAGTCGCCGGTCTGGGCGCTGAGCAGCCCCAAGGTCTACCTCGTCGAGGGAGACCGGCTCTACGGGAAGACCAAACACGGTAAATATTTCTGCCTCTCGCAGGCTCAGGCCGAGGGCTACCAGCCGGCCCGCCAGCCCTTCCGGCACCACCGCCACCACCGCCCGGAGCGGTAACTCCGGCCAACCAGGCGGGTGCGTGCAAGCACTTGCATTCAACCCCGGCGCGTGCTACGCTCTGCGTGCAAGTACCCACTTGCGGAGGGATGATGCGTCTGGTGAAGTTTAGCGGCGCGCTGGCGCTCGCGTTGACCGTCTCTGCGGGCAGCGTCTTCGCCGACACGCCACCCGCGCCCGAGCAGCCCTCCAACCCCTGGACGGTGCTGAACCGGATGACGCAGCGCAATCCGTCGCTGCAGTCGTATCGCGCCCGCGTCCACGTGGACGTGCGCATGCTTAACTTCCCGTTTCTCGCGCCCAAGCTCGACGGAACCGAGTACTACAAGCGACCCGACTTCTACGTCGTCGACTTCGATCGCGTTCCGGGCTACGCGCGCGGCTTCGCGCGGCTCTTCGACGACATCGGCAACCCGCGCGCATGGGAGAAGAACCAGAACGTCACCGTCGACGGCACGAGCTGGCTGCACGGGCGGCCGACGATCGTCCTGCGTCTGACGAAAAAGATCCACAGCGACATCCTCGACCACACGCTCGCGTACGTGGACCTCTACAGCTACGCGCTGTTACAGATGGAGTGGTATTACACGAGCGGCGGCAAGATCACGATGACGCAGTACTATCGCACCGAGGGACTCTATTCGGTGCTGGCGCAGCAGCACGCGACGATCGACATCCCACACGTGCACGCCGTTGCGGACGCGTCGTACGGCACCTATCAGACCAACGTTCCGATCGGCGTCTCCGGGGCAGGCGCGAAATGATCGAGACGCGCAAGCTCGGCGAGGCCGGCCGCTCGGCATCCCCAGAAGAGACCCGCGAACGCATCCTCACGGCGGCGCGCGAGGTGATCGGGCGCAAGGGCAAGCGCGGCGCCACGACGCGCGAGATCGCGGACGTCGCCGGCGTCAACGAGGCCACGCTCTTCCGACACTTCGGCACGAAGGAAGCGCTGCTGGTCGCCTGCGCGCAGCACTTTTGCGGCTACGTCCAGCTGGCGGACGTCGCGGCGCAGTGCACCGGGCCGCTCGCCGACGACCTGCTCGTGCTCGCGCGCACGATGTTCGCACGCTTCGAGGCGCTGCAGGACATGATTCGCTGGTCGCTCGTGGAGCAAGATTACGAGAAGGACATCTTCGCGGAGACGACGTGGCGCCCGCAGCTCGCCATCTTGGCGGTGCTCATCGACTTCATGCGCCGTCGCGTCGAAAGCGGCGAGCTGGTCGGCGAACCTCAGAAGCTGGCCGCGGTGTTCCTGGGGCTTGTCTTTATGCACGCCCTCGGCCGCAAGAAGTTTCCGGACTCGCTGCTCCACAGCGGCGACGCCGATACCGCGTTGCGCTTCTACATCGACGTATTTCTCAATGGAGTAAGGAAACGGTAATGGATACCCGCGAGCAAGATCAGCAAAAGACCGTCCCGCGGCGTGAAGCCAATGGGCCGACGCGGGTCGAACGCCGAGAGCCCGAGGTGCCCGAGGCCGAAGCGCCACGCGCGCGCCCGCGCCGGCGCGTCGTCTTCGGGATCGTCGCCGTCGTCGTGGTGATCGCGGCGCTCATCTGGGGCCTGCCCTGGCTGAACTTCATGCTCTTGCATGAAGGGACCGACGACGCCCACGTCGCGGCGGACGAGGTCGCCGTTACGAGCAAGATTCCCGAGCGCATCAATCAGATCTTGGTCGACACGAATCAGCCGGTGCACCGCGGGCAACTGTTGATCGTCCTCGATAACAAGGACGAGATCCTGAGGTTGCGGCAGGCGCGGGCGCAATACGATCTCGCGCTCGCGAACCAGCACACCACGACGCAGCAGGGCCAGGGCGGCGTCTCGCAGGCCAGCGGTCAAATCGCGAACGTTCAGGCGCAGGTGCCCCTGGCCGAGGCCGGCGTCGCGCAGGCCGAGAGTCAGCTCCGCGCGGCGCAGGCGCAAGTGCCGGCCGCCGCGCAGGCGTACGACAAGACCCAGGCGGACCTTTCGCGCGCGACCTCACTCGTGAGCACCGGCGACGTCGCCTCACAGACGCTCGACGCGGCGCGCGCCCAGGACGCCGGCGCGGCCGCGCAGCTGCGCGCCGCGCAGGATCAGGTCACCGCCGCGGAGGCCAACGTCGCCGCCGCGCAGAGCCGCGTCACCGCGTCGCAGGCGGGCGTAGCCGCGGCCGGGGGCGCGTTGACGACCGCGCAGGGTAAGCTGGCGCAGGCGGCCGATCCTAGCCAGGTCGAGGGCGCGCAGGCGCAGCTCTATCTCGCGAAGCAGAATCTCAACTACACGCGCATCTACGCAGCCACAGACGGCTACATCGGGCAGAAGAGCGCGGAGGTCGGACAGACGATCGGTGCAGGCCTGACGCTGCTGACGATCGTCCCGCACAAAGTCTACATCACGGCCAATTACAAGGAAACGCAGATGGGCCGGATGCAGGTGGGGCAGTCCGTCGAAATCCACGTCGACGCGTACAAGGGCGTGACGTTCCACGGGCACGTCGCTTCGATCAATCCGGCCTCGGAAAACACGTACGCGCTCGTGCCCGCTCAGAACGCGAGCGGAAACTTCGTCAAGGTGACACAGCGCATCCCCGTACGCGTCGAGATCGACGACCAGCGGGCCGACAAGCCGCTGCGGCCCGGGATGAGCGTCGAGACCTACGTCCGCGTGAAGTAGGACGCATGTTCGGGGGCACGTTCGAGAGCCCGGTCGTCGAGCACGGCGCGCGCAGGGCAATCATCAGTATTGCGGTCATCACCGCGACGCTGCTGGAAATCATCGACGTAACGATCGTCAACGTCTCGCTGCCGAACATCCAGGGCAACTTCGGCGTGGGCGTCGACCTCGGGGCCTGGGTCGTCACGGCCTATCTGATCGCCAACGTCGTCGTGATTCCGCTCAACCCCTGGTTCGCCGCGCGCTTCGGCCGGCGCCAGTATTTCTTCGGCTCGATCTGTTTATTCACCGCGGCGTCGCTGATGTGCGGACTCTCGAACAGTCTCGGGCAGCTCGTCTTCTGGCGGTTGATTCAGGGCCTCGGCGGCGGCGGGCTCATCGCAACGTCGCAGGCGATCCTTCGGGACACGTACGGCATCAAAGAGCAGGGCAAGGCGCAGGGCGTGTTCGCGCTGGGCGTCATCGTCGGACCCGCGCTGGGGCCCGTCATCGGCGGGTGGATCACCGACAACTGGAACTGGCACTGGATTTTCTTCATCAACATCCCGATCGGCATCGTTGCGGCCACGCTGATCTACAACTTCCTGCGCAATCCGCAAGAAGGGCACTATCGCAAGCTCGATTGGATCGGGCTGACCCTGCTGTGCATCGGCCTGGGCTCGATGCAATTCGTGCTCGAGAACGGTCAGCAATACGACTGGTACGACGACGCGCGAATTCGCTGGTTTACGCTTACCTCGGTCGTCGGTCTCGCCGCGTTCGTGTGGTGGACGCTGCGATCGGCAATTCCAGTCGTCGATCTGCGCGTCCTGAAGTTGCGCCAAGTAGCGGCCGGGAGCATCCTCGGTGCGGTCCTGGGCGTGAGCCTGTACGGGTCGATCATCATCTTGCCGCAGTATCTGATCAATTCGCTCGGTTTCACTGCGACGCTCTCCGGAGCGACGGTCATGATCCGCGCGGGCGCCGTGCTCTTCTTTACGCCGTTGACGGCGATCCTGACGCAGCGCGGCCTCGTGGACCCTCGGCTGCAGGCTCTGCTCGGGTTCGTCTTGCTCGCGATCTCGAACTGGTGGCTGGGGAGTATCACGACGCCCGTCTCGGATTTTCATAGCCTGGTGGCGCCGCTGATCCTCAGCGGCATCGGGCTCGCTCAGATCTTCGTGCCGCTCTCCGTTTCGGTTATCGGCAGCGTGCCCGACAAAGAGGTTCCGGCGACCGCCGCGTTCTTCAACTTGTCGCGCCAGATCGGCGGGAGTCTGGCGGCGGCAATTCTCATCACGCTGTTGGTTCGCGGCTTCACGATCCACCAGACGGAGCTCGCCTCGACGCAGACGCTGGCCCACTTGCCGACCGCGCAGTTCGTGCTCGGTCAGGGCGGCACGCAGAACCCCGTGACGATGGAGCGGCTGCGCATCCTCGTCTCGGCGCAGTCCGCGGTCCAATCCTACGCCGATACGTCGCGCTGGGTGGCCGTCATCACGTTGGGCCTTGCGCCGCTCGTCTTTCTGCTGCGCCGGCCGCGCATCGGCGTCGCCTTGACGGAATGAGATCGGCGAAGAATCGAGCGCTTCCCGCGCTCGTCGCCGCTATGGCCGTCGCGGCGGCGGTTCTGCCCGCGCACCCGATCGCCGCGCAAGATGACGCGCTTCCGAGCCGCGCCGTCGTTCCGAGCGCGACGCCGTCGCTGCTGCTTCCGGTCGTGCCGAGCGTCGCGCCGGGCTATGCGGCGCCGCGCGTGACACCGGGCGCGCCGGCGATCGTCGGCGTCACGGCGCAGCCGTTCGTCGGCATCTCGCTGCAGGACGCCATCGCGATGGGGCTGCTGCGCAACCCGAACCTCGCGGTCTCGGCATCGAACTTCAGGGTGGCGCGCTATAACGTCGTCCAGAGCAAGGGCGCGTTCGACGTCGCGCTGCACCTGCAGCCGTCGTCGAGCTACTCCGACAATCCGCCGGTCAACTTCCTCGAAGCGGGTCCGGGCGATCTAGGCCGCTACCCCGGGCCGGTGCCGACGTCCACGACCGGTCCCGGCAACATCATTCAGCATCAGTCGGGTTTTCAGTACGGCGTCAACGGTCAGACGGTCAATGGGACGACCTATAGCGGCTCGATCACGCAGCAGCGCACCTACAACAACACCGTCTTCAACGCGTACAACCCCATCTATCTCGCGTCGCTCAACCTCTCGGTCACGCAGCCGCTGCTCAAGAATTTCGGCATGAACTCGGCAAAGCGCCAGCTCAAGCTCGCCTTCATCAACTCCGACGCCGCCACGGCCCAGACCCTGGTCGACGCGTCGACGACGATCTCGCAGGTCGAAAACACCTACTGGGATCTCGTCGCGGCCTGGCGCAACGTCGCGATCCAGGAGGCCGCGCTGACGGAGGCCGTCGCGCAGCAACAGAGCAACGTGCGGCTCGCGCGGCGAGGCGCCGCGGCGCCGATCGAGGCGATCGAGTCGCAGACTCAAGTATCGAACTTCCAAGACGCCGTCTACTCCGCGCTGCAGACCGTTTCGCAGCTGCAGAACCGGCTTAAGAGCCTCGTCGCGGCCAACGCGCGGGATCCGGTTTGGGATGCGAATCTCGTGCCCTCGACGTCGGTGCAGCAGCTCCCGAAGGCGAGCCAGCTCGCTGACGTGATTGCCCAGGCGCAACAGCATCGACCGGAAGTCCGGCAGGCCCAGGATAAGCGCCTCGCCGCCGACATCGACGTCGTGTTCGCCAAGAATCAATCGCTGCCGCAGGCCGACGTCCAGGCGCAGTACGAGAGCAACGGATTCGCCGGCCTGCTCACGCCGGTGCCCGCGTTTATCTTGGGCTACTGCACAGCGGCGCGAGCCCCACAAGGCGGAGGACTCGGGCTGCAAACCTGCCCGACGCCGCCGCCCAACACCCAAGGAAAAATGGCCTTTGCCTATCACAGCATGTGGGCCGGCTACTTTCCGACGTTCAACATCGCCTTGATCGTCGGCTATCCGATCCAGGGGCGCGTCGCGCGCGGCCTGCGCGGCGTCGCGAGCGAGGAGACGACGCAGGCGAAGGTTGCTTTGGCTAGTGTCGAGCAGCGCATCGGCGCGGAGGCGCGCAACGCGCTGCAGAGCTACGACTCCGCTCTCTCCAAGCTGAACGCGGCACGGCGTGCGCGCGAGGATGCCGAGACCGTCTACGCGAGCGAGGCTCGTAAGTTCCGCAACGGCGAGTCGACGACGTACCTGGTCCTCCAGCGTCAGGTTCAGCTCGCGGAAGCGCGCGGCGCCGAGCTGCAGGCGCAGACGCAGCTCAACGAGTCGATCGTCGAGCTCCAGCGCGTGCAAGGGACGATCCTCAGCATCAACGGCGTCGACGTGCAGACGCTCGGCACGCACGCGCTGGCGCAATAGGGTCGCGCGATCGTGAAACGGCCCGTCGTTCCCGCCTTCGTAGCGATCGCTGTCACGGCGCTCGCGACGCTGCCGGTGCAGCCCACGTCGGCCCAGCCTCCCACGTCGGCACAACTTCCTCCCGCGGTTCCATCGCCGCGCCTGCCGGTCGTGCCCAGCGTTGCGCCCGGTTATCGCGCGCCAGAAGTGGCGCCGACGGAGGCGCACGTCGTCGGCGTGACGCAGCAGCCGTTCGTCGGCATCTCGCTGCAAGACGCGATTGCGATGGCGCTGCTGAAGAATCCGGATCTGGCCGTTTCTGCGTCGAACGTGCGCGTTGCGCGCTATACGATCGTGGAAGCCAAGGGCGCGTACGACGTGCAGCTGCAGCTCAAGCCGTCGTCGAGCTTCACCGTGAATCCGCCGCAAAACGCTTTCGTGGCAGGTCCGGGCGAAGTGGGGAGGTATTCGCCCGGGCCCAACTCGACGCCGGGTGTGATCTTCACGACCGGTCCGGGTAACATCATCCAGCACCAGTCGGCCTTCCAGTACGGCGTCGGCGGCCAGACCGAGAACGGCATGACGTACCAGGCCGGCATCCAGCAGAGCCGCACCTATAACAACACCGTCTTCGACGCCTACAACCCGTATTACATCGCGACGCTCAACCTCGCTGTGACGCAGCCGCTGCTGAAGAACGCGGGCATGAACGCCAACAAGCGTCAGCTGAAGCTGGCGTTCGTGAACGAGGAGGCGAAGGCGGCACAGGCGTTGATCGACGCATCGAATACGATCGCGCAGGTCGAGAACACCTATTGGCAACTCGTCGCGGCGTGGCGCAACGTCGCGATTCAGGAAGAGGCATTGGGGCAGGCCATCGCCCAGCAACAGAGCAACGTGCGCCTCGCGCGGCGCGGCGAGGGAGCCAACGTCGACGCGGTCGAGTCGGAGACGCAGGTCGAAACGTTCCGCGACGACGTGTATTCGGCGCTGCAGAACGTCTCCGAGCTGCAAAACCAGCTCAAGAGTCTCGTCATGACCGACGCCGGCGATCCGATCTGGCGCGCCAACCTCGTTCCCTCGACGTCCGTTTTGCAGCTGCCCACGCCGTCGGACCTGGCCACGATCGTGGCCGAGGGGCGGCAGCACCGGCCCGAGGTGTTGCAGGCGCAAGCCAAGGCACATCAAGCCGATATCGATCGAGCGCTTGCGAAGAACCAGTCGCTGCCGCAGGGCGACGTCAAGGCGCAGTACCTCAGCAACGGCTTCGCGGGGTTGCTGGCCCCCGTTCCGGCGTTCTTGTCGAGCGTGTGCTTCAATTCGTCCGCGTTGAGCGCATGTCCGACGCCGCCGCCGCAGACGCAGGGCACGATGGCGTTCGCCTATCACAACATGTGGGCGGCGTACTTTCCGACCTTCAACGTCGCGCTGATCGTCGGCTACCCGCTTCAGGCTAACTTAGCCCGCGGCGAGCGCGGCGTCGCGGCCGAGGAGACTCGGCAAGCAGCGATCCTCATGCGAGGCGTAGCCGTGCGCATCGGCGCCGAGGCGCGGATAGCGCTGCAGGCGTATCAGTCGTCTCTCTCGCGCCTCGATGCGGCGCGGCGCTCGCGAGAGGCGGCCGAAGCCGTGTATGCGAGCGAGGTGCGGAAGTTCCACGCGGGCGCCTCGACGACGTTCCTGGTGCTCCAGCGGCAGGTACAGCTCGCGCAGGCCCGCGGTCAGGAGCTCGATGCGCAGACCGATCTCAATCAAGCCATCGTCGAGCTGCATCGCGTCGACGGCTCGATCCTGACGGACAACGGCGTCGACTTGCGGACGCTCGGAAGCCAGGCGCTGGCGCGGTAAGCGTGTGAGATACTCCAAGGCCCGGACGCTATCCGTCGCTCTCGCAGTCGCCGCGCTCGCCGCTGCCATGTTTCCGCTCGAGCCGATCTCCGCGCAGGTGGACGACAACCTGCCGAAGCGAGCGATGCTGCCGACGCCGATACCGTCGGCGAGCGTGGCTCCGGTGCCGAGCGTCGCGCCGGGATATCGTGCACCCGCCGCTCAGCCGAGTTCCCCCGCGATCGTGGGCGTCACCCAGCAGCCCTTCGTCGGGATCTCGCTGCAGGACGCCGTCGCGATGGCCCTTCTGCAAAACCCGAACCTTGCGATCTCGTCCTCGAACGCGCGCATCGCCCGCTACCGCATCACGGAGGCCAAATCCGCCTTCGACACGCAGCTCCAGCTCGAGCCGTCGTCGAATTTCTCGGTCACGCCGCCGGAAAATCTCTTTTTCGCGGGTCCCGGCAATCCGGGACTGTACACGTGCACGGGTTTCACGGGATTGCCCTTCCCGTGCGAGACCGCAGGACCCGGCAATATCATCCAGCATCAATACAACTTCCAGGGATCGTTCTCGGGACAGCTCGTCAACGGTACGACGTATAGCGCCGGGATCACGCGCACTCGCACCATCAACAACACGATCATCAACACGTTCAATCCGTACTATCAGTCGTCGTTAAATTTAGCGGTGACGCAGCCCTTGCTGCGCAATTTCGGGATGAACGAAGCGAAGCGCGCACTCAAACTTCAGCTCCTTACGGCCGATTCGCAGGAGGCGCAGGAGCTCGTCGACGCCTCGAGCACGATCGCGCAAGTCGCCGACGCCTATTGGAACCTCGTCGCAGCCTGGCGCAACGTCGCCATCCAGGAAGAGGCGCTCAAAGAGGCGGCGCTGCAGGAGCAGAGCATCGTGCGAATCGCGCGACGCGGCGCGGCGCCGCCGGTGACCGCGGTCGAGGCGCAGAGTCAAGTGGCGACCTTCCAGAGCGACGTGTTCGCTGCGCTCGAGACGGTATCGAAGCTGCAAAATCAGCTGAAGAGCCTGATCGTCTCCGATCCCGACGATCCGATCTGGCGCGCCAACGTCGTGCCGTCGTCCCCGGTACAGCAGCTCCCCACGGTCGAAGATCTGTCATCCATCGTGGCGTTGGCTGCGCAGTTTCGGCCCGAGGTGCGGCAAGCGCGGGACCAGATCCGGCAGGCCGACGTCGACGAAGCCTATGCGAAGAATCAGTTGCTTCCGCAGGCCGATCTTCAGGTGCAGTATCAGAGCAACGGTTTCGCCGGCGTCCTCGCGCCGGTACCGAGCTTCGAATCGAACGGATGCGGGCTTCCGGGCGGCGTTTGCCCGACGCCGCCCCCGGTATCGATCGGCAAGATGGGGCAGGCCACGGCAAACATGTGGGCGTGGCGCTATCCGGCGTTCAACATTTCGTTCAACGTCAACATTCCGCTGGAGAACGCTTTCGCGCGCGGTCTCAAACAGGTAGCGAATCAAGAGGAGCAGCAGGCTGCGGTTGGGGCGGAAGGCCTGAATCAGCGCATCGGCTCTGAAGCCCGCGACGCGCTACAAAGCTACCAGTCGGCGCTCTCGCGGCTCTACGCCGCGAGCCAGTCGCGCCAATCCGCGGAAGCCGTGTATAACAGCGAGGTGCGCAAGTTCCACAACGGTACGTCCACGACGTTCCTAGTGCTGCAGCGGCAGGTGCAGCTTGCCGCCGCGCGCGGTCGCGAGCTGCAGGCGCAGACCGATCTGAATAAGGCGGTGGTCGAGCTGCAGCGCGTCGAGGGCACGATTCTCGAAGCCAACGGCGTCAACCTAAAAACCCTCGGCTCCAAAGCCCTCCGCACGTCGCCCTGAGATCGGCTGAGCGTTCCACACCGGGTGTCGGCCGTCACAGCGCGAAAATAGAAGTAGATGACGACGTGGCTGGCGGATCGGTTCGAAGAGAACCGATCGCATTTGAGGGGCGTCGCGTACCGGATGCTCGGCTCGCTCGACGATGCGGACGACGCCGTTCAGGAGGCCTGGCTGCGGCTGAGCCAGCGAGAAACCAGCGGCATCGAGAATCTCGGCGGCTGGCTGACGACGGTCGTGAGTCGGATCTGCGTCGACATGCTGCGCGCTCGGCGCGCGAAGAACGAAGAACCACTCGAGCCGATCCCGGACTTCATCGTCACCCGCGAGGAGAGTCCCGAAGACGAGGTGCTGACGGCGGATTCCGTCGGCTTGGCACTCCTCGTCGTCCTCGACAGCCTCACTCCCTCGGAGCGGCTGGCGTTCGTGCTGCACGACATGTTTGCGATGCCGTTCGAGGAGATCGCGCCGATCGTGGACCGGTCGCCGGCTGCAGCCCGGCAACTGGCGAGCCGCGCGCGTCGCCGAGTGCAGGGAGCAGCGCCTCCGAACGCCGGCTTTGCCCAACGGCGCGCGGTCGTCGACGCGTTCATCGCGGCTGCTCGCGAGGGCGACTTTGAAGCGCTAGTAGCGGTGCTCGATCCCGACGTTCTCTTGCGCGCCGATCGCGAACCCGCCCTGAGGGGAATCCGTGGAGCGCAGGCGGTTGCTTCATCGGCGGTCGGGTTCTCCAAAGTGATTCAAGGTACCGAGCCGGTGATCGTCAACGGGACGCCCGGAATCGTGTCCTGGCTTCCCAACGGCGAACCATTGTCGGTGATGGGATTCGTCGTCGCAGGCAAGCGGATTCGCGAGATCTACGTGATCTCGCGGCCGGACCGCGTGCGCCAAATACTCGGGCTCTAGTCGGTCACATCTCGTCGCCGGATTTCGTCACCCTGGCAAACCCTTCCGAAATAGGAGACAAGATGAACCCGGTCAGCCTCGTCATCTACCCCGCCTCGGACATTGCCAAGACAAAGGAGTTCTTCGCTACCTTGCTCGGTACCGAGCCGTACGCCGACACCCCGTACTACGTCGGCTTCAAATCCGGAGACATGGAGCTTGGGCTCGTTCCTCAGGCAGCGCAGCCCGACCAATCTGGAGCGCTCGTATACGTGACCGTCAGCGATATCAACGCGGCATTAGCGACCCTCCTCGCGGCCGGAGCAGAGAAGGTTCGGGACGTCACCGACGTCGCCCAGGGGCTGTTGGTGGCAAGTTTCAAGGATCCCAACGGAACGACCATCGGCCTCCGCCAGTTCCCGAAATGAAGAGTCCATCGCAAAAGATCGACGAGCTCATTTCGGAACTGGACGACTGGCGTCACGACACGTTTTCCGAAATACGCAGGGTCATCAAAGAAGCGGACCCAGCGGTGGTCGAGGATTGGAAGTGGATGGGCACTCCAGTTTGGTATCACGATGGGATCATCGCGTGCGCCAACCCGCTCAAGGGCAAGGTGAAGCTTACCTTTCAGCAGGGCGCGTTTCTGCCGGATCCCAAGAAACTGTTCAACGCCAGCCTCGACGGGAACCAGAGGCGCGCCATCGATCTATTCGAAAAGGATAAGATCAACGAGGGCGCTCTGAAGGGTCTCGTGTTGGCTGCGATCTCTATTAACCGCGAAGCTTCCAAAAAATCCAAAAGCAAACCGAAGTCCAAATCTTGACGTTCTCGTTGCCCGTGCCTCCATATTGCGGAGCGACCTAGATCCGTTTGACCGTAGCGAACCAGGCCGGTGCGCCGTCCTCACCGTGGAATCTCGTCTGGATCCGCTCCGCGTCGATGGCGGAGACGTTCCATCCGTTGGCGCGCACAAACGCCGCTCGCAGTTCGGCCTGAGTAACGGGATGCGGGCCAACACCTCGACCAATGTCGCTGAAGCAAAACACGTACAACGTTCCGCCGTGCTCGGTGACCGACGCTAGGCTCGCAGCGTATGCGGCTCGCTCGTGGCCGTCGAAGGTGTGAAACAATCCGCAGTCCAGCACCGTCTCAAACTTGCGCCCCAGGCGCTGCAGCCGGAGCGCGTCGGCTGCGGCGAACTCGACTGTGATTCTGCGGTCGGCGGCCTTCGCCCGGGCGATCGTAAGCGCTGTCTCGGCCACGTCGACGGCGAGAACGGATGATCCCAGCGAGGCGATTAAGAGGGCGTTCTCGCCGGTACCGCAGCCTGCATCGAGAACCGTTCCGGCGAATGCATTCCCGGATGCCAAACGCACGATTGCCGGTTGCGGCCGGCCCGTGTCCCACGGCGCGGGGCCATCCTGATAGGACGCATCCCACGGCACTCCGGCGCGCCGCTCGTGACTGGTTGGCTGCCGATCGCGCAAGATTTAGACGTCAATCTCCTTTACGTTGACATTGTCGTCTTCCAGTAGGCGCGGCTCGACGTGCTTGCCGATGAGGCGCTGCGCACCATAGTTTTCTGCATAGCGATTGACGCTGCAGACGGCCTGAACGGCGCCGCCTTTGACGTAGAACGCGCTGAATGAGCCGGCTTGGGTGTCTCCGCGGAACGCGACCGAATCCCACTGGTGTGCGTCGCCGCGATACCGCAAGCTGTATGAGAATTGATCCGACCAAAAGGACGGAATGGGGTCGTACGGATTGGTCGGCCCAAGCATCGCCTTGGCGGCGACGATGGCTTGATGCTGAGCGTTGTCGAAGTGCTCGACCCGTAGACGCTTTGCGTAGCGTGGATTCCACGACGATGCCACGTCTCCGGCCGCAAACACGCGCGGCACGCTCGTCTGGCAAAACTCGTTGACGAGGACGCCGCCGCCCACTTCCACGGGTGTGTTCGTTAGAATTTCGAACGAAGGCTCAACCCCGATGCCGATCACGGCCACGTCGCAATCCACGCGGCTCCCGTCCTGGAGCACGGCTCGTTCGAGACGGCCGCTCCCCTCGAAGCTTGCGACGAAGGTTCCGGTGCGGACGTCGACGCCCTGCGCACGATGGTACTGCACGTACAGCGCGCCGATCTCGGAGCCGAGCGCGTGAGCGAGCGGCGGCGTGTTGCCGACCAGCGTGACGTCGCAGCCGACGGTTCTCGCAGATGCGGCCACCTCGCATCCGATGAACCCGGTGCCCGTGACCACGACGCGCGGACGTTGCGCGAGCACCTGGCTCAGCACGCGTGCATCAGCAAGACTCCGCAAATAATAGACCCCCGGCAGCTGCTCTCCGGGCGCGTTGAGACGGCGCAAGTGAGCCCCTGTTGTGACGAGCACGTTGTCATAGCCGAGCGTGTCGCCGTTCGCAAGCTGGATCGAGTGCTCGGCAACGTTGAGGTGCCGCACTCGCTGGTCCAGAAGCAGCTCGATCTCTTTCGAGCGGTAGTAGTCCAGCGGGTGAAATAGGGCCTTTGCATCGCCGATTTCGTTACGCAGGCGCTCTTTGGAAAGAGTGGGCCGATTGTACGGCGGGTCGGCCTCCTGTCCGACCATCACCAAACGTCCGTCGAAACCGCTGGACCGCAACGTGGCTGCGGCGGTCGCAGCGGCAACGCCGGCGCCGACGATGACGAATGTTGCCTTTGCCACTGCCCTAAAGATAGTACATCGCTGCGCGAATCGCAACGAGCGGCAGCGTCTCGCTTACGGCGCTAAACCGATTACGTGCCCGGCCCGAGTGATCCGTCCGACCAATGGGCGACCGGGACGAAGAAGACCGTAAACGGCTCGGGGTTTACGTGGTGCGACGAATCGAAAACCACGGGAGAGCCTCGCCGATCCGCACCCCAGCTCTCTCCGTCATTTGCGGCATCTGCTCTCGGCGCGTAAAACATCACGTGGGGATACCACGACTTGGCATCGTCGTTCAGGTACTGCTCCTTCGACATCATATACGCCATGGAACCCCCCTCCGCCGGGGGCAACTCTCCGTTCGCGATAGCGCTCCGCAGGCGGTCGAGCATCTGACTCTTGCTGACGCCGCCTAAAGCCATTTTTGTCCGAAAGATCGTGTATTGCAGCACGGTGCGCGAGGCCGGCGCATTGTAGCAGACGGGCGCCCGCATTTTCCAGTTCCAGAACTCAGCGTCATCGAACGGATCGTTCCACGAGCGTTCCACAACACACGTGAAGCCGTTGGTACCGTGCTCGGCGGTTGCGTAGCCCTGTGGCGTGAACACGAGGACGGTCGCGTGCAGTGAAATCGCCGGAGGCGCGGCACTGCGCGCAAGGTCTATCTCAGCCTGGCGGTCCGCGCTAAGGTACTGGCTCAGCGGGGCCATCTGCGCGTACGGCAGGCTCGCGGCCCGTCCAGTAATAGGGCCTGCCAGGGCGATCAATGAGACGAGGGCGATCTCGAAATGGGCGGCGCGCGAGTAGCTCATGGCGGGGCCTCCTATGTCTTACTTGTCCTTAACAAGTGGAAGCCTGGTTTGTGACGCGCTGCGTCAGCGATCCATGCGCTGCAGCACGACGATTCCGGCTCCGTTGTAAACTTGCGCGTACTCTCGAGTCCGCGTCAGCCGCAGTATAGTCGGGTGATCCGCGGCGATCCAATACGAAGGGTCGGTGAAGTGGTCGAACACGAGGTATTCCTCACCCTCGGTCATCGCTACCGTGGCCCGCGGGTTCATCGCAACGTGCGGCAGCACCCATGGACCGCTTCCGAGGCTGGCGTCGCGCGGCAGCGCCGACAACTCGCGGTCGCGTATTCTGTCCGCCGCATTCGGCTCACGGTAGAGCGCAAACGCAGGATCGATCGGGCTGTGATAGCGCGACGTCCAAAGCGACACCACGAGCGCAAACGCGAGCGTGCCTTTTGCGGCGACCGGCCGGCGCTGATAGACGCGCGCCATGCCGTCGACGAACGCGCACAGCAGGTAGCCGCTCCAGGTCGCCGTGTAATGCGCGCCCAGCGACATGGTAATCCCTTCGTGCGAGAGCAGGACCTCGGCCAAACCGGGCAGCGCGAAGAGCATGTACCGCGAGAGCAGCGGAAGAAACGCCAACGGCAGCAGAGCGTCGAAGAGGTACTGGACGCGCAGAGGCGACGACGGCGCCACGAACCCCGCTGTCGTCGCGGGGAAGCGCCACCACTCGTAAAAGTGCAGCGCGAAGTACGGAAAGTGCGGGTTGACGAGTGGGCGTACCGCGCCGAAATACAATGCGGCCGCGAGCGCTCCGATCGACGTGATCCAGAGGCCGCACGTTCGCGTCGCGCGGTCGCTTCGACCCATCACCGCGACGGCAATGCCGATAAACGCCAAGCTGATAAACTGGTCTTCTTTGACCATGGCGAGCGCGACGGCGGCCGCGATGGCGATTCGCCACGCCTTGCGGTCGACTGCCCAAACCAGCGTGGCGGCAAGCGGCGGCGTAAAAGCCAGCTCGTGAAAGTCCCCGACGGCCGCTGCGCTCAGGGGCGGATACGTTGCCGCGACGAGCGTCGTAGCGAAGGCTAACCACTTCGGTAAACGGGACGCCGCCATCGACCATAATGGGAAAATCGTCGCGGCGGCGAGCAGGCACTGTAGGACGATTAACCCGCGCGCGCCGTTGAAGACCTTAACAAAGGGCGTCGCTATCGCCAAGATTGGCGAAAAGTGCACGAGAAAGTGATTGACGGAGCCCTCGATCGTCGATGAGAACCCCGTCAGCAGGCTGCTAGCGACCTGCGTGAAGATGCAGTCGTCTACCCCCGCGCGAAATATATTGTAGCGCCAGCTTCCCAGATAGATGTAGGCGCCGGCTAGCAGAACGAAGAGCGCGACCGTCAGCCACGACCAGCGGTCGAACCTCACGTCACCCTCGGGTACTCTTTCGCGCGCCAGCGCACGGCTCGGCCGAGCAGGCTCGCGACCCACTCCGCGAGGCTCAGGAAGTCGCGAGGAACGATGAGCGCGAGGTCGCCGGGTCTGCGGACGCGCAGCGCCCAGCGCGCGAGGCAGTGCACCGCAACGCGCAGCCCCGCGACCACGGCGAGCAACGGGATGCCCCACGCGAGATTGCGCGACACCGCCAGATAAATCAGCGCGAATGGCAGCGCGTAGGTCACGAACGAGAAAAGGTAGCCCGCCGGCGCTAGCGCGAGGTTCGTGCGCGCCCAGCGCAGCTCATGCAGCCAGAGGTCGCGCAGCGTCGTCTCGGTAACGGCCGTGCTAACCACGTAGCGCGACAGCACGACCTCCCGGTCGCTCTCTGCGACGAGCTCGCCTAGCCGGTGGTCGTCAGCGAGATGCTGACCCAGGGCGGCGAGTCCACCGATCGCTTCGAGCAGGCTCCGCCGCACCGCCATCGACGCCCCCAGGCAGAAGCGAAGCCTCCCGATCCCGAGCGCCACTAAGACCGACGGCGCGAATCCGTCTTCGATGTAGAGCGCGCCGAGACGGGCGATCGATCCGGGGCCCGGCATCCCGGAGTAGAGGCACGTCGCTGCCCCGACGCGCTCCGACGCAAACGACGCCGCGAGCGCGCGCAGGTAGTCGCGCCCGACGCGCACGTCGCTATCGGCGATGACGACGATCTCGCCGCGCAGCTCGACTCCGGGCTTCGCCAGGTTCGCGATCTTGGGATTAAGCATTCCCGCCGCCTCCCCGATCGCGATCGCCGTGCGCGACGGAAAATCTGAAGCGATCCGCTCGGCGACGGCCAGCGCCGGATCCTCGCGCGAGTGCAAGCACAGCACGACCTGATGCCACTCTTCGTAGTCCTGCGTGCAGAACGACGCCAGGTTCTCGTACAGCTCCGGTTCGAGTCCCGCAATCGGCTTCAGGATGGTGACCGTCGGAAGAAACTCCGTAGCCGTCTCCAGGGGCCGTAACGCGAAGGCGATGAGGCAAGCTGCAGCCGCGCCGAGATACGCCGCACCGGCGATGCCGACGATGAAGAGGATCAAACTCGGTCGCTCGCGATTTCGCCGTACGTCGTACTGACGATGCCGTTACGCGCGATTGCGTCGCGCACGAGCGGGCTGGTCAGCGCGCCGAGCTCGCCCTCCCACGCGTAGCGCTCGGTGCCGCGGTCGGCGCCGCTGAACGCACCCGTGGCGGGATGGAAGAAGATCTCGGTGACACCGTCGGGGAGCGCCTCGATCAGCTCCAAGACTCGCTGCTCGGTGAGCGTGCCGGCCTCCGTGACGCCGAACGCGTAGTCGTTGCACGCGATCCCCGCGCGGCGTGCGCGGGTCCGCATTAGCCAGAGCCACGGCCCGATGCTGCGCGTCGTCCCTAACGGTTCACGCGGGATGCGAATCGCTTGCATCCCATACTCGCGGCCGATGCGCATGATCAGGCCGAAGACCGTCGGGTGGACGTGCATGTGGGATTGGGCGTCGACGTGATCCAGGGCGAGTTCCGCCCGGGCGAACCGCTCGAACTGCGCGCGAACTTCCGCGGCCAGCTGAGCGCGTATGCCGGGGCGCAAGAAGAAGCGGAATCCCGCACGCACCAGGTCCACGAGAAACTCGCCGCGCTCGTCCACGAGATCGGGAACGCATTCGGGAGGCAGCACGGGGCGTCCGTTGACGAGCACGATGTGCAGACCTACCGCGAGGCCGGGCATCCGCCGCGCGCGCTCGATGGCGTCGGCCGCGGCGGGCGCGCCGACCATCAGGCTCGCCGAGCGCAGCACTCCGTCGCGATGCGCGCGCTCCACCGCCTCGTTGACCTCCGGGGCGGCCCCAAAATCGTCGGCGTTGAGGACGAGCCGCTTCAGTGAGTCTTCTTTCGCAGCATGCCGGCGGCGAGCTCGTCGACGAACCATGCCAGCCGTCCCGATTCCGGCTGCACGATTTGCGCGGGATATTGCGTCGGATCGTACGAACCTTCGCACACCTGCGCGAGAATTTCAGCCTTGTCCGAGCCCTGCACGGCGAACGCGACGCTGCGCGACATGTTGATGACCTTGGGCGTGATCGTCACGCGCCACATCGCGTCCGCCTCGGCATAAACTGCACGAACCAACGCCGCGTTGTCCATGTCCGGCGCCATGCCGGGAAAGAGTGATGCCGTGTGTCCGTCCTTGCCGAGGCCCAGCAGCATCAGGTCGAAGTGCGGCGCGTTCCCGAGATCGGCGCGCAAGATGGAGCCGTATTCGTTGGCCGCCAATCCAGGATCTATCTCGCCGCGAATGCGATGGACGTTCGCCGGCGGAATGGGAACGTGCTGGAGCAGCGCGCGCTGGACCATCCGGTAGTTGGATTGCTCGTCGTTCGGCGGGACGCACCGCTCGTCGCCGAAATAGATGAACGTGTCGCTCCAGGAGATCTCTGCCCGCAGCGGCTCCCGCCCGAGCACCTCGTACGTCGTTTGCGGCGTATGGCCGCCGGATAGGGCGATTCGGAAAACGCCGCGCTCCGCCATCGCGAGCCCGGCCGTCGCCACGACGTAGTCCGCCAGCGCGCGCGCGAGCGCCGCCGGATCCCGGTAGACGTGCATCTCGCCTCGAGCCGACACCGTTATCTCCTTCCGCACGCGAGGATTTCGCCTGCCGCGCTGAGTGAATCCGCAAAAACTCGATCGTTCTGACCCCACAGGATCGCCCGTTCCAGCAACGCGGCGATGCCGGGGTTGCTGATCGCGCGATAGCGCCTCGGATGTTTGCTGGAGCCCGTCACGCTAAGCTGGATCGTCTCCGCTTTCTTATCGACCTCGGCGACGAACTTCGAGTGTGCGGAGCTGAGCGCGACGCACGAGATCCTGCGCGGCTCGCCTTCGCGCCGGATCTCGAATTCGATCTCGTTGCCGCGACGCGTGAGGAGCGAGTGTTCCGAGCACGGCTTCCACTGCAGGCGGCTGGCGAGCCAGCCCAGCAGGTAGAATCCCTCGGGCTCCGAGCCGCAGGCGATCTCGACGCGACACAGGTCGAAGAGCTCCTGGACGTCCTTGCCGTCGAAGAAGATGGCGATGCTCTCTTGCCACGGCGCCAGGCGCAGGTACGCGATGTCCGCGAGCGGCAGTCGCGGGTGATGTTCGACGTACTCGACCAGCTCGCATAGCGCTTCGTGCCCGCTGTCCACGAGGGAGCTGTTATACACGACCGTCTGCACCGCAGCGGACAGCGTGGCGAAGCGCGGGTCGTCGCCGATGCCGGGCGCGATCCACAGCAACACCAGCGGAGCCTCGGGCAGCCGCAGCGCCGCGATTGCCGAGCGCAGCGTGTCGGCCGAGCAGTCCTTCGCGCCGAGCTCGATCCAATCGCCGGCCTCCATGCGCGCGACGTCCGGACCCAGCGTTCCGTCGAGGACGATCACGCGCGCCGGATGCTTGGACGCAAGCGTGTGAATCCGGTCGCGAGCCAGCTCGCCGATCGCCGCGTCCTCGAAGAAGACGACGAGCGTCATGAGGGCGCCCTGCACGTCGCTGCCGCGCTCGCGCGAGCGTTCGTTGAGCTCGTCTAGCACCGGGGCGAGATCGATGCTCACAGGTGTCGCCAGTCGGGGAAGAGCGCGTGCGCGCTCTCGGGTCCCTGGCTTCCCGCGGCGTAGTTCGGGAACGAAAAGTCCTTCGTGTTCTGCCAAACCTCGAGGATCGGCGTCACGATCTCCCAGGCGCGCTCGACGGCGTCCCAGCGCGTGAAGAGCGTCTGGTCGCCGAGCATGACGTCCCCGATCAGCCGTTCGTATGCCGGGGGCGACTGCACGCCGAAGCCGGTGCCGTAGTTGAAGTCCATGTAGACGCTGCGCACGTGCTCTTTCGGGCCGGGGATCTTGGCCTCAAAGCGCAACGAGATGCCCTCGTCGGGCTCGATCTTGATCACGAGCACGTCCGGCTCGATCCGGTCGGTCGACTCGCCGTAGAAGCGATGCGGGATCGGCTTGAATGTGACGGCGATCTCGGAGACCTTGCGCGACAACCGCTTTCCGGAGCGCAGATAGAACGGAACGCCCGCCCAGCGCCAGTTTTCGATGTAGAACTTGACCGCCGCGAACGTCTCCGTGTTGGAGTCGGGCGCGACGTCCGGCTCCTCGCGATACCCCTTGACGCCGTGTCCGTCGATCGTCCCGGGGCCGTACTGCCCGCGTGCCGACATCGAGAACACCGCGGCGTGCGCCGACGGCGTGATCGCGGCGAGCACCTTGTACTTCTCGTCCCGGATGTCGTCGGCGGCCGACGAGATCGGCGCCTCCATAGCGACCAAGGCCAGCAGGTTGATGACGTGGTTCTGGATCATGTCGCGCAGAGCGCCGGCGTGATCGTAATACGCGCCGCGCAGCTCGACGCCGAGAGATTCGGCCGACGTGATCTGGACGTTCTGCACGTAGTTGCGGTTCCAGATCGGCTCGAAGATCGTGTTGGCGAAGCGCAGCGCGAGGATGTCTTGCACCGGCTCCTTGCCCAGGTAGTGATCGATGCGGTAGATCTCGTTTTCGGGGAAGACCGCCTCGATCGCGCTCTGCAGCACGCGCGCCGACTCGAGATCGGTTCCGAACGGCTTCTCGACGACCACTCGCGTCCAGCCCGTGTCGCTCTTTTCGAGCCCGGACCGCTTGAGGTGTTTGATGATCTCCGGGAAGACCGGCGGCGGCGTCGCGAGGTAGAACAGGTGGTTCCCGGCGGTGCCGAGCTGCTCGTCATTCTCCGCGAGGCGGTCTTTCAGCGCCGTGAAGTGCCGAGTGTCGTTGAAGTCGGCCGTGACGTAGCTGATCCTGCGCGCAAAATCGTCCCACAGCTCGCCCTGCGGCTTCTGCCCCTCCGGCATGAAGAGCTCGAGCTGCTTGCGGCAGTACGCGCGAAAGCCGTCGTTGTCGTACGCTGTACGCGCGAAGCCGACGAGGGCGAAGTCCGTCGGGAGCGTCCCGTTCAAGCGCATCGCGTAGACGGCCGGCAGCAGCATACGCTTGAACAGATCGCCGCTGGCGCCGAAGAAGACGGCGCTGCACGGGTTCGTGATGCGATCCGACACTAGACCCTCGCGCAGCGGATTGACGGCGGCGCCGTCGCCCGTCGAGCGCGTCGCCGTCGCGAGCTTATCGTCAGGCATGCGCCTCGCTCTTGACGGCGTGCCCGCCGAATTGGTTGCGCAGCGCCGCAACGACCTTCGCGCTGAAGGACTCGTCCTGTCGCGACGCCATGCGCGCGAGCAGCGAAAGGGTGATGACTGGCGCCGGCACGTTCTCGTCGATCGCCGCCTCTACTGTCCAACGGCCCTCGCCCGTGTCCTCGACGTAGCCGCGAATGTCTTTGAGATCCGGATCTTGCTTGAACGCCAGAACCAGCAGCTCGAGAAGCCACGAGCGCACGACGCTCGCGTGCGTCCAGAGCTCGGCGAGCTGTCCGAGGTCGTAGTCGTACCGGGAGTCCTTGAGGATCTCGAATCCCTCGCCGTAGGCCTGGAGCAGTCCGTACTCGATGCCGTTGTGTACCATTTTGGAGAAGTGGCCGGCACCTGGCGGCCCCACGTGCGCGTAGCCGTTCGGCGGCGCGAGCGTGAGGAAGATCGGCTCGCAGTGTTTCACGGGGGCGTCGTCGCCCCCGACCATGAGGCAGTAGCCTTCCTGCAGCCCCCAGACGCCGCCGCTTGTTCCGGCGTCGATCAGCGAGACGCCTTTGGCCTTGCAGTTCGCGTAGAGACGCAGGCCATCTTTATAATTGCTGTTGCCGCCGTCGATGATAATGGCGCCGCTGCCCATCGCGTCGGCGAGCGCGTGGATCGTATCGTCAGTCGGCGTACCTGCGGGCACCATGACCCACGCCACCTTCGGCGATTCCGTCAGCTTCGCGACCATGTCGGCGAGGCTGTCCGCACCCGTAGCGCCGTCCCCGGCCGCCCTCGCAACGGCTTGCGGATCGCGATCGTACGCGACCACTTTATGGCCGCCTCCGATCAGGCGCTGCGTCATGTATTCGCCCATCTTGCCGAGCCCGACCATCCCGAGTTGCATGTCGCTTCCTTTCCTACGCTCGTACTGCCAGCGCTTCGTCCACCGCATCGATGAGCGCGCGCAGCGCCGGCTCCACGGCGCCCTTGAGGTGCACGCGCACGCCCCGCCGATTTCGCTTGTCCAGGGACATCCAATCGCCCAGGGCCTGCGCGGCGAGCAGCGTGCGGAACCCGACGTTCATGCCGGGGATCATCGGATCGTCGGGGTCGTCGGCGGTGATCTGCAGCACGACGCACGTATCCGGGCCGCCCTTATGGAGCTGTCCGGTCGAATGCAGGAAGCGCGGCCCGAAGCCGACGGTCGTCGCAATGCGCTGCGCGTCGCGAATCTTCAGCCGCAGCTCTTCCAGCAGCTTTGCGTGCGTTTCGTTGCGGGCGATGTACGCCGTGATGGCGTTGTAGTCGTGCGGATGCAGCTGCCCAAAGAGTCCCGCCAGAGCCCGTGCTGGACTCTGCCCCTTGTCACCACGACTTCCGGAGAGATAGGTGACGTCGAAGTCCTGGCCCTGGACGTCCGCCTTCGGCTCGTCGAAGCTGCCGTTCTTCGCGTACTGCGCGAGCAGCGCGACCGTGTTGTCTTTCGACTCTTGCACGTTCGGCTGATCGAACGCGTTGATGCCGAGGATCACGCCGGCAGCCGCCACCGCGATCTCCCAGAGGTAGAACTGCTCGCCGAGATCGTAGCGGTCGTTCATCGCGAGGCGAATCACCGGGTGACCGGCCGATTCGAGGGCCTTGAGCTTCTCGTCGACTCCAGCGTCGGGCGCGGGCAGATTGGCGCCGACGTAGACGAAAACGCGATCGTCGGAGTAAACGTCTGGCGGGCCGAGCGACTCGCCCTCAATCGGGACGATTCCCTTGCCGAGCTTACCCGTCGATTCTGCGATGAGCTGTTCCGCCCATGCGCCGAACGCCTTCACGTCGGGATGCGTGACGATCGTGAGCTTGTCGCGCCCGTTTACCGCCAGGCCGCCGATCGCGGCGCCGAACCGCACGCCCGGAGCCGTGCGCGGATCGACGCTACGGTCGTTGGCGTGCATCGCGCCGAGCGCGCGATCGAGCAGCAGGTTGACGTTGTAACCGGCGATTGCGGCCGGCGCGATGCCGACGAACGAGAGCGCCGAGTAACGGCCGCCGATGTTCGGGTCGTTCTCGAAGTCGGCGCGGAACGACGCCTCCTGAGCCTCCTTGTCGAGCGTGGTTCCGGGGTCGGTGATCGCGACGAAGTTCCGCCCCGCGACGGACGAGCCCACCTGCTTGGACACCTTCTCGTGAAAATACGCGTAGAACGCGTTCGGCTCGGTCGTCGTGCCGCTCTTGCTCGAGATGATGAACATCGTGTGAGGGATGTGAATTTGGCCCTCGAGCTCCTTGATCTGTTGCGGAGAAGTCGAGTCGAGCACGTGCAGCTCGGGGTAGCCGTCGTACGTGCCGAACGTGTCGGCGAGGATGTCAGGTGCGAGCGAGCTGCCCCCCATGCCACAGACGACCGCGAAACCGAAGCTCTCGCGCGATTCGTTGGCAAAAGACTTGAGCCCCGGAACCTCTTCCAGCATGTGCTGTTGAATGTCGAGCCATCCCAGCGACTTCTTGATGATCGCCACAGCATCGGGATCGCTCGACCAGAGCGCGGCGTCGTGCGCCCAAAGACGTTTGAGGAAGTCGGCCTCGGCGAGGCGCGCGAGCGCGGAGTCATAGGCCGGCTGCGACGTTCCCAGCGAGAGCCGCACGCGTTCGGCGCCGCCCGACTCGAGGAGCTTCTGCTTGTAGACGATCGCCCCGAGCAGCGCCGCGAACGAATCCGAGAAGAGCGTGACGCCCTCGACCTGCAGCTGGTGCGTCACGTCGAAGAGCGAGATCTTCGCGTCCTGCAGCGCGCGCATCACGTCGGCGGCGCCGCGCAGATCGCTCTCGACGGTGTCGGGAGCGATCTTTCCGTGGTCGATCAATGCATCGAACGTCGGCGGCGGCATCGTGTTGACGGTGTCGCGTCCCACCACGTTTTCGACGTACATGAGGTCGGGATAGTGCGGATTCTTCGTGGAGGTCGAGGCCCACAGCGGGCGCTGGACCGCGGCGCCCTTTGCACGAAGCGGGGCGAAGTCGTCGCCGACGAAGATCTCCTTGAACTTTTGATAGGTCAGCTTTAGGCCGGCGATGCCGGTCTTGCCGAGCAGAGGCTCGAGCTTTTCGCCCTTGGCAATGCGGTCTTGCAGCAGCTTGTCGATCGCAGTGTCGATTCGGCTCACGAAGACCGAGTTGACCGAGCGAATCTTGTCGATCGGCTTACCCTCGGCTACGCGGCGCTCCAAGCCCTTGACGTATGCGCGGGCCGCGCGCTCGTACATCTCGACCGAAAACACGAGCGTGACGTTGATGTTGTATCCGCGGTAGATCGACTCTTCGATCGCAGGCAGCCCCTCCTTGGTGCCCGGGATCTTGATCATCACGTTCGGCCGGCTCACTCGCTTCCAGAGCTCTTCGACCATGGCGATCGTGCCCGCGGTATCGTGGGCGAGCAGCGGCGAGACCTCGAGGCTCACGAATCCGTCGTTGCCGCCCGAAGACGCGTGGACCGGCGCGAACGCGTCGCAGGCGCTTTGGATGTCCGCGACCGCCAGATCCCAGAACAGCGCGTCGGCGTTCTTCTCCGACCCGATCAGCGTTGCGAGCTGCTCGTCGTAATCGTTGCCGGCGCCGATGGCCTTCTCGAAGATCGTCGGATTGCTCGTCATCCCGCGCACGCCCCGATCGATGAGGCGCGCGAGCTCGCCGGAGGCGAACATGCTTCGCCGCAGGTAGTCGATCCACACGCTCTGACCGGCGTCGAGCAGTTCCCGAACTTGTTTCTCCATGTTCGTCTCCTAGTGAGCGGCTAAAGCGAATTTTTGCAGCGCGACGTCGGCGACGTGTTCCGGCGTGAAGCCGAACGCCGTCGCGATCGCCGCCGCCGGTGCCGACCGGCCGAACCCGTCGATACCAAACGCGAACCCGTGGTCGCCCACGTACTTCGACCAGCCCAAGGTCGCCGCCGCCTCGATCGACAT
The DNA here is from genome assembly GCA_035544215.1 of Candidatus Binatia bacterium. Taxonomy (GTDB): domain Bacteria; phylum Vulcanimicrobiota; class Vulcanimicrobiia; order Vulcanimicrobiales; family Vulcanimicrobiaceae; genus Cybelea. The sequence continues at coordinate 244,379 of DATKHY010000007.1, read as the reverse complement.
CCGCGCGCCGATAGACGGGGGAAGTATCTCGTCTCTATACGACTGCGGCTGCTCGTCGAAGAGCCGCCAGCAGGGCATCGAGACTACGCGCGTGCGGACGCCCTTGGCATCGAGAATTTTCTTGGTGTCGATCGCGAGCGCCACCTCGGACCCGGTCGCGATCAGAATGAGGTCGGGCCGGCCGCCCTCGGCCTCGGCGATGACGTAGGCGCCCTTGCTCACGGCGGCGTCGCGCACTCCCAGGAACGGCACCTTCTGCCGCGTCAGCACGAGGGCGTAAGGAGAATGCTTGCTCGCGATCGCGAGCTTCCAGGCCTCGAGTGTCTCGAGCGCGTCGGCGGGGCGCACCGCGTAGCAGTTGGGCGTCGCCCGCAGCGTCGCGAGCTGCTCGATCGGCTCGTGAGTGGGGCCGTCCTCTCCGAGGAAGACGGAGTCGTGCGTAAACACGTAGATCGAGCGGATTCCCGTGAGGCACGCGAGGCGCACGGCGGGCTTGGCGTAGTCGACAAAATTGAAGAACGTCGCTGCGAATGGCAGCAGGCCACCGTGCAGTGAGATGCCGCTCGTCGCAGCCACCATCGCGTGCTCGCGCACGCCGTAATGAATGTTGCGCCCCGCGTAGTTGCCGGGTTCGAAGTCGCCGCAGTTCTTGAGGTACGTCTTCGTCGAGGGATCAAGGTCCGCGGACCCGCCCACCAGCTCGGGGAGCGCCAGCGCGATCGCGTTCATAACGGCACCGCCGGCGTCGCGCGTCGCCACGTTGCCGTTCTCGGCCGTGAACGTGGGCCAGGGAAGGTTCGCGGGGATCTCCTCGCGCAGCGCGCGCTCGAGCTGCGCGCCGAGGTCGGAGTTCGCGCGCTTCCATACGTCGTACGTCGCCTGCCACCGCGCCTCAAGCTCGGCGCCCTTCGCGCCGATCTCGCGATAGAAGCCCAGGACATCTTCGGGCACGTAGAAGTCGGGTTGGAGCGGCCACCCCAGCTCCTCTTTCGATTTCTTGACGTTCTCGGGGCCGAGCGCCTCGCCGTGCGCGAGATAACTGTCTTGGCGCGGCGAACCGTAGCCGATGTGGGTCCGCACCGCGATCAACGACGGGCGGTCCGTGACGTTCTTGGCGACGGTGATGGCCTGATCGATCGTCGCGACGTCGTTGCCATGGTCGATGTCGATCAGCTGCGTGTGCCAGCCGCTCGCGTCGAAGCGCGCGACCGGATCGTCGGTGAGCGTGATATCGGTCGGTCCCGCGAGCGAGACGAGATTGTCGTCGTAAAAGACGATCAGCTTCCCGAGCTTCAAGTGCCCGGCCAGCGACACCGCCTCTTGACTGATCCCTTCCATCAGGTCGCCGTCTCCGCAGATGCAGTACGTGAAATGGTCGACGATCGGCTGATCGGAGCGATTGTAGACCGCGCCGAGGTGCGCTTCGGCGATCGCCATGCCGAGCGCGTTGGCGATCCCCTGGCCGAGCGGGCCGGTGGTCGCCTCGACCCCGGGCGTTCGTTCCGCCTCGGGATGTCCCGGCGTCTTGCTATTCAACTGACGAAAGCTCTTGATGTCGTCGAGCGTCAGATCGTATCCGGTGAGGTAGAGCAGAGCGTAGAGCAGCATCGAGCCATGCCCGGCGGAGAGGACGAAGCGGTCGCGGTTCAACCAGTGCGGATCCTCGGGGTTGAAGTGCAGGTGGCGCGTCCATAACGTATAGGCCATCGCCGCCGCCCCCATCGGCATGCCGGGATGGCCGGAGTTGGCCTTTTGGACCGCATCGACCGCGAGAAAGCGGATGGCGTTGATTCTCTGTTCGTCGCTCGGCGAGTTCGGCACGGAAACTCCTTTCGCGCTGCAGGGCTAGGATAATGCGCTTCGCGGCATAGCCGCCCCTGTAGTCTTGGCGTGAGCGCGGCGGGGGCAGGCTTACCCGGCGCCGTAGCTGTGGCCCCGTGACGCTAGAACACCTGCAACTGCAAATCGCAGCATTGGAGCGCGGGGATGCAGACCTGCACGGCCAGAGCGGGCGCGCCGTCGACCGGGTGATCGCGCTGCTGGACGAAGGCGCGGTTCGCGTTGCCGAGCCGCGGGATGGCGACTGGGTAACGAACGCATGGTTGAAGGCGGCGATCCTGCTCTATTTCCGACGGAGCAAGATCGAGTGGATGGGCGATCGGCGCGGAGACGGCCTGGTCTTCTACGACAAGCTTCGGGTCAAGCGTAACTACAAGAAGCTCGGCGTTCGCTGCGTTCCCCCGGGAGTGGCGCGCTACGGCAGCTTCCTCGGGCGGGGCGTGATCTTGATGCCGGGATTCGTGAACATCGGCGCCTACGTCGGCGACGACAGCATGATCGACACGTGGGCGACCGTCGGATCCTGCGCGCAGATCGGTCGCGGCGTGCACCTCTCCGGAGGCGTGGGAATCGGAGGCGTCCTCGAGCCGCAGCAGGCGGCGCCGGTGATCGTGGAAGACGGCGCGTTTATCGGCTCTCGCTGCATCATCGTCGAGGGCGTGCGCGTGGAACAGGAGGCGGTGCTCGGCGCCGGCGTCGTGCTGACGGCCAGCACGCCGATCGTCGACGTGCGCGGGAGCGAGCCGGCCGTCACCAAGGGTCGCGTGCCGGCGCGAGCCGTCGTGATCCCCGGCGTGCTGCCGAAGCGCTTCGCAGCTGGAGAGTATGCCACGCAGTGCGCACTGATCGTCGGAACGCGCAGCGAAGCAACCGACCTCAAGGTGTCGCTCAACGCCGCCCTGCGCGAATACGAGCTCGCCCTATGAATCCCCGTGTCCTCGACATCAGCGCCTCGCTGATCCGCGAGATTGCGTCGAAGAAGCGAGCCACCTCGATCGACTTGGGCCTCGGCGAGCCGTCGCTCCGGCCGCGTCCCGAGCATTTGGAACATGCGCTTCGACACGTCACCGAGCACGGCCTGAAGTACACGCCCAACGCCGGCGACCCGGCGCTGCGCGACGCCATCGCTCGCCACTACAGTTACCCCGGCATGGAGCACGGCCGGAACGTCTGCGTCACGGTCGGCTCGCAAGAGGCCATGTACGCTACGCTCAAGACGCTCCTCGATCCGGCGCGTGACGAGCTGCTGATCGTCGAGCCGGCGTTTCCGTCGTATGCCAAGATGGCGGCGCTCGAAGGCGTGACGGTCCGCAGCGTCGCGATGAGCCATGACGACGATTTTGCTTTCGATGCTGAGCGCATCGCGGCGGCGATCTTGGAGCGAACGCGCGCAATCGTGCTCTGCTCGCCCTGCAATCCGACGGCGCGCGTCGTCGATGCCGCCGCGGCCCAGAGCCTCGTGCGCGCGCTGGAGCGCCGCGCCGGCGAGCCGATCTGGGTAGTGCACGACGAGATCTATCGCGAGCAGACTTATCTGCCGAACCCGGGCTATTTCGCCCAAATTTATCCGCATACGATCGTCACGAACTCGCTGAGCAAGAGCAACGCGCTCACGGGGCTGCGGCTCGGATGGATTCTCGGGCCGGCGGATTTCGTCGCGCAGGCGACCAAGGTGCACGCCTGGGCGACGTCCTGTGCGGACACGTTCGCACAGCACGTGGCGCTGCACGTCTTTCATACTCCGGGCGCGTTGCACGAACACGCCGCGTGGTATCGCGAGCGCCGCGGCGAGCTGCTGGCGACGCTGCGCGGGTCCGGCCTGCGCTTCATCTCGCCGGAAGGAACGTTTTACGTCTGCGTGGAGCTGCCCGGCGGAACGCGATCGCATCGCGTTGCGGAGGAACTGATCGAACGCCACGATGTCGTCGCGATCCCCGGCATCGCCTTCGGCCAATCGCTGGAAGGCTGGTTGCGCCTGAGCTGGGTCGAGCCCGCGGACTGCGTTCGCGCCGGCATCCTCCGCATCGCGGACTATTGCGCTTCCCTCCAGTTGTTATCCTGAGCGAAGCCGCGAAGCGGCGGAGTCGAGGGGGGAGCGCAGCGCCCTCCAGACATAGAAGAAAACGACGCCCCGTGACGACGACGATCGCGGCGTAGAGCCGATCGTACGCGATCCGTGGGCGTCGCCACCGATCGCAACGCGGCAGTGCGCTCGGCGCCGACAAGGAGGGGGATATTTACGCGGGCGGTCATGCGGGCGAGATCGCGGTCTTCGCGCCCGGAAGCAAAAGCCCGAAGCGCGTCATCAACGCCAACGTCGACGGGTTCTACACGCAGATGATCGTTCGGTCGAACGGCACGATCTACTGGCCCAACTACGACACGAGCCAGATGTTCGAGTTCGCGCCGGGCGCGTCGGCCCCGACGAACGTCTTCGCAACGCAGGGATCGGGAATCGACGCGGCCGTCGGACCGTAGGCTAGAGGCCGCCGATCCAGACGGTTTGGATGTTGACGAACTCGTGGATGCCGAAGGCGGAGAGCTCGCGGCCGTAGCCGCTCTTCTTGACGCCGCCGAACGGTAGGCGCGGGTCGCTCGCGACCATGCCGTTGATGAAGACCGCGCCCGCCTCGATGCGTGCGCCGAAATTTTCGGCTGCCGCGACGTCGCTCGTCCACACGCTCGAGCCGAGTCCGAACGACGAACGGTTGGCGAGCGCGAGCGCGTCGTCGCGATCGTGCGCGCGGACAACGGCCGCCGCTGGTCCGAACACCTCCTCGTCGAACATGCGCATGCCGGCAACGACGTCCGCCACGATGGTCGGTTCGTAGAAGAAGCCCCGCCCGCCGCGCGGCTTACCCCCGAGGGCGCAACGCGCGCCTTGTGCGACGGACTCCGACGCCTGCTCATGCACGGTTTCGCGCAAATCGGCACGCGCGCACGGCCCGATCTGCACCCGCTCCTCCATCGGATTACCGACGACCTGGGCGGCGGCGCGCTCGACGAAGCGCTTCAGGAATTGGTCGTAAACGGGTGCCTCAACGATGAAGCGTTTGGCGGCGATGCAGCTCTCGCCGTTGTTCTGAAAGCGCGCCTTGACCGCCGCGGTCGCGGCCGCGTCGAGGTCCGCGTCGGAGAAGACGACGAAGGGATCCGAGCCGCCCAGCTCGAGCACGCACTTCTTGAGTGCCTCGCCGGCCGCGCTGGCGACGGCTACGCCCGCGCGTTCGCTGCCGGTCAGCGTCACCGCGGCGATGCGCGGATCGGCGACCAGCTTGTCGATCTCTTCGCCGCGCGCGAGCAACACGCCGAACACGCCCTCGGGCGCGGCGGCGTCGCGAAACACGCGTTCGATCTCGAGCGCGCAGCGTGTCGTGTTGGCCGCATGCTTGAGCAGCAGCGTGTTCCCGGCCATCAGCGCGGGCGCCGCCGCGCGAAAAACCTGCCAGTAGGGAAAGTTCCACGGCATGATCGCGAGCAGCACACCGAGCGGACGAAACGCGACGTAGCTGCGAGCGGCGTTCGAAGGCGCGTTCTGCGGCGCGAGCATGTCGGCCCCGTGTTCGGAAAAATAGTCGCACGCCCACGCGCACTTCTCGACTTCGGCTCGCGCCTGCACGATCGGCTTGCCCATCTCGTGCACCGCGGTGACCGCCAGCGATTCGCTCTCGTCGCGCAGACGCCGCGCGACGTCGCGCAGGAGCGCGGCGCGATTTTCGAACGGTTCGGTGGCCCACGCTCGTGCGGCGCGCGCGGCCGCGCCGAGCCGCGCGTCGATTTGCACCGCATCCATCGGCGGGATACGCTCGATCACGTCGCCCGTGGTGGGATCGATCGTTACGATCATATCGTGTGGTAGGCCCAAGGCCCAGAAGGGCCGGCGTAGACTTCGACCAGGCGGTCCGGTCGCAGATACGCTCGCGCGATGCGCTGTACATCCGCCGCCGTGATTTGCGAGAAGCGTTCGTTGAGCGTGCGGTAATAGTCCAACGGAAGGTCGTTAACCGCGATATCGATCAGCTGCTTGGCCTGACCGTTCGACGAAGCCTCATCCAGCAGCGCGTTGCCGACGAGCCGCGCCTTGGCTTCCCGGAGCTCGGTCTCCGATACCGGCTCGTTTTGCAGGCGCTCGAGCTCGCGGCGCACGAGCGCGACGGCCGCGACCACGCGGTCCGGTGAGGCGTTGAGCTCGACGCGAAAGTCGCCGCGATCCGCATCGGCATCGAGCTCGCTGCTGACGCCGTAGACGAGACCGCGCTTCTGGCGCAGCTCTTGCCACAGCCGCGACTCGAACGCGCCGGCGCCACCGAGAATTTGATTGAGCACGAGGAACGTGTCGTAATCGCGATTCGAACGCGAGATGGCCGGCTGACCGAGGCGAATGTAAACTTGGTTGGCCGCGGTGCCGATGTAGTCGTGCCCCGTGGACGCCGGCGGCAGCGCCATCAGGTGCGGGTTCGGCCGCGGGCCTTCGGCCTGCCACGATCCGAAAGCCGATTCGAGGATGCTACGCACGCGCTGCGGCGTCACGTTTCCTACGACGGCGATCGTGGTGAGATCCGGCCGCCAGTACGCCTTCGTGTATGCGAGCAGATCGTCGCGCGTGATCCCGGCGACGGTCGGCGCCGTCGGTTGGCGCAGCGACGGATCGTCGCTGGCGAGCAGAAGCCGGTCGTACGCGCGATCGATCAGCACACCGGAGATTTGTGCTTCGGATTGCAGGCTGTTGGCGAGCTGCGATCGCTCGATCCCGAGCCACGGGTCGGCGAAGGTCGGATGCTCCTCACCGTCCGCGACGATCGTCACGATCTGCTCGAAGTCGCGCATCTCCCCCTGTGCCGAAAATTCTCGGCCGGTTTCGACCAAGGCGCCCATCTCGTCCGTTGCCTTTCGGCGCAGCGCGAACGGGTAGTTCGCGCTGCCGTAGTCGGCGACCGACGAGGCAAGACGGATGATCCCCTGTTTCCCGGGAAGCTCGAACGCCGGCGATGAGGCGATTTCGCCGCGCAGCACGAACGTCGGCCGATCGGCCTTCGTTTGAACGATCACGTGCAACCCGTTTGAAAGGGTGAATGCAGTTGGCTGCAGTACGCTGCGCGCGGTCGTCGGTGTGCGCACGGCCTTGGCGATCCATGCCTGCTGGACGATGGGGCCGTTCGGCACACGCTTGGAAAAATCGTCGCTGGCCGCCGCGTTGCTCTTCTCCGAGTTGCCGTGCGGCGGGCTCTCGTTCGGAGTGAGATGTCCTACGACCGTCGGGCGGCTGAGATACGTGCGCGTCGCCGCCAGGAGGTCGCTGCCGGTCAGGGCCGCGAGCCGCGAGTCCTCGTCGGCGATCTTCTCGCCGACGATGCCGTAGGTGTAGCCCGCGAGATCGCCGATGCCGCCGATCGAGTTCGCCGAGAAGAGGCGTTCGGCGAGCGTTAACCGTTTTGCGGCGACGACCAGATCCGGATCGAAGCCGTTCTGCAACACGGAATTCAGCGTCGACTGGAACACCGATTGCGCCTCGGCGCCGCTGTGTCCCGGATTGAGGACCACGAACACGTGAAGCAAGCCGCCGCGCAGCTGCGTGTCCGCGTTTGCCTCGATAACGAGCGCGACGTTGCCCTCGACCAGCGCCCGATAAAACGGCGAGCGCTGATTCTCGATGAGCGTCGCGAGCGTGCTGACCGCGGGCTCGCCGCGCTGCACGTCCCCGGGAATCGAATACGCGAGATCCAGGATCTCGAAGGGGAACGGGAACTGCGCCTCGACGGTCTGACCACGCGCCGCCACCGGGTTTGCCTTGGACCACGCCGGCAGCCGCTTCGCTGGGATCGCCCCAAAGTAGCGCTGCGCCTTCGCGAAGGCGGTGACGTGATTGACGTCGCCGGCGATGACGAGCGTCGCGTTGTTCGGAGCGTACCACTCCTGATAGTAGCGAGCGATGTCGGCGACGGTCGCGCGCGCGACGTCTTCGCGATTCCCGAGCGGCGTTCGTCCGCTGGGCTGCCCCGGGAAGGCCGCCTCGCGCACGCGCGCGAGCAGGTTGAAGAACGGCGAGCTGGCGTCCCCATCGATCTCGTTGAGCACTGCGTTGCGTTCGATGGCCCAATCCGAGGCGCGCAGCGCCGCGTGCTGCATGCGGTCGGCATCGATGTACAGCGCGACGTCGATCTTGTCGGCCGGCATCATGAAGTAAAACTGCGTGTAGTCGTAGTTCGTCTCACCGTTCATCTGCGCACCGAGCCGCGCCACGACGTCGTCGAGTCCGCCCGACGAAATTTCCGGCGTCCCGCGGAACAGCATGTGCTCGAGCGCGTGCGCGAGGCCGGTCTTTCCTGGCGTCTCGTGCAGCGACCCGAAGCCGTACCACACGCCCGTCTGGACGACCGGCGCCGCGCGATCCTCGACGACCACGACTCGCAGGCCGTTGTGGAGCGTCGTGGTAAAGACACCGGTGTCGCCCGGGCCGTTCTGTGCCGCGGCAGCCTGCGGCAGCGCAACCGCGAGCAAAAGCGCGATCAGCGGCGTCGTCCTCAATATCACAGGTTCGAAACTCCCAAATAGTATGCGGCTGTGGCCTCGACCGCCCCCCACGGAAGGCAGCCGACGAGCTCACAGCCGAGCACCTCGATGCCGCGTTCGGCCGCCAATCCGCGGATCAACTCGACGACGCGGTAGAGCGGCGTTGCAGCATAATCCGTTACGTTGAGCGAGACCTGCACACGCCCTTCCCCGCGCGGGAAGGCAAGCGCGCGAAGCGAGCGCAAGCCGCCGTCGCGTCCGCGTACGGTGCGAGCGATCTGCACGGCCGCCCCGAGGTCATCGCTCTTCAACTCAACGTTGAAAGCGATCAAAAGCTCTCGGGCGCCGATTACGATGGCGCCGGCGCTGTAATGGCGCGTCACGTCACCCTCGTCAGGCAGCCAATCGGCGTTGCGCCGAATGTCAGGCAGGAGCGTGCGCTCGCCGCGCAGCGCGGCCGCTCCGTAGTAGAAAGAAGGAATGCGGTACCGCCGCCAGATCTCGGCGCCCGCGCGGTGAGCAAGCGCGGCCGCCTCGGGCAGCCCGGCCCCCGCCAGCGGCACGAACGGCAAAACGTCAAGCGCGCCGGTGCGCGGATGCGCGCCGCGGTGGGCGCGCAGATCGATGCGGTCGAGCGCGATGCCCGCCAGTGCCACGGCGGCGTCGAGGACTTGCTCCGCGCTCCCGACGATGGTCAAGACGCTGCGGTGGTGCATCGCGTCGCTGCTGCGGTCGATTAAACGCGCCCCGGTCCGCGAAACTGCGGCAGCGGCGGCGTCGATGGTCGCCGCGTCGCGTCCCTCCGAGAGGTTCGGGACGATCTCGAACAGCGGCGCCGCCTTCATCCCAGCGCCCGTGCGACCGCCTCCGCGAGGTCGTGCGTGTTTTCGGGCGAGATGACGTGGCTGTAGCCATGTTTGCGCGCCTCCCCCGTGCGGCGCTCGCCGCCGCTGACGCCGCGCACCTCGCCCGACAGGCCGAGCTCCCCGAATACGGCGGTCGCCGGCGCTATCGCGACATTGCGGAAAGACGACGCGATCGCGAGGGCGATGCCGAGGTCCGCGGCGGGTTCGCTAACGCGCAATCCGCCCGCCACCGACGCGTACACGTCGTGCGAGCCGAGCGAGAATCCGGCGCGGCGCTCCAGTACCGCGAGGATCATCGCCAGGCGTTGCTGGTCCAAATTGTTGGCGAGCCTGCGGGGCATGCCGTAGCTCGTCTCGCCCACGAGCGCCTGTACTTCGATCAGCACGGGACGCGAGCCGACGATCGAGGCGACGACGCACGAGCCGCTCGGGCGCGTTTCGCGCGCACCGAGAAAGAACTCGGAAGGATTGGGAACTTCGCGCAGGCCACGATCGTGCATCGCGAGCACGCAGATCTCGTCAATCGAGCCGAAGCGGTTCTTGTATGCCCGCAGGATCCGGTGCTCGCCGCTCGTTTCTCCCTCGAAATACAGCACGGTGTCGACGAGATGTTCGAGCAGCCGCGGCCCGGCGATGGCGCCGTCCTTCGTGACGTGGCCGACGATGAAGGTCGCGCACGAGGTTCGCTTCGCGTACTCCATCAGCGCCTGCGTGCAGTCGCGGATCTGCGTCACGCTGCCCGCATATGCCTCGGACTCCGGCAGCCATACCGTTTGTATGGAGTCCACGATCAGCGCCAGCGGCGCGCTGCGTTCGAGATGGTCGAGCACCGCTCGCAAATTCGTTTCGGGATAAACCAGCAGCCGCGGGGCGACGCCGTCCGCCAGCGTGCGCTCCGCGCGCAGCTTCACTTGCGCCGCCGACTCCTCACCGCACACGTAGACGACGTCGCCGCGATCCGCCAGGCGCGCGGCGATCTGGAGCAGCAGCGTCGACTTGCCCGCTCCCGGCGGTCCGCCGACCAGTGTGAGGCTGCCGCGCACGATGCCGCCCCCGAGCACCGCGTCGAACTCCGGCATCGCGACCGAGAGCCGCTCGACGCCTGCGGAGCCGATCTCGTACAGTCCGACGGGTCCCGTCGATCGCGAGATCGCGGGCGCGCGGGCCGCCACGCCGAGCGGGCGTTCGTCGAAAGAGTTCCACGCCTCGCATTGCGGGCAGCGCCCGAGCCAGCGCGTCGATTCAAACCCGCACGCGGAGCAAAAATACGCGCTGCGCGCCTTCGCCATGGTAACTACAATGGATTCTGTTAGAGGGCAACGCCATCATTCCGAGGGAACGATGCGCCGTGCAGGTGCAGATCGCGATCGACGGCCCAGCCGCGTCGGGGAAGACCACCGTCGCGCGCGCGACCGCACGCCGCTTGCGCGTGCTGTACCTCGACACCGGAGCGATGTACCGCGCGCTGGCCTATCTGGCGCTGCGCACGGGCACCGACGTCGATAACGGCGCGGCGCTGGCGCGTCTGGCCGCAACGATGCCGATCGAGGTGCAGCTCGACGAAGCCGCGCCGCTCGGCTTCCGCGTCTTCGCCGGCGGCGCTGAGCTGGACGAGGCCGCCTTGCAGAGCAACGAGGTGACGGCGATCGTTTCGGCCGTCGCCGCGCACGCCGAGGTGCGTTCCGCAATGGTCGAAGCCCAACGGCGCATCGCCGGGAAAGGCTCCGTCGTGATGGCGGGCCGCGACATCGGCAGCGTCGTCCTGCCCGACGCCGCAGTCAAGATTTATCTCACCGCTTCGCTGCCGGCGCGCATCGCGCGCCGCCGCCAGCAGCTCGAACAGGCCGGCGTGGACGTCGACGCACATCGCCTCGGAGCGGAACTCGAGGAGCGCGATCGCATCGATAGCACGCGCGCCGTGTCGCCGCTGGCGCCCGCGTCCGGCGCGCACGTCATCGACTCGAGCGACATCGATGCCGACGGCGTCGTAGAAGAGATCTGTGCGATCGCCCGCGCTTTGTCATGCTGAGCCATGTCATCCTGAGCTTATCGAAGGACGAGCATGGTTAAGTGGTTCTACGACCTCGCGAAGTTCGTCGTGTGGTGCGGCGTGCGCGTGGTGTGGCGGGCGCGCGTGCGCGGCACCGAGAACGTGCCGCCTTCGGGCCCGCTGATCGTCGCGTGCAACCACCTCTCCTACCTGGATCCGCCGGCGATGGGCTGCCTCTGCCCGCGGAGGATCAGCTACATGGCGAAGAAGGAGCTCTTCGAGATCCCCGTGTTGGGAGCGGTGATCCGGGCGCTCGGCGCATACGCCGTCGATCGCCGGGGCAGCGCCACTGCAGCGATCAAGCGTTCGCTGGAGGTGCTGAGGGCCGGCGGTGCGATCGGGATCTTTCCCGAGGGCACACGAAATCGCAGCGGCGACGTCGAGCCCCAAACCGGCGTCGCGTTGCTGGCTGCGCTGGGCGGCGCCCCCGTGGTTCCGGCCAGCATCCGCGGCACGGACCGGGCGCTGCGCCTCGGGCGGATCGACGTGGCGTTCGGAGCGCCGCTCGAGCTACCGGCTGGGCGGAAAGCAACCCGCGACGATCTGGCGAAGTTCACGCTCGCAATCATGAACGCGATAGAAGCTCTGGCGGAGAAGACCGGTGGAAATACGTAAGGCGTCCGTCCAAGGATTCTGCTTCGGCGTTGCGATCACGGTCAAGAAAGCCGAGGAGGCGATCGCCTCGCGGGGGGACGTGACGACGCTCGGTCACGTCGTGCACAACCCTCAGATGGTCGAGTCCCTACAGTCGCGCGGATTAAAAAACGCGCACAGCGTGGACGAGGTCGACGCGGGCGCGCTTTTCGTGCGGGCCCACGGGCTGCCGGTCGAAGTCTTCGACAAGGCCAAGGAAAAGAAGCTCGAGATCATCGACGCGACCTGCCCGATGGTCACCAAGATTCACGTGCAGGCCGAGAAGCTCAAGGCCGACGGTTACAAGATCGTCGTCATCGGCGACCCCAACCACCCCGAGGTCAAGGGCACGCTCAGTCACGTGCCCGGCGCGTGGTGCATTCAGACTCCGGCCGACGTCGAAAAGCTGCCGCGCTCGAGCCGCGTCGGCGTCGTCGTCCAGTCGACGTGGTCGGGTGAGGGGTTCACCGAAATCGTCCGCGCGCTCTCCGCGAAGTATTACGAAGTGCGCGCCGTGAACACGATCTGTACGGATACGCACAACCGTCAGAACGAGGCGCTGCGGCTCGCGAAGGACGTCGAGGTCATGATCGTCGTCGGGGGCAAGACGTCGGCCAACACCAAGCATCTCGCGGATCTTTCCGAGTCACATGGGGCGCGCGCGTACCACATCGAGGGTCCGGACGAGCTAAAGGCCCAGTGGTTCAACGGCGTCGAGGTGGCGGGGCTAATGTCGGGGGCGTCCACTCCGGGATGGCTCGTCGACAAAGTCCAGGCGCGAATGGAGGAGCTCGCCGCTTCTGCTTAGCGTCGTAAACTTTGCCGAGCGTTTCGAAAACGCCCTCGAGGAACGGATTGCCGGATATCGGGGATCGAAAGAGATCTCCGATATGCTTTTGCGGCACTTCGGCTACCCGCCGTATGGGCCGGCCCGGCGCGGCAAGCGCCTGCGGCCGCAGATGGTCATGCGCGTGGCGACCTGTGAAGGCGCGCCGATCGATCACGCGCTCGACGCGGCGGTCGCGGTCGAAATCTTTCACAACTATTCGCTGGTTCACGACGACATCGAGGATCGCGATGAGTTGCGCCACGGACGCCGCACCCTGTGGAGCACCTACGGGATCCCGCGGGCGATCAACGCCGGCGATGCGATGTGCGCTCTCAGTTTCCTGAGCCTGGAGCAGGCTGCCGCGCATCTCGACGCAGGCCGCGTGCTGAAGATGCTCGCGCTCCTGCACGAGGCGCACGCCGTGATGTGCGAGGGGCAGTCGCTCGACCTTCAATTCGAATCCGAACGCTCGGTCGATCTCCCCGGCTATTACCGCATGATCCAATGTAAGACGGCGCAGCTCTTCGACGCGTCCTGTCGCCTCGGCGCGCACGCCGCCGCCCGCGACGACACCACGATTGCCGCATACGGTGACGTGGGGCGATCGTACGGCATGGCGTTCCAGGTTCGCGACGACGTCGCGGGCATTTGGTCGAGCGTCGGCGAGACCGGCAAGACCGCCGCAGGCGACATCGCGCGGCGTAAATGGACCTTTCCCGTCGTTTGGGCGATTGGGCAGGCGCCTTCCGCGGCTCGCAGTGCCATCGCCGACGCGTACGCGTCGGGACTCGCGCTTGAACCTTCCGTGATCGCACGAGTCGTCGACGCGCTGGACGCTCTGGGCGCGAGGGAGGCAGCGCATCGCGCCGCTGCCAAGCATCTGGCGGTCATCGAGCGCTGTCCTAACGCGGATTTTCGCGACTATCTTTTAAACACGCTCGATCTCGCTCCGGCTACTTCCAAGGCTTTGCCGTGAACGGAAGCGGTTCGGCTCGGGCCGCGGCGCGTGAGGCCACGGCCTCCTGGGCCCTGCCGGCGCTGCTGCTTGCCGGCTTCATACTGCGCCTAGCGTTCGTCAACAGCGAAGGATTCAAAACCGACGTCTCGACCTACTCGGCCTGGGCGATCGCACTGGGTCAGCATGGGTTCGCGTCGTTCTATTCGACGATCGGCTTCGCCGACTATCCGCCGGGCTATTTCTACATCCTAGCGGCCGTGGGCCGCTTCTGGCAGCTGTTCTTCGCGGCACACGATCACGGTTACGCGGTGTTGCGCGCGCTCGTCAAGCTGCCCGCGATCTTCGCGGACCTGTGCGCCGGCGCGCTGCTGTACGCCGTGGTCCGCCGCTTCGCAGGTGCGGGGTTGGCGCTCGGAGCGGCCGCCCTCTACCTGCTCAATCCCGCCACGATCTACGTCTCGGCGCTCTGGGGACAGGTCGACTCGATCTCGGGCGCCCTCGCGCTGTTCGCGATCTACGGGCTCCTCCGCAGCGACGATCCGCCGGCAGGCTCACGCGCGCAGATGGGCTGGATCGTCTTGGCTTGGCTCTCGTTCGGGTATTCGCTGCTGATCAAACCGCAGGCCGCGGTGCTGCTGCCACTGATGGTTGCGTTCGCCTTCGTCGGAGGGCAGCGGCGGCGAGAGCGCCTCGTCGCCTCGGCCATCGGTGCGGCCGCTGCGCTGGTGCTGGCCGTGCTGCTGGCGGAACCGTTCCATCCGAGCAACCCCATCGCCGCGTTCGGGTGGCTCATGGAACGGTACGCGTACGGCGCCAACGTCTATCCGTACAACAGCGTCAACGCGTTCAACCTATGGGCGGTGCGCGGCACCCTTTGGCTGCCCGACAGCCAATACATCTTCGTCCTGCCGCAGTATCTGTGGGGCGTGGTGCTCGTGGTTGCGGCCCTGGCGCTGGTCACCTGGCGCTACGTCCAGGAACGCACTCCGCGCGCGCTCTTGGAAGGCTGCGCCATCGCGACGATCGCGTTCTTCGTTCTCGCGACGCGCATGCACGAACGCTATCTCTTCAACGGCGTGCTGTTTTCGATCGCGTGCATCCCGTTCGCGCGGCGCTACTTGTGGGGCGCCGTGGCGCTCTCGGTAGTGCTGTTTGCGAACCTCGCGTACAGCCTTCAGTATCTCAACGTCGTCACCAACAACGTTGCGGGCGCCAATTCGCAGAACCTGTGGGGTCCGTGGACGTCGATTCTGTCCGGTGTCGCCGTCGCGGTATTCTTCTGGCTGGGCTATCAGTATCTCGGCACCGCCGAACTCAAGCCGGCCGCAGGCGCGATGCCGGAAGAAGGGGCGCGCGCGGGTCCGGAAGCGGCGCCGGCGTGGCTTGCGGCCGTGCGCGGCTGGTTCGATCCGCGCGAGGGCCTCGTGGCGATGCGGGCGGTCGACTATGCGATCGCGGGCGCGCTGGGAGTCGGAAACTTCATCCTTTCGTTCATCGGCTATTGGTGGCCAAACGGCACGTCGTGCTGGGCAGAAGCGGGGCTTTCGCGCTGCGGGATCTTTGACGAAACGTATTTCGCGCGTGCCGGCGAAGAATATCTGCAAAATCTGCGGATCTACGAGAACACGCACCCGCCGCTAAGCAAGCTTCTGATAACGTTTTCGATGATGCTCTTCGGCGGCATGCCCAAGGGCCATGGTATGGGCGGCTGGACCTTCCTGAATGCGGTCATCGGCCATATGAGCAACGGCGACAACCCCTACGGTTGGCGCTTCCTCGACTTGGTCTTCGGCGCGCTCGTCGTGATGCTGCTTTACGTCTTCGCTAAGCGCATCACGGGCTCGACCATATTTTCGACCATCGCTGCGCTGCTGCTCACCTTCGACGGCATGCACTTCGTGCAATCACGAACGGCCACGCCGGAAGGTTTTGTCATCTTCTTTGCGACGCTCGCAGTCTACGCGTTCTATCGCTTCTGGATCAGTTCGCAGGTCGGTGACCGGCGCCACGTCGAGGTTCCGGGCTGGGGCTTCCTAGCGGGCGCCGCCGCGGCGCTGGTCGGCGGCATCGCAATCGCGTTCGCCGGGCGGGCGTTGTTCGGTTTCGATACCGCTTCGACCGTCCTTGTCACGCTTTATGCCGCGGGCGCCATCTACTTGATCGTGCGCTATCTCGCGTTCGCGCGATTTTTCGGCGGCGCGCGGCGCGAGCTCAGCTTCGGCGAGGGCTCCTACGCGCTGCGGGATCCCGGATCGATGGTGCTTTTCGCCGCCGACGGCGGCACGGTCGATTCGCGCGGCAAGATCCAGCGGGGAGCCGTCTCGCAGGCCAGGGGCGGGGCGCTCGTGTATGACGCCGAGCCCTTGCGCATCGAATACCGGCGTGACGCGAGTGTCTCGTACCAGACGCCGGAGGGCACCGCGCGGTACGCCGGCGACGAGGTCCACGCGGACGCGCCGGCGGCGGTCGAGAACGGACGCTCGTCGCGCCTGTGGCTGATCCTGTTTACCGTCGCGCTGGGCTGCCTGGTAAGCACGAAGTGGTACGGCGTGATGGGCTTCGGGGTCAGCTTCGTCATTCTGATTTGGATTGCGGCTTCGGGCATCTACTTCAGGGACAAGCGCCTTCCGGCACTCTGGGGCAACCCGCGCGGCTTCAGGCTCGACGGTGCGCTCGTGACGATCCTCTTCGTGAGCGCGACGGTGTACGGGCTAGTGTGGGTACCCGACTTGATGCGTCACTCGCCCGACCCCAACGAGGTCCACAACGTCAACGACGTCGTCGCACGCCAGAAGTCGATGTTCGACTACCACGACACGCTCAAAGCGACGCATCCGTACTCCTCGAAGTGGTGGGAGTGGCCGATCGACTACGTCCCGGTCGCCTACTTCTACGAGGACCATCGCAAAGACACGAACGATCCCAACGGCTGCTGTGTGTACGAGATCACGTCGATGCCCAACCCCGCGATCTTATGGTTTGGGCTGCTCTGCGTACCGTGGGTAGCGGTGCTCGCATGGCGCGAGCGCAACAAGGGCTATGCGTTGATCGTGATCACGTATCTGTTGCAATGGCTGCCGTGGATGCGATCTCCGCGCATCACGTTCGCTTATCATTTCTACGTTGACATCCCGCTGATTTGCCTGTGCAACGTCATCGTACTACAGCGGCTCTGGCAGTGGTCTCGACGGCGCGAGAGCGTCCGTTGGGTCGGACCGGCGGGGGTCGCCGCGTACGTCGCCATCGCCGCCCTGGGCTTCGTCTACTTCTATCCGATACTCGCGGCGCATCCGATCTCGTGGAACGCCTGGCACCAGCGGATGTGGTTCCCGACCTGGGTTATCGGCCCCGGTTAACGAAGGGGTCCGTCATGTCCGGGCATTCGAAGTGGCACAACATCAAGCTGAAGAAGGGCAAGGTCGACGCGCAGCGAGGGGCGCTCTTTACCAAACTCAGCAAGGAGATCATCCTGGCCGCGAAGGGCGGCTCCCCCGACCCCGAGGCCAACTATCGCCTTAAGATGGCGGTGGAGAAGGCGCGCGAGTTCAACATGCCCGCGGACAACATCAAGCGCGCGATTGCGCGCAGCACGGGGTCGAGCGGTGGCGCCGAAATCGAGGAGATTCGCTACGAGGGATACGGCCCGCATGGCCTCGCCGCCGTCGTCGACGCCGCGACGGATAATCGCAACCGCACGGCCGGCGAGCTGCGTTTTCTGTTCAGCCGGCACGAGGGCACGCTCGGAGAGAGTGGGAGCGTCGCGTGGATGTTCGACGCCGTCGGCGTGATCGAAGTCGATCCGAGAGGGAAGACCGAGGAAGCCTTCATCGAGGAACATCTGATCGACGGCGTCGAGGACGTCGAGTTCGACGAAGAGCTCGCCGCGATTTACACGCAGCCCGCACGGCTCGCGGACGTACGCGATGCGCTGCGCGCGCGGGGCGCGAAAATCTCCGACGTCTATCTCGGGATGCGCCCGAAGACCAAGCTGGAGCTGCAAGGCGACGAGCTGAAGGCGGCGCTCGCGTTCCTCGAGACCCTCGAGGAACACGAGGACGTTCATAGGGCCTTCAACAACCTCGATTTTAGCCACGTTCCTTTGGAGGCCTTGGCCTGAAGTCGTCACTCCACGAGTATCTCCCGCGCGATTGGGTCTTTCCAATCGTCCTGGGGATCTTCGTCGCCGTGGTCGTATGGTTCGGGCGCCAGATCTACGACTTTCTCCTGCCCTCTTCGGCGGTCGTCACGTTACCGTCGTTTGTCGGTCAAACGCTCCCCGACGCCAACGCGGAGATCGAGCGGCTCAAGCTCAGCTCCGCAGTCGTCGACCACACGACCAGCGATCGCTATCCGCAGGGCGTCGTCATCATGCAGCGTCCTGAATCGGGAGCCCAAGTGCGCCAGGGGAGGCAGGTGTCGTTCGTGATCAGCGACGGCATCGTCGCGCGGCTCATGCCCGACCTGCGCTATCAGTCGATGCGCGAGGTGCAGCTGGATCTCTCTCGCGCGCACCTGCAGCTGGGCAAGGTGACGTATGCGAAGAGTGACCTGATTCCCGAGGGTCACGTCATCGCGCAGAATCCGGGGCCGCTAGTGAGCGTGCACGAGGGGGACGTCGTCGCGCTCATCGTGAGCCGCGGCGCGCGGCTCACCATACCGGTGCCCGACTTCGTCGGCCTGAGCATCGATCAGGCGCGCGATCTCGCGGCGAAGGCCGGGATCAAGCTGGGCCAGGTCATCTGGACCCCGCTCGGCAAAGACGCGCCGCCTCACGGCATCGTGGCGCGGCAGGTTCCTCAGCCGAACGCGAAGATCGCGTCGTTCGATCCGGTGGCGATCCAGGTCAGCGCCGGGCCCAACGAGTCGGGCTATCTCATTCGTCAGGCGCACGTGCTCGTATCAGTTCCGGAACCCGATAACGTCCAGAACGGCCAGCAGCTCGACGTGCGGCTCTCCGTCAGCGACGCCACGGGCCGCTACGATCTCTACCACGCCTTCGCGGAGCCCGGACAGAAGCTCGACTTTATCGTGACGACGGTCGGGACGTCGCTGCTCGACATGTACGTCAACGACACGCTCGTGGGGGAGACGCGATTGGGCACCGAACCGCCGCGCGTCTACAACGTAAAGGCGTCGCCAACCCCGGGGGCCGCGTTCTGAGTTGACGATCATCGCACCTTCGCTGCTGGCCGCCGATTTCGCGCACATCGCGAAGGAGATCGAGCGCGTGCAAGAGGCCGGGGCGGAGTGGCTGCATCTCGACGTGATGGATGGGCGGTTCGTGCCGAACATCACGTGGGGTCCGAAGATCATCGGCGACCTTCGGAAGCTCTCGACGCGAGTCTTCGACGCACACCTCATGATCGTGGAGCCGGAACGGTACGTGGACGATTTTCGCGCGACGGGCTGCGATCGAATCACGTTTCACATAGAGGCGACGCCGCACGCGCAGCGGCTGCTGGTCCATCTGCGCGACATCGGCGCGAAGGCGGGCATCGCGATCTGCCCTCAGACGCCCGTCGAGATGCTGCAGGACGTGATCGAGGACTGCGACACCGTGCTCGTGATGAGCGTCAACCCGGGATTCTCCGGCCAAAAGTTCATATCGCACGCGATCGAAAAAGTCCGCGAGGCTCGGGCGCTCGTGGATCGGCGCAATCCGGCGTGCCTAATCGAGGTGGACGGCGGAGTAGGTGCAGACAACGCGCGCGAGCTCGTGACGGCCGGTGCGGACGCGCTGGTGATGGGCGCGGCGGTGTTTGGCGCGGCGGATCCAGCGGCGGAGGTACGCCGCATCCGCGCGCTAGTCACGTGACCGAAGACGAAATCATCGCGGCGCTCCGGCCGCTGACCAAGGGGATCGGCGACGATGCGGCGCTATGGCAGCCATCGCGTTCGCATCGCAGCGCCATCTCCAGCGATATGCTCGTGGAAGGCGTTGATTTTACGCGCGCCGCGATGACCCTCGAGGACGCCGGCTGGCGGGCGATGGCGGCAAATGTAAGCGATCTCGCGGCCACGGGTGCGCGTCCGGTTCTCGCGACCGTCGCGCTCGGACTGCCGCCGGCATTTACTGTGGCGGAAGTTCAGAGACTGTACGGCGGGCTCGCCGCGTGCGCCGCAGACGCCAAACTCTCGATCGTCGGCGGCGATCTCTCGCGATCCGACGCGCTGACGATCGCGATCACGGTCGTCGGCGAGGTTCGCGCTTCCGACGCGAAATCGCGAGGCGGCGGGCGGCCGGGCGACGTGCTCGCGGTCACCGGCGCGTTAGGCGCGGCGCGTGCGGGCCTCGAGCTGACGCGCGGCAGTTGGCCGATCGGCGACGCGTTGGAGGCGGCGGCGCTGCACGCATTCCGCCGTCCGCAAGCGCGCGTCGCCGAGGGTCGCTTCCTCGGGGCGAGCCGCAACGTCGCCGCGATGATGGACTTGTCGGATGGCCTGTCCGCCGACCTCGATCGCCTTTGCGTAGCGAGCAGTTGCGGGGCGATGCTCGAATCCGTCCCCGTTGCGGAGCCGGCGCGCGCTCTGTCCGCGGCGAGGAGCGAAGATCCGCAGCGATTCGCTCTAGCGGGCGGGGAAGATTTCGAGCTGCTGGTGGCGGTGCGGCCGCGCGCCTTCGACTACCTCGCCGGGCGCTACGCGGCGCGCTTCGGACGCGCACTCCACCGCGTCGGCATTTTGCGGCGCGGTTCGGGCATGGAATGGAACGGAGCGCCTCTGGAGCGCTCCGGCTGGGATCACTTTGCCGAGGAGAAGTCTTCTAGGCTCGGCGGGTAACTCGCTTGGAGCGCAAGCAACCGGTACAGACGCGCGCCGTGCGATGCACGCCGTGGTCGTCGATTCGTACCGATTGGAGGTTGGGCAGCCAGCGACGCTTCGTCTTATTCATCGCGTGGCTGACGTTGTTGCCTGCCTTGGGGCCCTTTCCACAAATTTCGCAGCGCTTCGCCATAGCCGGCAGATAGTACCATGGGCTCAGGCCGCGGAGCAAGCCCAAATGTTGACGAGAGGCAAGGATTCGCGGGGTGGCTCCCAAAGACCGGCCGCCGTGGAGGTTAAAGCGCGTATCGCGGTCGACGCGATGGGAGGGGACCACGCGCCGGCGGAAACGGTTGCCGGCGCGCTACTCGCCGCGCGAGAGTTCGACGCCCAAATTCTACTGGTCGGAGATGAATCGCGGGTACGGCCGCTTCTTCGGGGGCCCGGTGCCGAGCGCGTTCGAGTCATCCACGCGCCCGAGTCAATCGCGATGGACTCGGCGCCCTCGACCGCGGTCCGCTCCTGCGCGGGCACCTCGCTCGGTGTCGCGGTAACGCTCGTCAAGGACGGCGAGGCGGATGCCGTCGTCTCCGCGGGCAACAGCGGTGCGTTTCTCGCCATCGCGCTGATAAAGCTGCGCACGATCGAAGGAATTTCGCGGCCCGCGATCGCCACGGTCTGGCCGGCGCTCAACGGTCCGACCGTTTTATTGGACTCGGGTGCGAACGTAGACTGCCGGCCGGAGTGGCTCGAGCAGTTCGGCGTCATGGGTTCGGCTTATGCGAAGTCGGTGCTGAACATCGCGAACCCGCGCGTCGCGATCCTCTCGGTGGGCGAGGAGCGCAGCAAGGGCAATCAGCTCGTGCTCGAGGCCGCGCGTCTGTTGGAGGCCGCGCCCGTGCGCTTTATCGGTAACGTCGAGGGACGCGATCTCTTCCACAACGTGGCCGACGTAATCGTCGCGGACGGCTTCGTCGGCAACGTCGTCCTGAAGACCGGCGAGGGAATGATCGCGGATCTCGCGCGGGTGATGCGCGACGCACTGCTGGGCGGTAACTTTCTGACGAAACTCGGCGCCGCGATGCTATCGCCCGCGCTGCGGCAGCTGCGCAAGAAATTCGACTACGAAACCTACGGCGGCGCGCCCCTGCTCGGGCTTCGCGGTAACTGCATCTTTACGCACGGGCGCGCGAGTCGCAGGGCGGTCAAACATGCCATCAAAGCGGCCGTGCAGGAATCCAAGCACGACGTCGTCGGCAACATTACGGAATTGATTGCGCCGCATCTCGCGGCGACGTGACCGGAATCGCAGGCTCGACATGCTGGGCGTCTACGTCCACCTTCCCTTTTGCCCGTATCTCTGCCCCTACTGCGATTTCGCCAAGTGGCCGCTGCGAACGTCGGCGGCTCAGCGCTACCTAGCGGCGCTAGACGCCGAGATCTCGCGCGAGCCGAGCGTGCCGGCCGGCACGCTGTACCTCGGCGGCGGAACGCCCAACGCTTACGACCGCGAAACGATCGCCGGCCTGATCGCGCGGCTGCGCGAGCGCTTTCCGGGTGCTCGCGAGATCTCGATCGAGGCCAACCCCGAGCTCGTGCGCGACGGCGACCTCGCGCGCTACCGCGATGCCGGCGTGACGCGTCTCTCCATCGGCGTGCAGTCTTTCGAGACGGCCGAGATTCGTACGCTCGGCCGGAAACACACGGTCGAGCAGATCGAAGGGGTTATCGCCGCGGCACGTGCCGCGCGGCTCGACTCCGTTTCGCTCGACTTGATGTTCGCCGTGCCGGGCCAGACGCCGGCGAGCTGGCGACGCTCGCTGCGCTCGGCGGTCGCGCTGGGCGTGGATCACATCTCGGCGTACGGACTCACTGTCGAAGAGAACACGCCTTTCGCGGCCTGGCGGGAGCGTGAGCCCGGCGCTTTCTTTGACGACGCGCGCGAGGCCGAGCTCTATGCGATCGCGATCGAGACGCTAGAAAGCGAAGGCTATCGGCAGTACGAGATCAGCAACTTCGCTTGCCCCGGACACGAGTGTGCGCACAATCTCAATTACTGGGCCAACGGCCCGTATCTGGGGCTCGGGGTCGGCGCGGCATCCTACCGTGAGGGCGTGCGGTCGCTGCACACCCGTTCGCTCGAGGCGTACGTAGCGGCAGCGCTCTCCGGGGAACCCATTCCGGCACAGGCCGAGCGGCTGGAGGGCCGCAGACGCGCCGGCGAGGCAATGATGCTTGCCCTCCGAACGACGCAAGGGGTTAGCGTCGGCGACTTCAAAAACCGCTATGGTATCGACGTGATGGAAGAGTATGCACCCGTCGTCCATCGCTTTTCGCGGACGGGGCTGCTCGAGCGTGTCGGAGACGCGGTACGCTTGACGCGGCGGGGGCGATTCTTTGCCAACGATGTTTGCGGAGCGTTTTTGACATTCGAGTAACACCAGGCAACCTGTCCGAGACCGTACTGCGCGTCGCGTTCATCCTCGTTTTCGGCGTGACGGGCTTCCTCTTGGGAAGAGAGGCGTATTTCAGCCTCTTCTCGCCGCACTTTGCCAATGAGGCGCTGCAGCTCGCCTTCCTGATCCTCTCGCCGGTCGTCGGCGCGATCATCGGTGCGCTCCTGGCGCCGCCGGCGCAGGCGCTCTTCGAGGGACAGCTGCGGCAGGCCGAAGGCGCGATGGAGCGCCTCACTCCCGCCGAGATCGCGGGCGGCGCGGTCGGGCTCATCGTGGGATTGCTGATCGCGTTCCTTATCAAGGGAATCGTCTTCGAGTTTCTCTCGGACATCGGGCGCGCGGGAACCTACGTCGCGATCGTGCTGTATCTCATCGTCGCCGTCTTCGCCGCGTATCTCGGCGCGCGGATCGGAGCGAAGATCCGAATCGTTCCCGTTCCGCGCGGCGTCGTAACGAACACGAGCGGCGGCGCCACGAAGATCGTCGACACCTCGTCCATCGTGGACGGACGCATCGTCGAGATCGTCGAGAGCGGATTCATGGAGGGCGTGTTGATCGTCCCGCGCTTTGTCCTGAGGGAGCTGCAGGCGATTTCGGACTCCGTCGATCCGCTCAAGCGCACGCGGGGCAGGCGCGGGTTCGACGTGCTGAGCCGCCTCCAAGAGCTCGGCGTTTTCGAGATCAGCGAGCGCGACTACGACGACATGGCGCCCGGCAACGTCGACGCGCGGCTGGTTCGGCTCGCGCAGGAGCTGGACGCAAAACTCGTGACGAACGATTACAATCTCAATCGCATCGCGCAAGTCGAGGGCGTCGCTGTGCTCAACGTCAACGAGCTGGCCAACGCCGTGAAGCCCGTCGTGCTCCCCGGCGAAGAGTTGCACGTCCAGGTGATCCGCGAGGGGAAAGAGTTTCATCAAGGCGTCGGCTATCTGGAGGACGGGACGATGATCGTCGTCGAGCACGGCCGGCGGCTGATCGGCGAAGAGACCGACGTGATCGTCACGAGCGTGCTGCAGACCGTCGCGGGCCGCATGATCTTCGCGCGGCCGAAGCGCGAGGGCGTGGCGTCGTGAAGTGGGCCGCGGTCGTCGTCGCAGCCGGCCGCGGCGCTCGCTTCGGGCGGCCGAAGCAGTTCCTCGAGCTGGCCGGGCTGCCGATGGTCGGATGGTCGATTAAGCGATTCGCGGGCATGCCCGAAATCGACGAGCTGGTAGTCGCCACCGAAGAGGAGTGCGTCGATCGCATGCGCTCGCTGGTCGCGCGGCTCGCGCCGGACCTCGCCGCGCGCGTCGTGCGCGGCGGTCCGTCACGACAAGGCAGCGTCTACGAAGGGCTGATAGCGGTGTCGCCGGAGATCGAGGCCGTGCTGGTGCACGACGGCGCGCGTCCCCTGGTCGGCGCGTCCGACGTGCGCGCGGGGATGCGCGAGGTGCGCGCGGGCCGCGCCGCGCTGCTCGCAGCGCCGGTCGTCGATACGATTAAGGTCGTCGAAGCGCAGTCACGGATCGTAAAGATGACGCTCGATCGCCGCACGCTCTGGGCGGCGCAGACGCCGCAGTTTGCGCTGGCCGCCGAGCTTCGCGCCGCTCACGAGCGTGCGCAGCGCGACGGTATCGCGGTTACCGATGATGCGACGCTGCTCGAGCAAAGCGGAATCGAGGTCGCAATCGTGGCGGCGACCGGCGAGAACTTCAAGGTAACGTTGCCCGCAGACGTCGCCCGCGCCGAAATGATCCTTCAGGAACGCTCGCGCCGTGCGGAGCCTGCCGAAGCACACGGCGTGACGTAGTGCGCATCGGTCACGGCTTCGACGCGCACCGTCTCGTCGAGGGGCGCGCCTTGATCCTCGGCGGCGTTCGCATTTCGTTCGAGCGCGGGGCGCTAGGCCACTCCGACGGCGACGCGCTCGCGCACGCGATCGCCGACGCGCTGCTCGGCGCCGCCGCGCTCGGAGACCTGGGCTCGCGCTTTCCCGACACGGATCCGCGTTGGAAGGACGCCGACTCGATGGGGCTGCTCGCGGAATGCGCCAAGGCGGTGTGCAACGCCGGTTTCGCCATCGTCAATCTCGATGCGACCATCGTCGTCGAACGCCCGAAGCTCGCGCCGTTTATCCAGCAGATGCGCGAGAACGTCGCGGCGTGCCTCGGCGCCGACGCAGGCTGCATCGGCGTCAAGGCCAAGAGCAGCGAAGGGATGGGCTACACCGGTGACGGCAGCGGCATCGCAGTCCACGCAGTCGCCCTTCTCCGCGAAATGTCATCCTGAGCGTAGCGAGCGCAGCGAGCTGAAGGACGAAATAGGGCAGCCCGCATCATCGTGGATGACACCGAGAGTCTCGCGTCGTCCCGCCGCTGGCCCTTGATCTGCTCCCTTGATTCGTGGCCTTCAACCCTCGTTTGACGGGCCGGGTTAAACTGTTGCAGATGGGCAGCTTCTTCGAGGACGTCCTCGCCGATCTGAAGGCGCCACTGGACCGCGATCCTGCGGCCCGCGGCTGGCTGGACGTCGTGCTGTCCTATCCGGGCTTCCACGCGCTCGTCGCACATCGCCTGATTCATCCGCTCTATCGAGCCGGCATTCCGTTGCTGCCCCGCTTCCTATCGCACATCTCCCGGTTCTTCACCGGCATTGAGATCCACCCGGGAGTGAAGATCGGTAAGGGCATCTTCATCGATCACGGCATGGGCGTGGTCTTCGGGGAGACTGCCGAGATCGGCGACGGCTGCACGATCTATCAGGGAGTGACGCTCGGCGGCACCAGCCTGTCCCACGGCAAACGCCATCCGACGCTCGGGCGCAGTGTCGTCGTAGGCGTGAACTCCAGCGTCTTAGGCGCGATCGTGCTGGGCGACAACGCCAAGGTCGGCGGCGGTTCCGTCGTCGTGAAGGACGTACCGGCCAACGCCATCGTCGTCGGGGTTCCCGCGCGGGTCGTCGCGCAGGACGGCAAGCCGATTCGTGCCGTGCCCGACCGCCCGCGGGTCGACATGCCGGATCCGACGTCCGATGCGATCGCGCGAATGCAGCGCCGGCTGACCGAGCTCGAGGATCGCCTCGCCGTGCTGGAGCAGGGCGAGGTGCCCGAAGAAGAAGCCTGGAGCTGGGTTATCTGAGGTTAGCGCACCTTGCGGCTGTATAACACTCGCACGCGCAGCGTCGAGCCGTTCGCCCCGCTGCGCGCCGGTGAGGTCCGCATCTATGTGTGCGGGCTCACGCCGTCGGCGCAAGCGCATCTCGGCCACGCTCGTTCGTTCCTGTTTTTCGACGTGTTGCGCCGCTATCTAGGCCACCGCGGATACAGGGTCACGTACGTCCAAAACGTCACCGACATCGACGACCGCAGCATCCACGCGGCCAACGAAACGGGCGAGTATTATCACGCGATCGTCGACCGCTATTACGCCGAGTTCAAGGACTCGATGCGCAAGCTCGGCGTGCTTGAGTACGATGCCGAGCCGTACGCGACGGCGTACATCGAGCCGATCCAGGCGATGATACGGCGGCTCATCGACGGCGGACACGCATACGTTTCGGAGGACGGGATCTACTACCGCGTCTCGACCTTCGCGAACTACGGACGCCTGGCGAGCCGGAAGATCGACGAGCTTGAGGCCGGTGCGCGCATCGAAATCGGCGAGCACAAGGAAGACCCGCTCGATTTCGCTCTGTGGAAATTCGCCAAGCCGGGCGAGCCGCGCTGGGCGTTCGAGCCGTTCGGCGAGGGGCGACCGGGATGGCACATCGAGTGCTCGGCGATGGCGCATGAGCTGCTGGATCCAGAAGGACTCGGCTTCGATATCCACGGCGGCGGCGCCGACCTGATCTTCCCGCACCACGAAAACGAGATCGCGCAGAGCGAGCCGCTGATGGCGCAACCGCCGATGGCGAACTTCTGGGTGCACGGCGGGCTGCTGCTGTTCGACAACCGCAAGATGGCCAAGTCGTTGGGCAACTTCGAGCCGTTATCCGCGCTGCTGCAGCGCCACGACCCGCAGGCGATTCGCTGGCTGTTTCTGCAGACGGGCTATCGTAAGGTGATGAACTTCACCGAAGAGTCGATCGCCGCTGCGGCGTTGGGGCTGGCGCGCGTGAAGGCGGCGTACCGGCTACTGGCCCAGGTGAAACGCGGCGAGCCCGGGGGCAGCGTCGATCTCGACGCCCGAATGGAAGCGGCCCTCGACGACGACATGAATACCGCGGCGGCGCTCGCCGGGCTCTATGAGTTCGTCGGAGACGCGCCGCGCTACGCTGAAGATCCGGCGGTCGCGACGCTCGCGTTCGAGCGGCTCGGTTATTGGCTCGAAGTGCTCGGCATTGCCCCGAATGACGCGTGGCGGGAAGAACCTCCTCGCGTGGAACTCGCCGCGAACTTCGTCGCTCGTTTAGAGGACGTGTTGCGTGAGGCGCGCATCAACGGGGCTCCCAGCAGTCTCGAGGGTGTGACACCGCAAGAGGCCATCGAGCGCATCGTCGTGCTGCGCGACGAGGCGCGCCGCGCCAAGGATTGGGCGGCCTCGGATCGCCTGCGCGACGCACTGCAACGCTGTGGCATCGTCGTCAAAGACTCGAAAGAAGGCACGACGTGGACCGTCGCCGGCGCCCCGTAAAGACGCAGCGGCACTATCACGCGCGCAAGGAACTAGACTTTGACGATCTCGTCTACGGCATGCGCGCGGTCGCAGAGGCGCTCGCCGCGGGAGAAGAGCTGCGTTTGATTCGCGTTGCCGCAAACCGAACCAAGGACGCGACGCTGCGCGCGCTCCTCGCGAAGGCCAAAGAGAAAAACGTGCCGGTGCGTTTCGAGGGGCGCGAGTTCTTCGATTGCCTCCCCTTCAAGGCGCATCAAGGCGTCGTGGCAACCGCTCCGCCGTTCCCGTACGCCGGGCTTTCCGAGCTGCTCGGCCGCAGAAACTCGAACCAGCGGCGGACCCTGGTCGTGCTCGATCATCTGACCGATCCGCACAACGTCGGCGCCATCATCCGCACGGCGGAGGCCGCAGGCGCGGACGGCGTCATTCTACCCGCCCGGCGCTCCGCCGGCGTGAACGCGACCGTGCGCAAAGCAGCGGCGGGAGCGGCCGCCCACTTGCCCATCGCGCGCGTGCCCAACATCGCCGACGCGATCCGCGCAATGAAGAAGGCCGGCATCTGGGTCGTAGGCGCCGACGCCTCCCCGGAGGCGACCGATCTTAACCGGGCGGACCTCGATCGCGACCTCGCGCTGGTCATCGGCGGCGAGGGTGGCGGATTATCCCAGCTGGTTAAGCGAGAGTGCGACTATCTGGTCAGCATACCCATGCGAGGCCGCATCGCTTCCCTTAACGCCTCGGTAGCTGCCGCTATTCTTATTTACGAGGCCTTAAGGCAACGGGAGTGCTCGCTTCGTCCTTGACGAGGGAGGGGGAACCTCCTATATACTAGCCTGGATGTGCCGCGCCCGACGGGCTGCGGCCTGCGCATGCGGCACGTCTACCCCACGAGGCAACAATATTATGGCAATGACCCATCCAGTGTCGGATGGAGTAGAGTACCAGCAGCGGGTCGACGAGGAGCTGGTGGCCATCGCGAAGACGGGCGACAATCTCGCGATGGAATATCTTCTTAACAAATATAAAAACTTCGTTCGCATTAAGGCCAAGAGCTACTTTCTAATCGGGGCGGACCGCGAGGACATCATCCAAGAAGGTATGATCGGCCTCTACAAAGCCGTGCGCGACTTTAAGGCCGACAAGCTCTCGAGCTTCCGGGCCTTCGCCGAGCTTTGCATCACGCGCCAGATCATCACCGCGATCAAAACGGCCACGCGGCAGAAGCACATCCCGCTCAACCAGTACATCTCGCTCAACAAGCCGATCTACGACGAAGATAGCGAGCGCACGCTTCTCGACGTCATGGCGTCGCAGAAGACGTCCGATCCGGAAGAGCTGGTCGTGACCCAGGAAGTCTCCGACGACATCCGCCAGCGCATCCGGCAGAATCTCTCAGAGCTCGAGTCGCAGGTGCTAGAATCGTATCTGGAAGGCAAGAGCTACCAAGAGATGGCGCGCGACCTGGGACGTCACGTGAAGTCGATCGACAACGCGCTGCAGCGCGTCAAACGCAAGATCGAAAAGAACCTCGCCGAATTCGAGTTCCAGTAGACATATTCACTGCCACGATCGCGTTCTTTGTGGCGGGCTGGATGACCGGACCGCCGCTGCCGGTCGCGCGCAGTGAAGTCGCGGTCGCCACGGACGGCCGCAGCATCTACGTCATCGGCGGCTACGCCAACGGCAACGTAGACCAATCGCTCGTCGAGGTCTTCCATCCGACCGCGAACGATGGAGGGCAAGTTCGCGGAACGTGGCAAGACGTAGCGCCGTTACCGCGCGGCCTCAATCACGTGGGCGCCATTGGCTACAACGGCAGGATTTACGCCTTCGGTGGATTTTCGGCGCAAAACAACTCCGCCGTCGCCGACGCCAGCGTCTACGACCCCGCCAAAAACACGTGGGCGCCGATTGCGCCACTTCCGCACGCGCTCGGCTCCGTGTCGGTGGCCGTGCTCGGCACTGAAATCCATCTCGTCGGGGGTCGCGATGCACACAGCGTGGGGACGCACTATGTCTACGACCCTGTCAGCAACAGCTATTCGACGCGTGCGCCGTTGCCGGTCGGACGCGACCACATGGGACTCGTGGCTCTCGACGGACGACTCTATGCAGTCGGCGGCCGGATCGATACACCCGCGCACAACACGTCGTACGTCGACGTCTACGATCCGGAGAGCGGCGCTTGGACGAGCGGCGCTCCGCTGCCCGCAGCGCGCAGCGGCATGGCCGTGGCGACGTATCGGGGCAAGATTTTCGCGATGGGCGGCGAGCAAGCCGGTATGAGCGCAGCGTTCAACAGCAACTTTTCATACGATCCGAGCGCCGGAGCGTGGTCGATAGACCAGCTGATCTTACCGGAGGGCCGGCACGGAACCGGCGCAGTTGTGGTGGCTGATAAGCTGTTCGTTCCGGCGGGCGCACCCGTTCCGGGCGGCGGCCGTCAGAGCAACACGCTCTTCGTGTTCTCCTGTAGCGCACCGTCCCCGTGCTAGCGTAGCTCGCAGCCTTGGCACAACCGCTGCACATTGGGATCGTCGCCTGCTCAGCGCCGGGTGCCGCCCTTAGCTATCAAACGATCTGCTCCGAGGGTGCGGACCTGCTCGGTCCGTACGATCACCCGCAAATCTCGATGCACTCGCCGCCGTTTGCGCGCTACGCCGAATGCATGGACCGTGATGACTGGCAAGGCGTCGGCGAAATCATGCTTGATTCGGCAAATAAGCTGGCTGCAATCGGCGCGGATTTCTTGATCGGTCCGGATAACACGTTCCATCAGGCCTTGCCGTTTATCGCGGCACGCCTGCCGCTGCCGTGGCTGCACATCGCGGACGTCGTCGCGGACGCAGCGGTCCGGCGTGGATTTCGCCGGATCGGGATCACCGGGACGCGTTGGCTCGTGGAGAGCGACGTCTATCCCGAAAAGCTGTCGGCGCGCGGCATCGATCACGTTCGCCCGAGCGCCAACGAGCGCGCGGAGATGAACCGCATCATCATGGACGAGCTGGTATACGGCGCGTTCAAACCCGAGGGCGTGGCGTACTTTCAGCGGGTGATCGGCGGCCTAAAAGAGCGCGGCTGCGACGCCGTCGTGCTGGGCTGCACGGAGATTCCGCTGATCATCAACGACGCTAACTCGGCGTTGCCGACGCTCGACTCGACGCGTCTGCTCGCGCGCGCGGCACTCCGCTATGCTTGCGGAACGGCAGTGTCGCCCTAAGCTCCCCGTGTCATGCTGAGCCCTTCGACTCCGCCTCGGCAGGCTCGGCGTCGCTCAGGACAGGCTTCGTCGAGGGATGACCGGGCGATCCCGCATCGCCGAGCATCTCGACGATCGTACGATAGACCTCCTCGCGGTCGTTGACGGGATCGACGACGAACACCGCCGGTTCTCCGTCATGCGGCTCGATACAGACCGTCACGCGGCCGTGCGCACAGACGTCCATGCAGCTCGTGTTGATCGCGCGGATCGCTCCCCAACGCCCCTCCGCCTTGAGCCGCTCCTTGAGCCAGTCGCGCAGATGAAAATCGCCGATACGCGCGGCAACGTCGGGATCCTCCTCGGGAATCCGTTCCTTGAAGCAGCGCTCGCACACCAGCACGAGCCCACCTGATGTCCACTTCGGCTTGACAGTTTGCATGACTTAAGTAATGGAGCCGACGGCCGGATTCGAACCGGCGACATCTACTTTACAAGAGTAGCGCTCTGCCATCTGAGCTACGTCGGCGGCAGCAAAGTCAATTGCATCGGCGTCGGCTCGGAGACCTTTTGCACTGGTGCAGGTTTATTTTGGGGCGGACGAGCCGAGCGGAGTTTGATCGGGTTGGCACGCCCGCCAAGTCGCTATGCTCGACCCCTCCCGCGGTTAAAACCTCGAAACGTCGGTGTAAGCGCATGACAGCTTGGACAGAGCAAGTTGAGATTCGTCAGAACGTTGTTTTACCAATCACCGTCTATATGCTCCACTTCTACGGGGACCCTGCCTGTAGTTTGATTGCGTTCAGACCAACCGCAGGTAACGCAACGGTCCCCGTATAGGCTTCTTAGCGCACGAGCTAGGAAGTGCGGGTCCAGGAACCCGTAGGTGCCACGCCGCGCAATGAAAGCCTGTTGCCTCGACAGATTTCGGTGAGCGTGCGAACAGCTAAACGAGCAATACTTCCGCCCCTTTTTCGGTACGGCGTTGCCGCAAGCGTTTAAACACAAGCCGTAAAACTTGTGATAGTTCCCACGGTTTGCCCAGTGGAAGCAGCTTAGAGAACAATATTTGGCGCCTTTCTTGAGCTCCTTACCACATCCGTTAAGACACCAACCGCGAAACTTCTTGGGATTCGTGCTGCAATGCTAATGCAGCACCGTGCCATACGCATGGCATCGAAAAGGTTGAAGTTAGAAGTTCGTGTCGCGTTTGCGTTCCCACAACAAGCGTGTGTATAAGGTGGTGAAGCCGCAACGATGGAAGTTGCGCTCCGACACGCTGCCGGGGCGAGCTGTGGCGCGTAAAAAACGCGCGCCGGCGTCGCGGGCGCGCGCGATGCGGTCGGCGATCAGCGCGAGGTGCCAGCCTCGCCCTCGGAACCCAGGCATCGTCGACGCCGCAAAGAGCGCCGCGCAATCGCCGCGCACGTCCATCGCGCCGGTCGCCACGATCGAGCCGTCCTCGATACCCTCCACCGCAGTCACGCCGTCCGACGCTGCGATCGTGAGCGCGAGATGCTCGTCCTCCGGCGTGACGGCGCCGCCGTCGAGGAAGGCGGCAGCCGACGCGCGCGCCCATGCGTGCAGGTCAGCTGCCGCGCGGAGGCGGTCGTCGCGCCGCGCGTAAGGCTCGAACGTACCACTCGCGAGAACGTTCTCGTATTCGGCCGGCGCATAGCCGGCCGCGGCCAAGCCGACACCGAGCGTGGGGTGCGCCAACGGCGAAACAAAGACGCGTGCCGTGCTAGCGCGCGACTCGTAGAACTCGGTAATCGCGGCGATTTCGGCGGCGGTCACCGGCGCGCTCGTCCCCACGCCGAAGGCTTCCGACACAGGCGACTCGGGCCCGAAGAATGCGGCGAGTCCGCCGGCAATCTCAACGCCGGCGACGCCCGTATCGGGTCGCAACCGTCGCGCAGTATCGAGTCCGCAGCGGATGCCGGCGATCTCGGCGCGACGGATTGCTTCGGCAAGTTCGGGCGTTAGAAGCACCGGCGTGCCTTCGCAGAGCGAACCGAAGGCCCTTTACCATCGCGGTCGAACGCCTCGACCCCATGAGATTCTTCGCGCTTTTGATATTGATCGGCGCGCTGGGCGCTGCAGGCTCGCCGGCGAGCGTTACAGTGCAGCCCTCGAGCATCGGCTTCAAGCAGGCCTTGGCGGCATGCCCCGCGGGCACGCTCGCCGCGATCACGCTGACGCTTGGCCACGTTCGCGTCTCGGAAGCATCCGGCGTCGACTCCGACATCGACTCGGCCAATCCGAACGCGCAGTCAGTGACGCTGACGGGCGGCAGCCGTACGGCGACCGCGACGGTCAACGCGTCGAAGAATACCGTGTCGGCGAAACACGTCATGCTCGCGTCCGCGAAGCGCGTTGCGTGCGTCGCGCCGGATTAAAGGGTTAAGAGCTAAGTACTGACGACGATCCAGTCGGCGACAACGTACTGCGCACCGCTGCTGGTGATCGTGAGCGTGCCGCTGCCCGACGCGTTCGTGCGGAACGTCGCTAAGCGGGTTCTGCCGTCGCGAATCGCGCCGTTCACTACCGCGCCATGTCGGCTCGCCAACGTCGCTACGTCTAGGCTCTCACCGTTGGCGAACGTCGCGTTCGCGATGCTGAGGTTCGAGAGCTGACCGCGATGGAACGCGATCGAAACCGGAATCGAGAACGCGTTAGCGGCGTCGGCGCCGTCGAGCAGGAATGCCGGCGCGCTCAAGGGACACGTGCTGCCGCCGGCGGCGCGTTTGATGGAAAGGGCGCCGATGGCTCCCTCGACGATCTCACCCGCGGCGGTGGCGGACCACGTGGCGGAGCCGCGCTCGTCGCTCGCCCGTGCACCGCCTGAGAAGGCGCCGCTCTGCCAGCCGAAGGTCAGGTCGAGCGACGGAATACCGGCCGTCGTGAAGCCGGCTGAGCTTTCGCAGAAGTCGGTGACGTTTCCAAAGCTGCGCTGCAGCCGGATGTAGGATCCCGAAACGATGCGCTTGTCGCCCGCCGACCAGATCTGCGCCAACCCGCGCGCTTGTCTGAGCCCCGTGCTCTCGCCGCGGTACGAGCCGCTGAGCGCGCGTTCTGCACGGGTAACGTCGCGCACGAACGAGCCGACGGCATCCGTCGCGCCTATGGCGGCCTTGGCGTTCTCGGACGCCAACGCTCGGTGGGCATCGAGGGCATCGGCAGCGTCGCTTACGGTCTGAACGCCGTCGCCGGCCGCCGTGGGCAGGGAGACTCCGGTCTGCCCAAAGCCCCCGCCGGAGCAACCGGCGAGGAGCAGTCCTGCTAGAGCGGCGACCGCGATGGTCGCTGGGCGAGCCATCCTGTACAGACTCCAAAAGATGTAGGCGAGTTTGCTACAGCTCCCATGCTAAGGTACCCACTTGTGGGGCACATGAGAACACCATGAGGACGGGTTTCATGGATGACCGGCGTCACCTTGCCGGGGAGCCTTCGCTCCACTATAGTACCCGGAAGGCCCCCCAAAGATACATTCGAGGTCGCACCGACCGGGGGTATGATTTTCCGATGCTCGTCGAGAAAGCGCGGCGTCCTGACGCAATCTGGGGTAGGTGGCCGAGTGGTTAATGGCACCAGACTGTAAATCTGGCGCGCGGAAGCGCTACGCTGGTTCGAATCCAGCCCTGCCCAGTTCCGCGGGCGTTGCATAGTGGTAATGCCCCTGCCTTCCAAGCAGGAGTCGCGGGTTCGATTCCCGCCGCCCGCTCCAGAAAAGCGCGTTATGAGGTACGCTGCGGAAAATACGCCACTGCACGTTCGACGAATCTACAGCCTTGTGGTGCACTGCGAGGACGAAGCCGGCATGAAATAAGGCGATGGCAAAACCCGGCGTTGCGTCTAGCCGCTAGCCTCCGAAATCCACGTGGCGGCGAATGGTTACGTGGAACTGGTATAAGGCGCTGTTTTCGTATTTCAAAATCATTGCTTCTTGCTCGTAGGTCGTTGAGACATGTACTCTAGTTTATCTAAGATATTGAGGTTGCTTCGTTTCCTGTGTCCCGTTCTTGCGGTGATCGCATCGCCGGCGGGAATTAGTGCAGCCGCGAGCGATCGCCTGGCAATGTGGTTCGGCTCACAAACGTGCCCGGCACTCGACGGCCTTTATAGCAAGCAGGAACCGCCGTACGTCAGGACTGGCATGGAAACCCTCGTCGTAGACGTACCAACAGCCGTGCTCTGGAAGCAAAAAGTCAGCATGACTGTCCCGTGGTACGTGTACGATCCGAAAACCAACGTCGCGCTCAGTCATGTCGGCGGAGATTCCGGCGTCGTCTGGACGTTGCGGGTCGTCAAAGGTGTACCGCCGACGTCGCTCACCAGGATCGATCTGAGCGACGCGCACACGACGTCTGGCCTGAAGATCGGCGCGAGCGCCGAGTCGGTCGTCCGGACGCTTGGGAAACCGCTCGTCATTCACGCCTGCGGAATGGAGCGCTACGAATATAGCGATGACAAGGACCCTCACGCTGAGCAAAACGATTTGGATTTTACGATTAGGAACGGTCGCGTCATCGAGATCGCCCACACCTCCTGGGGCTAGTGGTTTCGTTTTGAAAGGCGTAATCGGTACGGCTGGTTCTCGCTGCTAACATACGCTTCCGATTGAGTAGGAACGACGGAAAAATCTGGGACGAATTCATGGTCATCGAGGCCGACCGAGAATATTAAAAACGGGGCCCCGCGGAGGGCCCCGTCAGGTTTAACGATCGGCGCGGCTAGCGGCCGATCACCACCGCGTTGTTGAATGTCTTGCGCGGCCCTTTAAAGGTCGTGTGAAAAGTTCCCGTGACCGTCGCGGCGCTCCCATTGGAGCGCGCGTGGTTGGTCTGGTCGATTACCACGATGCACTTGGAATCGCAGAGCTGGAAGCCCGCGACGGTACCCATCATCGTGCTCGACGTCTGGAAGTTGCTGACCTTGCCCGTCACCGTGACCGTCTTCCCATCGTACGACGACGCGCCGGCCACGAGTGCCGAGGGGCTCAACGCGGCCGCCGCCGCGGCGATCGGAGCGATCGCGAGCAATAGCGTAAGGGCGAATCTGCGCATTACATTCCTCCGGGCAGCATGTCGCAGCTGATCATCTTGTTGAGCAGCGGTGCTGCGACGATGTTGACGAACTGCGTCCGCGCCTCGGTGTTCGACTTGAGCTTCTGCGACATGGAGCTGGAACTGCTGCCGCCGCTCGACTTCGATTTCATCTGAGACATCGTCTGGGCGAATTCGCTGCAGCTCTCGCCGTTGATCTTGCTGACGAACGCGTTACCCGCCTGCGCAGCCATCTTGTCGGCCATTTGCTGCCGCATCTGCTGAGCCTGACCGGGAATTCCGGCAAGCGCGAACGCGCTGATCACAAGTGCGCCGAGTCCCGCTCGACGCAGCAAAAGAGAAGAAAGCATTTTGGAGTCCTCCTGGTCGCGGGGCCTTCGGGAGCGAGCGGTGGAACCCTTGGTCGACACGCAGTAGGGGCGACGGCGCGAGGCGGCGTAAGCCCTCGACTCGCTGTGCCGTCGTAGCTCAGTGGTAGAGCACTCCCTTGGTAAGGGAGAGGCCACGGGTTCAATCCCCGTCGACGGCTCCACCACTTGATTCGCAGTTCAGCGCCTTTTTGATGAATGCGTCGGCTTCGTCGCTCCACGGGCGTTTGAAGTCGCGCGGCCTGTGCGCTGTATCCGACCACAGGCGGTTGAGTCCGCGCGCGATTTCCGGATCGCCTTGCGTGAACTGCGCGACCAAGGCGCGCCATCGCTCTGCTAGCGCAAGCGCTTGCGCGCTCGAAGGATCGACGCCGCTCGCCGTTGCCTCCTCCACGTCGGCGAGCAATGCGGCCCAGTCGCGCTCGCCCTGCTCGATGACGGCTTTGGGCGTGCTCCGCCGGCGCGCGTCGATTTTCTCGCGCGCCTCTTCCGAGTAGTAGTTTTGCGTCCAGCTCCAGTCGTTCTCCATCATAAACACCTCGATTATTTTACGAAGGATCTGCCACCGCTCGGTAACCTCGCATTTGGCGAGCGCGCGCTCTGCCTCGTCGATCGCGGCAAGCGCGAAGTCGAGCCGGCGTTTTTCGCGCGCGATGACGTCGCGCTGCATGCGCAGCGCGATCGAAAGCGGGCGGTTCGAGCCGTGTAGCAGCTCCTTGATCTGCTCGAGATTGAACCCGACGAAACGGAGCGCCAGGATGTGCTCCAGGCGCTCGAGTTCCTCTTCGCCGTAAAGGCGGTAACCGGACTCGGTCACGGCGGCAGGCTTGAGAAGGCCCAGCCGGTCGTAAAGGTGCAGCGTCCGCACGCTGACTCCGGCGTCGTCTGCGAAGCACTTGATCTTGCGAAGGGGTCTGTCGGCGTGCGTATGCATCGGTTCGTCTCCCACGAGAGCTTATGGTCTGACCTAACGTCGGGGTCAAGCCTGGCGCAAGCCTTTTTTGGGCGATTTCTAACGTGGCGCTTCGCGCCTGGGGGTATAATGAGGTTGACTATGCGCATCCCAACCCTGTCAACTGGTTTGAGGCTGGCCGCTGCCCTTTGCGCGGCTGCCTCCATCGCGCTTCCGTCACTGGCGGAGGCCCAATCCTACCCGAGCTACTCGACCGCCTCACAGCAGACGATCAAGGGCTCGATCACCGGCTTTAACGGAACCTACACCGTCTATCTTCAGGACGACAAAGGCTACGGCGACAACGTCCAGATGCACGACGGCACGGTCATCAACCCGACCGGCCTCAAGCTCCAAGAGGGCATGCGCGTGACCATCTACGGTTACGCAAACGGTCCGGTGTTCTCGGCGTACCGCATCGACGTAGCGGCTCCGGCGTACTACGGTAACTCCGGCTACGGCGGCGACTCCGGTTACGGCGGTTATGGCTACGGCGGCGGTTATGGCTACGGCGGCGGCTATGGCTACGGCGGCGGCTACGGGTACGGCGGCTACCCGGGCTGGGGGATCGGCATCGGCTTCGGCTGGGGCTGGCCCTGGTGGGGCGGCTACTGGCCGGGCTACTACGGCGGCTATCCCTACTATGGCGGCTACCCGTACTACTACCGCGGCGGCCGGTACTACCGTGGTGCCCCGCCCGTTCACGGGGGCGTAGGTGCGCCGGTCCGCGGCGGAGTTGGCGCCCCGGTGCGTGGCGGAATGGGTGCGCCCGTGAGCGCTCCGGGCGGCGGCGGAGGCGGCGGCATGCACGGCGGAGTCAGCGGCAGACCTCCCGCGTAACGCTCAAATCTCAGAAGGCTCGCTACCACAGCGAGCCTTCTGCTACTAGGATGTAAAGAATCGGGCCGAGGCCCCAGACGATGCTCACGACGAACCACACGACCTTCGTGAATGTCGGCATGTCGCCGCGCGCGATGAGGTTGATCCACATGAGGATCATCGCGATGGGGTGCAAGAGGATCGAGATCAGTATTTCGAAGAGCAGCTTCATGCCGGGATATTCGCTGCATCGTTTTGGCGCCTTTGCCCGTTATGCTTAGCGAGACATGAAACACGACGTCGCCCCCGAGATCCAGAAGAGCGAAGAGGAATGGAGAGGCCGGCTCGGCCCCGAGCGCTATCACATCCTGCGCGAGGCAGGCACCGAGGCGCCTTTCTCCGGACCGCTGCTGAACGTTAACGATGACGGCACGTACGTTTGCGGCGCATGCGGGCAGCAGCTGTTCGGGTCGGACGCGAAGTTCGAGTCGCACTGCGGTTGGCCCAGCTTCACGCGTCCCGAGCAACGGGAGAATGTCCGGCTGCTCGACGACTACAGCCACGGCATGCATCGCATCGAGGTCCGCTGCAAGCGCTGCGACTCGCATCTCGGCCACGTATTCGACGATGGGCCCGGCCCGGAGGGAACGCGCTATTGCATAAACTCGCGCTCGCTGGACTTTACGCCCTCGTCGCAGTCCTGACGCCGTCGCCGAACCCCGCGCCCGCAAGCGTTTCGGTTCTTTACGCCGGCTCGCTCGTGACGGCGATGGAGGGTCCGATCAAAAGCGCCCTTCTCGACGCGCACCTCGACTTCGAGGGCGAGCCCGGGGGCAGCAAGGCGCTTGCGAACCTGATCCTCGCGGGTGTACGGTCGCCCGACGTCTTCATCAGCGTCGATCGGCGCATCGTCGCGAGCCTCGGCGCGCGCGTCGCCTCCGCGACGACCTTCGCGGGTACGAGCCTCGGCATCGCATGGGCGCCCACGTCGAAATACGCCGCGCTGTTCGATGCAGTCGCCAATGGGACGGCGCCGCTGCAACGCGCGCTCGAAACGCCCGGATTGCGCATCGGACGCACCGATCCACAACTCGACCCCAAGGGCGCCTACACGCTGCAGGCCGTGACGATGTGGCTGGGCAGCGCCGGCGAGCGACGGCTCCTCGGCGACGATCAGAATCCGGCGCAGATCTTCCCGGAGCAAGACCTGTTGGCGCGCGTCGACACCGGGCAGGCCGATGTCGGATTCTTCTACCACACGGAAGCCATCGCGCGAGGCTACAAGTTCGTGCCGCTTCCCGGAAAGGCGGCGCTGAGCGATCGCATCACCTACACTCTAGCGGTCATGCGCGCGGCGCCGCACCCAAAGCAGGCGACGGCCTTTGCGGACTTCATTCTCACCGGCCGCGGCCGAACGATCCTGGAACACGCCGGCCTGACGTATCTCAACCCAGCGCCATAGGGTTGTCGGCTCCATGACGGTCAAGGCGCAATTCCCGCACGAACAAACCGGCGACGGAAGCTTCCAACGTCAGGACGACGCGTTTCGCGATTGGGTGAAAGCGGACGGCACGTCGGCATATCCCGCCGAGGCGGGGCGTTATCACTTGTACGTCTCGCTCGCCTGTCCGTGGGCACACCGCACGATCATCGCACGCCAGCTCAAGGGGTTGGACGACGCGATCGGCATGACCGTCGTCGATCCGATTCGCGACGAGCGCGGCTGGCGGTTCATGGCCGCCGAGCCCGATCCGCTCAACGGCTGGGCCTTCCTCAGCGAGGCGTATTTCGCCACCGACCCGGGATACCGCGCCCGCGTTACCGTCCCGATTCTCTGGGACAAACGGCTCCGGCGCATCGTCAGCAACTCCGACGACGACATCCTGCGGATGTTCGAAAGCGAATTCGATGCGTTCGCCGGCAATCCGCAGCTCGATCTCTATCCACGCGAGTTGCGCGCCGAGATCGACGAGCTCAACGATCTTTTATACGAAACGTTCAACAACGGCGTCTATCGCGCGGGATTCGCGACCGCGCAGATCCCCTACGAGCGGGCCGCGCGCCGCGTCTTCGAGACGCTGGATGCTATGGATGCGCGCTTGAAAAACCGGCGCTATCTCTTCGGGTCCAGGCCGCTCGAAAGCGACTGGCGCTTCTTCGTGACGCTCGTGCGCTTCGATCCCGTCTATTACGGCCACTTCAAGTGCAACTTGCGCCGGATCGTCGATTACCCAAACCTCTCCGGCTATCTGCGCGACCTCTACCAGATCGACGGCATCGCGCAGACAGTGAACTTCGACCACATCAAGCGGCACTATTACTTCACGCACGATGACATCAACCCGACGCGGATCGTCCCGATCGGGCCGCTGATGGACCTGGCCGCCCCGCACGGCCGCGAGCGCCTAGCAAGCCAAGCGACCTAGAGCCCCAAGACACCGAAGCATTCGTCTTGACATCGAACATATGTTCGATTAGGATGAATCTCCCATGGCGGCGTTGGCTCCAGTCCTTCGACAGGCTCAGGACGATCGCCGGAGGGCCTTCGAGGCCCTCAAAGTCCGCCTGACCGCAGGGGTCCCGCTTCCTTCTTTACCGGCCGACGAGCTCGTTCCGAGCGCCATCCCGGAGCTCGACCGGCTCCTCGGCGGCGGTCTGCCCCGCGGTACCGTGGCGACGCTCGAAGGGGCGACCGGGCGCTGGAGCGTCGCGGCGGGCTTGATGGCTCGGGCGACGCGCCGCAGCTTGGTCGCGGTCCTCGACGACGGCGCGCTCTACCCGCCGGCGCTGGCCGAAGCGGGGGTCCGTCTCGAACGCGTGTTGGTCGTGCCCGCCCGCAAGGCGCTCGCGATCGTGCGCGCGGTAGACATCTTGCTGCGCGCACGCATCTGCCGGCTGGTGCTCATGCCGGCGATCGCCCTGCGCGATTCGGTCTGGACGCGGCTGGCAACGCTCGCGCATCGCAGCGGAGGGATCTTGCTCGTGATGGCGCCGCAGGCGGGCGCATCGCTGAGCGCCGCGGCCGGCGTGCGGCTGCACTGTGAGCTTGAGC
This sequence comes from Candidatus Binatia bacterium, assembly GCA_035544215.1. Classification (GTDB taxonomy): domain Bacteria; phylum Vulcanimicrobiota; class Vulcanimicrobiia; order Vulcanimicrobiales; family Vulcanimicrobiaceae; genus Cybelea. The sequence continues at coordinate 203,425 of DATKHY010000007.1, read as the reverse complement.
GCGTTACAATGCACGGCACGCGCGGCCTCTGGGGTACGTTCGGCGGCTTCGAGCTCCGTATCGAGGTCCGCAAGCACAAACACATGATTTCCGAACGTCATGCTGCTCTGCGTTGACGTCGCCGCGAACTGGGTCCACACGGAGCCGGAGTGCCTGGCGCTGTGGGAGGAGATGCTCGACGCGCTTGATGAGGTCTCGCCGCTGATCGACGACGCCGGACTCGGCCGAGCGTTTCTCGACATGCACGGCATCGGCGACGGCGCAAGCGGGTGGATGACGCAGACGCGCGCGGTGCTGGACCGCTTTGGACACGCCTTGCGGCTCGGCGTGGGATCGAACAAGATCGCAGCGTTGGCGGCGGCGCACGTCGGCGACGGAACCGTTTGCGAACCCGGTACGGAAAGCGAAATGCTCGCGCCGCTACCGCTGGGGCTGCTCGGCATCGAGCCGGCGACGATCGAACGGCTGCGGTTGCTGGGCATCGAGCGGCTGGGTGAGCTGGCGCGCCTGCCGCACGGACCGTTCGTCCGCCGCTTTGGCGCCGCGGCCGCGGCTTGGCACGAGCTCGCTCGCGGCGTCGATCGCCGGCCCTTTACGCCGCGCGCTCAGGCCGTTGCGATCGAGGCCTCGATCTTCGGCGAAGGACGCGCGAGCGACGAGACCCAGGTGTTTTTCGCCCTGCGCATGCTGCTGGGGCGCATCTGCACCGACCTCGACTGCTGCGGTAAGCGCGCCGGCGCGTTGCACCTGTCGATCGAGCTGGAGGACGCCGACGCGTGCGATTTCGATGTGCCGCTCGCGATCCCGACGGCGCACGAGCGCACGATGTTCGATATGCTGCGCGCAAAGCTCGAGGGAGCGACGTTCGAGGCCGCAATCGTCGGGCTGCGATTACAGGCGCTCCGACTCGAGGAAGGAGGAGAAGCCCAAGCGTTCTTTTCCGCCGCCGACTTCGATTCGCAGCGGGTCGCGGTGACGATCGCTCGACTAGAAGCAGTGCTCGGCGAAGGGATCGCTCGCGCAAACACGCGCGAAGCGCACATGCTCGAAGAGCGATTCAGCTATGAACCCTTCCGACTGAATCGCATCGCTCGTAGCGATGCCGAGGTCGTCGAAGCATGCGGTTGCGGCATCGTGCCGCAGCTGCGGCTGCTGCAAGTGCGCGAAGTGCCGGTGCAGCTGCGCGGCGGCGAGCCGGCGGTCGTCGATCGCCAAGCGGTGCGGCAGTGCGCCGGACCGTGGCGCATCGCCGAACGTCCTTACGTCGAAAAGCCGATGATGCGTGACGAATACGACGTCGTTTTGGAAGACGGAACGTTTGCGCGCATCTATCGCCAAGATTCACACTGGTATCTGCGCGGCGTGTATGAGTGACCCATGTATGCGGAGCTACATGCCTGGTCGAACTATAGTTTTCTACAGGGCGGTTCGCATCCCGAAGAGCTGGTAGAGCGCGCGGCCGAGCTGGGGCTGACGGCGCTCGCGCTGACCGATCGCGACGGCCTCTACGGAGCGGTGCGCTTCTCGACCTGCGCGCGCCGGCGCGGGATCGCGGCGATTATCGGCAGCGAGCTTACGTTCGAAGACGGCGCGCGGATTGTGCTCTTGGTGGAAGACGAGCGCGGTTATGCGAATCTCTGCCGGCTGATTTCGACGGCGCAGATGCGCGGGAGTAAGTGCGACGCGCGCCTGCGCGTGGAGGACCTCGAGGGCGGCGTCGCGGGATTGATCGCGCTGTCGGGCGGCCCGTGGGGTCGCGTGGAGCGCACGCTCGTGCACGGCGGCCGGGAAGCTGCAGCGCGAGAAGCGCGCGCCCTGAGCACGCTGTTCGAGCAGCGCTTCTATCTCGAGCTCCAGCAGCATCTCACGCCGCAGGAGACGCAGCGCAACGTCGAGCTCGTGCGGCTCGCGCGGGAGTGCCGCCTGCCGTACGTCGCGACCAACGGAGTAGTCTACGCCGTCAAGGAGGACGCGCTGATAGCCGACGTGCTTTCGTGCGTGCGCGAGGGTACGACGCTACAAGCCGCGCGCGCCGCCAACCAGCTGCGTCCTAATGCGGAGTTCCATCTCAAAGCCCCGGCCGCGATGCGCCGGCTCTTCGCCGGCTATCCCGAGGCGATCGAGCGAAGCGTCGAGATCGCGCGGCGCTGCCGGTTTCGGCTGGAGCGCCAGACCGGACAGTTCCCGCTCTTTCCGGTGCCGGAGGGAAGCACGCCGCAGCACTACCTGCGCGAGCTCGTCTATGTGGGCGCGGTGCGGCGCTACGCGACGCCGCTCGAGACGCGCGTGGAGCGCCAGCTCGAATACGAGCTCGGCTTGATTGCCAAGATGGATCTGGCCGGCTATTTCTTGATCGTCTGGGACATCGTGCGCGAGGCGGCGCGGCTGGGCGTGCTCTGTCAGGGACGCGGCTCGGCGGCGAACTCGGCGGTCTGCTATGCCCTCGGAATCACCGCCGTCGACCCGATCGGGATGAACCTGCTCTTCGAGCGCTTCATGTCGGAGGAGCGGCGCGAGATTCCAGACATCGACATCGATTTCGCGCATCAAGATCGCGAGCGCGTGATTCAGTACGTCTACGAACGCTATGGCCGCACCAATGCCGCGATGGTGGCCGAGGTGATTACGTATCGGACACGCTCCGCGATCCGCGACGTCGGCAAGACCCTGGGGCTGAGCCTCGAGCAAGTCGACGCGATTGCGCGCGAGTACGACGCGCGCGAGGAGCTTCCCGACGAGGCCGGCCCCGAACTCCTCTTCGCGATCTGCCGACGGCTCGCGAGCTTTCCGCGCCACCTCGGCATTCATTCCGGCGGCATGTTGATCACGCGCGATCCGCTGGTGTGTGTGGCGCCGGTAGAGTGGGCGACGATGCGCGACCGCACCGTCGTTCAGTGGGACAAGGACGATCTGCAAGACCTGGGCCTGATCAAGATCGACCTGCTCGGCCTAGGGATGCTCTCGCTCTTGCGCGAGGCGTTCTCACTGTACCGCGGCTGCGTCGAGCGCCGCGACGCCTGGCTGCCGCCCGCGGTCGCGCGCGACCTCGAGCTGCACACGATCCCGGCGGACGATGTGAAAACCTACGAGATGATCGGGCACGCCGATACGGTCGGCGTCTTTCAAATCGAGTCCCGCGCGCAGCAGTCGATGCTGCCGCGCATGAAGCCGGCCTGCTTCTACGACATCGTCATGCAAGTGGCGATCATTCGCCCCGGCCCGATTCAAGGCGATATGGTCCATCCGTTTCTCCGCCGGCGTTCGGGGGCCGAAGCCGTGACCTATCCGCATCCGAAGCTGAAACCCGTCTTGGAACGAACGCTCGGCGTGCCGCTCTTTCAGGAACAAGGAATGCGCCTGGCCATCGAGGCGGCCGGATTCTCCGGCGGAGAGGCCGACGAGCTACGCCGCGCGATGGGCCACAAGCGCTCGCGCGAGCGCATGCAGGCAATGCGCCAGAAGCTCATCGACGGCATGGTCGGCAACGGCATTGACGCGAGCGTGGCCGAGCGGCTCTTTCACATGCTGGAGGGCTTCGCCGACTACGGCTTTCCGGAATCACACGCCGCGAGCTTCGCGCTCCTGGCGTATGCGTCGGCCTATCTCAAGTGCCATATGCCGGCCGTGTTTGCGGCCGCGATCCTCAACGTGCAGCCGATGGGCTTTTACTCGACGGAGGTGCTCGTCAACGACGCGCGCCGCCACGACGTGCGCGTAAATCCCATCGAAGTCAACGCCAGCGGCTACTGGTCGCACGTGGAGAGCGACGGCGCGTTGCGTTTGGGATTCCATCTGGTGCGCGGGCTCGGTGAAGGGCAGAAGAAGAACCTGGAAGACGCCATCGGCCGGGGCCCGTTCGCGGACGTGCTGGCGTTCGCGCAGAGAACGCGGCTCCAGCGCGAGACGCTGGAGAACCTAGCGATCGCGGGAGCTTTCGCGCCCTGGTACGGCTCGCGCCGCGAGGCGATGTGGGCGCTGCGCGGCATCGACGAGCGCGAGGCGCGCGGCGAGCTCGGTTCCCTTATGGACGTCGACGAGCCGGCGGTCGAGTTCGAGCGGGTGGCGCCGAAGCGGATCGCGGCGTTCGATCTCTGGTCGACCGGCGTCACCGCCGGCGGCCAAGTGATGGAGCACTTTCGCGACAAGCTCGCCGCGCAGGGCGTCGTCCCGGCGGCGCGTTTGCGCGAGCTGCCGCGCAACGGCAAGTGCCGTGTCGGCGGCCTCGTGATTACGCGCCAGCGTCCCGGCACGGCAAAGGGTTTCGTCTTCCTGACGCTAGAGGACGAGACGGGGCTCGTCAACGTCATCGTGCGCCCCGACGTCTACGAAGCCTTTCGCCGTCCAATCCGCTCGTCGCCGACGCTGATCGTCGAGGGGACGCTGCAGAAGGAGAGCGGCTGCATAGACGTCCTCGCCAAGAAGGTCTGGAGCTTCAGCGACGAGGGCATCACGCGTACGGTCGGCATCCATAGCTTCCAATAAAAAGCGTGCGCCCCGCGAACGGAGCGCACGCGTCATACTGCCAGGTAGCCTGCTAGAACACCGCGTCGGGTGATTCGCCGACGCCCTCCGCGCCGTCGATGCCGTCGCTCGTCGTGATCGTATGCACGAGCGACATCGACGGATAGCTGTAGATCGTCACGGTGGCCGAGCCGTGGTTGGCGTTGAACAGCAGATTCTCCGCCGAATTGAGCGAGCAGTGGAACGGATCCGAGAGCCCGGTCACGAGTTGCGTCGCCGTGGTGTAGGGCGGGGCGACGAGGTCGATCGAACCGTTGGTCTGGTCGTCGGCGATCAGATCACCCTTGTTGTCGAGGATCAGGCCCGCCGCCGAGCCGATCGTCGCGCCGAGTATCGTCCCTTTGCCGCCAGTGAACTCTTCGAAGTTACCGCCGAACGAAACGAAGACGTCGCCCTTGGTGTCGACCGCAACACCCTCGGGATTCGAGACGGAGAACGTCGCCTTCACCGTGTTGCTGCACTGCGCATACTCGCGAACGGCGCCTCCCTCGAAGTCGGTCACGTAGACGTTACCGGCGCTGTCGGTCGTGCCGTTAATGGGGTCGGTCAAGCTCGCCGAGTACGTGCAGATCGGTGACCCGGCGCCCCTCTTATATTCGACGACGTTGCTGATGACGTTGGCGACGTAGACGTTGCCCTTCTTGTCGACCCAGACGCCGTCCGATGCGGTGATGCCGCTGGTGATGTCGCCGACCTTCGTGTACGTCGAATTCTTGAACACAAACACGTTGCTTCCGGTATCGGAGATGAAGAACTCCTTCTCGACGCGCAGTCTGTGCCTGTCTGGAACGACTTGCGGCGAGAAGAACCGAGGTGACAGACGCGACTCGCCGGCTGCGCGCGTGGCATGAGTGGGGTGCGACAGGTTCGCACGCCCGCTCGCTCAGCCCTACGAAGGAACCTTAAAAAACCGCGTCGGGTGATATGGCGACGCCCTCCACGGTCGTGAAGCTGCCGCCGGAGACCGTCTCGAGCAAGTCGGCGTCCGGATACGAGTAAATCGTGACGCTGGCGGATCCTGAGTCTGCGCTGAACAGACGAGTCTCGTCCTTATTTAGCGCGAGCCGGAACGGATCGTAGAGGCCGCCGACGAGGAGCTTCGGCTTAGCGTACGGCGGAGGGATGATGTCGATCGAGCCCGCCTGATCGTCCGCGATGAGGTTGCCCTTCTTGTCGAGCACGATGCCGCCGGGCTTTGTGACGACTGCCGTGAGCAGCTTGGGCTTGCTCTTACCTTTGAGGAACTCTTCGAATCCGCCGAACGCGCCGTTATAGTAGGCCACGAACAGGTCACCGGCTGAATCGACCGCAACACCCTCGGGGCCGCTTTTGATCGCGTGGCGCGCTATCACTTTGTTATGGCATTGCGCGTACTTGTCGATGTAGCCGGTCGGGCGGAAATTGTTGAAGTCGTCGACGTAAACGTTGCCTTGGTCGTCGGTCGTGACGTCGATCGGATCGATGAGGCGATCGCTGTATCGGCAAATGGGCAGCCGGCCACCGCGAAGATACTCCGTGACGTTCCTTGCATTGATGTTCGAGACGTAAAGGTTGCCGTGTCTGTCGACCCAGAGGCCGTCGGAGCCGTGCACGCCGTGCGTGATCTCGCGCGTCACGTGGTACGGCTTGCCCCGCAACACGAAGACCTCGTTGCCAAGGTTAGAGACGAACAGCGCGTGCTCGATCGCGGGCAGATCGGGCGTCGCGTTCGCCGGCGCCGTCGCGCGATCCGCGAGGCCCACGGAGCCGACGCCGCCCGAGCATCCGCCGCACAGCGCCATCGCGCAGACCACGAGAAATGCATTCTTCATGAACGTAACGCAATTCGCGAGCCCGCCGAAGCGGCCCTTGCTCGGACTTCGGCGAACGGTCGCTACGAGGACTAAAACGAGCATGCTGATCGTCAACACGAAAAAGATCGAGCCCATAAAGTGGGCTTCGCCAAAGGGGACCATGGCGGGCGAGGGGATCGAGGTTTCGGAAGCGTTAGGACGCAAGCCGCGGTCGACGGATCTGCGCGAGCGCCATCCCTTTGACGTCGAGATCCTCCGCATCCCCGCGGGCAAGGCGCCCTATCCCTATCATTCGCATAGCGCGCAGTGGGAGTTCTATCACGTCATCTCGGGAAGCGGCACAGTGCGGTACGAGGGCGGAACGACGCCGATCGTCGAGGGTGACGCATGCATCTTCGAGCCCGGCCAAGCGCATCAGTTCTTCAACGACGGCACCGAGGATCTGGTTCTCTACGTCGTGGCCGACAATCCGATCGGCGAATGCTGGCACTATCCCGACAGCGGCAAGTGGGGCGTACCGATACCCGAGCGTCGCAATCTTCGGTCGGAGCCGCTCGATTATTTCGACGGCGAGGAGTGACGCAGCGCAGGCGCGGCGGTCCGCGCTCCTGTTATAAAGCCAACGGCGCTCCGAAGGCGGCGTTCGCAACGCGCCATCTCGCGCTGCGCGCGATCCCGCCGGCGTCGAAGGGATTGCAGCCGTATCGATGCGAGCGCCACGGTTGGCATCTGGGGCACTCCTGATCGCCGGAGGGCCGTCGTACGGCGGTGAGAAAGAGCGCCAGGCGATGACTCGCCGTCTTCCCATACCGTTGGTCCTAACGCTCGGCTTCTTGGCGCTCGTCGTCGGGCTGCTCGTCGCGGGCGGGGTGCTGGTGCCTCGGATCCTGACGGCATCGTACGCGGACGCGGAACAGGTCCGCGCGGCGCGCATCGTCGCCGCCGAGGCCGTACGTGCGCAACTCGACGAGGAGACGGGAGCTCGCGGTTTCTCGTCGGTGCGCGATCCGCTGCTGCTCGAGCCGTACTTCCGCGGTCGAGCCGCTCTGCCCGGCCTGTTGCGGAGCCTCGGCGGGGCCGGCGACGCGCTCGGAGTCCGCGATGCGACGCGGCTCGTCGCGGACGCGCGGGCCACGAACGCGCGCTGGCTGCACCGGGTCGCGTTTCCGTTGCTGCTCGCCAAGCGGCGCAACGGCCACGTGCTCGAGCTGCACGGCAAGATTCTCGTCGATCGCTTTCGCGCCGACATCGGCGCCATCGACGCGGCCTTGGTTCGCCGCGAGCGGCAAGGCGATGCTCGTGCGGAGCGCGCGATCGGCCTGGCGAACCTCTTTGCCATCGGCGCCGTCGTCGCAGTGATCTTGGCGGCTGCGCTCTTCACGATCCAGCAGTACCGGCTGGCCCGCCGGCTCGAGCAAGAACGCGTGAAATCAGAGGAACAGCGGCGCCGCGCGGCCGAGATACGCGCAGCGTACGAGGCGGAAAAGCGGATCGCGGACACGCTCCAGGAGGCGTTCGCGCAGACGGTGCTGCCCAAGCTGCCCGGCGTGCGATTGAGCGCGACCTACTTGCCCGCGACGGAAGAGGCGAAGGTCGGCGGCGACTGGTACGACGCCGTTCAAATGCCGGACGATCGCGTGCTGCTCGCCATCGGCGACGTCGCCGGTCACGGGATCGAGGCGGCGGTCGCGATGAACAAGACGCGGCAGATGCTGATCTCCAGCGCACTCGTCGACCCCTCGCCGGGAAGCATTCTCGAGCGCGTCAACGCCGAGGTCATCGCTGCCAACTTCCCGATGATCACGGCCATTGTCGGACTCGTAGACGCGCGTGCGTACGAGTTTAGTTACGCCGTCGCCGGTCATCCCGCGCCGGTGCTGTTCGAGCCGGGTCGCCGCGCGCGATTCCTCGAAGTCGGCGCCCTGCCTCTGGGCATCAATCGCGACGCTGGGTATGGCACGAATCGTGTGAAGAGCGTGCCGGGTGCGATGCTCGTGCTTTACACCGACGGAGTGATCGAGCACTCGCACGACGTTCTCCAGGGAGAGGCGCTTCTGCTCGAGGCCGTCGAAGCGGCGGCGCAGAGAGCCGGCGCCGAGCCGGCGAAAGCCATTCGAGACGTGATCTTCGATCATCATCGGGTCTCCGACGACATCGCGATACTGACGATTCACTTCTTGGACCCTGCGGTGGCCGGCGCGCCGGATCCAGCCGCACTGCGGAGAACGGCGTGAACCAAAGCGATTCAATCAAGACGATCCGTCTGAGCGGCGAGCTCGAGATCGGCCGCAAGGACGAAATACGCGAGGCGCTGCGGCGGTCGGCCGGCGATCGCGCGATCCTCGTCGACCTCTCGGACGTGACGTATGCCGACTCGGTGGCCCTGACCGAGCTTCTGCGGTTCTGCGTAGCGTCTTCGCACGACGCGATCCCGGTCGCGCTGGTGGTACGTACGCCGCAGTTCGCGCGCGTGGTCGAGTACGCCGGGTTGGCCGGCGCCTTCAAGATCTTCGGCGATCGAGACGCGGCCTTGGCGTATCTCGAGCAGAGCGGCACCGAATGAAGCGAGCCTCTCAGCTGCGCCTGCATTGTCCGGCGCAACCGCAGTACGTCGCTCCGATCCGGCACGCGCTCACGGCGTTTCTCGAGGCCCTGCAACTCGACAGCGCCGTTCGAGACGACGTGACCACCGCGGCTGGTGAGGCGTTGGCCAACGTCGTGGAGCACGCGTACGCCCGCAGCTCGAGCAAGGTTGCGCGCGACGTGCAGCTGCTCGCGCGCTATGACCGTGGCGGACGTCTTTGGGTCGACGTCTTGGACCGCGGCTCGTTCATCCGGCGCAAGCCGCTTCCGGGGCGAGGCTTCGGGCTTCGCATCATTCGGGCGATCGCGCACCAGCTGGACATCGACACGACGCGCGGTACCTGCGTCAGCATGACGTTCGTCGGCTGCTCGTTTCTCGAGAAAAGATGATTGGCGTCATCATCGGCTCGCGGGCGCCGTCGCGGCTATGGGATTTTCTTTTTCGTCGTCGTAACGTCTGGCAGTTTACTTTGCTGCAAGGAGCACTCGTTTCATGCAATCCATCTCGCTCGCGGGCCGGACGTTTTTGGTTACGGCCTTCGTGCTCTTCATCTCAGCCTGTAGTAACAGCGGCGCCGGCGTATCGCCAGGCCTGCCGTCGGCGATTCGACCGAGCTCGCGCGTAGCGTCCGAGTTACGGCGCGTCCTGCGCGGCCCGTCGAGCCGCAAGATCAAGCACATCGTCATCATCGTTCAAGAGAACCGCAGTTTCAACGACCTGTTCAAGGGCTACAAGGGCGCCACGACGGCCAGCTACGGCCTCGATTCCTACGGCCAGAAGATCAAGTTGCTGCCGGTTGGGCTGGAAACGAGGTGGGACATCGACCACAGTTCCGGGGCGTTCTTCGCCGCGTGCGACGGCACGGGCAGCATTCCCGGCACCAACTGCAAGATGGACGGCTTCAATAAGGAGTACGTCGGCTGCGGCAGCAGCTGCCCGATCCCGCATCCGCAGTACGCCTACGTGCCGCGCACCGAGACCAAGCCGTACTTCGCCATGGCCAAGGAGTGGGTGCTGGCCGATCAGATGTACGCGTCGAATTTCGACGCGAGCAGCTTTATCTCGCATCAGTACATCATCTCCGGCCAGGCCGAGTCGGCCGTCAACTATCCGGGTGGTCCTTGGGGTTGCCCGGGCGGCAAATACGACACGATCTCGATGGTCGGCCCGCAGCGGCAGATTCCCTACGGCAACGAGGTGGTGTGCTGGGATCCGAACACGCTTGGGGACGAGCTCGACAAAGCCAGCGTGTCGTGGGCCTTCTACGGCGAAATCTACTCCGGCTATCCGTTCATCTGGGTCGCATATCAGGCGATCAACCACATCTACAACGGCCCGGACTGGAGCAAAGACGTGATCAGCCCGCCAAAGCAGATCATCACTGACGTCGCCAACGGCAACCTGCGCTCGGTCAGCTGGGTGACACCCAGCTGGGGCAACTCCGATCATGCGGGCAGCGGCTCGAACACCGGCCCGTCGTGGGTCACGTCGGTCGTCGACGCGATCGGCGAATCGAAATACTGGGACTCCACCGCGATTTTCGTCTTCTGGGACGACTACGGCGGTTGGTACGATCCCGAGCCGCCGGCTTACGCCGACTACGACGGCTTGGGCATGCGCCTGCCAATGCTCATCATCTCGCCCTACGCGCGGCACGGGCGCGTCTCGCACGTGCACTACGAGCACGGCAGCATTCTGAAGTTCGTGGAACAGACCTTCGGTTTGGGCAATCTCGCCGCCAGCGACAAACGCGCGAACTCTCCGGACCCCGCGTTCGACTTCAAGCAGCCGCCGCGCGCGTTCGTGCCGATCCAGGCTCCGTACGATAGGGCGTTCTTCCTGCATCAACCCCCCGACAACCACGTCGTGGACGCCGAATGATGCGCTCCGCAACGCTCTCCGTCGTTGCCGCGGCGCTGGTGCTCGCAGCCTGTAACGCGGGCGGCGGCTCGGGCGCGGCGCCCGGGCTGCCGCTGGCGAACTCAGCTCCGGCTCGCTTCGCGGCGCCGGCCGCCCGCGTCCGGCGCGCGGCGTCGAGCGGCAAGATCCAGCACGTCGTCATCATCGTGCAAGAGAATCGCAGCTTCAATAATTTGTTCATGGGCTATCCGGGAGCGAAGACCAGCAAGTACGGGTACGATACGAACGGCAACAAGATCAAACTGTTGCCTATCGGCTTGGAAACGACGTGGGACATCGATCACAGCTCCGGGGCGTTTTTCGAGGCGTGCAACGGGACCGGCAGCATTCCGGGGACGCGTTGCCGCATGAACGGTTTCAACCAAGAGTGGGTCGGCTGCTATAGCAGCTGTCCGATCCCCCATCCGCAGTACGCATACGTCCCGCGCACCGAGACCGAGCCGTACTTCGACATGGCCAAGGAGTGGGTGCTGGCCGATCGGATGTACGCGTCGAACTTCGACGCGAGCAGCTTCATCTCGCATCAGTACATCATCTCGGCGCAGGCCGAATCGGCCGTCAACTATCCGTACAGCTACTGGGGCTGTCCAGGCGGCCCGAGCGACATGATCGCGAAGGTCGGCCCGCAGCGGCAGATTCCGTCCGGCTACGAAGTTGTGTGCTGGGATCCGAACACGCTGGGCGACGAGCTCGACAAGGCGGGCCTGCCGTGGGCGTTCTACGCGGCCTCGACCACCGATGGCTGGAGCGCGTACCAGGCCATCAACCACATCTACAACGGCCCGGACTGGAGCAAAGACATCATCGCTCCCAACACGCAGTTCTTTAGCGACGTCTCCGCCGGCAAGCTGCGGACGGTGAGCTGGATCACGCCGACCTGCGCCGACTCCGATCACGCGGGCTGCGGATCGAATACGGGGCCCGCATGGGTCACGTCGCTGGTCAACGCGGTCGGCGAGTCGAAGTACTGGGACTCCACCGCGATCTTCGTCTTCTGGGACGACTACGGCGGCTGGTACGATCGCGAACCGCCCGCATACAAGGACTACGACGGGCTGGGCCTGCGGCTTCCGATGCTGATCATTTCCGCATATGCCAAGCAGGCCTATGTTTCACACGTGCATTACGAGCACGGCAGCATCCTGAGGTTCACGGAGGACCAGTTCGGTTTGGGACGGCTGAGCGCCAGCGACACGCGCGCGAACTCGCCGGAGTCTGACGCGTTCGACTTCACCAAGCCGCCGCGCAAGTTCGTGAAGATCCAGGCGCCGCACGATAAGCAGTTTTTCCTGCACCAACCTATCGATCCGCGGATCCCGGACTGGGAGTAACGCAAAGGAGGTCTCGCATGCGCTTCAATCCTCACGCCGGCCGCGCGCTGCCGCTCGCGGCGGCGGCGTATCTGCTGTCGGCGTGCAATGGGGGCGGCGCCGGCGTCTCGCCGGGCTTGCCGGTCGCGAACGCGCTGAGCTCGCACGTAGCGCCGCTCGGCCAGCCCATTGGACGCGGCCCGTCGAAAGGCAAGATCAAACACATCGTCATCATCGTTCAAGAGAACCGCAGTTTCAACGACCTGTTCAAGGGCTACAAGGGCGCCACGACGGCCAGCTACGGCTACGATTCCAACGGCAACAAGATCAAGCTGCTGCCGATTCCGCTCGAGACGAACTGGGATTTGGAACACGACTCGTGGGGCGACATCGCCGCGTGTAACGGAACGGGCAGCATCCCGGGGACGAACTGCAAGAACAACGGCTTCAATCGGGAATCGGTCGGCTGCAACAGCAGCTGCCCGATCCCGCATCCGCAGTACGCCTACGTGCCGCGCGCCGAGACGAAACCGTACTTCGCCATGGCCAACGAGTGGGTGCTGGCCGACAACATGTTCGCGTCGAACTTCGACGCGAGCAGCTTCATCTCGCATCAGTACATCATCTCCGGCCAGGCCGAGTCGGCGGTCAACTATCCCGGCAGCAGCTGGGGCTGCCCAGGGGGAAAGTACGACCAAATCTACACGCTCGGCCAGCAAAGGCAAATTCTCTATAGCAAGCCCGAGGTCGTCTGTTGGGATCCGAACACGCTCGGCGACGAGCTCGACAAGGCCAACGTCTCGTGGGCGTTTTACGGCCAGTTTTACTCGGGGAGCCCGTGGCTGTGGATCGCGTATCAGGCGATCAACCACATCTACAACGGTCCGGACTGGAGCAAAGACATCTTCGGGCCGCCGTCGACGATCCTCAACGACGTAGCCAACGGCAAACTGCGCTCGGTCAGCTGGGTGACGCCGACGTGGACCAACTCGGATCACGCGGGCAGCGGCTCCAACACGGGGCCGTCGTGGGTCACGTCGGTCGTCAACGCGATCGGCGAATCGCAATACTGGGACTCGACGGCGATCTTCGTCTTCTGGGACGACTACGGCGGCTGGTACGATCCCGTGCCGCAGCCCTACGCCGACTACGACGGGTTAGGCATGCGACTGCCGATGCTGGTCATCTCGCCCTACGCTCTTCACGGGCGCGTCTCGCACGTGCAGTACGAGCACGGCAGCATCCTGAAGTTCGTAGAGGACACATTCGGCCTCGGTCGCCTGACCGCCAGCGACACTCGCGCCAACTCTCCGGCGCGTGCCTTCGACTTCAGGCAGGCGCCGCGCCCGTTCGTGCCGATCCAGGCTCCCTACAATAGGGCGTTCTTCCTGCATCAGCCGCCCGACAACCACGTCGTCGACGCAGAATGATGCGGCGCGCAACGCTCTTCGTCGTTGCCGCGACGCTGCTGCTCGCAGCATGTAACGGTGGCGCCCCGAGCGTGTCGCCTGGCGTGTCGTCCGGGCGTCCTCTTCCACGGAGCCCGTCCCGTGCGGAGTCGAGGGGCTCAGCGCTCGGGCTGTCGAGCGGCAAGATCAAGCACGTCGTCATCATCGTGCAGGAAAACCGCAGCTTTAACAATCTCTTCTACGGCTACAAGGGCGCCACGACTGCCAAGTACGGCTACGATACGTACGGGCACAAGATCAAGCTGCTTCCGATCCCGCTCGAGACGACCTGGGATCTGCAGCACGACTCGTACGGCTTCATCGCCGCCTGCAATGGGACGGGCAGCATGCCGGGCACAAACTGCCGGATGAACGGCTTCAATCAGGAGGGGGCCAACTGCGGAAGGAGCTGCCCGATCAAGCACCCGCAATATGCATACGTGCCTTACAGCGAGACCAAACCGTACTTCGACATGGCCAAGGAGTGGGTGCTGGCCGATCAGATGTACGCTTCGAACTTCGATGCCAGCAGTTTCGTGTCGCATCAGTACATCATCTCGGGTCAGGCGGAGAACTCTATCAACTATCCCGGAGGCCTATGGGGCTGCCCCGGCGGACCGGGCGACACGATCGCGGAAGTCGGTCCCCAGCGCGGGCCGGACGGCTACGAGGTGGTGTGTTGGGATCCGACGACGCTCGGCGACGAGCTCGACAAGGCCAGTATGTCGTGGGCCTTTTACGGTGAAATGTACTCGGGTAATCCCTTCATCTGGATGGCGTATCAGGCCATCAACCACATCTATAACGGTCCGGATTGGAGCAAAGACATCATCGCCCCGCCGTCGCAGATACTGAACGACGTCGCGAACGGCCACCTGCGCACGGTCAGCTGGGTGACGCCGACGTGGACCAACTCGGATCATGCGGGCAGCGGCTCGAACACGGGACCGTCGTGGGTCACGTCGGTCGTTAACGCGATCGGGGAGTCAAAGTACTGGGACTCGACCGCGATCTTCGCTTTCTGGGACGACTACGGGGGCTGGTACGATTCCGAACCGCCCGCCTTCGTCGACGTCGATGGCCTCGGCATGCGCCTGCCGATGCTTGTCATCTCGCCGTACGCGCGGCACGGGCGCGTCTCGCACGTGCACTACGAGCACGGCAGCATCCTGAAGTTCGTGGAAGACGCGTTCGGTCTGAGCAGACTAGCGGCCAGCGACACGCGGGCCAACTCGCCGGCACGCGACTGCTTCAATTTCAAGCTGGCGCCGCGGAAGTTCGTGCCGATCCAGTCTCCTTACGACCGGGCGTTCTTCTTGCATCAGCCGCCCGACGACCACGTGGTGGACGCCGAATGATGCGGTACGCAACGCTCTCCGTCGCCGCGGCGTCGCTGCTCGCGGCGTGTAATGGCGCCGGCTCGAGTGTGTCGCCGGGATTGCCTGTCGCGAACCTCGCCGCGGCCTCCGCGAGCGCCTTCGTGCCGTCCGAGCGTATCTTTCCCGGGATCTCGAGCGGCAAGATCAAGCACATCGTGATCGTCGTCCAGGAGAATCGCAGCTTCAACGATCTGTTCCACGGCTTCCCGGGCGCGACGACCGCGAACTACGGCTACGACAGCTCGGGGCAGAAGATCAAGCTCCAGCCCGTCGGGCTGGAGACGTACTGGGACATCGATCACAGCTCCGGGGCGTTCTTCGCTGCGTGCAATGGCACCGGACGCATTCGCGGGACGCACTGCCGGATGAACGGCTTCGACAAGGAGCAGGCGGGCTGCGGCAGTCAATGCCCGATCCCTCATCCGCAGTACGCGTACGCGCCGTACAGCGAGACGAAGCCGTATTTCGACGTCGGCAAACAGTTCGTGCTCGCCGACCGGATGTACGCGTCGAATTTCGATGCGAGCAGCTTCATCTCGCATCAGTACATCATCTCGGGTCAGGCGGAGTCGGCGGTCGACTATCCCGTCAGCAACTGGGGCTGTCCCGGCGGACCCGGCGACGTGGTCCAGGAGGTCGGGCCGCAACGCCAGATTCCCAGTGGCTACGAGGTCGTCTGCTGGGATCCGAACACGCTCGGCGACGAGCTCGACAAGGCGCACGTCTCCTGGGCGTACTACGCGGTCGGGTATTCGAGCGGGAGTCCCGGCATCTGGAGCGCCTACCAGGCGATCAACCACATCTACAACGGCCCCGACTGGAAAAGCGACGTAATCACTCCCCCGTCGCAGTTCCTCACCGACGTTTCGAGCGGCAAGCTGCGCTCGGTTAGCTGGGTTACGCCGACGTGGCCGAACTCCGATCACGCCGGCAGCGGCTCGAAGACGGGTCCGTCGTGGGTCGCGTCGCTCGTCAACGCGGTCGGCGAGTCGAAGTACTGGAAAACGACCGCCATGTTCATCTTCTGGGACGACTACGGCGGCTGGTACGATCCGGAGCCGCCCGCCTACAAAGACTACGACGGCCTCGGTATGCGGTTGCCGATGCTAGTCGTGTCGCCCTATGCGAAAAAGGGGTACGTCTCACACGTGCACTACGAGCACGGCAGCATCTTGAAGTTCGTGGAAGACACGTTCGGCTTGGGAAGACTGGCTGCCAGCGACTCGCGGGCCAACTCTCCAGCACGCTATTGCTTCGATTTCAGCGCGCCGCCGCGAAGGTTCGTGAAAATCTACGCGCCGTACGATCGCGACTTTTTCCTGCATCAGCCGCCGGATTATCATATCCCGGACGCGGAATAGCGCGGGCGCGATGAAGTTCGGAATCTTGCCGATTGCCGCCGCGGCGCTGACGCTCGCCGGCTGCGGCGGCGGCTCGGCCGCGTCGCCGGGGCCGCCGGTCGCGATCGGACCGCAGTCGCGTACCTTCGTGCCGCGGGGCGGCGAGCGCGGGCCTTCGAGCGGGAAGATCCAGCACGTCGTGATCATCGTGCAAGAGAATCGCAGTCTCAACAACCTGTTCTACGGCTTCCCCGGCGCGAGAACGGTGCGCTACGGCTACGACTCGCACAACAAGCGCGTCAAGATCGCGCCGATCCAGTTCGAAACGCACTGGGACGTCGGCCACGGCTCGAAGGATTTCTTCCAGGCGTGCAACGGCACCGGACGCATTCCCGGTACCGACTGCCGGATGAACGGCTTCGACAAGGAATACGCGGGCTGCGGACCGTGCCCGGTTCCGCATCCGCAATACGCGTACGTGCCGGGCAGCGAGACGAAGCCCTACTTCGACATGGGCAAGCAGTACGTGCTGGCCGACGAGATGTTCGCGTCGAACTTCGACGGGAGCAGCTTCGTCTCGCATCAATACATCATCGCGGGTCAGTCGGAATCGTCGGTCGACTGGCCGTTTTCGGCGTGGGGCTGCCCGGGCGGACCGAGCGACAAAGTTGCGATCGTCGGTCCGCAGCGCCAGGTCCCCGACGGCTTTGAGGTCGCCTGCTGGGATACCACGACGCTCGGCGACGAGCTCGACAAGGCCGGGCTCTCGTGGGGATTCTACACGTCCCAGTGGGACGTGGACGGCGGCGTCTGGAGCGCTTATCAGGCCATCAACCACATCTATAACGGTCCCGACTGGGGCAAAGACGTCATCACGCCTCAGACCGACTTCTTGGACGACGTCTCGAAGGGAAAACTGCGCGCCGTGAGCTGGATCACGCCGACTTGCGCCAACTCGGACCACGCCGGCTGCTTCTCGAACACTGGCCCGTCCTGGGTCGCTCAGCTCGTCAACGCGGTCGGCGAGTCGCAGTACTGGGACTCAACCGCGATCTTTGTCTTCTGGGACGACTACGGCGGCTGGTACGATCCGCAGCCCCCGAAGTACCTCGACTACGACGGGCTCGGGATACGCATCCCGATGCTGATCTTGTCGGCGTACGCGAAGAAGGGCCACGTCTCGCACGTGCACTACGAGCACGGCAGCATCTTGAAGTTCGTGGAGGACACGTTTGGGCTCGCGCGACTCTCTGCGAGCGATAGTCGCGCCAATTCGGTTAAAGACGCGTTCGACTTCTCGAAACCGCCGCGCGCCTTCGTACCGATTCAAAGTCCTTACGATCGCGCCTATTTCATGCACCAGCCGGTCGATCTCCGGGCTCCGGACCCGGAGTAATATGAGAACCACGCCCTGCGTTGCGCTTGCGGCGCTGTGTCTCTCGGCGTGCGGACCGAGCGCCGTGTCCGGCTCCGCGCCGGCCCTGCCCGTCGCGGGCTCCGCGCGCGCGGTCGCTCCCGATCGCGCCATTGGGCGCGGGCCCTCGCGCGGCAAGATCAAGCACGTCGTCATCCTCGTTCAAGAGAATCGGAGCCTGAACAACTTGTTCTACGGCTTCCCGCGCGCCAAGACGGTGAGCTACGGCTTAGACTCAAACAACAAAAAGATCAAGATTCGGCCGCTGAGCATCGCGACGTGGTGGGACATCGACCACAGCGCGGGCTCGTTCCTCAAGGCGTGCGACGGAACGGGCAGCATTCCGGGCACTGACTGCAAGATGAACGGCTTCAACCTCGAGCCCGTGGGCTGCGGCCGGGCGCAGCCAAAGTGTCCGATTCCCGAACCGCAGTACAGTTACGTGCCGCACTCCGAGACGAAGCCGTACTTCGACATTGGCAGGCAGTACGTGCTCGCGGATCAGATGTACGCGTCGAACTTCGACGCCAGCAGCTTCGTCTCGCATCAATACATCATCGCGGGTCAAGCCGAGTCGAGCGTCAACTATCCGTTCAGCGCGTGGGGCTGTCCGGGCGGACCGAGTGACATGATCGGCACGGTCGGTCAGCAGCGGCAGTTTCCGACCGGCTACGAAGTCGCATGCTGGGATCCCACCACGCTCGGCGACGAGCTCGACCAGGCGGGTATCTCATGGGCCTTCTACACGGCCACGATCAACGGAGACGAAGGCATCTGGAGCGCTTACCAGGCGATCAATCACATCTACAACGGTCCGGATTGGGGCAAGGACATCATCACGCCGCAGACGCAGTTCTTCAGCGACGTCTCGAACGGCAATCTCCGCGCGGTCAACTGGATCACGCCCACGTGGGAGAACTCCGACCACGCCGGCAACAAATCGACGACCGGCCCCTCCTGGGTCGCGTCGGTCGTCAACGCGATCGGCGAATCGAAGTACTGGGACTCAACCGCGATCTTCGTCTTCTGGGACGACTACGGCGGTTGGTACGATCCGGAGCCGCCGGCGTATAAAGACTACGACGGTCTCGGCGTTCGCATCCCGATGCTGGTCGTTTCAGCCTACGCGAAAAAGGGCCACGTGTCGCACGTGCCATACGAGCACGGGAGCATCCTCAAGTTCGTCGAGGACACGTTCGGCCTGGCCAGGCTGGCGCCGAGCGATTCGCGCGCCAACTCGCCCGCGCGCGATGCCTTCGATTTCAAGGATCCGCCGCGGTCGTTCGTGCGAATCGAGAGCCCTTACGACAAAGGCTACTTCAAACGTCAGCCTACCGACCACCGCGTCCCCGACGCGGAGTAACTCCTAGCGCGCCTTAACCTTACTTCCCGACACGACCGCGGTGAAGCCGTGGCGAACGTTTTGGGAGTCCAGGTACCACCCGGCGATCGCATGCTGGGCGTTCATGCTGGTGATGACGGTGGTGCCGGCCGCCTGTGGTTCGTCCACTGACTGCCAGAACTGCCCGCTCGCACTCGTCGGGTTGGTGAGGACGAAGCCGTGGGTGGCACCGCTGCTGTCCACGTATGATCCCACGACCTGCTCCACGAAGTCGAGTCCGTATGCCGTCGTGCTCGTCGCTCCCGGATAGGAGAACGTCGTGTATACGCCGCCGCGTAAGAACCAGCCTTTGATGGCGCCGCCGTTGGTCGTTTCGACGCCCGCGACATCGCCGCGCAGGTTGACGGTGGTCGCCTGCGCGCTCCGCGCGCTGGGCGGCGCGAGCGGCGTGTACCTATTTTGCGTCGCGATAAGTTCGAAGGGTACGTCGTTGCCGTAGTCGTCCTCGTAGAAGCCGACGGCGATGTCCGTGCCGTTGATGCAGAGCAACTGGTCGATGAACTGGGGCTCTTTTGGAGTCTTGGGGTCCTTGTAGAAGGTGAAGATGCCTTTGTTCTCCACCCATCCCAACGTGTTGTGCTGCTTCGTGTTGTCGAGGAAGTAGCCCGCGCGCAGATGGTCCGTGCTCATCGACTGGAGGTACGTGTCGACGGCTCCCGGGTAGTCGACTTGCCGGAACTTCGTATAGGGCGGCATCGTGATCCAGCCGTGACTCGGATCGGACTGCGAGCCGCTGCCGTAGTTGCCGGAGATCGACCCGAGCTGGTTGATGCTCGTGGCCTCGTTGAACTGGCTGCTGCCCGGGTCGTCCACCGTCTGAAACTGGAAGTCGTAGGGCGTCGGCTTCGCCTTGGTGGCTGGGCTAGCCGCCCCGGATCTCAGGCCCGAGGTGCCCTGGAGTGGAGGTCCGACGGGCGAGGGGCCGCTACAGGCCGCCACGGCGGCGGCGCAGACGGCGATGACCAAAGCGGCATACTGCCCCTTACGCGTCTGGAGAAAGGAGTAAGACATGTTGAAGATCCTCTGAAAATGAATGAGAAGAACGGTGGGGGGGCCCCACGACCAAGGTCGCGTTCATTCTAGGACATCGAAGGAGGCGCTGGGCCTCTAGCCTTGTTTGAATGGCACTCATCGTTCCGCTAGGTTTGTTGATAGTGATGCAAAGTTTGCCAAGCGGCCCTATCCTTGGAGGCGTTTTGGTACTAGTATATTCGTACTATCACTTGTGCTTCCTGGCGCCTCCTGGCGTTGAAAGGTAAGACGAATGCGTAAGACCATCGTGGCGGTCTCCCTTGCGCTCGGCGCGGCTATTCTCGGCGGATGCGCCGGGGGTAGCATGAGCGGCGGGTCTCTCCTCCCGGCTGCCAGCCAACTCCACTCACTCGACTCCGTCGGGGGTGGCATACCCAAACCGGCGCTGAGGATGCACCAACTGGATTCGGTCGGCGGTGGTATACCCAAACCGGCGCTGAAGATGCATCAGGGTGACTCGGTCGGTGGTGGTTTACCTAGGTAGCACGGAGGCTAACTCGGACCCACAATAGAAAAGCCGCCGTCCGGCGGGTTACCACCGGCGCCCTGGCATCACGCTCTGTCATCCACTACACGGGGACTAATGCTGACAACCGTTAGACAAGCTCGTCCGGTCTTCGACCACGACGACTTCAACAGCGCACTCAAGGCTGCGGACTATGAACGCTGCCGTGAGCTCATTGCGGCCGGCGACACGCTGGATGCCGCGCTCGCGGCTGCTCGACTGGCGATCCGCGAACGCCGATTCGTTGACGTCATTGGCGCGCTCTCGGACTTTCCTGCCGCATCGCCTGCCATGCGTGCGGAGCGCGACGTGCTGCTGGGTGCGGCACTCGGCTCGACCAGGGACTACGTCGCAGGGCGCAGGCTCATCGATCGCGCGCTCAACGATCTCGCACCAGGCGATCCGTTCTACGACGAAGCCTTCTATCAGAAGGCGGCGATTGCGTGGATGCAGCACGAGCATCGCGAGGCGGAAGACGCCGCCAACGTGCAGCTCAATTCCACCGATCCGAACAATCGCGCGCGGGCTCGTATCATTCTTTCCTGGATCGCTTTGCGCCGCGGCGAGGTCTTGAAGCAGGTCGATGAACTGCAGAAGGCGCTCGACGAGCTCGACGTCGCGTCTGAGCCCGATCAATATTTCCGCGCCAACGCGCTGTTCACGCTGGCGCTGCTGTGCCGCGAGCTGCAGCTGCGCGACGTCGCCGAGCGCGTGCGGAGCATCTTCGATGCGATGCCGTGGACGCCGGGCCTCCAGTTGGCGCGGTTTCAGATCACGCGCTTCATCGCGGCGATGGAGGAACTGGAGGGGAACGAACTCGCCGCGTTCGCCGGCTTCAAGAAGGCGATGCGCCTCGCGCCGTCCGAGCACTGGAGCGTCCTGTGCTTCCTCGATCGCGCGTTGCTGGCGAAGAACACCGGCGAGACTGCATTCGCGGCGGAGCAGCTCCAGGAGGCGCATGAGATCGCACAACGGCTCTCGTGGAACGACGTCACCGGCGAGGAACGCTCGGCATTGCTCGTACTCGCGGAGCTGTTCGCACATGAGAACGCGGCGATAGCCGAGCAATACCTCGCGCGTTTCCGGTCGCTGGGGTCCACGGTGATCCCGTTGCTCTCGTACGGCACCGACCCGCGCGTGCGCGGCTTCGAAGCGTACTCGCAGGGTGTCGCGTGGCTGCGCCTCGGCGACGCACAGGAAGGCAAGGCGGCGCTCACCGAGGCCTGGGACATCTTTGAAGATTTCAACTACGCGTGGCGCGCCGCGCTCTGCGCGCTCGGACTGTTCGAGGCCACGCGGGATCGACGATGGGTGCATCGCGCGGCTCGGAAGATCGACCCGTGGCCGCGCAGCTGGATCGCGCGCCGAATTGCCGAGGCGAGTAGCGCGGCGGTCGTGCCGTTGGACCGCATTCCACCCGCAAAACGTGAGGTGTTGGAGCTCGTGCGTGCGGGCCGGCGGAACTCTGAGATCGCGCGAGTGCTCGGACGAAGTCCGCACACCGTGCGCAATCAGCTCGCTCAGCTCTTTCAGACGTTCAACGTGAAGAGCCGCGCGGAGCTGGTGGCAGTGCTTTCCCGGCCGGTCGTCCCGCTCATCCGCCGCACGAACTAGCCAATTAAGAAGACGACCAACCCGTGGAGGGTAACGCGCTTCCAACGGGGACGGTCGTCTTTTTGTTTTCCGACATCGAAGGCAGCACGCGCCGCTGGGATACGGCGGGCGAGGCAATGCGCGATGCGGTGCGACGGCACGACGAGATCCTCCGCGACGAGATCGAGCGGCGCCGCGGATACGTCTTCAAGACGATCGGCGACGCATTCTGCGCCGCGTTCTGGACGATCGGCGACGCCCTAGAATCGGCCGTCGAGATCCAGCGCCGGCTCGGACGTGAAGATTTCGCCGCGGTCGCGGGGCTCGCGGTTCGCATCTCCATAGGAGCCGGCGACGCCGACGAGCGCTCCGGCGACTACTTCGGTCCCGCGGTAAACCGCACGTCGCGCCTGCTCTCGGCGGGAAGCGGCGGACAGATTCTGCTCGCGGGTTTCGCCGGGGATCTCGCGCGCGCGACGCCGTCGCCCGGGATAACGCTGCGCGATCTCGGGACGCTTCCGCTGCGGGGACTGCGCGAACCCGAACGCGTCTATCAGGCGATTGCGACGGGATTGCGCTCCGACTTCAACCCGCTGCGCGCGCTGCAGACGCCGCCGAACAATCTCCCGCGCCAGATCACGAGCTTCGTCGGCCGATACCGCGACGTCGCGCGGGTCGAGGCGCTCGCAGAAGCGGGCGCGATCGTGACGATCGTCGGCGCCGGAGGAATCGGGAAGACGCGGTGCGCGCTAGAGGTAGCGGCCGGCCGCCTCAACGACGAGAGAGACGGCGCGTGGTTCGTCGACCTGTCGGCGCTCGACGACTCCGCGCTCGTTGCGGGCGCGATTCTCTCTGCGCTGGGAGCACAGGCTTCGCCCGGCCGAGAGCCGATGGACGACCTTCTCGACTACTTGGCGCAGCGCGAGCTGCTGCTCGTGCTGGACAACTGCGAACAACTCATGGCGGGTGTCGCCGCAATCGTGGCCGCGGTGATCGCGCGGTGCAGGGGGATTCGCGTGCTCGCGACGAGCCGCGAGCCGCTCGACATCTCGGGCGAGCGCGTCTACCGTTTGTCGTCGCTCGATCTCGAATCGGCCGTCGAGCTCTTCACGGATCGGGCGTGCGCGGCGGAGCCAGACTTTGACGCCGCCGCGCACGCCGACTCGATAAAAGCGATCTGCGCGCGTCTGGACGGCATGGCGCTCGCGATCGAGCTGGCCGCCGCTCGCGTGCGGGCAATGTCGATGCCGGAGCTCGCGGGCCGCCTGCAGCTGCGGACGCTGGCGGGCGGACGCGACCGGCGCCCGAGCCAGCAAACGATGCGAGCGACGATCGACTGGAGCTACGATCTGTTGCCGGCCGATCAACAGCGCTGCTTACGCTGCTGTGCGCTCTTCGCGGGCGATTTTTCGCTGGACGTTGCAAGCGCCGTCTGTGGCGACGACGCCGATCCTTGGGGCGTGCCCGACCGGCTTGCGTCGCTGGTCGATAAGTCGCTCGTCGTTCTCGAGCCGGGCGCGCCGGATCGGCGCTACCGCTTGTTGGAGCCGATCCGGCAGTACGCGGAAGAAAAGCTGCTCGCGGGCGGGGAGACCGCCGAGATCGCGCGGCGCCACGCGAACGCATTCGCGGCGCTGGCGCGCGCGGCGTATGACGAGTGGGACCAGGGCCCGCGCTCCGATTGGCTCGCCCGTTTGCAACGAGATCTCCGGAACTTTCGGGCCGCGCTCGGCTGGACCGTCGGGGAAGGAAATGACCCCGATGCGGGCGCGCGCCTCGCGGCCGACACGACGCCGATGTTCCTGCGCCTTGCCCTGCTGTCGGAGGGCTGCGAATGGTGCGAGCGCGTTCTCGCAGCCGAATCGCCGCTGCCCCGGGCAGTCGAGGCTCGCCTGCGCTACGGACTGTCGATGCTCTACAGCAATGTCGGCGCGAATAAGAAAGTGCTCGAGCAGGCGCTCATCGCGGTCTCACTGTATCGCGAGGCTGGGGACGCGCGTGGACTGACTCAAGCGCTATCGCAGGTCGCGTCGCGCTACGCGCTGCAGGGCCGCTACGAGGACGCGCGGGCTGTTGCGGAAGAAGCGCTGCGGCTGGCCGGCGAGATCGGCGATCGGCGGCTGTTGGCCGATACGCTGCGCCGCTGCGCGCAGGCGTTCGGCAGCGAGGGTGACGAGGCGGTCCGTGTGCGCTACGAGCAGAGCGTCGCGCTTTTCCGCGCGCTCGGCCGGGATTATGAGACCGCACGCGCGCTGGAATGGTGGTCGCAATGGGAAGCGGAAACTGCCGGCGACTTCCGGGCCGCCGCCGAGCTGATGCTCGAGGCGAGCCGGCTCGACCAGCGCGACGTGGTGAAGATGTTCACCTTGAACGACGTGGCCGGCTACTTCCTGGCCACCGGCGATCTGGAGCGGGCCGAGCCGATGGCGCGCGAGGCGCTCGCTGCGGCGGCGAAGGCTCACCATCGCGTGCTCACCGCCCTGTCGATCGCGTATGTCGCGGTGATCGAGGCGCGCCGCGATCCCTCACTCGCGGCCCGACTAATCGGCTACGCGGAAGAAGCGTTGCGAGCCGCGGAGTGGCAGCTCGTCCCGTTCGAGCGGAAATTCGTCGATCGGCTCAACGAACTGCTGGCGGACGCGATCGAAAAATCCGAGCTCGCGCGGCTGCTCGCGGCGGGCGCGGCGTTGAGCGAAGAGCAGGCCGTGGCGGAAGCGCTATAAAAGCCTTTCTGCGGCATTCGCCCAGTCGTTCGCGCCGTCGTACGGCGACACGAGCTCGTTCAACTATCCATTGGCGCTCAACATCTACTTTTCGGTGAACGTAAAGACGTAAGACTCCCCTCACTTCATGCTGAAAGGATACCGTACTATGCGATTTCTCCTAACGGGCTGCGCCCTCGCGATTGCTGCGTCGCTCGCATTGCCCCTGTCTGCGAACGCCCAAGCGCTTACCGATCAGATGGCGCCATACAGCTATCTGCTCGGCGCCGCATGGAACTGTACGACCAACGTGCCGGCGATGATGGGACAGCCGGCGCATACCGATCAGGGCACCGCGACGTTTGAGGTCGTGCCCGGCAACGTGATGCACAATCACGTCGTGACGCCGACCTACGCCGGCGACTTCTACCTCGGCTACAGCACGAGAATGAGCTCGTTTTGGCAGACCGCTGCGGACAGCTTCAGCGGGCACGGATTTCTGACGTCGACCGACGGTAAGGTCTACACGGGCACGACCTCGATGGGCCCCATGGGTGCGCAGGAAACCGTCACGTACGCTAAGGTGGCACCGAACAAGGTGACGGTCCATGACGTCGTGACGGGCCAAGGCGCGCAAAACGTGATCGACACCGTCTGCACGCGATAGTTTGAAGGCGCTCCGAGCGCTCGTCGCCCTCGTCTGGGCGCTGGCATCCGCCGTGCCGGCTCCGGCGCAGGTCCTAAACATTCCGGTCGATTCGCGCATCCGGCCGATCGATACGGCGACGCTCTTTCATGAGTTCTTTGCGGATTTCTTTCACGAGAGCGATGGCACGACGTACGTCCAGACGGGCGACATCCCGGCTATGTGGCTGCGCGATTCGGCGGCACAGACGATCCCTTACATCCGTTTCGTTTCGACGTATCCGCAGCTGCATAGGACCTTCTTCGGAGTCATCCAGCGGGACGCGAAGAACATTCTGGTCGATCCGTATGCCGAGGCGTTTAGCGCGAACTATCACGTCTGGGAAGACAAGTGGGAGATCGATTCGCTCGCGTGGCCCCTGTTACTCACCTTCGTCTACTATGCGAACACGCGCGATCGCTCGATCTTCACGCCGACGCTTCACACCGCGCTGCGCAAGATCGTCGCGACGTTGCGGTGCGAACAGCGCCACGGCTCCTGCAGCGGTTATCGCTGGCCGCATCCCGTCCCGTCGCACTCGGGCTACAACCCGTATACGGGCATGATCTGGGACGCCTTTCGGCCCTCCGACGATCCGGTCGCCTATCACTACAACATCCCGCAAAATGCGATCGCGGTCGTCGCGATGCGTCTGCTGACCGCGTTCGCGCGCGACGCATTCAAGGACGGCCAGCTCGCACAGAGCGCGACGACGCTGGCCTCGCAGGTGCAGAGCGGCATCGAGCGATACGGCCGCGTGTACAGCCGGCGCTACGGCGGCTGGATGTACGCGTACGAGACCGACGGCTACGGCCACTCCAAGATGATGGACGACGCCAACATCCCCAACCTCACCGCCCTGCCGTACATCGGCTGGTGTGCCACCAACGATCCCGTCTATCTCACGACGCGACGCTTCACGCTGAGCCCGGACGACCCGTATTACTACGGGGGCAGGTACGCCACCGGACTGGGCAGCTCGCATACGCCGAAGGGATGGGTCTGGCCGCTGGGCATCATCGGAGCCGCGCTGACGGCGACGACGCGACAGACGATCGCGAGCGCGATCGCGATGCTCGACGAGAGCGGTACCCTCAACGGCTTGATGCACGAGTCGATCAATCCCAACAACCCGCAGCAGTTCACGCGCCCGGAGTTCGGATGGGCCAACGCGTTTTGGGCCGACCTACTCTTCCGCACGGTCGCCGGCTATCCGGCGACGCCTCTCGGATTGGTCAGCACGATGGTTCCGGACGAGCGGCAGAGTCAAATTCCCACGATCACGCCGGTTTGGACGCAGGCCACGGATAGATTCAAAATCGTGTATGCGTTAGGCCGCCTGCTCGCACGGGATCCCGCGCCCTAAGAGAGGTTCCTAAAAGTCGTCGTCGGGATTCTGCTGCGCGAGGGGCCGGCGTAAGAAGGAATCGCCGTGCAGAGGCGCCTGTATCGTCTTGAACGGACGCGGCGCGCGCGAGAAGTCGAAGCAATCGAGAAGATCGTCCGCGCGGACGTCGGTCGTACCCAGCGAGCCGAGGTTAAACGTCTCTTCGACAAACTTCAGGATGCTGCCGAACTCGTGCCGCTTGTGCGAAATGTAGGCGGTCTTGGCGTAGGGCGAGACGACGATCAGCGGGACGCGAAAGCCGAGTTCGTACGAGTTGTACTGCGGGGGCTTCACGTGCTCGTACCATCCGCCCCAGTCGTCCCAAGTGATGAAGATCGCAGTGTTGTTCCAGTACGGGCTCTTCCCGATCGTGTTGACGATCCAGGCGACCCAGGACGGTCCCGAGCCGTTGTTTCCCGGGTGATCGGAATCTTCGAGGGTCGGCGTAACCCAGACGACGTTCGCGAGCTGGCCGCCAGTGATGGCGTTGATCACTTTTTCCGGCGGCTCGATTACGTGTTTGCGGTAATCTCCGCCGTCTCGGATGTGCTGAATCGCGTCGAAGGCGTTCCACAGCCCGGCTCCGTTCCTTTGCTGGTAGTAGGACCAGGTTAGCGCCTTCACCGCGAGCAGGTCGCTGAGCGCCGGCCGTTCGAAACACGGAAAGACCTGGCGCGTTTCGCGGCCGTAAGGATCGATCAACGCAACGAGCGATCCGGACGGCGAGTCGCAACCGCCCGTGAACGTCCCCTGCGGCGTCTTTGGATTTTCGGCCGCGCGTAGCGGCGAACCCTGTGAGATCGTCGACGTACCGCTCACGATGTACTGGTGGGCCGGAAAACTCGGCCCCTGATTCGTTTGGAACATCCGATCGGCAAACGCGTACTGCTCGGCCAGCGAGAAGTACGGCTGCACCTCGTTCTGCGGAACGTACGCGTACGCGCGCACGTCTTTGGGAGGGCATTGCACTCCACGCGAGCAGTTCGATTTCGCGAGGTTGAAGCCGTTGAGCGCACCGTTCGCGTACTCGGTCAGGAAGTTGCTGTGCTGGTGCGAGATGTCGTAGCGCTCCGTCAGCGGGATCGGCTGCAGCTGTACTTGTTGTCCGTGGGAGTTGTAGCCGTAGTTCGCCGTGTCGGCTCCCGGAAGGCCATGAAAGAGGTTGTCGACGGAACGGTTCTCTTGAAAGATGATGACGACGTGCTGGATCTTCGACCGCGGGCCGGTTACCGCGGCGGGAAGCACAGCCGGCGCGGCGCCGCTGCTTGCCTGTTGGTGCAGCGAGCACCCGGCCAGCGCAATAAGTAAGAAGAGCTCTACAAGCGGCGCTCGCCTCATGCCGTAACCTCCGAGTTTTGTGATGACGCAGCTTTCGGGGGCCTTGCTGCAGCTCCTCGGCCTTCGTAGCGTTGCTTTTCGCCAAGCTCTGTGATACAAAGTTAAGAGATGGAGTTGCAACGCGCCCTTTCCGACCTCGCGGAAGTCCGCGAGCGCCTCGCGCACCTTCAGCGCTTCGAGGGCTATTCCGGCGCGGCGGCCGCGGCGAGCGGTCTCGGCGCGCTCGTGGCCGCGGCCGTCCAGCAGCGTCTCGTGCCGTTGCCGCGGACCGAGGATGCGTTTCATACGTATCTCGCCATCTGGCTGAGTTGCTTGGCCGTCGGACTCGCGCTCAACTACGGCGCGGCGGCGGCATGGCTGCTCAAACATCGCGCGCCCGGCGAGAGGAGCCGCTTTCGCACGGCCGCGATCTCGATCGCGCCGAGCATCGTGTTGGGCGGCGCGCTGAGCCTCGCGCTCATCGATCACGCCGCGTATCTCTTGCTCCCCGGGACGTGGTTCGCGTTTTACGCAATGGGGCTCTTTGCATCGCGCGGAGCGATACCGGCTTCCACAATGGCGATTACCGTCGGGTTTGCCGCACTCGCGCTCGTCTTTCTCGTCACGCCGCTGACCGCGCAGGCGCTCGCGTGGTGGGTAATGCCGATCGGCTTCGGGATCGGCCAGCTGTGCATCGGCTATCTCATCTGGCGCGAAAGGGCGTAGATGTCGAATCAAGCGCCGTTTTCATATCCCGGGCTCGAGCGCATCTTTCACGAGCGCGGACGCCTCGCGATCTGCACGTGCCTGACCGCGCACCCGGATGGGCTGAGCTTCACCGAGCTGCAGGGCGCCTGCGACTTGACCGACGGCAACTTGAACCGGCATCTCCACGCGCTGGCCGAGGTCGGAATCGTGGCGACGGACAAGCAGCGCGGCGCCGGCCGGCCGCTGAGCATCTATCGCATCACCAAGCGCGGGCGTCAGCGATTCCTCGCGTACGTGGACGAGCTCGAGTCGGTCGTGCGCGACGTCCACGAGCGCTCCTTGGATGCGGCCCCGAAGGCGAAGCTGGCGACGACGTGACGCCGCGGCACGTAGCGATCATCATGGACGGCAACCGGCGCTGGGCACGCGAGCGAAACCTGCCGGTCGCGTGCGGCTACCGGCGCGGCATTGCGGCGCTGCGCCGAACGCTGCGAGCGGCGCGCCGTGCGCAGATCCCGATCGTCACTGCGTATGCCTTCTCGGAAGAGAACTGGAACCGGCCGATGGCCGAGGTCAACCTTCTGATGTCTCTGTGCGTTCGCGCGGCGCGCCGCGAGCTGCGAGCGCTCGCGAACGAGGGCGTGCGCGTGCGGCTCTGCGGGCGCGAGGATCGGTTGCCGGCCGCCGCTCGCACGGCGCTGGCGGAGCTGGTCGCGCGCACGAGCCGCAACACCGCGTTGACGCTCAATCTGGCGATCGACTACGGCGGACGGCGCGAGATCGGCGACGCAGTGCGAGCTCTGGTCCGCGAGGTCAGCGCGGGGCTGCGCGACGTAGATTCTATCGACGAGGCCGCCGTCGGCAGCCGGCTCTACACCGCGGGCCTGCCCGATCCGGATCTCGTCATCCGCACCGGCGGCGAGCTGCGTCTCTCCAACTTCATGCTGTTTCAGGCGGCGTACGCCGAGTTTTGGGCGACCGAAACCTTTTGGCCGGACTTTGGCGAGGCGGAGCTGCAGGCCGCGCTCGCGGATTTCGCCGCGCGGCAGCGCCGCTACGGCACTTAGCGAAAATGCTGCGCGATAAAGTCGATCCAGTAGTGAAAGGCGTCGACGGTCCGCACGGGATCGTTGGGAACGTGACCCTGGACAGGCCAAACGCGTAGCGTCGCAGGCTTGCCGTTGTCGCGTAGCGCGCGCCAATACATGGA
Source organism: Candidatus Binatia bacterium (assembly GCA_035544215.1). Taxonomy (GTDB): domain Bacteria; phylum Vulcanimicrobiota; class Vulcanimicrobiia; order Vulcanimicrobiales; family Vulcanimicrobiaceae; genus Cybelea. Next base: position 173,175 of record DATKHY010000007.1, on the reverse strand, counting down.
GGACGTAGCGAACGGGTCGCGATTGTCGCCGATGTCGGAGAGAATGAGTACCGGCGTGGTTACGTCGCGGGCGTACCAAACCGACGATGCGGGGCGCCATTCCGCCGCGTTGCCGCCGACGAACGGCGATCCGTGGAAGAGATCGGCGTGGCTGTCGTCGGCCGTTCCGTAATCGGTGGTTCATCGGCGCGCCGGTCGTCGTCCCATACGACGCGCGAGATCACGAGTGCGGCCGTCTTCCCATCCGGCGAGATCGCGGGGGCGTGCAGCGTCACGAGCGACCGACACGGGCAGTACGCTCGCCGCGCCGATCAGCGCGAAGGCAATTCCTCTCGGCGTCATCACACCAGCATAGCAGGACCGTGCGAGATCGAGAAAATGTTCGGCACAGACGGTTGTTGAAGCGGTTGGCATGATCGAACGCCGTCGCTTTTTGTTGGCGCTCTGGGCGTGGGGATTCGGACCGGCGCTGCTCGGAGCCGATCGCGCGGGCGCGCCCGGCGCGTCCTTGGAGCCCCTGGCCGGCGCGCTCGTGCTCAGCGGCGGCGGTGCGCGCGGGGCGTACGAGGCCGGAGTCGTCGGCGGGCTGGCGGCACGTGGAGGCGTGCGCGACGGTCAGCGGCTGCCGCCCTACGAGGTCGTCTGCGGAACCTCGATCGGCGCGCTAAACGGCTGGTTCGTCGCAACGGGCCAGTACGAGAAGCTGCGCGAGCTTTGGTACGGCATAAGCCGCGAAAAGCTGATTCAGGCGAAGTCGCGCTACGCCGCGCTGCGCGATTCGCAGAGCGGACTGTTGGACCGCGCGGGCTCCGCGCTGAGCCTTATTGCCCTCGTGCGCGATCAGCGCGGGCTCTTGCAGAGCGAGCCGGTTCGCGATTGGATCGCGCGCAACGTCGATCCCGCGGTTCCGCTGCTCGTTCCGCTCCTGTGGGGCGTGACGAATCTGGCGCAGCAGCGGCCCGAGTATTTTTACGTCACGCCCGAGGGAAGCGGCGCAGAGCTCCCGCGCAAGGTCGTCAACGCGCTGCATATCTTGCTTGGGCCGCAGACCGTCGTCCGCGAGGCGACTGCGGATCTCTTACACGACGCGATCTTCGCTTCGTCGGCGCTTCCTATCGCCTTCGATCCCGTGATCATGCCGGGTCCGGACGGAGTGCCGGCTCCGTACTGCGACGGGGGTATTGCGACCAACTCGCCGGTCGGCGTCGCCCACGCCGTCGCCACATCGGCGGACGTCGTCCTGCTCGACCCGCCCTTCGAGGCGAAGACCGATTATCACGACGCCGTCGAGATTGCGTTCGGCGCCTATGGGACGATGCAGCGCAAGATCATCGAGGTCGAGATGCGCAACGCATACTTTCAATCCGTCGGGAAGCGCGCCATCGAGGGCATATCGCCGTCCGAGGTCTCGCGCGTGACCCGGAACAACCCGCTGCTGGCGACGTTCATGCACTCCGTCACGGCGACGGAGCTGCGTTACATCCGGCCCGAGCAGACGCTTCCGCTGGGCGTCGTCGGCTTCAACGACGAGGTCGGCATCGGCAAGGCCTATCGCCAGGGTTGGGAGGACGTCGGCAGCCGCGGATTCGTTGACTACGACTGGAGGACGTTTCAGCTATGAAGGCAGTATTCGTGACGATCGCCCTCGCGCTGAGCGCAACGTTTGCGGCCGGCGCGCAAACGCTCATTCATCACGCCGCCTCGAGCAACGCCGCGGCGCAGGCGGCATTCGACCGCGGCCTGCTCGACTATTACGCCTACAATCCGGAGGCCGCGGAGCACGAGTTCTATACGGCGGCCGATCTCGACACGCACATGGCGATGGCGTATTGGGGTATCGCGCTAAGCAACGCACCGAACCTCAACGTGGACGCGACCGACGACCGTGACGAACAGGCACGGGAGGCCATCCAGCAAGCGAAGGCGCTGGAGCGGTACGCGTCCGCCGAGGATCGCGCGCTCATCGACGCGGCGGCGGCGCGCTTCGACGCCAAACCGAAGACGTCGCCTGACGCGCTGCTCGTGAACTATCGCGACGCGTTGCGGCGCATCGCACTCGCCTACCCCGACGATCCGGACGCTGCCGCGCTCTACGCCGAAGCGGCGCTCTACGTCGCGTTTGGCCACGGGGGCCGGGGCGTGACGGTTGCCCAACGCGCGGCGCGGGTTGCCCGCGTCGCAGCGCTGCTGCCGCTCTTCCAGGCCGACCTCGCGAACTTTCCACAGCACGTCGGCTTGTTGCATTTTTATATTCACGCGGCACAGATGGCCGGGAATTCGCAGGCCGCCGTCACCACCGCGCGTCGGCTCGCGGCGTTCAACCTTCCCTCGGAAGACTCGCACCTCACGCACATGCCGGGACATACGTTCTTCGACGTCGGTCTGTACGAGGAGGCGCTGAACGTGGGAGAGCGCTCCGTGGCGATGGACTTCGCCGCCTTTGCGTGCTGTCATCCGGGATACTACAGCGCGCCGCGGTATTACCACGACCACAACGTGGACTTTCTGCTCTACGCGTTGACGGAGACGGGCCACTTGTCGGAGGCGATAACCGTCGCGCGCCGCGAGGACGATCCGGTGTTCATCGCGCGCCAGCTCGTCGCCGACCGGCAGTGGCGGGACGTGTTGGCACTGCCCTACACGAAGGGAACGACCGGGACGATGCCGTTTGCGCGCGGACTCGCGTACGTCAAGCTCGGCAACATCGCGCTGGCGCGCGAGTCGCTCGGCGATATTCCCAAACATCCGGACGATCCGTATGCTGCGGCGCTGTACGATGCGATGCGCGCCACGCTCGAGGCCGAGATCGCGCTGTCGAGCCACGACGATGCCGCGGCCCTAACGCTGCTGACGCGCGCGTCCGCGGCGGCGAGCGTCGCTAAGGGCCTGGGCGAGGAGACGCCGGGACTCTACTACTACTCCCCGCACATGGCGCTAGCGCAGCTCGCGCTGCGGCTGGGTAAGCGCGACGTCGCGAGATTAGCCTTGCAAGCCGAGCTCACGGCGAGCCCGCGTTCCCCGGCGGCTACGGCGGCGCTGGCGCAGCTCGCGACGTCACACTAGGCTCGGGGTGGTTTATCTAGATGAGGAAGCCGTTCGATCGCGCTTGCGTTGGGACGAGCTGATCGATGCGATGGAGCGCGCGCTCGCGGATTTCTCGAGCGGCGCGGTCATCCAGCCCGTGCGCACGATACTGACGATCGAGGAACGCCGCCGCTACCTGGGCGTCATGCCGGCGGTTGCCGGCGACGTGATGGGCGTGAAGTTCGTGTCGTTCTATCCGGTCAACGCGGGCACGGAGCGGCACACGCACAACGCGACGATCGTGCTCTATGAAACGGACACCGGCCTGCCCCTGGCGGTCATGGACGGGCGCCTCATCACGGAGATGCGCACCGCCGCGGTCTCGGCGGCGGCCACGCGCCGGCTGGCGCCGAAGGAATGCCGCGTGCTCGCGCTGCTCGGCAGCGGGGTGCAGGCCCGCGCGCATCTGCACGCGCTCGGCAGGGTTCGCACGTTTTCCGAAGTGCGCGTCTGGAGCCGCACCGCGGAGCACGCTGAGCGGTTCGCGCGCGAGCACGGCGTGACGGCCGTCGATCGCCCCGAGTCGGCCGTGCGGGGCGCGGACGTGGTCGTGACGGCAACGGCGGCGCGTGAGCCGATCCTCGAGGGCTCTTGGCTGAAGCCGGGTGCGCACGTGAACGCCGTCGGATCGTCGCGGCCGGATTGGCGTGAGCTCGACGACGAGGCGATGGCCAACGTCGTCGTCGTCGATTCGCGCGAGGCGGCCGCGGCCGAAGCCGGCGACGTGCTGATCGCGAAGGCGCCGATCTACGCCGAGATCGGCGAGATCTTGGCCGGCGTCAAAACGGTCTCGCCGTCCGCGACCACCGTATTCAAATCTCTCGGGCTCGCGGTCGAAGACATCGCCGCGGCAAAGCTCGTCGCGCAGGCCGCGTCGCCTGAGGACCAGTAATGGAGGTGATCTAATGTGTCGCAACATCAAGATTCTGCACAACTTCGCGCCGCCCGCGACGGACGATGAGATCCGCGCATCTGCGCTGCAGTTCGTGCGTAAGGTCAGCGGATTCGCGCATCCCTCAAAGTCCAACGAGGCCGCGTTCGAACGCGCGGTGCAGCGCGTCACGGAGGCCACGCAGGAGCTGCTCGCGTTGCTTGTTACACACGCTCCGCCGCGCGATCGAGAGATCGAGGCCGCCAAGGCTCGCGAGCGCGGCCGGTTGCGATTCGAAAAGGAGGTAATCTCAGGATGACCGTCTCACGGCGTTTTCTGTGCGCGCTGACCGTGCTCTTGATGGCCGGCGGCGCAACGGCGCTTGCGGCTAATCCGAAGGTCGAGGCAACACCGGTTCCAACGCGCGCCAAGCCCGACCTTTCCTCGATGAAGTTCCTGATCGGCACCTGGCAGTGCTCGGACCTGAGCTCGCGCCGGCCGGGTCCCTTCACCGTTACCGAGGTCTGGTCGGCGGATCCCACCGGATACTGGATGCTTCGCGACACCACGACGCACAAGGCGTCGTGGATTCCGCGCGAGTTCCACGCCGAGTCGAGATACACGTACGACGCGCTGGCGAAGCGGTGGATTCGGATAACCACTTCCGACAACGGCGGCTATTCCGTCGCGACGGCGACGATGCCCGGCTCTAGCCGCAAGATCTACACGTACGTCATCCAAACGAAGGCGCCGGACGTCGCCTCGTATGCGCCGGAGGTCTTCGTGAAGGTGAGCGACACGAAGAAGACGATGACGACTTCCTTTACTGAGACCAGCGGCCGCGTGGTCACCGTCAGGGAGACGTGCATTAAGTCGTAGGCTAGGTTCCCTAGTCGCGGTGCGGCGTCAGGTAGGCGTCGAGCTGCGTGCGCGACGAGATGTTGAGCTTCTGGTACGCAGATCCGAGATGTTTTTCGACTGTCTTGTGGGTGATCGAGAGTTCGCGCGCGATCTCCATGTTTGAGCGTCCGCCCGCGGCCAGCGTCGCCACCTCGAGCTCGCGCGCGGACAAGAGTCCCTCGATTTCGGAGGCACTGCTGAGCCGGCGTACGTCGTGCAGTGCACCACACCGTCGATACAGTTCCAGCGCGCCCGCGGCGTCGCCCGCGAGTTCGAGGGCCTGCGCTTCGAGCAGCGGGTAGCGGAGGCGCCGGAAGCCCTCCGCAGCGCGGCGAGCGAGCGCGGCCGCTTCCCGCGTTTGACCGCTGCGCGCGCAGGCGATCGCGTCGAAGAGCTGCAGCGCCGCATGTTCGGGTAGGTCGGCGTTTGTCGCCGCAGCGCGCTCGAGGTAGCGGCGCGCGCGCACCCGGTCCGCCGGCGCGCCGTAGCGGGCCACCGCGAGCAGCGTGAGGACGTTGCCGCGCAAAAGCTCGCAATCGGGGAGCGCGCGATGTAGAAGCGCCGCCGCGTCCTGGTGGCGGCCGCGGCGTACCATGATTTCGGCAAAACCGGCGCCGCACTCGGGTTCCGGCGCCGCACCGATCGTGCTCTCAAACCCGTCGAACCATCGGTCGATCAGCGTTTGGTCGTCGACCGTCGCGCCGATGATCGAGCCCCACGCCGTCGCGAACGTGATGTTGACGCGGTTCTCGCTCGCGGCTGAGACTTCGGCAAGCTCCGAGCGAGCCGGCTCGAGATCGCCGCGCAGCAGATAACACATGGCCGCGAACGCGTGTACGCTCTCTTCGGAATGGCGGCTGCGCGCCGCACGCGCGAGCTCGAGCGCCCGATCGATGTCGGCCTGAGCCTCTTCGTGCAGCCCGAAGAAGGAGCGACACATGGCGCCGTTCGTGTACGCGCCCGCCAGCGTCGTGAGCGAACCGGTTGCTTCCGCGGCCGTTACCCAGGCCGTGTGCTCGCGGCGGAACGTCTCGACGTCGCCTACAGTCATCGCCACGAACGCCGCGACGTTGTGGAATCGCAGTGCGATTCCCTCGGCGTCGGCGACGGCGCGCTGGTCGACGCGATCCAGATGCTCTAGCGCGCGCGTGGGAAACCCGAACGTCGCTGCGAGCCACGCCAAGCCCAGGTGAACTCGGCTCCGTGCGACGTGCTCGGTGTCGGCGAGCCGATCCAGCATCTCCTCGAGCGGCCGCGTCGGATTGGGCAGGCCGATCCCGTACGCTGTGATGGCGGCTGTTACGCGGCAGCCGGCTTCGCGGTCGTACTCTCTCGCCGCGCGAAAGACGTCGGCCGCCGCCGAGTATGCCGCCTGCGCCTCGGACGTCGAGCCCAGCGCCAGGCGACGATCGGCGATCTTGTGCAGGATCGTCGCGCGCGAGCACGCGTCCGCTTCGACCTCGAGCGCTCGTTCGTAAAACGCGATCGCGTCTTCGTGCGCGTAGATCGCCGCGGCTTCGTCGCCCGCGAGCCGGTTATAGTGGGCGGCCTTTACCGGATCGTTCGCAGCCCACCAATGATACGCCAGGGCCTCGAGCGAGCGCCGGCTCTCGGGCGTGTTCTCGAGAGCGAGTGCGATGGCCCGATGCAAAGGTGGGAGCTCGGCACTCAGGAACTCGCGATAAATCGCTTCACGCGTCAATCCGTGGCGGAAGCGAAAGACGTTCGGTTGGATCTCTTCAACGAGCTGAAGGTTGCGAGCGCGGCGGAGCGCGCGCAGCAGAAGTGCATCGTCGCAGCCCAGCGTCGCGCCAAGTAAATCCAAGCCGAACGTTCTTCCGATGACGGCCGCCTGGGTGACGACGCGACGTTCGGCATCATCGAGCGGCCGCATTCGTTCCAGCAGCGTCGCGTGGACGGTCCGCGGAAGTGACGGCTGGATGCGCGCTTTCGAAGTCGGCGAGCTTTCCTCTACCGCGCTCTTGAGAAGCTCCTCGGTGTAGAACGGGTTTCCGTCGCCCGCCTTAGCGATTGCGCGGCGCACCCCGTCCGGCAGCGCGATGCCGCTGAGCGCCTCGTCGATAAACTGCCGCAGCTCCGAGCCGCGAAGCGGCCCGAGCTCGATAACGCCAGCACGGGCGTTCCGCGCGATCTTCGCAGTCGCGCTCGTCGCGGGATGATCTGAGTGGAGCTCGTCGGCCCGCATGGAAGCGATGGCCAAGATGCGCATGCGATTCAGCCGCGCTCCCAGGTACGCGAGGAACTCGAGCGTCGCCGCGTCCGCCCAATGCAAGTCTTCGACCACCAGGATGAGCGCGTTACGTGAGGCGATGCTCGCAAAGCGCTCGGCGATCGCCTCGAACTGTTCGCGCTGCGTCGAGGCGGCTCCGAGCTCGAGTTTCGCGCGATTCACCTGCGACAGTGCCTCGAGGATCGGGCCATACGGCCGGCTCGCGAATTCGAGGCACGCACCGGAGCCGATTTTCCAGCGCGAATACGCGAGCGACTTGCAGAACTCGGCGATCAAGCGCGACTTTCCGACCCCCGCGTCGCCCGCGACCAGCACGAGGCCGCCGTGCGACTTCCCCGCCTCGAGCCGGCGCTCGCGCAGATAGGCGAGCTCCTGACGCCGGCCTATGAACGGCCGGCATAGTACCGGTCGGACGATCACGCCGTCCGCTTCTGCGGGCCCGCAGAACGAGCCTACGAGGGAGCTTCGATTGCCTGGAGTTTCCGCGTCAGGCGCGAGTACCCGGCCGAACCGACGTCGACCACGCTCCGCGCGCGAGCGTAATAGCGGCGGGCGTCGTCGTATGCGTGGACGGCGGTCGCGTTGTCCCCGACGAGCTCGTTATAGAGCAACGCCCGCGTCACGTCGCCAGCCGCCCACGCGTGGTATGCGAGCGCTTCGAGAACGGGTTCGCCGCTGCGCAGAATCCGTTCGAGGACGTTGGCGATTCGGCGGTGCAGCGGACGGGTTCGCGTGCCGATGAACTCTGCGTAGAGGATGTCGCGAGTGAGCGCGTGGCGGAACGAGTAGCGCTCGTGGCCCGCCGGAACCACGAGTTGAAGGACGCGCGCGCGCTCGAGCGCGAGCCGCACGTCGGGCTCGGGGCGCGCCGCCGCGGCGACCGCCACCCGCAGTGCAAAGTGGCGGCCGATCGCCGAGGCTCGCAGGACGACCGCTCGTTCTGCCCGGCCTAGGTGTCTCAGGCGCGCGAGGACGGTACCCCGCACGGCGTCGGGAATCGGCACGCGCCTACAATAGCTCGCGGCGCGGCGCGCCGGAATGGGGGGCGGCCCTACTTCACTGGGTCTACAGCCTCAAATAACGTCCCAGCTCTCGGCGTCGACCGGGATCCACAACATGTTGAGCCGGTAGCCCGACACACGATCCCGAAGGCCGATCAGCCGATCTTCGCAGTAGAGCGGGATGACCGGGACGTCGTCGTGGACGAGGACCTGCATAGCATCGAAGTCGCGGTCACGCCGGGCCTGGCTCTGGGTTCGCGCCTGATCGTCGAACAGCGCCTCGAAGCGCTTCGAGCAGTAGAATGAGTGATTGTCGCCGCCACGGGCGGCCTGAACGCAGCGCAGGTTGAGCGACTGTTCGGGATCGCTGCCGCCGACCCAGGACTCGCCGACGATCTTTGCCTTTCCGTTGCGCAACAGGCCTTCGGGGCTGAACCAGATCCGCGTGGGATTGGCTTTGATCGACATCTGCATTCCGATCGTGGCGAGCTCCGCCTGCACGAGCGTCGCGATCCGGACGTTGATCGGATCCTCGGAGTTCACGCCGATGAGTCCCCCGAGCGGGATGCCGGCCTTGGAGCGCGCGCCGTGCCGCATTGTCCAGCCGGCGGAGTCGAGCTCGCGCCCCGCTAGTCTCGGATCGTGCGGATACGCGGGGATCTCCACGCTTCTCCAGCGCACGATGGGCGGCGGAAGGAACGACGTCGCCGCGCGGAACTCGCTCCGCCACGCCGCGGAGAGCGCGCGATAATCGAGAACGTGCGCAATGGCGCGCCGCACGCGCACGTCTCTGGTCGGAGATGCCTGCGTTTGGAGATAGAGCAGGCGCGTAGCGTTTTCGGGAATGCGCGCCACGTGAATTCCCGGCGTACCCTGCGCCTGCGCGACGTTCTCGGCAGTCAGGGTTCCGACGTCGACCGCGCCCGAACGCAGCGCGACGAAGTTCGAATTGAGGTTCGGCACGATCTGCAGCACTATCTGTGCAAGCTTCGGGCGTGGCCGATAGTACGGATTCGGCTCCAAAACGATGCGATCGCCGCGCAGCCACGTCTTGACGCGAAACGGCCCGGTGCCGAAAGGCGCGTTCTCCCAGGGAGAGCCGACGATCTTGGTGTCGGCGAAGGCGTGCTGCGGCAGGATGCCGTAGGCGAAGTCGGCCTGCGCGAAGAGTACGTGGACCGCCGCGTTCCAGGGCGCGCGCAGGCGCATGACGACGGTGTGCGCGTCAGGCGTCCGCAACGAGGCGACGCGGCGGTACGGCTCGACCGACGTGGCGCGATTGCGCGGGTCGAAGATGGCCCGATACGTAAACGCGACGTCGGCCGACGTGAGCGGAACGCCGTCCGCGAAACGCGCGTCCGGACGCAGGTGGTACGTAATCTGCGTGCCGTCCGGAGATATGTCGCCGTTGCGTCGCGACGGTATGCGCGTCACGAGGATTGGCACGTCCTGGTTCTCGGCCGAGAGGCCGACGAGCGTCTGGCAGAAGAGCGTGTCGAGCGCGATGATGTCCTGGTCGATCGCGACGAACGGGACAAGCGATGCGGGATCGCCGTCGTACGCGATCCGCAGGACGTGCGGCGGTCCACCGGCCCCGCCGGCGCCGCGCGTGCACGCCGCCAGCGCGATCAGGGCCGCGGCGGTACAATAATAAAACGGACGGCGGATGCGGCCCATCGGGACATCCTATTCCCGTTCAGACTTTCTTCATCCCGGGCGCCTATCGTCAGGCCAAACCTTTGACGTGGAGGGTCGGGCAGAATGACGCAGCGCGCTCTAGCTCCAGCAGTTTGTCTCGTTGCCGCGGCTACGCTCGGCGGATGCGCGGGCTCCAACGGGCCCTCGAGCGCGGGATCGCTGCCTTCCGCGATTTCGATGCGAACCGTCGGGCCGTTGGTTCGGGATGCGCGCAGCCGGCAACGCCTTCTGTTCGCCGCTACCTTGAGCGCCGTGGTAGGATACTTCTCGGCTAACATTCATGAAAAGAATCCGCCGTCGCTCGGCGAGATAACCCAAGGTGTGACGCGATCGACAGGCGTCTTCGTCGATCGCACCGGGATGCTGTACGTCTCGAACGACACGTGGCCCCCGAGCCTCGCGGAGTATAAGCGCGGGTCGACGATTCCGTCGTTGATCATCACCGATGGTCTGTACACGCCGGGCTCAGTGGCCGTCGACGCCTCCCGGAACCTCTACGTCGCCGACGGCCAATCCGGTGGCGTCATTTTGGTGTTTCCGCCGGGAGCAACCTCACCGTCCCGAACGATCCAGATCCCTCCTCAACGCGGCGCACCCGGCAACATCGCGTTCGATGCGCACGGAAACCTACTCGTTTCGGCCTTCGACATCGAGCACCTCACTGGGAACGTCTACAGCATCGCTCCGGGATCATCTCAACCCAAGAACCTCAATCTTCAAGATCTGCCCGGTGACGCGGTGGGCGCGGACAAGGCCGGGAACATCTACGTCGGAGGTACCGACGGCACAATCGCCGTGTATGCGCCGGGAAGTACGTCGCCGTCGCGCTGGATCAACGCTGTAGGCGGGGGATTCTACAGCGACTTCGCCGAGACGCCCGACGGCACGATCTACTGGCCGAACTACAGCGACGGCTTTATCTACGAGTTCGCCCCGGGTGCTTCTGGGCCGACCAACACGGTTCATGGCGGGGGCGTCGACGCGGCCGTCGGCGCCTGGTAGCGGCTATCGGCAGAGAAAGCCGTGCATGACGCCCGAGGCATCGCGGTACGAGCCGACGAATTCGGAGTGGTCGTTGATTCCGCTGATGCGAGTAAACCCGTTGGCTTGCGACTCGTCAAACGACTCCCAGTGCGGGTTCTTCCGCGGGCTTGTCAACAGAAAGCCGTGCGTCGCGCCCGCGGAGTCGGAGTAGGAACCGACGATCTCATCGCGACCGTTGATTCCGAACGCCGCCGTATTCGTCGCGTCGGGATAGAGGAGATCGGTGTAGGCGCCACCCTCGAATAGAAAACCTTCGACGGCCCCGCTTGCGATCGTCATATATCCCACGAGGTGCCCGCGTTCGTTAATGCCCGCGGCGACGTCGCTGATCCCGCCCGGAGGCTTGATGCGACGAAAGGGACCTTCGAACGCATGGTCGACGCCGTACCGGTCGGCGTAAAATCCTACGATCGTGCCTGTCTCGTTGATGTCGAGAAGCTCGAGGAGATTCGAGTTCGACTTGACGCCCGTCCACGCGCCGTGCACGTTGACAAACCCCTCCGTGTCGCCCTTGCCGTCGCGGTAGAATCCGACGAGAATGTGGGCGTCGTTGGCGCTCGCGACCGACGTTGCGAAGCCGCCGGGATAGTTCTCCGCCCGGAAATCGTTCTGGCGGTACGGCGGATGAATCACGTAGCCGCCCGCGGGCGTACCGCTTCCGGCAATCTCGCCGCGGTTATCGATTCCGTTGAGCTGATTCGCGCTCGAGTTTTGCGCGTAGTCAAGTGTCCTGCACCCGCCCAGCACGGAGGCGACCGAGAGACCCGGCTGCGCCGTCAGCGGCGTCCCCGCCTGACTGCCGCAGGCCGACACCGCGGGAACGACGACAAGCAGAAACAGCGCGAGCGGCGGCGAGATGGTCCGCATACGCGGATTATAGCACCGCGTCAGACCGGGCGTTCGCCGAGGACCGTCGCGCGCCGGACGCGCCGGCTGGCGGGAAAGTAGTCGGCCAGCGCGCAGTGTTGCGTCCATCGGTTATCCCAGATCGCCACGGTGCCGGCTCGCCAACGCCAGCGGACTTGAAACTCCGGCTGCGCCATGTGGTCGAAGAGGAAACGCAGGAGCGCGTCGCTCTCGCGCGGGGAGACGCCTTCGATGTGCGACGTGAAGTCTTGGTTGACGAAAAGCGCTCGACGCCCGGTCGCGGGGTTCGTGCGAGCGACCGGGTGCGACACCGGAGGATGCTCGGCGTACATTTGCTCGCGCCGGTCCTCCATCCCGAGTGCCCGAAAGCGCTCCGGCGTGAAGTTCTTCGCGAACGAGTGGACGGCGCGTAAATCGGAGACGAGGTGCTTCAGCGGCTCGGAGAGCGCGTCGTAGGCGGCGTACATGTTCGCCCACAGAGTGTCTCCGCCGACCGCGGGGATCTCCTCGGCGTACAGGACCGCCACCTTCGGGGGCGTCGCGAGGTAGGTGACGTCGTTGTGCCAGCGGTCGCTGCTGGCGCGACGCGTGGCGTCGTGCGCGAGGATCATCACCTCGGGAGCGTCGTCGCTTCCCGGATAGAACGGGTGAATATACAGCGGGCCGAACCGTGCCGCGAAGTCGCGCTGCGCGACCGGCGTCAGCGTTTGGTCTTCGAAGAAGAGCAAGAGCCGGTCGTCGAGCGCGCGTGAGATTCCCTCGACGTCGCCGTCGGAGAGCGCGCCGCTCAGGTCGACGCCCCGAGCGACCGCGCCGATCGCCGGCGTCAGCGGCTCGACCGCAAGCGTCGCTCGGCTCATGTTTGCCTCCCCTTCCCCGGTCGGGCGAAATGTCTAGAAACTTCGTGGTCTCGCATAGTGCTCGGCGGTAGGCTGGATGACGTCCCTCTCAACCCCTCATCGCTTTAAGGAGTCATCATGTCTACCCTACAACGGACCGTCCTGCAATCGCTGCGCGCAGCCGCGGCGCTCGGAGCGGCGGCAACGCTTATCGCCGCCTGCAGCGGCGGTTCCCTCACACCCCCAACGGCGCCGGGCGCGGCGTCGCCCGCCGGCGCAGCTCAAGCGCTGAGCGCGTTGCGCCCCAGCGTATCGCGGGCGGGCTTCACGTTCACCACGCTAGACGATCAGGCGGACCCGACATTCAATCAGCTGCTCGGGGTCAACAACAAGGGCAAGATCGCCGGATATTTCGGCATCGGCACGCTGCCCGCGCACCCCAACCAGGGCTATATGCTCTTACCGCCTTACGGCCAGTCCAACTATGTCAACGAAAACTTCCCCGGCTCGGTCCAAACGCAGGTCACGGCCATCAACACGCACGGCGACACGGCCGGCTTCTGGGCCGATAGCAAGAACGTGGACCGCGGCTTCATCGAGTGGAGGGGCGTCTTCACGAGCTACACCGATCCGAAGATGCGCCACAGCAAGACGACCCAAATTCTCGGCATCAACGACTCGGGCATCGCGGTCGGCTTCTACAACGACGCGAAGGGCAACAGCCATGGCTTCACGCTGAATCAGGCGACGGGCCAGTTTAAGCCGGTGATCGTGCCGGGAGCCGTCACACTCACCGCGACCGGCATCAACGACGCGGGTGACATTACGGGTTTCTCGACCTCGTCCTCCAAGCAGACGTCGTCCTTCCTGATCAGAGGAGGCCAGTTGACCAGCTTTACCTTCCCCGGTGGAAGCAACACGCAGTCCCTCGGCGTCAACAACCACGACCAAATGGTGGGCAGCTATGACGACGGAGCCGGCGTGCTCCACGGCTTCCTCCTGTCCGACCCGCTGACTCACGCAAAGTGGCAGTCGATCGACGATCCCAACGGCATCGGATCGACGGTCGTCAACGGGCTCAACGACAAGAACGAAATGGTCGGCTTCTACACCGACGCGGCAGGCAACGTCGACGGGATGCTGATCGCGCGCTAAGGCGCGCGATCGCTCGACACGGGCACGGCGCCGAACGCCATCATGTTGCGGATGGCATCGGCGCCGTCGCCGCTCTCGGCGCCGACCGTGAGGACGAGGCCCCGGCCCTCGTCGCGCAGATCGAGTTTCATCCACTTGCAGCAGCGCCGTTCTTGGGCGACCAGGTGCTCCAACTCGGTGCGGGCGCCGGCGTCGTCGAAGCGTATCGTCACGCCGCCTTCCACGATGGCGATTCGAGCGCTCCAACGGACGAGCAGCTGCTGCCACCAGTCGCCTCGTGCCTCGCGCTCGCGCGACGTCAGGGTGCAAACGATCGGCTTGCGGTTCTTCATCGAGACGCCTATCCCAAAATAAGGGTGGCCACGACGTATCCGGCGGATACGCCCCAACCGACCAAGGACAGCGTCGTGAATGCCGCGGCGAGGCGGAAGGGCAGCTTTTTTGATTCATGCCGCTTCTTGATGAGCTGATACGCGCTGTATGCGAGCCCTGCGGCCGAAAGGAGCAGACAAAGCGCTGCGTACGGGCGCAGTGCGGCCAGAAATCCGGTGCCCGCGCTTCCGAAGAGGAGTAGGAGCGCCGGCCCAAAGATGGCCCAGCACGTCGTGCAGGTTAACGCGCCGAAAAGATGGCTCGCCACAGAAAAGGCCGTCGCGCCGAAGACCCTCGCCGGCGTGCCTGAATGAGGCAGATCGTTCATGCCGAAGAGACTAATACTTAAAGTTGACTTTAAGTCAAGGGGCTCGAGCATGAAAATTGGTCAGGTAGCCGTCGAGGCGGGCGTGCCGGCCTCGGCGATCCGATTTTATGAGTCGGCCGGCGTCCTGCCGCGCCCGGCGCGCAGGAACGGGGTTCGCGAATACGGTCCCGAGGTCGTCGAGCAGCTTCGAGTGCTGCGCTTCTTTCGATCGGCCGGCGTCTCCACCCAGGCGATCGCGGTCATGTTCGCGGGCGCTTCACCTGTCACGAAGGCGCGAAATCGTCACGAGATCGTGCTCAAGCGAATGGCGGAGCTCGACGAGGTGATCACGGAGGCGCGCAGGATGAGGCGCCGCCTGACGAAGCTCCTGGCATGCGACTGCCGGGGAGACACGAAGCGCTGCGTCATCTTTAAAGAGAAGCGTCCCGACTGGAGCAGGCGGCGCGTATGCTGACCTACTTCGGCGCCGCCGCGGTCGGCTTTATGATGCTCTGCTACGCGCTCGAGGCGCGGGGCGCAACGTACACTCTGCTCTTTGCTCTGGGTTGCTTCGCCGCATCGGCGTACGGCTGGCTCGCCGGGACGTGGCCGTTCGGCGTGGTCGAGCTGATTTGGGGATTCATCGCGCTGCGGAAATGGCGCTCGGCGCTGTCGTAGCCGGAAGCCCCGTCGCTGGCGGCGGCGAGGGCATCTGAATCGGCGGCATCGTCTGCTGCGACGCCGCCGGGCCCGGCGGCAGCGTGGGATACGGCCCCTGGATCGGCTGCGTCGAAGTCTGGAGAAGCGCGACGGCGCAGAGGACAAGCAGTAAACCCAAGCCACAGCGCATGATCAGCGTCAGCCTTTCGGCTTGGGCTCGAGCCGGCCTTGCAAAATTGTCACTTGGTTCTGTAAAGAGTACACTAGGCCGTAACGGTGCGCTGGAAAGTTGCGTTGCTTTCGACGGCATGGCTCGGCCTGCTCGTGCTCGTGCCGGCGTTGGCGCAAGTGCGAACGGCCGTTGATTTGCCGGCGACAGGGGAGTGGGTCGACACCGGCGTTGACGTTCGAAAGGGAGACTCGCTGGGCGTCACGGTCAACGCTCGGCGCGCTCGGGCTCGGTCCAAGCCGCAGGCGATGTACTCGCCGGGAGCCGGAACGCCCGGCGGCGAGACGCTGCAGAGCGCGCCGCCGCAGAGCGCGCCGCCGCAGAGCGCGCCGCCGCCGACGCCGCCGACGCTGACCGGCAAGATCGGTGAAGTCACGTTTGCGGTGAGCGCTAAGTGCGTCGCGCCGGCGACGGGACGTTTGTTCTTGCGAATGGCTTCGGCGGGCGTTTCCGGCAGCGCAGCCGGAATGGTGCGCGTGAGTATCTCTCACGTTCCTCGAGCGCTTCCGACGACGAGCGCCCCGGTGAAGACGGTTCTTCCAAACGTCGTGGGGATGAGGTTCGCAGCAGCCGCGCGTTCCCTGAAAAAATTCAAATTGGTAGCGCGCCGGCGGAACGTTTCGTCGAGTCGCCCGGCGGGTGAGGTGCTGGAACAGTCACCGGGGCCGGGCGTCGATATTGATGCGGTAAAAGGCGTCGTTCTCACCGTCTCCGGCGGCACGCCGGCAGAGACTAATACCGCGCCGCCTCAACCGCGAACGGCGCCGCCGGCCGGAATCGTAGCAACGCCGGCGCCCCCCGGACGCGGAGTGTTGCTGCCGCCGAGAACGCGAACTACGCCGACGGCCGGATACGTGACGCCGCGCCCGAGGCCGACCGCGACTTCCCCGGGCCCCCCGGCATCGGTCGCGCAGACTAGTGCCGCGCCGGTGCGCACGCCGAGGCCGATTCGGACTTCGCCGGCGCCTCGATACTCGTCTACCGCGGCACCAGTGTCGACCGCAGCCGCAGCGTCGGCTAAACCCGCGACGCCTCAGCCCGCGACGCCTCAACCCGCAAGCGCGCCACCGCGCACGGCGGCTCCGCCGAGTACAACAGCGCCGGCGAGTCCGCCCGCGACGTCTCCGCCGCCGCCTCCGACCGCAGCCGCGGTGACGGTCGCCGTTCCGTCCGTCGTCGGCCTTGCGCAAGAGAATGCAGTGTCGACCGTCGCGCGCAGTAAACTGCGCGCCGTTTATCGAGGCGAGGAGCCAAGCCGTTTCGCGCACGGGCTGGTAACGCGCACCGATCCAGCTGCCGGCGCACGTTTAACCCCCGGCGCGCTCGTTGGATATTGGTTGTCGAGCGGCGAGAATGTCAGCGTCGGCGCGCCTTCAAACGGTTGGATCGTGTGGCTCGTTGCTGCCGGATTGTTGGTCATCGGGGTGCTCGTCGGGCTGGCGATAAACGCCAGGCTGCGCCTGGCGAGAACGACGACCCATCTGCTGACGATTCGCCCCTCACTCGAGCTGGATGGACCGGTAAGCTTTGCCGGCGAGGTACCGCCGGCGGGCCCCGCGACGCACCTGCGGGCGAGCCTGGAGGACGGTGAGGCGTCCTTTGAAGAGCCCGGCGTCGCTATCGAACGAAAGGAGCAGAATGGCGGAGGCTAGCGGACTGCAAGTACGCGATCTTTTACCGAGCGATTTGCAAATCGAACAAACCATGAAAGAGGCGCTTTCCAAAGACCAAGGCATCGGAGCCACGAGGATGGCTTGGGGCGTCATCGGCTGTCAAGCCGCCGACGCAATAAAAGGCGTGCTGAACGTCGATGCGTTGCAGCTGTTGGGCAGCGCATGGTCCGTGGCAAAGGAGCTGCACGACTACACGGACCGCACGAAACATCCCGAGGGCGAACGATCCGTCGTGTATCTAGGGAGCCACAAGTTCAAGAAAACCGTGTACCCCCAACTCGCCGTTACGATCGAGCCGTTCCAGCCGGTAACGCTGCGCTTTGCGCTGGATCTCGTTGCAGATATCCGGTCGATCGCGCTTGCAATAATGAATGGGCGGATCACAAGCACCAGCGGAGGCGACGGCGCTCTTGGCGCGCAGCTAAGGTACGGCGATATCGCGCTGAACCAGCTGCAGCTGCGCAAGGTGCGATTTCCGGGAAGCTTCGGGTTCAAGGACCCGGGCCTCGCGATAGTCTGACGACCTTAGGCCTAGGCAAGTCCTAGCTCGCATTGTTAGGCGCCTCAGCAGGCGGCCGCCGCGCAGGCCGAGTATTAGGGCGGTAGCTACCTTGAAGTGGGGGAACCCGAATGATTCGCACGATCGCCCTAGCCGTGTTCGGCGCGGTGCAGCTTCCCGGGATTGCCGTCGCCGCAGCCTGCGGTGGGCCCACCGTCACCGCCGTTACGGTGCAGAGCATGAACTCGACGCGTTACCTCAACTACTATCACGTTACCGCGACGGTCACTAATCGCGGCGACGCGACTCAGGCCGGCAACGTCTTGCAGTTCATCGACGTCAACCAGTACGGAAACCGGCTCGACGACCGCGGAGTCCCGCCGTTGGCCCCGGGTCAGTCGTACACGATCACCTACGTTTGGAAGCGCGCCGTGGACGCCGGCAAGTGGACGACGCCGCTGGACTTTCGCGTTCGCCCAGTCGCGCCGATGGCGGCGGGAGACTGCGTAGCCTCGAGCTCCAGCATAACGTTCTAACGGCCCGCCGCCCCGGCCCGCGCCCCAGGCAGGTTGCCGATCGAGTTTAGCGCACCCTTGGCAAAGTAAAATGAAAGAGCTGCCTCATCATCACGGCGTCATTGGGGTGTCGGATCACGGCGGCTGGGCGATACTGGTGACGGTGGCGCGGGACGGCACGCTCCTCGACCGGCGCCGGGTAGAGCTCGTCGACGACACCCTGCCGGGTATTCCGCATCATCACGAAGGTCAGATGCTCCCGATGGACCGAGCGGTGGCCCTGGTCGAGCGTGTGCGCGCTTCGGCAGAGCGACACGCGGTGCTCGCGCTGGACGCGGTGGCGGCGGTCGTCCCGCACATTCTCGGCATCGCCCTTCGCAGTTGCCCAATGCTTCCGCCCACGATTGCCGAGAGAATCAAGGACCACCGTGCAAGAAACGTCGCCGACTGGGTGATGTACCGCCAAGCTCTCGCCTCCGCCGCCGAGGCGCGCGGTTGGCCAGTCTATTGGTACGACTCAAAAGAAGTGCTGGCTTCGGCGGGTCGTGAGTTGCACGTGGCAAACTTCGACGATTACTTTCTGGAAATGCGGAGGGCTATCGGTCCGCCATGGAACCAGGATCACAAACTAGCAATGGCGGCGGCAGTGGTAACCGCGACGGCCAAGAATCCAGCGACCTTCTAAGGCGTTACGCCGGTGCAACGGTCAGCGACGGATTCCCGCTGATCGATCAGGCAGAATATCCGTCGGGCAAATATGAGACCCAATACTCCAACGGGTCCTCGTCCGCAGCGAATATTGGCGGATTCACGCGATCCCGAACACGTTATCGAATTAGAACGAGCAGATTATCTCTCTGCCGCCACTACGCCGAGCGGGAAGTCGAAACTGCCCGTAAAGACCGCAATCGCTGAACCGCCGGCCGGGTACTTGAAAACCTCGCCATCGCCGTTACCCGCATCCCCGCAATAGACAATGCCCTGAACGATCCAAGTCTGCGCGCAATCGCCGGCACCCGTTAGATGTACCGTGCCCTTCAACGTTGCCTTCGTTCCGCTGACGGTGTACTGGTAGATCGCGTCGGCTGTCTGATCGAGGACGGTGAGGTACGTGCCGTCCCACTGCACGGAGCCGGGAAAGTTTACAGTGTTGCTCGTTGTGATCGTTTCGAAGTTAGCGCTGCCCTTCGGGAGCTCGACGAGCGCGAAGCCCGAGCGGTTGCCGGTGAAACCGTCGGCGAAGAGATTGCCATTGTTGTCGTAGCCGTCGAAGAACTCTTCATCCAACGGCGTGGTGTAAACAGTGCCCGCGCCGCTCGCGTTTTTGAAGATGACGACGTCCCCACCACCTGCCCCCGACGCATACAAGATCCCTACGGCAAGGTCGCCGTTGGAATCCATGGCGCAGCTGGATGGAAATGAGAAGGCGACAGACAGCGTCTTGATCGGCGCCTTTAGGATTTTGTATTCCGTGATCTGGGTCTGGCCCGCGACGATCCAGAAGGTCTTCTTCCCGTAGCCGTAGAGGACGTTCGTGCAGCCTTGGCCGCCGACGTTATAGATCTTACCGATCTCCTTATCGCCGTGCGGATATTTAAAAATGCCGGCGTAGGTACCGTAGTCGTTGATGACGTACTCGAAGGTCTTCGAGTCCAAATCCCGGTCAGGAAGAGTCGTCGCATAACGCTTCGGCGGGCTCAGATTCACGCGCGCCGCCGTTACCGGCGTTCCGTTCACAAAGAGCGTCCTACCGACGTATCGTTCACTGAGCGCAGCGCTTGGCGGCGCGACCCCGGAGCTACCGCATGCCGAGCATAGCGCGACTGCCAGCAGACCACCGACCAAACCAGGCGTTTTCACAGCGTTACTCCTTTTGGGTAGACACGATCGCTTTACTTCCTTAACGGGCCAAAAGCGGCGAGGGCAAATCAGATTCATCAACTCGCATTTGAGTGCCTTTTCTGCATTCGAAGTCACTGCGTAGATTAAGGTGCGATCCGGTCGCACGCCTTGCCATGCCGCTTGTGGGGACAAGCCTGCCACCTCACGCCTAGCAGAGTTTTCCCACGACGGTGGGACAAAGTCCCAAAGTCACTCATCGCCTATGCAGAGGAGTTTCGCCGACTGTCGTCGCTGCTCACATTTGCGGGCCGCAGCTTCAGACTTTTTTCATCAACCTGCCCTAGGCTCTGCGGCATCGTTTCTCTCTGCCCCTCAAGGAGAACCGCCTATGCGTTTTTTGCCCTGGATTCTCGCCGGCGCCGTTGCCACCGTGACGATAGTTGCCTCTACCACTGCCGCGATGGCGCACGGCTACTACGGCAGCCCCACAAATATGATGTTCCCAGCGTTGCAGAATTATAGCGGCAGCTGGCCGGTCACTATAACCCACTCGCAATTAGACAACGGCACGGACTGCCTGACATTGAACGGCGCAGGCAATGGAGGCACAGCGTCGCTAGTGGCCGGCGGCACTAAGTATCCTTTCGGCTCGTTCATAATTCGCAACGGCATCCTCCTGGTGAACATCTCAGAACCACTGTATGGTCAGAACGGTTCGTTGCTGTTCGTCGCTCCCGCCAGCCGCGGCCACATCGCCCCAGGAGCCTTCGAAGAGGATAGGGGCGGGTCCAACTTCGACGCCGGTGACTTGGCGTTCGGAACCAAGAACGGTTGCTGAAGCTGTAGCGGACGGGCTTGCCACGACGAGCTCGTTCGCTACCCCACGACCCGTCGGATTCGTAGTAATGTCGGCGTAATCCCAAGGGATAAAGGCAAGCTCTTCATGAACGCTCCCGGACGACTAGCAGTCTCCGCCCATCTCGAGAC
Organism: Candidatus Binatia bacterium; assembly: GCA_035544215.1. Classification (GTDB taxonomy): domain Bacteria; phylum Vulcanimicrobiota; class Vulcanimicrobiia; order Vulcanimicrobiales; family Vulcanimicrobiaceae; genus Cybelea. The sequence continues at coordinate 152,381 of DATKHY010000007.1, read as the reverse complement.
ATGTATCACCTGAGCTGTAGGACATGAAGAAACGTACGTCGACCGTTACCCTTGCCGCGTTCGCCATCGGGCTCACCGCACTGCCTGCGCTCGCGCGCTCGGTCTCTACCATCGCCGAACCGAACCACGGCCCGGTCCAAATCTCAGCGTGCCGGGCGACGTACGATTCCGATCAGCTCGTCGTTTCGGTCGACTTCAAGAATTCCGGCGACAAGGTCGCGACGAGCGTAGCTTTTGCGTTTACGGCCGAAGACGCGTTCGGGCAGTCCTTGCGCTATCTTCAGGGGGTTAGGATGGGCGAGGCGGCGCCGGGAGCCGAAATCGACAACTGGCAGGGCGCGAGCGTTTCCCTCTCGGGTCCCGTCGCCTCCGATCTATCCGACGTGGCGTGTTCGGTCCAAACGATCCATTTCAAGGATGGCAGCGAGTGGCATGCCGGGGCCGCGGAGTCGGTTCCCGCTTACCCTCCGACGCCCAATCCGGATGGAACGCCCGCCGCGATTTACTAAGCAGCGAGCCCGGCCCGACTGCGCTACAGTTTCGCACTTTGCGTCTGCGGCAACTATCTTTGCGGCGATGGTAGGCACGACAAAGCCTACTAACGGCGCGACTCCACATGACTCTTGACGATCTTACTGGCGCTAGGGCGGTCAAACAACGGCAACGGCTTATGCCATCATTCCGTGTCGACTGGTTCGTTCGACGGCGGCTCGTGCAGAAACAGCGACTCCGGATACGTCGGCTTAATGCGGACGAACGGCCGTGGCGGCTGCGTGAAGTCGAAGCTGTCGTCGAGGGACGCGGCGCGCTGGTCCGTGTAGCCTTTGTCTCTCGGTCCGATGTACGGGAGATTGTAGGCTTCCTCGATGAGCCGCAAGATGCTGCCGAACTCGTACTGGGTGTGCGAAACGTAGCCAGGGTGGCTCGGCGACGTTTCGCGCGAGTACGGTGAGATGATCAGGCATGGGACGCGGATACCGAGACCGCGGAAATCGAGTTGCGGCGGTTTCGCGTTGTCGTACCAGCCGCCCCAGTCGTCCCAGAGAACGATAATGGCGGACGTGTTCCAGTAAGGGCTTTCGCCGATCGCGTTTACGACGCTTGTAACCCAAGATGGTCCGCGGCCGGCCTTTCCGCCGCCGGGATGATCGGAATCGGGCAAACTCGGCATAACCCAGCTCACCGACGCCAGTTGATTGCTTCCCGGATCGGTGAGGATCTTCGTTTGCGGAACGATTATGTTACGATGCCAGTCGGGACCGTTGCGCACATACTTGATCGCCTCGAATGGTTCCCACATCCCGGCATCCACGAGCCGGGTCGCATAGTATTTCCAGCCAACTTTGGCTTTGTCCAGCACCTGGGCCATCGTGTTGAACTGGTTGAAGCACGGATACGGGCCCCGGTTGGGATACTTCTGGCGCGCCGCGTCGATGTATGTGCTTGCTGTGCCGGGGGGCGAATCGCAGTCGTCCGGTGCCGCGTCGGGGTAGTCGACCTCGGCGCGCTGCGGGTTGTTGCTGATATTGTCGGTGCCGGCAACGAGCGTCAAGTGCGCCGTGAAACTCCCGCCGAACTCGGTCGGAAACATCTCGTCGGCGAGCACGTAGGTGTTCGCCATATCCGTATAGGGCTTGATGAGATCTGGCTGCACGTACGCATAGGCCGCATCGGTGCCTGGCTTTCCCATCCGCCAGAAGCCATCCATTTTTCCGTAGTTCCAGCCGATTATGGACGCGGACCAGTCGTGTCTTAGGTCGGTTGCCCTCCAGGTGATCGGGTGCAGCGGCACCTGCGTGTCGCCGGGAGGACAGCCCGAGCTGGTTCCGGAGCGCGCCCGTAACGCCACGGCGCCGCTGTCGCCCGAACCACTCGCGCAGCCATACATCGGAGCGTTGGCGCCCGGGAATCCGGCGAAGAAGTTCTCGAAGCTGCGGTTCTCCTGTACGATCACGATGACGTGCTTGATGTACTTGCTCACGGGATGCCCCGTGGCTGGACGTACGCCCGCTACGTTCTGCTGCGGGGGAATGCTCGAGAAGGCGCCATGCGACCCGCACCCAGCCGCGACGAACAATGCTAGCGATGCGATGACAAAGGCCCTAGGAACCATACCTGCCTCCTCGTAGCAATCATTCCCCAGCGATGGTAACGCATAGCATCGCGACCGAGTTCCGAAACCTCTTGAAAGGTTGGGCACGGAGGCTCATTTTCCTGTTTCGAATAGTGCGAGCAAGTGGTCTCAGCGCCGCAGGTGTGGCGCTCGCGAACCAGCGCGGATGAGGCGAGCACACTCGTCTGTTGCTAGTAAATTCCCCAGCGCATGAGGGCGATGAGTACCGAACGTACTCCCTGGCATTTGGGCCACGAAACTGGCCCGTGTCGAATTGGGTCACGGGCTTTGAAATGCGCCTTTTCTCAATAAGGCTTCGACGCGCGGCGCCCCCGAGCACCGCCCTGCTCATGCTGCTTATGGGATGCCTGTTTTTGCCGCTGCCGGCCCTGGCGAAAGCTCCCCTTGGGCCACCAAAGGTCTCGGCGGCGATCGCCGGCGCGCGGATCGAAGACGTCACGATCGAGACGTATGGCCAGACATCCCCGAGCGTGGTTCGACGCTACCTCTCGCTTCGCAAAGGCTCGCTGCTCGATCAATCTGGCGTCGATCGCGACTTCACGAACCTCCGCAGGCTTCCCGGATTCATCCCGAGGCTCGTCATCAGCCAAGGCAGCGACACCGCGACGGCCACCCTCCACTGGATCGTCATGGCGAAATTGCTAAAGCCCACCGACCATCCCTTCTACGCCGACCAACCCCTGACGGCTCCAATTCAGGGCATCGGCTACATCCTCACGTCGGCCCCGGTCGATAGCCGCGGTTCCACGTTCTCGAGCTACAGCCAGCTCAGCCGACGCGCAAACCTCGTTCGGATCCTGTACACGTCACCGATCGCGGTCAATCCGGTCAAGGGCACCGAGACGGACGTCATCGTCAATACGTTCGGTGGGCGCGGCGTGTTCCGAGCGAGTCAACCGCTTGCAATCAACATCTACAGCTGGAACACCGGAGCCGAGGCCGCCCTCCTGCGCAGCGCAACGAACGGGGTTCAGTTCGAGGTTGGCATTCGGGAGACTCGGTCGACCACCGCGCAGTCAACGGGCATCGTTTCCCCCTACGTCTTTCAAACCAGCAAATCGCCCGCGCATGTCACGGTTCTCGAGGCGGGCTATTCGCACGCGTGTCCCGTTCCGTCGTCGCAGTGGTACCCGCCCTATTGCCATACGCAGTACCGGCTCGAAGCATTTGACGCCCTGGGCTGGTTCGGTTCGACCAGCGAGTATCAATCCTACCTCGCGGACGTCGCGCAGTACATTGCGGTCGGCAAGTCGACGCTAGTGCTGCACGGCGCAGAATCCCGAACCGGGGGTGTCGTGCCGGATAGCTTCTTGGTGTGCGCCTACGTGCGCGCCTACCCCAAGGCGTTCTGCGGCACGGACGCACAGCAGGCGACCGCGGAATTCCGGCTGAACGACGCGCTACCGCAGGTCTTCAAGTTCGCGTTCTTCACCGAGACTGCAGCGAGTCGGCTGCGTGGCGGAACGCAAGCGTTTGCGCTCCCGACGTTCCAATGGCACGCCGACTCGGGAGTCGGCATCATCTTCCGCAACTACATTCGTGTCGATATTGCGTACGGTTCCGCGGGAGGGCGTATCTCAGTCGCCCTTCAAGGACAAACGTACTAGCGGTCAAGGCGTCGGCCTTTTAGAGGTCGACGCTATTTGGATTTCTTTTCCAGAAGGAACGAGATCCTCGCGTTGATGCGGTACTTGGTGATCTGGTCTTTCGAGACGGCCGCCTCGAAATTCTGCACGTAGATCGACTTGATATTCTTTACCGTCTCCGCCGCACGCGTGACGGCATTTTGAGCGGCGTCCTCCCAACTCTTATTCGACTCAGCGAGTACCTCAATGACCTTGAGCATATCTGACATTCAGTTTTCCCTTCGAGCAACAATCGATCGGCAGAGAAGCCACCCGATCACTCGTTCATCCGTAACGTCAGCCAAAACGTCGGAGCGTGGACGATCCAGTTCGGCACGCCCATCCTACGAATGGTGAAGTCCTCGGTGGCGGTCTTGCCAACCATCGTCGCCGCGATTCGGAGCATTGGATTCGAAGCCTCGGCTTTGCGTATGGTTTGGCCGACGACAAAGCCATAGTAGGCGGCAACCGCGAGATAGACGGCGAGCCCAAGGAAGGCCACCAGCAATGCCCTTTGCATGAGGACGTCACTCGGAGGCGGGTCGGCTTGCATTTAGTGATATGCCCCGCGCGGCCAAATGGTTCCCCTCGGTTCTTCGACGATTCACACCGCGCAGTGTCAGTGAGTACCTGTAAAGGAAGGGGCCGCCTAAAGCCGTAAGGCGGCGGCGATGCTCGAAATCGCTAGCGGCGCCGTGCAAGCGTACTACTTATTCGACGTCGCCGACACGATCGATCTGGCTAAGATGAGTGCGCTCGCTGGGGATAATCGCGCGCCGGCGGCACTTCCCTTGCGCCCGCATGCTCCGCCCTACCTGCAGTTTCCGGTTCCGCCTCTGGTCGCGAGTCTGCCCGAGGTTGATTTCGATGGTCAGAGCTGTTCGACACGTCTGAAACTCTACGATTACGGCGTCGTGTCACTTCGATTTACCTTCTCTATCGCCGGCACGTGGAACGATCTAACGACCCTTACCGAACGGGCGCGCAGTGACGAGCGGATCCTGCGCTTTGCCGAATCTACCGTGGCGCGAATCTGCGATGAATACGCGTATGCTTTGGACGAACGCCACCGGGCTTTGATTGAAGATTATCTGATCATCGAAGTTGAACGTTTTGAGGAAGCGATCGAAGCTGAGACGCTCGTGGACGATCATTCGGGTGCGCTCGCGAGCCTCTTACTCGGTGAGCGCAAGCCGTTGTCAGCGGCCGAAACCGAAGAGGCCTTACGGATGCGCTTTTCGTACCACGAGGACGATCTCACTATCCTGCAGTGGGATACGGCCTTCGTCTACGATCGACGAGAGAGCGCGCGCGCGATTGAGGACATCTTAGAGTTTGCCAACTCTCAGTTGCTCGAGCTGCGCACCTACGACGCGCTCCTCGACCGGGAGTTAGACGTCATCTACAAGATGCAGCCCGCGGGCCCGCCGCGCTCGTTGCGCGGCCGCCGCGAAGCCGAGCAGGCTGCAACGCTCCGCTACCTCATCGTTGACGTGCTCGAGTTGACGGACCGCTCGAGCAATGCATTGAAAGTTGTGGGCGATGCCTATTACGCGCGTATCTACCGAGCCGCGGCGAAACGCCTCGGTCTCTCGGACTGGCAGCGTCAAATCGATACCAAGCTCGCCAGCGTCGGCGAGATGTACCGCTTCTTCAGCGACCAGGCGCGCAGCCGGCGGGATGAGTTTCTCGAAGTGATCATCGTGGTGCTCGTGGCCGTCGAAGTCGTGATTGGCATCCTCACGCTTTTGCATTTCTAGTGTCGGCGACTCGTCGGATCGGCTGACGCCGTCGCAGTCTTTTACGCAAACGCGGGTTGCCGGTTACTTGAGGGCCCGGAACAACTTTCCACTTCATCGGGGCGGCAGCTAATGGTCTCATAAGTCTCGAAGGAAAGTACGATAAGCTGCAGAAAATAAAGTGCGCGATTCGCCTCGCGAGAGGCGCGCCTTTCTGAGGAGAGACCTGCGAATTTGAAACGTTCCGTAGCGCTGTTCGCGGCACTCGTAGGCGCCAGTTGCGTCGCAGCAAGCGCGGCCAAGGAGGCGCCCGCTATTGCGGAGTTCGACCAGACGTTTGCCGGTGTCAGCGACTACACGTGCGTTCTACACTCTCACGAAGTGAATGGAACGCAGACGCAAGACCGTGTCTATCAGTATTCGTTCATGAAGCCACACTACCTCAAAACGCTGATCGTCGGCGGCGATGGCAAAGGCTCGGGCGCGGTGTGGGTAGGCGGCGACCAGGTGAGTGGTCATGCGGGCGGTATTCTCTCCGGCATCCACGTGAAGATCAACTTACACGATCCGCGCGCCATCTCGCTGCACGGCGTCACGATTCCTGAGGGTCTCCTGCCGGGCATCATCGACGATTACAGAACCATTCCCGGAAAACTCACGCAGATGGACGGCGGTAAGATCGGAGGTGTCGAAACCGATCGTCTGGACCTGAAGGTCGCCTATCCGGTTTCGAACCACGACATCAGTGAGCAAATCGTGTATCTTTCGAAGGAGACGCACTGGCCGGTCCGCCAGATTATGTATTCGGGGTCACAAATCGTGCTCGACGAATCGGTGGACGATTTAAGAACAAACGTGGGCCTGACGCGAACCGACTTTCCGTTTTAGGTGTCCGGGAGCAGCGCGGCCCCGCTTCAGCCGCGAGCCACGATGTAGGTCTGGATATGCCAGGTGCCGGCAACGAAGGTGCAGCCCAGGGCAAAAGCGGCCGAGGCGTACGAAAACGTCCGGCTGGCTAGGCGACCGGGGGCCTAACCCCAAACCGGCGGAGCCCCGTATTTACGCCAGAGCGCGCTCAGCCGCGTAGCGGAACTGGCCCGGCTTCCAAGCGCAAACACTCCCGTCGTTCATAGCAAAAGATTCTAATCCGTCAACCTCGGGGTTGAAGTCTTCGTTGAGCTTCTTGGTCGCCGGCCAGTTCACAGAAGGATCTTGGCGTGCCGCACCACGCGCCTTCAAGTTTGAAAACTGCGGGTCTTTCACCAGCGCGTTGAGCGCGGCCGCCAGCCTTCGGGCGTCATCCATTATCGTGAGGGTTTCGCCTCCGCCGCGCGATCGAATCAAGATTCCAAGCCAGGCGATGCGGGAGCGGCTCCGTGGCTAACCTACTTCTTGCCCACCGCGAACGGACTCTGGGGCCTCTCGACGTAGGAATACTTTTCGCCGCATATGCGGCAAACGTTTAGCGGGCTTCCGAAATGCTCGTGTGGTGGGTACACTTTAGCGATCTTCGGACGGCGCTTCGTGGTTGCTACGGGTTCGATGGCTTCAACTCATCTCGCTCCCGTGCTGGGAGCTGCATGCCGTCAGGATCGAAGGCACTGGTCCTTAGATTCGGCGTACGAGTAAAAAGGACCTCGGACTCGAGCGACCTTGCTTGCTACCGAACGCTGAAGATAAAGTCTCTTCTTTTCGATGTTCCAAAAATTTGGTACTCGCACGCGCTGCGGTCGGCATCGCTGTGCGTGACGGCGGCGTCGCTCACTTCATCGGGAGCCGGCGTCGAGGGGATCGTGCATCATAGACGCTCGAGCAGCTCATTTGTCGCGTAGCGTCCATCGAGCAGGTTTTGTGCCTGTTCGGCGCCGGTTACCGGCAAATCCGATCGATCTAACAGACCTATCTGTACGAGCAAACAGGCTTGATCCCAATAGATATGCTCGTGCGCAACTTTGCCGTTTTGAAACTTCACGACAACAACGACCGGCAGCGCGACCGGCTTCCCAGTGGGTGCGATGCCGGGCAATAGGGCATCGATTGGCGTGTCGTGAGTGAAATGCATGACGAGCTCGTCGACGAGTTGATCCTCACCAATCGTTCGCGAAATATGTGTCGTGCTCGTGTCCTTAGGCCACTTCGTCACGAAGTGGTCTCTATAGAACCTGAATATTTCGTCCCTGCCATTACCGCCGGCCATTGTAGGCAAGTGGTAGAGGTGAGGGTTATCGCTCATCGTCGTCATCGTGGCCGCGGCGTCGTGTAACTCGAACTCATCGCGTAGGTGCTCGTCGAACGCGGCTGCAAAATCGGGCGTCTTGGTCATATACGTGCTTTTGACCGTTTTGCAACCGTGCCCCGCCTCGAAAACAAAAAAACCTTGCGCTGCGCCGAGACTACTCCACGGAGTAGACCTGCCCGGTCTGCGCGCCCTCGATGCTCTTGCTGAAAGCGAGAGCAACGCGCTTGGTGGGCACGCCTTCGGTTCCCGGGAAGTACGCACCGTATGCGTCCATCGACTCCCGGAGAACGGTCGGACTGACGACGTTGATTCGCGTTCCCGGCGGGAACTCGATCGCCGCGGCGCGGACGAAACCTTCGAGAGCGCTATTGACCAGCGATGCGCTCGCACCGAAACGAATCGGATCCCTGCTCAGCGTGCCCGCAACGAGCGTGACGGACCCCCCGGGGTTCAAGTGTCTCGCCGCTTCCAATGCGAGGTACACCTGGCCCATCAACTTGTCTGAGAGTCCAACCTGGTGTTGCTCGGGCGTCATTTCGAGTAGCGGCCCGAAATGGACGTTGCCGGCCGTGCTTGCGACCGCGTCCACATTGCCGACCTGCTCAAACAGCGTGCGGATGCTCTGGAGGTCGGTGAGGTCGACCTTATGGTCCCCGCTGGTTCGCGATGCGGTGATGATTTCGTGACGCTGCTTCAACTCGTCAACGACTGCTTTTCCCATGGTGCCGCTCGCACCGACGATTAGAATCTTCATTAGCGCCGTAACCCCGTACAGAACTCAGCGGTTGCGGATTTCCGACCTTGCTCGTTTGCCGTCTGGGCTTGACGGGCCACGGAAGATGGGAGGAAGAGTGAAAGCGGCGTAACCTTTTGGCTCTGCCGTTCACCGAGCAGAGCAGCGAATTTCGTTGGAGCGGACGCATTCGCGAGCCAAGCCTCTACACTCGCGCGGTTTCGCTCTGACCGCAAACGTCGGATCACCGCAGAAACCCCTCAGCAATGCGGATCTCAGCGTCGTTCACACGATGCGCGGCGTGGCGCTCGGTATGACTCAAGCTCGAGTCGAACGGATATACGCATCCACTCGACCCGATACCAAGGGCCGGCCGGGCCTCACGACGCTTTCGTATACCACCATGAAGACGAAGTTTACGGAGCCCGGAGGGGCGTGCGGACAGTTTCAGAGTTTTTCATTCCGTCAAGACCGGCTGATCTCCATCGAGCTGTACGTCGCATGCTAGCCCCCAGCGGGCTCTGCCAACGCATCGGCGCATCGGCGCTGCGCTAACGCAACCGCGGCTGCTGGGACCCACTCGGCGTCGCCGACGGAGAAGCGGTCGGAGCGACTCTGCGTGGACGGGTCGGAGCGAGGGTTGGCGCCGGGGTCGGAGCGACGGTAGGGACAACTCTCGGAGGCCGGGTCGGAGCGACGGTTGGCACCGGGGTAGGAGCAACGGTCGGGATGATCCTCGGTGTGCGGATCGGAGCGGGCGTCGGCATGGGTGTCGGAGCGACGGTCGGGACAAGCCTCGGCGTTCGGATCGGAGCGGGCGTCGGCATGGGCATCGGAGTGACGAACGGCGGCGGGGTGGGAGCTGCATGCTTCAAACGAAGGCGCAGCGTTTTCTCTGCAGTCTGCGAAGACGACTGATCGGTCGCAGTGATCTTTACCGTCACCGTTTGCTGGCCAAGAAGTGCCGGACTAAGGGTTACCGAGATCCTGAAGTTACCGCGCGCGCCCGCCGTCGTAGTGCCGCTGAACTGACCCGTGCCCGTTTGCGGAGCCCCGGCGGTGACCCGAACTCTAGCGTTCTCTGCGGTGGTTCCCGCGACGTCGAAGGTGCGTCCGACGAGTTCGTTCTCTTCTGGCAAACTGATGGTGAGGGAAATCGGGGTCGGCGCGGTACGGCGTACCGTGAACGACCATGAGCGATCGAACGACAAGCCGGCTCGCCCGCGGCCGGTTACGTTTACGGTGTGCGTTCCGAAATCGAGCGGCGCCGGTGGCCGGTAGGAAAAACCGCCCCCCGTCACGCCGCTACGCGAGGTGATGTCATATCCGTCGAGCCGGATGCGCACGCTGGCGGGCTCGGCGTCCGGCGCGAAGTTTGCCGCGATCTCCGCGAAGCGATTCTCGACGGTGGTGTCCGGCGAGGGCCGCTGGTTGCGCAACTGCACCGGATTCTCGGGCGATGGCGCGACTGTGAACGACCACGAGCGATCGAATGCCGACCCGCCTCGTCCGCGTCCGGTCACGCGTACGGTATGCGTCCCGAACTCGAGTGGTGCCGGCGGCTTATAGGAAAGACCGACCGGCGAAACGCGGCTACGCGAGGTAATGTCGTTTCCGTCCAGCCGGACACGCACGCTGACGGCATCGGCCTGAGGCGTGAAGTCCGCCGCGATCACCGCGAAGCGATTGTTCACCGTCGCGCCTGGCGAGGGCTCCTGGCCGCGCAACTGCACCGGACTCTCGTTCGGTGGCGCCGGCCGCGTCGTCGTGAACGACCACGACTGCGCAAAGCGCAACCCGGCGCGGTCGAGGCCGGCGACGCGCACGGTATGCGTTCCGAAGTCGAGTGGTGCCGGAGGCTTGTAGGAAAAACCGACCGGCGAGACGCCGCTGCGCGAGGTGATGTCGTTGCCGTCCAGCCGTACGCGAACGCTGTCTACGTCGACCTCGTGCGAGAACTGCGCCGCGATCGGCGTGAAGCGGTTGCCGGTCAGCGTGTCTGGCGCCGGTTGCCGTGCTCTCAGGGTAACGACGCTGACGGGCGGAGGATTCGGCACAGGGGGTGGCGGGGGCAGCTGGGACCTGGGCACGGTGATCGCGACGAGCCGCGTGGCTCCGTTGTAGTTGACCACCGCGCCTAGCGACTGTGCGATGAACCGCAGCGGCACGTATGTCGTGGCCCCGACGATGAACGGCGCCACATCGACGATCTGCGGTTGTCCATTCACTGTCGCCTGCCTCGAGCCGATGCGCAGCGAGACGCTCGTGCTGCCCTTCGTAGAGTTGATCTGACGATTCTGGTACACGACGCTGGCGCCGAGTCGCTCGAAGATGCCCCGTAGTGGAACGAAGACGCGTCCGGCGCGTTCGATGGGGCCGGGCTTCAAGTACAGGGGGCGCCCGTCCACGACGACGGTAACGCCGGCCGCAACCGTGCGCACCCCCAGCGTAGCGGAGGCGATGATGCCGAAGGCGCACGCGACGCACACCAAAAACCGGCGAATCGTAAGCGAAGGCCTGTGAAACACGTTTTCCTCCCTCCGAACCAAGCCAAGCCGAACCTTTCTTGCTTCTCTCTCGACCTAGCGTCAGCCTATAGGCGTGGCCTCGCTTCCCCGTGCCGACCCTATTAAGGCCTGCCCATAGAACCGCCGGGACGCGGCAGCGGCCCGGTGCTCCCTCTCCGGTGGAAGAGGATTAGGCAATCGATCGGCAGGAAGCGGGCCCTCAATGCGTTCCTTAGGGAGGCGCTATGTGCTCCTTCGGTGATCGTTTCGGCGCAATGATGGCGCTGACCGTGATGTGCGTTTTGCTTCCGGGATGCGGCACCAAGTCGACGACAAGTTCGCACGCAGCATCGGTCAACGAAGCTGCCGTGGATGCCGCGGTGGCTCACTATATTGGAACGCAGACACCGGGACTCTCGGTCGCGGTCGGATATCACGGCCGCGTCATCTTCGCGAAAGGCTATGGCAAGGCCGATCTGGCGAGCGCAGTCCCGATGACGGCGCAGACTCGGGTCGGCGTCGGATCGCTGCTAAAGCAGATGACGTCGGGAGCGCTCCTGACGCTCGCCCGCGACAAACTCCTCTCAATCGACGACAAGGTCAGCGTCCTGCTACCGCAATACGTCTAAGGGAACCGCATGACCTTATACGAACTGAGCTCGATGATCGGCGGGTTGCAAGGTGCAAACGAACAGCCGCTCGGCGACGCGACGTTTGGAATCGTCGGTGCCTTCACGGGCAACAGCACGGTTCCGCAAGTCTATACGAAGCTCAACGCGAACCCACCGATTCGACCGGCCCGGACGAAATGGGACTACGCGAACATCTCTTATTGGCTGCTCGGCCGTGCGATCGAAGCCGCGACGAAAGACACGTACGCCCACGCCATGCAAACGCACGTCTTCGGGCCGCTCGGGATGAAGACCGCGTACATTCGCGGGGCGCAGCGGGACGTGAAGCTCGCGACCGGCTACTCACGCTTCGCCGACGGCACCTTTCACAAATGCCCCGAACTCAATCTTCGCACGTCCGATGCAGCCGGGATGGGGGCCATGACCGCGAGCGACGTCATCGTTTGGGATGAAGCCTTGCGCGCTAACCGCCTGGTGCAAGGTTGGCTCGAAAGGGCCATGTTCGCGCCCAACGGCTTACCCCTTCCGGGCTCTCCAGCCGGTCCGGGTCTACCTGGCGATAGCTACGGGATGGGCTGGAATATACGAAACGATTCGATCTTCGGCCACGGCGTCTTCGAGCACGAAGGCAATACCAACATTTACGCGAGCCTCAACGTGATGTTCCCCGACGGAAGTGACGTCGTATTGCTGGGCAACGTACAGTACGGCCAATACGCGGTCAAACGCTACACGATTGCGTACAACGTGCACAACGCAATCGTAGGCCTCCCTCCAGTCAAACCATTCCCGGTCGAGAATGAAGAGAACATCACCCGGTGTCAAAACGAATGATCGTCTTGGAACCGGACGTTTTTTCGCCCCTCGGCTCTCGACACATCCCGATTTCGGGGGCCGACCCCGTCGCGACGTAGAAAGCGGCGAAACCAGTGGGCAATTCATGAGTGTATATCGCGCTGAGTTGTTAGACGCCGAGCGGAACGGACTAGCGGCATACGAGGCGATGGAGCAGTGGGTAAGCCGGCCGCCGGAGGCGCAGGACGACGTGCCCGGCGCGGTGCTGGAAAGGTACGCGCGGGACTTGCGTGAGAGCCGCGAACGATTGCTAAAGCTGCTGGCCGGTCAAGGTAACCGCGACGACATCGTGGAGGCGCTTGCGAAGAACGAACGATATCACCGCAGCCTAGGACTATCGATTCGAGATAAGCCGGAACCAATTGAACCGGAATGAAAAAAAAAGCCGCGCGTGCCTCCGCGCGTCAACGCTTAGCCCCAGCGGGATTCTTTTTAAGCGCGGCAAGCGATCAGCCGTCGCCGTCGCGTCCGAGCGCGAAGGATGCTGCGAGGTCGCGGATGCCCGAGAGGCCCACACCAAATGCGAGGGCACTTAAGACCAGCGACAGCCAGCCGTAGGAAGTGGTCGCGAAGCCGGCCGGAGCGCCGAGCCAGGCGGCGGCGTTCGGCCAGAGTAGCGCAAGGAAAACTCCGTACGTAATTCCCATCAGCGCGTGCATCGAGCGTTCTCCGGCTGGCAGCTTGCGCGTGCGGTCTTCAACGATGAAATCCGAGAGCGTTATCGCGATCTCGACTGCGAGCAGCAGCGCGAGGAGTAGCACGGCCCAGCCGTGAGGTTCCAGCCAGGCTAGAGTAGCAAACAGAACGGCATACACGAAATCGCGCGACGCATGCAGTTTGAGTTCCAGCCGCGCCACGGGATCATGCGGCAGGCGTGCAACGTGCTCGTGGTACACGATGGTATCGAAGGCACCCATCAATGCCAGCGCGACCAGGACGCAAAGCGCCACTGTCATGGCCGCGGTTTCACGGGGCCGCCGTACGTAGCGATGCGTCCCAACATCGGGGCCGCGATGGAGATCAGCACGTTCCAGCCGCGATCGTCGCCGCAAACCACGGCTTCAACGCTCGGCGCGAGTGCTCGCGGCAGCGTTTGGCCGAGCAGACGGCAGGCGGTCTGCGAGAACCGCAACCCGCGATCGTCGGCGTCGATGGCGAAGACGAATTGTAAGGGCCACGCCTCTTCGACGAGTCTTCCTCGCTCGATCCACAGGGCGGTACGCATCGTCGTGCTGGGAAATGTTCGCGCCCAGATCTCGCTCTCACCGCGTACCGTCACCACTAGTGTGCCCCGTGCTCGCGACGCAGGCGCCGGCAAGCGGAGCGCTATCGCGAGCGCTTTCCGCAGAAACCCCGGTTCATGCGTTACTTTCAGGGCAAACTCTGCTGTACCGCCCGGCTGGGCGAGAAATCGTCGCAGCGCGGGCGGCAGACGTGCGAAAGCGGTGCCGAGGAGGCGCTCGTGAAGCTGCAAAATAGGGCGACGATGGCTAACCGCGTCTGTCTCAACGGGCGCGCTCGACCGCACAGTCAACGCCACCAGCTCTCCGACACGCCTCTGCGGTTAGCGCGCGCGGAACGATCGTTTGCGAATTTTAGGCGACACGGCCATACCAACTCATCCGCACTGACGATCATGTGATCCTCCATCGATCTCGTTACGCCACAGCACATCGATCACGTTATTTCCGAAGTCCTGGGCCATTTGGGGACCTTTCCCGGCCCTTCCCGACCGCTCCGTTAGGAAATGTTAGAAAATTAGGTCCGGTCCACCGCGCTTGGCTCGGAAAGCTAACGGCGAGGCAGTTTGCGGCAAATCCAAAGCCACAAAATCAACCCACCCTCATCCGCTTCGGATGCTGAGCCACGCCAGAGTATCTTTGAGGCAGTGCGCCTAAGGCGCTGCTTTAGAGAGTTACACACAGGGATGCGAAGCCGCCGTTTCAGTTGACGGCCTATCGATTTAGTGGTAGCCTTAGGCACCTCTGCAAGATATATTCTCGCGCAATCTTCTCATTTCGCGCGAGTAAGGAGCTCCTATGCGAGTGCCTACTCTTCCCACGCTGATAACTATTATCGTGGGCGCTTCGCTGTTTTCCGGGTGCGCTGGAGGAACACAAAGCTCGAACACCTTGGTGCCAAACTCAGCAGCCGTGCCCGCGGTGCGCGTCTCGTCCGAAAGTCGCGTGAATCCAAACGATTACAAGGGGTTGAAAGATCTTTACGTGGCCGACTTCACGAGCCAGTCGGTGAAAATACTCACAAACAAGAACTATCGAGAGGTGGGCCAGATTACGAGCGGCCTCGTGAATCCTAACGGTATATTTCTCGACAAACGCGGAAACCTATATGTTGCCAGCCAGGGTGGTGGTGCGAGCATCAATGAGTACGCGCCGAATGCGACGTTACCCTCATTTACGTATAGCGCGGGCATGCAGTCGGCGATCGATGTGAGCGTGGACGCGCATGGAAACGTCTACGAAGCCGACGGCACCGGATTCGTCTATCAGTATTTTCAGGGAAGCAATACCGCGATCGCCGGATGCTTTCCGGGAGGCGGTTCGGCCGCCGTCAGCGGCGTCGCGGTCGACTCTGCGAACGACGTCTTTGTTAGCTTTTTCGTGAACAACGTGGGCGCTATCGCCGAATACCCTGGGGGACTTGGCGATTGCTCGAAACAAATTGTGCTTGGCGTACCGGTTGTCTATCCATATGGGCTAGCAGTTGATAAGAATAACAATCTCATTGTTGCCGACGCGGGTGCCGCCAAGATCGATGTAGTTGCCCCTCCGTACTCGAGCGTAACGCGCACAATCGGCTCGGGGTTTATGGAGCCAATCACCGTGAGGTTGAGCAGAGACAACAAACTGGCGTTCGCGACGGATTATAAAGTTCATGACGTCTTCATTTTGAATTATCAGACGGGAGCGGTTGTAACGATGCTCGGTTCCGTCTACGGGCTAAGTGATCCAAGCAGCGCCGTTGACGGGCCCAACGCCCTCTATTAGCGTTAACTGATTGCGTGCGACGGGGGGTTGTGCGCGAAGCCGCTCAGCACGTGAGGCTAACGCTGAGCGTTCCCCTCACGGAGATACGCGAGCGAGATCAGCGGCGGCGCGGGCGGGAGCGGTAGACGACGCGCGGCTTGGGCGGTTCCGTGCTGGCTTCGGGGAAGAGCGGATTCTTGCCGCGTTCTAGGCGTTTCCCGAGTGTGTGTTCGATTTGTTTGATCAGCGGCTCTTCGTCGGACGAGACGAAGGTGATCGCATCGCCCGAAGCTTTAGCGCGCGCGGTTCGCCCGACTCGGTGAAAGTAGTCGGCGGCAACCAGTGGAACGTCGTAGTTGATGACGTGCCCGAGAGCCGAGATGTCGATGCCACGAGCCGCAACGTCGGTTGCGACGAGCACGCGATAGTGACCCTGCTTAAAATTCTCGAGCGCGCGCGTCCGTTGCGATTGCGAGCGATCGCCATGAATCAGGTTGACGGGAACGCGATGCTTTTGGAGTGCGGCGGCGAGCCGGTTGGCGCGAGCCTTGGTTCGCGTGAAGGCGATTGCCGAGTAGATGCTGTTGCTTTTGAGCAGCTCCACAAGGAGATCGGTTTTCTTCTCTTGGGGCACGGCGTAGAGTGTTTGGCTGAGCGTCTTAACCGGAGCGATCTTAGCGGCCAGCTCTACCCGCGCCGGATTGCGGAGAATCTCGCGCACGAGGCCGGAAATTTGCGGCGGCAGCGTCGCTGAGAAGAAGAACGTTTGACGCTTCGTCGGCATCTGGGTAATAATGCGTCGAACGTCAGGGAGAAATCCCATGTCGAGCATGCGGTCGGCTTCGTCAAGCACAAGCATCTCGATATCGTCGAGCCGCGCAGTTTTTTGCGTTAGGTGGTCGAGGAGCCGCCCTGGCGTCGCGACCAGAATGTCCGCGCCGCGCTTGATCGCGTTGAGCTGCGGTCGAAAGCCGACGCCGCCATAGATCGCCGCAACCGTAACGTTCGTATGTTTAGCGAGCGACATGAGATGCTTGGCGATTTGATCGGCGAGTTCGCGGGTTGGAGCGAGCACTAATGCGCGCGTCTTCCCGCGTGGCCGATTGATGAGACGTTGCAGTATAGGGAGGCCAAAGGCAGCCGTCTTGCCGCTGCCGGTCTCGGCGCTACCGAGGACGTCCCGGCCTTCGAGGGCCGGCGGAATCGCGAGGGCTTGGATTGGAGTGGGCTCGGAGAAACCGAGGTCGAGCAGGGCAGCCTGCAATGGCGGCCGCAAGCCGAGTTTTTCGAAGGCGGAAATGATTGACGATCTTTCAAGGGTGTGCGCGGCTCGATCGCATTCATCCGAAAGATCGCGCGGGGTTGCCCTCACTATGTCATGGAGGCAGCGTCGGTGTCAAATGCCAGAGTAGCAGGCTCTCGGGGCCGTCCCGACGCTGCACGGCTAGCCTGTCAGCGATCGCCAGGCGTGACGCCGGCCTAGCCGCCTAACACTCATTGGTTGATTCTTTTCAGCACGCCTAGGACTCGGGGGAAGGCACGCAGGGTGGCGGTGGCGGTGGCGGCGGCTCCTCGTGGGTCGAAGCGCAGGCGACCCAATTGAAGAACATCAGGGGCGCGGCGCGACGCGGCAACGGCCGGATCATTGTCGCCCGGCAAGGCTCATCGCCGCTCTGCGATCGTCGTTTGCCACCAAGGACACGCGCGTCATCTTGCCGGTGACGAAAGGTCTTGGTGGCCTGTGGCATCGTATGCCAACTCGCTCGCGGTTTGCACTTCCGTCAACGTGCGCGTCCAACCGCTCCGGAGCCGACGCGGCGTGCGGCTGATAAACGCGGGGCGGTACTTCTCGTAATCCACCGATCGGCAAAGTACGACGAACGACTCGAAACCGAGCCAAAAACTCGGGAATCGCGACCGGCGTAGAGCGATGACCGGCAGCAAGCATTCCCACAAGCGTGGCGCTGCCTGCGCGAACTGCGCAAGCGCGATATCATTGTCGATGACGCCCGCAGAAATCAAGGAGCCCAGTTTATTAAAGAATCTTCCGACCAGGAACTCTGGGTGCGTAGTCGGCGCAATACGTCCGGAACGGATCTGTTCACGATATTCCGGGTCCAGCATATGCCTGGCTAAATCCTCGTACACGTAGAGGCGAGAAGTGGAGATCGCGTCGCTCTCGTATTGTCCGAGCATATGCTGCACGGCGTCGTACTGGCGCTGTCTGCCGAGATGGCGAAGCTGCTGAACTGCGGCAACGGCGGCTACCGCAACGACAGTAAACTGCCCGATAACCCCGATTGCCGAGATGGCGTCCCATGAGATCATAGCTGATTCCTCGTATTCAGCGCCGTCAGCGCTGTCTTCATCTTTGTAACAGCATGGGCCTGGCTCCGAATGCTCATAACAGACGGGAACGTTGGCCGAGTCGATGCTGAGCGTGAAAGGCCATCCCGAACGGTTCACCGAGGCGGTGTTGCGTAGGGTGGCACCGTTTAGTATCTACGGTTTCAGCGAGAAGATCGTGCCATCGTTGGAAGTGCCGCCGCCGTAGGTCGTCCCGTAGAGCACTCCGTTAACGCTGACCAATCCGGCTTCCGGGCTGCCGCCGTCGTTCGGGCCACCCGCGAAGCTGTGCAGAATCGTCTCGGCGTACTTGCCGCCGGAGGGTACGAGTTTATACGCCGTTCCGAGACCGTCGGCGCCGCCGCCTTCGGTCGTGCCGTAGAGCGCGCCGCTCGTGCCGAATAGGAGGCTCCCGTACGGTTGCGCACCGTCGCTGCCGCCGCCGAAACTGTGCAGGACGCTCTCGACGTAATGCGCACCGGAGCGTTTTAACTCGAAAGCGACGCCGAGGTTGAAACTCCCGCCGTTGATTGTCGTTCCGTAAAGGTTGCCACTCTTGTCCATGATAAGGCCGGCATACGGACCGGCGCCATCCTTCCTACCGCCCGCAAAATTGTGGATGACCTTTTCGGTGAACTTGGAGTTTGAAGGCCGTGCGACGCGATCAAAATTGCGTTGCAATTCGAAAACGGTCCCCAAGCCGTGGGTGCCGCCGGCGATCGTAGGCCCGAAGACATTGCCCGCAGCATCGCTGACTGGCTCGCCTCGCGGATACTTGCCGTCGGTCCCATTGAAGTTGAAAATGCTCGTAAACCTATAGAATTTTCCTTGTGAGGCCAGCTCGAAAGCCGTTCCGTCGTCGTGGCCGCCACCGGTGAGCGTGAATCCGACAAGGATGCCGGTGACCGGCGAGGTGACCCCGGAGTACGAGTTCGCACCGTCGGATCCGACGAAGCTGTGAATCACGTGGCCGGTATACCCTCCGTTGGCGTAGACAAGCGCGATCACCGTGCCTTCGCCGCCCTTTCCGCCCGACTCAGCTGTCGTAATCAGGCTCCGGGGCGTCGTCGGCGAGAGCGGAAACGTCGAACCGTAGAACGACGAGCCGAAGATTGATGTGTGTAATGCAGGAGTCCAATAATGCTCGATGCCGCTTACGCTGACGGAAAAGATCGTGCCTCCGTTCTTCTTTCCCCCTGCAGTCGTGGTGCCGTAGAGAGTGTCACCCTTTTCTGCAACTTCCAGCCGCGACTCCGGATTCGCTCCGGGATCTTTGCCGGCCGTGCCGGTAAGGTTGACAAGAATCTTCTCGCCGCCGCCACCGAGTGAAAAAACAGAGCCCGGATACGGTAAGAAGTGCGCTACGCTTTGCGGCGCGAAGCCTGACGAGGAAACGGGACGAACGCTGCAGCCCGCCAGTGCAAACATCGCAATGCCAGCGCAAACGCTCGGCATGTAGTTGCCGATCGTAGGACCCTTCATCGGCCCCACCTCCAGTGAAAGAGCAATTTCGCGACTCGGAAGGCGACCCCCTAGCCGCTAGACCGTACGGTTGATACTGAAAACCCTTACCGCGTAGGGGCTTTGCGTGTCTCCACTTCCTGACCGCTCCTGCCGAAAACGGCTCCTTTCCGACCCGTCCGTGACACGAGTGTGATGACGCGAAGGGCCGTACGCTGCTGACGAGCGCATCTGAGTGGCCGGGAACGCTAAAGGCATCGCCGAACTTTCCAACTGTGGGCCCCCGACGAGGGGAAGGAGCAACACGATGATCACGCCGAGGCGATCACGCGTTCATCCGAGCGACGTCGGCCGCGGAGATGCCCTCGAGCGCGAGGCCGTACCCTACGCTTTCATCGAGGATGCGGCGGAGTTTTTGAGTGAGCACGACGCGAGCATAGCTGGTCGTGAGTGGCGGGAGTTTCGCCAGTTGCTCCGCGATCTCGCGAGCGCGAGCCATGAGCTTGTCGCGTGGAACGATTTCACTAACCACACCAAGCGTCTTGGCCTCGTCGGCGCCGATGATCTGCTGGGTTAGCACAAACGTCCGGCCGCGAATCGGCCCAATGACCTCCTGCCACAGCGAATGGACACCGTCCCCTGGCACGATGCCGAAATTTAGATGCGGTTTATCTTGGAAGATGGTGTCGGGCGTTGCGAGGACGACGTCGGCGAGCAGCGCGTATTCCGAATGGACGGTCGCAGGTCCGTTGAGCGCAGCAATCAGCGGTGCCGAGACGCCGACGATGTTCGAGAGAATTTTCTTTCCTTCGCGATAGATCTTGTCGAAGCCACGAGGCGTAAAAAAGTCGAACCCTTCCGGGTCAATATTATCGATGAAGGCTCGACCGGCGCCGGTGAGGATAACGACGCGATTGTCGGCATCCTCACCGATTTGGTGGAAGAGTTCGACGAACTCCGTGTGCGTGTGCCCGTTAAAGACGAGCGTATCTCCGTTGGTGTGCAAAACGATCTCGAGTACGCCGTTCGACGAGCGTGTGAGTTTTGCGTGAGGAAACGAATCCTTATACGTGTCAAAGCGAACCAAGCGTACCCTCCGTTCCGGTGGTCATCGTCTTGAGCCCCGCGAGAGCTGGTTAAGTACGCGGAAGGTTTCGCTGCGGTCGGGAAGATACCGCTAATCGGGGTCGCTCTTCACATCGACGATCCTTCCGTCGAGCGCGATGACGAAGCGAGCCGGACTTGCGCTTATGGGATCAATGCGTTTTGGAATAGCCCCAGCGAGATTCGAAGCGTCGTGCGGCGGTCCTGGCCGAACCTGCCCACAAATGAAAAGTCCGATGCGGCAAGGGTTTCTCGATACCCGATGGGCCTGACCGTTCCGCGGGCGCGACTCATCTGCTGAGACAAGTCTCCCTCAAAAAGTTCTCGCGAAAAATCGGAGCTACATAAGTGCGCTAGACCTAGCTGAACTAGGCAGTGCGGGCTTAGAGGAAGAAGCCACAAACGGCCTCCCCCATCGAGGAGCGACACGATGGCCATCGTAGTCCTTCCGCGTAGCGTGCAACCTAACGACGGAGTGAGCTCTATTTCGTCGAGAAGACGCGACGTTCAGTCGGTGGGGATCGCGGAACCGATGGAAACATCGGTCTTTTCACGAAGCGATGCTGTAGGGGCGCCTAGCTCGCGATCGGGAGCGGATTGCATCCCCAAAAAGCGAAACAGCGCTCCATGAAACGATCCAAACTTG
This sequence comes from Candidatus Binatia bacterium, assembly GCA_035544215.1. Lineage (GTDB taxonomy): Bacteria > Vulcanimicrobiota > Vulcanimicrobiia > Vulcanimicrobiales > Vulcanimicrobiaceae > Cybelea. The sequence goes on along the minus strand of DATKHY010000007.1, from coordinate 131,373 downwards.
TCTTCTTTGCGCTGATCCTTTCGCTGTCGTCGACGGGAGCCGCCGTCACCGCAGCGCCCACCGGGCTCGACCCTAACGTTCAAAAGGCGATCGCCGCTGCCGTCAGCAAGGAGCTTGCGGCTTACGGCGGAGTGCAGCCGGTACCGGGCGTGGTCGTCGGGGTATGGCTGCCCGGGAAGGGCGAGTTCACCAAAGGTTTCGGTTATTCGAACCTCGCGACGCATTCACAAATGGCCGTCGAAGATCACTTCCGTATCGGTAGCAATACGAAGACATTCGTGGCGACTGTCCTGCTTCAACTCGTCGACGAGAAGAAGTTGAGCCTCGACGATACGATCGGCCAATTCAAGCTCGGGCTCTCCGTGCCAAACGAAAAGCAAATCACGCTGCGTCAGCTAGCCGAGATGCGCAGTGGGATCATCGACGTGTATGCCGTTCCGGGCGTCCAGAGGCAAAGTGAGGCGTGGTGGGCGCGCCAGACGCCTCGGCAGTGGGTGGAGATCGCCGGAAAGCAGCCGCCTCTGTTCCCTCCGGGAGCGAAGTACAATTACAGCAATACTAACTGGTTCTTGCTCGGGCTCATCATCGAGAAAGTGACCCACGACGGGATTCAAGATGAAATCCATAAGCGGATTCTCGCGCCGCTGGCCCTTAACCAGACTTCGTTTCCAACGACAAATTGGGGCATGCCGGCGCCCTACGCGCACGGTTATTCGTTGAGCGATAAGGGCCAGTGGACCGACGAGTCGGCGGTTCTCGCGCCCTCGGTTTCTTGGGCGGCCGGGGTAATGATTTCTGATATGGCCGATATGAAGAAGTGGGTCAAAGCCTACGTCACCGGCACCACGAACAGCGCCGCGTCGCAAAGGGCGCGGCTAGCGTGTCTGCCGACCGGCGAAGGGAACCTCGCTTTTGGGCTCGGCATCGGATGTTCGGCCGGTTGGTACGGCTACACGGGCGGCATCACCGGCTACAATACCGCAGCGTACTACATGCCCGCAACCGGCACAACGATCATCGCGTTCGTTAACAGCCAACGTGAGAAGCCTTTCCCGGGAGTGCCGAACGCCATATTCCGCGACATTGCTAAGATCGTCACGCCCAACAATGTTCCATTCGTAAAATAGATCCGAAGCCGCCTGCTTTCTCCCGTTCCCTCCGCAATCTGGGTGCTTGACGTATACTTTGGGGGCGAAGATCCCCGCGAATGCTGGTGCCATGGATGGCCGCTAGTCCCAGACATCTCCCACTGAGAGCCGTCGCTCGCGGAGGCTCCTCCCCCGCGAGCGATGGTCAAACCGAGACGGAGCTACCTCTTAGTGCTTAGTGCCGCACCGTCTGGTTGCGTGAGTCCGTTGGTGATCATCTTCGTCGCCGTACCACCGGCCGGATAGTTCCAATAGCCGGCAGTGGGGACGCTGTTGATGAAGGTTGGCGCGATTACGCGCAGCCCTCCCTTGGGCTTCTTCGTAATCCAGAACTGCCAAACCGCAGCCGCGCCGCTGAGCGACGTCGAGCCGACGACGCTTCCCGTCGATCCGGAGAGTCGTATCTGATAGAGCGTCGGCCCCGCGCCGGCTCCAAACGCCAAGTCCGTGCCGTCCCATTGTATCGACGCCGCCGTTAGGCCGCCCGCGCCGCTAACCGGGACCGTCTTTACCGTCGAGCTCCCCTTCGGAAGCTCGAAGAGTGTGAAGGCGTCACCGTTGCCGTAGGCGTCGCAGAAGAGATTACCGGTGTTGTCGTAGCCGCAGCCGGGAAGCCCAGTTTGGCCCGACGGCGTGTAGACTGTCGCCGTTCCGGAGCCGGCGGGGAAGACGACAAAGCAGTCTCCGCAAGTGCCGCCGAGCACTCCAAGTGCGAGGTTCCCCGTCGTTGGATCGACGGAGCAGTTGAGTTCCGGATAGCCCGGGAGATTGAGCGTCCGGATCGGCGCGGAGCCGCCGTGCTTGTAGACTTCGACGGTCGTACCGTTGCCGTTGAGAATGAAAACGTCGCCGGCTTTGTTCGAGCAGACGCCCGACGGCGTTTGAAATCCGGTTAACGTGCCTTTCAGCTCGCCGCGGGGATACGAATAGACGTCCACGTCGTTCGCGCCCTGGTCCGCGACGTAGAGCAGGCTCGTGGACCTCCTTGCATCGGGTGCCATCCACGAACGCGCTGCGTTCGCACCCGCCAATTGGAATGGACGCGCCGCCCCGGCGCGGCCCATGTGTCGTAACTGCGCGACGGTGTTCTGATCCGTAGCGCCGAGCTGCGCCGGCGACATGCCGCCTCCGCATCCCGCGAGCAGCGCGACCATTACGGCTGCCGCCAGAGTTTGGTGCCCCAGATGTAAACGCATTCTTAAGAAAACCTCCTAATAAGTGGTGGGAGAAATCGTTACTTCGGCGCTTTGCTTATCGCGTCCCCGAACGGATCGGTGAAGCCGGTGAGCGTCATCGTCGGGGTGCCGCCCCTTGGGATACTTCCAAATCCCGACGTTCGCGGAATAGACGCTCGGCCCATCGGCGAGCGCCACGCAGACGCGGGGCCCGCGGTGCTTTACGGCGTGGCACCGTCGGGTGGCAGCACCGGGGACTACGGGACCGTTTACTCCGTCGCCCCGTAAGTTCGGTCCTGGCTACCCTTCCTTGTCAGCGCTTTAGGCGGGCCTGGAGCCCGTTTTAGTCCGTGATCGCCGCGGATATGATTGCAAGCGCGATGCGCTAGCTGAAAGTTGTGGAGCTCGTCCTCACTCAATCACGGTCGACGCTATATCACGGTTTATCGGCAGCGGGATCTGTTCGCAGCGGAGGCCTTCGATAGGGTGGTGAGTTAAGGCAAAAAGCGAAACGCGAACCGTCCGTTAGATACTAGTTAGACGAAACTCGGCGGAGCGCGTAAACACCCTGACAGAATAAGGGAGTTTTGAAATAGCCCCAGCGGGATTCGAATCCGCCTATGCTCGTCTCTGGGAGTTCGCCTCTGTTTTGAAGAGGCAGCAAACAAAGGGTTTCGCGGGACTACCGAATCCGCTTCCGTTCCCTTACGGTTGCCATCGACGGCAACCGTTTGGCAACCGCCGCAGCGTACGCCGGTCGTGCAGTCTCTAGGGCCTTCCGGTTCACGCGACGATCCCCAAGTCATCCGCAGTCGATCGCGCGCCTCAGAAGGCGGGTATTGCCCCGGAAGGCCATCCGCGCGAAGGCTACTTGCGTCGAGACGCGGCGGATGTTTTTCTTACCCGCCTTCTGGCGAGATGCCCGGACGCGTTCGATCGCCGCAGCGTTGCATTCCTCGCACGTCCGGCGGCCTTTGCGTGCCGTCCTTGTCCCACAGACGACGCAAGCCGTCGGAGGAGCCTTCGCGCGCTTGCGCCATCCGTTCGACCGACGTGCTCACCGTCACAGTGAACGCAAGTGCGATGGCGCAACGAACAAGAGTCGCGACCGTGGCTGCACATCACACGCGGTGCGCCGTCCCCGTGAGATTACGGTCGGCCCCCAAGCGGACCCACGACCCCACTTGGTCCTTACACGCAGCATTTTTCAATTTTGGAAATTGCGAGGGCGACGCGCCGAAGCGCTACCGTGCGGTTTTTAACGCGCGGTGGGCTCGCCGTGTAGCGACCTCTTAGACAAGCGATGAAATAGCTACCTGGTGGCGAACGCCAGCATCCTACCACTTCGCGCTTTCTTCTAGGAGTACAATCATGAGGTTCACTCGCGGTTTTCGTTTCGCGCTAACTGCTTGCATAGCGACAGGACTGGCGTCAGGCTGTAGTGGATCCCAGCAGGCGACTAGTTTGCCCCAGACAAACCAGCCGCTCGCCTTCTCATCGACCGGCAAGGGCCCCTTGTCGGGGGAGCAAAAGCGAATGAAGCAGCTCACTGTTCCGACGACGGTCTATGTGGGAGACTACGGTCTTGACGAAATTATCGAGTACCCCTTCGGGGTCGCAAATCCAAGTCCGAAGGGCTCGATCGCGTTACCGTCTCAGCCCAACGGTCTAGCCGAAGATGGCAGCGGCAACATCTACGTTTCGATGAATGCCGAGCCGTACGTTGACGAATTCAACTCTAGCGGCAAATTGGTCCGCCAGTTTCCACAAACTTGCGTCAGCGTGCACGGCCTTACTGTTGACGCAAATAACAACTTGTACGTCGCTAACCAATGCCACGGCGTCACGCAAGTCCTGGAATACGCTCTGAACAGCGGATCGACCCAGCCCACATACACTTATGGAGACATCGAAGCTCAGTCATATCTTGGTGTTGTTACGGATGCCCAGCAGAATCTATACGTTGGGGCTATTCTACCCGAGGGCGCGGCCGGCTTTGTGGTAAAGTATCCGCAAAAGTCGCAAAATGGTACGATCATAGCGCAGGGTCCCCCAGCTGACGGTGTCGCGATCCTGCCAGATAACGATCTCGTGGTCGGGGGTGGGGGCGAATTCGGGACTACCGCCCTGCTGACAACCTACGCACCGCCTAACTATAGTCAGGTCAGCCAGATCAGGTATGGTGCAGGGTCCGCCGTTTATCTAATTGCCGCTGCCAGCGATGGAACGCTCTATGTTACTAATTACGGAGGCGGGGTAACACCCACTGTCTACGTATACCCATACAATGGGACTCCCCCGTACACCATCACGCAGGGCCTTGAGCAGCCTCACGGCGTAGCGGTAGGAATATAAACGCTCACGGTATTGCGGGTGGCGTGCTGTTAGAGCACTTCCACCCGCGATGCCGGTATGTGCTCGTTTCTGTAAGGGGGTCATCGACTTGTCGCCCCCGCAGCGAGCGGCCGCCACGCCGGATTGAATAAATAGATCGGGACGCCCTGTAGATCAATTCTTCGCCATTGCCGCGGATCCAACGTGAGTGACGGACGTGTCAGCTTCGAGCTGCTTGAGGCGGACGAGATCACTGGTTTCGAGGCCGGCATATTTGTCTCGCCAAAGCCGGATCGTATTTGGATGAAGACCGGGTTTTCGCGCCAGCTCCGTCGCCGGTGCACCAGCTTCCAACTCTTTGAGGATCCCTACGATCTTGGCTTCGCTGAATCGGCTTTTCTTCAAGAGCGAGTCTCCTTGCTGGGCTCTACGCCCGGAAACTCACAACTCCCGCTGGCCCGTTTTAGGCCTTACACGTCAGCCGCCCCACTGAATTCCGTGGAGACCTGGGATTTGGACATTACGCGACTTGATCCATGCGCCGCTCGAAGTTGCTAAGTGATAGATAGCCGAGCGCCGAGTGTTTATGATGCTATGCGCGTCGAACTTCAGGAACGGGTCGGGCTCGAGCGCTGCACTGCGGAGCTGGCTCGCGGACGCGACCTTTCCCCGATGGAAGCCGAGGCCGAGCTGAACGCCGTCCTGGCGGCGCGAAATGACGAGGATGGCTTTAACGGCGAAATGCCCGCTGTGCGGTGAGGTTCTTTCCGGCGACGAAGAGGATGGGCTGGTAGCAAGCGCCGACAAACACGGAGACGAACGCCAGAACGGAATGAAGGCACCCCGCGCAATGGTGCTCGGAGCCGCTCGCAAATCTGAGTGAGTTCACCGTAGGATTAGCTCTTCGTGCAGGTGGTATTCGCGGAGATGATCTCGTTATTGGGTTTGGTGATCGACCATGTCGATGTCACTTTCGAGTCGCTGACTTTCGTCATCGTGGTATCGGTTGCTGACGCGACCTTGGGGCTCGGCGTGAAGGTAGGGTCGTGCCACACGATCGTGTTTCCGGCCCAGCCACGAGACGTCGCGAGGAAATATCCGCCGATTTCGTCGTACTCCACGTCGACCCAGCGTTTCGTGTATGCATCGTAAGTGATTTTGTCGTTGGAAGTCCACTTGTTTGGAAACCACGGAACGGGATCCCAAACCGATGTCTGTTCGATCCACCGGCCATCCGGACTCACGGCATAGGTTACCGTCGCCGTGTACGGCGCGGGAAGGCCCGATTCTTGCTTGCTGCAAGACCACGTGCCGACCAGGAAGTTCATCGAGGAGAGATCCGCTTTGGGGATCACGATAACGGGAAGGGGGGTCGCCGCGCTGGTTTGCGTTAAGCCCGCGCACGGTGCGACCAGAACCAGGCCGACACAGAGAGACAGGAATACTCTCGCGATAAACATCAGAACGGCTCCTTTTCGCTTGAGCCCCGGTGGGCAATAGCGCGAGACAGTATGGAAAGAGCGAACGCGATCTTCGCCATGATCTCTCCAGAGACGTGTCTATCAGGATCGCACCGCATGGCGCAGACCGTCCTAAAGGCGTATCCGCCGACGTCCCCAGACGCGCACTGAATCAGCACGGTTTCGCCGGACTTGAGATCGGCATGCGTGAACAGCATCTCCGATGCCGTGACTGCGACGACGGGAACCGACAACCGGGGACTTCCCGCCTGAGGCTGCGCCCGACAATTACAAAACGAGAAGGCCGCGGCGGTGCGCTACGGTTGCTGGCGGCCATCGGCAGACCCATCAGACCATTTTGCGATCGGCACGAGAAATACGGTCGTAGGCTCGAAGCGCTTGACGCCAGCCATTACGGGCGAGCCCGGCAGGTTTGCGCCCCATTGGTTAGCCGCCATGCGAGGAAGAAAGAACATTAAATGTGGGTGCCATGGGCCGCCCACATCGTCTCCCAGGTATCCTCGTTTCGACATCATGTAGCACATCGAACCGAATTCGGGAGCGGTGATCTCGTGCGACGCAACGGCCGCCTTTACGAGTGAGACCATCTTCGAACGGCTCGCTCCCGACAATGCCCATTTCGTGCGCATGAGGTACTCCGGAAGGACCGATCGCGTTGCGGCGGCATTGAAGCATATCGGTGCGCGCACCCGAGGATTCCAAAACTCGGGATCGTCGAATGCCATTGACCATGCGCGTTCGACGATGCACGCAAATCCGTTCCTTCCCTTGACTGCCGGGCTGTAGCCGTGAACGCCCAGCGTTAGGATTTCGGCGTCGTTCGAGATGGATGGCGGTCCCGCGCTACGCGCGAGTCCAATCTCGTCCACAGCGGTTTGCGATAGATATGTGTCAATGGGTGCCATTGACGGGTACGACGCCATGTGCGCGCTCGCTTCCACGCAACTCATGACCGACAGAGCCGCTGCGAGAAGACCAACGTAGCCCTGAAGGCCTCGAAATGAGCGTCTTATTAGTAAATAGCGCTTTCTGATTGCCATTGCAGCTCAACCTGACTTTCCCGAGAACGAGAATACGCTAAATGGAGGTCTCAAAATTATTTGATCGCGCCCAAAGGTACGCATTACAATGTAGTAACCGTAGACTCGATATGCCGGGTTCGATAGACGGCCACTTCACATGAGTATACACAACGCGCCAGGTACTTCGATGGCCACATTGCAGATAAGTGGTCTGCATCTTAACGGGGATCCATGTCGGATGGATCCGCGCCTCGACGAGCATTGCCGCCCGCTTGGGTCGACTGAAAGTGCTGTCCGATTTAGGAACGTCCGTTCCTTCGCAAGTTCTCGCCTTGCGCGTCCTTGAGTCGTTCGACCAGATCGCCACGTTTCGCCGGCGCCAGCTTGAGGACCACTGCGAGCTTTTTTGCCAGCGTCTAGCTGAGCAATTGCCGCAATGGCAGTTTAAAAAGCCGTCCGGCGGCCTATGTCTGTGGGTGCGACTACCATCTGGAGATGCAACATCCTTCGCGCAGTTTGCCGCGCGCGAGGGAGTGCGTATCCTTCCCGGCAGTTCCATGACTATAGATGGGTCTTGTACGGAATACGTCCGCCTTTCGTATACCGCTTCCCCGGCGATCATCGAGGCCGGCATCGTGCGTCTCGCACCGGCCTGGCGTCGATACGAACACACGCGTTCCCATCGTCCCGAATCGCTCGGGATCGTCGTCTAGGCGACTGAACCGGGCCGGCCCTCGACACGCCTTACCCTCGGCATAGTCATCGTCTGTGCCACAGGGCGATTCTCTATGGGATCTGCATTAAGCCCGCGGCCCTTCTCGCCTTTTGCTCCCACTAAACGCGCTCTGGACAGGCCTTACTCTGGCGTATATACTCGCCCTCGTACGTTAGGCAAGCATCTGCGTTCGGATTGGAATCAAGCTGGCGCCCCTCCTCGATTAGCCGGCGGCCCTCCTCGCTTTGCCAAAAATCGGCTGCGCGTTCCTGAGCCTTCGGCTGGTGCCGACAACTTCGCGAACTGCCAGCGTTGCGTTTCTCATTCTTTAGACCACGTTCTCTGATCGGCTGGTAAGCCGATGGCTCTTGGCAGTTATGCGTAGGGGCAGCCTTTGCAGTTGTATGTGCGATGCTCGGAGTTGCCTGCAAGGATAGCATCAGGCCCGCTACGAGCACTGCGACGAGGAAAACGCACCTCCACTGGGCCTTTTTGTTCAAAGGCATACGTAGAGTATGCGGATCACCTGCCTCTTGAGTCGATATCCAGAGCAGCGCTAAGTGGTCTGAAAGCGACTCCAGGTCACTGGGCAGCCAGCTTGTCCTACGTACCGTCGGCGACGATGGCCAGCAACGCCTGCTGCACGGAGCTTTTAAACAGCGACGTTGTGATGTGACCCCGCGGTTTCTGGACAGATTAGGCGCTTATTTCGGCTTGCCGGCGGCGCCATTCGACCGGCGGTAGATAGTCAAGGCGCGAGTGCGGTCGCGCCTCGTTGTAATGCTTAACCCATGCCGTGATCATTGCCTTCGCCGCCTCATACGTTTCGAAGCGGTGCTGCCAGACGCACTCGAGCTTTAGCGTTCCCATGAACGATTCAGCAACGCCGTTTTGCTCGGGCGTGTGCGGAAGAATGAACTCGTGATGCAAACCGTAGGATTTCGCCAGCTCGCGATAGAGCTCCGAGGCGTAGACCAGCGCGTTGTCGGTTCTCAGCGTAACGTCGGCGTCGCCCTTTGGTAGAGCGCCGAATCGCCGAATCAGTGCGTCTTCAAGTGCTCAGGCCGCCTCGCGTGCGTCGTTGCGCTGGCTGACGTTCAGTCCAATACACTGCCGATCGGCACAATCCAGCACGGCACTGACGTAAACCAGACCATCGAGACGAGTCCAGACATAGGTTGCATCCGTCGCCCAGCGTACGTCAGATACCAGAGCAACGCTTGGGCTTGACTCAACCCGAGGAGAGCAGCGTTTCTTGAGGCGGCGATGGCACTGCCAGCCTTTGAGCTGCATAATACGCTGCACGGCTTTGCGGTTGAACTCGAATCCCTGTCGGCGCAGCCGCGCCCAGACCATCCGATAACCTAAATAGGACTCAGCGTCGATGAGGTGCTTGATGCGTTGAGCCATCACCTCATCGACGATCGGCACGCGATCGTGCTCGCGGTAGTATGCGGTGCTGCGCGCGACACCGAGGATCCGGCAAATCACGGCTCTTGGCCATCCTCGTCGAGCAGAGAGCCGGGTAACATCGGCTCGACTGAAGTGAAAGGACGCATCGCCTCCTTTCGAATCTCGTTCTCCATGACCAACTCGCCGATCTTGGCCTGGAGCCGTTTAACCTCGGCTCGGTACTCGGCTTCAAGGCCCTTGCGGTTCACCTTGAGCGCGTCGACGCCGGCACGATGATACTCTTCCGTCCATTCGCGGAACTCTGATTGCCTGAAGCCATATTTGCGCGCCGCCTCGGGCACGGAGATTTTGCCTTTGAGGACGTCGAGGATGATCGCTGCTTTACGCTGCGCGGTCCATCGCTCGAACCTTTCCGGCTCGGGAGCCGGTGGCGAAACTGATTGCGATCGCTTTCTCATTGAACACCTTCACTTCGCTTATCAGGTGTCCAGCTCCCGAGGGGGTCATATCAGGCGATACGCTCGTGGGCACGCTACGTCAAACCTATGGCGAAAGCTTTGCGAAAGGACACCGCCCCGATATGCGCCTCGACACGTTATTGGAACGCGAAGGAGCGACGTCGCTTAGCGACTATCTGGGGCGATCAAAGAAGCGGCGTCGAAGCTAGGCTGAAGGTTTCATTATTCAGATTTATGGCCCTTAACTAACGCCCCGTCCAGGTCATCAAGAGCCTTCGCGCCTTTGATCGTGCTCCGTCGACTGCGGCGGTGGTTGCGTGCGTTAAGGACGAAATAAATAGCCCCAGCGGGATTCGAACTCTACAAGGGGGTTTCCGGCCAGTCCCGTCCGCTACCGAAACGTATTACTTTGTAGGGCTTTTTCACCACTCTGGTTCCCGACCTGTACCAACCAATACCGCCCGTTTCTAACCGCTCCGTTAGAAAATGTTAGAAACTGTTCCAGTCGGCCGCCCGGGCAGGACGCCGTGGAGTAGCGTGGCCATTTCGAAGCGGCGCCGCGAATCTCGCTGCTCGTTGGATTTAAGCTCCACAGCGCTTAGGTTGGTTGGCAAAAACCGCGGCAAGAAGTAGAATAGGGCGGGGGCATACTCATGCGCCGAGTTTTGGCTTTGCGCATTGCGGCTTTCTGGCGGCGCCAATCCCCTCGAAGGCAGCCTGCGATCGTGGCTTAGGCTTCGATAACGCTGCTCCCAGACAATGCGCAGCAGGCGCGGCGTCGATTTTGGAGCTAGAGACCTAATGAAACGAGTGTCCATCCTTCTCGGCGCGTGTCTTAGCGCGATCATCCTGTCTGCCTGCGGCGGCGCGACTCCCCTTAGCGGGGCGAGCTCGGTGCCGGCGATCGCGCGCGACGGCGTGACACCTTCGGTTGAGACAAAACGCTTCGATTTTACCGGAGGGCCTCAGTCCTACACGGTGCCCGCCGGCGTCCACGCCCTGCGATTCCTTCTCTATGCCGGCCGCGGCGCTGGAGATACGCGCGGCGCCCCAGGCGGAGCGGTAGACGCTACAATTAAAGTGCAGCCGGGCGAAGAATTGGGCATCTTCGTGGGCGGGAGAGGGCACGCTCACGGCCCAGTGTGTCGAGCGTCTCTGGATGGAAGCCGAGCGTCTCCGGAAGGAAAATGTAACCCCGTAAAGGGGGGCAAAGGCGGTTGGAACGGCGGCGGTAATGGCGGAGACAGACTACCTGGCGGCGAGATAGGCAGCCACGTAGGGTACGGTGGGGGCGGCGCCTCCGACGTGCGTAGGGGCGGCCCTGCCGGCAAGCTGGACCAGCGCCTTATCGTCGCGGGCGGTGGCGGCGGGCAAAGCGGCAGCGGCTGGAAAGGGGGCGACGGGGGTCCTCTCACCGGTGCGCGCGGCGATAGTGAATACGACCGTGAGGGCGGCGGTCACGGTGGTGCTCAGACTCACGGTGGCGCCGGCGGGAAGTTTGGTACAAACCAGGGCGGCTTTGGCGTCGCGGGTCATGGCGGCGACGGTCAAGCCTCGGAGACAGCTAAACGACTCTGGGGCGGCGGTGGTGGTGGCGGCGGTTTGTTTGGCGGCGGCGGCGGCACAGGCAACAATGCAGACCCGGACCATCGGTTTCGAATTGATGGTGGCGGCGGAGGCGGATCGAGCTACGCGGAACCGGGCGCGTGCGCGGTGCATATGGTTCGCGGGCCGGAGGACAATGATGACGGCTTCATCATCGTCGCCAAGGCGCTCTGTGACCCTCATTAACTACGCCAATGCAGGCTACAACGGTGGCGCGGTCTAGTCGTTGTCGATTCCGACTCCCAGACGCATGACACATCGTGGTGCTTCGCCTGGTGCCGCGAGAGTGCACTTAGGCGCCGATCGTGAACGGCGTATTGGCGCCCCTTGTCCTGTGGGTTTGTACGAAGGAGTCCCGATGCACGCACGATCGTTTGCTGCGCTTGTCGCCGTCACGATTCTGACGCTGTCATCTTGTTCGGGTACGCCCCAATCGAACCTCACACCGGCTCGCGGATCGCTCACGCCTTCTCTGCGCTCGCAACCTTCGTTCGGCCGGTTGGCCCGAGCGATGACGCTCAAGCCGAACTCGAGTTACGATGTGGTCTACCAGTTCAAAGGCGGTCGCGACGGCAGGTTTCCGCGTGCCGGTCTCACCGAACTCAACGGCACACTGTACGGCACGACCTACGGGGATATCGTTAGGCACTTTGGCAGTGTCTTCGCGATCACGCCCGCCGGTAAGGAAACCCCGCTCTACAGCTTTGCCGGCGGGAGGGACGGCAATGGCCCAAGAGCCGGTTTAACCGCCATGGACGGCAAGCTCTATGGCACGACCGAAGAGGGTGGTTCTGGCGAAGGGGGTACGGTTTTTTCAATCACAACCGGCGGCACCGAAAGGGTTCTTCATAGGTTCGAAGGTGGCCTCGACGGTGAAAGGCCCATCGGCGGCCTACTCAAATCGACTTTTGGCCTCCTCGGCACGACTTCCGGCTATGGTGGCAGGTACGAAGGCACAATCTTTTCGATAAACGATCACATTTACGAGCCGCTCGAGGCATTTCACGGCAAACCTGCGGGCTCGCACCCGGTTGCCGGCTTGATCAAAGTGAACGGCGCAATATACGGAACGACTGCAGGCGGCGGCGTGTCGGAACACGGCACGGTCTTTAAAACTAACCTGGCCGGCGTGAAAACATTGCATAGCTTTGGTGGCGGAAGCGACGGCGCGCGGCCATACGCCGGCCTTACCGACATCGGCGGCACGCTCTACGGCACGACCGAAGAGGGTGGCATTGGCCTCGGCACGGTTTTTCAAATGAAGCCCGATGGCATGGAATACAGCGTGCTCCATACCTTCGCCGGCGGCAGCGACGGCGCGCACCCGAAAGCCGGTCTGATCGACGTTAACGGCACGCTGTACGGCACCACCGAAGACGGCGGCGCGCACGGCCTGGGCACGGTTTTCACAATCGAATTGTCAACGCGCCCCGTGGAACGGGTGGTACACAGCTTTGCCGGCGGGACCGACGGTTCACGCCCAGAGGCCGGCTTGATCGACATAGGCGGAACGCTATACGGCACTACCCAAAAGGGCGGCTCACACAACTTCGGCACGATCTACTCGTTGTCGGGAAACTGATTACGTGGTTAACCTAATCTATCGCGCGTGTTCGATCGCCATCGCGGCGTTCGCGATTCTAGGCGTCGCGGGCACTGCGGCCGCGCCTTCGATTCGGCAGGCCTTGATCGCAGCATATGCCGTGCGCGACCTCAGTGGGGTCGACCTTGCGCCGGACGGCAGCGCGGTCGCGTGGCAGGAGGCCTTCTACGATCGAAACCGGCTTTTGCAATCGCCGCAGTACAGCGCTTTGTACGTGCAACGACTCCATGGTGGGGGACGGCTCCGTTTGAGCGCGGGCGGCCGCGACGCGTACTACGACGAGAAGAATCCGGTCTGGGCGCCAGATGGCCGCCGGATTGCGTTTCTTTCCGACGCGCGGTCGAAGGGACAGGTCCAGCTCTTCGTCGCCGACGCCGGCGGCCGGCGCTTGCATCAGTTGGCACGCTTCAGCGGTAACGTGCAGCGGCTAACGTGGGCGCCGAGCGGCAGGTCGCTTGCCATTCTCTATATCGCCGACGCTCATCGTGGAGCAGGGGCGCTCGCACCCGGCGCGCGCAACGTGGGTGTGATCGGCACGGTGGTGGACGAACAGCGCCTTGCGACGATCGATGCTCGCAGTGGTGCGCTCCGTCTGCTCACGCCCCCGGACGTCTACGTATACGAATACGGATGGTCGCCCGACAGCGGCCAGATTGCAGCGACCTACGCGACGGGGGACGGCAACAACAACTGGTGGATCGCGCACCTTGCGCGCGTCGACGTTGCGACCGGCGCGATGCATGACGTGCTCGCACCCAACTTTCAGATGAACGATCCGCAATGGTCGCCCGACGGAAGCCAGATCGCCGTCATCGGCGGAATCATGAGCGATTTCGGGTCAGTCGGAGGCGACCTCTACCTCGTTGACCCGCAGACGGGCGTGTCGCGCAACGTGACCGACGGCGCGCCGTTCTCAGTGCAGTCGCTGCATTGGAACGATTCATCGAGCCTCGACGTGGTGGCGCACGTCTCCGGCGCGATGCACCTCATGCGAGTCGACGCGTCCAGTGGCCGCGCGACCGTGCTGACCGATCGCCAAGAGTCGCTCTGGAGCTGGTCGAGCGCGAAGGGCGGCTCGATCGTCGCGCTCGTGCGCGCCTCCTTTGCGGATCCGCCCGAAGTCTGGGCCGGGCCGCCGACAGAGCTGCGACAAATTTCTCACAGCAACGCCGGCGCAATGCCGCTTCACGGTAAAGCCGTATCGCTTCAGTGGAAGAGCGATGGGCTTACGGTCCAAGGCTGGCTCGTCTATCCGCTGCACTTCGATCCACGCGCGACCTATCCGATGGTCACGATCATTCACGGCGGACCTTCCGCCGAAACAGTGCCGGGTTTTGGCGATCACTTCGCGATGGCGCTCGCTTCATATGGCTATGACGCGCTCACTTCTGCGGGCTATTTCGTCTTTATGCCAAATCCGCGGGGCAGCTTCGGCCACGGTGAGGCGTTTACGAAAGCCAACGCCAAGGACTTCGGCTACGGCGATTGGCGCGACGATCTCGCGGGCATCGACGCGGCTCTAGCCGCCGCACCAATTGATCCGAAGCGTCTGGGACTTTTTGGCTGGAGCTACGGCGGCTACATGTCGATGTGGGCGGAGACGCAGTCGACCCGGTTCAAAGCAATCGTCGCCGGTGCCGGCATCGGCAACTGGCAATCGTACTACGGTCAAAACAAGATCGATCAGTGGATGATTCCCTTCTTCGGAACCACGGTCTATGATAACCCCAACATCTATGCGCGGAGCTCACCGATTACGTTCATCACGCGCTCGAAGACGCCAGTGCTCATACTGCAGCCCGAGCGCGACGAGGAAGTTCCGGTGCCGCAAGCGTTCGAGTTTTGGCATGCGATGGTAACCCTTGGTGTGCCCACAAAGCTCATCGTCTACGCCGACGAAGGTCATGCGCTGCAGAAAGTCACCGACCAGATCGACGCTCTTGCCCAGATGATAGAATGGTTCAACCGCTACTTGGCCCCGGAGAGCCACGCATAAGTGCCGGTTCGTTGGTCACGCCACGCTGCCGGCATGGCCACAAAGTTTCCAGTCAGTGAACAGAAAGAGGAGCAAAGCAAATGAAGGCTTCCGGTTTGAGCCGGTTCGGACTATTCGCCTGCTGCGTCGCTGTTGCGGCATGCTCGCAAGTGGCGCAAGTCTCGCCCTTCCAGTACCCCCCAAACGCCAGCGCTGACCAGCGCTTGGAAAGGCCGCTGGCATTCAGTGTGTTGTATAGCTTTAAAGGGCCTCCCGCCGGGTACCACCCCTTTGCAAAGCTGATCGACGTAAGTGGCTCGCTCTACGGCACAACGCGTCTTGGCGGCGCGCATGATGACGGCACTGTCTTCAGCATCACGACAAGCGGCGAGGAGAAGGTGCTGCACAGCTTCCGCGAGGGAACCGGCCGTCACCCCTATGCTGGCCTGCTCGACGTAAACGGCACGCTCTACGGGACGACGGATAAAGGCGGCGCGCATAAATTCGGCACGGTCTTCAGCATCACGAGAAGCGGCGAGGAGAAGGTGCTGCACAGCTTCGGCGAGGGAACCGACGGTAGGGACCCCGTCGCGGGTCTGCTCGACGTAGGTGGCACGCTCTACGGGACGACGGCCCTAGGGGGGGAGCACGGAAAGGGCACGGTGTTCTTCATCACGGGCGGCACGGAGTATGTGCTGCACAGCTTCGGCCAAGGAACCGACGGCAGTGGTCCCGAGGCAGGCCTGCTCGACGTACGTGGCACGCTCTATGGGACGACGAGGGATGGCGGCGCGCATCATGCCGGTACGGTCTTCAGCATCACGACGGGCGGCTTGAAGAGGGGGCTGCACAGCTTCGGCGTGGGAACCGACGGCAGGCTTCCCGTCGCAAGCCTGATCGAAGTAAGTGGCACGCTCTACGGGACGACAGCTGTAGGCGGCGCGCATGGAAGGGGCACGGTCTTCAGCATCACGACGAGCGGCAAGGAGAAGGTGCTGCACGACTTCGGCGATGGAGGCGACGGCATCGTGCCCTTCGCAGGACTGCTCGACGTAAGTGGCACGCTCTACGGGACGACGAGGGACGGCGGCGCGCATCATAACGGTACGGTCTTCAGCATCACGACGGGGGGCACGGAGAAGGTGCTGCACAGCTTCAGCGAGGAAACCGAGGGCGGTTTTCCCCGCGCAGGCCTGCTCGACGTACATGGGACACTCTACGGGACGACGAAACAAGGCGGCGCGCATAATGGCGGTACCGTGTTTTCCATTACTCCGTAACGCAGCCGGCACGGCACCTGCCAGAGCCAGCCGATTAATTTGGCTTCGACGGGTAGCTGTGAACTGCTGATTGGAAGGGCCGCCAACAGGACGATCGACCGACGGGATTCGGCGCTCTCTCATACTCGCTTCAACGGACGCGGCGATCGCGTCCGTCTGCGACACGCTCAAAGCGACCGCCCGCAACAGATTCAGCATCGAAGATCACATCCGAGTCTTTAGTGCGTTAAACCAAAGCCTGCCTGCCGAGCCTTTTACCTGCACGTCTATCGGAGCCGAGACGCCGAGGCGGCCGATGCCTTTGGTCGCCTGGTCGGCTAAGGCACAGCGGAAAAGAGGCTCTGCGTTTGATGCACTCTTGATGCCCAGAGCCTCGGGTGTCGCGAACTTCTTGTAAAATAAGGACGAAAAAAAAGCCCCAGCGGGATTCGAACCACAACTCGGGGGGTTCTGGAGAGTCCCGACCGCTACCGATTCGTGTTATTCTGTAGGGCTTTTCGCTGCTCTGGCTCCCGTCCGTTCCCGCCCATGCCCGACCGCTCCGTTAGAAAATGTTAGAAAATCAGCCAGGGGCTCGTTCCCGCTTGCGCTATCGCGATCGGGTCACCGGTTATCGAAACGATCGCCGACCGAGCCCATCGATGGCCGAACGCCGGCTTCCTGGTAACGCCTGCCAACGCGATGGACGTGTGGGGAGGAAACGTCCGGATCCCGAGCTTAGAACGGCGACTGTTTATATAGCCGGTAGCCGCTAAAAAAGCTCTCTAGCGAGTGGGTCGGGCGCCTGGGGGACCCTGCTTAAGTGTGTTGTGGAACGAAGCAATGCGCCAACCAGAAGGTTCGCGCCACAGCACGGCCGTCGCAATCGCATCGTTATCTCCCGCCATGGGTCCCTGCGGGCAATGCAAATGAGCCTCCATCAGAGCAACGACAACTTCACCGGTAGCTTCCCGGATCTTCGATATCGCAAAAACGTTCCGACTGTCGCGATAGATGCTGTCAAAGATCCTCTGGTGTCCTTCTGCGATCGTATCGCGACCCACAAAGTGATCGCCACGGATATTGACAAAGTCCGCGTCCTCGGTGAACATTTTTGCGAAGGCCACGCCGTCTGCAGCATTCCACGCCGCAGTTAGCGCCTCAGCGAGACGATCGATCTCTACGCGATCCTTTTGATTCATGTTTGCCCTCCGTCACACGCGCGTCTAGTCCAGCGCGTCTGGTCTGTTCGGCGCGCGTTAGAAACGATACGCTCGGCCGCGCGAGATGAAGAAGCCGTGCCCGCTCTCGTTCGTGCAGCGCATCCCATCGGTCGAGGAGGCGCAGACGAAACCGGCGTGCCGCCACGTCGTTCCGTACGCGACGATCGTATTTGAGCCCATTGCGGTATCGCCGGCGCAGACGACCTTAGCCCGACCGGTCACGCCCATGACGAAGCCCTGCCCCCAATTGACCTCCATTGGGCATTTGGGGTCACGTGCCGGTAGCGGGACGACGCCACCGCGCACGTCGCAGCGCAGCGACGCGGTCCCGAAATTTGCATAGACGCACCCGATCCCGCGCGACGGGCTGCTGAACTGGAGGACCTCGGAGGCCGGGGAGGCCGCGCCCATTCGGGCGAGTGCGGCGAGGCTGAGCAAAACGATGAGAAGGCCGCGCAATGAGTTCGACATGCGCACCTCTTCGCGGCGGCGGCGATCTATCCGCTGACCTGAGGTGGCATTCTACGCAGGTGATAACTGTGAGGGTTGGTTAGTTTGAAGTTGCTCGGCGAGCTCCCTTGGCGTCCATAGCCGAGTGCAGAGTGCGGCCGAACTTCGTTGTAGTCTTGCCGCCATTCGGCGGCCTCGCGTCGAGCTTCAAAGATCGTCATGAAGCTGTGTGCATTGAGCAGCTCGTCACGAATCTTTCCGTTCAGCGATTCGATCTGGGCATTCTGGGTCGGTTTGCCCGGTTCGATGAAGTGAAGCTGGACCGCTCGTTCAGCGCCCCAGCGCAGCATGGCGTGGCTTGTGAACTCCGAGCCGTTGTCAAAACGGATTGTCTGGGGGAACCCGCGTTCAAAAGCGAGATCCTCGAAACAGCGGATGACGTCGTGGCTCCCAAAAGAGAACCCGACCTCCAGGGCAAGGCATTCGCGGGTGAAGTCATCGACGATCGCGATCGCCCGAACGTTGCGGCCGTTCGCTAATCGGTCATGGAGGAAGTCGATCGACCAGCGCTCGTTGGGCCGCGAGACGGCGGGAACCACGTTGCCGCGGATGTAGCGGACCTTGCGCTTCTTTCGCGGACGCACTTGCAGCGCCAGGCTCCGATAGATACGCCGAAATCGAAACTCACCGACCTCAACGCCGCCGCGCCGCGCCATGATCAGCAGCCGGCGCCAACCCCACCGCGGGAGCTCTTGTGCCAGCGTCTGCGTCCGCTCGGCGATCGCGCTATCGTCCTTGGGCTTGCCGTGGTAGTGCAGCGTGCGTCGCGGCTGCCCGACGATCGCGCATGCCCGCACCTGCGACAGTCCGTGCTCCTGCAAGGCCATCACCGCTTCTTTTCGCTGCGAGGGCTCCAGTCGTTTTTTGCGATGAGCTCCCGGACCGCGTCAACTTCCATGGTCAGTCGCGCGATCACGCGATCCTTGCGTGCGCTCTCGGCCTCGAGCTGTTTCAACCGCGTGAGGTCGCTGGTTTCGAGCCCAGCGTATCTATCTCGCCACTGTCGGATCGTGTTGGCGTGAAGGCCATGTCGTCGGGCGAGCTCGGTAGCGGCCGTGCCGGCGTCGAGCTCTTTGAGGATCGCGACGATTTGCGCCTCGGTGAAGCGACTCTTCTTCACGTGAGTTCTCCTTGGGCCGTAGCCCGGAACTCACAGTTTCAACCTGAGCCGTTTTGCAACCTCAGGTCAGCTCCAGCCCGTTTGAGGGCAGCTCGACCTCGACGAAGCCAGGTACGTTGCTTCTCACGACGACGCTTCGACCCACGACAAGTTCGGCGTAACCTGGCAGATCGTGCCCCAGGCCTCACCGACCTGTTCGGCGGCGACGATCCGGAAAAGTCGGCGCGTGTGATGAAGGCGATGATGGGCATGGAGAAGCTCGACATCAACGCGCTGCGAGCAGCCTATCGCGGCTGAGTTCGCCGACGGGAGGACGTGGCGGGGCGCGCCCTGAAGCGCGCCTGCCCCGCGTCCCTTCGCTCGATTTCGAGTGCCACAGTAAGGAGAGCACCATGTCCGATTCCGCCAGCACCTCAACACCGAGCCCGACCACCGTTCAAGCACACATCGTCACCGACGACGAGATCAAGGCGCTCGGATTCGATCCGCATGGCGGATCGAATCTCACCCAACCGTCCGTCAACGCGCCCACCTACTATCTTTTGGACGACGATGCTAAGAACTGCCGTAACATCGACGACGACGAGTTCAAGGCGTCGTACGTCGACGATAACATCGTCAAATGCTACCTCGCCGACTACAGCCCGTTCGAGGAGACGCTCGACAACGAGAGCCTCGTCGTGCAATATGCCGGCGGATCCTCGATCTCGGTGGCGTTCGGCCTCATCGACCTCGACCTGAAGCTCCCAGCAGACGCGTACCTCAAGTCCGGGGGCGTGATCTACCCGATCGACGACACCGGCGCGCTGCGGCTCAACGGTGTGACGACGCCCACGCTGGTCTACACCCGCGAGTGGGTGTTGCGACAATGGAAGAACGCCGGCGATCAGAACGTGCAAATGGCCGACCTGGTCGATAAATTCGTTAAGGCCGGCTTCGAGCCGGTAACGTCGCTCGACGCGAACGAGGGCGGGATCCTCACGCCCAGCACTCAAGACACCGATCTGTCAGGTGTCGGCAGCGCCTCGTCGAGCGATTCGTCGAGCGACTCGTCGAGCGACTCGTCGAACTAACGCTGTGGCAGTCACGTTTACCGACACGCAGTGGGCCTCGCAGGCGCTCGACGGCGCCAGCCTAGCCGACGTCGCGCAGACCATCTCCCAGATGGTCGAGGCCGGAAAGACGGTTCGCCGAGCGGCGAAACTGCCGACGCGTCGCCGGACGTTACGGCCGACGCATCGTCTGATGCAACATCGGACGCGACCTCGGACGACGACGCTTCGTCATCCTAAGCTCACAACGATGGTGTAGCGCACTTTGGGATGCGGCTTCCGGGCGGCGGGCGGTCGGGATTGTCAGCTGAGTACATCCGCCGGTCCGTGCGCCGGCCGTTCACGGTGACCTCGTAGGTCGGCTCCGCGGCCGCACCACATGTTGAAGTCGAAGCGGTCGCCCTGCGCGGAGAGTTTCGTAACGGTCAGCGTGGCGGACACGAACGGGCGGCCGCGCTCGATTCTCCGCGCCGTCCCGTCGCGGATGAGATACGCCGATCCGCCCTTCCACTGAACCAGAAGCGTGCCGATGCCGCGCCGGTCGATCACAGCTGCTACTTGACGCGGACGATCTGCCACGGCTGCGGAAGCCGGCGTCAGCAGTGCTATCCGAAGCCGAACTGAGCCGGTTACTAAAGGAGGCTCGGTGTCCCACGCAACGCTCGCGCAAGCGCGGCTATCTTTCAGCCTATCCCGCGTTCTGTCCGGCCGTCGCTTTTGCTGCGTTCACCGGTACGCGGCGCGGAGAAATCCTGGCGGTCCGTTGGCGCGACGTCGATCTCAATGACGCCACCGCCACGATCGCGCGCTCGCTCACGGACGCCCGCGCGGGCAGCTCTCGTTCAAGGAGCCAAAGAGCGGGAAGCCGCGCACGATCTGCCTTTCGCAGAAGCTCGTCGCGATTCTGCATTCCCATAGGGCGGCTCAGGCGGCAGAGAAGCTCGCGTTCCGCAAGTCCTACCATGACGAAGATCTCGTCTTCGCAAGGCCCGACGGCTACCCGATCCCGCCATGGAACTTCGCCGAGGCGTTTGGCGATTTGGTCAAGCGGGCGAGGGTCACACGGATCACCCTGCACGACCTGCGCGACACCCATGCTTCGCTGCTGGCCAAATCCGGGGTGCCGATCGAGGTCATCAGTCAGCGTCTCGGTCACAGCACGATCTCAATCACGGTCGACCGCTATATCACGGTCTATCGGGAGCGGGATCTGGCCGCAGCGGAGGCCTTCGATAGGATGGTGAGTTAAGGCAAAAAACGCAATGCGAACCGTCAGTTAGACATTAATTAGACGAAACTTGGCGGCGCGCGCAAAAACCTTGATAGGATATGGGATTTTTGTGGTAGCCCCAGCGGGATTCGAACCCGCGTTACCGCCGTGAGAGGGCGGCATCCTAGGCCTCTAGATGATGGGGCCCTGGCTCCCGGGGATGGGCTCGAACCACCGACATGCGGCTTCAGAGGCCGCCGTTCTTCCAGCTGAACTACCCGGGAAGGTGTCGCGACGGTCTATACTACACGACCGGCGCACGCTCTTGCAAGGGCTGCGGTTTGATGTTCCGGCCGCTATAAGTGGGTGTCTGGCTGTGGCATTGGGGCAGAGCATCCGCAGGTTCTCGAGCCGATTGTCGTTCCTTGCGCCGTTAATTGTGGTCTAGGTGTAGGCTTAGCGGCTGCCCGCGCCATTCGCTGATCCCGCACGTCTGACAGCGACTCTCAAGCAGGCGCGTCTTTATCAGTCTTAGCTTAAGGTGCGTGCGGTTACGCTTTGGATTCGCCAACAGCTCGGCGATCGACATGCCGAACACACGTGGGACGATTTTGCCGCGCTGTACAGCTTTCGACCACGAGGCTGAGCAAAAGCCGAAGTGCGCCGCAGTTGCGCGAAAACCGTGCCCGGCGTCATAGTAGGCCTGCACTTCAGTCCAGTCGTATTTGCGGCGGCGGTCGCTGAATCGACTGGGAGCGACACGCAATGCGCCGCGTTTGATCGCTTTGATCCAAGCGAAATGAGTAAATCCGAAACGGCGAGAGCATTCGACAAAACCGTGACCCTCGTCATGATACGCCTGTACGGCGGTCCAATCGTATAATAAGCGTGGCATGCCACGATGTTATTTAACGCGCGTGCCAACAGGGTGGCATTCGGCTCGGTCGAAATAATCCTCATATGCAGGCGGTTATTTTGGTTGGCGGCGAGGGAACGAGGTTGCGTCCGCTCACGTACGGTACGCCCAAGCCGATGGTACCGATCATGAACGTGCCGTTCCTGGCGCGCACGATGGAGCGCCTGTATGCCGCGGAGATCCGCGACGTGATTCTCGCGGCCGGCTATATGCCGAAGGCCATCGTGGATTATTTCGGCGACGGCTCGAAGCTCGGGATGAAGATTACGTATGCGATCGAGGAGACGCCGCTCGGAACGGCCGGGGCGATCAAGAACGTCGAGCGTTACATCACGGGCCCGTTCTTCGTACTCAATGGCGACATTCTCACGAGCCTCGATCTGCGCGCCATGCGCGAGTATCACCGCGAGAGGGGCGGCATCGGGGTGCTCCACCTCATCCGCGTCGAGGATCCATCGCCCTTTGGCTGCGTCGTGCACGACGAGACGGGCCGCATCGGTGCATTCGTCGAGAAGCCGCCGAAGGGGACCGAGCCGACGAACGAGATCAACGCGGGCACGTATTTGCTCGAGCGCGACATTCTCGATCTGATCCCGGCCGGTCGCGCCGTGTCGATCGAGCGCGAGACGTTTCCGCAGGCGATCGCAGCAGGCAAGGCCCTCTACGCATACACGACGGCCGATTACTGGCTGGACCTCGGCCGCCCCGAGCAATATCTCGCCGCCCACCGCGACGTGCTCAGCGGCGCGATGCCGCTGGCCATGGAGCC
This sequence comes from Candidatus Binatia bacterium, assembly GCA_035544215.1. Classification (GTDB taxonomy): domain Bacteria; phylum Vulcanimicrobiota; class Vulcanimicrobiia; order Vulcanimicrobiales; family Vulcanimicrobiaceae; genus Cybelea. Next base: position 108,385 of record DATKHY010000007.1, on the reverse strand, counting down.
GGGCATCAACGGCGACGGCAAGGATGCATTAGGCGGACACCCGGGTGTCGTGCCCCCGATCTACGCCGGGGCCGACGTCGTCGTCGACGCAAGTGCTACCATCGGTCCCAACGTCGTTCTGGGCCGCGGCTGCAGCATCGGGGCGTCCGCCACGGTGCGCGAGTCCGTACTGTGGGAACACGTTAGCGTCGGCGCAGGCGCCATTATAGAAGAAGCGATCCTCGCCAGCGGCGTCACGATCGGCGCCAACGCGCGCATCGCGCGCGGCAGCGTGATCGGTCACGACGTCACGGTCGAACCCGGGACCGTCTTGGAACCCGGGACTCGCCTCGGCTCGCCGCCCGAGAGGATACCAGGCTAGCGAGGGAGCATTCGGTTTATCCCGCATCTGGGCCCGGGTAAACTGTGGTCCTGAAGTGGAGGAGTCACCCGCACACATGCTACCGCCGCGCGCTTTGTTCTTGGGGTCATACCCTCCCCGAGAATGTGGAATCGCGACCTTTACTAAGGATATGGTCGACGCGTACGACCGGGCATTCCATTTGAAAGCTCCCGTGATCGCGCTCGACGAGCCCGGCGCGGAGGTGCGGCGCTACCCGCCCGAAGTCGTCGCGCGCATCGCGGAGCAGGACCGCGGAAGCTATGCGACCGCGGCTGACTTCGTCAACCGCAATCCGGTCGAGCTCGTCAACATCCAGCACGAGTATGGGCTCTTCGGCGGCGAACGCGGCGAGTGGCTCGTCGACTTCATTCGTCTCCTCGAGAAGCCCGTCGTGTTGACGCTGCATACCGTCCTGCCCGATCCGGACGTATCCTATCTGCGCGTGACGCGCGAGCTCTGCAAATACTCGACACGCGTCGTCGCGCTCTCCGAGACGGGACGCGGGCTGCTCGAGGGCATCTACGGCATCGACCCGCAGCGCCTGCAGACTATTCATCACGGCGTACCGGACGTGCCGTTCCAAGACACGCACTTCGCGAAGGCCACTTTCGGCATCGGCCAGCGCACGGTGATCTCGACCTTCGGGCTGATCAGCCGCGGCAAAGGTCTCGAGTACGCGATCGAGGCCATGCGCTCCGTAGTGCGGCGCCACCCCGAGACGCTGTATCTCATCCTCGGCGAGACGCATCCCGTCGTGCGCCGCCAGGAAGGCGAGTCCTACCGCGAATCTCTGACCGCTATGGTGCGCGAGTACGGGCTGCAATACAACGTCCAGCTCGTCGACAAGTATCTCGATTTCGACGAGGTCGTCAGCTATCTCGCGGCGACCGACATCTACCTCACGCCGTATCTGAACCCGGCGCAAATCGTCAGCGGCACGCTGGCCTACGCTGTCGGATGCGGGAAGGCTATCGTCTCGACGCCGTATCTCTACGCACAGGAGCTCTTGGATCATAACCGCGGCTTTCTGTGCGACTTCCGCGACGCCGACTCGATCGCTCTGCGGCTGAACATGCTGCTCGACGATCCGGCGCTGCGGCGCGCCACCGAACGGCGCGCGTATCGCTTCGGCCGGCAGATGACGTGGCCGCACGTCGCCGCCGAGTACGGCCAGCTCTTCACGGAGCTCTGTCCGCGCGATCCCCTCGAGCTGGTGACGTCTGCGTAAGACGAAACCGAACGCCGCGCCGCCGCTCGACCATCTCGTCGTCCTCTCGGACGACGTCGGTGTCATGCAACACGCGCTCGAGACCGTGCCGAATCGGAAGTTCGGCTATTGCACCGACGATGTCGCGCGCGCCTTCATGGTCGCGCTCGCGCACTCGCGGCTCGCTCCATCCGAGCGCGTGAGCCTGCGCCTGGCATCGACCTACCTGTCGTTCCTGCAGCACGCTCAGCTCGACGACGGACGCTTCCACAACTTCATGGCGTACGACCGCAACTGGACGGATGAGATCGGAACCCACGATAGCTGCGGACGCGCGATCTGGGCGCTCGGCTACGGGGTCGCGAACGTGCCATCCGAGTCCTGGCGGCGGGTCTGCGAGACGCTGCTCGCCCGCGCGCTGCCCTCTCTCGAGTCGCTCGAGTACATCCGCTCCAGGGCGTACGCGGCGCTCGGATTCGCGCACGCCTACGCGGCCGCGCCCGAGCCGAAATACGCGGCGGCACTCCGCTACCTGTCCGGCGAGATGTTGGCGGCGTACGACGCGACCGCGGATCCCGAGTGGCCGTGGTTCGAAGACATCCTGACGTACGACAACGCGCGGCTGCCCGAGGCCCTGCTGCGCGCCGGGCAGGGGCTCCGTGATGCGCGCTACACCGAAGTCGGCCTCGCCACGCTGAAGTTCTATGAGGGCGTCACGATTGAGAACGGGGTCCACGTTCCGATCGGCAACGACGGCTGGTACCGGCGCGGGGAGCAGCGCGCGCGCTACGCGCAACAGCCGCTCGAGGCGTACGCGATGGTCGACGCGGAGCTGGCCGCCTTCGACGCGACCGGTGATGCCGCCCATTTTGCGACGGCCGAGCTTGCGTTGGAGTGGTACCACGGCAAGAACTCGCGCGGCATCCCCATGGCGCATGGCGGCGGATGCTATGACGGTCTCGGCGAGAGCGTGGTCAATTATAACGAAGGAGCCGAATCCACGCTGGCGTTTTTGGCTGCCTCCTGCGCGATGGCGCAGCGGCGGGCTCAGGTACTTCGTGCCGTGCGTTGATTGCGGCAAACGTCGCATTTGCACGCTGATACAAGGCGATCACCGGCCCTCCGTCGAATCGCGATAAATGCTCCTGGAAACCGAAGTACTCAACGACGTGCAATCTGCCGCCGTTCGGCATAGCGATGGCGCGGTCTTGATCTTTGCCGGAGCCGGCAGCGGCAAAACGCGCGTTTTGACGCACCGCATTGCGTACCTTCTGCGCGAACTGCGAATCGCTCCCGATCGAATCCTCGCCGTAACGTTTACGAACAAGGCCGCGGGCGAGATGAAGTCGCGGCTACACGGCATGGTCGGCGCGATAGCGCGCGACGTTTGGGTCGGCACGTTCCACGCGATGTGCGTTCGTATTCTGCGCCGCGACGGCCAACGCATCGGCATCGGTCCCAGCTTCGCCGTGATCGACGAGTCGGACCAGCGCCAGCTGGTCAAGGAGATTCTCGACGATCTCGACTACGACGAGCGTCAGCTCTCAGCGAGCGCGTGTCTCGCCGAAATCGACAAGGCCAAGAACGCGTTGATGTGGCCGGAGCAGTACGCTCAGAGCCAGACCTCTTTCATCGGCGAGCGCATCGCGAACGTCTACGCCGAGTATCAGCGCCGGCTGAACGAGTCGAACTCGCTCGACTTCGACGACTTGATCGTTCGCACGATCGATCTCCTCGAGCGCGACGCCGCGACGCGCGAGAAGTACCAGCACAAATTCGAGTACGTCTTGGTCGACGAGTACCAAGACGTCAACGCCGCACAGTACCGTCTGATCGCGCTGCTCGCGGCGTATAACGGCAACGTCACCGTCGTCGGCGACGACGATCAGTCGATCTATTCGTGGCGCGGCAGCGACTATCGTATGATCCTGCGCTTCGAGGAAGATTTTCCCGGCGCGAAGACGTTCAAGCTCGAAGAGAACTACCGAAGCACCGGGCGCATCCTGGACGCTGCGAACACGCTCGTGGCGAACAATCGCTCGCGGGCGCCCAAAAAGCTGTTCACCGCACGCGAAGAGGGCGAGCCGATCACCCTCTACCCGGCGGCGACCGAACGCGACGAGGCGCGGTACGTCGTCGAGAAGGTCAAGAGCCTCGTTCGCGACGGCGCGGCGTATCGCGACTTCGTCGTGCTCTACCGCACCAACGCGCAGTCACGCGTGTACGAAGAGGCGCTCCTGGCTGAGGGAATTCCCTACCGGGTCGTGGGCGGAGTCGGATTCTACGCGCGCACCGAGATCAAAGACATCATCGCGTACCTCCGCTACATCGTCAACTCGTCCGACGCGCTCGCGTTCAAGCGCATCGTCAACGTCCCGCGGCGCGGGATCGGGCAGCAGACGCTCGCGGCGCTGGTGCAGGCCGCCAACGCGGCGCGCGTCTCGGTCGGCGAGGCGGTCTTCAACACCGAATTGCTGCGCTCCGCAGTGCCCAAGAAGCTCAAGGAGCTGGAGCGGTTCGCGGACCTCGTCTTGGATCTGCGCAAGAGCGCGGACGGGATCGGCGTCGCCGATCTGCTGGTCGCCGTGATGGAGCACTCAGGATACGTGCGCGAGCTGCAGAGCGAGGACACGCACGACGCGCGCTCGCGCCTCGAGAACCTGGCCGAACTCGTCGGCGTGGCTCGCGAATACGAGGCCGCCGCGGACGATGCGTCGCTTGCGGGATTCCTCGGCAACATCGCGCTGGTCAGCGATCTCGACGCGCTCGTCGAAGACGCCTCGTACGTGACGCTGATGACGCTGCACAGCGCCAAGGGGCTGGAGTTTCCGAGCGTGTTCTTGACGGGGCTGGAGGAGGGAATATTCCCGCACAGCCGCGCGCTGACGGACACCGGCGAGCTGGAGGAAGAGCGGCGGCTCGCGTACGTCGGCATCACGCGCGCGATCGATCGGCTCTTTCTCACGTATGCGTCGCGCCGCGCGCTGTTCGGCAACACCTACGCCTACCCGAAATCGCGGTTCTTGGAGGAGATTCCGGGCCTAGAGGTGCTCGAGAGCGACAGCGTGCCGTTGCCGCGTCCGGCCGGCGGCCGCTGGCGCGAGGTCGCGATTCACGAGTCCGCGGGGGCGGGCGTCCATCTCGGCCTGAAGGACGGCGATCGCGTGCGCCATCCGAAGTGGGGGGAAGGGCGGATCGAGAGCATCGTTGGCGCCGGCGGCGACGGCCTCGTGACGATCGATTTCCCCAACGTCGGTCAGAAGATGCTGATGCTCAAGTACGCTCCGCTCGAAAAAATCTAAAGGCTGGGGAACCTGATGCGCGTTGCCGTTGCGGGAGCGATGGGACGCATGGGCACTGTCGCCCGCGAGGCCCTGCAGCGCACGAACGAATACTGCTGCGGCTTCGCTCGCTTGGCCGATCCTGAGCAGGCGATCGTCACGACGCTCGACGACGTGCTCGCGCATAAGCCTGACGCTCTGCTCGACCTTACGACCCAACCGGGGAGCTACGAGATCTCGCTCGCGGCCGTTGCGCGCGGGCTCTGCACCGTCGTGGGCTCCAGCGGATGGAGCCCCGAGCAGCGCGCGGCGCTCGCCGAGATGGCGGAGCGGCGCGGTGTCGGAGCGCTGCTGGTGCCAAATTTTTCCGTCGGCGCCACGCTTATGATGCGCTTCGCCGAAGAGGCCGCGCGCTTCTTCCCCGACGCCGAGATCGTCGAGATGCATCACGCACAGAAGAAGGACAAGCCGTCCGGCACGGCACGCGAGATCGTTTCGCGCGTCGAGGCGACGTCGCATAGAGCGCCGGCAACGCACAGCGTTCGGCTACCGGGGCTCCTAGCGCATCACGAGATCCTGTTTGCCGGGCCGGGGGAGCTGCTGACGATCCGACATGACTCGCTGACGCGCGAGTCTTTCGTCCCCGGCATGTTGGCGGCAGTGCATGCGGTCGTGAACCTGCGCGGCCTGTCGGTCGGCTTGGACTCCATCCTGGAGGCCGCACCGTGAACGTCGCGGTGGTCGGTGCAACGGGCGTCGTCGGCGAAACGATCCTACGCCTACTAGACGAGCGCAACGTTCCGGTTGGCGCGCTGGGGCTGTTCGCCTCGCGGCCGCGAGCGGCCGCGGTGCGCTTCCGCGGCGACTCGCTGGACGTGCGCGAGGCTTCGGAAGAGGCGCTGCGCAGCTTCGACGTCGTGTTCTTCGCGAGCGGTGAGGACGCCAGCGAACGGTACGCGCCGCGGCTGGTGGAAAGCGGCTGCGTGGTCATCGATAACAGCGCGACGTTCCGCATGCGCAGCGACGTTCCGTTGATCGTTCCAGGAGTCAACGCCGAGGCGATGCGCGCCGAGCACCGGCTCTTTCCGGTTGCGAACTGCACGGCGATCGTACTGTGCACGGCGCTGCGCCCGATTCGCGACGCGGCGGGGCTGCGCTCCGTGCGCGTTGCGACGTATCAGGCGGCGAGCGGCGCGGGCCGCGCGGGGCTCGAGGAGTTCTTGGCGCAGGAACGTGCGGCCGTGAGCGGCGATCCCGAGCCGCGCGCGGAGGTTTTTCCCAGTCGACTGGCGCGTAACGTCGTGCCGCAGATCGGGGCCTTCGACGATTCGGGATGGAGCGGGGAGGAGCGCAAGATCCGCGACGAAACGCGTAAGATGCTCGAACTCCCCGAGCTTCGCGTCAGCGTGATGGCGGTGCGCGTTCCCGTCCGGACCGCGCACAGCGAGGCGGTGTTCCTCGAGACGCTGCGGCCGGCGAGCGTCGCGGAACTCGCCGCCGCGCTCGCGAGCGCTCCCGGCATCGCGTACCACGGCGAGGGCATCGTCACGCCGCGCGACGTCGAGGGCACGGACGACGTGCACGTCGCGCGCCTGCGCCGGGAATCCTTCGATTCCGCTCAGGATGACAAGGGTGTGGGTTTTGCGCTGTGGTGCGTCGGCGATCAGCTGCGCAAGGGCGCCGCCACCAATGCCGTGCAGATCCTCGAGTTGCTGCTCGCCAAAGGGTACGTCGCGGCGTGAACGCGACGCAGCGCATCGCGGTCCTGAAGTTCGGCGGCACGTCGGTCGCGACGAGCGAGCAGCGTGACGTCGCCTACTGCCGCGTGCGCGACGCGCGCGAGGCCGGGTATTCGATCGTCGCGGTCGTGTCGGCGATGGGCCGCCCGCCGGAGCCCTATGCGACGGACACGCTTCTCGGGCTCATCGACGGACGCACTGGCACTCCCAACGCCGACCTGCTGCTCGCCGCGGGCGAGGTGATCTCTGCGGCCGTCTTCGCCGACGAGCTCGCGGCGCGCGGCGTCGATGCCGTAGCGCTCTCGGGCGCGCAGGCCGGCATCGTCACCGACGCGCGCCACGGCGATGCGACGATCTTACGGGTCGAGCCGGCCGCGATCTATGCGGTGTTGCAGTGCGGCGCGGTCGCGGTAGTCGCCGGCTTTCACGGCACGACCGAAGACGGTGCCGTCACGACGCTGGGCCGCGGCGGCACGGACCTCTCGGCGATCGCGATCGGACACGCGCTCGACGCGCAGCGCGTCGACATCTACACGGACGTCAGCGGCGCCATGACCGCGGACCCGCGCCGCATCCCGGCAGCCCGCACGATCGAACGCGCGTCGCTGGCGGAGATGACCGAGCTCGCGAGCCACGGCGCCAAGGTCATGCACCACAAGGCGGCCGACTATGCGAGTCGCACCGGCACGAACTATTCGATCAAGGGATTGCAAAGCGATCGCGGGACGCTCGTAGACGAGGGCATCGATCATCATCGGCCGGTCACGGGCGTGACGGCATCGGGTCGGCTGACCTGGGTGCGCATCATTCGTGGCGACATCGAGTCGCCGCGCCGGCGCATGGAGACCGAGCTCGAGATGTTTCGCCGCGTCGCCGATGCCGAGATTTCGATCGATCAGGTAACGATCAATCAGGCGGGCGTGGCGTTCGTCGTGGAGGGCGATCGCGGGACCGAGATTCGGCGGCTGCTGCACGACTTGAATCTCGCGGTTCGCGTGCGCGAGGGTTGCTCTAAGCTATCCATCGTCGGCACGGGGATGCGCTACGAGCCGGGCGTCGTGCATCAGGTCGTGGATGCGCTGTCGCGCGCCGACGTGGAGATCATCCACTGCACAGACAGCAACGTCACGATCTCGATCCTCGTGCCGGAGTCCGAGGTCACGCGGGCGGAGGGCGCCGTGCACGGACAGTTCGGACTCGACAGGGAGGACCCGGAGACATGACGCGCGAGCTAGGAACGATCGTCACGGCGATGGTCACGCCTTTCGACGACCGCGGCGACCTCGATCTGCGCGAGGCCGGGCGCTTGGCGCGCTGGCTCGTCGATCGCGGCAACGACGGCCTCGTCGTCGCCGGGTCCACGGGCGAGGGCCAAACGCTTGATTCCGCGGAGCGTGTCGCGCTGTGGAAGGTCGTCAAAGATACAGTGGGGCGCGACGCCGTCGTGATCGCGAACGCGGGCACGAATTCGACGCGCGAATCCGTCGCGACGGCCGAGGCTGCGGAGGCAGCCGGCGCCGATGTCATCCTGGCCGTCGTGCCCTACTACAACAAGCCGACGCAGAGCGGAATGCTCGCGCACTTCGGAGCGATCGCACAGGCCGTGCGGCTGCCGGTCGTCGTTTATAACATCCCGGGCCGAACGGCGGCCAACATGCTGCCCGACACGCTGTTTGAACTCGCGCGGCGTCACGCCAACGTCGCCGGCGTCAAGGAATCCAGCGGCGATCTCAAGCAGATCGGCATGATCCTCCGCGATCGCGGCGACGGCTTCATCGTCTGGGCGGGCGACGATCATCTGTTCCTGCCGTGTCTGTCGCTGGGCGCCGACGGAGTCGTCGGCGTCGCGTCGCACCTGTGCTCGCGCGAGTATCGGCGCATGTACGACGCATACCGCGGCGGGCGCGTTGACGAGGCCGCTCGGATCCATGCCTCGCTCCTCCCGCTGATCGACGCGCTGTTTGCCACGACCAGTCCGATTCCCGTGAAGTGGGCGATGCGCCAGATCGGGTTTGCAGTCGGCGAGTGCCGCCTGCCGCTGGACGGCATGCCGGAGGGTGTCGCCGCTCGGCTGCGTCCGCTGCTGGCGCCGTACGCGTCGCATCCAGTCGAATCGCGGTGATGCCGATTGGAGATTCTGGGATGCCGCCTCGATGCGATCGACGCGGATGAGGCGACGGCTCGGATCCTGGCGCTCGCGGGCCGGACGGACGCGGCGCAAATCGTAACGCTCGGTACCGAGATGGTCGTCTACGCGCAGCGCGACGCGCGCTTTCGCGCGACCGTCAACGCCTGTGCGCTCTCGCTCTGCGACACCGTCGGTCTGCTCGCGGTGGCTCGTTGGCGGGGCGCGGCGCTGCGCGATCGCGTCACCGGCGTGGAGCTAGTCGATCGCCTCTGCGCCGGCGCGGCCGCCGCTGGTCTAGCCGTCTATTTCTTGGGCGGCGCAAGCGGCGTCGCCGCGGATGCGGCGGCACTCCTGAAGGCGCGCTTCCCCGGTCTGGTCGTCGCCGGCGCCCACGACGGATTCTTCGCCGACGCCGAGAGCGGGGACGTCGCCGCAGCGATCGCAGCGAGCGGCGCGCGCCTACTCTTCGCAGGCATGGGCTCGCCGCGCCAAGAGTACTGGCTCGCGCGGCATCTGCAACAAACCGGCTGCGGCGTTGGCATCGGCGTCGGCGGCTCGTTCGACGTGATCGCGGGACGCGTGCGCCGCGCGCCCGCGCTCGTTCGCCGCGCCGGCTTGGAGTGGCTCTATCGTCTCGTCAAGGAACCGTACCGATGGAGGCGGCAGCTCGCGTTGCCGAGATTCGTCTGGCTCGTCGCGCTCGATGGCCTCGGCCTTCGCGCGCGCAACAGTGGTACAGGCTCGTGAAGGCGATGATCCTCGCCGGGGGGCTGTCGACCCGGCTCTATCCGCTGACCAAGCGCGTGCCCAAGCCGCTCGTCCCGGTCGCCGGTGTGCCGAACGCCGCGCACTTGCTGCGCTATCTCCGAGCCTACGGCTTCGACGAGATCGCGATGAACCTGCACTATCATCCTGAGGCGATCGTCGCCGCGCTCGGCGATGGATCGCGGTTCGGCGTCAAGATCCACTACTCGCACGAACCCGAGCTGCTCGGCAGCGCGGGCGCGGTCAAGAACATTCAGGAGTTCTTCGGCGAGGAAACCTTCCTGGTGATCGGCTGCGACGAGGTGACCGATCTGAGCCTCGAGCGCCTTCTGGCCTTCCATCGCGACCGCGATGCGCTGGCCAGCATCGCTTTGGTCGAGTGCGATGACGTCGAACAGTACGGCGTCGTCGTCCTTGACGAGCGGGGGAAGATCGCGGCCTTTCAGGAGAAGCCGCCGCGCGGAGCGGAGCGCAGCAAGCTCGTCAACACCGGCGTCTACGTATTCTCGCCGGGAATCTTCGACCACATCCCGGCGGGCGAGTTCTACGACTTCGGCAAGCAGGTGTTCCCATCGTTGCAGACGGCGAACGAGCGCTTCTATGGATTCGATGCGCGCGGCGCATATTGGGCCGACATCGGCACGCCGAGCGAATATCGTCGCGCGAGCTACGACGTCGTGAGCGGCATCGTTCGAATCCCACAAACCAGCCCCAACGGCATCGATCCGTCGGTGACGATCGGCGCCGGCGCACGCATCGAAGGCGCGGTGCGACTCGGCGCCGCCGTCTGCATCGGCGAGAACGTCTCGATCGAAGGCCCATGTGTCGTGGACGATCGCGTGCGCATCGAAGCAGGCGCGCGGCTGAAACGTACGATCGTTTGGCAAGGCGCAACCATCGGAGCACGCGCGGAGCTGCTCGAAGCGATCGTCGGCAACGATACCGTCGTCGCCGGCGAAAGCTTGTTGAAAAATACTCTGGTTGCGGAGGAATAGATGGGTATAAACCCATCGTGTTGCGCACCATCCTCGGCACCGTGGCAGTCCTCGCCGTTGCGCTGGCGGCGGCACGGTCGCCTGCGGTAACGCGCGCGGGCACTCTCTCCACCGGAGATTTCGCGCCGGCATTCGTGCTCGATACGCTGGACGGAAAATCGGTCGACGGCAACTTCCACGGTTCTCCGGCATACATCAACGTCTTCGCGACGTGGTGCTCTCCGTGCCGCAGGGAGTTTCCGGCGATCGCGCGGCAAGCGCAGCAGTATCGCGACCGCATCGCCTTTCTGTTGGTCGACGAACAAGAATCCGCGAGCCGCGTGCAAAGCTTCGCGCTGCAGCTCGGCATGCCGGCGCCGGTAGCCGTCGACCGCGGCCAATTCGCCGCGACGTTCGACGTGCGCGCACTCCCTGAGAGCATATTCATCGACCGCCAAGGAGTCGTGCGGTACATCTATCGCGGAATAATCCCCGACGGCGTGCTCGCCGCCGAGCTGTCCGCTCTCGCGTCCGACTCGCATTCGTCCATCGCCGCTAGATAAGCACCCGAGCCGTCGTGATCGAGCCGCATGGCGTGGCGCCGGCTGCTCGATGTCCTTTTCCCGCCGCAGTGCGCGAGCTGCAACGCGCTCGGCACCGGATTGTGTTCGAGCTGCGCGCCGAGCGGCGAAACGATCGTAGTCCGATTGCCCGGACTCGCGGTTAACGCGTTCGGCCCGTACGAAGGCGCCCTGCGCGCCGCGGTGCTGGCGCTCAAAGACGGGCGCCGCGACGTCGCCGAGGCGCTGGGGGCAGCGGTTGCGGACCTGGTCGCACCGCGTGCGATCCTCGTCCCGATTCCAACGACGGCGAAGCGGCGGCGCGTACGCGGCATGGACGGCGTCGCGCTGGTCGCCGGACATGCGGCCGCCATCGCCGGCGCCTACGTGGTCCGGGCGCTGGAGCAGCGATCCGGCGACGCGCAGCGCGGGCGTTCGCGCACCCAGCGTCTCGCCGCCCGCGGCCGCTTCGAATGCCGCGCGGCGTGCGTCGCCGGAAAGCGGGTGACGCTCTTCGACGACGTGTGCACGACCGGTTCGACCCTGCGCGACTGCGCCACGGCAGTGCGCGAGGCCGGAGGGGTCGTTGAGGATGCGGTGGTCGTCGCGGTAGCGAAAGGCCGCGACCCGTGGGAGGACTAAGGGCCGAACTGACGCCGCTCGACGAGCTGTTTCTACAGCGGGCCTACGAGCTCGCCGCGCGCGGGCTCGGAGAGACCGCCCCAAACCCGCCGGTCGGCGCGGTCGTGGTTCGCGACGGGCGCGTCGTCGGCGAGGGCTATCATCATGGCGCCGGCGCTCCGCACGCCGAGGTGAACGCCTTGCGCGGCGCCGGATCGCGGGCCCGCGACGCGACACTCTACGTCTCGCTGGAACCGTGCGGGCACGTCGGGCGAACGCCTCCCTGCGCGCAGGCCGTCGTCGGCGCGGGCGTCGTGCGCGTCGTGGTCGGCACGCTCGACCCGGCGGGGCACGGCGGCACCGCGCAGTTGCGCGAACGCGGCGTGGAGGTCGCCGTCGCGGGCGACGCCGCCGCGGAAGCGCTGATCGAGCCCTTCGCGCGCGCGAGCGCGCTGCGGCGCCCGTACGTTGCTGTGAAAATGGCGATGTCGCTCGACGGCGCGGTCGCGCCCGCACCCGGGCTGCGCGAGCCGCTCGGATCCGAGGCGGAGCAGCGCTACGTGCGCGAGCTTCGCATCGTTCACGACGCAGTGATGGTCGGTGCGGGAACCGTGCGCATCGACGATCCGATGCTGACGGTCCGTCCCGAACACGATCGCGCGCGCCCGTACCTTCGCATCGTGGCGTGCGAACGCGACGCGGTTCCGTCCGGCAGCCGCATTTTCGTCGCAGCCGACGGCTACGCGAAAACGATCGTGCTCGCTCCGGCGGCCCTGCGGCCGCGACTCGACTCTCTCGCGGATGCGGCCGACGTGATTGTCATCGGCGACGCCGACGCCGTGACGCTCGACCTCGCCAAGGCAATGGAGGCGCTGCGCGAGCGCGGCATCTGCAGCGTGCTGTGCGAAGGCGGACCGAGGCTCGCCGCCCGGCTGATCGCCGGCGGCCTCGCCGATCGGTTCTATTGGGCCATCGCCCCGCGCTTGCTGCACGCGGAGGGCGCCGTGCCCGTGCTCCGCGGCGTCGACCTCGCGTCGCGCGCGGTACGCGCACGCTTCGACAACGTGGAACGCGTCGGTGACGATGTCATACTCTCGGGCACGTTCGGCGATGTTTAGCGGCTTGATCGAATACCGCGGCGCGGTCGTCGCGCTCGACGCGCACGCGCACGGCGGCGCGACGCTGGCCGTGCGTTGCGAGGGCGCGCGAGCGGAGCGCGTCGAGCCCAAGGATTCAATAGCGATCGACGGCGTCTGCCTCACCGCGACCGCAATCGATGGCGAGGTCGTTTCGTTCGACGTCGTTCCCGAGACGCTCGCGTGCAGCACGCTGGGCGAGAGGACGGCGGGCGAGCTGGTCAACGTCGAATACGCGCTGCGCGTGGGCGACCGGCTGGGGGGACATCTGGTCTACGGGCACGTCGACGCGGCGCCGCGCGTTTTGCTGCGAAACCCCGAGGGTCAGGGAGAGCGACTGCGAATCGAGACGCCCGTGCAACTCGCTCCGATGATCGCGAACAAGGGCTTCGTCGCGCTGGACGGCGTGAGCGTCACCGTCGCGGCAGCGGGACCGCAGTGGTTCGAGGTCGCGCTGATCCCCGAGACGCTGACGCGAACTACCCTCGGGGCGCGCGTGCCGGGCAGCCGCGTCAACCTCGAAGTCGATCCGCTCGCTCGTTACGCCGACGTCATCCTGAGCCTACGATGACGCGCTTCGTCGACCGGCTTCCGCAGGGCGCGCGGGTCTTCGAGAGCCGGCTCCAGGTCCAGTGGGCCGACGTCGACGTCGTGGGAATCATGTATTTCGCGGCCTACTCGCGGTTTGCGGAGTACGCCGAGATGCATCTTTTTGCGGAGCTGGGGTTTCCGTACGAGAGCGTGTTCACGGAGTATGGATTCTGGCTGCCTCGGGTGCGCGTGGAGGCCGAGTACCACGCGCCGGCGCTCATGAGCGACTGGCTGCGCATGCGCACGCACATCGAGCACGTCGGGGCGTCGAGCGTGCGCTGGCAGACCGTCATGTTCAACGAACGCTCGGCGGAGGCGGGAGCCGCCCTTACGCTCGTGGTCGCCGCGATCGACGCGGCGACGAAGAAGAGCCGGCCGCTGCCGCAGCCGATTCGTTCGGCGTTGCTGGCCTGCGTCGGGGAAGCGATCGCGCCGTGAATGCTTCGTCGCGCGTGGCCATGCTCGTCGAGCCCAAGCGGATCGAACTGCAGCTCGAGTCGATGCCGGAGGCGCCGCCGGGCGGGATCGTCGTGCGCGTCAGAGCGGCGCTGACCGACGGCACGGATCTGAAGACGTTCCGCCGCGGACATCCGAAGATGCCGATGCCGACGCGCTTCGGTCACGAGTTCTCGGGCGACGTCGCCGCGGTGGGCTCCGGCGTTACGGCGTTTGGGCCCGGCGACCCAGTGATGTGCGTGCACACCGCGCCGTGCGGCCATTGTTTCTGGTGCCGCCACTCGCAAGAGGAGCTGTGCGAGAGCATTATGTCGGCGATGGTTCTCGGCGCGTATTCGGACTTCGTCGCTTTGCCCAAACGCGTGGTCGATAAGAACTGCTATCCCAAGCCGGACGGCGTAAGCTATGCCGAAGGCGCGTTTCTTGAGCCGCTCGCGTGCGTCGCGCACTCGCTCGCGATGCTGGAGCCCACCCCCGGCTCGACCGTCGTCGTGCTGGGCAACGGCGGCTTTGGAATTCTACACGGGCTGCTGCTGCAGCGCCAGGCCGTCGACGTGCTGCTCTTCGGCCGGCGCGCCGAGCGCGTCGCGTTCGCCCGCGATCTGGGGCTAGATAGTTACTACCCCGGGGCCGTGGCGATGCGCGACGTCATCCTCGAGCGCACGAACGGCCGCGGCGCCGACGCGGTGATCGAATGCACGGGAAGCCCGGAGATGTGGGAGGGCGCGCCGTCGTACGTCCGACGCGGCGGCGTCGTGTCGTTCTTCGCGGGTCTACCGAGCGAGGCGCGCGTCTCGTTCTTAGCCGCGCGGCTGCATTACGACGAGGTCCGGCTCCTGGCCCCGTTCCACTTCACGCCGGCCGACGTGCGCGCGGCGTACGATCTGATCGCCGCGCACACGCTGCCGTTGCGGCGCCTGATCACGCACACCGCACCGCTAAGCGAGATCGTCGAGCTGTTCGGGCGGCTCGACGCGGGAGAGGGACTGAAGGCGTTGATCGAGCCGTGAGCCCGCGCACGATGCGGGCCGCCGTGCTCTACGACGTCGACGACGTGCGCGTCGAGGAGCGCCCGGTACCGGAGCTCGGCGACGGCGAGCTGCTGGTGCGCACGATGGCGAGCGGCATCTGCAGCGGCGACGTCATGCCCTGGTACATCAAGCGCAAGGCGCCGCTCGTGCTCGGTCACGAGCCGGCGGGGATCGTCGCGGAGGTACGCGGCAGCAGCGCGTTCGCGGTCGGAGATCGCGTGTTCGTGCATCACCACGCCCCGTGCTTCGAGTGCGCGGCATGCCGTCGCGCCGAGTACGTGCAGTGCGCGACCTGGCGTGCCACCAAGATCGAGCCGGGCGGCATCGCCGAATACTTTCGCGTGCCCGTGGAAAATCAACGCGACACCCTGCGGCTTTCGCACGGCGTTGCGTTTGCCGATGCCGCGCTGACCGAACCGCTGGCCTGCGTGGTGAAATCGCTTCGCCGCGGCGGTGCCGCTGCCGGCGAGCGCGTGTACGTGATCGGCCTCGGTGTCATGGGGCAGTTGCACGTTTTGGCGGCGCGGCAAATCGGATCCGAGGTGTTCGCGAGCGACTTCATCGAGGCGCGCCGCGCGATCGCCGCGCGCAACGGCGCGGTCGCGTTTGCTCCGGAGGACGCGAGCCGCGTGGTCGGCGCCGGAGCCGCGGTCGTCATCTGCGGGCCGGGAACCGCGCGCGCGTTGGAGCACGCGTTCGAGTCCGCTGCGCCTTCCGGCACCGTCGTAATGTTCACGCCGTTTCCGCCGGACGTGCCGCTCACGATTGGTTCGGAGCGCTTCTACTTCGGCGATCTCCGTGCGGTCGCGAGCTATTCGGCGGGACCGCAGGACACGCGAGCGGCGCTCGACTTGATCGAACAGGGCGTCGTCTCGGCTGAGAAAGTCGGTGCGACGCTCGTGGACCTCGCCGACGTGCCGCGCGCCTATCGCGACTTGGCGGAGGCGCGCATCGTCAAGCCGATCGTCAGCTTCGCTCAGCCCTCGGCGTAGATCGGGGGCGCCGGTTCGAGCGGCGGAAGCACGACGTCGTCGGCGCGCGAGGTGACTCGCCACGCGATCGCCAGCGAGACGGCGTACAGTGCTGCGGCGAGCAGCCACGGCGCGCCGATCAATCCCAGCGAGCGCCACGGCCCGGCGAACTGCGCGAAAGTCAGCGTGAAGATCAACGGGCCGATCAACATCGAGATGCCGCGCACGGACCCGAGCGCACCCTGCAGCTGACCCTGTTCCGCGGCGCCGACTCGTCGCGTCATGAGTGCCTGCGACGACGCCTGGTACATCGGCAGCGATATTATCGCCGCAGCGACGAGGAACAGGACGCCGTTGCCGGTTCCCATCAGCGCGAGTCCCGCCGCGGCCACAACGAGGCTGGCCAGCAGCGTGCGTCGCTCGCCGAGGCGCGCGATGACGGGCCGTATCATCGTCGCTTGATTGATCGCCGCGATCGTGCCGACGAGCGCCAGGGTGAGGCCGACGCTCCCCGTGCTCCAGCCGAACGCGGCGATGCAGAAGATCACCCAGACGTTCGGAAATACCTCGTGCGCGAGGTAGGTGATGAAGTTGACCCAGGTCAGGCCCCACAGCTCGTGGTGGGAGCGCAAAAGCGCGAGCGACCCGATTGGATTCGCGCGTTTCCATTCGAGCCGGCGCGTCCGATTCTCCGGCGCGAGCGACTCCGGCAGCACGAATAGGCCGTAGAGGGTGTTCAGCAGAGCGAAGATAGCCGCGGCCCAAAACGTCAGGCGGGGATTGACGTTGCCGACGAGCCCTCCGATCGCGGGACCGAGGACGAACCCCAGCCCGAAGGCGCTGCCGATCATGCCGAAGGCCGCGGCACGCTTCTCGGGCGGGTTGACGTCGGCGACGTACGCGCTCGCGGCGGTCATGTTCGCCGTCGCGACGCCGGAGAGCACACGGCCTGCGAAGAGCCAGGCGAGGTTTGGGGCGAGCGCCATGATCGCGTAGTCGACGACGGTTATCGCGTTGGACAGCAGGATCACCGGGCGCCGCCCGACACGATCGGAGAGCATGCCGAGCAGCGGCGAGCAGAAGAATTGCATCAGCGCCCACACCGTGGCGAAGAGACCGATGATCTCGGCGGCGTGCGCGAAGTCGTTGCCGACGAAGCTCGCGATAAGCTTTGGCAACACCGGTCCGATCATGCCAAACGTCAGCATGTCGATGAGCACCGTAATGAAGATGAAGATCGTCGCGCCGCGCCGAGCGCTATTCGGCCGCATCATACACAAACTCCAACCATAGATCGACGGCCCGATTGATTCGGGCGCGTTCGTGCGTCGCCAGGAGATCGAGCAGAAATCCGCGGAACCCGGCGATGAGCAGCGTGCCCAAGGCCTCGGCCTGCCGGCGCGTGTAACCGGGCAGCATCGTGCAGACCTCGAGCGCCGCAAGCCAGCCGTGGATCGAGCCCTCGAGGTAGCCCGGAAAACGCGACGCGTCGCGCAGCGCCAGCGCGTAGATCTCGAAGGAGAGCTGCGTGAGCGGCTCCCACTCCGGCTTGCTCCACTCGCGCCATAGCGTGCGCGCCACCGTTTTTGGCGCGAGGCCCGCGAGCTTGACCGTCGCCATCATCGCTTGCTGGCGGGCGCGGCCGCGCCGCACGATCTCGACAACCAAATTCTCCTTCGACCCAAAGTAGTACAAGAGGACCCGCGGACTCGACTTGAGGGCCTTCGCAAGCGGACGCAGGGACAGCTCGGCCAGGCCGTGGCGGCACACGTAGTCGACGGCCCGCTCCAGCAGCTCGCGGCGCCGCGCCTCGTCCGCGGTTCTCGACACGGCCCATCCTAACATACTTGAAACAGTCGTTTCAAGTATGCGCTCGGGCACGCGGCGCGTTGCGAGTGAACCTCGCGGAGGAGGAACTGCGGCGCCATACAACCGAGGGGATGACACTCTCGGAGGAGGACGCGATCGCCGAGACGTTAGCCGGCGCTGCCCCGGCGCATCTGCGGCGATGAAAACGGCTTGATGTTGAAACGACTGCATCGGTGTATGGCCGGCGTCGCGACGTTGAGCGTGGCGTTCGCTGCCGGCTGCGGCGGAGCCGGCGCCGGTTCGTCGAGCGGCGTGATGGTTCCGGCCGGCCCGGCTCTGCCGGCGCCGGCGGCGCGCATCGGTCATAAGATCCAGCACGTCGTCATCATCATCCAGGAGAACCGCTCGGTCGACAATCTCTTCCACCGCTTCCCCGGCGCGGATACCGTCGACTATGGGAAGTCCTCGAAAGGCAAGCTCGTCGCGCTGCTGCCCGAGCCGCTGGACAAGCCGATGGACATCGACCACAGGCACGTCGCATTCGTGACGGAATATGACGGCGGGAAGATGGACGGTTTCGACCTCGTTCAATCGCACTGCAACAAAAACGCCGGCAGTCGCTGCCGTCAGAGCGATCCGCACGCGTACGGCTACGTGCCCGAGAAACAGATCAAGCCGTATTGGACGATGGCAGAAGACTACACGCTCGCGGATCACATGTTCCAGACCAATCAGGGGCCGAGTTTTCCGGCGCATCAGTACCTGGTGAGCGGAACGTCCACGATCTCCAACCAGTCGCCCCTGTGGGCGGCGGAGAACCCCCACGACAAGGGCGTTTCCGGCTCGGGCGGCTGCGATTCGAAGCCCGGCACGCTGGTATCCGTCATCGATCCGCAGGGTCAGGAAAACCGCCAAGTATTCCCCTGTTTCACGCGCGTGTCGCTGATGGACCGCATCACCGCCAAAGGCTTGACGTGGCGCTACTACCAGGCACACATCGGACGTGGCTTATGGAATGCGCCGGACGCCATCCGCAACGTCCGCTACGGCCCTCTTTACAGCACGGACGTTGTCGCGCCGGCAAAGCGCGTGCTCGACGACGTCGTCGCCGGCGACCTGGCCAACGTGGTGTGGGTGACACCCACTAGAGCCGCGTCCGATCACCCCGGCGTCACCGACGGCTCGGGCCCGTCCTGGGTCGCGAGCATCGTCAATGCGATCGGCAAGAGCCAGTACTGGGACGACACGGCGATATTCATCACGTGGGACGACTGGGGAGGATGGTACGATCACGTCGCGCCCCGCCAGTTGAATGCCTACGAGCTCGGATTCAGGGTGCCGCTGATCGTGGTGTCGCCATACGCAAAGCAGCATTACATCTCACACGACGAGCACGAGTTCGGCAGCATCCTGAAGTTTACGGAGAGGGCGTTCGGGATGACGCCGCTGCACACGACCGACGTCCGCGCGGACGATCTCTTCGATTGCTTCGACTTCACGAAGCCCGCGACGCGTTTCAGGCCCGTAAGCGCGCCGCTTGGTCGCGACTACTTCCTGGCGCAGCCGACGTCCAATGCCGACCCCGACGATGACTGGTAATCACCCTTGCTACGGAGGTCCCCCATGCGTGTAACCAAAGCCCCCCTTTGGATTGCGACGATCGCGCTATGTGCCGGGAGTTTGACGGCGTGTAGCCGCGCCGGATTCGCGCCAGGCGTGCCGGGGGTGCCCTCGCAGATTGCGACCGGGCCACTCTCGATGCAGCGAGCCGCGGAGCGAATTCGCGCGCTCGGCGATGCAGCCGGTTCGAAGGCGGCGCACGGCGGAGCCGGTTACCCCGCAACGGCCGTCCCGCGCGTGCAGGTTCCGAACGAGGCGCCCTGCGTGGACGTGCTGTTCACGCCGCGCACGCCCCCGATCAATAAGGGCGACCTGCGCGTCGGCAAGTTCGCCGATTATAAGGATCATCCGTTCCACTACGAGCCGCCGGCGAACTGCCCCGGTCCGTACGCCAAGATCGTTTTCAAGATGCACTTCAGGGTCTCGGCGGGCGTGCAGTATGATCGCACCGGCGCCGTCTGGGTTGGCGCGACGAACATCTTCTTCGGAACGACCTCGGAGCCCGGCGCGCACGCGAGCCCCGAATGGACCGTGGAGCGTGATGTGTCGGAATATGCGCCGATCTTCGCGCAGAAATCCACGGGTCAGGCTTCCGTGTACAACATCGTGAACACGCAGTACACGGGCATCATCTACGGATCGGCCGAGCTCGACTTCTATCCCGCCACCTCGCAGTATCCGGCCGCCCATGCCGCCGACGCCGTCTATCCGCTGTCCGGCGGCCCTACGGGAGGATATGTCGACCTGAACTCCGCGTCGAGCCAGATGACCGGCAGCTTCACGTTCCCGACCAACGTCGCGGCCGCGTATCTGGATGTGTTTCTCGAATCGCAGGGAGGGGACGAGTTCTGGTACACGTGCTTCCCGAACGACCTCGCATCGAAGCTAAACAACTGCGGCAACACCGCGTTTCGCGAGGGCGAGGTGAGCGTGGACAACCATCCGGCAGGCGTGGTTCCGGTCTATCCGTGGATTTACACCGGCGGAATCGACCCCTTCCTGTGGATCCCGATACCCGGGGTCGAGACGCTCAACTTCGTGCCGTACCGCATCAATCTGACGCCCTTCGCGGGACAGCTCGACGACGGCAACCCGCACACGATCGCCGTGTCGGTCTACAACGACAACAACTACTTCGCGGCGAACGCGGCGCTGCTCGTCTACGAAGATCACGGCTCGAAGGTCGTGACCGGAAGGCTCATTAGCGACGGCACGCCGGGCACCCCCGACGAGAAGGTCGACGAGGACGTCAAGACCACGAAGAGCGGCGGCACGCGGGGAACGATCGCGACGACGGCGACACACGCGGTGTTCGTCAACGGCTACGTGATCACGTCGAAGGGCCGGATCGATACTCGCGTGTTGCAGAGCATCCACTTCTCGAACGTTCAGAAGATCGACGTGACCTCGAGCCAGTATCTGCAAGACATCAAGCAAGACACGCTGGTGGCCTCGGATATCGTGATCATCACGAAGAATGGTACGCAGAAGATCCGCGAGCAGCGTAACTGGCCGCTGACGGTCGACTACAACTCGGTCGGGACCGCAAGCAGCTCCACCCAAACGACCGCAGTGTCACAGACGAAGAACCAGAGCGGAGTCCTCAACGATCTGCCGTGGTCGCTGCTCAACGTCGTGCAGTCGTCGGATACGCTGACGATTACGCCGTCTGGCTTCACGCCGTCGAACGGCAAGAGCCGGCAGCAGTACAAGCTGCGCAACCTGCAGGGATACCGCTGCTATGACGAGACGCTGAAGTCAGCGAACTACGTGATCGCCTCCCGCTCGAAAGGCTGCTAAACGCGATAGGCTATTTTAGGCTAAGGCGTCAGTGCAGTAGGATGCCCGCCGGCCCATTCAGGCCTGTGTTCGAGCCGCTTATGGTCCTAATCGGGGCAACATTACCACTGCCGGTCGCAGAGTAAACCGTTATCGTGTTGTTGCTTTCGTTTGCAACGTACAGGACCGACCCTTTGACGGCGACGCCAAATGGCTCGTTCAACCCAGTGTTTGAGCCGCTGATGGTTTGGACGGGCGCGGCGTTACCGTTTGCCCCCAACCTGTAGACGGTCACGCTCCCGGCGAAGTTCGCGACATAGATCTTTGAGTTGCCTAGAGCGATGCCTTGGGGCTGGTTCAGCCCGGTGTTCGATCCGCTGATGGTCTGGACGGGCGTGACGTTGCCATTCGCACCAGCCGGGTAAACGGTCACGCTGGCGCCGCTCGAGTTCGCGACGTAGGTCTTTCCGGTTCCACTCAAGACGATGCCCTCGGGATAGAACAGTCCGGTGTTCGGGCCGCTAATGGTCCGGATCGGGGCCACGTTGCCTTTCGCGCTCGCCGCGTAGACGGTCACGCTTTGTCCGTTGTAGTTTGCGACGTACGCATTTTTGCTCGAATCCAGAGCGATGCCGAAGGGATAAAACAGGCCCGTGTTCGAGCCGCCAATCGTGCGTGTCGGCGCGACGTTTCCGTAAGCGCCCGATTTGTAAACGGTCACGCTGCCGGTCGATGAGGGGCCGCCATTCGTGTTCACGACGGAAACATTATAGCCGGCATCGACGGCGACGCCGTACGGCCCTTTTAGTCCGGTCTTCGAGCCCGCGATGGTATGCAACGGTTTGGTGTTCCCTTTCGCCGTCGGCGCATAAACGGTCACCGTGGACCCGTAGAAGTTGGCGACGTAAAGACTGGGCTTGGTCAAGTCCGGAAACGCGCCCGGAGTGACCGTCGAACGCAGGGCGGAAGCGGGCTCGCCGGCGGGCGGGTTCACCGATCCTCCGCCGCATGCAGACAGGCCGAGAGCCGCGGCGATTATAGCCGCGGTAAGAATCTCACGGCCAACGGGACCAATCATTTTAGAGCCTCCTTGTGAGGGGTGGCTTGGCCTCTAACCTACCGTTTCACGGGCACACGGTCCGACCTTCTCGACGTCCTCGCTCACTCGTCTTCGTCGAAGGCCCAAGAACCGAGTGCGCTGAGGTCGTCGAGCTCATGCTGCTCCTCGCGCTCCAATCGCTCTAAGGCTTTGTCGCGCTTGTCCTCGTGAGCTCCAGCCTTGCGCAGATTCGTTGGCGGACCCATGCGGGGAACGATCTTGGCTCTCTTCCGCTTCGGCATGCGTAAACGACTATATCACCTTGACATTTGTCAAGTACCGGCTAGTCTAGAAGCCTATGGACAGCTTTGCAGACACGCTCAATGGCGCCATGGAGGCGGCAGGCCTCTCGGCCGCTGAGCTGGCCGAGGAGTCGGGCCTGACCGAGTCGGCCATTTCGCTTCTGCGCGCGGGCCGGCGCGAGCCCTCGTACCGGACGCTGCAGCGTCTGAGCCAGGTGCTCCCGGAGCTCGGCGAACAGCCGGCGGGGCGGCACGGGCCGTTCGACACGATCGCCGATGCGATCGCCGACGTCCGTGCCGGAAAGATGGTCGTCGTGCTCGACGACGAGGACCGCGAGAACGAGGGCGACCTCGTGATGGCGGCGCAAATGGTCACGCCCGCCGCGATCAACTTCATGCGCAAGCACGCCGGCGGACTGATCTGCGTGCCGATGGTCGGAGCCCGCCTCGACGAACTTCACATCCCGCAGATGGTGCGCGACAACACCGCCGTTCACGAGACTGCATTCACGGTTTCCGTCGAGGCGCGCGGAGTGACGACGACGGGAATCTCCGCTCACGACCGCGCCGCGACGATCAAGAGGCTGATCGACCCGGAGGCGAAGCCGGCGGATTTCCTGCGGCCCGGACACACGTTCCCGTTGCGGGCGCGCGAGGGCGGCGTGCTGGTGCGCGCCGGGCAGACCGAGGCCGCCGTGGACCTCGCGCGCCTCGCCGGTCTGTATCCGGCCGGCGTGATCTGCGAGGTCATGGCCGAAGACGGCACGATGGAACGTCTGGTGGGATTGCGCAGCTACGCCGACCGCCACGAGCTCAAGCTCGTAACCGTCAAAGACCTCATCGCGTATCGCATGCGCACCGAGAAGCTCGTGAATAAGATCGCGGAGTTCTCTCTGCCGACGACGCTGGGTGAGTGGAAGGGCGTTGCGTACAACACGAGTATCGACGAGAACACTCACGTGGCGCTCATAATGGGCGAGATCGGCGACGGGAAGGAGATCCTCGTTCGCGTACACTCGGAGTGCATGACCGGCGACGCGCTGCACTCGATTCGCTGCGATTGCGCGGCGCAGCGCGACGGGGCCATGCGCGTGATCGCGCACGAAGGCCGCGGCGTCTTTCTCTATCTGCGGCAGGAAGGCCGGGGCATCGGTCTTGCCAACAAGCTGCGCGCGTACGAGCTGCAGGACGGCGGCGCCGACACCGTCGAGGCGAACCTCGCGCTCGGGCTGCCGGCCGACAAACGCGACTACGGCATCGGCTCGCAAATTCTCGTCGACCTCGGCGTGCGCGAGATGCGACTGATCACGAACAACCCAAAGAAGATCTTCGGCCTCGAGGGGTACGGCCTCAAGATCGTCGGCCGGATGCCGCTCCAGACCACACCGACGGCGCACAACAAGCACTACATCGCTACGAAGCGCTCGAAGCTTGGCCACATACTCGACGAAGAGGCCGCGTCGTGAAGGTCAACGGCGCGCGCAAGCCGCCGGCCCCCGACTGCGCCGGCCGGCGCTTCGCGATTGTCGTGGCGCGCTTTTACCCCGAGATCGCCGACCGGCTCGTCGAGGGGGCTAAGACGGCGCTGCGGGCGTGCAACGTCGCCGCCGACCACGTCAGCGTCTACGAGGTTCCCGGCTGCTTCGAAGTGCCCGTAGCCTGCCGCAACCTGATCGAAGCCGACCGCTTCGACGCGCTCGTTGCGCTCGGCGCCGTCGTTCGCGGCGAGACGCCGCACTTCGACTTCGTCGCGGGCGAGTGTGCGCGGGGCATCATGGACGTGCAGCTTGCGACCGGCGTTCCGATCGGTTTCGGCATCCTCACGACGGACAATTTGGAGCAGGCGGAGGAGCGCGCCGATCCGCAGCGCGGCAACAAGGGCTACGCGGCGGCCCTCGCGGCGGCGACGCTGCTGAGCGTGAACTCGGACATCCCTCGGGCGGGGTTTCGATGACGTCGTTCGCGCCGATCGCGTGGGACGGCGACGCCGTCGTCTATCTCGACCAGCGCCTGCTGCCGCATGAAGTGCGCCACGAGCGAGCCAAAACCGTCGAGGACATCGAGGCGGCGATCAAGAGCCTCGCCGTGCGCGGCGCACCGTGCATCGGCGTGTTCGCCGCCTACGGAACGGCGTTGCTGCGTCGAACGATCGACGACGACGAGCTCTTTGAGCGAGTCGCTCGGCGCGTGCGCGAGGCGCGTCCGACCGCGGTGAACCTGGCCTGGGCCGTCGACCGGGTCCTCGCCGCCGCCGATCCATTGGAGGAAGCGCGCGCGATCCACGAGGAGCAGATTGCGATCGACGCGGCGATCGCCGAGAACGGACTCGAGCTGATCGGGAAGGGTGCTCGCGTGCTGACCCATTGCAACACCGGACCGCTCGCCACCGGCGGCGCCGGCACCGCCCTGGGCGTCATCATCGCCGCGCATCGCGGCGGAAAGAAGCCCCGCGTCTTCGTGGACGAGACGCGCCCCCTGCTGCAGGGCTCGCGGCTGAACTACCTCGAGCTTCGTCACGCGGGCGTCGACGCCGTGCTCATGGTCGACGCGGCCGCGGCTATCGCGATGAAGCGGCAGCGCATCGACCTCGCGATCGTCGGCGCCGACCGCATCGCGCGCAACGGCGACACCGCGAACAAGATCGGCACCTACGCGCTGGCCATCCTCGCCGCGCACCACGGGATTCCGTTTTACGTCGCGGCTCCGCGCTCGACGTTCGATTTCAGTCTCTCGAGCGGCGACGCGATCCCGATCGAGGAGCGCGCCGCCGACGAGGTCGCGGCGTTCGCCGGCAGCCGTGCGGCACCCGAGGGTGCGGTGGTGTACAATCCCGCGTTCGACGTGACGCCCGGCCATCTCGTCACGGCATTCGTCACGGAGTCCGGCATCGTGCGCCCGCCCTACGTGGAAACCATCCCGGACTTGGAGTTCAGGCCTGAAGTTCTACGACTTTCTCGATAAAGAGCCGGCCATCGGCAGGCTCGTCATCATCGAGGGCACCGAACGCGTGCTGGCCGACCGCGCCTTGGAGGTCGTATTGGATCGCGTGTTGCCGGCCGACGTGCGCGATCTGAACTTGGCGCGCTTCGCCGCCGAGAGCCTCGGCGACGTCGCGCCCGTGCGCGAGGCCGTGCAGGCGATGCCGTTTCTGGCCGAGCGGCGCGTCGCGGTCGTCACCGACACGCAGAGCATGCGGTCGGCGCCGCGCCAAGAGCTTTGGGACGTCGCGCAAAACGTGCCCGACGGCAACACGCTCGTGTTGCTCGATCTCTTGTCGCCGCGTGCGCAGCGGCCGGCGCCGTTCGGCACGATGGCCGGGCGCGCGGCGCTCCGCATCGACACGACCGCGGGCGAAGAGACGCGCGAGCGTTTCGTGCGCGAGACGCTCGAACGTAACGGCGCCAAGGCGGAGGCGCGCGTCGTCGACGAGCTTTCACGCAGCCAAGCCGACTTAGCCGCGGTGCGCAGCGATCTCGAGAAACTCGCGCTCGGCGGGAAACGAATAACGCTCAAGGATCTCGAGCGTGAGGCGTTGGCCATCGAGGATCCGAAGGCTTATAAATACGCGAGCGCGCTCGCTGAAGGCAGGATCGCTGAGGCGCTCGCGATCGCGCACGAATCCTTCTCAGGCGACCCGCGCGGCGCGGCGGTGCCGCTGCTCTCCGCGCTCGCGACGGAGTGTAACTATATCTGGGAGCTCGCGCGGCCGGGCGGCGAACTGCCGTCGCGCGCGCGCTGGCGCGAGCGCTTCCTGCGTCCGGTGGCCCGCCGCGTCGGCGAACGCCGCGCCCGGATCGCGTACGAGCGCGCCGTGCGCGGACTCGAAGCGATCGTCACCGGGCGCGCGGGCAGCGACCCGGACGATCACCGCGCGCTGGTCGACCGCATCAGCGTCGAACTGTCGAAGATCTCGCGCACCTAATTTCATAGTTGACCGCGGAGACCCCCCGCTGATATACTCTTAAATAGTTAGTTGTCAATGCCGCTGGGGGTTATGTGATTCCTCGTTTGTTCGCCTCGGTGCTTGCCATTGGGCTGTTTGCCTTGGCCGTCCGCGCGCTTTTTGCGTCAGAGGCAGCGCAACTGGATGCGCCGCAACTAATAGTAAAGCCGGAAAGCGCGCTATTCGATACCCCCGTCCACATTTGGGTTAAGACGAGAACGGGCGACGAGCCGGTTACCGTTGAGGCTAGGGCCGATATCGATGCAACGACTTACCGCAGTTGGGCTTCGTTTCGAACGGATCGTGCGGGCACAGTCGATCTTGCTGCAGCTGCACCGCTCCGGGGTACCTACACCGGCGTGGACCCGATGGGGCTATTTTGGTCGATGCGAGTTGTCAAGAGCCAGGGCTACACGCCGTCATCGCTCGCCCCGATCCGGATTCGCATGACCCTCTTTACGCGATCCGGCTCGCGAAGCGTAATCGTAACGCGAACCAGGATCGCACCGGATGTAACGCGCGTCCCTCTCCACGGGGGATCGATCGTTGGAACGCTTTTCCTTCAGCGTGAAGCCACCGCGCGCGGAGTCGTCCTCGTGCTTGGCGGTTCCGAAGGCGGAGCGGATGAGAGCCGCGCCGCGATCATCGCTTCGCATGGCTTCGATACTTTGGCGCTCGCGTATTTTGGTATGGAGGGGCTGCCCGCCGAGCTGGCTGACATTCCTCTCGAATACGTCGTGCGCGCCATCGCCTGGGTTCGCGAACAACCGCAGACCCGGAACCTTCCGCTAATAATTGTGGGCGATTCAAAAGGCGCGGAGCTGGCGCTGCTGATTGCTGCGCGTGACCCGCTAGTCAAAGGTGTGGTAGCGTTGGCGCCCTCCAGCAGCGTGTTTGAGGGATTCTCCACGCGACAGGGTGTGCGGCGCGCTTCTTGGACGGTATCGGGAGTGCCGCTGTCATATGCCGACAATCCGATCGCGGCCGAGGTAAAAGCACAAATCAAAGCTGATCGCGCCGCGAAGCGCGCCGTTTCTTTTCGCGCTCAATACGTGGCGCTGGCAACGCCCCCGAAGCCCGAAAGCACCATCGCGGTCGAAAAAATCTCCGGCCCGCTTTTGCTGGTGGCGGGCGCCGACGACCAGCTTTGGCCGTCTGACGTTTTTGCGCATCGGATCTTGGCGGCTCGCAGGGCGAGCGGCCTGAAGTTCAGGGACGAGTTACTCGTATTTCCGGGGGCGGGACATGCGATCGACGTGCCGTACATGCCGACCGGCGACCTCGCCGTCGTTGACGAGGGCAGCTTCCGGCTCGCATTGGGGGGTACGCCCTCGGGCTATGCGCGAGCCGACAAAAACATGTGGCCGAAAGTGCTGGCGTTCCTCGACCGCCTTTGCGCCGCGGCGCCGCAAACGCGGTCGCCGAGGTCCTAGATACTCCATTCCCAGGCGTTCCAGGCTTCGTTGGAGGGATTCGGATCGAAGCCGTGGAGGTCGACACTGATCGCGTCCTGACCGCGCTGCCACCAGAAGAAGACGAGCGGGTTGTCGATGGAGAGCAGCCGTTCGATGCGCGAGTACGCGCGCTTGCGCGGGGCGGCGGCGTAGTTCGTCAGCGCCGCGGCCTGCGCGGCATCCATCGCCGCGCTGCAATAGCGGCTGTCGTTGTAACCGTGCGGCGGCTGGTTGTCGCAGGTGAACTGCGATGAGTCATCGGGATCGATTCCCGAGAACCACGGGTACAGGATCAGGTCGTACTTGCCGCCGTGCATGATGCCGCCCATCCCCTGCGGCGCGTACAGGATGTCCTGCGGAAAGTACTTGATCTCGACGACGATCCCGATGCGGCGCAGCGCGGCCTGAACCAAGAGGCTCTCGGAGCGATGCAGGGCGGTCTGCGTATCGGTAACCAGCAGCAGTTCGAGCGGGCGTCCCTGCTTGCGCGCTATGCCGTCGGGCCCGGCGATCCAGCCCGCGCGCGCGAGCAGTTTCACCGCGGCGGCGCGATCGTACGGCACGGCTCGAACCGCGGGGTCGAACGCCCACATCCAGTTGGGCAGGTCCTCGCTGGCGACCGTCACCTGGCCGTAGGCCAGCTGTCGCGTCAGCGACGCCTTGTCGATCGCCGCGCCAATGGCGCGCCGCACGAGCGGATCGGCGAGGATCGGGTGCGCGAGGTTGAACATCACGCCCTCGTAGCCGTTGACGTTGGTCCAGATTATGCGCGTGTCCGGGACCGACCGCAAGACCGGATACGTCTGCACCGTCGGCGAGAAGAAGTAGTCGATGGCGTGCGTACGCAGCAGGTTGATCGCGGTGTCCTCGTTGGGCACGATGTGAACCTCGATCGCGTTGAGGCCGGGCTTGCCCTGGAAGAACGTAGGATTCGCCGTCAACGTTATGCTGTCGCCGCGCCGCCAGGCCACGAATCGAAACGGGCCGTCGCTGACCGTCGGTGCGCTGTCGAGCGGGACGTGATTGATGTCCGGATAGCGTGCGAGGACGTGGGCCGGCACGACGTCGTACGGCTGGTCGCTTTCGGCAAAGAAGGTGTTGACGAACGGCGCGAAGGGCCGGATCAAGTGAACGACGAGCGTGTGCGCGTCGGGCTCGTCGATGGAGCGGATGACGTCGTAGCCGTGGCGCGAAACGACGTCGTTGTTCGGATTCATGATGGCCTGCCACGACCAGACGACGTCGCGCGCGGTGACCGGTACCCCGTCGCTCCAGCGCGCGTTCCGGTGCAGCGAATAGCGAATCGTCAGGCCGTCGCGGCTGATGCCGCCGTTGGCCTGAGTGGGCACGGCGGTCGCGAGCATGGGCACGGGATTCCCTCGCCGATCGGCGGAGAGCAGCGGCTCGAACATGAGACGATCGACGAAGCCTTCTCCCGTCGTCGCGAACAGCAGCGGGTTGAGATTCTTCGGCTCGAAAGGGATCGCGACGCGCAACACGCCGGGCTTCGTCCACGAGTGCCGCCCGCTCGACTCGAGTCCGCTCTTCGCGCAGCCCGCAGCAACGAGCACCGCGGCTAACAGACAGGCCGACGCTGCCTTCATGCTGGCGCATTACGGTGACGAGGCCGCCGCTTCCCGTGAGGCGAACGCAGTAACGAGTTGATGGACTACAGCACGTACGCCTCGCCGTTTTCCTGGAGATATGGCCGTGCGGAGCTGCGCACGCTCTATTCCGAGCAGATGCGCCGCCGGCTGTGGCGAGCGGTATGGGTCGCGCTGGCCGAAGCGCAATCCGCGCAAGGTCTGATCGCCGAAGCCGAGCTCGAAGACCTGCGCGCCAACGCCGCCAACGTCGACATCGAGGCGGCGCTCGAGATCGAGCGCGCGATCCACCACGATCTGATGGCAGAGATTCGCGTTTTCGCCGAGCAGGCAAAGCGCGGCGGCGGAAAACTGCACCTCGGCGCGACCTCGATGGACGTCGAGGACACCGTGGAGACGTATCGGCTGCGCCTTGCACTCTCGTACATCGGCGAGAACCTCTACGCGCTGCTGGGCGCCTTCCGTGAGAAGATCCGCGCCTTTGACGACCTCGCGTGCATGGGGTTTACGCATCTGCAGCCGGCCGAGCCGACGACGCTGGGCTACCGGCTGGCCTCGTACGCGCAAGATCTGTTGGTTGACGACGAAAACCTGCGCTTCGTCTTCGAGAACCTCACGACGAAGGGATTGCGCGGAGCGGTGGGGACTGCGGCATCCTACGAACGTCTTTCAAACGAAGCCGGCGGCTCGGCGCAGGTCGAGGCGTACGTCTTGGAGACGTTCGGTCTGCGCGCCCGCGAGATCAGCACGCAGACGTATCCGCGCAAACTCGACTACCTGTTGCTCTCGGCACTGGCCGGACTGGGCGCGTCGCTCTCTAAGTTTGCGGCCGACGTGCGCATTCTCAGCAGCCCGGGCTTCGGCGAGCTCGCGGAGCCGTTCGGCCGCTCGCAGGTCGGCAGCTCGGCCATGCCGTTCAAGCGCAATCCGACGCTTTCGGAGCGGATCGGTTCGTTAGCGCGGCTGCTCCCGTCGTACGCCGACGTCACGTGGCAAAACGCCGCAACGAACTTTTTAGAACGGACGCTCGACGACAGCGCCAACCGGCGCGTCGTCCTGCCCGAGGCGCTGTTCTGCGCAGATGAAATTGTGACGCTCGCTCGCACGGTGATCGCGGGGCTCCAAGTCGACGAACGTCGCATCGCCGCGAACCTTCGTGCATACGCGCCGTTCGCCGGAACCGAGGCCGTGATGCTGGAGGCCGCGCGAGCCGGCGGAGACCGTCAACGGTTGCACGAAGCCCTGCGCGGTGCATCGATGCTGGCGTGGGCGGCGGTCGGGCGTGGGGAAGATAACCCGCTTTCGGCCCTGCTTTCCGAGGAGCGTGAGTTGACCGCGTTCGTGGATCCCGCCGAGATTCGGAGGCTGCTCGACCCCAGCGGCTACGTGGGCACGGCGCCGCAGCGCGCGCGCCTGCTCGCCGACCGCATCGAGAATCTGCAACCGTTCCCGCGCCAAACCGAGGTACGGCTCACTTGAACAAAGGCATCGAGATCGCGCGCGGCAAGACCAAAGTCCTGTACGAAGACCCCGGCCAGCCGCACCAACTCGTGGTCGCACAGACCGATCAGATCTCGGCCGGCGACGGGGCGCGACGGCACGAGATTGCCGGCAAGGGGCGCCTCGCGGCGCAAACGACGGCGCGCGTCTTCCGGCTGCTCAATCTCTGCGGCCTCCCGACCCACTATCTCAACGGCGGCGAAGACGACGACAACAATGAGATGGTCGTCCGGCGCGCCAACATGATCCCGCTCGAGGTCGTGACGCGCGGCGTGGCCGCGGGCTCGTTCGCCAGGCGCAATCCCGGCGTTGCGCGCGGAACGCTGCTGGTTCCTCGCGTCATCGAGTTCTTTCTCAAGGACGACGCGCAGCACGATCCGATGATCTCTCCCGATCAGATCGTTGCACAAAGCATCGCCGCGCCGCAGGAGATCGGCGTGATGACGGAGCTGGCGCGGCTGACGTTCGACATCCTCTCGCACGCGTGGCGCAAGCGCGACGTGCTGCTGGTGGACCTGAAAGTCGAGTTCGGGCGCCTCGCCGGCGGCGAGAACCAGGGCCAGCTCGTGATCGCGGACGTGATCGACAACGATTCGTGGCGCGTCTGGCCGCAGGGCCGCGAAGAGCTGATGCTCGACAAGCAGATGTACCGCAACCTGCAGACCGTCGACGAAGCCGCACTCGAGAACGTCAAGCGAGCCTACGAGCGCGTCGCGGATCTGGTCGGAACGTTCCCGGTGATGCGGCCCGGAATGGTCGCGGTAATCGCCGACGCGGCGCCGCAGGTTGAGCGCGCGAGCGAGATCGTGACGGCGCTCGGGCAGCTCGGCGTCCCGACGGTCCGGCACGTAGCCAGCCCGTCGACCACGCCGGGCTACGTGCTGCAGCTGATGCAGCAGCTCGAGGCGAGCTTCGCGCGATTGATCGTTGTGGCGGTGGGCGAGAACGACCTGCTGCGCTCGATGCTGGACGCGAACTCGTCGGCGCCGGTGCTCGACGGCGGCACGGAGACGCAGCGCCTGATCACGCAGTGCGCCAAACTCTTTGGGCTCGAAGACACCGTGCTCTACGGCCGCACGCTGTTGATGCAGGCTAACGCGCGCTCCTCGGTGGTGCACGCCGACGCCTCGCTGCAGCAGGCGCCGCCCGTGCCCGCGGGGGCGACGCTTGGTTAGTTCCGGCGTATCCGGAACTGCGAACGTCGCGCTGCGCGACGACGAGCTCGCGCGGATCGAGGAGCGACTGGGTCGCGAGCCCACTGCAACCGAACTCCACGCGTTCGACGCGCAGTGGAGCGAACATTGCAGCTATAAGTCGAGCCGTCATCATCTCAAGCGGCTCCCGACCACCGGCGCGCGCGTCGTGCTGGGCCCGGGCGAGGACGCGGGCGTCCTGCATCTCGGCGTCCACGACGGCGAGCGCTACGGGGTCGTCGTGGCGCACGAGTCGCACAATCATCCTTCGCAAGTCGTCCCGTTCGAGGGCGCGGCGACGGGCGTCGGGGGCATCGTTCGCGACGTACTTTGCATGGGCGCCGACGTAATCGGGATCGCCGACGCGCTGCGCTTCGGCTCTCCCGAAGGCGCGCATCAAGCCTACGTCGCGCAGAGCTGCGTCGACGGCATCGGAGCGTACGGCAATGCGATCGGCGTGCCCAACCTCGCGGGAGACGTCTACTTCGATCACGGCTTTGACGAGAATTGCCTCGTGAACGTCGTCGCGCTCGGCATCGTGAAAGAGAGCGAGATCATCCATTCGTACGCGCCCAAAGACGCCGGCGGATGGCAGATCGTGCTCGTCGGTAAGGCGACCGATCCGAGCGGTTTCGGCGGCGCGTCGTTCTCATCGCTCTCGCTCGACTCCGACGACGCCGAGCTCAACAAGGGCGCCGTTCAGGTGCCGGACCCGTTCCTCGAAAACGTGCTCATGCGCGCCAGCTACCACGTGTTCAAGCTGCTGCGCGAGCTGCGGATTCACGCGGCATTCAAGGATCTCGGAGCCGGCGGAATCCTCGGATGTTCCGCGGAGATCACGGCGCACGGCGGTTTCGGCGCGCAGATCGATCTCGATAAGGTCAACGTCGCCGTGGAAGGCATGGCTCCGGAGGTCGTCGCTGCGGGCGAGACGCAGGAGCGTCTCCTGTGGGTGGTGCCGCCCGAGATCGCGCCGGAGGTGCTGCGGATCTATAACGAAGTCTTCACGCTTCCGGACGTCGCGCACAACGCGCGCGCGACGGTGATCGGGTACGTGACCGCGGAACGCCGCTACGTCATGCGCTATCGCGGCCAGGTCGTGATGGACGTCGAGAGCGAGTTCCTGACGGGCGCCATCCGCGACGAGCTGCCCTATACCGAGGTAATCCACCATGCGGGCGCAGTCGAGGAGCTGCCGCTCGTCGACGTCGAGACGCTCTTCCCGCAGGTGCTCGCTCACCGCGACGTGTGCTCGCGCGAACCGCTCTACCGGCGCTACGACGCGGTGGTGCGCGGCGCGACCGTGCTGCCCCGGGGACGCGCCGACGCCGGCGTCCTCGCCCCAATCCCCGGGTCGCGCTTGGGCGTCGCGCTCGCGGTCGCCGGCAATCCACGCTACGGCCGCATCGATCCGCGTTACGCCGCGGAGCACGCCGTGCTCGAAGCAGTGCGGCGCGTCGTGGCCGTTGGCGCGCAGCCGATAGGACTCACCGACTGCCTGAACTTCGGCAACCCGCGCAAACCCGAGCAGTACGGCGCGTTCGTCGCCGCGATCGAGGGGCTCGCGCACGCGGCGACCCAGCTCGACCTTCCGTTCGTCTCGGGCAACGTCAGCCTGTACAATGAGTCCGGCGATGGCGTCGCCGTCCCGGCCTCGGCCATCGTCGTGGCCGTCGGCGCGCTCGAGAACGTCGGTAACGTCGTTACGCCGGGGCTCAAGGCCGCGGGTTCGGCCCTGCTGTGGATCGGCAGCCGCGAGCTCGTCGTCGGCGGCTCCGTGCTCGCGGACGTGCTGGGCATCGATGGAGCGCTGCCCGGGCTCTCGTACGGCGCGGAGCGCGCGGCCGTCGCGATTGTGCACGAGGCGATCGCGCGTGGCGTGTTGCGATCGTGCCGCGCCGTGCGCGACGGCGGGATGCTGACGGCGCTCGCGCGGCTGGCGTTCGATGCGATGCTGCGCGGCCGCACCGTCGGCGCCGAGATCGACTTCGGCAATCCGCTGTGCGAGGCGGGCGGATTCCTGTGCGAGGTGGGCGACGAAAGCGGCGTCGATCTCACCGGCGTGCTGCGGGTGGGCGAAACGAGCGACAAGCCGGAGCTGGTCGTCAACGGCGTACGCTTCGAGATCCGGCGGCTGTATGAGATGTGGTCGCGCCCGCTCGCGGAGCTCTATCCGTGAGCGCGCGCATCGCCGTTCCGGTGTTTCCGGGTACGAACTCCGAGGATGAGACCGTGCGTCTGCTGCGCGACTGTGGCGGCGACGCGGAGCTCGTCC
The DNA here is from genome assembly GCA_035544215.1 of Candidatus Binatia bacterium. Taxonomy (GTDB): domain Bacteria; phylum Vulcanimicrobiota; class Vulcanimicrobiia; order Vulcanimicrobiales; family Vulcanimicrobiaceae; genus Cybelea. Next base: position 74,025 of record DATKHY010000007.1, on the reverse strand, counting down.
ACTGGTCGGAGGCCGACGCGCTGCGGCAGTTCGACGCGTTCGTACTTTCAGGGGGCTTCGCGTATGAGGATCGCATTCGCGCCGGCGCCGTAGCCGCGCACGATCGTATGATGGACTTCGTGATCGCGGCAGCCGATGCAGGCAAGCTCGTGTTCGGAATCTGCAACGGCGCGCAGATCCTGTTGGAGGCGGGCCTCGTGCCGGGCACGGGCCCGACGCGCAGACCCACCGCGGCGTTCGCGCACAACGCGCCGGCGCCGCACTTCGTGTGTCGCCACGTTTACCTCAAGCTCGCCGTCGATCCGGCGCGCTGCCATATCACGGCTGCGCTGGCGCCGGAAGCTCTGGTCCCAGCGTGGGCCGCGCACGCCGAAGGCCGGCTCGCGGCCACGCCGGATCATCTCGAGGAGATCGTCGCCGGCAATCACCTGGCGTTCGTGTACGCGCACCCCGACGGCACCGTCGACGCAAAGGCCGTTCCCAATGGCTCCGCCCTCGGCTGCGCGGGGCTGGTCAACCGCGCCGGGAACGTGCTGGCGATCATGCCCCATCCCGAACGCGACGCGTGGAACTATAATCATCTCGACCGGCGCGAGGGAGAGGACGTTCTCGCGCCCTCGGGCGGAGCGATGATCTTCCGCAGCTTCGTCGAGGCGCTGGCATGAAGCGCGCCGTCGCGATCGATCTCAAGATTCCGGACAACACGGCGTATACCGCGCTCGTCGCGCTTCGCCGCTTGGGCGTCGCCGTGGACCGCGTGGAGCGCAGCGAGTTGTACTTCTTCGACGACGAGCCCGACGTGGCGGCGCTCGCCGATCGTGTCGCCGCGGACGAAACGATCTTCAATCCGAACAAACATCGGCTGTCCGTGCTCGAGCGCGACGCGCCTGGGCGCGGCGAAGTGTGGATCGAACCGCTGGTGGCTTCGAAGGCGGGCCCAGCGGCGATCGCGTGGCGGCTCCTCGACGGCGACGGAGCGCCGGTCGCGCGCGGCGCGCTCGAAGCCGCGGTCGAGCGTCTCCTGTGCAATCCCGCCATCGCTCGTCCGCTGACCGGCGGCGGCGAGCCGGAAGGACCGGATGCATGAATCGGCCGTACACCGTCGCGACGCTCGGCTCCCATTCGGCGCTGCAGATCCTTAAAGGGGCTCACGACGAGGGCTTCCACACGCTCGCGATCTCAAACCGCGATACCGAGCGGCTCTACCGGTCGTTCGCGTTCGTGGATGAAGTCATTGCGCTCAACGACTACTCCGAGTTCATGAGCCTGATCTCCGAGCTCGAGAAGCGCAAGGTCATCATCGTGCCGCACGGTTCGTTCGTGGCCTACCTGTCGCTCGAAGAGCACAAGAAGATGACGATCCCGTACTTCGGGAACAAGGCGGTCCTCGACTGGGAGGCCAGCCGTGAACTTCAGCGCGAGTGGCTCTCGCGCGCCGGTCTCAAGCTGCCGCGGCAGTTCCGCAGCGGCGCCGAGATCGACCGGCCCGTGATCGTGAAACTTTACGGCGCCCAGGGCGGCAAGGGCTACATGTTCATCCGGGACACTCACGACTTCGAGGTGCGCGCGACACATCTCAAAGAGAAGTACACGATTCAGGAATACATCATCGGCGTGCCCATCTACATCCACTACTTCTATTCGCCGCTGCAGAACAAGCTCGAGATCATGTCGATGGACCGGCGTTACGAGACGAACGTAGACTCGCTCGGGCGCATACCGGCGGCGGCCCAGGAGGGCATGGACGTGAGTCCGTCCTACGTCGTGGTTGGAAACCAGCCGGTGTCGCTGCGCGAGTCGATGCTCGCCGAGGCGCTGCGGATGGGCGACGACGTGGTCCGGGTCAGCAAGGAGATCTGCGGGCCGAAGGGGCTGTTCGGTGCGTTCTGCATCGAGACGATCATCACGCCGGACATCCAATTCTACGTCATGGAGATCTCCGCGCGGATCGTCGCTGGAACGAATCTGTTCATCGACGGCTCACCATATTCTTATCTGAATTACTCGGAGCCGATGTCGACCGGGCGCCGGATCGCCAGGGAGCTGAAGAACGCGCTGCTAACCAATAACCTTCGTCTGGTGTTGGATGATTCGAGCGTTGTTTAGGCTGGCGGCCGTGTTGCTCTTCGCGGGAGCGGCGGCGGCCCTGCCGGTCGCGGTCAGGGCGACGCTAGAGGTTGACCCGGCGGTACTCTATCAGCAGATGAAGGACGCGTACGCCAAGGGCGACGCAGACGGCTGGAACTTTCGCGCAGAGGCGATCTACCTTTCGACGATCTTCAACGCCGGCCGAGCGTACTCGTTGCAGTATCCTGACGATCCCGCCTACGGCGAGCTCGCGACTCTGACCGTGAGCATCGGCACGGGTCAGCACTACAACCCGCTCACCAATCACGACGCCGCCGTGTGGTGGGTTCGCGAGGCGGCCGACTGGGTTTCCAAGCACTCCGAGGACGTGCACCTGATCGGCCAGGCACAGGCACTGCTGCAACGGGTCAACTCCGAGGACGACCCGGCGCTGCTCGCGCGGCTCGCCGACGAGGACGCGAACGCCAACGTCATGGCGTATCCGGGAGATATCGACGCGCTGCTCATTCGCGTCGAGGCCGACTGGCGCGCGTGGCTGCTGACGCACGATACGAAGTGGCGTTCCCTCGCGCTCGCCCGCGCGGCAGCGTCGAACTTCCCGGTCGCGCACCTCCCGACGAATTGGGGTAATGAACTCGTCGCCGACGCCAATCGTGCCTCGACCGACAACGGCTATTCGAGGGCCGACGTGCAGAACGCCGAGACGTTCATCGCACGATTGAAGGCCGTCGATCCGATCCGCGTCATCGCTTCGGTCACTGCGCTGCCGCACGACGTCTACCTCAGCACGCTCGCGCCGGCCGACGAATACTTCGGGCAAATGGGCATGTCGATTCTGGAGATCGAGAACCGCCTCAAGCACATCAACTTCATGCTCGACTACGACTATGGAAACCGCGAGAGCGATCCTGCCAGCAACGTCGTCAATTCGATCGTGGCGATGCAGAAGGTCTACCCGCGCGACCGGGATCTGCCGATGCTGATGTACTGGTGCTACACCACGCTGCAGCGCATGACTGACGAGCAGTCACGCGCTGGGGCACGCCGGCTCAAGGCGATCCTCACCATCGAATACCAGGACAGCCCGCAAGCACGAAAACTCCTAGGCACGTAGCCGCCTAGGCAGAAGGGGAGAAGCGATGGATCCCGTTCTGGCCGACCGCCTCCAGTTCGCCTTCACCGTCATGTTCCATTACCTCTTCCCGATCGGGACGATGGGGCTCGCGCCGTTCGTTGCGGCATACACGTGGAAGGCGGCGTTCAAGCTCGATGAGGAGTCCGCTCTGATCGCGCGGTTTTGGACGAAAATTTTCGCGATCAATTTCGCCGCCGGCGTCGTGACGGGCATTCCGATGGAGTTCCAATTCGGGACGAACTGGGCGGCGTTCTCGCGGCGCAGCGGCTCCGTGATCGGCCAGCCGCTCGCGATGGAGAGTATGTTCGCGTTCTTCCTTGAGTCGATCTTCTTGGGCGTGCTGCTGTATCGCCGCGGCGGTCTGCCGACGGCGTTCACGGCGTGGTCGGCCGTTTTCGTCTGTGTGGGCTCGTGGCTTTCGGGATATTTCATCGTCGCGACCAACGCGTGGATGCAGCACCCCGTCGGGTACAACGTCGCGCCCGATGGCACCATCCGGCTCGTAAGCGTCTGGGCGATGCTGTTTTCACCGTTTCTGGGGTGGCAGTTCGCGCACGTGCTGACCGGCGCGCTGCTCGCGGGCGGCTTCATCGTCGCCGGCATAGGAGCGTACTACCTGCTGTCGCGGCGCGATGAGGCGATCGGGCGCCGCTTCGTATGCGCCGGCGCGATCGTCGGCCTGATATTCGCGACCGTCGCGATATTTCCGACCGGCGATCGAAACAGCGAAGACGAAACCGCATACCAGCCGGTCAAGCTGGCCGCGATGGAGGGACTGTTCGAGACGACGCACGGCGCGCCGCTAGCGATCATCGGCATGCCTGACGTCGCTACGCGTCGCCTCATCGATCCGATCTTCGTACCCGACTTCTTGAGCTTCTTGGCCTATGGAAACTTCAGAGCCAACGTCAAGGGCCTCAACGCGTACGCGCGCGAGCTGTGGCCGCCGGTGGAGATCACCTACTACGCCTATCACGTGATGGTCGGTCTCGGAACGATCTTCTTGGCCGTCACGGCTCTGGCCGTGGCGTTGCTCCGGGTCGGCCGCCTCTGGAGGTCGCGCTGGATGCTCTGGCTGCTGATGCTGTTGATGCCGTTTCCGTACATCGCCAACGAAGCCGGCTGGACCGTGAGCGAGGTCGGCCGGCAGCCCTGGATCATCTACGGACTGATGCGCACGGCTGAGGCCGGCTCGCCGACCGTTGGCGCCGGCGAGACGATCTTCACGCTCATCGGCTTCGCCGGCATGTACTTTCTGCTCGGCGTTCTGTTCTTGTATCTGGTGCTGCGCGAGATCGGCATCGGCCCGTCGACTTCTCGCGTCGCCCTGAGCCCCGTCGAAGGGTAACCGTGGCTATCGCAGGCTTCATCGTCGTTGCCTTCATGCTCACGATGTATGTGCTGCTCGACGGCTACGACCTGGGCGTCGCCGCGATCGGGCCCACGATCGCGCGCTCGGATCGCGAGCGCGCGGCGATAATGGCGAGCATCGGCCCGTTCTGGAACGGCAACGAGGTCTGGCTCGTCGGCGCGGGGGCGGCGCTGTTCGCGCTCTTCCCCGTCGCGTACGCATCGTCGTTCTCGGGCTTCTACCTTCCGTTCATCGTCGTGCTCTGGCTGCTGATGTTCCGCGGCATCGCACTGGAGCTGCGCGAGCATCTGCCGTCGGAGCTCTGGCATCAGTTCTGGGATGCAGCCTTTTCGCTTTCGAGCGCGCTGCTGATCGTGTTGTTCGGCGTCGCGCTCGGCAACCTGCTGCGCGGCGTGCCGCTCGACGCCGCCGGTTACTTTCAAGGTACCTTCGCGTTCTTGCTCAACCCCTACGCTTTGCTCGTCGGTGCGTTCGCGCTGTGCACGCTGGCGCTGCACGGCGGCGCGTTCCTTAGCTGGCGCGTGGACGGCGATCTGGGCGAGAAGGCGCGGCGTGGAATGCTGCGTCTCTGGTGGGCCGTGCTGATTCTTTATCTGGCCGTGACGGCGTTGACGTTCGCCGTCCGCGCGCCGTTGGGCGCGTCGTGGCTGTTTGCGATGCCGGTGATCTCGCTCGTGACGCTCGTCGATCTTCGCCGCCGCGTGGCACGCGGCCAGGCGGCGGCGGCGTTCTTGGAGTCGTCGTTCTTCATCGTCACGCTGCTGACAGCGTCGGCCGGGACGATCTTCCCGTATCTGCTTCCGGCCTTTCCGCAGGGGCGCGGCGGCGTCTCGATCTTCGCGGCCGCGCCCTCGAGCGTCGCGTTGGCCTGTGCACTCACGGTCACGATCGCGGGGATCGTCATCGTCGGGATCTACTCGCCCGTCGTGTGGCGCCGCATGGGCGGCAAGATTAGCGTCGAATGACGCGCCGGTGAGCACGGAGTACGTCGCTCGCGCGCTCGCCGTATACGATCGATCGCGCGTGACGCTTTGTTCCATCGGGAGCCACTCGGCCCTCGACGTGGCGTATGGCGCGCGCCTGCAAGGCTTGCGCAACCTCGTCGTGACCGCCAAAGACCGCGAGCAAACCTACTCGCGCTACTTCGCAGTGCGCCAGGATCCCGTGCCGCGCGGCTGCGTGGACGAGGTGCTGGAGCTCGACGCCTTTGCGGATATCCTGCGCGCGGACGTCCAAGAGAAAATGCTCGATCGCAACGTGCTCTTCGTGGCGAACCGGTCGTTCGAGGTCTACCTACATCAGCGCTACGGCTACGACGCGATCGAACGCCAGATGCTCGTGCCGTTCTTCGGCAATCGCAGCCTCCTGAAAGCAGAAGAGCGGAACCCTCCGACAGTGCCTGTCCTGAGCTCGTCGAACGACTCAGGACAAGTTAGCGAAACCGATCAGTACGCGCTGCTGGAGCGGGCGGCCATTCGGCACCCGCGACGATACGCTTCACCCGACGAGATCGACGGGCTCGTGATGGTAAAGGCGCCGCACGCACGCGTCAGTTTCGAGCGCGCATTCTTCCTCGCGTCCTCACCGGAGGAGTACGGCGCCGCGGCGCGGCGGCTGATCGCGGAGGGCTCGCTGACCGCCGAGGCGCTCGCGACGGCGCGCATCGAGGAGTTTGCGCTGGGACCGTCGGTCAATTTGAATTTTTTCTACTCGCCGGTCTTGGGCGAGCTCGAGCTCTCCGGCACGGACACGCGGCGCCAGACGAACCTCGAGGGTTTCCGCAACGTTCCCCCGAGCGCGCTGGACGCGTTGCGCGGCGTGACGCTGCGCATGGAGGAGGCGGGTCACGTCGCCGCCACGATTCTGGAATCGATGCTGGAGCCGGCGTTCGGAATGGGCGAGCGTTTCGTTGCGGCGAGCCGCGAGCTGTGCCCGCCGGGGGTCATCGGTCCGTTCGCGCTGCAGTGCATCGTGGCCGCGGGACCGCCGAAGGAGCTCGTCTGTTACGACGTATCGCTGCGCATCCCCGGATCGCCCGGCACGCGCTACACGCCCTATTCGGCATACCGCTGGGGCCGGGACGTTTCCGTCGGGGAACGGATCGCCATGGAAGTCGTCATGGCGCGCGACACCGAGCGCCTCGAAGATGTGTTGACATAGCCATCACGTCCGTCTTGTGAGGAGAGAATCATGACCGTCGATAACGTGCAAGAACGCGCAGGCGCCATAACATTCAAAGGCCAGCCGATGACGCTGCTCGGGCCGGAGCTCCGGGTAGGCGACCCGGCGCCCGCGTTCTCGTTGACAGCGGGCGACCTCTCGAACGTCACGCGCGAGATCCTGCTCGATGAGGGGCGGCGGCCGGCGCTGCTGATCGCCGTTCCGTCGCTCGACACGTCGGTGTGCTCGCTCGAATCGCAGAAATTCAACCGGCGCCTGGGTGAGATTCCCGGCGACATCCAAGCCGCCGTCGTGAGCATGGACCTGCCGTTCGCTCAGGCGCGCTGGTGCACGGCGCAGGGCGATGTGAAGCTGCAGATGCTCTCCGACTATCGCGACCGCAATTTCGGAGTGAACTACGGGCTGCTGATCCGCGAGCTCGGGCTGCTCGCCCGGGCGGTGATCGTCATCGCCAAGGACGGCACGATCTCGTACGTGCAGATCGTCCGTGAGGTCGCCGACGAGCCGGACTACGACGCGGCGCTGCGGGCCGCGGCCGCGGCCTCCTAAAGGAATCGATGACCGAGACGGTCTTCGTCCTCGATTTTGGGGCGCAGTATAGTCAGCTGATTGCACGGCGCACGCGCGAGCTCGGCGTCTACTGCGAGATCGTGCCGTACGACACGCCGTGGACCGCGCTCGCTGCGCGGCGCCCGGCGGCGCTGATCCTCTCCGGAGGCCCGGAGAGCACGCTCGTGCACGGTGCGCCGGAAATGGATCCGGCGATCCTCGACTCGGGCGTGCCGATCCTCGGGATCTGCTACGGCATGCAGCTGCTGGCGCGCGAGATCGGCGCCGATCTCGTCAAACTCGATCACGCCGAGTACGGACCGGCAACGCTAGTCGTCACGGATCGCGGCACGCCGCTGTTTGACGGCGTTCCCAACGAGTCGCGCGTGTGGATGTCGCACGGCGATACGGTGGTGAAGCTGCCGCAGGGATATCGCGCGTTGGCGTCGACCGAGCGCTGCCACGTCGCGGCGATGGGCGACGGCGGGAAGAAGATTTACGGCACGCAGTTCCATCCGGAGGTCGTGCAAACCCAATTCGGCCGGGTCGTCCTCGAGAACTTCCTCGGCGAGATCGCGGGGCTGCGGCGCGACTGGAAGATGGAGTCGTTCCTCGAGCAATCGGTCGAAGAGATTCGGCGCCAAGTCGGGAGCGACAAGGTAATCTGCGCGCTATCGGGCGGCGTCGACTCGGCGGTAGCGGCGACGCTCGTGTCGCGCGCTATCGGCGAGCAGCTCACGTGCATCTTCGTCGATCACGGCCTGTTGCGGCAGGGCGAAGCCGAACAGGTCTTGGCGGCGTTCCGCGAGATCCTGCATCTCAACGTCGTCGCGGTCAATGCGCGCGAGCGGTTTCTCGCCAGGCTGCTCGGCATTGAGGATCCCGAGCGCAAACGGATCGTGATCGGACACGAGTTCGTCAACGTATTCGAGGCCGAGGCGGCCAAGATCCCCGGCGTCAAACACTTGGTCCAGGGAACGCTCTACCCGGACGTGATCGAGTCCAAGACGCCGCAGAGCAAGGCCGGGCACAAGATCAAGTCACACCACAACGTCGGCGGTCTTCCCGAGCACATGGACCTGTCGCTGATCGAGCCGCTGCGCGCGCTGTTCAAGGACGAGGTACGCGCCTTGGGGCGCGCGCTCGGCCTTCCCGGGGCGATCGTCGAGCGCCAGCCGTTCCCGGGGCCCGGCCTGGCCGTGCGCATCATCGGCGACGTCACGCAGGAACGGCTCGACGTCCTGCGCAGCGCCGACGCCATCGTGCGCGGCGAGATCGACGGCGCCACGCTCGATCCGCACCCGTGGCAGTATTTCGCGGTGCTGACGCCGGTGAAGAGCGTCGGAGTGATGGGAGACGGGCGCACGTACGCCAACCTCGTCGCGATCCGCGCCATCACGAGCGAGGACGGCATGACGGCGGACTGGGCGCGGCTGCCGCACGAGCTGCTGGAACGAATCTCGTCGCGCATCGTCAACGAGGTGCAAGGCGTCAATCGCGTCGCCTACGACATCACGACGAAGCCACCCGCCACCGTCGAGTGGGAGTAACGCTTTCCTAATGCGCGTGCTCGTCGTCGGCAGCGGCGCGCGCGAAGACGCGCTTTCGTGGCGCATCGCGCAATCGCCGTCGTGCGACGCGGTGTTCGCGGCGCCGGGGAACGCCGGCACCGCGTCGCGCGGCGAGAACTGGGACATTGCGGCGACCGACGGGAAGCGGCTGGCGCAGCGCGCCGCCGATGAGAAAGTCGATCTCGTCGTGCTCGGGCCGGAAACGGCGATCGCCGCCGGCGTGGGCGACCGTCTGCGCGACGCCGGGCTCGCGGTGTTCGGCCCCAACCGCTCGGGCGGGCGTCTCGAATCGAGCAAGATCTTCGCGAAGCGCTTCATGGAACGGCACGGCATCCCGACGGCGCGCGCCGCCGTAGTGCACTCTCTGGAAGCGGCGAACAAGGCGCTCGACGAGTGGCCGGGTGCGGTGGTGGTCAAGGCCGACGGATTGGCCGCCGGCAAGGGCGTCGTGGTCACGGCGGATGCGCGCGAGGCGCACGCGCTGCTGGCGGACTGGTACGCGCGCAACAAAATTCCCGGCGGTGGTTCCGACGTGCTGCTCGAAGAGCGCCTCGAGGGGCGCGAGGTCAGCGTCTTTGCATTCTGCGACGGTCGCGCGATCGTGCCGATGGGCGCCGCGTGCGACTACAAGCGCGCGGGCGACGCAGACACCGGCCCCAATACCGGCGGGATGGGCGCGTACTCGCCGCCGGCGGGGTTCCCCGAAGATCTCGACGATCGCGTGCGCGAGCTGATTCTCGCACCGTTGCTGCGCGGATTGCTCGCGGAGGGCGAGGAGTACGTCGGCGTGCTCTACTGCGGATTGATGTGGGAAGGCGGAGCGCCGCGGGTCATCGAGTTCAACGCACGCTTCGGCGATCCCGAGACGCAGGTGCTGTTACCGCGGGTGGGCGGCGACTTCGCAGCGCTGCTCCAATCCGTGGCGAACGGAGCGATGGACCTCTCGCTCGCCACGCTCTCGGAGCAGCAGTGCGTCGGCATAGTGCTCGCAACGCAAGACTACCCGCGTAGCAACACCGCGCTCGCCGGACTGAACCCGGACGTGTCGCTGGGTGACGGCTGCCGCGCCTTCTGGGGCGCATCGCGACGCGAAAACGGCACGGTCTCCACCGGCGGCGGACGCGTGCTTACGGTCACCGCGCTCGGGGACGATCTCGCGCAGGCGCGCACGCGCGCATATGCGAGCGTGAAAGAGCTCGCGGGCCGCCTCGGCACCGACGCGCTCACCTACCGCACCGACATCGCAAAGCTCCCCTAATATTGCAACGCTTACCGCGAGCGTTGCTGCCCGTTTATGGCACGACGCTGGTCGAGACGCTCGGCTACACGCTGATGATTCCGTTGCTGCCGGCGATCGTGCGGCAGTACCATGCGTCGGATGTGATGGTGGGCGCGCTGCTCAGCGTTCCAGCGTTCTGCTCCATGGTAGCGGCGCCCGTGTGGGGCAAGCTCAGCGATCGCCTGGGGCGCAAGACGATTATCCTAATCGCGCAGTTCCTGACGCTGGCTGGATACCTGATGCAGGCGACGGCGCCGTCTCTGTTCTTGATCTTCATGTCGCGCATCATCTCGGGATGCGGCGGCGGTGCGCTCGGCGCGGTACAGTCGTACATCGCGGACGTCACGCGCGAGGATCAGCGCGACCTGGCGTACTCGCTGTACGGCGCGGTCTTCGGGATCGCGTTCATCGTGGGGCCGGTGACGTCGGGCTTCCTGATACATGCCGGGCTCGCGGTGCCGTTCTTCGTCGCGGCGGGCATCGAGCTCGTCACGATTCTGATCACGGTCCTGCTGTTACCCTCACACATGCAGCGCACGAGTCACACGAGCGTCAAGGCGTCGCTGCGGGCCGCTAACGCGCCGGGAGTGCGCCTCGTGTTGATCCGCCATTTCCTCGCGATCTTCGCGATCGTGTGCTTTCTCGCGAACTTCGCGCTGTATCTCAACCACGTGCTCGGTTCGCCGGTATCGGAGGTCGGCTGGCTTCTGGCGGGCGCAGGCGTGGTCGGCGGGGCGGCCCTGATCTTCGTCGTTTCGCCGCTGGCCACGCGCCTCGGGAACCGGCGCGTCGCGCAGATCGGCCTGCTCGCGAGTTTCCTCGCCTATGGCCTGCTCTCGTTCGTCACGGACCTTTGGGTCTTCGGGATCGCCTTGATCGTCTGGGCCATCGGATCGGCGATGGTCGAGCCGACGCTGACCGCGCTGCTGTCAGTGCGGGCGAGGCCATCCGAGCGCGGCGCGATCATGGGCGTCAGCGACTCGATCAACGGACTTGCGATGATCCTTGGCCCGGCGACGGGCTCGGCGATCATCGGCGCCAATCCCAGGTACCTCGGCGTCTTGCCGGCATTTGCGGCGTTGCTGGCCTTTGGGCTCGGCCGGGTGCGGCGAACCTAGCGAGCAGAGGGGCTTCGAGAAACTCTTTTCCGCTCCCAAGGTTAGTAGAGAGCGTCATGGCTTACGGCTTACAACCGCAAAATCGATTCGGTGGTCCGGTCGCGCCCGCGGTCCCGACGCACTCTATACTCGCGCAGGTGCTAGGCATCACGGCGCTGGGCCTGTGCGTCAGCGCGCTCGCCGCGTGGCTGTTCCACGATCTCAGCCCCGGCATCGGCCTTGTTGCGATGATCGTCGGGCTGATTCTGCTGTTCTCGATCTATGCCGTCCGGCGCAACGAGGGGCTCTCGCTGCTGCTGTTCTACGCGTTCACGTTCTGCGAAGGCGTCGGCATCGCGCCGGTCGTCGGCCAGTACGTCCGCGCGTTCGGTCCCGACGTGGTGGTTAACGCCGCACTGACCACCGGCCTCGGCATGTTCGCGCTTGGCGCGATCGTCTACGCGACCGGCCTCGACCTGCGCCGCTTCCAGGGCATTTTCATGATCGCCCTGATGGGCCTCATCGTCGTCGGCATCATCTCGATCTTCGTGCGCTTCATCCATCCGGAGACGTACGCATGGATCACGCTCGTGATCTTCTCCGGTTTGGTGCTGATCGACTTCGCGCGCCTGCGCGCCGGCGGCGACGGCCTCACGCCTGTCCTGATGGCGACGAGCATCTACCTGGATGCGATCAATATCTTCCTCGCTTTGCTGCAGATTTTCGGCGGAAGGCGGGCGAGCGACTAGCCTCCAGGCTCGATATCCGGGCCTGTCTGCTATAATAGCCATACGATGTGCGGGATAACCGGGGTCTTCGCACCGGAACGCGATGCCGCTCGACTCGCGTTCTTTGCGCTTTATGCGCTGCAGCACCGCGGACAGGAATCGGCCGGCATCGCCGCCGCGGACGGCGGCACGATCCGCTCGCACAAGGAGATGGGTCTGCTGGGCGCCATCTTCGACGAAGACATCCTGAGCGAGCTCAGCGGCCACATCGCGATCGGGCATACGCGCTACTCGACGACCGGCTCGTCAATTGTCGTCAACGCGCAGCCTCTGCTCGAACGCTCCGATCTCGGCGACTTCGCCTTCGCGCATAACGGCAACCTCACCAACACCGACGAGCTGCGCGAGCGGCTCGCGCCCACGACGGTACTGCAGGCCTCCTCGGACTCCGAGGTGCTCGCCAAGCTCATTGTCGAGGCGAAGGGCTCGATGGTGGACCGCATCAAGTCGGTGCTCCAGTCGGCGCGCGGTGCCTATTCGATCGTGCTCTGCACGCAGGGCGAGCTGTACGCGTTCCGCGATCCGTGGGGCGTGCGCCCGCTCTGCCTCGGAAAGCTCGGCGAGAACGGCTACGTCGTGGCGTCCGAGTCGTGCGCGCTCGGGACGGTCGGCGCACAGTATCTGCGCGAGATCGAGCGGGGCGAGATCGTGCGCATCGGGGCGGACGGGCTCGAGTCGCATCGCGTCGAGGTCGAAGGCGCCCAGTCCGCGCTCTGCATGTTCGAATACATCTACTTCGCGCGACCCGACTCGAGGCTCAACGAGCGGTCCGTCTACATGGCGCGCTACGCGATGGGGCGCGAGCTGGCCAAGGAGCACCCCGTCGACGCGGACGTCGTGATGGCCGTGCCCGACTCGGCGGTCGCCGGCGGCATCGGCTACGCGGCGGAGAGCGGACTGCCCTACATCGAGGGGCTCATCAAGAACCGCTACATCGGCCGGACGTTCATCAGCCCGGATCAGCGCATGCGCTCGCGCGGCGTGCATCTCAAGTTCAATCCGCTCGTCGAGAACCTGCGCGACCAGCGGGTGATCGTCGTGGACGATTCGATCGTGCGCGGCACGACCACGCCGCGCATCGTGGCTCTGCTGCGCGAGGCCGGGGCACGCGAGGTGCACTTGCGCATCACGTCACCGCCTATCAAGCACCCGTGCTACCTCGGCGTCGACATGGCCACCTACGACGAGCTGATCGCCGCGAACTACAGCGTGGAGCAGATTCGGGAGCGCACGGGCGCGGACTCGCTCGGCTACCTCAGCCTGGAGGGCCTGATCGCCTCGGTCGGGCGCCGCCGCGAGGACATGTGCCTCGGCTGCCTCATCGGCGAATACCCCAACGTTCCCGCCGCCCACCGCTTGCAGAGGGCGCCAGCCTAAGCCATTCGGTAAGACCGGATGGTTCAAGGGCCCGGCTCGGCCCTTGCTACAGTCCAGATGCGTGACGCTTGGGAAACGCATCGCGGCGCGGCGCCTCGCCTTAGGGTGGTCGCAAAACGAGCTCGCGCGGCGCGCGGGAGTAAATCATCCGACGCTCTTCAAGATCGAAGCGGACCAGCGGCGCAATCCTTCGATCGGCGTGGTCGTTCTGATTGCACGCGCGCTCGGCACGACGGCCGAGGCGTTGCTCGGCATCGAACGCGAGGAGACGCGGCTGCTCGTGGAGGCCAACAAGACTTCCATGGTCGTCGAGATTCGGCCGCTCGGACGCAAGCTCACAGACGCGGCGCGCAGCCGCGCGCAGAGCATTGTCGCCGGAGCCCTCGAGCGCGCCGGCGCGCGCGTGCGTGAGGCGCCTAGCCCGAGCGACGAGGACGCCGAAGCGGAATCACATCTGCCCGCCGAGGCGGGGCACTTGGCGGCGGGTGGTCTGGCTCTCGTCGATGCGTTGCAGTCGGTTCGTCGCCGACTGGATGCGCTCGAGGCATGGCGCCGTGGCCAAGAAGGACGCGCTCGAAAGCGCGCATCGCGATGATCAACGGATCCGGCCACTCGTCCTGTTCCAACATTCCCCGACGCTAGCACCGCAGAGTGCCAGCTGGTCGGCACTCTAATCGGCGCGCGGAAAAGCTTTGTCGCGTACCTCTTGCGCGAAGGCTTGCAGCGCCTCCGTCGCGAGGCTCCCGATCTCCGCGTAGCGCTTCGCGAAACTCGGCGAATGTGGATACATCCCGAGGATGTCGTGCAGCACGAGCACCTGCGAGTCGCAGTGCGGGCCGGAGCCGATCCCGATGGTCGGAATCGAGAGCATCTCGGTGATCTCGCGCGAGATCTCGAAATCGACGACCTCGAGCACGATTGCGTAGGCGCCGGCCGCCTCGACGGCGCGCGCGTCGTCGATCAGCCGGTCGCGATGGGTGCGCATCTTGAAGCCGGGACCGAGCCCGGCCGTCTGCGGCGTCACGCCGATGTGTCCAACGACGGGGATGCCCGCGCCGGTGATCGCGCGGATGCGCTCCGTTTGATCGCGCCCGCCCTCGAGCTTCACCGAGCACGCCCCGCCCTCTTTGACGAAGCGAATCGCGTTGCGGAGCGCCTCTTCGTTGCTGACTTGGTACGAGCCGAACGGCATGTCGGCCATGATGTGCGCGCGCGTCGTCCCTCGAACGACGGCCTGCGTGTGATAGATGATGCTGTCCACCGTGACGGGCGTCGTCTCGTCGAAGCCGAGGACGACGTTGCCGACGCTGTCGCCGACGAGAATCACGTCGATCCCGGCTTGCTCGACGAACTGTCCAAACGGCGCGTCGTACGCCGTCGCGATCGGGAAGAGCGTCTTGCCCTTGCGGCGTTTAATCGCGCCCGCCGTGAGGCGCCGGATCGCCGGATTTTTCTCGGGCTCGTAGGGACGAGCGCTCTCGATCCCGTTGCGAGCCTTGGCCAAATGTGTCTTCACACCGTCAACTCTGTTCCTCGGGCTCCGTTGGGATGTGTACCCATTTGTTTGGGAGACATTGCCTCGACCAGTGCGACGAAGGCGCGGACGGGCGTACCCGTCGGCCCCTTCGCCTGCCAGGCAAACTCGTTATCGAGATAGGCGGTGCCCGCGATGTCGAGGTGGATCCAAGGCGTGTTCCCGACGAACTCCTTGAGGAAGGCCGCTGCGGTCAGCGTCCCGGCCGGGCGTCCGCCGGTGTTCTTGAGGTCGGCGATGTCGCTCTTCATCGCCGCCGTGTAATCCTCATACAGCGGCATCTGCCAGTAGCGTTCGCCGGTCGGCTTGGCCGCGGCGAGGAACTCCGCGACGAACTTGTCGTCGTTCGCGACCGCAGCCGAGCTCGCGTGCCCCAGCGCGATGACGCATGCGCCGGTGAGCGTCGCGGCGTCGACGATGTGCGTCGCGCCCAGCTTGTTCGCGTAGCACAACGCGTCGGCGAGGATGAGCCGCCCCTCGGCATCCGTGTTGATCACCTCGATGGTCTTGCCGTTCATGGCGGCGAAGATGTCGCCCGGTTTCGTGGCCTTACCGCCCGGCATGTTTTCCGTGGCCGGCACGAGACCGACGACGTTGATCTTCGGCTTCAGCCTGCCGATCGCGGACATTGCTGCGATGACGCCCGCGCCGCCGGACATGTCGTACTTCATTTCCTCCATGCGTTCCGCCGGTTTGATCGAGATGCCGCCGGAGTCGAAGGTTATGCCCTTGCCGACGAGTGCTAGCAGCTCTTTGCTCGAAGGGTCGCCGTTGTAGCGCAGGATGATGAACTTGGGCGGCTGCGCGCTGCCCTGCGCGACCGACAGAAAGCATCCCATCCGCTCTTGACGCGCGCGCGCCTCGTCGAAAACCTCGACTTCGAGCCCGGTCTGCTTGGCGACGTCCGATGCCGCTTCAGCCAGCCGCATCGGCGTCATGTCGTTGGCCGGCGTGACGGCCAGCCGGCGCGCGAGATTGACGGCCTCGCCCAAGATAGTGCCGTGCGCGATGCCGCGCTCGACCTCGGAAGCATCGAGTCCGGGCGCGACGACGTCGATGGTCGCGGTGGCGATGCGTACGTCCGGCTTCTCTTGATAGATCGTCGTGTCGAAAGATCCCGTGATCGCTCCCTCCGCGACGAACGACGCGGCCATCGCCTCGTGTCCGCGCGCCGCTTCGGGCAGGGCGATCGCGATCTCGTCGACGTTGCGCCGGCCGAGGTAGCGCACCGCGGTACCCGCGTACCGCGCGAGAAAGTAGGGCTCGAACTTGGCGTGCTCGCCGAGTGAGACCGCCAGGACGCGGCGGTATGGCTGGCCCTTGGCGTAGACCAGCACGTGTTCTCCGAGACGGCCGCGAATTTCGCCGGACGAAATCGCATCGGCGATGACGCCACCGAGCGCGGCGTCGACCTCTTTAGCCGCGCCGTCGAGCGGAATATCGGAAAAGACGGGAACGACGAGAGCCCCGGCGCGGACGCCAAGCGGCGCATCGTGACTAAGACGAACTTGCATGGTGGACCTTTCGGATGGTGAAGTACTGCCAGCCTATGGCGCAAAGCTGGGAGAATCCTCGTGTCCGAGCCAAAAGACGCGGCCGATAGCTACGCCCGCGCGGGCGTAAGCGTGGCCTCGGGCAACGAAGCCGTCGCGCGCTATCGCGAGGTGCTCGGACGCTGGCGCCACGCCGATCAGCTCGACGCCGTCGGAGGGTTCGCGGGGCTGTTTCGGCTCCCGGGCGACGCGCGCCGCGCCTTGGTCGCCTCGACGGACGGCGTGGGCACCAAAGTCACGATCGCCGCGGCATTGCGGCGCTACGGCCAGGTTGGCGCCGACCTCGTCAATCACTGCGTGAACGACATCCTCGTCTCCAATGCCACGCCGCTGTTTTTCTTGGACTATCTCGCGGTCGGGCGGCTCGATCCCGAAGTGGCCGCTGAGATCGTGGCGGGCTGCGCGGACGCGTGCCGCCGTCACGATTGCGCGCTCCTGGGCGGCGAGACCGCCGAGATGCCCGGAGTCTATCAAGCCGAACACTTCGATCTCGCCGGAACGATCGTCGGCGTCGTCGACGTCGACGCGCTTCCGCAACGGGAGAGTGTCGTCGCCGGAGACGCCGTGCTCGGCCTGCCCGCGGTCGGGCTCCATACGAACGGCTACTCGCTGGCGCGTACGTTGATCCCGCCACAGGAGTGGGGCGCGCAGTTCGGCGACGAGAGCTACGCCGACGCGTTGCTCGCGGAACATCCTTCGTACTATCGCGACGTGCGCGCCATCCAGGCGGTCGCGGACGTGAAGTCAATGGCGCACATCACGGGCGGCGGGCTGCTCGAAAACGTCGCGCGCACCCTTCCCGATAACGTCAAGGCGGTCTTCGAGCAGCAGCGCTGGAGCGTACCGCCGATCCTGCGCGAGCTCGTGCGTCGCGGCGACCTCGGAGAAGAAGAGCGCTATCGCGTCTTCAACATGGGCATCGGCTACACGCTGATCGTCTCGCTCGGCGACGCGGGGGCGGCGCTGCAAGAGGTGCCTGGCGCGAAAGTCGTCGGATGGATTGAAGAACGAGTGCCGGACGAGCCGCGAGTCGTGGTTCATCCGGCACGCGATTGATGCCGCACTCGATCGTTGCCGAGCTCGCGGTGGTCGTCGATAACGAGGCGCCGCGCGAGGAGCGGGCGCGCGCGGCGGCCGAGATGATCCGCGATGCGGGAGGTTTCGATCGCGTGCGGATCTACGACGTAGGTGACGAGCTTCTCACGCTGGTCGGATCTGCGGGCGCGGCCGAGGTCGGGGAGCAGCGCCTGCTCGTGACGACAGGGACGAACGGCGAGGCGGTAAGCACGCGCGACACGGCCGTCGCCATAGCCGAGGCGGTGGTGCCTATCCTGGGTGCGGAAAGCGGCGTCGCGATCGGAACGCTAGATGCTGGCGCCGATGATTCGCGCGAAGTGTCATCCGAACAAGTTGCGTTTTTGGAGGATTGCGCGGCGGTGCTTCGGCCGCTGTACGACTGAGTTGCCTGAGATTCTGAACCTCGTCGTGGACCTGTCGCTCGAACGGGCGATCGCGCCGGCGCCGGCAGACGTTGAGATCGCGCGCCCTGCGCCGAGCGACGAACGGACGCTGGCATGGATCGACGAGACCTTCGGCGGCACGTGGAGCTCCGAAGCGTACGTCGGACGCAGCGTCGTCGCACGCCGCGACGGGTCGCCCGTTGGCTTCGCGACGATCGATCCACAAGGGTTGAAGTTTTCTTGGCTCCACGGCCTCGCGCGGGAACCCGGCGTCGGCGTCTTCGGCCCGTTCGGCGTCGCGCCGTGTGAGCGCGGCCGCGGGGTCGGAAGCGCGCTGCTCGGCCGCGCGCTCGGCGCGCTGCGCGAGTCAGGATACGCGCGTGCGATCGTCCCCGCGGTCGGTGGCGAGCGGCTCGCGGGATATTACGCTCACGTAGCCGGTGCGCAAGTCGCGGAACGCTTCGGCCGCGCCGCCTTGATGCGGCCGCGGCGCCGCACGCTGGTGCTGGCGTCGGGCAACGGGAGCAACTTTGCGGCGGTACTCGACGCTGTTCGCGGGGGTACGGTGCCGCTGGATATCGTCGGCCTCATCGCAAATAACGAGAGTGCGTACGCTCTCGAACGGGCTCGCGCGGCCGGCGTATCTGCGACGGTCGTGAGCTGGGATCGCGAGCGCGAGTTACGTGCCGAATACGACACGCGGTTGCTGGCCGCGGTGAAGGCGGATGAGCCGGACCTCGTGCTGTTACTGGGCTGGATGCACCTATTGTCGCGCTCGTTCGTCGCGGAGTTTCCGGAGCTGCTGAACCTCCATCCCGCGTTTCTCCCGCTCGATGCGGCGCGCGACGACGTTGTTTTGCCGGACGGTTCGCACATGCCGGCATTTCGCGGCGCGCGCGCGGTCCGGGATGCCTTGAAGGCTTCGAGCGCGTGGGTAGGAGCGACACTGCATCGCGTGACCGGCGCGACCGATCGCGGACCGGTCATGGCCCGCAAGCCGCTGCGCGTCAAGCCGGGAGAAGATGAAGCGCAGCTTATGGAGCGCGTGCACGAGATCGAACGGGGCGTCGTCCGAGCGGGCGTGATGCGCTGGCTCTACGAGCGCGATGCCTAAATTGTGGAGGCAAGGAGACTCGAACTCCTGACCCTTACGCTGCCAGCGTAATGCTCTACCAACTGAGCTATGCCCCCCACGGGCCCGGCGCCGGTATTCCGGATGCCCCGACCCCCCGCCTTCTCTCGGCGTCATGCTGAGCCTTTCGACTTCGCTCAGGACAAGCTCCGTCGAAGCATGACATTGCAAGTTAGGTCTCACCTGCGATGTCATCCTGAGCGGAGCGCGAAGCGCGGAGTCGAAGGGCTGAGCCTGTCGAAGGATGACGAAGAAGCGAACCGTCGTTTGGGGATGTAGCTCAGCTGGTAGAGCACCTGCTTTGCAAGCAGGGGGTCAGGGGTTCGAATCCCCTCATCTCCACAATCGGAACCGCGTTACGCAGCAGCCGCATTCACTGCGGGCTTTGCCGTTTTAGCGGTCGAAGTTGCCTAGCATGGGCTTCGACGATTTCATCGACCTCATGGACAGCTTGATCCGTCCATGCGGCGCACAACTGGCCGAAGAAAGTGCACCGGATAGGGGAGCGTGGAAGGCGCCCAGCGGCTCGGCCGCGGTGATCTTAACGTACGAGCCGGAGGACGTAGCTTATCCGGTTCGCTTGGATTTCAGCGCCGGAAACCAGGCGCCCTTACTATTCAAGCTGGACGACTATGGCGCGAGGAGCGCCGCGATTAAAGCCCTCGCGTACTTCGGAATCGACAACGATCTGAACGTGACTGACGACGATACCGGCTAGCCGTATCATTGAGCGACGGAGATCGTCATGCCCTGGATGTCGGTGAAGCGCCGCGAAAACTCGGCGATTGGCGGTCCACCCTGGGGGTACTTCCACAGCAAAATTCCCGTCCCGTTCTCGTTTGCCGTTCCCACGAGCTCGTTCCCGAGCACCCCGAACCATGGATGACGTGACAGATCCGTTGCACGAACGACCTGGACGACGTCGCCTTTCTTCCCCGAAACGTCGAAGCGATAGATGTCCGTTCGCCGTCCCGGGAAGCCCTCGACGGCCATGTGCTGACCGTCCCAGATGAGGCCCGTCGGGTAGAATCCCGCGCGCTTATCGAGCGAGAAATACCGGAAGTTGCTGCTGCCTTTAGTCAGCTCGGCCAACAGATAGAACGCCGTGCTCCCCTGCGCCCCGTCGAAATATAGGTTTCCGTGCGCATCGTACGCGCAGTCCCGCGGTGACGCGTAGCCGAGGTCGTAGTGTGTCGGTGTGCCAGAGACGCCGCCCGGGAAGACGTTGATCGACGTGTCGCCCGCGACTGCGAGATCGCCGGTCGTCGGATCGACCGCGCACGCTTGCGCCCCATAGCGGTGCGGGATGGCGATCTTCGATATCGGCTTCGTTCCGCCGTGCGCGAATTTATAAACCGAGGCGTGACCGTCGACGTACCCCGGAATCCAGACGTTGCCGGACGCGTCGGAGCACGGAGAAACCGGCGCGAATCCTGAGATGGTGGCAAGCCTCTCGCCAGAGGGAAACGAGAGGATGAGTACGTGACCCGTGGGGCTGGTGTAGTCGGAGACGTATAAGAGGTCGCCGTGGCGGGCGCCTTGCGCCGCGCGGAAATTCTGGAACGCTTTCGGTGCTGTTGTGCCGCCGATGCCCAGCTGTCCGCCGCATCCGGCGAGCAGCGCCGCTAAGAAACAAATTCGTGTGACCATGCCCGTTACCCCGATCGATCAGCTTTGGGATCGTACGCGTTCGAGAGCGGGCCGCTCGTCCCCGCAGGCGAAGCCCTCGCAGGATGGCAATATCGTACAACGAGATCGCCGGCCGCAGCGTCGAGCGCCTCGGGTCGCTCAGCGACGGCGTCTTCGCGTTTGCCATGACGCTGCTCGTGCTCGATCTACGCCTCCCGGCCGTCGAGGCGGTTCACTCAGAGCGCGATCTGTGGCTCGCGCTCGGCGCGCTCGCGCCCAATGCTCTCGCGTACCTCCTGAGCTTCATGACGCTCGGCATCTTTTGGGTCGGACAGCATACCGCCCTGAGCAAGCTCGAGCGTTCCGACCGGAATCTGACGTGGATTTACCTCGCGTTCTTGCTCGGCGTGACGCTCATGCCGTTTTCCACGAAGTTGTTGGCAGCGTTCATAACCTATCGAACGTCGGTCGTCATCTACTGGCTCAACATACTCGCGCTCGGCGCCGGGCTCTACTCGAGCTGGAACTACGCGTTTAGGAACAAGCTCATCAAGCCCGGGGCACCCGCCGGCATCGACACTGCGGTTCGTGGTCGGATCCTCCTCGCCCAAGCCCTGTACGCGCTCGGCGCCGGGCTCTGCTTGATCAACACCTACCTGAGCATAGGGTTCATGGTCGTCGTTCAGCTGAACTACGTGTTCGCACCGAGGCTGGGAATACTGCGCCGCTATTAGTGCTCCGGCGTCAAACGGAGGGGCGTTCTAAAGCGGCCGCGTACTCTCCGACCCATCATGATAACCGGCATGCACGTGATCTTGTTTAGCCGGCACGCCGAGAAGGTGCGGGAGTTTCTCGGCGACGTGCTGGGCCTTCGCTCGGTGGATGCGGGCGAAGGTTGGCCGATCTTCGCGGCGCCGCCGACGGAACTGGCCGTACACCCGACGGACGGAGAGCCAGAGCATGAGGTCTTTCTCATGTGCGATGACGTCAACGCGGTGGTCGCGCGGCTGGCGCAGCGCGGCATCCAAACTGACGGCCCCATCTCGGATCAGTCTTGGGGTCTGTCGACGACGCTGCTGCTTCCAGGAGGCGAGCGCATCGGTCTTTACGAGCCGCGGCATCCTTCGCCGCTTGCAACGTGAGCGCGGTACGCGTACTCGTCGGGACGCGCAAGGGCGCGTTCGTCTTGGAATCGGATGGCAAGCGTAAGGACTGGAAGGTTGCGGGGCCGCACTTCGGCGGCTGGGAGATCTACCACGTGAAGGGCTCGCCGGCCGACCCGAATCGAATCTACGCGTCGCAGTCGTCGAGCTGGTTTGGACAAGTCGTGCAACGCTCCGACGACGGCGGACGCACGTGGGAGCCGGTGGACAACCGCTTCGTCTACGATGGGACGCCCGGGACGCACCGATGGTACGACGGCACGCCGCATCCGTGGGAGTTCGCCCGCGTCTGGCACTTCGAGCCGTCCCGCGACGATCCCGATGCAGTTTACGCTGGCGTCGAAGACGCCGCGCTGTTCCGTTCGACCGATGGCGGGAAGAGCTGGGAAGAGCTCGCGGGGCTGCGCCGTCACCCATCGGCCGACGGATGGCAGCCGGGGGCCGGCGGCATGTGCCTGCACACGATCATCCTCGATCCGCGCACGGCCGGCCGCATCTTCACAGCGATCTCCGCGGCCGGCGCGTTTCGCAGCGACGACGCGGGCGCGACCTGGATGCCGATCAATCGCGGCCTGCGCTCGGAGGTGCTGCCGCAGCCGGAGGCCGAGGTCGGCCACTGCGTCCATCGCCTCGCGATGCACTCGAGCGATCCGAACGTGCTGTTCATGCAGAAGCACTGGGACGTGATGCGCAGTGACGATGGTGGCGACTCGTGGCGCGAGGTCAGCGGCAACCTGCCGTCCGACTTCGGATTCTGCATCGACGTCCACGCACACCAGCCCGAGACGATCTACGTCGTCCCGATTAAAAGCGATTCCGAGCACTACCCGATCGACGGGCAGCTGCGCGTGTATC
Organism: Candidatus Binatia bacterium; assembly: GCA_035544215.1. GTDB lineage: Bacteria > Vulcanimicrobiota > Vulcanimicrobiia > Vulcanimicrobiales > Vulcanimicrobiaceae > Cybelea. The sequence goes on along the minus strand of DATKHY010000007.1, from coordinate 51,262 downwards.
GCAGCCGCAGCGGCGGCGGCGAGTGGGAGCCGCTCACCAACGGGCTGCCGCAGAAGGACTGTTACGTCAACGTGCTGCGCGACGCGATGGCGGTCGATGCGCTGGACGAGTGCGGCATCTATTTCGGCACGACCGGCGGGCAGGTCTACGCGTCCCCGGACGCGGGCGACACATGGGCGCCGATCGTGCGCGACCTGCCGGCGGTGCTCTCCGTCGAGGTGCAGACGCTGCCGTGATTCGCGTCGTGCTGCCCGCGCATTTGCGCGCGCTGGCGCGCGTCGGCGGCGAGGTCGGCGTCGAAGTCGACGGCGACGTTACGCAGCGTTCCGTGCTCGACGCGCTGGAATCGCTCTATCCAGTCCTGCGCGGAACGATCCGCGATCACGTCACGCACCGGCGTCGCGCCTACGTCCGGTTCTTCGCCTGCGAGCGCGACCTCTCGCACGAAACGCCCGATGCTCCGTTGCCGCGGGACGTAGCGAGTGGCGCGGAGCCGTTTCTCGTCGTCGGCGCGATGTCGGGCGGCTAGAGGCGATCGCAACGATGAGGCGCGTCGCGGTCTGGGGAGCCGCCGCCGTCGTCCTGAGCTGCGGCGTTGCGGCGGCGGCACCGCCGACGATGCGCGAAGTTCTCACGGCGTCGTATGCGGTGCGCGACCTGACCGACGTAGCGCTCTCACCGAACGGAACTGCCGTCGCGTGGGAAGAGAGCTTCCACGATCCTCGGCGGCTGTTGGAGTCTCCGCTCTATCACGCCGCGTACGTGCAGAGTCCGGGAGGCGGCACGCGCATTCACCTCACCGCCGGCGCACCTGCGGAATACTACGACGAGGAGAATCCGGTCTGGTCGCCGGACGGCCGCAGCCTCGCGTTCCTTTCGGATGCGCGCTCGAAGGACCAGCTGCAAATTTTCGTCGCGAGCGCGACGGGCAGTCGTGTTCGCGAGCTGGGGCGGCTCAGCGGCAACGTGCAGCGCCTCACCTGGTCGCCGGCGGGCGACGTGCTCGCCGTGCTCTACATCGCGGGCGCACACCGGAAGGCCGGCGCCTTGCAACCGGGAGCGCGGGACGTGGGCGTGGTCGGCAGCGTGGTGGACGAGCAACGGCTCGCGATCATGAATGCTCGAACCGGAACGATGCGAGTGCTCACGCCGGCGGACCGTTACGTTTACGAATACGGCTGGTCGCCGGATGGCCGATCGATCGCGGCGACGTATGCGGTGGGTAACGGCGATAACAACTGGTGGGTGGCGCGCCTCGCTCGGGTCGACGTCGCCAGCGGGGCGATGCGCGATCTGCTCGCGCCGTCGTACCAGATTGACGACCCGCAGTGGTCCCCCGACGGCAAGCAGATCGCGATCATCGGCGGCATCATGAGCGACTTCGGATCGACCGGCGGCGACCTGTATCTGGTCGACGCCCAAACCGGGGCATCCCGCAACCTCACGGCCGGCGTGCCGATCTCGGTGCAGTCGTTGCGTTGGAGCGACGCCGACAGCCTCGACGTAGTAACGCACGTGCCCGGAGCGATGCGGTTGATGCGCGTAGACGCCGCCGGCGGAAATATCGCGACGTTGACGGATCGCCCGGAGACGCTGCGCAGCTGGTCGAGTGCGAAGGCGGGGCGGCTCGTCGCGCTCGCCCGCGAGTCGTTCGACGCGCCACCCGACCTCTGGGTAGGACCTCCATCGAGCCTTCGCCGCATCACCGACAGCAACGCTGGGGTGAAGCGCCTCTACGGCAAGGCCGTCTCGCTGGAGTGGAAGAGCGATGGATTCAATATCCAGGGCTGGCTGCTCTATCCGCTCGATTACGATCCGCGCCGCCGCTATCCGCTCGTGATGATGGTGCACGGCGGACCTTCGGCGCAGGCGTCGCCGATCTTCGGCAGCCGCAACGATAGCGCGCTCTCATCCCAGGGCTACTTCGTGCTCATGCCCAATCCGCGCGGCAGCTTTGGGCGCGGCGAGTCGTTCACGCGCGCCAACATCAAGGACTTCGGCTATGGCGACTGGCGGGATGATCTGGCGGGCGTCGACGCGGCGATCGCGCACGCGTCGATCGATCCGAACCGCCTAGGGCTGATGGGGTGGAGCTACGGGGGATACATGGCGATGTGGGGCGAGACGCAGACGTCGCGCTTCAAGGCGATCGTCGCCGGCGCCGGCGTCGTCAACTTGCAGTCGTACTATGGCCAGAACAAAATCGACGAATGGATGATCCCGTTCTTCGGCGCGTCCGTCTATCAGGATCCCGTTGTGTACGCAAAGAGTTCGCCGATCACGTTCATCTCGCGCTCGAAGACGCCAGTCTTAATTCTGCAGGGCGAGCGCGACGAAGAGGTTCCGGCGCCGCAGGCGTTCGAGTTCTGGCACGCGATGACGACGCTCGGCGTGCCGACGCGGCTCGTCGTCTATGCGGACGAGGGGCACTCGTTTCAGAAGATCCGCGATCAGATCGACGTCCTGACGCAGACCGCTGACTGGTTCGATCGTTACCTGAAATCGTAGGCCGCCTTTAGCGCGGCGTATTCATCGGCTTCATCGACGGGTCCGGAATGCCGTTGGGGCAGATCGTCGCTTGCAGCGCCGGCGAGACGTAGTACGCGTGGATGTCGTAGTGTGGGATCGGATAGCCCTCGTGGCCGTGCGGTTCGTAGCTCACGTCGATGTGATCGATCGTATAACCCGGAAGCGCGTGGATGTCGGCGTAGCTGAAGCCCTGTTGCAACTGCTGCACGGAGACCATGATCTCGGTGAAGACCGGCTTGCCCTGCCATACCCCGTAGATCGGCCCCAGCGGCAGGTTCTTGAGATTCGCCCAATGCTCGCCCATCGTGGCGATGCACGGCGACACCAGCATGGCATCGGACGGGATTCCCGCTGGACGCGTGACCGGTTGGGGCGGCAGCGACGGCGCGGCCGCGTCGGCTCCCAGGAGTGCGACCGAACCCGCGACCGCAAAGCCGAACGTCAAGGCCGTGATAAAACGCACCATGGTGAGAAGCTCCTTTCAAAGGTATCGTTGGTTTTCGCGCTGCCGAGCTCCTCGTAAGACGAAACGCAGAGGCTATCCGAGGAGCTGTCGAGCGGCGACTCTAGCGTCCGGCGATTAAAAACTACTGAAGGCCCGACGTTACTCCGACACTTACGGGAATACCGCCGGAACCGAGGTGCACTCGGAACCCGAAAGGCGCTCGAGATCTGCGAGCGCCTTTCATTCGATAGCCTCTGATATAATGGGGTTTGTGAACGCAGTTTCGGTCAGCATCGCGTTGTCGGTGGCGACGCTGATGGTCGTCGGCGCAGCGTCGGCGGCCGCCATCGTTCAACTGAGCCATCTGCGCACGAGCAATCAGTTGAACGCGCTGCTGGCAATCCTGAATCAATGGAACCTTCCCGCGGTGCAGGAGGCCTTGGCGGAGCTCGTCGCGATTCCGGACAAAATGAGGGATTCGCAGTACGTCGCGTCCCTTAAGGGCCCCGGCGCGATCGATCGGGTAACGCATCGAGAGTTTCTTGCCCTCGATCTCTGGGAGCAGATCGGTACATATTGTAAGTACGGGCTCGTTGACGAGCGGATTCTGCTAGACATTGCATCGGGTCAAGTCGGAAGGTGCTGGAGATGCGCGGAACCCGCGATCGCGCTGCTCCGAGAGCGCTCCGGACCGTGGGCATTTGAGAATTTCGAGTATCTGGCCGTTCGTGCAAAGCTATGGGAGCGTAGATATCCCGAGGGTACCTACCCGCGACGTCAGCCGCGCATGACTGACCTGTAATTGTAACGCGAAATCTTGCTGGTGGGCCGTCCTGGGATCGAACCAGGGACCTCATGCTTATCAAGCATGCGCTCTAACCAGCTGAGCTAACGGCCCGGGTGAGGGAGAGTATCGCATGCCCTGCGAGCCTCCCTTCAAATCAGCGCGATCCACTTCTTGGTGATCTCGTCTTCGTTCTTGAGGTGCGCCATGAGGAGCGCTTCGAGCACCTCGTGCTCGCGCACGATCTCGGCTCGCTCGGCCGTCTCGTAGTCGAACGCCTGGCGCTGCGCCGCGACTTGGGCCTGCAGCTCGGGATCCGCAGGAGGCTCGGGCGCTTTCTCCGCGCTGCCGCGCTGCGCGACCGGGGAGCCGCGCGGCGCCGTCGTGCGCTCGGAACGAACCGGAAGGACCGGCGCGTTCATCACTCGGTGATCGACTGGATGAACTTCTTGGTGATGGAGTCGTCCATTTTGCGCTGCGCCATGTCGACGTTGCGCAGCGTGTCGACCTCGCGCATGTTTTCACTGCGCTCGTCCATCATTTGATCGAAGACCTCGGACTGCATCTGCAGTTGCTCCTGATTCTGGATCTCGGACGCGTACATGCCCAGCTGGAAGGTTTCGTCTTGGGTGTTGAGCGCGTTCATCGCAGCGTTCTGCGCGTTGCCGGCTACGCCGGAGCCGACCGCGCCACCGATCGCGTTACCGAGAAGTCCGGAGCCGACCCCCTCGAGGATCGGAAGCAAAAATGCCATGACGTCGCTCCTTTGCGATCAGTTCGAATCGTCGGCGAACTGGGTGTAATCGGTCGTCTGCGGCCGATAGTTCTGGCCTTGCGGCAGCACAGGCAGCGTGGGCGGGCTAAGCGGCAGGCTCTGCGCCTGCGCCGACAGCGAGCCGAGCGATGAGATGAGCCCGTTCAACTCGGCCAGCGCCGCGCTTTCGGGAGAGTCGCCAGTGTCGCCTGAGACGGTTCCGGCTTGGCATGCACCGCGCACGGTGCCGCTCAGTGGCATGAAAGGTTTGGCCGCGACGCTGCCTTCGATTGGAGGCAAGGATGACATGGTGTTTCTCCTGTTCTACGAGGCTGTCTCGTCGGTGTCGTCGTTGAAAAACTGTTGGTAGTCGGTCGCCTGCCGATGGTAGGCGTGCGATCGCGGGGGGCTCGCGATGGGCGGCGGCGGCATCGGCATGAGTTGTGCGTGTGCGCGCAGCGAGCCGATGGATGCGATCGTGGCGCCGGACTCCGCGATCGCCGATGCTTCCGGCGATTCGTCGATCTGGACGCGCGGCTGCGATCCGCCGCTCAGGAGCTTGTAGTGGCGCAGCACGGAGTCCGCATACGAAAGGTCGCTGCCGTCGGCCCAGCGAGTCTTCGTCCCCGTCGCGGTGGGCGAGCCGGCGTTGTATGCTGACAACGCCTCGCGCACGTTCCCGCCGTAGCGCTTGAGTAAGCCGGAGAGCATGCCGGCGGCGTAATCGGCGTTTTTCTGGGGGTCCATGGCGGCCGGAGTCGAGGCGAAGGCGTGCCAGCGGTCGTCGATCTGGAAGAGCCCGCGACCGTGACCTCCGTCGCCGATGATATTGGCGCCGGCGTTGGCGCCGGGGCCACCCGTCTCTTGGGCCGCCACGGCCGCCAGGAGCGCGGGATCGATTTCGTGCCGCTGCGCCGCGCCGGCAATCTGGGGAGCGAACGCCGCCCCCGCGGCGGCCAGGCGAGACGCAATCGGATCAAGGCTCATGGCCGAGCTCTATCACTCGGCGCGACGTGTTTGACAAGGAATGGAAGCGGGTCTTAGAATGGGCAAGGTCCGTGGCGCCCCGCCCTCGCTGGCGGGGTTTCATACTGCGGCGGCATGGGTTTTATGGATCGATCGCACAGGGTGGATATCAGTGGGCTCCTCGCAGGCAGCCGCCAGGTCATGGCGGTGGCAGACGAGGTCCCGATTGAGCCCTTCGAAGGGATCGTCTTCCCGGAGCCGGCCATCGTTCGCCTCGAGCTGCGCCAGGCGGATCACATGCTCGCGGTCGAGGGCAGCATCGACGCGCGGGTGCGGGGTCCGTGTGACGCTTGCTTGGAAGACGTGGAGATGCAGGTCCACGTCGACGTCAACGAGCGGCTCGATCCCTCGCAGGGCAGGGAGTCCGACCCGTTTGGCGAGAGCAACGTTTTGACGGGCGAGCGCCTCGACGTGGCGGACCTGGCGCAGCAGTCCGTCGTCAGCACCTTGCCGATGGGATTGCGCTGCAGGCAAGACTGCAAAGGACTCTGCGAGGTGTGCGGTGCCAACCGCAACGGCACCGATTGTACCTGCGAAGGCGGGGACGAGCTTTGGAACGGAGAGAGACGTGGCTAATTTAAAATGGAAGACGCCCCGCAGCAAGACGCGCAGCCGCCGCGCCGCAAACTGGAAGCTGGGCAGCGTCACGACGGTGCGATGCCCGCAGTGTCACCAAGCCAAGCGGCCGCACTTCGCATGCCCCAACTGCGGCACGTACAAGGGCAGGCAAGTCGTTAAAGTTCAAGACGAGTCGGCCGGCTAACGGCACGTGTCGTTGCACGGCGTGAAGATCGTCGGGGTCGGCCACTATGCGCCGGCCCGCGTCGTAACGAATCACGACCTCGAGACCTGGTTGGACACGTCGGACGAGTGGATCACCACGCGCACGGGAATGAAGCGGCGCCACTGGGCCTCGGAAGAAGAAGCGACGAGCGACCTGGCCACAGCCGCCGCCTCCGCGGCGCTCGTCCACGCCGGATTGAGCGCGCAGGAGATCGATTGCGTCATCGTCGCGACGGTAACGCCGGACTATGAGTTTCCCGCGACGGCGTGCCTCGTCGCGTCCAAGTTGGGCGTGCTCCAAAAGCCGGCCTTCGACATCGCCATCGCCTGCAGCGGCTTCATCTATGGGCTGACCGTCGCATCGGGGCTCATACACTCGGGCGTCTATCGCCGAGTGATGCTCATCGGCGCGGAATCGCTCTCGAAGATCCTCGACAAGGACGATCGCTCCACCGCGATCTTGTTCGGCGACGGCGCCGGCGCCGTGATTTTGGAACGCTCGAACGATGACTCGTTCTTGGCGGCTGAGCTCGGCGCGGACGGCAGCCGCCCGGAGCTTCTCTACGCGCACGGCGGCGGCGCGCGCCGGCCACTCGATCACGCTGCACTCGACGCGAAGGTACACCTGATTCACATGCAGGGTCGCGAGACGTTCAAGCTGGCCGTGACGAAGATGGTCGAGTCCGCCGACGCAGTGCTGGGCAAGGCGAACCTGACCAAGGCCGACGTGACCTTCCTGATTCCGCATCAGGCCAACAAACGGATCATCGACGCAATGGCGCGGTATCTGGAGGTGCCGGAAGAGAAAGTCGTCGTCAATATAGCGGAGTATGGCAACACGTCCGCAGCCTCGATTCCGATGGCGCTTTCCGAGACGGTGCGCGCCGGCATGGTGAAACCCGGTGACATCATCATCTTCGTCGCGTTCGGCGGGGGGCTGTCGTGGGGCGCGGTCGCCTGGCGGTGGGCGGCCTAATGCGAATCGCCGTCGTCTTTCCGGGCCAGGGCTCGCAGGGCGTCGGAATGGGCTGCGACGCCGCGGCGCATTCGAGCGAAGCGCTCGCGACGTTCGAGCGCGCGTCCGAGGTGCTCGGCTACGATCTGCTCGCGCTGCAACGCCGCGGGCCGGAAGAGAAGCTGCGCGAGACCGAGTTCAGCCAGCCGGCCATCTTCGCGACCAACATCGCGCTCTACCGCGCCGTTGGCGCGGGCCTGCGTCCCGTCGCTACCGCCGGACACTCGTTCGCCGAGTTGTGCAGCCTCGTGATCGCCGATTCGCTCGAGTTCGACGATGCGCTGCGCATCGTGAGCGAACGTGGCAAGGCGATGCAGGAGGCGGCGCAGCGCGCCTGCGGCGGGATGTCGGCGGTCCTCGGTCTCGACGCGGAGCGGGTCCGTGAGACGCTGCAGCACAGCGGCCTCCACGGCGTGTCGCTGGCCAATTTCAACTCGCCCACGCAGATCGTGATCAGCGGCGAGCTCGCGCAGGTCCAGACGGCCGGCGCGGCGATGCTCGCGGCGGGCGCGAAGCGCGTCGTGCCGCTGAACGTTTCCGGCGCCTGGCACAGCCCGCTGATGGAACCCGCGGTCGCGCGTCTCGCCGCCGCGGTTGAGGCCGGCCGCTTCCGTCTGCCGCAGTTCGACGTGATATCGAACGTCGATGGGCGCCCGTATCGCGACATCGCGACGATCAAGGAGAACCTCATTCGATCGGTGGTCGACGAGGTGCGCTGGCACGATACGGCGGAGCGGCTCCTATCGTACCGGATCGACGCAATCGCGGAGTTCGGCGCGAGCGGCGTGTTGAGCGCGCTGATGAAGCGCATGCCGGGAGCTCCGCCGGCGACGGTGGTGAGCGACTATGCGAGCGTCGAGCGGTTCCGCGCGACGCTCGCGGGAACGGCCTCGGCGAGCGTATGATGCTGTCCGGGAAGACGGCGCTGATCACGGGCGCGAGTCGAGGGATCGGACGCGCGATCGCTGTCGAGTTCGCGCGTGAGGGCGCCGACGTTGCGCTGATCGGCCGGGACGTGGCCGCACTCGAAGAGACGGCCGCGGCGAGCGCGAGCGCGCGCGTGGGCGCGACCGCGGAGGTATTTCCGGGAGACGTGACCGATCGCGCCGCGATGGATGCCATCATCGGGCGCGTCGTCGAGCGATTCGGAACGCTCGATTGCGCGATCTCGAACGCAGGTCAGAGCATCGATTCCCTTCTGCTACGATTGAAGCCCGAGACGATCGATCAGATGCTTGACGTTAACCTCAAGTCGGCGTTTCACTTGTGCAGCGCCGTCGCCAAGCCGATGATGAAACAGCGAGCGGGATCGATCGTTTTGATGTCGAGCATCGTGGGGCTGAGCGGCAACGCGGGCCAAGCGGCATACGCGGCCTCGAAAGCGGCCCTCCTGGGCTTAAGTAAATCGCTGGCAAAGGAGTTGGGTTCGAGGAATATAAGAGTCAACGCCGTCGCGCCTGGCTTCATCGAAACCGCTATGACCGAAAAGATGCCCGACGCCGCTAAGGAGTTTTTAGTCAAGCAAGCCGCTCTCGGCCGAGCCGGGAAGCCGGAAGACGTCAGCGGGGCCGTCGCGTTCCTCTGCTCTGACGCCGCCGGCTACATTACCGGACAGACGCTCGTGGTCGACGGCGGCATTTTGATGTAACCCCAGGTCCTGAAAGGAGACTAGGATGCCCACCACCTTCGATAAAGTCAAAAAGATCATCGTCGAGCAGCTTGGCGTCGACGAGTCGGAAGTCACGCCCGAAGCGTCGATCACCGACGATCTCGGCGCCGATTCGCTCGACCAGGTCGAGCTGGTGATGGCGTTCGAGACCGAGTTCAACATCGACATTCCCGACGAGGAGGCCGAGAAGATCAAGACGGTCGGCGATGCCGTGAAGCGCATCGACGAGACGACCGCGGGTTCATCGACGTCGTAGACGGCTTTTAGTTGTTCGATCAATTAAGTGATCGCTTAGGCGCGATCTTCGACCGGCTGAGCGGTCGGGGCCGGGTCAGCGAGGGTGAGGTCAACGACGCGATGCGCGAGATTCGCGTGGCCTTGCTCGAGGCCGACGTCTCGCTCGCGGCAGCTAAGGCGTTCGTCGCGAGGGTCAAGGAAGAGGCGGTCGGGGCCAACGCCCTCGAGTCGCTGACGCCGGCGCAGACGATCCTCAAGATCGTATACGACGAGCTTGTGGCGCTGCTCGGTCCGGCGAGCGGCTCGCCACAGGCGCGGCTGCACTTCTCGGATGCGCCGCCGTCGACGATCATGCTCGTCGGACTGCAAGGATCCGGAAAGACCACGCAGGCCGGCAAGCTCGGCCTGCGCCTCAAAGAGCAGGGCCGGCGCAGCCTGTTGGTTGCTGCTGACGTGTATCGCCCCGCGGCTATCGATCAGCTCCGGACGCTCGGCAAACAGGTCGATCTTCCGGTCTACGAGCGCGGCACTGCCGATCCCGTGCAGATCGTTCGCGACGCGATTGCCGAGGCCAAGCGCCTCGGGGTATCGACGGTGATCGTCGACACGGCCGGGCGGCTGCAGATCGACGAGGCGCTGATGGAGGAGCTCGAGCGCGTCAAGGCCGTCGCCAATCCGTGCGAGATTCTGCTCGTGGCCGACGCGATGACGGGTCAAGAAGCGACCAATGTGGCCAAAGGGTTTCACGATCGGCTCGGGATCACCGGCGTGATTCTCACGAAGATGGACGGGGACACGCGCGGCGGCGCGGCGCTGTCGATACACAGCGTTACGGGCGCTCCGATCAAGTTGATCGGCGTCGGCGAGAAGCTGTCCGCGCTGGAGCCCTTCTATCCCGAACGGCTCGCCTCGCGCATCCTCGGCATGGGCGACGCGCTGACGCTGATCGAGAAGACGCAGAGCCTCTACTCTGAGGATCAGGCGAAGCGGCTGCACGAAAAGCTGCTAAAGTCTAGCTTCACCCTCGACGACTTTCTCGATCAGGTGCGCCAGGTCCGCAAGATCGGTTCTATCGGTGACCTGTTGAAAATGGTCCCCGGTTTGTCGAAAGTGCTGCCCAAGGATTTCGAGATACCTGAGCGCGAGTTCGTGAAGGTCGAGGCGATCATCTCGTCGATGACGCGCGGCGAGCGCCGAAACCCGAATGTCCTCGACGGATCGCGGCGCAAGCGAATTGCGCGCGGTTCGGGCAGCCAGGTTTCGGACGTGAACCGGCTGGTCAAACGGTTCGAGCAGGCGCGCGAAATGACCAAACAGCTTGGCGGACGCAAACGCGGCGGATTGCTGCCGTTTCGTACGCCCTAACAACGAAGGCAACGCAAAAAATATGGTACGTATTCGACTGCGCCGAATGGGCGCAAAAAAGCAGCCCACTTACCGTTTCGTGGTCTCCGACGCGCGGGCGCCGCGCGACGGCCGCTTCATCGAGATCTTGGGGCACTATAACCCGCGCACCGAGCCGCGAACGGTCGTCGTCGACGAGACGAAGGCGCGCGAGTGGTTGGCAAAAGGCGCGCAACCGTCGGAAACGGTGCGCCGGCTGTTCGCGGAAAAGGGCATCATGGAGCGCGGTCCGATTCCGACGACGAAACGCGCCGCGAAGCACGCGGAGGGCAGTGGAGCGTGAGTGCATTCGATGACGAGTTCGGCCTGTTCGGCGAGACCGTCGTCGACGAAGTAGAGCGCCAACCGACACGCCGCGAAGAGCCGCCTCCGCGCGAACAGCCGTCGCCACGCGAACAGCCGTCGCCGCGCGAACCGGCGCCGCCGCGCACGCCGCGCGCGCCGGAGCGTCGCCCGAGGCAGCCGCGCGCCGCGGCCAACGATCCGTGGGCCGGTCACCGCCGCGCGGCGGAGCTCCTCGGGTTTCTGGCGCGCAAACTCGTGCAGAAGCCGGAGAGCGTCTCCGTCGAGCTGTTCATCGACGAGCAGCAGCAGCCGGTGATCGAGCTGATCGTCGATCCCGAGGACCTCGGCAAGGTGATCGGCCGCAGCGGGCGCGTCGCACAGGCGCTGCGCACGGTCGTGCGCGCAACGGCCGAAGGGCGCGTCGCCGTCGACATTCTCGACACGACCGAGGCGGCCGAGGGACTCGGGGATGACTCCGAATGACTCAGGGCAGGCCGTAGTAGTCGGAAGAATCGCCGGAGTCTTTGGCGTCCGCGGAGAGTTGAAATGCGACCCGACCAGCGCGGGTCGCATCGTCTTTTCGCCGGGTGCGGTGCTAGACTGCGCGCGCGGCGACGCGCGCACCCCGATACGGCTGGCCGCCGTCCGGCCACACGGAGGGCGGCTGCTCATCCGGATCACCGGAGTCGAGGACGCGGCGAGCGCGGAAAACTACGCCGGAGCGCTATTGTATGCGGCGCGCGACCGAATCAGCTTGAGCGAGGGCGAGTATCTCGACGACGATCTGGTCGGTTGCAGCGTGCTCGGGAAAGACGGAACGGCGTACGGGACGGTCCAGCGTGTCGAGCACTACCCGTCGAGCGATATGCTGATCGTCGACGGAACGATGGTGCCGATGGTGCGTTCTATCGTCAGCGAAATCGAGGTGGCGAAACGGCGGATCGTCATCGATCCTCCGCTGGGACTCTTCGAGCAGAGTTCGCCTTAACTGTTGTCGGGGTGAGCCGTGGCATACGCCGCGACGGCTGCGTCCACGGCGCTCTTGATCGACGAGCCCTTCCCGACCTCATGCTCGAGCGCAGCCCCGAAACACGTATAGACTGCGAGGTTGAAGGTCACGTCCTGCTTGCCGTGATGCGCGGCCGCGACCAGTACCGTGCCGCTCGCGATCGTGTTGTCGCGATTCGCGCCGCAGATCTGGTCCGCGTAGCGCCCGACGTCGGCCGGCGCGACGGAAGCGGAGGACATCGTCGTCGTGAACGCGCGGTTGAGCGCGAAGTAGAGCTCGTGGGTGGCGTCGGTCAGATCTGCGGCGGCGACGTAGCCGGAGGCGCCGACGGGCGTGACGATGACGCCGCGCGGCGGCTTCGTCGTGGGCCCCGGCGTCGGCGTGCGGCTGCCGTGGCCGTGCTTGAAGACCGAGTCGACGATACTCGCGATGCCCTTCAGAGGAACCTGCGCGCCGTTGGTCGAGGTCGGCGCGGGCGTGTTTGTCGACTGCGCTTGCACGGTCTGCGTGCCGCGTCCGACGAACGCGAGTATCTGCGAGCGTGCCAGAAGCGACTGTGATGCCACGTCGGCGACGCTCGAAACCTGCGCGGTCTGCGAGAAGAGGATGACGCCGCTCTCCACGCTGACGACCTGCTCGACGACGGCGGCGCTGTCGCCGACCGGCGTCACGTATCCGCTGATGTAAAAGTCGGCATTCGCGTTGTGCGCGTACTGCAGGAAGTCCGCACGCTTGACGCCCTGCGGCACGGGCGGCACGTTGATGCCGCCGGCGGCGACCATTTCTTGGCCCAGGATCTGCGCGATGGCGATGCCGATCTTCGGATCGGCGCCGGTCTGGACGTCGAACGGATAGACGACCACAGAGGGATTTTGACCCGCCAGCGAGGGACCGGGCGTCGGAGGCGGAGGGGGCGGCGGCGTCGTCGCGGCCAGCGCGATCGACGAACAGAGCAGCGCCGCGCCCACGAGGCGGCGCAGGAGTCCTTCAAGCATCAAGCGCCGATTCTTCGGGGACGGAGTGCGAATATCCGGTCTGCCACGCGATGCTGTATTCGGCGCCGAACAAAAAGATCGAGCCGATGCAGTAGAACCAGAGCAGCAAGACGAGCGGCGCCGTGAGCGCGCCGTAGACGTACGTAAAGTTCACGTGGGTTAGGTACTGGGCGAACGCGATCTGGACGACCGGCCACGCGATCGCTACGACCGCTGCGCCGCGCAGCGCGAAGGCCCACGTTACGCGGGTGTTCGGCAGAAAGCGATAGAGCACGACCGCGACGATGAAAACGAGCGCGATCGAGACGAGATATGCGAGGATGTGGGTGATGCGGGCTGGATCTTCAAGGCCCGCGACGTGAAAAGTGATCGAGAGCACGATCGGCAATCCTATCGCGATCGCCAGCAAGATGCCCGTGACGGGCAGCATGACGACCGATAACAGCACGTTGTGGACGAGTGGCCGCCCCTTGGGCACGTTGAGCGCGCGATTGAGCGCATAGGCCAAGCCCATGAAGAGATTCTTCCCGGACCACAGGAGGAACGCGAGCGCGACGATGCTCGAGATACCGCGCCCGTAGATGTACGTCTGGAGGTTGTTGACGATGTAATCGTGCAGCGTCGGCGCGAGCGTATCGAAGAAGAGCAGCGTTCGATGCTGTGCCTCGGGCAGCACGAGCGTGAGGGCGCCCAGCGCTAATACAGTCAATGGGAACAGCGCAAAGAGCGCGTTGTATGCAAGGGATTGGGCGAGGAAGGCGCACCCGTCGCGAGTGAAGCGCACACCGGCATCGCGAAACGCGGAGATGAGTCGCTCCATCCCAGGCGGTATATCGTGGCATCGTGCCGACATTCCCACCGCCGGCTCCCGTGAGCATCATCGTCGACGGCCGTCCGCTCGCCGCATACGTTCGCGCGTACGCGTTTGCGGGCCGAGTGTACGCGCCGGTGAGCCCACTGCTGACGCGCCTCGCCGATCGGGTGTGGTCACAAGGCGATACGCTGGTGATCCAGCGCGGCGACGTGCGTGTCCGGGTCGTGCTCGCGCCGACGCTTCCGGGGCAGCTCGGCGCGTCCTTCGTGGCGGTTGGGCCGGTTCTACGCGCGCTGGGCGCGTCGGTTCGCTACGACCCGGCGGCCCGGCGCCTGATCGTGCACGTTCCACCGCGCAGCGCTGTCGTGTCGCCGACGCCATTTAATCCGAGCGCGCCGTCGGTGCGGCCCAGCGCGGTCTTCACGCCGGCCGAGTCGCCGACGCCGCGCCCGGTCTGGACCGGCTCGCCGCTGCCGCGCCGGACCCCGTTGCCCGCGCCTCCTCCGGTCCGCCGCCGGGCTTGCGAGCGCTGACGATCGGCACGAACCAAACGGCGTAACCGAGTGGGTCGCGTACGTTGTCGATCATTCGGTCGAAATACGCCCTGGCGGCGTCCTCGCTGATCGCCGTCGTCTCGCCGATCGGCCCGGCATAGCCGTCGCGCCATGCGGTGAGGATAGCGGCAAATGTCTCGCGCGGAACGCGCAGCGGATCCACGATGACGTAGTAGATGGCGATCTCCTCGAGGCCTTGCCGCGCCAACACGCCGTATGCGTCACGCCCCGAGAACAGATCGATTCCCGTGGCTTCGCTCATGCTTGCGGGCACCTCGTGCCAGAAATCGCGCGGATCGGGCACACCGCGCTCGAATGCGAGCATCCCGTAATCTTCGGGGATAAGGTGCAGGTAGCCACCCGGACGCGTGACGCGCACGAGCTCGGCGACGACGCGATCGGCCTGCGGAATCGAATGCAGCACGTGGCGGCACAGCGTTAGGTCGAAGGTGTCGTCGGCCGCTTCCAGTTCGTACACGCTTTGATGCTCGAAGCGCAGCCGCGGAGAGAGCTCGGCATAGCGCGTTCGCGCGATCTCCAAATGCGCGTCGATGATGTCGACGCCGAGCACGCGCGCCGTGGGGAAAAGGTGCGTCACACGCGACGCGATCTCGCCGGTGCCGCAGCCGGCGTCGAGGATGTGAGGACCTTCTGGAAGGGCGTAGCGGCGCACGAGCTCGACCTCTTGCGGCCAGATTGCGCGCGCTTGCGCGTCGAGGTTGCGCACCATCGATTCGTCGGCCATCTGCCGCGCCTGCGGGTTCAGGTCCACGCGTGCTTCAGCGCTGCGCGACGGCGGCGAGATCGAGCGCGCCCAAGCCGCGGTCGGAGACGTTTCGCAGCAGCGCTTCGACCGCGTCGATCAGGGGAAGGCGCTCGTGATGCGCCGCGGTCTGCATCAGGACGGCATCCTTGTGCGCCATGTCTACGCTCCACACGGGAGCGTAGTCTTCGCCTGCCATGCGCTTACCGCGCCCCTTGATCTGCCCAGACGGATCGTAGAAGTCGAATAGCGCGTAGATCTGCTCACGCGAGAGCCCTTGCTGCTCGCCGATGCGGAGCACGTCGTTGATCCCGGCGACGACGGCGAAGATCATCGCGTTGCCCATCAACTTGTAAATCGCAGCCGCGTCGGGGCGCTCGCCCATATAGCGAAGGTCGCTGCACATGGCTTCGAGCGCGCCGCGAACGCGCTCGACCAGCACCGCGTCACCCGAGACCATCATGACGCCGGTCGCCCGCAGGGCCATCGGCGGCCCCATGAATACCGGCGCGTGTAGGAACGAATATCCCGTCTCGCCCAGGCGGCGCACGCGCTCCAGCACGCCCTGCGGCGTTACCGTCGTGTGATCGACGATCGGGCTGCTTGCGGCGATGCCGGGAAGCGCGGCCTCGATAACGGCGTCGACGCTGGCATCATCGCTCAAGCACAGGTGCACGCGGTCCGCTCCGGACGCCGCTTCCGCGGCATCGGCGTACGCTCGCGCGCCGTCGGCCTGCAGCGCCTCGGCCTTATGTCGCGAACGGCTCCAGACACGCACCGCCACGCCGCGGTCCAGCATCGCGCGAATCATCGCGGAGCCGAGCATTCCGGCTCCGTAGAAGGCTACGGTTTCCATGACGCGCTTATGCCGCGGGCGCCGTCGTTCGGCGCGACAACAAGTTCAGCGCGGCGACGATCACAGCCGCGGCAAACGCGTAGCCGACCTGTACCGGATCGGTGAGGAATCGCATGCCGAGATAACCGTCGATCGAGTATAGCCCGTTGCCTGCGAAGGCCACTGCGACGGCCGCGGCGATGTACGCCGTGTTTAGCTCCCATCCGCCGTTGGCGACGAAGAAACCCCTCTTGTAGTGCACGGAGCCGATCGCGACGAGCATAACGATGACGATCAGCACGGGACCCAACGCTCCGCCTGCGCCGAGGACCGTGAGAAACCCGCCGATCGTCTCAGCGAAGGCGGCCATCGCCGCGAACGTCTTGCCCGGCCGGTAGCCGAGACCCTCGAAAAAATCGCCGGTTCCGGTTATGCCGCCGCCGCCGAACCAGCCGAAGAGCTTCTGCGTTCCGTGAGCCATGAAGCTCAACCCGAGGATCAGTCGCACGATCAAGAATGCAATGCTCATGCTGGTAGGAACCCCCGCTCGCTCGCCTTGGTGGCGGCCTGTAGGATATCCTCATCGAGAGGCTGTAACCACAGCCGCCTATGCAAATAGACGGACGGACGTTTTTGGTTAGCGGGGGCAGCTCCGGCCTTGGGGCCGCTTGCGTCGCGGAGTTCGCTCGCAACGGCGGCAACGTCGTAATTTGCGACGTGAGCGAACGGGGCGCTGAGCTCGCGCGCGAACTCGGGGAACGAGTCTGCTTCGTGCGCACCGACGTCACGGACGGCGCCCAGGTGCAGCGGGCCGTCGACGAGGCGGCGGACCGATTCGGCGGCGTACACGCAGCGATCAACTGCGCGGGGATCGCAACCGCCGAGCGCGTGATCGGCCGCAACGGACCGCTGCCGCTCGACCACTTCACGAAGGTCATCGCCGTCAATCTGATCGGCACGTTCAACGTCATCCGTCTCGCGGCGGCGAAGATGCTGGAGAGGACCGTCGAGCCGGGTGAGGATCGCGGCGTGATCGTGTGCACGGCGTCGGTCGCTGCCTACGACGGGCAGGTCGGGCAAGCCGCATACTCCGCGTCCAAAGGCGGCGTCGTGGGATTGACGCTTCCGATTGCGCGCGAGTTCGCGCAGCATCAGATCCGCGTCGCGAGCATCGCTCCTGGGATCTTCGACACGCCGATGCTGGCCGGGCTCCCGGAGGCGGCGCGGGAGTCGCTGGGCAAGCAGGTGCCCTTCCCGTCGCGGCTGGGAAGACCGGCGGAGTATGCCGCGCTCGCGCGGCACATCGTCGAAAATCAAATGCTCAACGGCGAGGTGATTCGCCTCGACGGCGCGATCCGAATGGCGCCGAGGTAGTGCCGCGAACGCTAAACACAGGGGCTTCTAAGGTCGCATAGCCAAAAATTAGGCGTGAAGACTACGCTCGGTGCCGCGCTCGTCTTGCTCGGCATACTGATCGCGGCCCAGCCGTCGCACGCAGCGCCGCGCCCGGCTCCGGCCACGACGCCGATCGCGCTGCCCTCGCCGGATAAGCTGCTCTACCAGATTCGCCGGCAGTTTCGCTCGCATCGGCCGCCGCCACCCTACATCACGTATACGCTGATCCGCAAGCAGACGCTCGACGACGGCTATCCGGATCTGGTCAACAGCTACACGTATCACATCTGGTGCCGCACGACCGATCGCGCCGCTCTCGGGCGGCGGGTCTATCGCGGCTCCGCGCGCGGAACGCTCGAGTTTCTGCGTCCATCGTTCAACGAGCCATGGGACCCGGGGCCGCCGACGGCCGATCTCTTCGAGCCGGCGCCGGTGCATCCGCACACCAATCCCCGGGAGTTCGTGCCGACGCCCGAGCCCACCGGAAGTCTGCCGCCGGTCATCGCGAGCGTCACGGTGCTGGGCGAGTTCGACTACAGGGTGACGCGTATCGCCGACGAGGGCGAGTTGATCCACGTGAGCATTATGCCGCGGCGCGACCCGGACCGCAATCGCCTGCGCGAACTGTACGTTGATCGCAAGACGCTAGAGCTCAAGGAAGTCGTCGCGACCGACAAGCTCTACGAAGAAGACAGCGGCCATCACGTGTACGCGATGCTCTTTACGGTCACGCTCGGCTGGATGAACAACATGCCGATCGTCACGCACATCCACGGCACGCCGACCTACGAAGCCGACGCGGAGTACCTCGGTACAGACGCGACCGTGGACTACGACTTCACGAGCATCACGTTCCCGCAGTCGTTGCCGGATTGGTACTTCGATCCGCACAGCTACGCGGAGAACGTGGCGAACGCGCCGTTATAGTTACGTCCCGAACGGGGCGTCGGCTTTGACGAGGCTCGGGTACTTTTCACGCAGCGCCTTCATCTTCGGCAACTCGTTGAAGGCGATGTACGGGTTCTGCGGGTTGTGCACGGCGTAGTCCTGATGGTACGCCTCGGCGGGATAGAAGCTGCGCAGCGGCGCCACGAGCGTCACGACGCGCGAGGCGTAGACGTGCTGCCGTTCCAGGTGCGCGATGTAGGCAAGCGCCTCTGCGCGCTGCCGGGTTGACGTGTGGAAGATCTCCGAACGATACTGCGTGCCTTCGTCCGGGCCTTGGCGGTTGAGCTCGGTCGGGTCGTGCGCGACGAGAAAATAGACGTCGAGCAGTTCCTTGAACGAGATCTTAGCCGGATCGTACGTGATCTCGACCGACTCGGCGTGCCCGGTCGTCCCGGTGCTGACCGTCTCGTACTGCGCGGTTCCGGCGCTGCCGCCGGAGTAGCCGGCGACGACGTGGTCGACGCCGCGCAGCGATTCGAAAACGAGCTGCATCCCCCAGAAGCAGCCCCCGGCGAGCACAACGCGCTCCGAGGCGGCCTGTGCCGGCGCGGCAGCGCCGACGGAGAGGCTGAAGAGCAGGGCGGCAGCGGCGAAGAGCTTCATGTCCTCTACAACGCGCTCGCGGGCCGATTGGATGAGGGGGTCATCACAGATGTTGGCCGAGCCAATCGAGCCACAGGCGGGTCAGCGCCGCGGTCTGGCGCGGGTCGGCCGGCCCGTGCGTTGCCGCGGGAAACACGGCGAAGCGCACCGGCACGTGGTTGTCGGTCAGCGCGTGGAAGAGCGCGTAGGATTGCGTGATCGGCACGACGGGATCCAGCGTCGTGCCCCAGATCAGCGTCGGAGTCGTGATCTGCGCGTAGTACGTGATCGGTGAGTTGTCGCGGTAGATGCGCTGTCCGTCGTCCGTGAAAGGCGAAGTTCCCAACGGATAGCGGTCTTGCACGTTCGACGTCGAGAGGTTGTACTCGTCGAACTCGCTGTTGACGGCTGCGCCTGAAACGGCCGCTCGCCACGTGTGATAGTGGCCGATGAGCCACGAGGTTAGCTCGCCGCCGTACGACCAGCCCGAGACGGCGACGCGCGACGCGTCGACGCCCGGAATCCGTCCGACCGCGGCCAGGCCGGCCATGATATCCGCGCCGGGGCCGGCGACGGTGTTGCGCACGATCGCGGTCATGTAGGCGTTGCCGAGGTTGTCGCTGCCGCGATAGTTCGGCTGCAGCACGACGTAGCCGCGCGACGCGATCATCTGCGCGAGCGGCCACTGTTCCCAGACGAAGTCGCGGGTGCTCGAGAGGCCGGGCCCGCCGTGAATCAGCAGCACGACCGGATACTTGTCACCCTGAGCTTGGCGCAGGGGGAACGAAGGCGGATACGTCACGACGCCATCCTCCGCAAAACCGTCGGCCCCGGTCCAGTTCAGCTCGGTCATACGTCCCAGAGCGATCCGCGCGAGAAAGTCGTTGAAATGCGTCAGGCGGCGCGGCGCGCTCGCGCCTTTAGCGAGATAGTACAGCTCGCGCGCGCTCGTCGCGCTCGTGCCGACGAAGGCGATCGACCCGTCGCGCGCGATGTCCGCGGCGATTCCGGAATCGAACGTGCTGCTCGAGTACGGATCGCACACGACGTGCACGTCGCCGAGCTCCAGCGGCGTCGACGCGCCCGCAAGGTCGACCGTCCAGGCGTTCATCCGCGTCCCGTCCGCCGCGCAGAGCAACAGCCGGCGGCCGCCGGGAAACCAGAGCGAGCCGGCGACGTTGCGGTCGAGTCGCTCGGAGAGTAGAATGTCGCGACCGCTCGCGGCCATCCGCAGCGTGTTCTCCGAGTTGAAATCTCCATTGCGCGGATACCAGTACGCGAGCGCCGAGCCGTCCGGTGAATACGCGGGGCTCAGCTCAAGCTCCGCGTGCGCCGTGAGCTTGCGCAGCGCACCGCCAGCGGCGTCGACTTGCCAGAGCGTCGAGCGCTCGTCGTCGCCGCTGAACGTGTTCTCGACGCGCGTGAACGCGATGCGGCGTGCGTCGCGCGTCCAGGCAATCTGCGGCGAAAAGATGCCGCCGGGATCGGTCGGCGCGATCGTCCAGGATCCCGCGGTCAAGCGCCGCGCCCGGCCGCCGGCGGCCGGGATGACCCAGAGGTGGTCCGGCGGCGTGAGCGCCGCGGCCGTGTAGTCGTTGTCGCCGGCGAAGAAGTACGCGGCCGGCGCGAGGCGATCCGCAGCGACGAACGCAATCGTGCGCCCGTCGGGACTCCACGCCGCGTCGATCACCTCGCCGCCGCCGCGCGTGAGCTGCCTGGCTGCGCCCCCGAGCGAGCGAACGAAGAGCTGGTGGAATCCTCCCGCGGGCGGACGAGCCAGATAGAGCAGCCGGGAGCCGTCCGGCGACCAGCGGGGAACGGCGACGTCGCCTCCACGCACGAGCATGCGGCTGCGCCCGTCGCGCGTGCCGATCAGGACGAGGCTGTCGACGTATGCGGCATGACGGAGGTCTTGGTCGATCCTCACGAGCGCGACGCGCGCGCCGTCGGGTGAGATCGCCGGCTCCTCCAGATCGACGATCCGCGCCATGTCGCTCAGCTGCAATGCGGGCAGCGCCACCGCGGGCACTGCCGTCGCAGCCAGCGCGAGCAAAACGAAGAACACGGCACCTCGCATGCGACGCCCGTTCGGCGCCCGTCCCCGGAACCCGCCGCCGTGGTATTGAAGTTAAAGACGGCAGTGCTAGAAGATTTTCATCCGCTGCTGCGCGAGTGGTTTGACGCGGCATTCGACGCGCCGACGGAGCCGCAAGCGCGCGGGTGGCCCGCCATTCGCGCCGGACAGGACGTCGTCATCGCGGCGCCGACCGGGTCGGGCAAGACGCTGGCGGCCTTCACGCTGGCGCTGGACGACCTCGTTCGCCGCTCCGCCGCTAACGCTCTCGAGGATCACACGCTAGTCGTCTACGTGTCGCCGCTCAAGGCCCTGTCGAACGACGTTCGCGAGAACCTCGAGAAGCCGCTCGCGCAGCTAACCGCGCTGGCGCGGCGGCGCGAGATCGAGCTCGCGCCGATCCGGACGGCGGTGCGAACCGGCGATACGACGCCCGTGCAGCGGCAGCGCATGTTGCGCGAGCCGCCCCACGTTCTGGTCACGACGCCGGAGTCGCTCTTTATCCTCCTCACGGCAGAACGCTCGCGCAGACTCTTTTCGAGTGTGAAATGTGTCATCGTGGACGAGATTCACGCGATGGCGGGCAACAAACGCGGATCACACCTAGCGCTGACGCTCGCGCGGTTGGACGACCTCGTGACCCGTGAGGGCGGAAAGCGCCCGCAGCGCATCGGGCTGTCCGCGACGGTGCGGCCCCTCGACGAGGTCGCACGCTTCCTGAGCCCGACGGCGCAGGTCGTGGACGTGGGACACCGCCGCGCCATGGAGCTCTCGGTTGCGGTGCCGTCCGACGAGCTCGGCCCCGTCGCGAGCGGTGAGATGTGGGGCGAGATCTACGATCGCGTCGCGGAGCAGATTCGAAGCCATCGCACCACGCTGATCTTCGTTGGAACGCGCCGCATGAGCGAGCGCGTCGCGTTCGCGTTGAACGAGCGCCTGGGGGACGGCTTCGTGATGCCGCACCACGGCAGCCTCGCGCGAGAGATGCGCTTCGACGTGGAGCGCCGGCTGCGCAGCGGCGAGCTTCGCGCGGTCACGGCGACGGCTTCGCTCGAGCTGGGAATCGACATCGGCTCGGTGGACCTCGTCGTGCAGCTCGGGTCGCCGCGCGCGATCGCCGTCGCGATGCAGCGCATCGGTCGCTCGGGCCACTGGATCGGCGCCCTGCCGAAGGGAGCCTTTTACGTCACGACGCGCGACGAGCTCGTGGAATGCGCGGCGCTCGTGCGGGCGATCCGCGCGGGCGGCCTGGACGCGCTCACGATCCCGAGCGCTCCGCTCGACATCCTCGCGCAGCAGATCGTCGCGGCGTGCGCGCAGCATGAGTGGGAGACGGACGCGCTGTTCGCGACGATACGCAGCGCCTATCCCTATCGCGAGCTCGAGCGAAAAGACTTCGAGGCGGTCGTCGCGATGCTCGCGGATGGCGTCGCGACCTCCCGCGGACGCAGCGGTACGTTCCTGCACTACGATCGCGTCAACGGACGGTTGCGCGCACGGCGCGGGGCGCGGCTCGCGGCGCTCACGTGCGGCGGCGCGATCCCGGACACCGCGAACTACACCGTGATCGTCGAACCCGACGGACACGCGATCGGGACGCTCGACGAAGACTTCGCGATCGAGAGCATGGCCGGCGACATCTTCCTATTAGGCACAAACTCGTGGCGCATCCGTCGCGTCGAAGCCGGCGTCGTCCGCGTCGAAGATGCGCACGGCGCGCCGCCGTCGATTCCGTTTTGGAACGGCGAGGGACTGGGCCGAACGATCGAGCTCTCGCGCGAGGTGTGCGATGTGCGCGCCGCGATCGACGAGCGCGACGACGAGTCCGCCTGCGCGTGGCTCGCGAGCGAATGCAGCCTGGATCGCGCCGGCGCGGAGCAGGCCGTGGCGTACGTGCGCGCGGGGAAGGCGGTTCTGGGGGTCGTTCCGACGCAGCAGGCCATCGTGGCCGAGCGCTTCTTCGACGAGGGCGGCGGGATGCAGCTGATCCTGCACACGCCGTTCGGCGCGCGCATCAACCGCGCGTGGGGGCTCGCGCTGCGCAAGCGCTTCTGCCGCTCGTTCAACCTCGAGCTGCAGGCCGCGGCGACGGACAACGGCATCGTCCTGTCGCTCAGCGATCAGCACGCGTTTCCGCTCGACGCGGTCTTCGAGTTCGTCAAATCGGCGAGCGCAGAATACACGCTGACGCAGGCCCTGCTGCCCGCGCCGATGTTCGCGGCGCGCTGGCGCTGGAACGCGGCGCGCTCGCTCGCGATCCTGCGCTTCAGCGGTGGGCGCAAGGTGCCGCCGCAGCTGCTGCGCATGCGCGCCGACGACCTGCTCGCCGCGGTGTTTCCGGATCAGGCCGCGTGCCCCGAGAACCTAACGGGGCCGATACGCGTCCCGGATCACGTGCTCGTGCGCGAAACGATCGACAACTGTCTGCGCGAGGCGATGGACTTCGACCGATTCGTCGCGGTCCTGCGCGAGATCGAGGCTGGGCGCGTGCGGACATTCGCCGTGGACACGCCGGAGCCGTCGGTGTTCTGCCACGAGATCCTCAACGCGAATCCGTTCGCGTATCTCGACGACGCGCCGTTGGAGGAGCGCCGCGCACGCGCGGTGCAGCTGCGGCGCACGATGCGCGACGACGTAGATGGGGCGGGAGTGCTCGATCCGGCGGCAATCGCCGAGGTCTCTGCGGATTCGTGGCCGGTCGTCCGCGACGCCGACGAGCTGCACGACGCGCTCTCGACGCTGGTCGTTCTGCCGCCCGTCGCAGAGTGGCAGGCGTGGCACGACGAGCTGGCGGCGCAGCGCCGCGCCACCACCATCCGTGTCAGCCTGAGCGGAGCCGAAGGGTGGACGTGTGCGGAGCGCTTGGAACTCGCTCGGGCCGCGTATCCCGGTGCGGCGATCGCGCCGCCGATCGCCGCGGTGAGCGGGGAGGCCGTTCCAGAAACACGCGAGGAGGCGTTCGCCGAGGTGCTGCGTGGTTGGCTCGAGTGCACCGGGCCGGCGACGGTCGAGGCCCTCGCGCAGCGGCTGTTCGTCGATGCGCAAACCGTGGAGACGGCGCTCATCCGCCTCGAGACGCAGGGTCAAGTGTTGCGCGGGCGGTTCACGCAGTCGGCGAGCGAGGAGTGGTGCAACCGGCGCGTGCTCGCGCGAATTCACCGCTTGACGCTGGGCCGGCTCCGGCGCGAGATCGAGCCCGTCACGTCGGCGCAGTACGTGGCGTTTCTGCAGCGCTGGCAGCACGCGGCACCGATGTCGCGGCTGCACGGCATCGACGGCACGCTGCAAGTCATTCGGCAGCTCGAAGGCTACGAAATTCCGGCCGTTGCCTGGGAGGGACAGGTGCTGCCGGCGCGCATTGCCGGCTACCGTTCCGAATATCTGGATCGTCTCTGCTACGCCGGAGACGTCATGTGGGGTCGCCTGACGCCGCACCCGGCGCTCGATCCGAATCCCACGGCGCAGCGGTCGCGCGTGCGGCCGACGCGGCTCGCTCCGATCGCGCTCTTCTTACGCGCCAACGCGGAGGAGCTGATCGTTCGCCGGGAACGCGACGTCGCGGCGTTGTCGCACGCGGCGCGCGAGGTCCTGGATCGCATCGAGGAGCTGCACGCGCCGTTCTTCGCCGAGATCTTGCGCAGCGCGAAGCGCCTTCCCAGCGAGGTGGAGGAGGCGCTGTGGCAGCTCGTGGCCGCGGGTCTCGTGACGGCGGATGGATTCGATGCGCTGCGCTCGCTCAGCGACGCGAAGCGCCGCCTGGGAGAGAAGGGATTGCGCGCGCGTCCGCGCTCTTCGAGCGGCCGCTGGACCTTATTGCCGGCGGCTACCGATCGCATCGATCGCGAGGCGTTCGCTCGCCGGCTGCTCGCGCGCTGGGGCGTCGTCTTTCGCGATGTCATCACGCGCGAGAGCCTGGCGCCGCCCTGGCGCGAGCTCCTGGTCGTGCTGCGTCGGATGGAATCGCGCGGCGAGATTCGCGGCGGACGCTTCGTGGCGGGCTACGTCGGCGAACAGTTCGCGCTACCCGAGGCGATCGATGCGCTGCGCGCGGTGCGCCGCGCCGGCATCGGGCCGGAGGAGGTCGCGATCGGCGCGTACGATCCGCTCAATCTCGCCGGGATCGTCTTACCCGCCGCGCCCGGGTCCTTGCGGTCTGTGTCCTAGGGTTTCACAGTCAGCACTTCGTCGAGGTCTGTTTACCGGAGTAGAGCTCGATCACGCCGCTCGCGGCGGCAAAAATCGTCTGCCCCTTAAGCAGCGTCCCGATGCCTCCTATGACGCCGCCGTACTTGCCCTTCTTGGCGACCGAGTAGCACGGGCCGAAGGAAAACGTGAATCCCGAGATCGTGGCCTGCCCGTACGCCGTGTACGGCTCTCCCGGCACGATCTTCTTGGCGGTCAAACCGCCGCCGGCCTGAACTTTCGGCGCGAAACTCGTCCCGCCTGACAGCGCCAGCTGCAAGTAGAAGATGGCCGTGCCTCGGCCGAGCTGCGGAAGATGATTGTAGTCTTTCGTGCTGCTGATCAGGTTGAGCTTCACCGACGGGTTGGCGCCCGGGTACTTGACGCTGCCGCCGAACCCGCCGTATGCGGGAATGCAGAACGAGCCGCCCTTAGTGGAGAGCGTGACGGTCAACGAAGCGTAGTCCTTCTTCGTCGTCTGGCCCTTGCAGGCCGGCGGCCCCGTATCGGGCAGAACGCCGGCCGGCGGCGCGAACACCGTCGACGGGAGCGGCGCGGCTGCGTGCGTCGAGCAGGCGGCTAAGGCGGAGGCGGGTAACGCGCAGAACGCGATGCGCAACAAAAGACGGCCGAAGGGCATCGAAAAACCTCCAAGCTGATGGGCGAGATGGGCGGTCATTTCGCGTGGACCGCGCTGTTTCTTCTTGGCTGCTACCACGGGCTCAATCCAGGAATGGGATGGCTGTTTGCGGTGGCGCTCGGGCTGCAGGAAGGGCGCATCGCGGCGGTGCTTCGCGCGATCGTGCCGCTCGCGCTCGGGCACATCGCATCGGTCGCGGCGATCGTGCTGGTGGCGGTGGTCGTGGCGGTGGAGCTCCCGCGTGCGATCGTGCACTGGGTCGCCGCGGGAGTGCTCCTCGCGTTCGGCGCCTATCGATTGATTCGGGTGCGCCATCCCCGCTGGGTGGGAATGCGCGTCGGTTTTTGGGGGCTGCTGTTGTGGGGATTCCTCATGTCCAGCGCGCACGGCGCCGGTCTCATGCTCGTGCCCTTCGTGGCTGCGGCGCCGTCCGGCACGCCCTACGCCACGGGCGCGGCGATGATGGCCGTGCACACGCTGGGCTATCTCGCAACGATGACGGCGATCGCGCTCGTGGTGTACGCGAAGATCGGGGTAAGCTTCTTGCGCACGGCCTGGTTGAACGTGGACGTCATCTGGGCAATCGCATTGATCGTTACGGGGATCATCGCCGCCTTTGTGTAACAACGGCAGTCCTCGTTAGCGAAAGGTGCGTGCCATGCTGCTGAAACCGGATCCCACCTTCTACGCCTCTGCCAAAGACGCCATGAAGGCGCCGCCCGAAACGGTCGCCTACGTCGCGCTGCTCAGCGCCTCGGGAAACGCTCGCCCGGACGCGCTCGCGGTCGTGGATGCCGACCCTTCTTCGGCGAGCTTTGCCGGCGAGATCGGGCGCGTCGAGCTGCCGAATACCGGCGACGAGCTGCATCACTTCGGGTGGAACGCCTGCAGCGCGGCGCTGTGTCCGTTCGCGCCGCGTCCGCACGTCGAACGGCGCTACCTCATCGTGCCGGGCCTGCGGTCGACGCGCATCCACGTCATCGACACCAAGCCCGATCCGGCGCATCCGCGCATCGTGCGCGTCATCGAACCCCAAGAGATCGTCGAGCGCACGGGCTACACGCGGCCCCACACGGTGCACTGCGGTCCGGACGCCATCTACGTCAGCGCCCTAGGTAACGCCGCGGGCGACGGCCCCGGCGGAATCTTCATGCTGGACTGCGACACGTTCGACGTCATCGGGCCGTGGGAGGTCGATCGCGGACCGCAATACTTGGCCTACGACTTCTGGTGGCACCTGACGCAGGACGCGATGGTAACAAGTGAGTGGGGCACGCCGAAGATGATCGAAGGCGGCCTCGACCCGAATTTGTTGCTCGCGGGAAAGTATGGGCACGAGCTGCATTTCTGGAATCTGAGGACCAGGCGGCACGCGCAGACCGTCGATCTCGGCGCCGAGCAGCAGATGGTGCTCGAGCTGCGGCCGTCGCACGATCCGGCGAACGCTTGGGGCTTCGTCGGCGTCGTAGTGTCGCTCAAAGATTTGTCGAGCTCGATCTGGCTCTGGCATCGCAGCGAGGGCGAGTGGAAGGTGGAGAAGGTGATCGAGATTCCGGCCGAGCCGGCCGAGCCCGCGCAGCTGCCGGACATGCTCAAGGGCTTCTCTGCGGTGCCGCCGCTGCTCAGCGACATCGATCTGTCGCTCGACGATCGTTATCTCTACGCGTCGTGCTGGGGAACCGGCGAGATGCGGCAGTACGACGTGAGCGATCCATTTCACCCAAAGCTCGTCGGATCGGTGCACATCGGCGGCATCGCGCGCCGGGCGCCGCACCCCAAGGATCCCTCGCGCTCGCTCGCGGGCGGCCCGCAGATGGTCGAGATCAGCCGCGATGGAAAGCGCGTCTACTTTACCAACTCGCTCTATCGGGCGTGGGACGATCAATTCTATCCCGACGGCGTCGGCAACTGGATGGTGAAGCTCGACGTGGGCGCTGACGGGGCGATTGCCTTCGATCCGAAATTCTTCGTCGAATTCGATGGCGATCACCGCGCGCACCAAGTTCGCTTGCAGGGCGGAGACGCTTCCTCCGACTCCTACTGCTATTCCTAAAGCGGCGCCGTTAGCGCGCCGTCAGCGTCTGTAGACGTGCTTCGCCCGCGGACGCCTCCGCGTCGAGTTCCTTGAACGTGGTGTACTCGGCCGCCGTCGGACGCTGATAGGCGCCCTCGAGTGAGCCCATCAAGAAACCGAGCTGCTCGCGCACCTTCGTCTCGTGCAGCAAGTTGGCTTCGCTCGAGTTCATCTGGAGCATGACCACGTTCGCGATCTGCGCATCGATTTGGAGGCGCTGCGCGGCCGGCGCTTTCGAGCCTGCGCTCAGCGCCGCGGCGATCGATCTATCCAAACGGTCGATCGCGCCCAGAATCTGCATCTCGAGCGCGAGCCGGGCCTGCAGATCGCCGGGCGCCGGATGCAGCCGCGGGTCGAGGCGCACCTCGAACGGGGCGCGAAGCTGCGTCGTGCCGTACTGCAGCACGGCCGTATACTTGCCGGGGACAATCGTCGGGCCGTCTCCGGCGTCGGGGAAGTCGTCCGTCTGCGTGATGCGGAACCCCGGCACGTCGTAGGCCGGCGTGTAGCGCATGTCCCACAGAAAACGATTGATGCCGGGCTCGACCGCCGTCAAGCGATCGACGTCGCGTGCCCGCGACTGATTCGCGTCGAGATTCGCCTCCTGCTCGGGCGTGAGCTTCTGCTCGTGCTTGGCCTTCAGATGCAGCGTGAAGCTTCGGACGGTGGCGCCGTTGCCGTCCAAGAACGTCAGCGTCAGCGGCGTGCGGCCGTTGTACGATTTCGGCAGGTTGAAGAAGACCACCGCGCCATAGTCCGGATTGTCGCCGAAGTTGGGAATCGAGAAGGGCGGGCCACCGTAAGCGTTGCTCAGCCACGCGGTTTCCGGCGCGAAGAGCTGCGTCGTAGCGACCGAGTAGGACGTCTGCTGCGCGAGCTGTTCGAGCAGCGAAAGGTCGTCGAGGATCCAAAACGCGCGGCCGTGCGTCGCTGCGACGAGCTCGCCCTCGCGAGCGTCGATCGCGAGGTCGCGCACCTGGACGCCGGGCAGGTTGAGCGTGATCGGCTGCCACTGACCGCCGCCGTCGAGGCTAACGTAGACCGTGCTGCGCGTCCCGGCGAAGAGCAGGCGCGGCTCGCGCGGATCCTGCCGCACCACCAGGGCGTATTGATCCGACGGTAAGCCGCTGGTCAGGGCCATCCAATGCGCGCCGTAGTCGGTCGTCTCGTAGACGTAGGGGTGGTAGTCGTCCCACATGAAGCGCGAGGCGGTCAGATAGGCCGTCGACTTGCTCGTGTGTGAGGGTTCGATCGAGGTGATCTGCGCCCACTGCGGCAGCTGCGGCGGCGTGACGTCGGTCCAGCGCCCGCCGTGATCGGTCGTCACGTGCACGAGGCCGTCCGCGGAGCCGGCCCACAGGACGTCGGCATCCAACGGCGAGACCGCGAGCGCCGAGATGTCGGGAAACGTTTCCGCGCCGGTTTGGTCGAGATCCACCGGCCCGCCCGTGGCCGCTTCGCTCGTGGGATCGTTGCGCGTGAGGTCTGGGCTGAGTATCTTCCAGGTCTGGCCGTGATCCGTGCTGGAGAAGACGACTTGCGCCGCGACCAGCAGCTCCCGCGGATTCGCAGGCGAGAAAAAGACCGGATGCGTCCATCCGAAGCGATACTTCGTCTCCGCGGACGATGCTCCGGACATGTAGCGCGGCCATGGGCTGACGTTCTTGGCGTCTCCGGTCACGCGATCGAGTCGCACGAACGAGCTGTAGTAGCCGCTGCCGTAGGTCGCGTGCGGATCGCCGGGCTCCGGAGCGACGAACGTGCTCTCGCCCAGCGCGACGCCGTACCACTCTCCCGGTCCGATGCCTGGTCCGACGGCCGCGCTTGGCCCTTCGAAAGCACCTTCGTCTTGCGCCGCGCCGAAGACGTGAAACGGGAACTGGTCGTCGAGCGCGACGTGGTAGTATTGTCCGGTCGGCTGATTGTGCTCGTTGCTCCAGGTGCTGCCGCCGTCCACAGAGACGGTAGCGCCGCCGTCGTTTCCGACCAGCAAGATCTTCGGATTGCGCGGGTTGATCCAGACGATGTGGTTGTCGCCGTGCGGCATTTGCAACAGCTTCCAGTTCACTCCACCGTTGGTCGTCTTGTAGACGCCGTCTACCTCGGGGGCATACGCGACCTGCGGGTTTGTCGGATCCACGAAGATGGCGATGTAGTAGAAGCCGCGCTGGCGCAGCTTCATTTCGGAGTTGACGCGCCGCCACGTCGCCCCGCCGTCGCTCGAGCGGAAGACGCCGCCCTGGTGGGCCTGAACGATCGCGTAGACGATCCGTGGATCGCTGGCGGCGACCGATACGCCGATCTTTCCGAGGACGCCGAGTGCGAAGCCGGGATTACGCGAGATCTTGGTCCAGTGCGCGCCGGCGTCGGTCGTCTTGTAGAGCGCGCTGCCAGGCCCGCCGTCGTTCAGCTTCCACGGCACGCGCTGGGCCTGCCACATCGCGGCGTACAGTGTGTTCGGATTGCGCGGATCAATTGCGAGGTCGACGCCGCCGGTCCGCTCGTCCACGAAGAGCACTTTGTTCCAGCTACGGCCGCCGTCGGTCGTCTTAAAGACGCCGCGTTCGGGGTTGGGCTTGAAGACGTGGCCCATCGACGCGGCGTAGGCGACGTTGGCGTTGCGCGGGTCCACGATGATCCGCGCGATCATGTGAGTGTCGCGCAGTCCGGCGTACGACCAGGTCTTCCCGGCGTCGGTCGACTTGTACATGCCGTCGCCGGTATCGAAGTCGCTGCGGATGTCGGCCTCGCCGGTCCCGGCGTAGATGACCTTCGGGTTGGAGGGCGCGACCGCGAGGGCGCCGATCGGATCGGCGACGCCGGGAATCTTACCGTCGCTGATGTTCGTCCAGCTCAATCCGTAGTTGGTACTCTTCCAAATTCCGCCCTGGACGCCGCCCATGTAGAACAGGTCCTGCTGGCTCGGCACGCCCGCGATCGCGACGACGCGGCCTCCGATGTACGGGCCGATGCTGCGCCACTTGAGCTTGCTCATGAGCTGCGCCGCGGGCGATGAGGAGTTGGCGGCGCCGGCGCCGAGCGCGGCGATGAGGAGCGCGGCAACGATGACGGAAGGAAGAAGACGCTTCATTCCGCGTTATCGCGCCTGCGAGTTCAAAAACCCTTGTGCGGTCTCCCTTTAGCTATCAACTGTCTAACTGCAGCCCGACGTCGCGCCGCACGAGTCGCATTTTTCGCACGCGCCGTTGCGGACCATCGTGAGCTGCCCGCACTCGGAGCACGCGTTGCCCGTGTAGCCCTTGGCCTTCGACGCGTTGATGGCTTGCGTTCTCACCAGCGTCGCCGTCGCGGTGCCGTTGCTGGTGCGGGAGACCGGCGAGGGAGGCGGCTCCGTTACGGCAGCAGCGCTCGCCATCGGTTGTGATGTCGGCGTCTCCTGACCCGGATGCAGATGCGTGCTGACCGGATGCAGTTTCTCCGCGACTCCTGCAGGCGTCACGCGCACATCGCCCTCTTCCTCGGCGACGTACTCCTCTTGCGCCTCCGGACCCATCGCGTCCATCTGCATTGACGGCTGCACGTGCGCGAGGTCGTAGCGGCCGAGATAGCTGACGGCGAGCTCGCGGAAGATGTAGTCGAGGATCGACGTCGCCATCTTGATGTGGTCGTGTCCGATCACCGGCCCGTTGGGCTCGAAGCGTGTGAACGTGAACGCTTCGACGAACTCCTCGAGCGGCACGCCGTGTTGCAAGCCCAGCGAGATCGCGATCGCGAAGTTGTTCATCAACGAGCGGAAGGCCGCGCCCTCCTTGTGCATGTCGATGAAGATCTCGCCGAGCTGGCCGCCCTCGTACTCGCCGGTGCGCAGGTAGACCTTATGGCCCGAGATCGTGGCCTTCTGCGTGTAGCCGCTGCGGCGCTGGGGCATGGAGCGGCGCTTGGCGATGTAGCGGTAGACGATCTTTTCGGCGATCTGGAGCGGTTGCACGAAGGGCTGCGGTGTCGCCGCGGCAGCCGATTCCTCCTCGCCGGTGTCGCCGCCGAAGTCGTAGCTCGCGGCGAGCGGCTGCGAGAGCTTCGATCCATCGCGATAGAGCGCGACCGCCTTGATCATGCGCTCCCACGAATACCGGTAAGCCTCTTTGACGTCGGCGATCGTGGCAGTTTGTGGAAAGTTGATAGTGTTGTGGTTTACGATGCCGTTCCCTACGAACGCATGCGTGACCGGTACGGAGATGTCGTAAACATCCTGTGTTCCGGCATCGGCAACATGTTCTACAGGGCTGAAGTGCAGGTGGTCACCGACGATGTCATCGAGCCACTCAGGAAGTTCCATCTGCTCTCCGAGTTTACGGACGGTTTCCCACGAAACGTGTTTCGTACGTGAGTCGAGCAGGTATCCGTGATTGCTACGGATTCGCGTTCCGGAAACGCTTCGACCCCCGTGAGCTTTGGGGATCATCTCGTAAAGACTCCGTCCGCTTATACCTGGAATAACGTCAGCCGAGCTTTGCGCGAACTCTTTAGTGAGCAGCTCCCAAGACCGGGCCAGCTTGAGGGGCTCGGGAAACCGTATCAGCGCCAGCAGCTTCTGCGCTTGCCGGCCGCCCGCGTAAACCTCTCCGTAAGTCTTGTCGTAGTCTTTATTATATTTTTCAATACGGCTGTGAACGATACCGAGATTGGTGAGTACAGCCTGGAGATCGTCGAGGAGCGACGGAGAGTCAAGGCAGATGGCCCACTTGCGCATGCCTCCCGTGGTAACGTACGCATCGAGTGACAAACCGCTGAGGAACGCGAGGACGTGTTCGCGGGTCGACCGCAGGACGTGGTCGGGAATACGCTTGTTTCGAGCGCGCGACCCGGATCCAAGGTACTCGAAGAACTCAACCAACGTTTTGGACGCGAATACTACGCTGGGACATTTCTCCGGCTGACGTACGATCTTACCCTCTATGCCAAAGGTCGAGCGAGCACAGTCGAGGACTCGCTGTAGAACCACCTCAACCGAGTTAGCAATGCTAAGTGTGTAGGTTGAGCGACAGGTGTGCCCCTCGGCGGCATACGCACCTAGAAGGAACGCGAGATCAGAGCTCATTTCGCCCGGCACTATCAGGGGCTTCTGCGACCCATAGGGACGCGATGGCTGAAAGTCGATAAAGCGCGCTGGCTCCTGCGACCACATATCGTCGCCATACTTGACGGCGACGTGTTCGCCCGGCTGGATTTCGGATAAAGAGCGCCACGCAGGACCGGCGTCGCCACAGGTCAACACGCGGTGATTCGGTGTGCCAACGATCCGGTGACCGGAACGGAGCCGTACCTCCCGAACGGCGCGCTTCCCACCATAGTAGAACGCATCGGTTGCCTGGGCGCCGTTAAGCGAGGCGACCTGTATCTCGTGCGACCTAAAGGTGTCCTCGGCTTCCCCTCGGTACATTGACGCGATGCGCACAAGTCCGTTGTGCGTAGTGAGCAACGAGTTCCCGACAACGCACTTCGAGATTGCGCCCGAGACCCATGGCTGAGCGGCCGCCATCATGTCGACGTGTGCGAGTGGGCGGATGTACCGCGTGCCGTACCTGCCGCACGGCGTCGCGCAGTCGAAGACCGCGAGATGCTCGTCCTTGAGATCGGGCGCACCCTCGACGGTCATGCGTCCGCAGATTTGCGCGGACGCCTCTTCGACCTGACGCGGACTGAAACCGAGCCCGTCGCGGAGGATCGAGAAGTGCCAGTCGTTTAGCTGCTCGTCTGTGAGCCCCAGTTTTTCCTTGCAGAAGTCCTCGCCTAACACGAACTTGTTGAACACGAACGGTAGCTCGAAGGCCGTTGGCAGCGCGGCCTCGACGCGCGCGAGTGCATCGTCGTCGAAGCCTTTGGCCTTTAGGGTCGCCCGATTGACGTGTGGCGCCTCGTCAAGCGTTCCGGTACCCTTCGCGTACGTTTCAATGGCATCAATCTGTTCTTGCGAGTAGCCGAGCTTATGCAGCGCGGCATCGACGGATTGATTGACAATCTTGAAGTATCCGCCGCCAGCGAGCTTCTTAAATTTGACGAGCGCGAAGTCCGGCTCGATACCGGTCGTATCGCAATCCATCACGAGCCCTATGGTACCGGTAGGTGCGGTTACGGACACCTGCGCATTGCGATAGCCGGCTATTTCGCCGATTGAAAGCGCTTCGTCCCACATCTTACGCGCGAGCGCCCACGTTTCCTGCGTGAACAGCGTCGGCGTATGCGTCACCGGCTTTACGGTCAAGCCTTCGTATTCGTTAGGATCTACTGCGTAGGCCGCTCTGCGATGATTGCGAATGACGCGCAGCATCGGCTCACGGTTCGCCTCGTAGCGCGCGAACGCACCGAGTTTCTGCGCGATTTCAGCCGAAGTGCGGTACGCCATTCCAGTCAGTAACGCGTTGATCGCTCCGCACCAACCGAAGCTCTCCTCGGAGTCGTAGGGTAATCCCATCCTCATCAACAGCGTGCCGAGGTTGGCATAGCCAAGACCTAGTGTGCGATAGCCGTGATTCTTCTCGGCGATGCGCTTGGACGGCATTTGGCCCATCGCGACGGAGATTTCAAGCGTCGTGGTCCACATGCGCACGGCATCAGCGAAGCGCGTCGCGTCAAAATTACCGTCGTTATTGAGGAATTTAACCAGATTGGCGCTTGCTAGGTTGCAAGCGCTATCATCTACGAATACGTATTCTGAACAAGGGTTCGTCGCATTGATGCGCTCGTCGTTAGAGCACGTGTGCCACTCTTGAATCGTGTCGTCGAACTGCAGGCCGGGATCCGCGCACTGCCACGCGGCGACCGCGATCTGCTCCCAGAGGTCGCGCGCCTTGATGCGCTTGACGACGTCGCCCGTGGTCCGCGCCGTCAGCAGCCAATCGTCGTCGCGATCGATGGCCTGGAAAAACGCATTGTCGAGGCGAACGGAGTTGTTGGAATTCTGTCCCGACACCGTCAGGTAAGCCTCAGAATCCCACGATGTGTCGTACTGCTCGACTTCCAGGCGAGTGTAGCCCTGGCGCGCATAATCCAGCGCGTTCTGCGTTGCTCCCGACGGCACGCCGGCGGTTAGTGCATCTCGAATGGCGTGGCGCAACGATGCATTGAGCGCAGGGTCGAGGCGAGCATGCTCCGGTACGCGCGTGTCGTGTGCTGCACTGATAACTGCGTTGAGATGACGCTCGAACACGCGAGCGCCGATAACAAGATCGGCAACCTTGCGTTCCTCGCGGACCTTCCAGTTGACGAATTCTTCGATGTCGGGATGGTCGGCGTTGAGTACGACCATCTTGGCGGCTCGGCGCGTCGTTCCGCCGGACTTAATCGCACCGGCAGCACGGTCAAAGACCTTGAGGAACGACATGAGGCCGCTCGACGTTCCGCCGCCCGTCAGCTTCTCGCCCGCCGCGCGCAGCTTCGAGAAGTTAGCGCCGCTGCCGGAGCCGCCCTTAAAGATGCGCGCCTCGCGAATGACGCCATCAAAAATGCCGCCCTCGTTGACGAGATCATCCTCGATTCCAAGAATAAAGCAGTTGTGCACGACGACGTTGCGCGTCAGGAACGTACCACTCTCCGTCTGAATATCGTACACGGGCAGTGAACCGATCGGCTCGATCGACGTGATGCGAACGAGTCTCTCGCGCGGCGACTCTTTTCCCGGCCTTAGGAAAGTTTCGAGCAGACGGTCGTTCTTCGTTCCGTCCGCGAAGCCGATCTGCTCGGCAAAGCGTTGTCTCGCGTGATGCAGGCCGATGGTGATTTTGGTAAACGGCTTACGAGTGTCGTCGTATGGCCCGTACGTGTGTACGGCGTGCGTGATCCCAAGGTTACGAAGCATCGCCGATATGTCATCCGCAAATAATCGCGACACCGTGCCGAACTCGACCTTGCCCCGCGCCGTTACGCAGCCGTCAGCTTGGAAAAGGGAGCGCAGGTATTCGCACACCGCTTCCCTGCCAAGTCGCATGACGAACTTTGGCACGCGAAGGGAGTCGCTGCGCCGTTGGAGTTCGTACTTTTCGACGAATGGCCTGAGAACTTCGCCGTAATAGCGCCTTCGCGTTACCAGCACGGCGCCAATCGGCATTTCGTTTGTGGACTCGATATAATGGCATGAGCTTAAGACGAGATCGCTGCTGGCCCGGACGTGCTCGCGCTCTTCATCTGTAACCGGCATTGCTTCGAGTGTCAGGCTCTGGTTCGTGCCATGGTCGTATTGACCGACGAAACCGTCGGCTTGAACCCAACCGGCTAACGAGGCCTCCGCAAGGTCGGCAAAGGACGCGGAGCGTTTCAAAATGGTCGTTCGCGTCTTTTCGACGACGCGATCGTCGACAGCGAGCTCGTCGACACGCTTCCAGGCCGAACTCTTCATGCGATCGGCTCGCGTAAGAATCAGATGCTCAGCGGTGGCTTCGATGAAGTTGCCGTTGGAGAGGTTGATTCGGAACACGGGCTTGACGCCGTTCGCTCTGGTTGCGACGACGCGTGTCACGCCGTGGGCATCGAAAACTAGCTGTCCCGTCATCTTCCCGTCAACGATGTCGCCGATCGGGATTGGTCCGTCCGGCGTTGACACGAGCGCGCGGTGCGGAAGACAAGCGGAAACCTGTGGGTGAGAGAAGGTGTCCGGCGACGCGGTCGCGGTTCCATCCGCGGGATCCACAAACCAGTGTCCCTGCGCCGGTCCCGAGATGCCGTACGCCCAATGCAATCCGGTGTTGAACCATTGCGGTGAGTTGGGCGCACCGATCTGACGCGCTAGCATCGCGCACATCTCGTCGTAGTAGATCTGCGCGTCGGCCTCGGAATCGAAGTAGCCGTATTTCCAGCCCCAGTAGGTCCAGCAGCCGGCCATCCGGTTGAAGACCTGGCGGGCATCCCGCTCCGAACCAAACTGCACGTCGCGCGGCATGGCCTCCAGCGCCGGGCCGTCGCCCACCGAGCGCTGCAGCCACTCGGGCACCCCCTCCTCGGCTACCCGGGCCGTAGCCTTGGGCACGCCGGCCTTGCGGCAGTACTTCTGAGCGAGAACGTCCACGGCGACCTGGCTCCAGGTCGTCGGGACCAGCACGTCATCGGCCTCGAAGATGACCGATCCGTCGGGATTGACGATCCGGGAAGAGCGCGGCTCGAAGGCGACTCCGGCGTAGGGTTCGCCTGGGCGCGAATAGGTGCGCGTAAACTTCATAGGGAGCTCCTCAATTATATCGAACAAACGTTCGATTTTCAATGGCCGGCGGCAACGGGTCGGGGACACCTATAGTGCCGTTGAGTGAAGTTTTCCACAATATATTGGGGTCCCTCTGGGAATCCTTGTGGGGATTCTGTGGGTATCTGCGTCAAATCGGTGGACGGCGGGCACGCGGGTGGAGGGCGTGTGGAAAGGTCCGAGGATACCGGGGATAAACGGCGCAAGCCAAGCGCAATGTTCGGGCCGGACCGCTTTGCCCCGCGACTCTACGACGTTCCCCACGAGGAGCTCGAGGCGGCCGGGATCCGCGGGCTCATCGTCGACCTCGACAACACCCTCTTGGGATTCCGGGAGACGGAGCTGGCTGCGGAGCACCTCTCGTGGGTCTCGCGCGCGCACGATCGCGGATTTCGCATCGTGATGTTATCGAACAACTTCTCGGACCGCGTGAACGGCCTCGCCGCGCAGTTGAACGTCGCGTGCATCCCCAATGCGCTCAAGCCCTTGCCCTTCGGTTTTCTGCGCGCGAAGCAGTGTCTGGGAATGCGCCGGCGCGAGATCGCGGTGGTGGGCGACCAGCTCTTCACCGACGTCCTGGGCGGCAAGCTATGCGGGCTGTATACGATCCTCACGGAACCGATCGAGGCCAAGGACTTTCCCGTGACGCGCGTCTTCCGGTTCTTCGAGCGGCTGATGCTGCGCGGGCGGCGCGGATGAAGCTCGCCCTGATCGGCGACCCGGTCGAGCACAGCGCCAGCCCGCGGCTGCATCGCGGCTTCCTCGACGATGCCGCGATCGACGGGAGCTA
Source organism: Candidatus Binatia bacterium (assembly GCA_035544215.1). GTDB lineage: Bacteria > Vulcanimicrobiota > Vulcanimicrobiia > Vulcanimicrobiales > Vulcanimicrobiaceae > Cybelea. The sequence goes on along the minus strand of DATKHY010000007.1, from coordinate 13,486 downwards.
CGTCACGATTCGGGTGGCGCGGGGCGGTGGCGTCGCGGCGATCCGGCGCCTGATGGCGGACGGCTTCGTCGGCTGTAACGTCACGTATCCGCTAAAGGAAGAGGCGGTGCGCGCCTGCGACGCGCTGACCGACGAGGCGCAGCGGGCCGAGGCCGTCAACACGATCTTCTTCGGTCGCGAAGCGTTCGGCACGAACACGGACGGCATCGGCGCCCGCACGGCAATCGAGGCCCTGCTGGACGAACCGGTCGCGCTCAAGCGCATCGGAATCCTCGGCTACGGCGCCACCGCGCGCGCGATCCTCGCCGAGCTGCACGACAACGACGCATACACCTTCGTCTGGGGGCGCGACGCGCGCCGCCGCGACGCGACCTGCCGGCGTTTCGAGGCGAAACCGTGGCCGAACGCCAATCCGCCGGAAATCGTGCTCAGCACGCTTCCGCCCAACGTTTCGTTGTCGGACAGCCTGGTCGCGCAGCTGCGCGCGGCCGAACTGGTGATCGACGCGAACTACGGGCCGCGCGCGAACCTCGCGGAGCTCCTGCGCCGCGAGGTCGTTCCGGGCGACGCGATGCTCGAGGGGCAGGCGCGAGCCAGCTTCGACTACTGGCTCGCGCACGTCGATCGCGTCAGTGGTTGAGGCTCGACACCCGAGGCGTGACATCTGGAGAGGTGGCAGAGTGGTCGAATGCACTCGCTTGGAAAGCGAGCAGAGGTGATGAGCCTCTCGAGGGTTCGAATCCCTCCCTCTCCGCCACTTCGCGCATGCTGCACGTCGCGCTGATTCGCCACGGCCCGACGGAGTGGAACGAGACGGGCCGCTTCCAGGGAAGCACGGATCTCCCGCTGTCCGAGCGTGGCCGGGCGCACGCGCTTGCCATCGCGAGCGCTCTGGGGGCCGATGGCTTTCGCAAGGTCTACTCGAGCGATATGCAACGTGCGCGAGAGACGGCGCGTGCCTTGGCTGACGCGTACGGCGTGCCGCTCGTCGATGACTCGCGCCTGCGTGAGTTCGATTTCGGACGCTGGGAGGGGCTCACGTGGGACGAGATCCTCGCGCACGACCCGGAACTTGCGCGCCGTCCTCGCAACGCGGCGCGCTACTACCGGCCGGCCGGCGGTGAATCGTTCGAGCAAGTTCGGCGGCGCGTGCGAGCGTTTCTCGACGATTTGATCGCGAAGGGCGAATCGCCGGTCGCCGTCGTGACGCACGCGGGAGCGCTGCACGCGTTTTGCGCGGAGCTGGAGCTGGAGACCACGCGATTCTCGCCGGGCGGGATCACCCGCGTCGCGATCGGCGAAGACCGAGCGCGTCTCCTCAGACTGAACGATGTGGGTCACCTCGGTGTCGCGAACTAGTCGCAGCGTCGCGCTCTCGCTTATGTTCGCGTTCGCCGGCGCATGCGCCCAAGCGCAGACGCGTTCCGTCGTGGCGGGGCACTTTAACGTGCCCCGCGTGCGGCCGAGCCCCGCTTCCAGCGCTAGCGCCGACGCTGTAAGCAACGGCGGCTTCGAGTCCGGAAAGCTCGACGGCGGCTGGTTTGAGTGCGGCGACGTGCCCGCCTACGTTACGCGCGAGCATCCGCACTCCGGCACCTACGAGGAATATTCCGGAACGCTGACCGGCGCGAGCGAGCCGCTGGGCAACTCGGGCGTCTGTCAGTCGGTTGCGATTCCGGCGGGCGCCGTGTTGACGGCGTACCTGTATCAGCTCTCGGACGAGGCGAACACGAGCTTCGCGTATCAAGAGGCGGATCTACTCGACGATCGCGGCAACGTGGTGGTCAATCTGTACAAGACGGCCAACTACAAGCCGGCATGGGTGCGCGGCACCTGGAACCTCGGCGCATACGCCGGCCATACCTATTGGCTCTACTTCGGCGTGCACGGCGACGGTTACGCAAAGCTCGCCACCGAACAGTTCGTGGACGATGTCACGCTGACAGGCAGCGCATCGCCGAAAGGCGAATAAGCGCGCCATGGAATTCCCGAACCAGACGCCCGAACCGGAACACAGCGAACAGCGACGCACGGCGCGCACGCTCTTTTGGATCGGCTTTGGCGTCGGCGTGGCCGTCCTCGGCACGGGCCTCGCGTACACGGCGATCCGGATCGCCTCCATCGGCCGGCGCGAGGATCCGACGACGCAGCGCATTCAGGAATTGATCGACGAAGCCAACTCTCTGCTCAAGGCGCTCGACGAGCAGCGACACAGCGCTTAAGCGCTCACCCGCGCTCCGCGTGGGAGCCGAACTCGAGCTTCTCTTCACGGATCTGTTGAGCAACGGGCAAGGTGTCGCTCGCGCCGGCGAGATGGCCGTCTTTTGCTTCGGCCCGCTCCCGCATGAGCGCGCGCGCGTCCGCATCTCGGAGGTGAAGCGGCGCTATGCGGTTGGGGAGATGATCGAGCGACTCTCCGATTCGTCCGATCGCGCCGAGCCGTTTTGCCGCGTTTTCGGGGAGTGCGGCGGATGTCAGGTTCAGCACCTGGCCTATCCCGCTCAGCTCGCGTGGAAACAGGGGATCGTGCGCAACGCGCTTGCGCGCATCGGCGGATTGAATGCCGTCGTCGGCGAGACGATCGGGATGAGCAACCCCCGCGCGTATCGCAACAAGATGGCGCTCGTCGTGGACCACGCCGCCGCGCAGGCGCGGCTCGGCTTCTACCGCCAGCGCTCGCACGACGTCGTGCCGATCGATACGTGCCCCGTCGTCACACCGCAGCTCGACGCTACGCTTGGCCGCATCGAAGCGCTGAGCGCAAGCGACCCCGTGAAGCACATGCTCGCCGACGCGCGGCACATCGTCGCGCGCAGCGCTCGCACGACCGGTCAGGTGGTCGTGAGCGTGACGACCGAGCGACAGTCGCGCGGAGCCGCGCAAGCCGCGCGGCTCCTCGTGGAAGAGGCGCCGTGGATCGTAGGGGTCACTAACTCCTTCGACCTCAGCAGCGCCAACGCGATCGCGGGCCGGAATCATCGCGTGCTGTGCGGCACGCCAGAGATCGAAGAGGAGATCGGCGGCGTGCGCTACCGCGTGTCGGCGGGCTCGTTCTTTCAGATCAACGCCGAGATGGTCGGACGCATTTTCGAGTTTTTGTCGCAGCGGCTCGGCGAACCGGGCTCGCTCGTCGATCTGTATTGCGGAATCGGCACGTTCGCGCTGTTCTTCGCGAAGCGTGGCTGGAACGTCGTGGGCGTCGAGGAGAATGCACGGGCCGTCGCCGAGGCCGTTGCCAATGCGCGTCTCAACGGGCTGGAGTCGCGCGCGGCTTTCGTCGCCGCCCGGGTGGAGACGGCGCTCGGGACGCAGCCGCTGCGATCGGCGCTGCGCCGGGCGCCGACCGTGTTCCTGGATCCGCCGCGCAAGGGATGCGACGACGTGACGCTTGCGGCGATCGCGCGAGCGCGGGTGCCCCGTCTCTGGTATCTTTCCTGCGATGCCGCGACCCTCGCACGGGATTTGAAGTTCCTGGCAGCCAAGGGCTACCGCCTCGAAATCGTGCAACCATTCGACATGTTTCCACAGACCGGCCACGTCGAGACGCTGGTCCTCCTGGAGTACTCCGACCTTGTCAGCCGATAGCATCGACATTCGTTACGTCGCCAAACTCGCGCGCATCGCTCTGACCGACGAGGAGGTCGAGCGCTTCGGAAAACAGCTCGGCGACTTGCTGGGCCACGTTGACGCGCTCGCGGAGCTCGACGTCTCGAACGTCGCCGCGACCGCGCAGGTCGTCGAATCGCGTAACGTGACGCGGGACGACGTCCCGCAGCCGTGCCTCGATCGCGAGCGCGTGCTGGCCGAGGCGCCGCAGCGGCAGGGCCCGTTCTTCCGCGTTCCGCGGATCCTCGCGGAGTAGACGAAGATGGCAGCCGAGCTGATCGAACGCAGCGGCGCGGAGATCGCGGCCGACGTGCGCTCCGGCCGGGTCAGCGCGGTCGAGGTCGCGGAGGCGACGCTCGCCCGAGTGCGCGACGTCGACGGACTCTTCGGCAGCTATTTGACGGTGTTGGGCGACCTGGCGCTCGTGCAGGCGGCGAGCGTCGACGAACGCGTCCGCCGGAGCGAGTCGCTGCCGCTCGCGGGCGTGCCGATCGCCGTGAAAGACAACATGTGTCTCGACGGCACGCGCACGACGGCGGGCAGCAAGATCCTCGAACACTGGATCGCGCCGTATACGGCGACGGCCGTCGCGCGCATGCTCGCCGCGGGCGCCGTTCCGATCGGCAAAAGCAACTGCGACGAGTTCGCGATGGGCAGCTCGTGTGAGAACTCGGCGCTCGGCGTGACGCGCAATCCCTACGATCCGTCGCGCGTTCCCGGCGGATCCAGCGGCGGTTCCGCCGCCGCCGTCGCGGCGTACGAGGCCGTCATCGGTCTAGGCAGCGACACCGGCGGATCGATCCGCGAGCCCGGCGCGTTCTGCAACCTGATCGGATTCAAGCCGACGTACGGGCGCGTGTCGCGCTACGGCCTGATCGCGTTCTCTTCCAGCCTCGATCAGATCGGGCCGCTGACACGCACGGTCGAAGACGCGGCGCTCGCCTACGATGCGATGGCCGGTTTCGATCCGATGGATGCGACCTCGATCGACTCGCCGGTCGCCGCTACGGCCGACGCGCTTCGCACCGACCTCCGCGGCCTGCGGATCGGCATCGTCAAGGAATTCGATACGGCGGCGCTCGGGGACGGCATGGACGCGCTCTATCGCGCCGCGTATCGCGACCTAGAAAGCCTCGGCGCGCAGCTCGTCGAGGTCTCGCTGCCGACGGCGGACTACGGCGTCGCGACGTACTATCTGATCGCGCCCGCGGAGTGCTCGTCGAACCTGGCGCGCTTCGACGGCGTGCGCTACGGCTTACGCGTCGACGGCGACGACGTGCGGCAGATGTATGACCGGACGCGCGCCGCCGGCTTCGGACCCGAGGTGAAGCGCCGGATCTTGATCGGGACGTACGCGCTCTCGAGCGGCTACTACGACGCGTACTATCTCCGGGCGCAGAAAGCGCGTACGCTGATCGCTAGCGACTTCGAGCGCGCCTTTGCGGCATGCGATCTGATCGCGTGCCCGGCGACGAGCTGCCCCGCGTTTGAGTTTAACGCAAAGAGCGATCCGTACAGCATGTATCTGATGGACTACTACACAATTCCGATGTCCCTCGCGGGGCTGCCCGCGCTCTCGGTTCCGTGCGGATGGACCACGCCCGCGGGCGGAAGCATCCCGATGCCGATCGGGCTGCAGCTCGCGGGGCCGGTGTTTTCCGAGCGGCTCTTGCTCGGCGCGGCGCACGCATACGAGCAGGCGACTCGGCACGCGCGGGCGCACAAGCCCGCGTCGGGGGTGAGCGCGTGAGCGGCGAGTACGAAGCCGTCATCGGCATCGAATGCCACGTCGAGCTGAAGACGGAAACCAAGATGTTTTGCGGTTGCCGCAATGAGTTCGGGGGCGAGCCAAACACGAAGACCTGCCCCGTGTGCCTCGGCATGCCCGGCGCGTTGCCCGTGCCCAACGCTAAAGCGATCGAGCTGATTCTGAAGACAGGCGCTGCATTCGGCGCGGAGATCCCCGCCTTTTCGAAGTTCGACCGGAAGAATTACTTCTACCCGGACATGCCCAAGAACTATCAGATCTCGCAGTACGACATGCCGCTGACGGTCGGGGGCGCGGTCAAGTATTGGATGGAGGACGGCACGATGCGGGAGTGCCGCCTCACGCGCATCCATTTAGAAGAGGATACCGGCAAATCGACACACGCAGGCTCCGGCGATGGGCGCATCGCCGGCAGCGCGTACTCGCTCGTTGACTTCAATCGCGCCGGAGTGCCGCTGATGGAATGCGTCTCGGAGCCCGAGCTGAACAGCGCGGCGGAGGCGATCGCTTATCTCGAGGCGCTGCGTCGGACTCTGCTGGCGCTCGGCGTCAGCGACGTCAAGATGGAGGAAGGCTCGCTGCGCTGCGACGCCAACGTCTCGGTCCGTCCGGCCGGCTCGAACACCCTCGGCACGAAGGCGGAGATCAAGAACATGAACTCGTTTCGTTCGGTCGAGCGCGCGATCGCGAGCGAGATCGACCGGCAGGTCGCGTTGCTGCGCGCCGGCCAGCGCGTCGTACAAGAGACGCGCGGCTGGGACGAGATCAACGGCGTCACGCACTCGATGCGCAGCAAAGAAGAGGCGCACGACTACCGCTACTTCCCGGATCCCGATCTCGTGCCGCTAGAGATTGAGCGCAGCGACGTCGAGCGCATCCAAGAGGGCCTGCCCGCGCTGCCGTGGCAGCGCTTCGAGCGCTACACGAAGTCGTACGGCATGGACGCGAAGCCGGCGAACCAGTTGATCGACAACCTCGCGCTGGCGGACTACTTCGACCGCGTCGTGGAACGCAGCCGCAACGCGCACCAGTCGAGCAACTTCGTGCTCGGCGACCTGTCGCGGCTCGCCAACGAGACCGGCGTGGCCGTGGCCGAGTCGCGCGTGGCGCCGGAGCAGCTGGCCGAGCTGATCGGGCTCGTCGAGAGCAAACGCGTGAACTCGAAGATCGCCAAGGAGCTCGTCGCGCGCATGTGGGAGGGTGGCGGCTCGCCCGCGGAGATGGTCGAGCGCGAGGGTCTCGCGCAGACGACCGACCGCGCGACGATCGAACGCTTTGTAGACGACGTGCTCGCCGCGAATCCGAGCGTCGTCGCCGACTATCGGGCCGGAAAGACCAACGTTGCGGGGTTTCTCATCGGCCAGGTGATGAAGGCGTCGCGCGGCAAGGCGGATCCCGCGCTCGTCAACGAGTTGGTGAGCGTTAAGCTCCAATCCTAAAAGCCCGCATAACACGATGAGCCTCGCCGACCCGCGGACCCTCGAGGCGATCGATTTCGCCGGTGTGCGCGAGCGCGTCGTGGGCTTAACGCACACCGAACGCGGCAAAGGCCTCGCGGCGCGGCTCTCGCCGCTGACGGATTTCGCCGACGTCCGCCGCGAGCAGCTGCGCACGGAGGGGCTGCGGTCGCTCGTGGCCGGCGGGGAACTCCACGTGATGCGCGCCGTCGACACCGCGCCGCTGACGGCGGCCGCCCAAGTCGGCCGCGCGCTAGCCGGGAGCGATCTCCGCGCCATCGGCGACGCTGTGGCCGCCGCGGCCTCGGCCCATCGCGCCGTCCGCGAACACGGCGATCTCGCCGGCGTCGTCGTGGCATACACGCCGCTGCACGAACTGCAGCGTTCCATCGTCGACGCGCTCGATGAGCGCGGCGTGGTGCTCGAGCGCGCATCACACGCGCTCGGGAGGATCCGCCGTAGCTTGGCGCAGGCGCAGGCAGACGCGCGCGATCGCATGAGCTCCATCCTCAATTCGTCCAAGAACGAGAAGGCGATCCAGGACCGCATCGTCACGGTTCGAGACGGGCGCTTTGTGATTCCGATCAAGGCCGAGTTCGCCGGCAGCCTGCCGGGCATCGTCCACGACACGAGTGCCAGCGGGCAGACGCTCTTCATCGAGCCGCTTGCCGCGCTCGAGGCGAACAACCGCGTGCGCACGCTACAGATCGAGGAAGAGCGCGAGGTGCGGCGCATTCTCGAGGCGCTCTCCGCGGACGTTGGGCGCAACGCCGCCGCGATCGAGGCCAACGTCGAGATGCTCGCGGTCGTCGATCTCTTGGCGGCCAAGGCCGAGCTCGCGCAACGCACCAGCGCCGTGCCCCCCGAGTTGACCGACAACGCCGTGCTCACGATCCAGCGCGGGCGCCATCCGCTGCTCGGCGAACGCGCGGTTCCGCAGTCGCTCGCCATCGACGACGCGACGCGTCTGCTCGTGATCAGCGGTCCCAACATGGGCGGAAAGACCGTCGCGTTAAAGATGGCGGGCCTCTTCGTGGTGATGGCCTACTGCGGCATGCAGCTGCCCGCCGCAAGCGGCACGCGCATCGGCCGCTTCGAGCGGCTGATTGCAGACATCGGTGACGAGCAGTCGCTGGTAGCCAACGCCTCGACGTTCTCGGCGCACCTCCAACGCATGCGCGAGATCCTCGATGGGGCCGGCGCGCGGACGCTCGCGGTCGTCGACGAGATCGGCGGCGGAACCGAACCCAGCGCGGGTGCCGCGCTCGCCCGCGCCATGCTGGAGCGGCTGCTCAAGTGCGGCGCGCGGGCGCTCGTCTCGACGCACTCGATCGAGCTCAAGCTGTTCGCGCATTCCACTCCGGGGGTCGCGAACGCAAGCGTGCGATTTGATCCACAGACGTTCGCGCCGACGTTCGAGCTGGACGTGGGCACGCCTGGCCAGTCGCTGGCGTTTCCGCTCGCCGAGCGCCTTGGGATCGATCCGCAAATCGTGGAGCGCGCAGCCGCACTGCTCGAACACCGCGAACGCGACTACGAGGCCGCGCTGGCCGAGCTCGCCGCGCGCAACGCCGAGCTGCGCGAGGCGCGCTCCGGCCTGGAAACCGAACGCCGCGAGGCGTCGGGCGAGCTCGAGCGCTTGCGCGGCGAACGCGCGGAGCTCGAGACGCAGCGGCGCCGTTTCGCTACAAGGGCTGAGGAGCGACTGCAGCAGAGCTTGCGCGACTTCGTTCGCGAGCTGCAGCGGCGCGCAGCGGAGTCCGGCGGCGACTCCGAGCGCAAGCGCAAGGGCAAGGTGAGCTCGTCGCAGGCCGCCCTGCTCGCCCAAACCATCGAAGCGATGCGCCGCGACCTCGGGATCGTGCCGGACGAACGCAAAGCTTCGGACGATCATACTTTTGAACCCGGCGACCGCGTGCGCATCCTCTCGCTCAATCAAGAGGGCGTCGTCGCGGAGGATTACGGTGAGAGGTTGCTCGTTTCGGTCGGTTCAATGAAGATGCTGGTGGAGAAGATCGACGTTGGGCGCGAGGCCTCGGCCGTTACGGCCGCCGGGAGCGCCGGCGCCGCGAGCGCGCGGTTGAGCGCCGCCGCGCGCACGTCGGAGGCACTGGACGTGCGCGGCAAGCGCTACGCCGAGGCGGAGCCGCTGGTCGAGCGCTGGATCGACGACGCGTTGCTCGCGGGCAACTCGCCGCTGCGCCTGATCCACGGTAAGGGAACCGGCATGCTCGGACGCGGCCTGCAGGAGTATCTGCGCGCGCATCCGGCTGTGAAGAGCCTGCGCTACGGCAACGAAGACGAAGGCTCGACCGGCGTCACGATGATCGAGCTGCGCACGTGAGCCACGCGGCCGACGCGCTGCTGGACGGTTTCGAGCACGTCGAAACGAGCGCGGAGTTCCGCGAGCGTCTAGCGACGGGCAGGCCGCTGCGCGTCAAGCTGGGCATCGATCCGACCAGTGCCGACCTGCACCTCGGCTTCATGGTCGTTCTGCATCAGCTCGCGCTGTTCGCGGAGGCCGGGCACCGGGTCACGCTGATCATCGGCGATTTCACGGCGCGGATCGGTGATCCGAGCGGCCGGAACGTGACCCGTCCGCAGCTGACGCGCGACGAGATCGAAGCGAACATGCAGACCTACCGCGAACAGGCGGGCAAGGTGCTAGATCTGGAGCGCGTCGAGCTGCGCTACAACTCGGAGTGGCTCGATCGGCTCTCGCCTTCGGACTTCGTGAAGCTGCTCGCTAAGACTACGGTCGCGCAGATGCTCGAGCGCAACGACTTTCGCGAGCGTTACGACGCCGGCGTCGCGATCTCGCTCCACGAGCTGCTCTATCCGGTCGCGCAGGCGTACGATTCGGTCGCGATCGAAGCCGACGTAGAGCTGGGCGGTACGGACCAGCTCTTCAACCTGCTGCTGGGGCGCCAGTACCAGCGCGAGTTCGGGCAGCTTCCGCAGATCTGCGCGACGGTGCCGCTGCTCGTCGGTCTGGACGGCGAGAAGAAGATGAGCAAGTCGCTCGGGAACTACGTCGGCGTCGCGGAGGCGCCCAGCGATCAGTTCGGCAAGCTCATGAAGATCTCGGACGAGCTCATGCCGATCTACGCGCGGCTGGCCGCGTTCCGCTCGAAGTTCGACAGCGCCAAGCTCGCGACGGATCTGGCCGCGGGACGTGCTAATCCGATGGAAGAGAAGAAGCGCCTCGCGGAAGAGATCGTGACGCGCTACCACGGGGCGCCGGCCGCGGCGGGCGCGCGCGAATTCTTCGAGCGGACCGTCCAGCGCAAGGAAATCCCGACCGAATCGCTGCCCGAAATCGATTTGGGCGAGTGCAAGCGCGTCGCAGAGGTCGTCGTGAAGGCGGGCTTTGCCGAGAGCCGCCGCGCGGCGGAGCGGCTGATCTCGGGCAACGCCGTGAAGATCGACGGACGACCGGTGAGCGATCCGAACGCGCCGTGGTTGGCCGCGGCTCCCGCCGTGCTGTCGGTGGGCTCGCGCCGGTTTGCGCGGGTGCTGCCTCGGCGCTAGACGCGCGCCAGCAGCTCCTCGACCTCGGAGGTGGTGAAGAAGTAGCGCAACTTGCAATACTCGCAGGTCGCTTCGGTGCCGTCGCGTTCTCGCGACAGCCGCAACAGCTCGTCGGCGCCGAGGCCCAAGAGCACGGCTTCGACCTTCGCGCGGCTGCACCGACAGGCGAATCGCACGGCCATCTCGTGCTGGGATTGTAGCTTCCAATCGCCCGCGAGCTCGTGCAGCAGTGCGCCCGCATCGGCGCCGTTCGCGATCAGCTGCGTCACGGGCGGCATCAAGGCCGCGCGCCGTTCCAGCTCGGCTAGCGCGCGTTCGTCGGTACCCGGCAGCGCTCGCGCGAGAACTCCGCCGGCTGCAACGACGCCGTCCGGATTGGCCAGCACGCCGATTGCGACGACGCTGGGTATCTGCTCCGACTGAGCGAGATACACCGCGAGATCCTCGGCGATCTCGCCCGAGCGAAGCGGAACCACGCCAACGTACGGCTGCCCGATTTCACTCGAGCGCGTAACCTGAAGCGATCCCTTCCCGACCGCCCCCGAGACGTCAAACTTACCGCGTGCGTCGATCGGAAGATCCACCCGCCCGTTTTGCGCGTATCCGCGCGCGGCGACCGTGCGCTCATCTAATAACCACGCCTCGGCCGCCAGCGTTCCGAGCGGGCCGCTCCCCGCGATCTGCAGCGAGATGCGCTCGTTGCCTTTCAGCTGGGCGCCGAACAGCGCAGCACCCGTGGTAAGGCGCCCCACGGCGGCGGTCGCCGTGGGCCAGAGGTCGTGCCGGTCGCGGATCTCTACGACCAGATCGGTAGTGATCGCGGCGACGAGGGCGACTGCGGCGTCGGGCGCGGATGCTGCGAACAGCGTATCGGGCATGAGGGGCGTCTGATTCGGAGGCCCGCGCTTTTCCTCCAAAGAAGCGAACTCGATGCGCGTTCTCGTGTTGCACGGACCAAACCTCAACCTGCTCGGCGAACGCCAGCCGGAAATCTATGGGACGGAGACCCTCGCCGAAGTGAACGCTACGATCGCACAGGAAGCGAAAATGCTCGACCTAGAGGTCCGCTGCGAGCAGTATAACTCGGAGGGCCGGATCATCGACGCTCTCCACGCCGCGAGGGGCGCGTACGCGGGCGTCGTCATCAACCCGGGCGCGTACGCGCACTACTCGTACGCAATCGCGGACGCGATCGCGGCGATCGGCATTCCCGTCGTAGAAGTGCATCTTTCGAACATCGCGGCGCGCGAGGCGTTCCGGCGGACCAGCGTGACGGCGGCCGCCTGCCGCGGGACCGTCAGCGGGCTGGGAGCGCGCGGGTACGTCTCGGCGCTGCGTGCGCTGTCCGAAATCATTTCCGCGTAGGGCCGGCGGGTGCGGGAGGAGGGCACATTCGGCCTGCGTATATCCCGGGGGCGGAGGAGATCCGACTTGACGAAGGCCGACGTAGTTGATGCGGTAGCCACAGAGGCAGCTCTGTCGAGGCGTCAGGCTGGTCAGATAGTGGACTTCATCCTAAATGAAATTCAAGGAGCGTTGCAAAAGGGCGACCGCGTCGCGCTGAACCCGTTCGGAAGTTTCGTCGTTCGCGCGCGTCAGGCGCGCGAGGGGCGCAATCCGAAAACCGGTGAGAAGATACAAATCGCCGCGCGCAACGTGCCGGCGTTTGTCGCCGGGAGCTCCTTGAAGGATGCGGTCGGCGGCCACGCATCGCGTGCGAAGAAGCCGATGAAAAAATCGAACGGGCTGTAGCGAAGCTTGGTTATCGCGCTAGTCTGGGGGACTAGAGATCGCTGGTTCGAATCCAGTCAGCCCGACCACCTAAAAACCCTTACTGAGTAAGGGTTTTTTATGCCGGTCGGCACCGCTCCAAAAGCCATGCGGGTAAGCCATATGGGTAACTGTGTGGGTAGCGCTAGTCCAAGAGACTAGAGATCGCTAGTTTGTGCTAAGGCAGTCAGACCGTACAAACACCTTATGCCATAACGCTTTTTCGCACGGTCGGGCCCCAGCCTGCGAGGCTTAGCCCCAACGCCGGCTATCGCGATGCGGCCTCGCGGGCCCGGGTGACGGGAGGAATGCGCAGGACAATCTCGTCGTTATGGAGTCAATGCGAAGACGGTTCCGCAGCCGCGGTGATGATCGCACTTCAAACTCCCGCCGCTGGGCGTCGTCCCATAAAGAGTACCGTTGACATCGATCATGGCGGTATCGGGGTTCTCCCCATCGGAGCCCCCAAGGAAGTAGTGGAGCGTCGTCAGATAGCCGGCCGTGGTAACGCTGTAAACGACTCCGCAACTGTCGCCGCACTGCCCGCCGGCCTCTGTCGTGCCGTACATGGTCCCCCTCACTTCTACCAAACCGCCCAACGGATAATACGGACCGTCGCTGGCTGGAACGAAGCTGTGCAGCACCTTCTCCTTGCCGGTAGTGGTAATACTGTAAACGACTCCGCAGCCCAAGTAAAAGGACGTCCCACACGGCGTGCCGCCGCCAGTTTTCGTCGTGCCGTACAGGGTGCCGTTCACGTCGATCAGCCCCGCGGTGGGGCTCGCTCCGTCCGGCGAGTTGCTGAAGCTATGCAGCACTTTCTCGGTACCGGTTGTGGTTATGCGATAAACCGTTCCGTGGCCGGATGAACCGCCCGTGAACGTCGTGCCGTACAAAGTACCCTTCACGTTGATCAAGCCCGAGATTGGCCACGCCCCGTCGGGGCTGCCACCGAAACTGAAGAGCACTTTTTCCGAGCCGCTCGTGCTAATGCTGTAAACGGTTCCGCAGCCCAGAAAGCTCTCACAGTTTGCGCCGCCATATTTCGTCGTGCCGTACAAAGTGCCATTGACGTCGATCAAACCCGCGAGCGGGGCATATCCGTCGTCGGATGAGCTATCAGCGAAGCTATGGAGCATCGTCTCGGTTCCGGTCGTGCTAATTCTGTACACGGTCCCGCAGCCAAGATCAGGGCATCCGCCACCGCCGTATTCGGTCGTGCCATATAGCGTGCCGTTCACGTCGATCAAATTCCCGGCCGGGTTGGCCCCGTCGGAGCTGCCGCCATGGAAGCTGTACAGGACTTTCTCCGTGCCAGTGGTGCTCACACGGTAAACGGTCCCGCACCCACCCG